>JAEYPR010000023.1 GCA_023410535.1 Bacillota bacterium | reverse complement strand
TAACCATTGACCAGAGAAACGGATAAGGGGCACCGTGTAATTGTTCTTCCGAATGGAACTTACGGCCAAATTATGAGTTTTCATGGCTTATCCTTTCTCTTCATCCACAATTTCCCACCAATTACCCGTATCTTTCCCATTCCATCATCCACTGATATTGCGGTAATATCCTAACACCAATATTGATTTAAAGCTTTGGAATACTTTTGAACTTTCCGGCATTGGCCCTGAATTCCCGCTCCGTCACCCCTCGCCGCCGAACAACCCGCAGTATTGCTCCGTCGGAGAGGGGTCAGGGGGTGAGGTCAAAACAACGAAGCATCTACCCGAACCAAAATACAAAAAGCCGGCAGCCATCTCACCACCGCCAGCTTTTCGCGCATCAAAATCATCTTACACCCAAACAGCCTTCCAAATTCCTACCCGTTATTCCACCCAAATCGCCGAAGTGATCGCCGCGTCGTTTCGTCCGGTTTGGTCGTTAGCGTCGTTTTGGCTGACAATCACATAATAATACGCCGGTTCCTTCCAGTCGTCATCGGTAAAAACAGCCCGGATCGAATTGCCGGCGACGGTTTGGGTCGCGAGCAAATCGCCGTTCCGGTAGAGCCGGACCTCGGCAAAGGTGTCGCCGCTTTTGTCATAGGCGGAGACGGTGAAATGGCGCGGCACGCCGGTCAATTGCGAACCCATCGAATAACCGGAACAACGGAAGTCCAACCATAAATCAGCGTCTTCGGTGGCGTAAAAACGGCGTTGCTGATAGGCTTCGACAATTGCCTCCCGGGTGAGGCTTTTGGCCAACACCGCCGTCCGGAATCGATTTTTGGTGCCCCAATCTTTTTGGTGATTATCCTGCGAACCCAACGCCCCCAACCGCCAGCCGGCCTGATTGGCCGCGTCAAGATAACTATACCGGTTGCCCGAATAGCTGCCGCCATAGAAATACTTGTCAAACGGTTGCGAGCCGTTCCAGGTCTCAATTCCCACCAGTTGCGGGACGACTTGCGGATTGATGATCTCAAAGTGATCAAATTCACTTTGAATCAAATCATAGTCGCCGGGATGGTTAAATTGCCCAAAACCTTGCGGCCGCTTCGCCAGCCATCGGTAGATGTCACCGACGCCGAAATTGGCGATGCAGTTGGTGAAATCGTCAGTATTGATAATATTGATATGCCCAAGCAACGGATTGGACCATTCGAACCCCCACAACGTTGCAAATGTTCCGGGGGCATAGGTCGCTGCGGCCGCCGCTTTTAACTGATCCCATTTTTTATTCTTGCTCCATGGCCAGGAGATGAGCAGCTCGCCATGGTCGGTCAACGCGAAAAAATCAAGTTTGCCTTGGTCACGCGCAAATTGATAGGCTTCAAGCGCTGTGCCTTGGCCATCGGATAACTCGGAATGCGCATGTAAGTAGCCGAAATATACCTGATATTCCTCATACGGTTCAACCGGAACCGCCTTGGCCGCCGTCAATTGCGGGTTGACGGCGGCCGCCGCTTGTTGGGGAGATTGACAACGCTGCCGCACCAAAGCGGCGAGCTCCGCTTCGGAGGCCTGCGTCAACCGCTCGGCCGCAACGCGAGCCGTCGCGGTTTGTTGTAGTTCCACCAACGGATTGCCCCGGATAAATTCCCGGCATTTGTCCCAGGTGACTTTCGCTTCGGAATCGGCTAACAACAAAGCGCAGAGATCGCTGCGTTTCAGCGACTGTTGCGCAAGCAATCCTTGATAGAAACGGAACTCCAGTTGATCCGGGAGTCTTTGTTTGGTTAGTTGAAACGCTTTCACAATGAACTCCGCACTGGAAACCGCTCCTTGATACGGTTCGGAGTCGACCGTTTTAATTATGGCTTCAATCTTCTGCCGGATGGCGGTTTGAACCATTTCCGGCTGGGCCGCGGCGCCAAAACAAGAACTAAATGAGACAAACGCCGCGCAAGCTAAAAACCATTTTTGAAACACCGATCGTAATCGCATGATTCGTCATCCCTCCATTATTAATTGATGGTGATGAGCAATTTCCCCTTGGTAAGCGCCTACGATCTTACTTTATCGGTGAACCATTAACTCGACTTGGTTTTTAAACCAATTTTTGGTTAAATATGGATAATATTCTTATTCAACATCTAAGCTACTCTTTTCACTATTGCGGGCTATCATTATTGCCACCAAAAAAAATCCGCTTGTTTCATCGTATGGATGAAAAAGCGGATGGTTCATTACTTATGACTTACGCCACGAAAAAACGGGGAAATGAACATTAGCCTACAAGCTTTCCAAATACGGATTTTTACGGTCGTTGCAAGACGTTCTCAAGATTCCAACCCCCGGTCAGCTGGATAAACCAGGCCGATATACCCGCCATGCCGCCGGTGAACAACAATATCCCCATTACGATCAACAGGCCGCCAGCCAGCCACTCCAAATAACGGAAGTAAGGTTTCACCCGGTTCAACTGCGGTAGCACTTTTTCAAATCCCAACGCCAGCAGGATGAAAGGCAGTGCCAGTCCGGCCGAGTAGATCAATAACAGCAAAAACCCTTGGACCGGTTGGCCAGTATCGCCGGCAACCGCCAGAATCGAGCCTAAAATCGGCCCCACACACGGCGTCCATCCAAACGAAAACGCCATTCCCGCCAAAATCGCTCCGAATATTCCTACCGTAGACTGAGGGTGTAGTCGTTTTTCACGGTAAAGCCAACTAAGCCTCAACCAGCCTGCCTGGTGCAATCCCAATAGAATCACCACAATCCCGCCGGCTTTAGCGATGAACATCCGGTTGGCCCGGAGCAACCCGCCCAAGTAAGAGCTGGTGACGCCCATCAACGTGAAGACGATGGTGAATCCGGCGATAAAAGCCACGGTGCTTTGGAGGACTTTGCGCCGGACCGCGCCGCCCGCTTGCAACTCTGCCAGCGAGGAACCGGAGATAATCCCCAAGTACCCCGGGGCAATCGGCAAGATGCAAGGGGAAAAAAACGATAATAAGCCGCCCAGAAACGCCATGACGATCGCCATGGGCTACTCCTTCAATAAGGGCAGCACTTTATTTTTTAACGTGTTCAGATCGGTGCTGCCTTCGATCTTCGCCCGGATCTTTCCGGCTTGATCGATAATAAATGTGGTCGGAATCGCATAAATCTGATAAGTATTTCCTACAGCCCCGCTCGTGTCCGTCAAAACCGGAAAACTCATTTTATTCCGGCTGACAAAATTCCGGACTTCAGCCGGTTGTTGCTGGAGATTAACGCCGAGTAACGCGACCTGCTGTTTGGCATAGGCTTGATAAAACGTCTCCAACTCCGGAATCTCAGCCCGGCACGGTGGACACCAAGTCGCCCAGAAGTTAACCAGTGTGACTTTATTGGCGGCGATCACTTTTTGAAGCGAGACGTTTTTCCCGTTCAAATCCGGCAAGGTAAATTCG
Organism: Bacillota bacterium; assembly: GCA_023410535.1. GTDB lineage: Bacteria > Bacillota > UBA4882 > UBA8346 > UBA8346 > JAEYPR01. Next base: position 73,079 of record JAEYPR010000023.1, on the reverse strand, counting down.
GGCGCGACATTTCCCACCGCCGGTCCGGTTTTGGCTGCAAGGGTATGGGAAAAACCATAGCCAACCACGGCGACGACTGCGACCAGCGCCAAAATGAACAAGACTTTTTTCATCGGCATTCATCTCCCATTCGTAAATGCATTCGTCCATCCTAACGTAATTTTAGGTTGATTAATTCCCGGCGGGGTTGCCGGCATCTTTATCCAGCAAGCGTCAACGATAGTTAAACCCAGGTCAATGCCTGGGTTTTGATCGTCCCGTTTCATCAAGATGTTTCACCCAACCGCAACCGTTCCGCCAACAATAACATCTCCCGGGCATGACGGCGAGTGGTATCGGTAACTTGCGCCCCGCCAAGCATCCGCGCCAGTTCCTCCACCCGTTCGTTGGTGTTGAGCGGCCGGACCGACACGACGGTGCGTTCGCCATGCACTTGTTTCTCGATATAGAAATGCTGTTTGGCCATGCTGGCGATCTGAGGCAGATGAGTCACTGAAATCACCTGTCTGGCGCTGCCGATAAAGAGGATCTTTTCCGCCACCGCCTGCGCCGTCCGGCCCCCGATTCCCACATCGATCTCGTCAAAGACCATCGTCGGAATCTCGTCCAGTTCGGCCAGGATCGCTTTTAAAGCCAACATCATCCGCGACAATTCCCCGCCGGAGGCAATCTTGGCCATCGGTTTCAGACCCTCGCCCGGATTGGGGGCGACCAAAAACTCGATCCGGTCGGCGCCAGTAGCAGCCGCTTCGACATTTTTGCCCGCCACCGGGATGCCGGTCGGCGTCTCCTGCTGGCTTAGATTCACTTTAAATTGGGTCTTATCCATATTAAGATCCCGCAACTGCGCCATGATCGCTTGATCCAACCGCGCGGCGCCGGCGCGACGCTGCTCTGACAAGCGCTCCGCCAATTCACCCAGTTGGACCCGGGCCTGGGCCAGATCGCCCTCAATCGTCCGGGAACGTTCTTCCCGGTTCGTGATGGCCGCCAGTTCCCGGGCACAGGCATCGGCAAATTGCAGAATCTCGGCCAGAGTCGAGCCGTATTTCCGTTTCAACCGGGTCAACTCGTCCAAACGCGCCTCGACCTCGGCTAAACGCTCCGGATCAAACTGCACTTGCTGCTGATAATCGCGGAGTTCGCGGGAGGCTTCCTCCACCCCGTACGCCGCTTCGCGCAACGATTGCAAAATCGGCTCCAAACGCGGATCAATCCCCGCCGCTTGTTCTAGCGAACGTTCCGCCGCGCTTAACAACTCAATGGCGGCGCGACCATTGGCGTCATCGTACAAAACCTGATACGATTCGGAAGCCGCCTGGTAAAGCCGTTCCGCCGCGCCAAGGATCTCCCGCTCCCTCAGCAAATCCTCGTCTTCGCCGAGGACCAGCTTGGCGTCGCCGATCTCTTGAACCTGGAATTGCAGGAGGTCAACTTTGCGCGCTAATTCCGCTTCGTTCTGTTGCAGACTGTGGTACTCTTCGGCTAAACTTTGCCAGATCCGATAGGCCGATTCGTATTCGGCCCGCAACGCCAAACAGTCCGCGCCGCAGTATCGGTCCAACAGCTCTAATTGCTTCTCGGCAAACAACAAGGATTGGTGTTCATGCTGGCCGTGAATATCGATAAGATGCTCCCCGATCTTAGTCAAGGACAGCACCGTCACCAGTTGACCGTTGACCCGGCACCGATTTTTACCGCTGCCGGCGACCTCCCGTTGGATGATCAACGTCCCGTCGGCTTCCACCGGAATTCCCATCTCGTCAAGCAGACGCTCAAACGCCGGCCGCCGTTCCAACTGAAACGCCGCCTCGACCAAAGCGCTGTCCGCCCCGGCCCGGATCATCTCCGAGCTGAACCGTCCGCCCAACGCTAAGCCCAAGGCATCAATGATAATCGACTTTCCGGCGCCGGTTTCGCCGGTTAAGACATTGAAACCGGGGTCAAAATCCAGCCGCAACTCTTCGATCAGGGCAAAATTTTTGACACGAATTTCTTGCAGCAAGTTACCTACCTCCTTAACTGCTGAAGACGGTTCAAAATCGAGTCCACCTGTTCCTTGGTCCGGACTACGAGTAAGATCGTATCGTCACCGGCAACGGTTCCCACAATCTCCGGCCATTCCAGATCATCCAGCGCGTCGGCCACGCCCTGCGCCGTTCCGCTCATCGTTTTGACGACAATCAAATTTTCCGCCGCGTCAATGGCGATCATGGCATCTTCCAGCATCCGTTGCGCCCGCCGGGTCAGATCGCCGGGGGTCCGGTCTTGCGGTACGGAGTAGCGGTAATACCCCTCCAGCGTTGGTACTTTGATCAACCCCAGCTCCTTGATATCCCGTGACAGTGTCGCTTGCGTAACCAAAACTCCTTTGGTTTTCAAAGCTTCACCCAATTCTTCCTGAGTTCCGATAACTTGTTCCTTAATGATGGCCACAATCATGGCGTGTCGGTTGGCTTTCATCGCTGCCTCCAGTTACATTCTTCCTTGTTTTAGGCGCATTTTCAATATATCAAACAGTCCCTGATCTTTAAAATGTAGTAATTGCGTGACAAAAGCCGCTTTGGAAAAACGGATGACATCGCCCGCCTGCAACCCGAAGAATGTCTGTCCGTCGGCGGTTAGTGCGGTTTCGGTATGGTCCGCATTGAGGATCACTTGAATCTTGGCCTCGCTGCTTAAAACCAACGGCCGCGAGTATAACGAGTGGGCGCAAATAGGCGTAATGACCAATGCCGCCAGTCTGGGGTCCAAAATCGGACCGCCGGCAGACATGGAGTAAGCGGTGGAACCGGTCGCCGTCGCGACGATTAACCCATCCGCCGGATAAGTTGTGAAATAAGCGTCGTCAATCCAAGTCTCCAACCGAATGATCCGCGCCAGAGCGCTTTTGGCCAAAACTAATTCATTAAGGCCGATCATCTTCCGGACTTCCTGGCCTTCCCGGAGCACCGTCGCTTCGACCATCGTCCGCGACTCCAAGGAGTAGTCCCCGTCTTGGATCTGACGGCAAGCCTCCTCAAGCTGGTTGCTTTCGATCCGGGTCAGATAACCGAGATGACCGAGGTTCACTCCGAGCAACGGAATTTGTAACGGATAGATCAACCGGGCGGCGCTCAACATCGAACCGTCGCCACCTAAAACCATGACCAGATCGATATCGTTAAATTCGTTGCAAACTTGCAACTCCAATTGCGGGTCAAGTTTGGTCACGATCTCTTCGGTAAAATACGGTTCCAAACCGTACCGGAGCAGCAACGCGGTGATCGGTCCGGCCAGTTCCATCGCTTTGGGTTTAAGGGGATTGGGAAGTACTAAAACCTTTTTCACGAAACGCATCCTTAATTTCGATTTTCTATAAATATTCCTTTTAAATTAATAATTTCCTGCTTAGAGCAAAAGCGAAAATCATGAACATTTTTGGTTGGATTGACATATGTCCCACTTAATATTTGTGTTTTCGATCGCGGCATACCAATTGCCACGAAAAAAGAGCCGTAACATCGGTCACAGCCCTTTTATCATCTTACCAATCCGAACGATTATTTAATTGGCACAGTCCGAGTCCTTGCTTCAAATAAGTCCGCCGAGTTTACGTCGCTTGCGGCGGGGTTACCGGAATGTCCACATAGTCCGGCATCAAAATTCGACGGTTGATTCCCAACCGTTTCAGGGAATTTAGCGCATAAATGATTAGCGGAGTGGTATGGGCGTCGGCCATTTGACCGGTGACCACGAAGTTGAACTTCGCTTCGAAATTGGCGTTATCCCAATATTCCTTGCCGTAGATGTTGAGTAACAGGTAACCTTCGTTCTCATCAAAACTAAAGTTTTTAAAGGTAATGTCAAATTCTTTATTTCCCATGCCAAAGGCGATAATGAAGGTGTCATTGCTCTGGACGGAACGGACGAAGTTACTGACGACCGCATCTTTCTCCAACGACGGGCTTTGATAAAGGGGAATAAAATCCTCCAAGCGAACCGAAGCATTGATCGGTAAACGTTCATATTGGCTAAGATCATAGGGGTCCTGGGTAAAGCCTGCGACAACATAACCTAAGTAACTATAGTTGATAAAGAAATGGGTCTTTCCTTGTCCCGGAACTTCAAACACCGCGACAATCGGCGGATAAGCCGTTTCCGTCCTGCGTAGATAAATCAACACCGGCATATTGACATTCCAGGGCAGCTTGATTGTGGCGAAGGGGCCGTACTCCCATTGATTCCGGATAATATGCTGTTTGGTCTGTTCAAGCAACAAATTGACATAGATGCCGTATTGCGGCGTTTCATGCACATTAACAAACCGCGGCAACAGCGGCGGTTCCGGATACAGGTTAAAATCAGCGATAGCATCGGCCGGTTTGGGCAGGCTGAAGACCTCGCCCGGTAACGGTTGGTTCAACGAAAAATAGGTAAATTCGTCGGTGATAGTATTGCCGCGATCAAGATTGATCCGGCGCAACGGCAGTTTCCACGCAGCGTCATACCAAATGGTCAAGGTATTCACCCGAAAACCTGGGAACGCTCCGCCGGCCAACGGCGTCTCGCCGATCCTCGTCCCATTGGGAGCTTCTAAAAACTTTTGCAAATCCGTTTGTAAATCATAAAGGGCGCTCTCGACCCGGATGGTTTGACGGGTTTGATAATAGATCTTTTGTAAAATATCATACTCCAAACGTTTCTCATGGCTATCATTGAAAATCTTGGCCCGCCACGCAGTTCTCAATTGATTGGAACCCATCGTTTCCGGGACTTGCAGCTCCACTTCATAAGCGATTCCTTGATCCGCCGCGTAATAGACATCATAGGTCACCACGGCATTAATCAGGGTTCCTGTCACCGAGGTTGTTTTCAAACGATAATGGACTTGATTAAGCACCCGTCCCACCTCCGGTATTGTAGATCCGCGCCCGGATAAACAGGTGATTTCCTAAATATTGGACTGGGGGCGATTGTTGATAATGCCAACGGCAGGGATTTTTTTGGTAAGCGCAAAAATGCGTCTTGTTGGCTATCGGGTCTTCTCCTCCCAAAGCACGGCTTGCAGCCTGCTTACTCTCGACAAGCATCGGATCGGTCGATTGATACGGGGCTTGCCAGAAGCGGTTATTAGCATACGCTTCAAACTGTCCAGGGGTCTGAACCAGTTGCAAGACATTTTTATTTTCGGCTTCGGCATGGTTGATAATGCTGGCGGCCACCCCCAGCTTCCCCGAGAGGGTTTCCGACTCCGCCTCCCCCCAGACAATCCGGGTTAATACTTCTAGGTTGGTCAATCCGCTATCACCTCACTAAGCTAAAATTTCCAATCCAGTATATGAAAGGACAAAAGCATTGGTGCGCAAGGCAAACGGCGTCGATTCCGGCCAAACGCAAATATATTGGAACCACCTTGTTGAAATAACCACATCCGGAAAGATTAAGAGATGCTTTACCGCTGAACAAATCAGGCAAGGCGAAAGAATGGAGGAAATCATTGATGTCACATCAAGGCATGGGATATTTGATCGGCGGGGTTTTGCCCGCGTTGATTTTGGGGGTTTTCAGTATTTTACAGAAATTATCGACCAAAAACGGGATTAGTCCCGGGATGTTTCTGATCGTGGTCGGCGTAAATATCATCGCGGTCGGTTTGGTATATTGTTTTTTCGCCAATGAATTCACCGTCTCCTGGCGCTCGGGGTATTATGCTTCATTAACCGGCATCGCCTGGGCGGTGGCGACCGGTCTGGTCTCATTTACGCTGGCCAAATATCAAATCCCCATCAGCAAGCTGGTTCCGATCTTTAATATGAATACCTTGGTAGCGGTTTGTTTGGGATTGGTTATTTTCGCCGAATGGAAAAATATCAACATGCCGAAGTTATTGGTTGCCTCAGTTTTGATCGTGGTCGGCGGAACACTGGCGTCGAAGGCCTAAGCCTTGAGAACCTACTTATAAAGTCCGCCCAGCCGTAAACGACAGGGCTAAGTTGAAAACCGGTCTCAAGCCCTTCCGGGCTGGGTGGTGCTTCGAAGCTTTTGCCGAGCCCTGGAGGGGCTGCGGAAGCTAGGGTGGACGACTGCCTTGCCAATCGTCGCTCCGTCATCGTCCCAAACTTGCGGATTGGTTCAATAGCGTTTATACTTGATTTAATTAAGCATATTTCATTTCATGATGAGGTCGACATGTCAATAAACCGGATTTGCCCAATGTCCGATCCTGACCCCACAACCGAAGTCGCCCCTTTTACCCTGGGTAAACTCTTTTTCGTCTGGATTAAGATTGGCTATTCTTCGTTCGGAGGTGGCGCTGTCACCCAATATTTGATTCAAGAGCATTTTATCTACAAAAATCACTGGATCACCGAAGCCCAGTTCGCCAATATCATCGCCATGTGTCAAATCGCGCCCGGAATTAACCTTTTGGCGATGACCATCTTGATCGGCAAACGGTTGGCCGGTTGGCCGGGCATTCTCGTCTCCCTACTCGGACTGATCTTGCCCAGCGCGGCGATTACCATTGCTATCACTGCTTTTTATGCGCATTTTCGCGGAATCGCCAAAGTACAAAACGCCTTGCAAACGATGTTCGCCGCCATCTTCGGCATCTCCATCGCCACCAACTGGCGTAACGTCAAACCGATTATTCAAGGTAACGCCAAGCGCGGCTCTTTCGTTTTGGGGGTTACCTTGGGCATTATTATCGGTGGAGCGCTGCTTTTTTGGTTTCTTGAGCCGCCGGTTGTTGTCTTATATGGCTTAGGCGGTCTGGCCGGAGCATTCGCCTATTGGCATGTGGCGAAACAGCGGCGGAAAGAGGAGCAACCGTGAAGTGGATCGTGTTTTTGGGACTTTTATTAAAAGCGGCACTCTTTTCCACCGGTGGTTTTGGTCCGTTACCCAGTTTACACACAGATCTCATCGCGCAAGGCTGGGCGCAGGAACGGCATTTTACCGAAGCGCTCGCCATCGGCCAAATCACCCCCGGTCCAAGCGGCCTATGGGTTGTCAGTCTTTGTTACCTGGTCGCCGGTCTCCCGGGCGCGGTGTTATCCTGTATCGCCCTGCTGCTGCCACCACTTTTGATCGTAATTGTCCAACGATGTCACGCCCGGATCGCCGATCTACCCGCGACCCAAGGTTTTTTGGACGGAGTGGTGCTGGTGATCACCAGTTTCGGTTTCATCGTCTTGCTGCGCATCTTCTGGAGCAACGGCTCTAATTGGCTGATGATCGCCATTGCCGCAATCAGCGCCGTCCTCGCCATCTCCCGGCGCGTGCCGGCCAATCTAATTTTAGTGGGCGCCGCGTTGATTGGATTTTTCCTGAAGTAAAATAAACCCGCTTTTCCAGTTGCGACGCGAGTCACCTTTTTTTCATGGAGAAAACCGACCCCTGAACCGTTTACACTTAAAAAACCGCCTCGGCAATTCCCAGGGCGGTTTTTTAATGTTATTGTTTTTTAATTAAAACTTCACCAATCCATCAATATTCACCGGCAGCCCAGTGGCAATCGACTTATTGGCCGCGATTCCGGTCAGGATCGACATGGTCCCGTCGATGTGGGAAGCGGCGCGATTGAACGGATCCGGTTCCGGGATGCCGAAAAGGTCATTTAGCAATACCGGGTCGCCGCCGCCATGACCGCCGGCTTTCTCCTCAATCGGCACTTGATAGGCCTCGCCGAACATCGGATAAACGACGATGCTGCGTTCTTTGATCGCGCCTTCCAACGCGGCGTTACCCCCGGCATTGACATAGGATTTCTCGGTTGCCGCGACCTGAATCCGGCCTTTGCTGCCGTTAAACCCGATCCGGTAACCTTCCCACGGCATATAGGCGTTTAGGGAGTAGGTCAATACGGCGTTGTTTTGATAGCGCACCATCACGCCCATGGCGTCCTCAATGTTGATTCCGTCTCCGAAGACGCTTTGGTCGCGATAGTACCCGTCTTCATGTTCGGCATCGAGATAAAGTTTTTTCAACTTCTCGCTGCCGGCAAGGTCCAATGCAAAGGGATCCCCTTGCGCGTTCGGGCTACCGTACGCCCGGCTGTAAAACTTGGTTACGCCCCGTTTTTCAGCATTTTCCCGCCCGTAAAACCGCAGGTCGCCCATGGCGTACACCGTCTTGGGGTAGGTATTTAACCAAAAGTTGACCAGATCGAAGTGGTGAGTGGCTTTATGGACCAACAACCCGCCGCTGTTGCGTTTATCCCGGTGCCAACGGCGAAAATAATCGGCGCCGTGTTCGGTATTGAGCAACCATTCAAAATGAACTGTAAAAACCTCGCCGATCACGCCTGATACGATTAACTCCCGGACTTTGGTGTGATGCGGCGCGTAACGGTAGTTAAACGCGACGCGGACTTGCCGGCCGGTCCGCTGAATGGCGTCGAGGATCGCCTGGGCCTTGACCTCGTTCACCGTCATCGGTTTCTCGGTAATTACGTCGCAACCGGCTTCAAGCGCTCGAATGATGTACTCATCGTGGGTCCGGTCGATCGAGGTAACAATGATTGTATCGGGTTTCTCCCGTTCGATCATGGTTTGAAATTGATCCGGTTTATAGGTATTGACCGGCGGCGCGTTGTGTTCGCGTAGGATACTGTTGGCAAAGTCCATCCGGGTCTGGTTGGTGTCGCAGAATCCCACCAATTCCGCTGTCGCTTGAAAATGGGCGGCAAGACCCTCATAGTAAAATCGCGCTCTTCCGCCGGTGCCGACTTGGGCGTAACGCTTTTTTGCCATATTCAAAACGCCTCCTTGATACGGTATGATACCGTCATGTTGCTATTTCCGTTTGTTATAACGATCAAGCGCGGCTTGATAAATCGCAATAGCGCGGGGCAATCCCAATTTGTTAAGCTGGGCGACAAATTGCGGGAAATGGTCGAGCGGTTCAACTCCCATGATGAACTTTAAGGTCATCTCATCGGAATAGGTGTTGATCTCATTCATGATCTTCGCCAATTCCTGACCTTCTTCCGCTTTCGGAGTCACCGGCGGCAACCGATATTTACTGTAGTCGTTGTTCTTCCAAATCTGCATCGCTTGTTTCTGTTGCGGCGTCTCGTAATATTGTTCCAAATACCGTTTGTCTTGGACGAACGGACCGTTGGTATGGCCCCGCATGTACTTGGACATCACTTGCGTATTGGACAGGTTTTGCGGGTTCCGCATAATTAGCTCGGTATAGGTCGGATACCCATTGACCATTTTATAGGAGATCCCTTCGATACCGAAATTATAAAACATGTTTCCTTCCTTGGAGTACCCGTAATCCAACAAGCGGGCCGCCACCTCCACGTTCTTGCACCGGGTCGTGATCGCCGCATTGCCCTGGTTACCGGGCTCTCCGGCGGGCAAGGAGCGTTTGGCGAAACGCGTAAGCTGACCTTTTTTCGGGCTCGGAAATGGCGCGGCCACCATATTGAACTTCGCATCCTTGTCTTTCATCGCATCCAAATAACGCCCCAGCACACTGCCGCCCTGACCGTAAGTCGCGCCGGACTTGCCGGTCATGAAATACGCGTCGAGGTTTTTCCGGGTGACCGTTGCATAATTGCGGTCAAGCAAACCTTCGTTGTACCATTTACGCATCGTTTCGAGGAACAGTTTCCGGTTGGGCTCGGTAATTCCGTTTTTCACTTTACCGTGATCAACGTAAAAACTGTCAAAGTTATCGAATCCACCGGCAAAACAGACCGACAGATTGACTGCTTCCAACGAAAGCGGGAGCGTCGCGCCTTTTTTCTCTTTAAACGCTTTCAGTACCTGGTACCATTCATCGATGGTCTCGGGAACTTTCAAGCCCAGCTCGTCAAGCCAATCTTTCCGGATTAACGGACCTTTGGTTCCGATTAACGATTCATCGCCGCGAACGAACGGGAAGACGTAGTAATTGCTTTGGTCGTCCATGACCATCTTGGCGTATTGCGGGTTAGTTTTTAAGTAATTTTTTAAGTTCGGCGCGTACTTGTCGAGAATGGGGTTCAACTTGATGATGTATTTATTATCGTAAGCGCTGGCGACGCCACCGGGGACGCCGAACCAAGTATACTCCACGATATCGGGAAAATCTCCCGAAGCCAACATCAAATTGAACGCTTCATCGGCTTGCCCGACCGCCGGATGCAGGAATTTCACCTTGACTCCGGTCCGTTTCTGTAACTCTTTTGCAAAATCGGTATCACCAAAATTTTTCGCTACCAAAGCGACGTTGGGATGAAGCTCCATCCACCAGGTTAATGTGACATCCGTTTTTAGGGGATAAATCGGGGTAGCGGCTTGGATCACCGATCCAATCAATAATACACTCAAGCAGACAACGATCAAAAAGTGCATTTTGTTCCGGTTCACATGAAACCCTCCTTTTGTTAATTTTGATCGACTTCCATGTTAAAAAATTATTTCATTTTCGCTAAATCCCTCTGCAATATGCGGGTTATCCCACCTTGTGGAATGAAAATGCCGTACTGTGGAAATTCCCCTTTGCGTTTTCAAAAATCAAGCGGCGCTACTTCCTTCGCCACTCCAAGACGCTCTTGAGCAGGGACGTTCGTTTAAACAAAAAAACAAACGGATTACTCCTGCTTTCTCAACCATCGGTCCAACCATTGCATTGCGGCATCCTGTTGTTGGCGGACAAAAACATGTCCCAACCCCGGCCAGATCTCTGTTGTCAGCTTGGCACCGGTGCCTTGGGAATCCCAGACTTGCCGCATCTTTGCGAAAGCGGCTTGGGCCGCTGGCACCGTGAAGTTCTGCAGATCCAATTCACCATGGTAAATTAAGAGCGGTTTGGGCGCGGCGATGCTGGCGACATCGGGATAGTCCAAATAGTTGGCCAGTCCGGGGATGATCTTATGAAACGCCGACTGACCCCGCAGGACCTTTTTCCCCGGATTTAACAGCTCATGTAAAGGACCCATCCAACCCACCGCAATGCCCGCTTTAATCTTGTCGGATAAAGCGGCCGCCATCCAAGCCCGGTATGAGCCGAGGGAAAAACCCAAGACACCGATGCGCTCCGTATCAACCTCGGGCAGAACGCTCAAAAACTCGGCGGCGCGCATGTCTTCGCAGGCCATCAAACCCGCCAGCGATGTGCCGAGCTGCAACATATTGCTGCCCAAGGCTTGTTGCGCCTCAAACGCGACGACACCACGGTCGCCCCACCCGAGGGCGTCCACCGCCAAAACCACATACCCGGCCGCCGCCAGTCGATCGCCGACGTAATCGCCGCTAAAATATTTGGCAGCCCATTCCCGGGCGATTTGTTGCTTGGCGTGGTCGCCCCAGGGTTCGATCAATTTTTCCTTGCCGATGTCGAAACGGGCGCCGTGATCGTGGAGCAGCAAAACCGCTGGAAACGGTCCCGGCCCTTTGGGCACTCCCAGCAGACCCAGGACCCGGCTTTCCGCCGTAAGCTGGAACACCACCTTACGGACAAGATGGGTACCCCGGTCAACTTCTTCCAGCACCACCGGGTTAAACGGCGTTGCGTCAGGTTCGTGATGGATCAGCTCCAACACTTTAGCCCGGGCGGTCTGGCGCCATTCCTGAAAATCGGGATATTTCCCGGACGTCCATGACAACGGAAAGGTTAATTTCCGTTTTAACTGCTCGTAAAATACGGGGAGCTGATCGGTTGTCAGCCCGGCCGTTTGATAAGACCGGGCCGCTTCCCCCTGGTTCGCGTTGCGCTCTTGCATCGGCGTTTCCTCGCTTGTGATCGTTCTTCAAACATTGACTATTGGCCTTCGTAACTGCGAGTGATTTGCTCACACTCGAGTGGCGTTGTGCAATAATCCTTGGACATCCGCCAACCCCCAACCCGGGCGGGTCGGCACCGCCACCTGGCCGTCGCGGGCTTTCAAGCAAGGATCAAAGAAATGTCCCGTATCTTCGATGCCGGTCTTGAACTCCTGATACTTGCCAATGTTCGGAGTGATTGACGCGAAATGCAACATCTGCAGATAACACATGCCGCTGGAGATATGCAAGGTGATCTCTTTCCCGGCGGCTTCGGCCATTCGCGCCACCCGGATTGCCCGGATCATTCCGCCGTTGTAGTGCAGGTCCGGCTGGATAATCTGAGCCGCGTCGTTCTCCAGCACCCAGCGGAACCGGCGTAAACTCGTCTCCTGTTCCCCAAAAGCCACCGGAATCGTCAAAGCGTCCGCCACTTCCTTGGTCTCCTCCAAGTGATCGAACGGACAGGGCTCTTCATAAAAATAGGCGTTAATCTCCTCAAGCATCTTCCCGATGATAATTCCCTTAGGCGGATCGAAGGAACCGTTGCCATCGGCATGAATGGTAATATCATCGCCCAACACCTTCCGGGAAAGCTTAATCAATCCTTCGCTCCGGCCCATGATCGAATCGGCGTTTTTGCTCATCCGGCCGCCCACTTTAAATTTGACGGCGCGCGCGCCGGTCTCGGCCATTCTCTTTTGGAGAATCTCCACTTCCTGCTCGGGCGTGGTGTCCCGGCGGCCGCTGGCGACATAAAGCGGAATGTTTTGGCGGAGCACCGTCCCTAACAGTTCGCCCACGGACTTTTGCGCGACCTGACCCAACAGATCCAACAGACTGAACTCCACCCAGGCGACGCAGCACCACAGAGCCAGCCCGGCCAGTTTATAATTGCTATTGACGACATACACCCCGTCGATTAACGCTTCCAGATCGCGGGCGTCTTTCCCGATGAAATAGGGAATCACCAATTGTTTCATCAACGGATATAAATACGCCGCTTTGTCGTTGGCGACGGCGATTCCCTCCGCGCCGTCTTTGGAACGGGAACGGATAATATAAAATTGGCCGTTATATAATACCTCGATCGACTCGATGATCACCGGCTCCGCGACAACCTGCGGCGTCAAAACCGGACGGCTGGCGGCAGCCTCTAATTCCGCTGCGCTGATCGGTTTGAAATCCATAATATCTCCTCCAGTTTGAGAAATTCCGCAAATCACGATCACTGTCCTTACGGCCAGGCCGTGTTGGGGAACTTGCTTGAATCCACGCTATAACTTGAGTAAATCGGGTGAAAAACCCAGGGCGTGCGAGAGCCGCCCCGCATATTTGACAACCGCCGCGATCTCCACGGTACTATCGGTTTTCAGTTGATTGGCCGCGCCCGAAATACTGACCGAGGCGATAATCCGGCCGGTATGATCGCGGACCGGCACGGCGATGCAACGCGCGCCCATCTCGCACTCCTGGTTGTCGAAAGCATACCCTTGTTTGCGGACTTTCACCAATTCGTCCAAAAAAGCCTCGATCTCGGTGATCGAATATTTGGTGAGTTTCGACATGCCTTTGGTCCGCAACATTTGGATGATGTCCATCTGCGCCAGCTCCGAAAGGAGCACTTTGCCGGCGCCGGTCACGTGAACCGGCGCCCTGGTGCCGATGAGGCTAAATGTGCCGGAACCTTTTTTGCCGGTAACTTTGGCAATATAAACAACTTCATTGCGGTCAAGCACCACCAGATTGGCGGTATGCCCGGTCTCGTCCATCAAATCCTCGAGATACTTATGGGCGACCCGGCGGATATCTAAGTTTTCCAAGATCACGCTGGAAAGAGCAAGGACTTTCAAACCCATCCGATACCAACCGCTCTCCGGGTTTTGATCGACATACCCCAAATCCATTAAGCTGGATAATATCCGATGAATCGTACTGCGCGGAATCTGCAAACCTTTTCCCAAGACAGCCAATGGAGCCTCCCCGTTGTTGCGGGCAATCTCTTCCAATATCGCGAAGCCGCGCTCCAAAACCTGCACCGATTTATTACGGTTCCGATCCGTTATACTCATCCTTACCCCTCCAATGTTAATCAGACAAATTCGCGTATCGCGTCAATGCTGGCGCCCATCGAGCAATCGGTCTCCCGTTCCACGACGACATCGATGAGATAGGAGACTTTGGAATTCAACGCCCGTTGAAACGCGGCCGGCAAGTCGGCGACTTTCATAACCCGCTCGCCTTTGGCGCCAAACCCTTCGGCGATTTTGACGTTATCGGGATAAATCCCATCTTCATTGTACCAGAGACTGACGCCGTGTTCATAATCATACCCATATTTTTGATTTTGGCGAATCAAACTCAAATAACCGTTATTAATCACAATCACAATGATCGGCAATTGATGTTGACCGGCCATGGCCAGTTCTTCGACCATAAATAACAAACCGGCGTCGCCAACGACGACCACTGCGGGATCCTCGGGGCAAGCCACTTTGGCGCCGATCGCGGCCGGAACTTCATAACCCAATGTTCCCGCGCCGCCGGACGGAAGATAACGCCGGGGCGTACTGACCTTTTGCAATTGCCCCGACCAGATCTGGGTCAAGCCGCAACCGGTCGTATACATGGTGTTTTCGGGGAAGAACTTGTTGATCTCCTCGTACACCCGTTGCGGTTTGATCGGTTCCTGTTGATAATCGGTCTTGCGGGCCAGTTCCTGGCGGCGTTGCGGCAATTGGGCTACCCGCGCCGCCGGTTGACGTTGCAACTTGCGTTGTTGCGCCTCTGCCAGTAACGCTTCCAACGCTAATTTGGCGTCGGCGACAATGCCCACCGCGGTCGGAACTACGTTGCCGATCTGGGACGGTTCGATGTCGACGTGGATAAATTGACGGCCTTTGACGTACGTTTCCAGTTTTCCGGTGTGGCGGTCGGTGAAACGGCACCCGATCCCGATCACCAAATCGGAACCGAGCAAGATTTCATTGCCGATCGGTTGACCCACTTGAATTCCCGCATGCCCCGCATATAAGGGGTGATCTTCGGGAATGCCGCCTTTTCCCATATAGGTGGCGATGACCGGAATCCCCAAATATTCCGCAAACTTCCGAAACACTTCGGTCGCTTCCGCCAGAATGACGCCGCCGCCTAAAATCAGCACCGGCTCCTTGCTTTGGGCGATCAAGTCCAGGGCTTTTCGGATCGACTCCCGGTCGGGGCCTGGTTTGGTCCACGTCAAAGCGTGGTCTTGTTCCGGATGATAGTCGATCTCCGCCATTTGGACATCAATCGGAAGATCGATCAGCACCGGGCCCGGCCGTCCCGAACGGGCGATCCGGAAGGCTTCCCGCATGATCTGCGGCAGTTCCGCCGGATTGGTAACGCACCAGGTCGCTTTGGCCACCGGTTTGCAGATGGTCGCAATATCGACGCATTGAAACGGTTCTTTCCCAAAAAGGGTGGCGGCCGCCTGACCGGTGATGGCGATGACCGGAATCGAATCAGCCTGCGCCGTGTACATTCCGGTCACAAAGTTGGTCGCGGCCGGACCGGAAGTGCAGATCGCCAAAGCCATCTTGCCCGAAGCCCGGTAATAGCCGTCGGCGGCGTGCAACGCGCCTTCCTCATGACGGGCGATATAATGTTTTATCGACGAATTCTTCAAGTATTTATAGACCGGATTGATCGCCGCACCGGGAATTCCGAACGCCGCCTCGATTCCCTCATCCTCTAAAATCTTGACAACAATTTCAGCAACCTTCATCAATAATGCCTCCTTAAGATTGTAATGTTTCTACGATAATAGACTTCTCCCGATTTTAACGAGACCCTGCGCAAATAAAGAATCTCCCGCATCGTAGAACAAAAATGCCGTATCGTGGGATTGAAAAAAAGCGTCGCGATTAATCGCAAAAGAGATCAACCGTCGTCTCCCGGTCGATCTCAAATTCTTACCTGATTTAATGTAATAAGTTTCTTTTGGTCATAGACCCATTACGACTTCTTCATTCCAAACCTGTCGTAAAACTCCATTCAGTAACAGGTAACGCAATCCCGTATTTGCTTAGGAACCGGCCGTGATCCCGATCTCCCAGTGATATAACATAACTACAATTCGGTTGTAATTTCACCTTTACCGCGAGAATTTTGGGGGTTTTCCAGTAAGCATCCTTGTAACTGATGCCAGTAGTTTGACTGGTGATGAGGCGAATTAAAGGCATCATCGGGGTGGTGAACTCAATGTAGATCTCGCTTGTGTTGGGACTGATGTTGGACATTTTATTTTCCGGATAAAATTTGATGATCTGTGGTGCGGCAACTGAGACATCGACCTTTCCCAAATATCGTAACCAATCAGTTTCCAACACTTGCTGATCTTTTTTAAAGACATTTTTGATTGATTTCTCTAAATCTTGGGTGTTCCCAATGTCCTTAAAAAAAGCAAAGAGTTGTTCCATCCCATACGTATCAATGATGAAAAAATCAAAACTGGAGCCAACGGGATAGGCATAGAAGTTAGTTTTCACTTGGGGATTTCCAAAATATTCCGACCAGTTTTGGACTTTTTTAAAACTGACGTTATGGTTCTGACTTTGCAGCGCCGCTATGATCAGCGAGTCTCTCTTAAACGCTTCAGTATCCTTTTGAACGATGCTTTCAAAAATATCGGCAAACCCTTCATCAAAAAAGCGGAACTGTTCCATGACGCTTGCCCCTTGCGTCAGGTTAGCCAAGCTCAAATGCGAACTTTCATGACCCACCACCGCAACGGCATTATCTTTTTGAACAAATTCACTAATGAGCACTATTTCACTATTCGGGTTAAATTGGGAAGTTTTTCGCTTGGTGTAGCTTACAATAATTGTTTCCGGGACGCTATCCGCGAAGTATTGTTTAAGCAAGGGGTAGACAGGCTCGTATTCGGGTAAAGGCTGGTTAATAACATTGAAAAAGTGACTGGTGCTCGAGTCGGCGTAAATCAGAGCCGCGCTGAATAGTACTAGAAGTAGAACTCCAAAAAATATTCTGATTTTCATATTGGTTACTCCTTTAAGATTCTAGTTCAAAAAACGTTATACTATAACAACGCAAGTCTTCATAAAACGTTATCAATATTGGAAGTGATTCCATATAAATTAAAAAAGGCCAACCCTCCCCAACCCCTTCCCCAAGGAAGGGGCTTTTATTGAAAACGGGGCATTTCGGGGGAACCCCCAATCCTCTGAAAAGCCACAACCTCCTGTGTTAACTGTCTTTCATGTTGAAATGAATTACCCCGCGGTAGAGGCCGCGGGGTTGCGTTATTTGATGACGGACGCGGACAGTGATTCTTTGTCTAATGCTTTGCACCTCATGGCTCCGGCTTCCGGTCATGAAAAACTTAGTTATCCACAGAATATTCACAGGGGACGAAGGAAGGATCCCGTTTATCCACAGAAATAGATCGTTTACTCACAGAAATAGAAGAGTTATTCACAAAAAGAGATCATTTTGTTAATAACGTAGCTGAGTTATTCACAGAAAGAGATCGTTTTGTTAATAACGTAGCTGAGTTATTCACAAAATAAGCTTGTTGAGTGACTCAATGGGATAAGTTATCCACAGGCGGGGGTTTGACCTCACCCCCGTCTTCTCTCCTAGCAGCTATCTCACGAGGCTTAGACAAGGAGAGGGGTGAATCGTTGGAATTGCGGGCCGACGGGAGCGTGAGGGATATAGATATAACTGCTGAATTCATTCTTTGAAACTTCGGTCGGTCGCCTATGTTGCCCACGGTTGCGGCGGCGCGGCACTTTTTGACCGCAAAAAGTGCCCAAAAACTCCCGGAAACCTACGGTTCCAAACCTCCCTCGATGCATCCGTGTGCGCTTTCGCCCTCCCTGGCCGCTCCGCCTGGCTACCGGGTTGAGGCTGACGATGTCCCCTTCGCGAGGCGACCGCTTTGATTCAATCCGGGAATCAAAGCGACGCGCGGTTCCCTCCGTGGGAACCGTTTTGGGTGGGTCAGGGTTGCCTGCGGGTCTAGACCTCGATCTTCCCGATTCCCCGCCCCACCAACGCCACCCAATAGCCGAAACGGATGCCGTCCATCAAGCCTTCGCTGTAGATCAACTCATCCTGGCGGCAAAGCTGTTCCAGGCGGGCGCTATCGTATTGATCGAGCAAAAACCGATCGGCTTCGGCTAATTTAGCAGTGATTTGCTGTAACAATTCATCCGGGTGGTTTCCTAACTGCCGGTGTTCGGGGTCGGGGGTGATCACCTCGTCGTGGATGGACGAGCCGGTGGAGGATGAATTTCTGAATGCCGGTGCTGTGGGAGTTGAGCATGGGATCGGCCTCCTCAGTTTCATATCACATTCGAAGCTATCATTCAATTACATTCATTTGGTATCAAACTAGACCGTCACAAATCCTGTTGTCCCAGCCCTTAACCGTTTTGATAGGATTAAGACAAAAACCATCCCCAAAAGAATCCGCCCTTGTGCGTAGAGTTTTGGGCAAAACCGTTAAAGGCGTTCCTTCACGATGCTATCGTAATTCTATATTACCGGTTCGGTAATGTCAATCATTTTATTGCCGTTTCGGTAGTTAATATTTATATTAATTACCATTATGGTAAAATGAAAGAAATCATTATCTGAGGTAAGAGGTAAAAAATGAATTTTCCTCAACAGTTAAAAAACCTTCGTGAACAACGAGGATTAACTCAACGACAACTCGGCGAAATGATTAATGTTTCGGATGCAACGATTAACCGCTACGAGAAAGGTTTGCGAAACCCGGACCCTGAAACATTAAATATTCTGGCTAACATTTTTAACACAACCATCGATTTTTTATTGGGAAGAGATGCTAAGGAATACATCGCTTCCTGTCCTGCGACTGACGCTCTCGCGGAAGATCTTCCTCCGGAAGCGCTAAAAGAGATAGAAGAATTTAAAGCTTTTGTTCGTCACAAATATAGAGATTATCCTAAGGGTAAAGGGCTTGGGAAAAATGATAAATAAATACGGACGCGGATCTTCTCGTGTTCAAATAAATGCTGATCGGCAGGTAAGTTGTTAAGGTTTTTATCAAGGTCAAAGGCAACGACCCTGTCGTGATCTTTATGAAAATATACAGCTATCGGCGTACCGGTAGTATGATTTTGAGATTCTAATAAGGATTAATGTTTTTCGTTTCCATTTGTCTGGTCTCCTTATTCCGTCGATATCTGGAGAAAGTGCGCGGTTTATTTTTATCTATGATAGCAAACCAATCTTGGGGGCTAAAGGTTCATAAAACTGTAGTAATAAACGCGCTTTTTCTTCGTCCGAAATGGGATGTCAAACATTTGAACATATTGTTGACTATCCGTTTTCAATTTCGACCCCTTAAATATAAGAATATATAATAAGAGTAGGGCGTTTCTTGAGTTTGAGCTTCAGATTTTATAAAAAACTTGATTTTTGAGCTGAATAAAAACGGATGACTCATGAGAGCCGCCCCTGATACCATTAAAAAAATTTTATTAGTAGTTTAATACAAAGTAACCGAGCCAACAACAATTAATGGATATGGAAAAAGGAAACCAGGGTGCGGGACCCTGGTTAAACTTTAATTACTGTAAGGTTACTATAGTTGTGCTTTAGGAACAATGCCAACAATAAACATCGGCTTGAGATATTGATTATTAGTTTCTTCTTTGGCTGGAATATTCAATTTAATTTCATATCTCTTTCCTCGTTCAATTTTAATAACCTTATTAACCAAAAATATTGAAGGAGTTGCCGTACCGATAGAAGGTTTATTATTTTCAGTAATTTCCCGTGAGTAGATTAGTTTATTTTTACTTTGGTCATATAATTCAATCGAAAAACCAATTAATGACTTATAGATATTTTCTAAATCTTCTTTATCCTGATTCCTAAAAAGATATTTGAAATTTAAATAATACAAATCTATTGTCAATCTATCAGATGTCGATGTAGGAATAAATACGAAAGATTTTGAATAGGACTGTGACATTAACTCTATAGGTTCTTCAATATATAAACTCTCTAACTTATAAAATGTCGCTTTTTCCGTATTTGTTCCAAAAACGCATCCATTTATCAGTAAAAATAATGCTAGTAATAATAAAAACACTTTTTTCATTTTTCACCATCCTGTAGTTAATAATTTCCCCATCCACAGTAGTCTAAACCCTCAGAAAATTCAATTTGATTATCAAATCCCGGTACCCAATAATCTGGATGCCATCCTGAACCGTTACTTCTCAGGATACTTCCCGTAAAGGAATTTGAATTTCTGAATTCTGTTGTCGGAATAGGATCATAGTTCGGGTGTTCCATATCAAAATAAGACAAGTATGTTTCTACAATTTGATCTTTGAATTCAACCCAACTATTGTACATTTCTGGTGTTGGAATCTCTTGTAAGCCATACTTTTTTGGATCCGCAATAGCTTGTTCTGGAGATGTATATCTTGCAACTTCTAAAGTGCCAAAAGGAGTGTCGGCATTAGGTTTACTTGGCCCAGCTTCAAATACCAATCCAGTTACCCCTTCTTCTGTAATTGGCTTATTTGTAACCAAAACAAACGTATGATATGCCGTCTTCACAATCCCAAATCCTCCAATTAGTGGGCCGGAATAAGGTATTTTAGTACGTCCAACATAAACTTCCAAACCATTAGGATCTACATATAGAACAGGATTGTTTCTGCAAAATTCAAACCAATTCAAACCATCTTTCTTCGGATCAAGGTTAATAAACCTCCCCACTTCCGCATCATAAAACCTCGCCCCGAAATACTTCAACCCGGTTGAGGCATCTTCTGTCTTATCCGTAAATCCATAATCCGTCCCATCTCCGGAACTAATCTCTTTCTCCCCATACGGAGCAAACTTATACTCCGCAATCTTCGCTCCGACCGCATTGGTCACTACCCGCGTCGACCCTAAGTGATCCTTATGGTAAAATTTTACCACACCGTTCTTTTCTTCGGCAATTGCCTTATTCCCGGCATAGATCCGATATAAATAACTACCGTCGTTCGGCGAATACTCCAGTAACGGATTCGACCCGCTGTAGAGATAATAGGTCGTCTTGCCGCTTTCATCTTTCTTGACCCGCATTCCGTTGCCATCATAGATGTTTGATACTTGGGCAACTCCGTTTTTGTTGACTTGGGTTAAACGGGATTCGCCGTCGTAAATATATTGCCAAGTTGCTCCGTTATATTTCCCGATTCGTGCCCCAAGCGCATCATTGTCATAGGTTATGGAACCCATTGACCATAAACGATTCGCCAAGTCGTAACTAAACGAGGTGACTCCCTGACTGCCACCGTTTAAAAACTTCTCCTTACCGGTCATGTTGCCGACGTCGTCGTAACTCCAGCGGGTGCCGTTGGCCGTTGCCAATTGTGAGAAGGGCTTATTTCCGTACCAGGTCAACCGGTTCATCCCATCATAGTCATAATAATCACTATTGATTTGCTTGATATTACCAACTGAGTCGTATGTGTAGTTCAGGTTTAATAAGCTGCCTCCACCTGCGTTGATGTTGGTTGGCCGGTCATTAACATCATAGGTATAGTTGTTGGTTACACCATTACTATAGACCATCTGAATCAACTTATTATCCAAGTCATAGCTGCAGGAATTGACAAAATCTCCGATGCTTTGCAACCGGTCCAGATCGTCATATTGATAGGTGACCGGATTAGCGCGATTGGGGTAAGTAATACTGGTAGTGCGGCCAAACAGGTCGTAGCCGTAACCAAAGACGAAGTTGCGGCCATCGATGGTTGAGGTTGAACCGGTCACCCGGTTCCGGGCGTCGTAATTGAAATTGTAACTAACGCCGTTGGAAACGGTTTGAGCGGTGACATTATCGTTATTGTCATACTGATAAGTTACCGTTCGGTTGTCCGGTTCGGTCACTTTTGTGACCCGGTAACCGGCATAAAACTCATACTCCAAAGATTTCGTTTTGCCGTTGACTGTTTTGGATATTAAGTTACCGACCGGATCATAACTGTAAACTTCCGGTTTCATCGGGTTCGGGCCGTCTTGCGGGTAATCGACTTGAAGTAACCGGCCAAGATGGTCGTAGGTATAATTCGTATTGGCATTCTGGGCGTTAGTCACCCGTACCAGATGAGAAGCCTTCTTTTCTTGGTCAAAATAAGTATCATACAAATATTTCGTTGAATAGGTAGCACCAGCTTGTGGATACTCGTCCACTTGAATCAGCCGGTCGAGCAGGTCGTAGTATTGAGTTTTGATATTGCCTTTGGCGTCAGTGACGGTTACCTTGCAATCATCCCAGGCGAAGGTTGTATACGTTGTATCAGATTGAACCGTTTTGATCTCTCGGTTTAAAGCATCATACTCATACGAAGTGGTATGTCCCTCACCGTCTGTTTCGCTAAGGACCCGACCAATGATGTCGTAGTTAATAGTCTTAATAGCGACCCAGTTGTTGCCGTTTTTCCTTTGAACTAATTCCGGTTTCCCAACAAGCTGATTATAGTAAATCCGCCCATACTCCCAGCGGTTCTCCACGCCGCCACCGAAATCCAGTTCGATATGACTGTCGCTGTCATAATAGCGGATGACGCGGCTAATCCCAATAGTAGGGGTATTATTATCTAAATACTCTTTTGTCATTACGGCCAATTAAATCATATTCATATTTATAAGTATTGCCTTTTGGATCTGTTACTTTTGTCTTAAGTCCGGAGTTTACATCATAATCATAAATGAAATTAAAAGTTATATTTGGGTTATAAACTCGGGTTAAATAACCTGAATTATAGGGAGCTAGTGCAGCATACTCATAACAAAGGGTACTGTTGTTTGGATCTGTTTTACTAATTAAATTCCCATAAGTATCGTAAGAATATGTTGTATTTAATTCATATGGAGCTGTGTCACTAATTTGCGTTTCAGTTATTAAACTACCTCTTGTATCATATTGATAATGAATTTGCTGTAATTTGGGAGTGTTTCCAATGGCATCATTAATAATTGTTGCTTTTGTCAATAATCGATCAAAACCCGCAAAATCAGTTGAATTTGAATACCCCTTAGCAATAAAATTCGGGTATTTGGCTGGTTGATATATAGAATTAAAAATACTAAGATTTTTTTCACTATTTGTATTGGCATATGCCATTCGAGTTTCTGTATTATAAGGATCTATAATACGAGTACAATTACCCCATTTGTCATACTCGTATTGGAAAGTACTACTGTAAGGACTTAGAGTTGACCCATCAGCTAGATAATTCACTGTTTTGACCATAATAGGGCTTGAATGATATGCAGCACCATCAAGTCCAGTATATCTTGAATAATTATACTCAATTAATCGCAGTTTTTTATTCTCATCGTCACTTACTTCCAAACTAGTTGTACATCCATATTTAAATGAATAGTATGTGCTGCTAATTCCATCTTGAACTCTTAAATTTTTAAGATATGGTAATGTGGGATCAATGGTTGGTGTGTATTGGATAGTTTTAAATAAGGATCCATTACCATGGTAGAATTTTTGAGAAGAAACCTTTAGCACATTAGAGCCATTATCTATGTAAGCAAAACTTGTCTTTGTATTGTTCGGATAAGTTATATCAATAACACGACCTTTATGAGATGTTGATAAATTATATGTAGTAGTTCTGTTTTCCGCATCAATAAATTTAAATACATCATTAGTTCTTTGAATAGTAAAAATAGTTTTTTTCGAACCATTATTTAAGACTTGCTCGATTCTATCTAAATCTTTTATATTTTGATAAGCTTGTGAAGGTGTTTTATATATGAAATTGAAAACATGACCAACTGAATCATTAATTGAATTTAACTGAAAATAATTAATTGATCCATCGCCACCTGTTCGATAGAAACTCTTTTGAACTATATTAAGTTGAATCCAATTCTTGTTCCTATCTGTTATTTTATATCCATTAGTTATTTTTTCTATCCTTGTTCCATCCGATAAGTAAACGATAGTCCCGCTTTCTCGTCCGTCGGTATTACTCCGATAAATTGCGAAAACAATATCATCTTCATATATGTTAAATGTTTTCCCTTCAATTTTACAATCCCCAATCTTACTCCGTGTTCCAAATGATGCTCCACCCGGTAAATGTAAGATCTCTTTCATGAAGTAAGGAAAATCAAATCTCCAACCTTTATATAGTTTAAGATCATCACTAATATCATTTCCAAATATGTTGGTTTCGTAATTATTAAAAACCAAATTTATATTTAGGGTTGAACTCCGTGATGTAACAGTATAAACAGGATGAATAATTGTAAGAATTAAATTGGAAAGCGATATATGTTCAACACCGTTATTGATGTAGTCGGTGAAAGGATTTAATCCATTCCCATCCCATCCAGGTGTTACACCTGTAACATACGTGCTAAAATGCCCAATTTTAGCTTCTAATGTATTCTGATTATAATCATATTTTTGATCAGAAACTAATTCTAAGGTATTTGTATCTTGATTAACATAATAAAGCTTTGCACCTAATACAGGTGGCGCATCAGGCTGTTGATCAAATTTCAATTTAACACTTAAAGGCTTGTCATTAGGAAATTTTAAACCATGGGGGCCAAACCTAAAAGATTTCCCTATCAGGATAAAATTATTTGGTTTTTGAATATTACTTAGATTTACATCTCCATCTTCCACTGTAATTTCTTGTTCTGCTGCTCCCGCAGGCACTTCAAGTTCCATATTTCTAAATAACGTTTTAGTTATCTTATCTTTTGATGGTTGAATTTTTTTTATGCTTTCTTGAGCATATGCAACATGAAAAACCATAAAGATTGAAATTATTACAATTATGCATATTAAAACAAACTTCTCGATTTTACAAAACATTCAACAACCCCCGTTTTTTTGTTTTAATTACAATTTAATAATTGAATTCTAGAAGATTCCTTTTTCCCCTTCCAATCAAAATAATTTTTTACATTAATTTACATAAATTGATGGAAATTAATTATTAACATTACTTAACCCACTTAATTGGCTTTAGATCATTTTGTTATCTTTTCGCTTTAAATTTTATAAAAAAGGCCCGTTCCTAAAATTTACTTCTAGGGCGGGTCCCTTTTCTTTAACGAGTGTTGCTCTTTATCCATTGATAGGTTTCTTCATTAACCCAATAAACATGACCATTACCCTTTCAAACCTTGATCTTCCCCACTCCCCGCCCTACCACTGGCGGACAACCAACAAAATACTTCATTCTACTTGCTTTATAAGTCCCCATACGGAGCATTCCGCAATCTTAGCTCCAGCCGCATTGGTGATTACCCGCATCGACCCTAAGTGATCTTTGTGGTAAAATTCTTGCCGCCCTTTTCTTCAGTAATTGCCTTATTCCCGGCATAGATCCGATATAAATAACTACCGTCGTTCGGCGAGTATTCAAATAACGGATTCGACCCACTGTAGAGATAATAGGTCGTCTTGCCGCTTTCATCTTTCTTGACCCGCATTCCATTGCCATCATAGATATTTAATACTTGTGTTGACTTGGATTAAAGTGGATTTTGCAGATTCAAACAAAATTCGGGGAACGTCTCAAAACGTTGCGGGAAGAAGCAAACTTAACTATGGAACAATTAGCGGCTGCTTTAGGAATCAAGAAACAAACGATCAGTCGGTATGAAAGTAACCAGCGAGAACCGGAGTATGCGACTTTGATTAAAATCGCCAAGTTTTTCGAGGTGTCGACCGATTATTTGCTTGGAGTGAAGGAGCAAAAGTAAGGGTAAGAACTCCGCTGGGTGGATTATGATTCGAAGCTTTACGAACCCTGGCAATCAGCTAGGGTTCGATGTTTTTAGGTTCAGTCAAAGGATCGCCGAAAAAACACTGCCTTCGGAATAGACTATAAACAAAACACAAAAAGACCGTCCATCACTGAACGGTCCAATCCTAATCATATGGCGCGCCCGGAGGGGCTCGAACCCCCGACCTACAGATTCGAAGTCTGCCACTCTATCCAACTGAGCTACGGACGCGGATTGATTTTGCAGGATTTATTATATGCCATTGACAACGATTTTACAATAACCAGTTTTTTCACCATGGATTATAGTTCGTAGCGTAGTATCCCATCTCACCCTATCCTGTTTGGCTCCAGCGCTCCGCCGAGCTTCGCGCCATCCGTCAACGAGCGATAATGCTTCACCATCAAATAGTAATACACCACTCCGAGCACAAACCAACATACGGCGTTCCAATGAACAAACACCAGCAATCCGAGATTCACCAAAACGATTCCAATCAAGGCGGTCAATCCGCTATACATGAGGATATAGACCCAAAACACATATTGTTTCGGCGACTCCGGTAAAAAATAAATCAGCATCATATTGGTGGGAGTCCACGCCAAAACTGTCCAAATCGACAGATACCCGACGTTAAAAGGTTGAATATGTTCATAACGAAGAATATTAAAGAAACAAAATGCGGTTTCCATCAAAAAATCGAATGTCGAACCCCACAACATCCCGAACCAAAATAACTTTTTAATCGTTTGCCTCGGAATAAAAACAAGCATAAAAAAGAACATCAGCGCGGAAAAGATAATATAGTACAGATCCGGTTTTATCAGTACCTTTCCCCCCATCCCGGACAATTTCATTACTAATATTGCCACGATTTAGCGATCTATTCCACTACACTTAAACGTTCCGTTTATACTCGCCACCAATTAACCCTCCGCAACTCCTTTGTACTTTTGCTTCGATAATGTTAACATCCGGTTTCATTACAAAAATCTATTGACTATTGGTAAAATCCGATTGATAATTACCTTATTCCTATTAAAATAATGGGGATTTAGATTTATCGTGTAGACCTATTCTTATATGTAAAGGAGCGTAGCGCCCAATGGCCGAGCCGTTAATCCGTTTTGCCAACGTATCGAAGACCTTTTATCAAAAGTCCAACGCTGTCATTGCTTTGGATGGGATCGACCTAACGATTCAATCCGGGACGATCTTTGGAATTATCGGTCTGAGCGGCGCTGGGAAAAGTACCTTAATCCGGAGCATTAACCGTTTGGAAACGCCCCAAACCGGCAGTGTCACTGTTTCCGGCCTGGACATCACCAAACTTGATGCAAACGCCCTCCGCCAAGCGCGGCGGAAAATCGGCATGATCTTTCAACATTTTAACCTTTTGCATTCGCGCACGGTGTACGGGAATATCGCGTTTCCGCTGGAGATAGCCGGCCTAAAACCAACAGCTATTGAAGCACGCGTTCGTGAACTGGCCGAACTGGTCGGTTTATCAGATAAATTAACCGCCTATCCCCATCAATTGAGCGGCGGTCAGAAACAACGGGTCGGGATCGCCCGGGCTTTGGCCAACCATCCGGAGATTCTCCTCTGCGACGAAGCCACTTCCGCACTTGACCCGCAGACAACCCGTTCCATCTTAAAACTACTCCGGGAGCTCAATCAACAGCTTGGTTTGACCATTGTCCTAATCACCCACGAGATCCATGTCGTGAAAGAGATTTGTGACTTTGTCGCCATCCTGGAACAAGGAAAAATTGTCGAGCAAGGCCCGGTGGTGGAGGTCTTTGCCCGCCCCCAAACCGAGCTTGCCCGGGAGTTTATCCGTACTGCTTTGAACTATAAGGATTCGGAGGAGATCCGCCAGTTGCACGGCGCCCTGGCAACGGACAACCGCAAGTTGGTCCGGATCTCGTTTGTCGGCGAAAAATCCCACCAACCGATCATCTCCTCCTTGATTCACCGCTACCGGATCGATATTAACATTCTTTACGCCAATATTGATTTATTGAAGGACACTCCATTCGGTTCCCTAACAGTGGAACTGGCTGGAACCGCCGCGCTCATCGCCGATTCATTACAGTATCTGACGGAGCAAGGATTACAGATCGAGGTGTTAAACTGTGTGGAACCCACTGATTTGGAATTTACTCGTTAATGGGCTATTCGAGACCTTGGCCATGGTCGGCATTTCGCTGTTCCTGGCAACCTTGTTGGGACTGCCGTTGGGCGTCATCCTGGTGATCACCGGACCGGGCCATATCCGCCCCAATCCGCTCGTCAATCAAGTGCTGGCGGTGGTCATCAATATCGGCCGGTCATTGCCGTTCATTATTTTATTGGTGGCGATCGTTCCCTTTACCCGTTTGGTGGTCGGGACTTCCATCGGAACCTTGGGGGCGATCGTCCCGTTAACGGTGGGGGCGATTCCGTTTGTCGCCCGCGTGGTCGAGTCGGCGCTGCTCGAAGTCGACCGGGGCGTGATCGAAGCTTCCCAGGCGATGGGCGCCACCCTTGGCCAGATCATCATTAAGGTACTGATTCCGGAAGCGCGATCGGGCTTAATCTTGGGCGTGACCATTACCGCCGTCAGTCTGGTCGGTTACTCGGCAATGGCCGGCGCGGTCGGCGGCGGCGGTTTGGGGGACTTGGCGATCCGTTACGGTTATCAACGCTTTCAACCCGAAGTGATGCTGGCAACGGTCATCGTGTTGGTGATCTTGGTGCAAGGCCTGCAATCCCTCGGCGAATGGCTTGCCAAACGCTTCACCCACCGTTGAGCCGTTTTACTATATATGTCGCACAAAATATTTGGAACGATCTTGATTGCGACATATTTACCTTGATTCATAAGTTGAAATAAATTCAAAATTTTCTTTTCCAGCCACGTTTTAAGGATGGAAAAACCAAAATTCATTCTTTATTTCAACTTATATAATTTCAATCAATAAGGAGGAACATCCAAATGAATCAAAAAGTATCCAGCTTCTTTCTCTTGGCGTTAATCGCGGTCCTCTCCGTCACCGGCATGGGGCTGGTGCATGCCGCGACTGTTTTAAAAGTCGGGGCGTCGCCCACACCCCACGCGCAGATCCTGGAATTGATCAAACCGCAATTAGCCAAAGAAGGCATCGACCTGCAAGTGGTCGTTTTCCAAGACTATGTCCAACCCAATTTAGCCCTGGCCGAAGGGGAATTAAGCGCCAATTACTTTCAGCACATTCCCTATCTGAATCAATTCAGCAAAGATCACAAGCTGGATCTGACCTATATCGCCAAAGTCCATATCGAGCCACTCGGCGTTTACTCAAGCAAGATTAAAGCTCTGAAAGACTTGAAAGACAAGGCGGTCGTCGCGATCCCCAACGATCCGACCAACGGCGGCCGGGCTTTGTTGCTTTTACAACGGGCCAAACTGATTGAGTTACGGAAAGATGCCGGACTCGCCGCTACCGAACTGGATATCGCCAAAAATCCGAAAAACTTACAGATCAAACCGTTAGAAGCCGCCCAATTGCCGCGGGTGTTAAACGATGTCGACGCAGCGGTCATCAACACCAATTACGCCTTAGTCGCCAAGTTGGTCCCGACCAAAGACGCCCTTTTCCTCGAAGACAGCGAATCGCCTTATGTGAACATTTTAGCGGTCCGGACCAAAGATAAAAACAACCCGGCGCTGCAAAAGTTGGCCAAGGCCTTGACCAGCGGCACGGTGAAGGATTATATCGAGAAAACCTATAAAGGCAGCATTGTTCCGGCGTTCTAAATTAGCAAAACCATGAAAACGAAAAAGGCTGTTGCAAAATGAACATTCAAGTTCATAATGCAACAGCCTTTTTTAATTCTATAGCGATAGCGGGATACTCAAAATTGGCCAACGGCAATCATAAAGCAGCCATATATATCTCCCGGCGCATCACTCTCTTAAAAATGGGCATAAAAAAAACACCGCCGCTGCGATGCTTTAAAAAATTGATAGGGACTTATAATAGCTTTACATAGTCCTGTGCACTGTAGAAGAAGCGTAGAATGCTGACAGTTTTGGAAGTTTCATTGATTTTGTAGACAAGTACATAATTCTTAATCAATGCCTTACGGTAACCCTTTTCCTCCAACCGCTTGTCTTGACACTTCGCATACATCATCGGATTGTTCTTCAGGTAGCCATAACATTTTGCCACTTCATCAAGGAAATCCCCCGCTACCGTTGGATTGACCAACTGGATGGCAATATATGAAACGATATTGTCCAAATCTTGATGTGCAAGCTCCGAAACAATCAATTCATACATTATATTTCTCTCTTACGCTTTTTAAAGAAGCGTCCCCGTCAAGCACTTTCCCTTCCGCCAGTTGTTCCTCGGCTGCATTAAGTTTGCTATATACATCAAGCATGAACATCTTTTCTTCATACATTTTCATGCTCATAATAACCATATCGCCATAACCGTTTTTGGTTACAAAAATCGGTTCATTGGACTCATGACACATTTGCGAAATCTCACTTGTATTTTTCAAATCCCGGATTGGAATGATCTGAGGCATAAACATTCAACTCCTTTCTGTGGCTTTATTATACCATAATTGTGTCCCGCCATCAATCATTCTATCCACTTCATCTTAAAGAAAATACCGGGGAAGCTTTACCGCTTAGACCCTTAAACATTAATCAAACTTAATAATTCCAGAAGAATAGATAAACAGTAGGAACAAGCCTAGTATTGACGCGCCTTTCAAAAATAGAACGTCAAAAAAGAAAAATGACGGCCAAAAAGGCCGTCATTTCAATGTTTTTTAATGGTCGGGGCGACAGGATTTGAACCTACGACCCCCTGCGCCCAAGGCAGGTGCGCTACCAAACTGCGCTACGCCCCGATATTCCTTCCTGAAGTGCAAGAATTAGTATATCGTAAAACCGGCCGTTCGTCAAGGGATTGTTTCCAGCCAATCTCTGACAATAGCCCCCAACCAATCGGTTCGGCTTCTTCACGATTCACAGCCGTTGCAAATAAGCGGTAATTCCAGTGGGGGCGGTTTCAAGCACGCCATAGGTTATCCCCTGATAAGCCCGCTCGCGGCTGAGCGTCCCGGGGTTGAAAAGCTGAATTCCATTCCAGGTATCGAGCAGCGGTTGGTGCGTATGACCAAAAACAACCAGGACGGCGCCTTGCTCGCGACCCGCCTCGCTCAACCGGCGCAAACCGTTTTTAACGCCGTAATAGTGCCCGTGGGTCAGCAAAACTTTATGGCCGTCAAGATATAACAACTGGCTGGCCGGAAACTCGCTGCCAAAATCACAATTACCCGCGACTCCCTGGACAAACAGATTGCTTTCATCCCGCAAACGGCAGATATCCCGGTAGCCGTCTCCGGTGAAGAGCAATTGGTCAATAGGCCCCAGCGCCGCCACGGCCCGTTTCAGTTCGTCATAGGCGCCATGAATATCACCAACGACACCGATCCGCATCGACAGCTATCCCAGGTAGTCGTCCACGCTAGCTACCGCTCGCGCAAGCGAATTAAGAAAATAAGCTAGGTGGAGCGCCATAGGCTCGAGTTATTTTCTAAGTAATTCCGGAGCAACGGCAGCAGCGCTTGGACCGCCCGGGCGCGGTGGCTAAGCTCGTTCTTATGTTGGCTGCCAATCTCCGCCATGGTTTGACCGTACTCCGGCAGAAAAAAGATCGGATCATAACCAAAACCGTTTGAACCGCGGGGTTCGTCAATGATCTGCCCTTCCACCGTACCGGTTGCGGTTTCCAAAACCCGCCCAACCGGATCATAAAAAGCCACCGCCGACTGGAAGCGGGCCGCCCGCTCCGTCGCCGGAAATCCTTTGATCTTTTTTAACAGATGCTCAAAACGTTGCCGGTCGTTCCAACCCGGTTCGCCGTAACGGGCGGAATAAACCCCGGGCTCGCCGTTCAACGCCTCCACCTCCAAACCGGAGTCGTCGGCCAACGCCAGCGCACCGGTGAATTCACCAAGGGCTTTCGCTTTAAGCACCGCGTTTTCGAGAAAGGTCGTCCCCGTCTCCGCGACTTCGGGAACGTCCGTAAAATGGTCCAAACCGACGATTTCCACCGGCAATTCCGCGAGGAGACTTCGCAACTCGGCAACCTTCCCTTTATTCGTCGTGGCCAGGACGAGTTTTCGCACTGGCGATCCCCCCAATCCGATTGGCCACGGAACCTAAAACCGCTTTTTGAATCGCAACCAAATCCTGAATTCCTTTTTGGGCCAGACCCATCAGGTCGATGCACTCATCCCAGGAGAACGGATTCCCTTCGGCCGTACCCTGGACTTCGACCATTTTGCCGGCGCCGGTCATCACCAAATTCATATCGACCGACACCTTCGAATCCTCGGCGTAACAAAGGTCCAACAATTGGACGTTATCATAAATACCGACGCTGGTAGCGGCCAAATAATCGAACAGCGGTAACGAGTGGTGGGCCGGGATCACTTTATTCAGCGCATCGGCCAAAGCGACAAAACTTCCGGTAATCGAAGCCGTCCGGGTTCCACCATCCGCTTGGATCACATCGCAGTCAATCCAGATGGTCTTTTCCCCCAGCGCTTTCAGATCGACCACCGCCCGGAGTGAGCGGCCGACCAGCCGTTGGATCTCCTGGGTCCGACCGCTGATTTTTCCTTTGGCTGACTCGCGGATATTCCGTTGGGGCGTCGCTCGCGGCAGCATTGCGTATTCGGCGCTGATCCAACCGACCCCTTGCCCTTTTAACCAAGATGGCACTTTATCTTCAATCGTAGCCGTACAAATGACTTTGGTATTGCCCACCTCGATTAGCACCGAACCTTCGGCGTGAATGATATAATCGCGGTGGATCTTCACTTGACGCAGTTCATCATATTGACGACCGTCGAGACGTTCCATAATGTATCCTCCAACTCGAATCTTATTGATATTTACAACATCGGTCACAACTTGCGGCCGTAAGCGGCACGACCTTGTTGATACAGGTCGTTTCCCGCCGCGTCAATCGCCACAATGACCGGAAAATCCTCCACTTCAAAACGGTGGATCGCTTCGGTCCCCAAATCAGGGTAACAGATGACCTCGGCCTTGCGAATGGCTTTGGCCACTAAAGCGCCGGCCCCGCCCAACGCCGCAAAATAAACGGCGCCATACTGACGAATCGCCGCGATCACCTCCGGAGAACGCTGTCCCTTGCCGATCATGCCTTTCAGCCCGATTTGCAACAACTCCGGAGTATATGAATCCATCCGGCCGCTGGTGGTGGGACCCGCCGCGCCAATGACCCTGCCTGGCGGGGTGGGGGATGGCCCCACGTAAAAGATCGTCTCCCCGGCCAACCGCACCGGGAGTTCTTTCCCTTCCCGGAGCGTTTGAATGAGCCGTTGGTGCGCCGCGTCCCGTCCGGTCAATAAGGTGCCGCTCAGCAGCACCGCGTCGCCCGCGCACAACTGGTAGATAGCTTCTTCGGAAAGGGGTAATTTAATACGTTTGGTTTCCATAACCTCGCCTCGCCAATTAAATCGTTCCGCACTGATGGCGGGTGACATGACATGAAATATTGACCGCCACCGGCAGACCGGCGATATGGGTCGGATAGCTCTCAATATGCACGGCCAAGGCGGTGCACCGGCCGCCTAAACCTTGCGGGCCGATCCCCAGTTCATTAATGGCCGCGAGCAACTCTGCTTCCAGCTGGGCATAACGCGGGTCGGGATTGGCCGAACCAATCTCCCGGAGCAACGCCCGTTTAGCCAACTCCGCCGCCAGTTCCATCGTCCCGCCAACCCCAACCCCGACCACCACAGGCGGACAAGGGTTGGCCCCGGCTTTACTGACGGTATCGATGATAAACTCTTTCGCTCCGGCCAACCCTTGCGCCGGGGTCAACATGGCCAAACGACT
Source organism: Bacillota bacterium (assembly GCA_023410535.1). Classification (GTDB taxonomy): domain Bacteria; phylum Bacillota; class UBA4882; order UBA8346; family UBA8346; genus JAEYPR01. The sequence goes on along the minus strand of JAEYPR010000023.1, from coordinate 39,608 downwards.
CATATTCTCGCTGCCAAACCCTTTGGGGGCGACTGTGATCGTCAAACGGTCCCCGGGTACAATCCGGGTATGAATCACCGCCGGGGTATTATCTCCGGTATTGGTCCGCCAAAATGGGGTCGCGACCACCGACTTCCGTAAAAACCCCTCCTGATAACCGCGACGGACTCCTTCATTGATCGCCGCGACGAAATCACCGCCGCTGACGGTAACCTCCTGGCCATAATCGACAAAGATCACCGCCATCCCGGTATCCTGGCAGATCGGGATCTGCTGTTCCCGGGCGACCGCCAGATTTTCAATCAACCCGTTCAGACAGGCCCGGCCGGTAGGCGACTCCTCTTCCGCCGCTGCCCGCGCCAGCGCTTGATGCAAATCGGGACCGAGGGAAAGATTGGCTTCCCGACATAACGTGGCAACGAGTTCGCTAATGGTTCCAGTATCAATTTGACGCATTGATTTTCCCCTATCAAACATCCAAAATCAAGTTTTTTTCAGACAACGTGGTTTACCACCGTTTTCACGGTGGTATTTTAGACATTCGCAACAGATTCCAAAGCGGGGACATTGCTTTGAAGAACAGCTGCATTGTTGTTTATTCTGTTCATGGTTTTTACAATCCATTCCAGTTTCCTCGATTCAGCCCCGGCCCAACAGTTTGAGCAACACCGCTTTTTCAGCATGGAGCCGGTTTTCGGCCTGGTCAAAAATGACGGAGTTCGGATGCTCGATCACATCGCGGGTAATCTCATAACCGGTATGAATCGGCATATCGTGCATAATCAAGGCTTTACTGTCTTTCAACAGTTCCCCGTTCAATTGATACGGGAGCATCTGGGCGACCCGGCGTTCTTTCTCGGCGGCAAACTTCGGATCCAGGAAAAATTCCATGTCGACCCAAGTGTCGGTATAAACCACATCGGCTTGGGCGACCGCTGCCTGAAGGTCAAGCGTGCGCTGGTACAAACCGGTAGCCGCGGCTTGGTCCAAAAGTTCCTGATCCAGGCTGGCCTCATTAATCTCCGGCGTCACCATAGTAATCTTCATCCCCAACTTGGTGCCGCCTTCAATCAGGGAGTTAGCGACATTATTGTGGATTCCGCTATAGACAAAATTGATCCCTTCCAAATGCCCTTTATGTTCCAGAATGGTCATAAAATCGGCTAATGCCTGAGTCGGATGGTATTTGTTGTCGCAACCGTTAATAACCGGCACATAGGAGTAATCGGCCATCTCTTGAACTTGTTCAAAGGTGAGCACCCGCGCCATCAAAACATCGACATTCCGGGAGAGGTAGCGGATCTCATCCTTCATCTCCGCCAAGACCAGATTGGTACTGCGCCAGTCCATATAAATCGCATGCCCGCCCAGTTGGGTCATGGCCACTTCAAACGATACGCGGGTCCGGGTCGAAGTCTTTTGAAAGATCATGCCCAAGGTCAAATGATCCAATGCCTGCCAATATTGCGGCTGATTTTGTTTGACCTTAACCGCCAACTCCAATAATTCGCGCAGTTCCTGCCCCGACCATCCCTTGAAATTCGTCATATGCCGTATTGCCATTCCGATCGCTCCTTCTTATTCTGTGCGCATCCCTTACGAGCGGTACATATTTATCGAAAAATTTCCTTAATTTACTAAAGTCCTAATCATTTCATTATAAACCATTCCGGTTGCTCCGTCTACCCCAAAGCCGGTTAAACCCCGTGAAAAAACCCCACTCCGGGCCGGAGTGAGGTTTCTTTGATCCAGCGAATAATTATACGCCGTTGACAAATCTCATCAGGAACTCCAGGGATTTTGCTTTAACTTCGCAACGGTCGTTTCGTCCAAGGCGTAAAGCAACGCCTTTAAAAGTTTAATGGTCGCTTCCAGGTCGCTCAAGGCGACGATTCCTTGATGGCTATGGGCGTAACGAACCGGAATCCCCAACACTAACGTGGGGACACCGCCCGTCCCGGCGAGCTGAATCGCGCTGCCGTCAGTGCCGCCGCTTTCGCGGACCGTCACCTGATAAGCGATACCCAACTGCTCGGCTTGGGCAATCGCCAATTTCGCCAAGGTTTGGTTGGCAAACATCGAGGGATCGTAGATCCGGATCTGCGGACCGCCTCCCAAACGGCCTTGGACGACGGAATTATCGGGAAAATCATCGGCCGGCGGGCCTTCCAATACCAGACACAAGTCGGGTTGAACCAAAGAAGTTAAAGTCCGGGCGCCTTTTAGCCCATTTTCCTCCTGAACGGTTCCGGCGCCGCAAACCCGGTTGGGTTGGGTGCCATCCAACTCGCGCAGCAGTTCGATCACTGCCGCGCAACCAATCCGGTCGTCAAAGGCTTTCCCAACGAAAGTATCCGTTCCGCTCAGACGGCTGGTCGCAACCGCCGGCACCACCGGGTCGCCGACGGCGATTCCCAACGCCGTCACTGCTTCAGCATTGCGCGCTCCAACGTCGATATAGAGATCGTTCAACTTTAACGCCCGGTTTTTGTCCTCCTCACCCAAAAAATGAGGCGGTTTGGCCCCCATAACTCCCAGATGGTCGCCACGACCCGAACGAATCAAAACCCGTTGCGCCAATAAGGTCGGCGGCCACCAACCGCCCAGGGGGACAACTTTAAGATAACCGTTCGGCATAATCGCCCGGATCAAGAGTCCGACCTCATCCAAATGAGCCGCGAGTAAAATCTTCGGTCCGGCGGTCCCGCCGCGATGAGTCGCCACAATGCTTCCTAAATTATCATAAGCGATCTCCGCCACCGCTTCGGTCTGACGCCGGAAGATCTCCCGTACTTCCCCTTCAAAACCGGACGGTCCAAACGCGTCCGCCAGTTCGATCACTAACTCCGTTAACTCGGTCACCAATCTTCATCCTTTCGCGACATTGTTCACCGATTTTTCAGTAGCTTATGCCGCTAGTTCTGATAAAAATCCATAATTCCCTGGAAGATTCCTGTAGCGGCCTTTTCACGAAACTCAGGCGTCCGGATGGTCGTTTCCTCTTGGAAATTGGATAAGAAGCCCATCTCCACCAGGATGCCGGGCATCTGCGCTTCCCGGATCACCACAAAATCGTTGTATTTGACTCCCAGATTATTAAATTGAGTATTGCGAATCAACTCATCCAGGACATTTTTGGCCAAGGCTTTGGAATCGGCCCGACTCTGATAGTAATATACCTCAACGCCCTGGACCTGATAATTCTGATGGTTATTGGTATGAACGCTAACGAATAAGTCCGCAAAGATATAGTTGGCAAGGAACGGCCGTTCATACAGGCTGATAAAAGTATCGTCCATCCGCGTCATCACCACGTGGGCGCCGGCCTCTTCCAAAAGATTTTTCAAACGCAGCGAGACATCGAGGTTGACTTCTTTTTCCAGCGTACCCTGACGGCCGCTGGCGCCGGGGTCAACTCCACCGTGGCCGGGATCGAGCACCACCGTCTTGCCGATGATCGGCGAACGTTTAAAACTAATCACCAATCTCCGCCGGTCAGCGCTGCTTTGGGTGTTGACTCCCACAAAATAATTGAGCGCAATCTCCATCCGGACTGTCGTGGCGTTCAAATTGTAAATCTTGACGCTCCTCACCTGTTCGCTTTTGATGGCCGGCACCGTCAATCCGCCGCCCACTTTGGCAAAGTTGAAATCGACCTCCAACCGTTGCGGATTCTTTTGTTTGCGAATGGTATTGACCAACTCGCCGTCGCCGTCGATGGTCAATTGCCCGCTGCCGTTGGCCTCGGACCACGCTAACGCCGTAATCTGCTGCATGGTCCGGACCTCAATCAAATTGGGATTGTTTTGGGAACGAGTCACAAAACACGGCGCTGTTTCCACCAGATCCAAAACCACCCGGACCGTATTCGGATCAAATTGGCTCATCCGGACCGACTTGACCCACTGACCGTCGCCGGCGATCGGATTGGAATTCCCCGCTAAGGTAGCCCCATCCAAATCAATCACCAAGCGGTTCGGCCGGTCATAGGTCGCCACCCGGTATTTGGCGGGAAAGGTTGAACGGATATAGACTTTGCGTTCTTGATCCTTGTTGAAGAAGCTGACTTCATCGACCCGGTAGTTCATCACAATCGTCAGCCGGTTGAAGTTCGGTTCTTGGATAATCCGGTAACCGTTGAGTTGGTTGAGGTCGAAAACCACCCGCAAACCGTCTTCGGTTTTGCTGTAACGCACCTTTTTGACGAGGGGATTGTCGGCCAACGAACCGTCAAACGCCGGATGAGGCACCACTCCGTCCAAATCGACCACCAAACGGTCCGGGTTGGTCAGCAAAAAACTTTTAACTTTCAAGGGTTTGGCGCCGATCAAAACAAACGCCGGCCGGTCTTGGTATTTCACAACCTCCATACCGAGCAGGTAATTGTCGTTCCAACTCAAATTGAAGCTTTGGGCGTTCTGACTGACCGCCGAAACCCCTAAGCGGCCAATGAACTCCAGCGGCAGCCAAAGTTGACCGTCCCGCTGGAACGGCGCGGTTTTTAAGCGGCGCGGCTCACCATTGGTGGTATACTCCACGGTGTTTTCAAACATCACAATCGAAAGACTTCCAAAGCGGAGACAAATCTCACCGTTGTCCGGATCCCAGTCGCTGGCAATATGTAGGTATTTTCCGAGGAACGGCAGATTGATATATTGACTGCCGTCTTTGTCGATCACCCGGATCTCCGGATCAAGCGCCCGTCCATCCAGAGTGACCGCCAGGCCCAGACTCTCCGCGTGAATCATCGTCACTGCCGCCGCGGAAAGGAGCACCAAAATAATTAGGCCGAATAACCAAACTCGTTTCGACAAAAGCTTCGCCGCCTTTCAAGTTTGATCATTCGACCCAAAAACTAGGGTTCCTGCTGGATATACCCCAAAAAGAGCTGGAATTAATCAGCAAGCTCCAAATTGGCATAGGCTAAAATCAAGGATTTGATTCCCAAACCCGGGAACGCCACTTTCACTTGGGCCTCCGGACCGTTGCCGTCCTTGGTGACGATCGTGCCGATCCCCCATTTGGCATGGCGGACTTTCACCCCGACCCGGATCTGCTCCGGATCAGTCCCGGTCTTCGCGACATTCCTTGCCGGCACCACCGGCGGCATGCCCGGCCGGGTCGGTCGCGGTGTTGCTTGCGGCGGTGCGATTGGAGCGGGCCGTCCGGCGCTCAAGGTGTTGGCTTTCGCTCCCTTGGCATTGGCCAAAATCTCCCGGGGAAGTTCCAGGAGAAACCGTGACGGGGCGGCCACGTTAGTGCTGCCGTAAACAGTCCGCAAGTTGGCATGGGTTACGTAAAGCCGGCGCTGGGCGCGGGTAATTCCGACGTAACAGAGTCGCCGTTCCTCCTCCAATTCACGGTTATCCATCAAGGCCCGGCTGTGCGGGAAGATTCCTTCTTCCAATCCCACCAGGAAAACGATGGGAAACTCCAAACCCTTGGCAGAGTGCAGCGTCATCAAGACCACGGTTTCGGCATCGGCTTCATAGTTGTCGACATCGGCCACTAACGCCACTGTTTCTAAAAACGCGGCTAAACTCTTATCGTCACTGTTCCGTTCAAACTCAACCGTTAACGAGATAAACTCGTCCAAGTTCTCTAACCGTCCCTGGGACTCGATGGTGTTCTCAGCCCGCAATTCTTGCAGATAACCGCTTTCTTTCAGAATCAGTTCAGCCAGCTCTTTAACGCCCAACACCTCGCGTTGCTCGACCCAGCCCCGCAACAGGCTGAAGAAGCCGCTTAACGGTTTGAGCGCCCGCGCGGTGAGGCTGGGAATCTCCTCAAGGTGGGCGGCCCCTTCCATTACCGAATACTGATTATCGTCGAGAAAGAAGAGGAACCGTTCGTAACTGGCATCGCCAATCCCCCGTTTGGGTACGTTGATGACCCGTCCGAGGCTCACCCGGTCCGACGGGTTATAAACCAGCCGCAAGTACGCCAGGATATCCTTGATCTCTTTTCGTTCGTAGAAGCGTAACCCGCCGATGACCCGGTACGGCAAACCGCGTTGGATTAAAGCTTCCTCAAAACTACGGGATTGGGCGTTGGTCCGGTATAACAAAGCGAAGTCGTTATACTTGTAACCTTCCTCGTCATGCAGGCGTTTGAGCTCATCCACCACAAACCAAGCCTCGGCTCGTTCATCATCGGCCCGGAACAACAGGATCTTATCGCCTGCGCGGTTTTCGGTCCACAATCGTTTCTCCCGGCGGCCCCGGTTGTTTTTGATCACCTCATTGGCGGCCAACAGAATGTTCTGGGTGGAACGATAGTTTTGCTCTAACTTGATGACATGAGTTTGGGGGAAATCCCGCTCAAACTCTAAAATATTCCGGATATCGGCGCTACGGAAGCTATAAATCGACTGGTCGTCGTCACCCACGACGCAAAGGTTTTGATACTGCTTGGCCAACAAATTGACCATGACGTATTGGGCGTGGTTGGTATCCTGATACTCGTCGACCATGATATAGCGGAACTTCTGTTGATACTTCTCCAGCACCTCCGGTTGCTCCCGGAAGAGCCGGACCGTGGTCATAATCAGGTCGTCAAAATCCAAACCGTTATTTTGACGCAGCTTCTGCTGGTAACGCTTATACACCTCGGCCACCGTATTGGACCAATGGTCGTCCGCTTTCCGGGCGTAGGCCTCAACCCCAATCAGTTCGTTTTTCGCGCCGGAGATCGAACTAAGCAGGGCTTTGGGCGCGTAACTTTTATCGCTCAGATTCATCTCTTTCAAAATATTCTTGACGATCGTCCCTTGGTCTTGGCTATCAAAAATGACAAAGTTGCGGTTGTAACCCAAAGCTTCAATCTCGCTGCGTAAAATCCGGACGCAAGCGGTATGGAAGGTGGAGACCCAAATTGATTCGGCGCCCGGCCCAACGATTTTGGTAACCCGTTCCCGCATTTCCTGCGCGGCTTTATTGGTAAAGGTCACCGCCAGGATCTGCCATGGGGCAACCCCTTTCGACAACAGGTAAGCAATGCGGTGGGTCAACACCCGGGTCTTCCCCGAGCCCGCTCCCGCCAAAATGAGAAGCGGCCCCTCGGTATGGCAGACCGCTTCGCGTTGTGGTTCATTTAACCCTGCTAAAATATCCATAATTGTCACTCCAACTCTCTATGTCGCACGGAATATTGAAACTAATTTTTTACATGCCGTTGCGAATCAGTTTCAACTTCCATCTAAAAACGTCGTTATTAAATTCCGTATCGAGTCCAATTCTCCTGCCGGCCAAACAAAGTTCTCACCGGGTAAGTCACCGCTCCGTCACGAACCGGCCGCGGGAAGCTGAACCGCCGCTGCCACTGGTTCTTTCATCCGGTGCGCAATCAAAATGTTGGCAAACGAGATTAAAGCGGCGGTGATAAAGATGCTTTCAAATCCAAACCGCGCCCAAAGCAACCCGCCCAAAATCGGAATGGACATCGCCACCATGTGGTCCAAGGAGACTCCCATCGACAATGTGGGAGTTAAGTCGTTTGAATCGATCAGGTGCTTATGGATATAGGTGGTCCGGGCCATCGCCACCGAACTTAAGAGCAGATCCACGATGTAACAAGTAAAAACCAGATAAATCGCATTTTCCCCTAAACCGATGTGGTTGGCTAGGGTATACCCGAAACAGACGCCGATAAAAGCGATCGCTTCCCAGGTGATCACTTTCCGTTCGCCAACCCGGTCAATTAGCCACCCTAGCCACGGTTTGAAAAAGATTCCGATCACCGCCGAGATAAACATTAAAGCAGCCATCACCGAAGCTTTTTGGTTAAATACCTGTACAATTACCCAAGGAGCAAAAGTCAGGAAAACTTGTTTCCGCGCGCCATACAAGATCGATAGCCAGTAAAAAAGAGAATACTCCTTTCGCCATAACAAACGAACCTTCATCCCGGAATGAGCCGGTTGGTGCTGAATCTTCATGGTGAAAGCGCAGATCATCCCCAACAGACCAAAAAATGCCGCCAACGTAAAGACCAACCGGTAGTCCATTTTCAACCAGCCCATCACAATCCAGATGATCAAACAGCCGATGATTGAGGCGGCGGTTTGGGCACCATTGAGCAAGCCGAGATTCTTTCCCATCTCCCCTTCTTTCGAAAGACGCAGGGTTACGCTGGAAGACAGCGGCATAAACAAATGCGCCCCGGTACTCCAGACCACCATACTGGTGATCATCCAAGCGAACTGCGGCTGCCCATGCCATAAGTAAAAAGACTGGCCCCACATGCCCAAGGCGGTCAAACCGACGGCGACCCCCAGCATCCGGACGTCGGCCATAAACATCAATAACCCGGAGACGATGGCGATCACAAAGCCGGGAAACTCCCGGGGCAGCTCCAAAAGACCTCTAACTTCGGGCGAGACGTGAAAGATATCATGCAGATAATTGCTGAAGACCGTATCATTAATCCCGCTGGTGATCCCGACCAGCAACCAAGTGAAGAACAATAATTTGAATTCACGGCTGTATTCAGACCAAAGTTTACGCATCTGTCCTCCAAGCTGTTTTAATATCAATATTGTAACATATCTAGCAGGAAATAAATTAATCGAATCGAACTTTAGAAATTGGATCAATAATCATATTTCAGCGTGCTCGTTAATCTGGAGTTTTTGAATCAATTAGGATGGTATTCAAATGAAAATACTCGTGATAAACCTCTTATACATCGGAGATTTAGTCTTTACAACGCCATTTATTCGCGAATTATATGCTGCTTTCCGCGAGGTGGAAATCGACTATCTCGTTGATGAAAAATATCAAGATGTAGTTAGGCATAACCCGTTTTTACATAAGGTGATCCCGGTTAATCGCAGCAGTTTTCGAAAAAATCCACGCCGAAATTGGGAATTCATCAAAACAATCCGTCAGAAACGATATGATATGGTAATCAATTTGCATCCCAATGAACGGACCACGTTCTTTACCGCTTTCAGCGGCGCAAAAGTCAGAGCGGGATTTGCCAAAAAAGGTCCCTTTGCGCTGTTCTTCACGAAAATGATGCACGAAAATGATCAGGTTCATAAAGCGGAAGAATTTCTCGAAATTCTTAACCTTCTAAAGATCTCCCGCTCCGAAAATAAAGGCTTGGAAGTGTTTGTCGATGCGAAAACGCAGAACGAAGCGGATTGCTTATGGAATGAAGCAGGGCTTGACGGAAAAAAAGTAGTAGGTTTGAATGTTGGCAGTAACTGGCTGACAAAACGTTGGACCAAGGAAGGGTATACAAAACTAGCGGAGGAGTTATGGCGGAATGGGTTGGTTCCGGTCTTCTTCGGCGGGGGAATGGATATCCCGCTAATTGCATCGATCACAACCAATCTGTCCTTCCAACCGATTGCTTTTACTGGAAAAACCACCTTGTTGCATCTTGCCGCGCTCGCTCGAAAATGCGTCGTCTTTGTCAGTGGCGACAGTGGTCCGAGTCATATCGCAGCTTCACAAAAAACCCCAATTGTTGCAATCTTCGGACCGACTAAACCGGATCGCTTCGGGCCGTATATGGTGCCACATGTTATTGTGCGGTCCAGCGAATCTTGTCTGGAATGTCATTTGAAAGAATGCCCCCACCATCGCTGTATGAATAATATTACTGCGAATCAGGTCTTTTCAGCCATTGTTTCGCTGTTACCGGCAGAGTATTGACGCCGGTCATTCTGTTTTTGCCACACTTTAACCGTACGCAAGAAAACGTAATAGCTCTGAAGAATACTTAAAATGAGGCCATGAACGCCATCGAGAAATCCGCCTCGGAAGAAATACGTCTTCGTAAAATGGCTAATCGGCCGAAAAATCATCTTGGAGACGGAAACTTTCCTACCCTTTTTTAAAAGGCTCTCCGCCGCCAAGGTCGTGTATAGGTTGCTTTTATTCACATATTGCTCGACGCTTGAATACGAATAGTGATTGATATGATTGTTCAGTTTACCTGTTTTTCCATCCAAATGTAACGTTTCATGAACAAGACCACTATAGTAGTGATTGAGTGAGCGTTTGAACAACCGCAACTTTAAGCAGGGATACCAATCACAATGTTTAATCCATTTGCCAAGAAAAAAATTATGAAACGGAATATAAAATCCGACTTCTTCTGGATCCAAAACAACAGTGTTGCGAATCTCCGCCGCTAACTCCGAGAGTACCCGTTCATCCGCATCAACCACCAAGACCCAATCGCCGGTTAATTCACGCAAACCAGCGTTACGCATATCGCTAAAATTACTTCGGGGAATTGAGATAACTTTGTCAGTATACCGCCGGGCAATGGCCGTGGTATTATCGGTACTTGCCGAATCAACAACCACAATTTCATCGGCCCATTGCAAATGCTCCAAACACTCCCCAACCATTTTTTCTTCATTATAAGTATTAATTAGTACAGATATCTTCTTCATAAGCTCCTCGATTGACCTTGTAAGTTATTCAATATGACCGCATCGGTTTCCGATCCCTTGAGCCATCATCAACAACAATGATCTCAAAATGCCGGTAGGTTTGAGTGCGCACCCAATTCAAGGTTGTTTCAATAGTTTTTAAGCGTTATAGGCAGGAATAACGACACTTATCAAAGGACTTGAGTTCACAATGGGGCCCCCTTTTAGACAAAAAACTGTTTCTCTTGCTTTATTTATTCCTGGATAATATTACTAAACAGTATTATACTATAAACAAGATAAAATGCTACCGTTAATTGTTAAATTAAAGAAGTTATATCGGTTTTTTCTTTCTAATGAAATTCATTGTTTATCCAAAAATTTCCTATTTTTTTGCCATAAAGCAGGAAAATACCTATGTTTAAGGAATATTGTAGGAGGCCTGTATTATTTAAACAAAAATATTGCATTTTTATAGCCACAGCTAACTGTAATAAGGTTAGTTTCCCGTATAATCATGATTTTTCAACTGTCTGAGGATATCGACGTCTCAAAAAACATCATTTTCTTTTCTGAATAACCTATTCAATCCTCCAAAAAATTTTCGGAAATCGGAAAATGGAACAAGTTTTATGGCAAAGCTTGTTCCCCCCGCAACTGCTCTGCCATGTTTGAAGTCCCAACAAGAAGCCCCGGCGGCATAAACTCCACCCGGTTCCGACCGTTGTGTTTCGCTTGATATAACGCTTGATCGGCTGTTTTCACCATCTCCCGCCAGTCACCGGATTCGCCGGGATGCCAAGTGCAGACCCCGACACTAATAGTCATCGGTTTTGCTTCCGGCGGCACAAAAGAGGTTTGGGTGACGTTTTGGCGAATCCGCTGGGCAACGCCATAACCCAACTCGCGGTCAGTCTCCGGTAGGATGACCGCAAACTCTTCCCCGCCATAGCGACCCACGTAATCACCCTGCCGGACATTGGCTTTGAGCAATTCCGCCAACTGAAACAAAACCCGATCTCCAAAGGGATGACCGTAAGTATCATTGATCGTTTTAAAATGATCAATGTCCAACATCAAAAAAGTCAATGGTTTTTGGAGGACAAGATGCCTTGCAAATTCCTCTTCTAAAAGCTTGGTAATTTGGGCGTGATTATAAATTTCGGTCAATCCGTCCTTCAAGGCCATATCTTGCAAAATTGAGTTTGTCTGCTTTAACTCGGCTTCCCGTAGCCGGATCGCCTCCTGCATCTGATTGAAATGACTGACCAATTGATCCAACTCACTATGGGTTTTAAGTTCAATCGGCTGGTAATGCTGGGCGGACACTTCGGCTGTGGCCTCAATTAACTGTTTAATCGGTTGAATAATCCGTAAACTTAAAATCATGGCCAACCCGGCACCGACCAAAATGACCCCTACCGTCAAGAGGCCGATAAACCCAAACAGTTTATGCAGCGGTTGCAAGACGGCCCGCTCCTTAAACTCCACAATCAGACCCGATTGAATCGGCTTCAGCCATTGAAATGACCCCAAGACCGGTTCGCCCATGAAATCCCGATAGGTCTCAGTTCGGGTTTTTCCATCAGTAACCTGTTGAATAGCCGGTGATTCCGGATGATTACGCCCACGTGATTGCCGCTCTTTATCAAACACTTTGGTAAAACGGCTTTCCGTAAGAATTCCCCCGTTTTTATCCACCAAATAGACATGGCCCAGTTGGCCTAAGTTTTGATCTTCCACAATCTCCCGGTACTTTTCAAGCCGGATATATCCCGCCAACACATACGGTTTTCGCTGTTCGACATAGAACAATTGGCTAATGGCCAACACCGGCAATCCGGTGATCCGCGAGATAAAAAAGCCGGTAGTGGCTGACTGGCCACGAATTGCTTGGGCAAAATACTGACGATCATTGGTCCTGATATTCAACGGACCGCGATTTGAATTGATAATGTTTCCAACCGGATCGATAATCGCAATCTCCGAAAAATTATCATCTAAAATCATCTGCTTGCGGAACAGCCTTTGAATCTCACTTGAGTAAAGCTGTTTTTCCGTTAATAACGAAAGATAAAGTCCTTGCGACTGCATGCTGTATTGACGTTCCACCGTCCAACGTTGCAACGCTTTGCTAACCTCAAGGCGATAACTTTCAACCAAATGTAATTGTTGCTTAATCAGCGCCATCCGGGTTACCGCAAATAATGAAAAGGTGATCATGATAAACGTTAATCCAATGATCACCCCAAACGATAAAAATTGCCGTAAAAAGATTTTGCTCTGAAAAAGCTGTTGCCAAAAAACAAGTTTACGCTGAAAATGATGTTTCATCGTTGCCTCATCATCGCTAGTTATCATTGGCCCATCTATTGAAGGACAGGCGTTTTATTTTATGCCATTGTTTTACGCTACTTATTGAATAAACACAGCCGAATACCAGTTTTGGGGTTGATCGTGATCGCGCAATGTTTCAATTGGCAAACCCAATTGACGGACGGTCTTAAAAACATCAATTCCGACACTATGGAATGCCGGGCGCGCTTGTTTCGGATTGGCGCATTTACGGCCTTGAAGCCCAAGACATTTTTCGCACAACGCGCAATCGCTTAAGGAAAAAGCCAAGTAATAATCGTCGAGAAACGCTTCGCGTTCGATCGCAAACGAAGCCTTTTGCGAGATTCGCTTATCGGAAGAGTGTATGATAATTCCCCATTGATACCGCTCAAAAATCTGCTGATACTCCCACGGTTTGTACGAACCGGGACGGGACGGGCAAGTGGGACCTTTTCCCCAATCGCTGCAGCCAAACATGCATTTCAAAATGGTCCGCGGATCAAACACGATATCGGCGACGGTAAAATTCACGGCATGGTCGGCGCCTAATTTCAATGCCATCTCAATATATTTATGATGGTCCATTGTTCCTCCAATTGCAAAGAAGTTAATCTCATTATAACGAGAGTCCCCAGAAAAAACAACGAAAAGCTATCTAAATTGAAATAGTGTGTGCATTGCTGAGCCAAATTTTTAGTGTGACCGATAGAGGTTTTGGGTAATTTAGACATCAATGTTTATCTTCACAGGTGCCGTTCATCAAAACGAAAAAAGAACGGTTACCATAAAATTACGTATAGCTGCTAAGATATTATAATGGAAAATCAAGCTTTCCCTGAATCTCCCGCCGACTCAATGATAAAATACCGCCAAACGCTCGCATTATGTTAAATCCGAGCAGCAAAAAGTTCATACAATGCTAACATTCCGTTTAACAAATTTAAATCTTTACGTATTATTATTATAGTAGGGACAATTCGATATAAACTTTCACAAGGAGCAATTCACGATGATTCAGAAGAACCCAACCGAAGAATTAGTATTTCATTTAATGCAATCCAAAAAGAACTCTTTCCATTTCGGCGAAATCTCGCTTGGTGTCCAAAAGTTGTTGGATGTGCTTAAACAAAAAGGCTATGTCGTTCATTTCACCGAAACCACCGGATCCTGCGAACCGAAAATTCTTTCCAAAGAAGAATGTTTGGCCAATGGCTACGACTTCGAACACCAAATCATCGACTGCCGTTCGTAATTTCAGTACCATTACTTATTCCGTTTAATTTTGTTACTTAACTGAGATAAGGACGACTTGAGTACGACTCCGCCGTTGTTGGTTTCGACTTTTAGGTTGGTTATTTGGTTTCTGAATCACCGTTCACCACTGAGCGGTGGTTTTTATTTTGGGATCAAAAAAACTGTTTGGAGTCCTTTTCGGGTTTCGCAAACAGTTTCGGTCGGCATTTTTAAAGAACGGTTCCGCGACAACATTATATGATCTTGCGACACTCCATATAAAAACGTTTCTCTTCCGCTTCCCCCATCGAAAATGTCTTGCGCGGCAAAACTCCCTCAACGATCACCGTCCGGAACAACGCTTGTTTCGACATGGGCGGCAGATACAATCCCAGGTTTCCCGTTTTCCTCCCTAACGACGTCACAACCTCGTTGCCATGAATGTAATCAATTTGCGCTTCGGGGTGGTTCGTTAACCAACCGTCGCTGAAGCTTTGCAGCGTCCCGACCGCCAGTGTCAGCCGGGGGTTGGTCACGGTGATGATCCCATAACCGGCGTGATGACAGTAACCGATCACCTGTTGTGCCTCAGATTCCGGTTGCGCGTTCACCCGTTCCAGCATCGCGGTTTCATCCCGCAGCGGCGTCAAAAACGTTTCCGAACCGAACGCATTGAAATGTTGTTGCATTTCGCCCAGGAATTGCTCAGGATCTAAGTTGAAGAGCACCCGGTGAATCGGTTCGAACTCCAAACCGACATCGTGGACATTCACCAGCTCGACCATTGCAAAGCGGGCGGGATGATTGGCAAGCGTTTCGGTATCGCGGAGCGTTGTTTTGATCTTTTCCCAGACCGTTTTGGCAGTCGCCAATGAATGGTTTCCGTCTCCGACCGCCATCAGCAGCACCCTGGCGGATTCCACTCCGTATTTGGCGGCAAATAATTCCGGGTCCGCCAATTTCGCCAATCCCGCCAAGACCCGATCAATGGCTGCGGGATCGGTGATCTGGCATCCCGTTAGATGACCGCCGTTCATCATTAAGTCGATATCATACAGCGGAGCCTTGGCTTTGGCGGTTTCTGCCAAACTCTCGATAACTTGCCGCTCCGGATCGTCAATCAGTACCATAATATGCGGACTCTCAACGGCCGCGCCTTCCCGGATCCGCACCCGGGGCGGAATCCGCTCTAACACGGTGCCTTCGGTGGCCCGTATTAGACTTTGAGCGCCTTGATGGAAATCATAATACTCAAGATCAACGGCAACCATCAAACCCCGCCGGGTTTTGCCGTGACTGGAGGTCCGTTCAACCCAGATGAGTCCCGGTTCCACCGGCTGCAAAACCGCTTGCTCCAAATAAGCCAACATGGTTTGTTGAATCTGGTAGATCCGCTCCGGTTCGTCGTTTTTCCCCAAGTATACTTCAGGGAAGATGATATGGAAGGTGGACGGATTATCCCCCACTAACTCCGCTACACGCCGCCAATATTCCGGTTCCGACGTATATTGGTCGCAGGCGACCACCGGCCATTTGGCCAGGTCGATTCGGGAATTGGGTAAAAGAAATTCCGGGATACGAATCCCCAGTTCCGCACGGTTCATCAATGTTGATCCCTCACAATTTTTTGTCATCCCATCCGGTGGTTAATGACGTCTTAAACTCGATTTGAACTGAGAAGTTTCCGTCAGGCAACGTATTCCCGGCGGTATTGGTAAGCCGGTAGATGACCCTTTCCTCATGGGGATGTCCGGCCCAATCCCAATAACTAATGACGGTAGCCCATTGATTGGTCATGGTTGTAAAACGAATCCCGTCCAGCGACCACTGCAACTGATTAATGGGAATCCGATTGGCGGGATTGGTGTTATCGACAATATAAGCGTCTTTGGCTCTGATCGCGAGACTCCACTGCCACGGCAATACCGATAACGGAAAGGGAACCTGTTGCTCCGAGGTTACCTTAACATTCTCCGTGGTTTCAATATACGGACTTTGACTTGGATCCTTGACCTGAAAATTGATGTTGTTGGGCGATACTTTCACCTCGGTGTATTCACCGGGCGAATCAGCCCAAACCGAAACAGCGCTGCTAATGATCAATAAAAGCAGCAACAGATAATATCCTATTCTCAGCGAATAATATCCTATTCTCAGCGAAGCTCTGTAAAATAATGGTTTCATGCGCTCGACTCCCGAAATAAGGAGGATTTTATGAATTTTGAAACGAATTATACCGATTATGGAATACACTAACAAAAAAGTTGTATGTTTTCAAATATATATTTCGTTAATCATCGCCATTTTCCTGCTCTGCTCCATCAATAATCAAGTTTTGGGCGCAGAGGTTGTTTTAAACTCAGCCTTTTCCGTCAATCTTCCCGAGAAAAGCTCCGCCAATCCCGGTGAATTTATAACCTATGTTTTAGAACTGAATAACCGGAGTTCCAAAGAGATCAATCTACAAGTGGAATATAACAGCGTTCACAATTGGAATATCATCGGCGACGTCAATGTTACTGTCCCGGCCCATGCCAATAAGCAATACTTTCCGGTTACGATTTTCATTCCCCAAAACGCGCCCGCCGGCCTGGAAGAGCTGGTCCGGGTGCGATTCAAATTAAACGACGCTACGTTCCCGCTGCCCGATGTGACGCTACCGGTCCATGTCAACTCGGTTTCCGCCATTCAGTTCAATACGCCGCAGGCCGCCAAGGGCGTATACGGTTCCACCGTTAATTACGACATCGTCGTTACCAACACCGGCAACACCACCGAACAATTTGCCGTCAAGTCGCGATCTTTCAATTTGTTCTACGTCAAACTCCAGCCGGAGAGTTTCGAATTAGCTCCGGGAGCGGCCCAAACCGTCAAGGTTAGGCTGAAAATCCCAGTCTATACCACTGCCGCATCCGATCAGCTTGAGCTGACCTTCGCCTGGGGACACGAACAAAAAGTCATTAATTTAACCACTTTTATCGTTGACAAACTGGACTCCTTAAGCTCCCAGTATTATATTTGGAAAGGAAATCTCCATTTAAATCAGCCCTTTTCCAGTTCAGCGGCCTCCGATAGTCTTAACGGGGAACTTTCGCTCAGCGGACAACTAGGACCCGAAAGTACCGCCAGTTTCTATAGTTCAAACCAAGCTTGGTTCGCCGAGATCAATCAGAATATCAACGACATCAAGATCGGTAAATTCCCCCTCTCCTGGCAAGGGTTGGCCAGTCCCAACCTCGGTCACGCCAGCCTTTTTGCTACCACCAAGCTTGGCACCCAAACCGTTACGGTATCGCGTTGGGTCTCCGCCGATCACCCCGGTGACTATATCTGGGGCACCGAAGCTTTTTTGAACTCCCGCTCCAGTTTACGTTATCTATACGACCCGACTCCGAACCAGGATCAAAACATTGTCGAGTGGAACTACCAAACCAGCAAAAATGATTCGTTCTGGTCAAATACCCTGGCCGTCGACCCCGGCCATCAAGGTCATTATGCCGGCTCGATCCATGTGGCGACGAAATTTGACAATTGGCAATGGAATTCCTACTTCCAATATCTCCAGCAATTTTACGATACCCGTTATAAGCGGAGTTTTGCCAGTACGCTCGCCTTACCTCCACTTAAAGATTATTTGACCGGTTACTTTCAGGGAATTTATGAAGCGAAGCAAATTCGGGAAGATGAAGGTGTTAATCATTATGACAATTATCAGTTCAACGCCTATTTAACCTTGCTTTCCAAATACCAATTTTATGCGACCCGGAGTTTCTATTATCGCAATGACGATCTAAATACGGACAACGGCTCCTGGAGCCTCAGCTCCCAATGGGAAAAAGGGCTTTTTACTCACGAATGGGTGGTCAGCCATTCGGTCGACTCGGATCAAACCGAACACAAAACAACCAATTATGCGAGTTTTGACTGGTATACGCGTTATCAACTCAACCCAAGCCAACAGTTGATCCTCAATCCTCAACTAAACTCCGATGAGTCAAAGATCGGTTTGGGATTGAAACAACGCTGGGCATTCGGTCCTGAATTGTTAACCATGTTTTATCCTTATGTCGATCCTTCGCCCAAATTCAACTGGACGGTCAATCTTGATTGGCCAATTTACCAATATCAACTGCTCTTTAAATATTCGGGCATCTGGGATGATGACGGCTATACAACCGATTATTGCAGCCTGACCGTAAACAAGAAGTTCTCCTATCCGGTGAAGAAACCCTTGGGAACCGTCGTTGGCGTCGCTTTTATTGACAAGAATCGCAACGGTGTTCGAGATGACGACGAACCGGCCGTCGACAATTTGAGCCTCTTGGCCGACAATCAAGGAACGGCCCAAACCGATTCCCAGGGAAATTACAGTTTTGGCGGACTGAACCCCGGCGAACATCAAGTGACCATCGATCCGCGTTATAACGTCATTTACTACCTTGAAAACCCCGATCTTAAAGTCAACTTGAAGCCGTATCAGACCGTTTCCTTAAATTTACCATTAATCCGGACCCAAAACATTATTGGCCGGATTTATCAAGACCGGAATCAAAATCAACGACTTGATCCTACGGAAAAAGGAATCCCGGGAGTACCGCTCATCCTGAAAAATTTGGATACCGGGGAAGTTTCACAAACCTTTACCGATCTGGAAGGGACCTTTACGTTTACCCAGTTAACACCCACCAATTATCAGTTGGCCGTCGATTCGCAAGCGCTGCCGGAAGACTGGCAAACCGCCAAGGATTATCAACCCTTGCCGATCAACGCCAAGCAACTGGAGGACCAGGCGCCCATTCAAATTGGGTTAATTCCGTACGAAAAGCCAGTGGAGATCATCGCCTTGCCGACCGCCTCAATCACGGTAGATCTTAATCGCGAACTGGCCTATTTCGGCGATATCGTGAAAATTACCGTTGAAACCAGCGATCCGCTCAAACGTCTCACTTTAAAGCTGCCTGACAATTCAGTCGTCCAACTGGACCCCAAAAAGACGAGCTGGTCCTATTCCTGGAAGGTAGCGCCGACAACACCCGTTGGCGAAGGGAAGATCCGTTGCGTCGGGGAGACCGCCAGCGGAACCATCGTTCAAGAGGATATCAACATCGTTATCTTGCAACGGTAAAAATTTAATCTTCTCAACCAAACCCTCCAAAACAATTGGAGGGTTTGGTTTTTGCCGTCGTGGCGCCTACGGAGCGCGGTTTTCATCACACACAGCACATAAAAAAAACCTCTGGTTGATCCAGAGGTTCATCGGGGGGGATGTGGGTAAACTAATTGTTGAAACAAAGTTGGTATTGTAAATTGAGTGGGCTTTCAATCTTGGAAGCAGCTTGATCTTGTTCTTGCTCCTGGTGATAGCGATAATAGACCCGGAAATTCACCCAGTCGGCTTTGGCGCCCGTGGCCAAAGTCGTCATTCCCGCCGCGACACCACTCCAGTTTTGACCGTCAATGGACCATTCCAGGGTTTCGATATTATTGTCGGCGTTGGCAACCATCTTCCAGTGCCGTTGTGAGTTGCTGAAGACCGACAGATCGACTTGATAAATTTTTTCAGCAGCGGATGACTGAACTAACGAAATACTATTCACGCGGTACCGGCCAATCTCCGGGACAGTCACCGCAATCGTGTGCGAAGCGGTCGCAGCCAACACCGGAATGGTTGCCAATGCCAGTATCAGTATCAATATGAATTGAAAATATCGTCGAGGAATACGTACGAACATTATAAACCCCCCACTTCCTGTGCGGGGGCAGTCGAAAAAGGGTAACAAAAAAACAACCCAATTTTTCGGCGGCCCGGCCATCTTAGCATTCAATCAAAACATGCCTTAGATCCGTGACTTTGCGTCCCCAGCTTTCGCTGAGTTTGCCATTGTCGGATTTAGTTGTTTCATATTTTCAAAAACTTTTACACGTTTATTATAACATTCAGGGAAATCTTTGACAACTACCTAAGTTGAAATAAATTTTCGAAATGTATTTCTCATTCCGTAAATCATGCCAATAAAAAGTAAATCATGGAAAATATGTCGCAAGCAAGATTCGTCCGGATATTTAGTGTGACTCTATATCATTTTACTTCAAACGTGGATTGCATCGCTTTCATACTCTTGTCACCCAGGTCGGCGATGGCCAACGCCACATAATAACCGGGTTTGAAATTAAAGCTGTAATCCCGCAGACTAAACTCATGAACGGAGTCGGGCAAAATCAGGCCTTCGTTAAAAGGAATCACATAAACGATAACTCCCTGGCGGTCCCGGATCTCCAACCGGCCCTTAAAACGCAGAAACGAAGTGCCGCTATTTTTGATACGAAATACCGCCGCAACCTTTTTCGTTTCATTGAGCCAGTTCAATTTGAAACGGTCAATATTACCCACTGCGGGCGGAGAGCCGTTGACGTCAATTTTCAAAATATAAGCGATCCGGCCGGCTGTGGTCAATTGGACCATCGGTTTTTCTCCGGAGTTGGCGGGCACGGAAGTGAACATGATCGCTCCCCAGTAACTCCCGGAAGCCCCGGCAGGCACTTTCACCGTATATTGGATGCGTTGCCCGCGTTTGGGGGGAAGGGTTAAACGGTTTACAGCAAGGGAAACCCATGGAGACGCTGAACGTTTCACGGTCCCCATGGGTAAAAATTGATATTCTCCAGCGGTCGTTAATGACCAATCATGTTTGACGACGCTGATCTCGGTTGTTTCATTTTCCGAACCGTATACCAAGATTTCGCCGGTATAGGTCTGACCGGGGGCAATTTGTAAGGTGATATCCGGCGGACTGATTCCCATCTCCAACGCGAGACAAGGCACAGTCAATATCATCATTAATAATACCAGTGAAAGCAGTAAATATCTTTTTTTCTTATCCACTGTTACCACCCTTAGCAAATTGCATAATTGGCGTAATATTTTGAAGAATCGTTATGCAACTAAAAACTGCGTTCTAGATTGGAGCCAGTGTATAGGTAACAGTCGACCGATAGGTATCGGGCAATAGTCCTGAATAATTACCCGTCAAGCGGTATTTCACCACAAACGTTTCATTCATTGGACCTTCAACCCGGTAAACCCCGCTACTTGAGGTTATCTGAAACCAACCTTTCGGAAAAGTGCTGCCGCTGGCGGTGCGACTGATTAAAGCTTGCAAGTAACTACCGGGAATATCGTCGGTATTGCCTGGCGTGTCCGGTAGGAAGTTGGTTGCCTTAACCGTAGCGCTAAGGCCACAGTTGGATTTTACCGTCACATTCAAAGCGGTCGGGACCTCGACGGTACTTGAACCGGAAACCGCGCTATCGGGCAACGTCACCGGTAAATCCGTATGCGACAGACTGAGCCGGACATATTTCGGAACAGTAATCGCAACGGTATGATCATTAACGGCACGACTTAAACCGCTTACCAAAAGCAGCCCAATCAGTGAAGCAAACAACCTACGAACCAAACTGCGCCGAAACTTAGTAACCTCGTTTCGTACCATACCGAACCGCATCAGAACTTATTGAGCTGCGGCGGTATATGTAACGGTTGTCTGATAGGTTTGGTTAGGTACTAAGCTCGAGAGATCGCCCTTCAGGGTATACGGAACGACGACAGATTGGCTTCCCTTTGAGGTCGTAAAGTTATAACCGTCAAGACCCGTTGCTCCTGTATACAACAGCGGTTTTAATTCTACCGCATCGTTTAAGGCGGTGGTTACGCGGGCGCCACCGGTGCTATTGGTGATCACGGCTACTGTTGCGGCGCCGATTTGTTTGTTGATCAAGCCCGTATCGGAAATGTCGCTGTCTTGTACATTGTACACGAGTTTTTGATCATTGACGGTATTGTTGGTGGCATCGACAACTTTGGTAATGCTGATCCGGATATACGCCGGGACTTTAACGGAAATCGTATGCGAAGCCGTGGTTGCTGCCAGAGACAAACTGCCTGAAACCATTAAACCGAGTAAACCTACTAATAGAATTCCCTTTTTCATTTGAAAAACCTCCTCAATTTTCTTTTTAACAATAATCCCCTGCAAATGAACACAAAAAAACCGCCAAACATTGGATTCGCCGGTTTCACTACTCGCTCCGCCAATCTCAAGTGACCACATACAAGATTGGTTTCATCGCTTCTATATCTATTGTAATTATCATTTTAGACGGTTAATATTATCTTGTCAACCAAAAAAAGACAAATAAAGCTGGGAAATTTGATATTTATCCGTTTGACTATTTCGAAAATTTTGGTAATAGAAATGGATACAATTCAATGCGAATCGTATCCATTGTAAATTAAACCAATAAAAAATTAATAATTCATTCCCACATTGCGCCGGACCCGATCCATGGTCACCGTGGCGACGGCGCGAGCTTTTTCCGCACCCAGCTTCATGATATCGTGGACGTCGTCCGGGGAGATCTGCGCCCGCTTGGCGCGGTATGGCGCAAAGTACTCCCAAATCGTGGCCAACAATTCTTTTTTGATATCGCCGTAACGCAAACCCGGTGTTTCAAAACGCTCTTGCAGCTGCTCCTTGCCGGCTTGATCCAGGAACAGACTGTAGAGGTCGAAGAGGATGTTCCCCTCAATCGGTTTCGGTTCGTCAACCGGCGTCGAATCGGTTTTGAGCGACATGATCTTCTGTTTCAAGGTCGCTTCGTCCACGAAAATCTCAATGGTGTTGCCGTACGATTTGGACATTTTCTGGCCGTCCAGTCCCGGAATGGTTGCCAATTCGTCTTCAATATCGGGTTCGGGGATCACAAAGGTTTCGCCGTAAGTGCTGTTGAAACGGATGGCGATGTCCCGGGCGACCTCCACGTGTTGCTTCTGATCTTTTCCCACCGGCACCCGATTGGCGTCGTAAAGCAAAATATCGGCCGCCATCAAGACCGGATATGAAAACAAGCCGTGGCTGGCCGGAATCCCTTTGGCCAACTTATCCTTATAGGAGTGGCACCGTTCCAGCAAACCCATGCCGGTGACATTGCTCAGATACCAAGTCAACTCCGTCACCTCGGGCACATCGGATTGGACCCAGAAGATTGATTTTTGCGGGTCAAGGCCTAACGCCAGGAAGTCGCAGATCGCGTCGTAGGTCTGCTGCCGCAATTTCGCGCCGTCAAAGACCGATGTCAACGCGTGAAAATTGACGATAAAACAGAATAATTCATGATTTTCTTGATGCTCAATCATCCGTTTCATCATTCCGAAATAATTCCCGATATGTAAGTTCCCAGAAGGTTGGATACCGGATAGGACACGCATGGCAAAACACTCCTTTTTGGTTCTCGGTTCTTTTCTAATCCTTGATTGTTTGATCGTGGTTCTGGTTGTTCATTTCCGGTTCCCCGGCGGCGTTTTCAGGTTGTTAAATCCCGCGGCGCGGTTCCCGAATGTCGAATCCTACTACCAGAATATTGTATTCCGGTCCTTTGGTGTCGATTCTTGCTAGCGGATTTTCCGTTCCGGGGCTTTGAATGTCGAATCCTGCTAGTTGATGATGGCTCCCCGGTTCTTCAATGAAGCTCTATTCCTCATAAATCATCTTCACTGTCATTCCGCCGTCGATCACCAGGTTGGTGCCGGTGATAAAACCGGCTTCCGGCGAACACAGATAACGGCAGGCCGCCGCGATATCTTCCGGTTTGCCGACCCGGCCGACCGGGTGTTGCGTTCGATCAGCTTCACTGTGAATCGGCTGTTCCGCCCGGCTTGCTTTCCGCCAATCCCGCACTTCGATCCAACCGGGGCTGACGGCATTGACTCTGACCCCCCGTGGGCCCAGGCTGACCGCTAAAGCGTGCGTCATCGCCAAAATCCCGCCCTTGGAGGCCGCGTAGCTTTCCGAGTCCGGCTCGGACATTAACGCCCGGGTTGATGCAATATTCACAATGGCGTTGCCGGTTTGGCGGGTTAGCCAAGGCGCCGCGTGTTTGCAGCATAAATAGGTACCCCGTAAATTGACGCCGACCACCTGGTCCCAAGCGTCCATCGTCGGATCCGTCAGGCTGGTCCGGCGTGAAAGTCCGGCATTATTGATCAAAATGTCGATGGTTCCGAATTTGGCCGCCGCTGTTGCCACCATCTGCTTGACCGCGGCTTCGTCGGCAATGTCCGTTTTGACAAACAGTCCGGCGCCGCCGGCCGCTTCGATCGCCGCCAAGCACTCCGCACCGGCTTCGGCATCCACGTCGGCGATAACCGTTTTCGCCCCGGCCGCCGCGAAACCATAAGCAACGGCCCGGCCGATTCCTTGCCCGCCCCCTGTCACAAGCACCACTCGATTGTCAAAACGCAATGGTTGTTCCCTCCGCTCGCTGGTTGCCCCAGGCAATCACAGTGTAAGAAATATTATTACGGATAACTCCAAAAATTGCAATCGCAATCCAAGATTATTTTCGAAATCTCCGCCAAGCCGCAAACAACCTGGCTAAGTACTCAAACTATTCTAAAGCCCTTTTAGGGCTCGATAGCGCTGTGTGGAACAACCCGGACCCGGCTTACCCGCGAATCTCCCGGATCAGCGCCCGGATCGCCTGGTCCAGCTTTTGCGCTTCATCCGCCGCGGCGGTTGCGAAGCCTGCCCCGTTGGAAGCGTAAAGGATACTGCGGGACGCATTGATGATCATGCCCATCCCCCGCGAATCCAACGCATGGATTACGGTTTGCCGCAGGTCGCCGCCCTGGGCCCCGATGCCGGGAATTAATAACGGCAAATCTCCGACGATCTTCCGGACTGCGGCGATCTGTTCGGGGTAAGTCGCCCCCACCACCAGACTGCAGTTGTGATTCTCGTTCCATACTTCGGCCACCCGCCGGGCCACTATTTGATAAAGCAACTCGCCTCCGCCGGAAAGCTCTTGAAATTCAGCCGCACCCGGATTGGAGGTGTGGCAGAGAACAATCACCCCGACATCGGGGTTGCTCAAGAACGGCTGCAACGCTTCTTTTCCCAAGTACGGGTGGACGGTTATCGCATGGGCGGCGCAAATCTCAAAAGCCGCCTTGACATAACCTTGGTTGGTGTTTCCGATATCCGCGCGTTTGGCGTCAAGGATAATCGGGATGTCCGGATACGTCTGCCGGATATATTGGTTGGTGCGAATCAATCCTTCTAAGCCGGCCAGGCCGTATCCCTCGTAAAATGCGCTGTTCGGTTTAAACGCGCAACAATATGCGGCGGTTGCGTCAATGATTGCCTGATTGAACCGGAACACGGCTTCGGCAACCGGCACTCCTTCATAACGCGGGGCAATCTTGGCATAATCAGTGTCCAGCCCGACGCATAAAAAATGCCCTTGTTCCCAGCGTTTTTCAATCAATTGTTGATAATTACTCATCTGATCTCCCTCCGGCAACGGTACGGCCAGCTCAAAAAATTTGGTTCATCCTAACAGAGACCCCGGAGCCGCTTACCCATTTTTAAATCTTACATATTCGCGATTTACCGCGCAGTTCCTCTCCACAACATCAGTTGAAATAAATTATTGATTAATAATCGTCCTAAATATTCAGGACGACATATATGGAAGGATTTTTCCCAATCGACACGAAGATAATAAACAAGTTTGGTCAAAAATAGAATGGCCGAAATTTTGACATAAACCCGGTAATTGAAAACGCTCAATCGTACCGCATTATATCGTAATAAGGAGTTGAGTCCATGAACCGTTTCATCAATATTGCAATCGGCATTGTGGTTGCAATGGTGTTGCTCGTCTGGAGCACCAGCAGTCAATATCTTGATTGGCTGTGGTACAAATCGGTCAGTAGCACCAGTGTCTTTTGGGTCTCATTGTTAACCGGACCAATCACCAAGATTAGCATCGGTTTGTTGATCTTCGCTTTTCTCGGGGTGAATCTATGGCTGGCGTTACGCGCCTTCAACCGGGTCCAAGTTTACACGGAGACCGATATTTGGCCGGAGATTCCCAAAAACGCCGTGGTGTTGCCGGCATTGGGGATTTCCGCCGTATTATCGTTCCTGTTGGCATCAGGGCTAGCCTTGGATTGGACGGTGATCCAACAATTCCTGCATCAGGTCCCCACCGGCCTGAAAGACCCCATCTTCCAGAAAGATTTGGGCTTTTATCTGTTTTCTTACCCGTTCTTTCAACAACTGAACAGTTTGATAACCAGCGTCGCCTTCTTGGGCTTAGTCGGAACCGCCGCCCTCTACTTCATCGCCAAAGCCTTCTGGAAGGCCGGCGCCCATTGGGAGCTTTGGCAACCGGCCAAGATCCATTTAGCGGTACTGGCCATCCTGTTCTTCGCCGCGAAGATCTGGGGGTACGGGCTCGGCCAATTTAATTTGCTCTATCAGGAGAATGCCCAACTGACCGGGATCAACTATACCGCTTACCACGCCAAACTTTTCGGTTTAAAGGTACTTAGCGTCGTTTTGATTTTCGTCATTGTGGCGTTTATCGTCAACCTGTTCCGGAAAGGGACGAAGCTGATGGTCGGGGCGATCGGCGCCTGGCTGGTCCTCTCCTTTCTGTTGCTGGCAGTCTATCCGGGACTGATGCAATCCTTTGTGGTTTCACCCAACGAGTACACGTTGGAGGAACCGTTTCTCAAAAACCACATTGATTTCACCCGCAAAGCTTACGGCCTCGATAAAATTAAAATTCAACCCTTCGTTCCCAAAGAAGGCGGCAATGTCCAACTGAATCCGGCCAACCCGGCCTTGGCCGACCTGCGCTTGTGGGACTATCGCCCCTTGCTTTCTTCCTATAATCAGTTACAAAGAATCCGGCCGTATTATAGTTTCAACGATATCGACATCGACCGTTACCAAACCCCGGCCGGTCAACGCCAGGTGATGTTGTCGGCGCGCGAGTTGAACACCACCGCCCTGGCCGCTACGGCGCAAAACTGGATCAATATTCACTTGACCTATACCCA
This sequence comes from Bacillota bacterium, assembly GCA_023410535.1. Taxonomy (GTDB): domain Bacteria; phylum Bacillota; class UBA4882; order UBA8346; family UBA8346; genus JAEYPR01. The sequence goes on along the minus strand of JAEYPR010000023.1, from coordinate 12,738 downwards.
TGGTTACGGGATCGCCGCCAACCAAGTCAATGAATATACGGCGCAAGGACAGCCGAATTTCATCGCCAGGGATCTCCCGACCGAAAGCAATCCCAACTTTCCCGGTCTAAAAGTAGGACAACCCCGGATTTATTACGGCGAAACCCTCAACACCAGAAATGACTACGCCATTGTCAACACAAAAAATGCCGAGTTTGACTATCCGCAAGGCGAAGGCGTCGCCTCCAACGCCTATGACGGCAAAAAAGGCATTCCGTTAAATTCATTGTACAATCGGTTGTTGTTGACCGCGGCGCTCGGCGACACTAACTTCCTCCTTTCCAACCTGATCACCCCGGAAAGCAGTATCCTGCTTCACCGTAACATCAATACCCGGGTGAAAAAGCTGGCGCCATTCCTGACCTTTGATCAGGATCCTTATTTGGTTGTGTCCGGCGGCAGACTGTACTGGATCATTGACGCCTACACCACCTCCAGCAGTTTTCCTTACGCCCGAATCCACAGTGATCAAACCAGCTATTTCAACTACATCCGCAACTCCGTCAAGGCGGTGGTGGATGCTTATGACGGCAGCGTTGACTTTTATGTCGTCGATAATACCGACCCGTTGATCAAGGTCTGGCAATCGATCTTCCCGCGCCTGTTCAAACCGGCTACCGCAGTCGCTCCGGATCTGGCGCGCCACTTCCGTTATCCGGAAAAGATCATGGAAGTTCAGCGGGATATGATCAGCCAATATCACATGACCAACGCCAAATCCTTTTACGGGAAAGAGGATTACTGGGAGATTCCCGTTCACAACCAAGACGAGCCGTTTGAACCGTATTACGTGACCTTGCAACTCCCCGGGAACAAAAATCCGGAATTCGTCATGATGCAGCCGTTTTCACCACGAGGCAGCCGCAACTTGGTCTCCTGGATGGTGGCCCGTTGCGATCAACCGAATTACGGTCAATTGATCCTCTATGTCCTGCCGAAAGACCAGAATATTTATGGTCCGGCCCAAATCGACTCCAGGATCAATCAAGACCAGACCATCTCCCAGTTGGTAACCCTTTGGAATCAACAATCCTCCAAAGTTACCTGGGGCAATTTGTTGATCGTGCCCTTAGAAAATTCCATCCTATATGTCAAGCCGCTTTTCATGGAATCGTCCCGCAGTCAGCAGGCTGAGTTGAAAAAGGTGGTCATGGTTTATGAGGATCAGGTCGCGATCGGCGATAATTTGGCCGACACCATCGCCAAACTGAACGTAACGCCGGGACAATCGTCCGCCGCGGCCAATCCGCCGGTGCAACCGGCGCAGCCGACTCAACCCGCCCAGCCGAATTCCGCCAACCGGAAAACCCAAATTCTGAAACGACTGAACGAGTTGACCCGGGAGCAACAACGGCTGTTGCAAGAGCTGTCGAATATGTAGCAAATTTAACGAGCCAGGCGCACCGCCTGGCTCGTTTCAATCTTACAGCTCCAGTCCTTCCAGATTCTCCAACTTCTCCCTCAACAGGGCCACACAATCATGGATTCCCTGGTTGTAGACCACCGGCGCCAGTTTCTCCAGAAAGAAATCCAGCACCAAAAGGGCTGCCAAATCTCCGATCGCTTCCTCGCGTTCATTCCGGAAGAACTCTTTAATCGCCGCAGTCAAAAAATCTTTCTTTTCTTTGCTCAGTTGAATGCGGGGTTTTCCCATTGCCAAGTCCTTTCGCCCGATTATTTCGTCTGTGATGTAGCGAAGTCGACCATCCTGCCTGGCGACGGCAACCTCCGCTACTCTCAAGTTATATTCGACTGGCGCTTGGATCATCCTGCCCAAACGATACTTTCAATGCCGTTGCCAATGCTGTAGACAGCTTGGACAAGACCGTTCAAGCGTGCTATAATAATCTCGAATTAACGATTTGTAATCCAGGGCTTCACTTTCAATCACCGTAACGAGGGCAATGATGAAAAAATTCAACGATTTTCTTCTGATTAACCTAGGCTTGGTTTTGGTTGCCGCCGGAATCCATTTTTTTAAGATTCCCAATCATTTTGCCACCGGCGGCGTCAGCGGTTTGGCCATCGTCATCGGCCACTTTTCCCCAGGCCTTGCGGTCGGACCGTTAATGCTGATCATCAATATCTTGCTGTTATTGGTGGGATTTGCCATGATCGGCCGGAACTTCGGTTCCAAAACGATCTATTCCAGTTTCGCCCTCTCCGGCATGGTTTGGCTTTTCGGCAAAATCGCCCCAATGATTCACCCCTTCACCAATGACGCTTTATTGGAACTGATCATGTCCATTTTACTGCCGGCGGTTGGCTCTGCCATTGTTTTCAATCAAGATGCTTCAACCGGTGGGACCGACATTATCGCCAAAATTTTGAATAAACTGACCGACATCGATATTGGCAAAGCCCTGTTGGTGGCCGACTTCGCCATCACCATCCTCGCCGGTTTCGTTTACGGAATCCGGATCGGAATGTACTCCTTCTTAGGTTTGATCCTGAAAGCTTTTCTCATCGACATGGCGATTGAAAGTTTCAATCTTCGCAAATACATGGTGATCGTCAGCGAACAGCCGGAATTGGTGAAGGAATATATCATTCAAAACTTGCACCGCGGCGCGACGGTTTATAATGCCTCCGGCGCCTACACCCATGACCAGAAACAAGTCATCACCACCGTGGTCAACCGGGCGCAAGCGATTGCGTTGCGGAAATACATCCGCGAAATTGACGCCAATTCCTTCATTACCATCACCAATACTTCCGAAATTATCGGCAAAGGTTTTCGCAGCGTCTAACCTGCCGATTCCAAACAAAGCGGAACAGTAGCGCCTGACGGCCACTGTTCCGCTTTGTTTTTTATCTGGATACCCTGCCCCTGCCGGCCCGGCTAGGACAAATCGTGACACTTCTTCGTATTTACTAACCGGTAGCGTTTGGAAAAATAAATTCCCAGTGAACACAGGAGTAAAATCCCCAATATCAATAAAATCTGCCGCCCTGAAAAGACCATCCGTTCCACGGGATTGAAAGAATGACCGGCTGAGACCGTATGAACTACCGGCGCCAACACCGGGGCTAACGGACCCATCAGGAGCCAGGTATAAACCGCCGCAAAAATACCGTGTAAAAACCGGCCGATGACATAGGGGGTCATCCGGATATCGGTATCATGAATGACGCTGGCGACCTGGGCATGAACCGAAAGCCCGCTCCAGGCAATGATCCAGCTCGCGATCATCATTTTGTCAACCATCGGGGCAACAGCCTTACTCGCCGCCACTGCTCCCAAATCAATCTCCAAGATACCGTTAAAAACCGAACCGGCCAACCCCGGGGCGATCCCAAAGATCTGAAGCAATCCGCCCAATACCGGAGTAATCATTTTCATCACTTGAAAAACGTCGAACATCTTGACCAACACGGCAAATAATACAATAAAACCACCGATCATTAATAAGGTCGTAATTGATTCCTTGACCGCGTCCCCCAACAGACGGCCGATGGGCCGGCCGTCATCCCGCCGGGCTTTAAAAAGCGCTTGCACCGCCCGGCGTAACATCCGGGGTTGCAAGATCTCCCGCTCTTTTTTTACACTGACGCCCCCATCATCTTTGTAAAACTTAAAAACAACACCCACCGTAAAGCTGGAGATATAATGAGCAATGGCTAAGGTAGCGCCCAATTCCGGACGGCCAAACATCCCGACCGCCACCGCGCCGAAGATAAACAGCGGATCGGCGGTATTGGTAAACGACAACAACCGTTCACCTTCGATCCGGCTGCACATCCCGGAACGGCGAAACCTTCCGGTGATGACCGCGTCCATCGGATAACCCGCCGCCAACCCCATCGACAAGGCGAACGCTCCGACGCCCGGCACATTAAAGAGCGGCCGCATCAGCGGCTCCAACAACACCCCCAGGAAATGGACCACGCCCATGCCCAACATAATCTCCGAAAGGACGAAGAATGGCAGCAACGATGGGAGCACGACTTCCCAAAAAAGCCGCAACCCGGCGACGGCCGCCCGAACGCCTTCCGCCGGGAACACCACCAACGATAACGTAAACAAGGTGATCAGCATCGCCCCAAGAATTACTTTTATCTTTCGTAGCACTACGATGTGCATGATATCCTCCCCAAACAACGACCGTCTTTTATATATATAGCGTCAACCTTGGGTTTTAGAAGGAAAACTTCCAACCAATCAGTTAGGGAATATAAAAGAACATAAACGAAAATAAAGGAATATAAGCCTTGACTAAGCGAAAATAAAATCTTATAATGGTAAAAAACGCTAGAGGAACTACGAATGGTTGAAAGTAATCTCGAACCAGTTAAAGACGTTCTCACATTGGAAGAGGCAAGCCAACTGTTTCAAGTTAGCACCAAAACCTTTCTCAAACTTCTTAAAGAAGAATCGCTTCCCGCCCGCAAAGTCGGCCGCGAGTGGCGTTTCTCCCGGGTTGCCTTGTTGCAGTGGATCGCCATGGGGAATTCCCAAGATTACGCGGTGGTCGAAGATGAAAACAAAGCCTATTTCGCGCAAGTCGCACCGGTCTATGATGAGCTGCGCAAAGACTCGTATGGCGACGGCGGTTCCCTCCGGGATCTGGTCGTCAACCAATACCCGCCCACGCCGCATTCGCAAGTAGCCGACATTGGGACCGGTACCGGATATCTCGCTAAAGGGCTGGCCCAATACGCCGCAAAAGTGACCGCCATCGACCTGTCCACCGCCATGCTGGAGGTGGCCGGAAATGAACTGAATCAAGCCGGGCTGCATCATGTCGAGCTTTTGGAGGGCGATGCCCACGACCTACCGCTCGCTGACGACAGCCAAGACATGATCTTCGCCAATCTCTTGTTACACCATCTGCTCGAACCGCAACTTGCCATCCGTGAAATGCTCCGGGCATTGAAACCGGGCGGGCGTTTAGTCATTACCGACGTCATGGCCCACCGCCACCAATGGGTGAAACCGGAGAAGTTCGATGTCTGGCTGGGATTTGAAGATGTAGAAATTAAGCAGTGGTTTCATGACGCCGGCTTAACCGAGATCAATGTCAACGAGCTTGGTTGCCAATGCCGCACGACCAATAAAGCCGGGATGACCGTTGAGATTCCAATGTTCATTGCCACCGGCATCAAAAGCAACATTAATCAATGAGGTGATTTTTCATGGGAATGACGATGACTGAAAAGATCCTGGCGGCCCATGCCGGGAAAGAAACGGTGACCCCAGGCGAACTGATCCAGGCCAAAGTTGATTTGGTCTTGGGAAACGATATTACATCGCCTTTAGCGATCCGGGAGTTTGAAAAGAGCGGCGCCCAAACGGTGTTTGACCGTCACAAGATCGCGTTGGTCCCGGATCATTTTACGCCCAATAAAGACATCAAATCGGCCGAACAAGCCAAACAGATGCGGGAATTCGCCCGCAAACACGAGATTGTCAATTACTTCGAAGTCGGCCAGATGGGCATCGAACATTGCCTGCTGCCGGAGCAAGGCCTGGCTTTACCGGGCGATTTGATTATTGGGGCCGACTCCCATACCTGTACTTACGGGGCTGTCGGCGCTTTTTCAACCGGAGTCGGCAGCACCGACATGGCGGCGGCCATGGCCTTAGGCGAAGTCTGGTTTAAGATTCCGGAAAGCATCAAATTCGTTTTTTATGGCAAATTACCGCGCTGGGTTGGCGGAAAAGACTTAATCCTCTATACTATCGGCCAAATCGGTGTTGACGGCGCCCGGTACCAAGCGATGGAGTTCGGTGGCGAAACCATCAGTGCGCTATCGATGGACGGTCGTTTCACCATGGCTAATATGGCGATCGAAGCCGGGGCCAAAAACGGAATCTTTGCGGTTGACCAAAAGACCCTTAATTACATCGCTTCCCGCGCCAAACGTCCCTATACCGTCTACACCAGCGACGCCGACGCCTGTTACAGTCAAATTTATGAGTGGGATGTCACGAAGCTGGAACCTCAAATCGCCTTCCCCCACCTGCCGGAGAATACCCGTCCGTTATCGGCCTGTGGCGATGTGACGATTGATCAGGCAGTGATCGGTTCTTGCACCAACGGCCGGATCGAGGATCTACGCGAAGCGGCCGCCGTCCTAAAAGGACAGAAGGTCAACTCCAATGTCCGGTTGATTGTGATCCCCGGAACCCAGACGATTTGGAAACAAGCAATGCAGGAGGGATTGTTCGATATTTTCGTGGATGCCGGAGCGGTCGTCTCCACGCCCACTTGCGGTCCTTGCTTAGGCGGGCACATGGGCATTCTCGCCAAAGGCGAACGGGCGATCGCCACTACCAATCGCAATTTCGTCGGCCGGATGGGACATCCCGAAAGTGAAGTTTATTTGGCGGGACCGGCAATCGCCGCCGCATCGGCAATCGCCGGAAAGATTACCGGACCTGAGGAGGTTGGAGTAAAATGAGCAATCAATTACTAGGGAAAGCTTGGAAGTTCGGCAACGATGTCGATACCGATCTGATTATTCCCGCGCGTTACCTCAACACCAGTGACCCGCAGGAGTTAGCCGCTCATTGCATGGAGGATGCCGATCCGCAATTTGTCAAAAAGATGGCGACCAACGACATCATTGTCGCCGGCAAGAACTTCGGGTGCGGCAGTTCCCGGGAGCACGCCCCGCTGGCGATCAAGGTGGCCGGGGTTTCCTGCGTCATCGCGGCCTCGTTCGCCCGGATCTTTTACCGCAACGCGATCAATATCGGCCTGCCGATCCTGGAATCCCCCGAAGCCAGCGCCGCTATTGCCGAAGGACACCAGATCCAGGTCGACTTATCCAACGGTCAGATCCATGATCTAACCGCTGGTCAAACCTATCAAGCGGCTCCATTCCCCTCCTTTATGCAAGAACTGATTAACGCCGGAGGGTTGATTGAATATGTTAAGCGGCGCCTAGCTGCCCGCTAATCATCACCGGAGGTAAAGAAGATGTATAAAATTGCCGTCTTGGCCGGCGATGGCATCGGCCGCGAGATCGTTCCCGAAGCGGTTGCCACCTTGAAAAAGGTTGCCGCAAAATTTCAATATGCTTTTCAATTCCAGGAGGGTCTGATCAGCGAAGACGCCTACGAACAAACCGGACATCCGCTGCCGCCGGCCACTTTGGAGCTTTGCAAACAATCCGACGCCGTGTTGTTGGGTGCCGTAGGCAGTCCTACAATGGACCAGTTGCCGCCGGAACTCCGGCCGGAACGGGCTGCGCTCCTGCCACTCCGTAAAGAGTTGGGATTGTTCGCCAATCTCCGCCCCGTCCAAGTTTACGAACCGCTGCTTGACGCTTCCAGCCTCAAGCCGGAAGTGATCCGCGGCATTGATCTATTGATCTACCGCGAGTTGACTGGCGGCCTTTACTTTGGCCCCAAAAAACGCGAAGTATTATCGAACGGCATTGAGCAAGCTATTGATACGTTAGTTTACAGCACGCCGGAGATCGAACGGATCGCGCGACTGGCCTTCACTGCGGCGCTGCAGCGTAAGAAACGGCTCTGCTCGGTCGACAAGGCCAACGTCTTGGAGAGTTCGCGGCTCTGGCGCGAGACCATCGTCAAAGTTGCCACCGAATTCCCGGAGGTGGAGCTTTCCCATATGTACGTTGACAATTGCGCGATGCAATTGGTGCGCAACCCGGGCCAATTCGATGTGATTGTCACCGAAAATACCTTTGGCGATATTTTATCCGACCAGGCTTCGATGCTGGCCGGTTCGCTGGGGATGCTCGCTTCGGCCAGCCTTGGAGGCAAGGTTGCGCTTTATGAGCCGTCCCACGGTTCCGCCCCCGACATTGCCGGTCAAGACCTGGCCAATCCCTTGGCGACCATTCTCAGCGCTGCCTTGATGCTCCGGCACAGTTTCGGACTGGCGCCGGCCGCCGCCGCCATTGAAGCTGCTGTGGCTCAAGTTTTGGACGACGGCTACCGCACTGCGGATTTAATGACGCCGGGAATGAAACGGGTCGGAACGCGGGAGATGGGTCAGTTGGTCCGGGAGCGGATCGAAGGCTGAATCAAAGCCGGTTGTCGATACTCACCGCAACTCATAAATAGAAAAATAAAAAAGACAAAAGACAAAAGTCTGGAAGATCCGACTTTGTCTTTTGTCTTTTTTATTCATTGAAAGCACTCCTGCAATTTCCTCCTTTCCTTTAGAATAACACGTCGGGAGTTACGATGCGTAAAATATCTGTAGCATGCAAAATATTGGCCGTCCTTGGTTCAACAGTTGAAAGAATTGGCTTGGAGGTGCATCCTGTGACATATATTGAGAATATTCCCCAACCGTTTTTAGATGATTTGGTCAACAATCAAGTGGTCCCCTTTGTCGGAGCGGGGTTGTCATTTAATGCCATCCCGCCGTTGCCCTCTTTTGAGGGAATTGCGATCGAACTTGGGAAACAAATACCCGGTTACAACTTGCGCAAGTGTATCGAACCCGCCAATCAGTATTGGATTGATCCGATTGATGTCATGGCAGCCTATCAACAAGCGTTCGGTCGCACCCAACTGATTGAAACCTTGGCGACCCGGCTCAACCCACCGGTTGCGGAACCGGGCGGACCGATTAACGCCTTTGCGCAACTGCCATTCCCGATTGTAGCGACGTCAAATTTTGATTGTTTGCTGGAGAATGCTTATCATCGTATTGGCATACCGGTCGCCCCCCAAGTCAGCGAAACACAGATTGCCGTGAATATCGCTCCCCAAGGCGTACGGCTGTTCAAGTTCCACGGCGATTTCAATCATCCCGAGGAGATCGCCGTCACTGAGAAGGACTATGACGACTACGTTTCCCGATATCCTTTGAAAGCAACTTACCTCTCCTATTTGCTTGCCGCTTATACTCCCTTTTTCATCGGTTATAGCCTCAGCGACCATGATTTGCGCACCGTCCTCCGTCTAGTGGGTCAACAGATCGGGCTCTTTCAACGTTTGGGTTATTCGATTCAAGTCAATGCAACTCCTGACGCTATTCTCCGCTTGCGCCGCCGTAATGTTTATACCATTAATTATGTCGGAAACGAATATACGTACCCTGCTGTCCTAACCGGGGTCTTTACTGAACTGCTCGCTTATTGGACCGGAGAGATGATCCGGGATTGGATAGCTACCGACCCCGAGGTTGCCGCAGCGCTAACTAACGGTGCAGCCCGCAACAACCTTTGTTTTATCGCCATTGTCCCGGAACGCTTGGCCGCTTATAAAAACAGTATTTATCCGATCATTCGCGAGCATGGTTCGGTCCCGGTGGCACTGTCGGATATTGCCACCAAAATCGATTCGGTTGCCAAAATCTTTGCCCTGGCGGAGCGTTCAGCCCGGATCGTCACTGATTCGTCGTTTACTTATGCAAACTATCTGCAACATCGTTACCCCAAAACCAAATTATTTATCGCTGAACCTCCGACTGGCAACGGCGGGGTCAAACCGCAAGCCCTCGGCAGCGAACTGGCTGCAGTCGGTAAAGCCCTTCGCAAATGGTTAAAATAACGCTGCGAAAAAAACCGGTTTTTTATTTCCGGCAGGATTCACCGAACTATTTGGATTGCCGGGCAAGCCGATTGGTGCTGAACTAAAAAATCCGGTTAACCCGGATTTTTCTTTTCTTTCTCAATCTCATAATTGATTCGGCTGATCTCAGCTAAAAGTTTGCGACGGTCTGCCCTGCTCAACGCTGGGGATTTAAGAAACTCTTGCAAATGCCGCAAATAATCTTTAAACATGGATTCCCCCAAATTTAAGACCTGTCCAGATATATTATGCCTGAATCGGTGCGTTCATTCATCGACTGGGGTGTCTTTCAAAGGTTTTTTATTCCGAAGTCCTCCTGCGCTTTTTCCGTCAAACAGGGAAAAACCCGACCGCTATTCAGACGGTGGGTTTTTCATGGGACACAGTCGCGAAAGGTCAGTCCCGCCCCTCTTGTTCCACATTCTCCGGGAAACGTTCAAACTCGGGTTGTTGTTTCTGGTTTGACTCTTCGGGAAGCTTCTCCTCTTCGGCCATGATCATCCCTCCATTTTCGGAATAAAAATAAAGTGATTAATTATATTCGCTACCGGCAGTTTTATGCCAAAATTTAAACCCGGCTTAATAAGCCGGGTTCGATTGCTCTGATTATCGCGGTAATGTTTGATCCATCTCACGCTCCGGTGGTCTTGGTCCGGGGCGCTTCTTTTGCAGCTGTTTTTGTTGTTCCGGGGTCAACACGGCGTTTAGCTGTTCATGAAGATGTCGTTTCATTAGACGGAGCTTTACGCTGGTTAAGGCCACTTCGGTCTCTGTTGCTTCGATTAACGTTTGGTTCAAGATTTTCTCGCTCCACAATCGGCGCAATAGCAATTGGTCCTTCTCAATGATGAATCGCAACGGTTGACTTTCTTTGGCAAATGCTTGCCGGATCTCCAGTATTTTCAGTTGTTGTTCCAGCGTTAAGTTAAGATCAGCCTCAGCGAACGGGGGCAAGTGTGCTTGGCATACGGGTCTTCCTGGTTCGGTCCAGAGCGCCGGGTCAAATCGGCCAGGTTGCGGTCGGCTATTCATCAGCTCCGTTTCCGGTCCCGAAGGAGGCGTATTGCCTGGTGAACCTTGTTCATTTTTGCCCGGTTCGCCGGCGGCGAACACCACGTACGGAACCGCACCGATCAAAATGATCAAAATCATGCTGATCAAACCAATTTTCTTCATTGTTTCAACTCCTTTAAAATTTGATCTATCAGCACTATATACCGTCAGCTTTGGATTTGACTTTGAACTGTCAAAATCCAACTGTTTTTAAAAAAAGGCCAAACCGCCTTGACATTGGTTAGCGGTTTGGCTTGATTGTCGATTGCCGTTATTCTGGCAAATGACGCAACATTTCTCCTAATGCCATAATCACGAGGGACTGTCCATAAGCCATCGGGGCAATTATGATATTCCGGTAATGCTCACGATTCATCCCCATGCCAGTCCCGGCCGAGACGTTTTGAATTGTTCCCGTCTCATCAATATTGGCGATAACTGCGGTAATCGCCTTGAAAGCAGGGACTTCGTAACGTTGGTCCAAATATCCCAAACGGACTCCTTTTAAGATTCCATAAGCGATACCCGCCGTACCCGAGACCTCTTGGTAACTTTGAGGATCATCCAAGACAGTATGCCATAAGCCGCTGTCGGCTTGCAAAGCGATTAAGGCGTCGACTTGTGCCCGGTAGGTGTCGACCAAAAACTCCTTTACTCCGGGATCTAGCTGTTCACCTAAAATCTCGACGAAATCCATGATTGACGATGTATACCAAGAGTTCCCCCGGCACCAGAAGATGCCGCCGAAATTGCTGTTTTCAATGAAACTCCAACCGTGGTAAAATAGGCCGGTCTTCTTCTCATACAAGTATTTGATATGGATAAGATACTGCCGCAACGCTTCCCCTTGATATTGCGGGTTTCGCGTTACGCTCCCCATTCGAGCCAAGAAAAGCACGGTCATAAAAAGGGTGTCGATCCAAAGTTGACCTTGATTGAGATTGATGGTCCCTTGGGCCGCATCCTGTGTCGTGGTATGTTGGAAACCATTCTCTTCGGTCTTGGGTAATGATTTGACAACCCATTCGGCCCAATCCTCACAAAGGCCGGTATACTCTTCGCCAAGTTCTGTCATAATATACGATAATGTCAACAACGGGACGGTGGTATTGATGTTCCGGACCGGTAATCCGGTTTGAAAATGCCGCTGATACCAAGCTTTGATGAAATCAAGCGTCGCCGGATCGCGATTGATGCAATACAGATTATACATTCCGTACAAGCCGACACCTTGCGGCCAATCCCAGGGTTCCATTCCAAAGTCGCGCGGAAACAGTCCAACCGAACTGCCGCCATCTTTCATTGTCGCTGCAATAGCGTTCTCATTGGCAGGACGTTGCAGGTTTTTCAATCGTTCCACGACTTGGGTCAATTTGCTTTCCAGCTCTGCTTTACGGACGGTTATCAATGGAATCACCTCATCGTTCAGTCACTTTATAATATTCAAATGCTCCACCGATCACTCGCTCTCAAAATAACAATTCGCCACATATTCGATACTCGCTTTGACGTTATCGTCCTTAACGGATTTAATCAGCTCCAACAATACATTTCGAGCGTTTGTTTTATCACCTAACGAAGCAGCTTCAATGGCCCGTTTCATCAGTTTCTTTTGTGTCTCGTTCAGTTGTGGGCTAATCGCTTCCAATTCATCAATCCCTAGGCTGATCGCTACCTCATCAAAATCTTCGGATACCCCGTTTGATTTGGATCGTTTCATTTTTTCTTCGCAACTCCTTATCGCTGAATCACACCATGCATATTCTTTCCCTGACAAAACAAGTTAAACCTTTTTCGCCATTTTCCTGCTCACACATTGTGAAAATCAGGCAATTATGAAAATTAACAATGAATTGATTATCTCATCTATCGATCCACTCGTGCAAGCGAATGTGTTGGGTAAAACGACTTTTGCCGTTTAACTAGTCCTCAATAAGTAAATCAATGACCCAGTTAAGATCACCGTTGTACATAAAACACAAAACCCCGTCCTTTGCTTTTGCAAAGGACGGGGTTTTGAAAAAAGATAGCTCCTGGCGAAGACCTAGTCTCCCGGCCGGTTTCCCGACAAGTACCATCGGCGCAGAGGGGCTTAACTGCTGTGTTCGGGATGGGAACAGGTGGTTCCCCCTCGCCATATTCAC
>JAEYPR010000014.1 GCA_023410535.1 Bacillota bacterium | reverse complement strand
GGCAATATCTTGGATAATTTGATGATTCACTTCGGAGATCGGGTTAAAATCTCACTTTAAAGCTCTCAATTTTTATGAATGTATTTATTTGGTGATGGACTTTACACGATTTTAGCTGCGCTTCCGGATATGTGGATAAGTAAGCTTACTCGGGTTCCAACATGATTTGAGCGATCTGTCGCACTCAATATTTGCAACATCAGCGCGACAGATGATTCCTTTGGCGAATCGATTGACCGGATCCTAGTTCAACAATAATTTTGCTCCCGCCACGATCAGGATAATCCCACCCAACTTGCACAGATTAAACGGAATTTGCTCCATCCCGAGCAGTCCGAAATGGTCGATCATATAGGCGGTAAGCAGTTGGGCGCCGATGATGGCGGTGGTTGCGACCCCGACTCCCAGCTTGGGAATGCTGACGGCTACGCCAAAAATAATTCCCACCCCGATCGGTCCGCCTAACCATGCATACCACGGCACGGAAGCGATTTTACTAAAACTGCCGTTTCCCCAAATCAGTAGTAAAACTCCCGCAGTGATTGTCCCCAACAGATGGACACTGAAGGTTCCTTCCAATAATCCGATGACTTTCCCAAGGAGACTATTGAGCGTCCCTTGAATTGCCATTAAAGCGCCTGACCCTGCCGCAAACAGCAGCGGAATCATTCTACCTTTATCCGCCATGCCTTCGCCTCCCCAAAGCTAGTCTTGCCCGTTGAAAAAGATACATATCCGAGTTAAATTCCGGCATAAAATTGGTTGAATGGGCGGAAACGGGGTGAAGAAATGGAACTGCTCAAGGCGACCATTTTAGGGTTGGTGGCGGGCGTCGCCGGGACCATGGTTGGGGGGCTGTATGTCCTTTTACGTTCGGGAGCGGGTCTGACCAAACAGAGTTGGCTGTTGGGGTTTTCCGGGGGGATTATGGTCGCGGTGGTGTTGTTTGACCTTTGGCCCGAAGCCTGGCATTATGGCGGGCTAGTCCCAACATTGGCGGGTACAATCGTCGGCATGTTTTTGGTTCAATATTTTGAAGATTTTCTGCAATGGATCCCGTGGTACCGTCGGCGTAGGTTCTCCCCTTTCGCCAAAGTCGGATTGTTATTGGGAGTGGGAATCGGGGTGCATAATTTTCCGGAAGGAGTCGCGCTGGGAACGACCTATATCGCCAATCCCGCTGTTAGCGGATGGTTGGGATTAGCGCTATTAATGTCGATTCATAATATTCCCGAAGGAATGGTGATGGCTTCGGCATTTCAGATTGGCAAGGTCGCCGCGGCCAAGATCGTTTTCTCCCTCTTTTTAGTGGAGTTGCCGATGGCGTTGGGGAGTACGGTCGGCGCCTTTTTAGGCGCTTTATCGCCGATCATGGTCTCGTTATCATTGAGTTTTGCCGGTGGGGCGATGTTTTTGCTGGTGGCGAAAGAATTAATTCCAATGGCTAGAAAATTGGCGGGGATTTTTTGGGTCGGGACCGGATTTATTGCCGGCTTGGCGGTAGGCTTAGTCTTGGTCCAGTTTGTTTAAGCATGTTTGGCATGACAAAAAACCCCGGCCATGATGGCACGGGGTTTGATTCTTGGTTATGTACCCGACTCCGGCAGCGGCTCCGCTTGGGGCGGCTGCTCTTTCTTTTGGTTTTTCTTCAGATGGATTCCGTATTCGATGCTGTCAACCAGCGCTTCCCAGGAAGCTTCGATAATGTTCTCCGAAACGCCCACCGTGCCCCAGGAGTTCCGCCCGTCGCTGCTTTCGATCAAAACCCGGACTTTGGCCGCGGTACCCCGGTCTTCGTCAAGGACCCGCACTTTATAGTCGGTGAGTTCAATGTCGGAGATCTCCGGATAGAAACGGTGCAAGGCTTTACGGATGGCGGAGTCTAAGGCGTTGACCGGACCGTCGCCCTCGGCGGCGGTGATCTCCCGTTCGTTGCCTACTCCAACTTTGATAGTCGCCTCGGAGAAGACCGGTAGATCGCCGCGTTTTTCGACGATGAGCCGGAACCCTTCGAGGTTGAACGCTTTTTCAAACAGGTTGAACGCTTTTTTGATTTGTAAATCAAAAGAGGCTTCGGCCGCTTCAAACTGGTAGCCGCCGTTTTCCAGCTCTTTGAGGTGATTGGTCAATGCCAGGATGTGCGGATCCTCTTTTTTGGTTTGCGGCATAATCTCCCGTACTTTAGTCAGAATCGTACTGCGGCCCGCTTGGTCCGACAGGAGAAAACGCCGTTTATTCCCGACTTGTTCGGAGCGGATATGTTCCAAAGTGGCCGGGTTTTTCAACACCGCATCCACGTGGGTGCCGGCTTTATGCGCAAAAGCCGAGGCTCCGACATAAGGCTGCCGTTCATCGTGATGCAGGTTGGCTAATTCGGATATATAGCGCGATACTTCGGTCAATTCGGTCAGATGGGCTTTGATTTTCGCGTTTAAGCCTAACTTTAACACCACCGTCGGGATGATACTGGATAGGTTGGCATTGCCGCACCGCTCGCCGTAACCGTTGAAAGTACCTTGCACATGGGACGCCCCGCTTTGCACCGCCATAATGGTCGAGGCGACCGCGGTTCCGGTATCGTTGTGAAAATGGACCCCGATTGGAATCGACAAACTTTGTTGCACTGTTTTGACAATCTCGATCGCCTCAAGGGGGAGGGTGCCGCCGTTGGTGTCGCAAAGCGCAATGGTGTTGACGCCGCCCCGCACCGCCGCCCGTAAGGTTTCCAGGGCATATTGGGGGTTGGCTTTATAGCCGTCGAAGAAGTGTTCGGCGTCATAGATTACTTCCCGGTTATGACGTTTAAGATAGGCCACCGAGTCCTCGATGATCTGGAGGTTTTCCCCTAACGAGACCCGCAGAACTTCCAATGCGTGAAGATCCCAACTTTTGCCGAAGATAGCGACGGCTTTGGTGCCGGTGGCCAATAAGTCATTTAAGGTTTTATCGTCTTCGGGGTGATTATTGGCGCGACGGGTACTGCCGAACGCCGCCAGCGTAGCATGCTTGAGACGCATTTTGGCAGCCGCTTGATAGAATTCCCAATCTTTCGGATTGGAACCGGGCCAACCGCCTTCAATATAATTAATGCCTAGTTGATCCAACTTGCGAACAATGCGCAGTTTATCCTGGACTGAATAATAAACGCCTTCACCCTGCGTACCGTCGCGAAGGGTGGTGTCGTAAAAGATCACTTCGGACATTTTGGCGGCCTCCTTAAATTTGTTTATTGTATGACATTACCGTTGATATTAGGTCAATTTTAATCCGTAACCCCGTTGTTGTCAATGTCATTTCTGAAAAATCCCTCTTAAACTCCGAACGGCTTGGGTCCCCGCCCCCCCTTTGGCACCATGTTCCGGTTTTAAACATAAAGTAATACTCGGGGGTATGGGATAATGGCATGGCAATTATTAAAAACAACCGATTTGCCATTAGGCAAGCGTAACTTACGCTTTGGCGATTTTGGCAATGATGTTCGTGAATTGCAGGAGTTGTTAAAGAAAAGCGGGTTTTATTTTGGACAATGCGACGGCTGGTATGGCGTGTTGACCGAGGAAGCGGTCGTATTGTTTGAGAAGACCTTTCAGCTTCGGGTTGATGGTTGCGCCGGCCGGGAGGTGCTCAAAGCGCTTCAGGATTCGGCCCGGCGGACGGGCCGGATTATCTATACCGTTAAGCCTCAGGAGACGTTAAAAGCAATTTCGCAAGTGTTCCAAGTGCATCCGGACGCTTGGGGAACCATTGCGGGGCAGGGCAATCCGCAACGCTCGCTTTATCCGGGAATGAAGTTGCTGCTTAATGAGAAGGCCCTCCTCCTTTGGGAGAAACCCGGCGTCAAAACCGATGACTTCCAACATACCGCCCGGATCGGCAGGGAATGCCGCTTCGGGTCGGACGCCGAATGGAGCCTCCCGGAAACTTCCGAACCGGGAGCTTACCCTGTTGTAACTGGCGAAACCGCTGATTGGGACCGGCTGCTGGTCGAACGGAAACGCTGGGAGATTTGGGCAAAGCCGCTGCGAAACCTCTCCAAGTCCCGTTGGGGAATGGATCTGCGCCATGCTCCGCTGGAAGCGGTGTTTCAATGGGTGCAATTGGTCAAGTTTTTGAAGCGGAATCACCTTGCCCCGCAGTTTCTGATATTACCTTTGCCGACAGTTAAAAGATCCGGTTTTCCGGAGAAAATTTTTTGGCTGAACCTGCCGTTGTTAGTAAGGGAAGTCGGTTGGGTTGGGCTGGAACCGCAGTTGGATTGGGCTGATTCGGTTGCCTATCAAAGCAGTGGGATTCAGGCGGAGCAATCCCTGCGTCGAATTCTTCAAATGGGATTAAACGGCAAAGTGCTTTGGGTAGGGAATGGCCTGGCTTGGGACTGGACTGGCGAAGGTCAAACACCGGAACGGATTCCATTCCGGGAGGTCCGTTTGCTTCAAGCGATGAATCATCGGAACAGTGCAGTCCGGGTTGGCGCGGGGTTGTCGCAATTAAATTATTTAAAACGGCGGGCGCCGCACACGCTCATTTTCCGGGATGAACAAGATTGGCTGCATTTGATGAAACTCCCCATCAAATATCAATTGCTTGGTTTGGTGTTGCGCGATTATGCGCAGTTAGGCAAAATAGGCAATGATTTGATCGCGGCGAGTTTCGCGGTGTTGCCGGAGTCGAAATTATAGCAACCCAATAAATTAAGCTGTGAATTACTTTGGTCAATCACTTTTTGGAGTATTGCGCCGGAAGGAAAAGGCCGAGCCTCGGGCTGCGGCCTTTTCCTTCCGGCCTTTTTAAATATTCCCCTTCCTGGGAGGGGGTCAGGGGAAGGCGGACTGATATTGTCCTCATGCCGCTAACTAAGCCACTGAAAAAATCCATTTTCAATAGGTTGCCCTACAATATATAGTAATTAGCCTTCGTTAGACTATCAATATATTGTAGGGCAATCTTAATATAAAAAGGTTTTTCAGTGGCCTCCCGCTAACTGCCTCTGTCTACTTTAATGGAGAAAAAGACAGATATTTTCTGCGTCATCCCCGCATATAAATTCACTAAGGTTTTTAAAGTTTAGACAAGGTATTCCTTCCGACACGGAGGAACGGGGGGTGGTGGGTTTGGCGAAAATGACAATGGTGACTTAGCCTGGAGTGAACTGAAAAAAAGAAAGGAGGAGAAAAATGAGTATTAATTGCCAATACGATACGTTGCGATATCCGTTTTATCTCCAGGATTATTCAAAACGTATCTCCGTGGAAACGGTGTTACTCTTACCAGAGCAGGCGCCGCGTTTACAGACGGTGGTGGGTGGCGACTTTTTAGCCGAGCCGCCGCAGTATGTGGTGGGAGAGGATGTGATCACGGTCTCTGGATTGTTGCACCCCTATTTGATCTATCTTACCAAGGAAGAAGCAGTGGAGGGGCGCCGGCACCGGGACGACGCAGCGGAACAGGATGACGATGAGAGCAACGTTCTAGTTTATCTGCCACGGGAACACGGTTTATGCTGGCGTGAGGATGAGGCCATCTTTTTTGAAGAGACCGTTGCGCTTGCCGGCATCCGGCCTGAAACCAATGTTGAAGTCGACATCGTTGCCGTTGCCGGACTGTTTGAAAGAGACAGCGAAGACCGGGTGATCGCCCGGATTCAGATTGATATTACAATTCACGCACGCAGCATTCAAACAGCCAGCGTGGTTGGAGATTTGGCATTCGCGCCGCCGGACCGTTGCCAGGTCAGTAAAGAACAAGTGAAAGTGGAAGAATTGGTCGGAACCAGGCAAGAACGAATGTCGGTTCAGGCTCCGTTGCTATTGCCGAATTTGAAACCGGGCATGGATCGGGTGGTCCGGCACGGGGTGCGACCGTCCGGCGTTAGCTGCGACATTAGCCGCGGTAAGATTGTGGTGAAAGGGTTCCTCGATATTTCATTGATCTATGTGGGTAGTGACGATGACGGTCAACCGACGGAGGTCTTTCTTAACGACTGGAGCCGGAGCGCCGGCAACGGTCTCCCCTTTGAAACGTCGTTGGATTTTGAGGGAATCAGCGATACCGACATTGTCATTCCCCGGATCACCGTCGTCCGGGCTGATCTGGACCGGGCTTCCCACCGGGAATTGCGCGCTAATATCAAAATTGAGGCGGAAGTATCGGTTAGCCGGGTGGTAACCCGGGAGATAGTGTCGGAGGTTAGCGCCTCCGGCAACGAGTTGATTGACACCCAGAAATACCTCTTCGAACTGGAAGAGTATTTCGGAGAAGCGGCCGGAGAATTGGATCTGGACCTCAATGTCAATCTGCCCTTCGGAATACCCGGGATGGATCGGTTGCTCGGATGGCGCGGCGCGCCAAGCGCTGTCAGGGTGGAGGCCGGGGACGGAAAAATCATGCTCGAAGGCATGATGAATCTGCAACTTTATTATATGGCGGACTCGGGTGACGACACCCGGTTGGCGATGGCGGAATGGGGATTCTCCAGCGGCAATGAACTGCCGGTTGCCGGATTGATCGACTTCCCCGGCATCGCTCCGGGAGTATTGCTCCGGACCCATCTCTCCTTAGAAAGTCTCCACCTGGAGATGACCGGTGAACGGATGTTGCGGCTGACCGGTGTGATCCGGGTCCGGGCATTTGGGCGGACGCCACGGGCTATGATGATGCTGCGCGACTGCGCGCTGGTGCTGCCGGTGGATCCGGCGACCCGTCCGAGTATGCTCTTTTATGTGGCCCAACCGGGGGATACCCTTTGGAATGTCGCGCGGCGTTATGAAACCACGGTCGAAACATTGGTCCGCGCCAATCAGGTGGTCAATCCGGAGCTGCTGGAGGCGGGACAGAAGTTAATCATCCCGAAGCTCCCGGTTACGGCGGGATAAAAAAGGGAGCGGTTAAAATTCGAACGATTCACTCCGCTCCGATTTGGCGCGGGGCGAATCGTTCGAATCTTTGGTTTATTAACGTTTCCCTGTTTAAAAACACTGACACGAGCCGGTCGCAACTTTGGCCGGCTCGGCATTTTTTGACATCATTGCCATTATAACTCTAGGACCTCGCGGAGTTTAAAGACCGCGAGGTCTTTCATTTTGGCCTCGACCATCACATCAACCTCCGCTGTCGGGGTGATGGCATGAAAATTCCGAAAATCTTGCGGTGCGACCCAATCGGCGTGGGCGCGGCAGTCCTGCTCCGATTTAGGGCTGGATAGATGGATCTTGGGTCGCTCATCGCCCCAGGTGGCAAAGATGGCGGGCAGATATTCCCGGAGATCCTCTCCTTGGTTGCAATAACGGTGGTGGTGCACATCCACCACCATCGGTACGGCTAATGATTGAGCCAGACCCAAGACATCCCGTACCGTAAAGACCCGGTCGTCGTTTTCAATACAGATCCGGTCGCGGATCGCCGCGGGAATCTCGGCAAAACGGCGTTTGAACCTGTCGAGCGCTTGGGTTTTATTGTGGTAAGCTCCGCCGACATGGACGATCATCCGGGCGTTCTGGCGTAGTTCCATTGCGCTTAGAACTTGGTGATGATACTCCAGATCAGCCAAAGCGTTTTGCCAAACCGCTTCGGACGGGGTGTTAAGGACAGTGTATTGCCCGGGATGGGTTGAGACGCGCAAGCCCGTTTCGTTAACGGCCTGTCCCACGGCTAGCAATTCCAGGCGCAGTTCAGTGCGGTAATCCCAGCCAGCGGTGATCGGATGCGTCGCCAACGGTACCAATTGGGAGGAAAAACGGTAGAGGCCGATCGCGTGGGCCTGATTGTACCAGACCAACCGGCGGGAGTTTTCCAGATTGGCCCGGGCGATGTTGGCCAATCGCCCCCAGCGGTGCGCCGGGTCGATCTTTTCCAGATTTTTTACCGTGATTGTCCGCGCTGTCGAACAATCGGGGACGCCCAGGGCGATACAACAATAACCAAATCGCATCATGACTTGCTCCACGCTAAAGAATGGGGTTAGATTTAGCATGGGTAAACGACGGACGTTTTAATCATGGTACGCTTTTTCAGTCGCTCACGTAATCCGGGATCAATGATCTCAATGAGTCACTCAACAAAATTTTTTGTGAATAAATGATCGATTGCTGTAGATAAATGGCAATTAAAAAATTATGAAGGAAACAGGAATCTCTTGGTAAGTTTCAGCGTATTTAATAGTGTTACTTTGTTAGAGCGATTGCATTCGGCATATCTTTCGTTGGAAAGCGAGGCGGAAAAATGGGAATAATGGCGCAAGCCGTTCATGAAATAAAAGCCGTTTGGCAACGAATCAAACAGGATTGGCTTGGCCAGGACGTACCGGTCTTGGAAGTGCCGCAACCGGTCAATCCGGAAGTGGTGAAAGCCATTGAAAACTACGATGCGGCGGTGAACCGTTATAACCATTCCGATTTATCCGATCCGCAGCTGGAAAATTTGTATTATCTCGAACGGCAAGTGGCTTATGCCAGCTTACAACTGGCTTTGGCCAAAGCGCGGATCCTGGCGGGCGGCACCCCGACCATGGACTATACGGTTTTTGAGAAACTCTGCCGCTTGGTGGGGTGAAGAGATAAAAAGCGGAAGTGGGGGAAATCCGCCCGGCTGTTCCTTAGTGGAATGGCTCGGGCGGATTTTTTTTGTGGTCAGATTGCAAGTAGTCGTCCACGCTAGCTTCCGCTCGCGCAAGCGAATTAAGAAAATAAGCTAGGTGGAGCGACATAGACATTGAAGCTATTTCTAGGTAGCTTAGGTGTAAATGAATGTGAGATGGGATACGCTATATTTTCGGTTCGATCTTTTCAAACTTTTCAGTCACGGTATTAAATTGTGGGATTTGAGGTGGACGATTACTTTCGGTTTTATGGAGACCGGAATTGCTTTGCCGTAAGGAAGCCATCGATTGTGTCACATCCTTAAAACGAACATCAACCGGTTTATTGGGGAAGTCTTCATTTTCTTGGACGGAAACGAAAAAGCCTGAACTACCTCCGGAATATTCAAGATCGGAAAGCGAACCAACTACATTATTATTAATATCAAAATAGACAGTGCCCGTAGTTTTGTTTCGAGTCACACTTAAAACGTTGATTGCTCCAGAATCGGAGTAGATGTAGGGGGTCCCGGTCCAATTACTAATGAGGGTTATCTCTTCATCAATGAACTTAAAAATGCAATAGGTTTGATTGGTGGCAATAACAAAACCGTACCCATTTTCACCATGGTCATCCATACAGAAAACCATGCCGAAAGGTAATGTTGATTTGCCAGAGACCTTTTTGGCTTCAATGGTCACCGTGCTCATCGGATTCGCCTTGTTAAAACCGTAATACCAATAATTCCAGTATTTACAGGCTTCATCGTTGGTATAAAACTGCGTATAACCATTGCCGTCTGGTTGCCACTTGATTGTTTGTACCGGTTTGTCTTTTTTTCCACCGCCGCATCCAAGTAGATTCATTGTTGTAATGGATAAAATAAGCCCCACAATTAATGCCTTTTTCATATTTTCCCCCTTCACCCATGTTTTTTGTTTTCTTTGCAGTTAACGACTTATTTATGTTTCATTACAGACGGAGCATTTCCATTCCCGGGATATACTATCGAAATCCGTATGCAACGAACTTTCAAATGAATTTCTAATAAATGGTGTAAAATTCCTCCTAATGAGACATATTTTTTTAAGAGTAACGCCGACTGCGGACAAACTGTCAATTATATTTTAACGAATTCGAAAAGTGGACCATTCAGCCAGGATTTTTGGTTGGAAACGCGAATATCTAAGCAACTGTTACATATGGGAGGAATGACATTTGCCAGTCACCAACAAAACCGTCTTTATCACCGGCGCCAGCGGTGGTATCGGCGCCGCGTGCGCCAGGGCTTTCGCGCAACATGGCGCCCGGTTGATCTTAACCGCGCGGAACCTTAAGAAGCTTGAGGATTTCGCGGCAGAATTACATCAAGAATATCAAACCGAAGTCTACTGTTACCCGCTGGATGTTCAGGACCGGACCGCCGTGAAACAGATGGCCGAGGCGCTCCCGGCAGCGTGGCGGGCGATTGATATTTTGATCAACAATGCCGGATTGGCTCTGGGGATGAATAAGATCTATCAAAATGATATTGATGATTGGGAGACGATGATCGATACCAATGTCAAAGGGTTGCTCTATATGACCCGCCTGATTGTTCCGGGAATGATCGAACGGGGTCAACCGGCGCATATCATCAATATCGGTTCGATCGCTGGGGTCCAGGCTTATCCTAACGGCGCTGTCTATTGCGCCACCAAGGCTGCGGTGAAGTTTATCAGCGACGGTTTGCGGATGGATCTGGTCGACCAACCGATCCGGGTCACCAATCTGCAACCGGGATTAGTGGAGACCAATTTCAGTGTGGTCCGGTTTAAAGGGGATCAAGCGCGGGCCGACCAGGTTTATCAAGGGATCGAGCCGCTGGTGGCCGCCGATATTGCCGATATTGCTCTCTATTGCGCTAACGCGCCCCAACACGTCCAGATTTGCGAAGTCACCGTAACCGCCACCCATCAGGCTAGCGGGACAGTGGTCTATCGGAAGTAATATTGCGAATGATCAATATAGACAAGTCACACCGTTTGGCTTGGGTAAAACTGCCGTTTTTCCCGTTCCAACGGTGTTTTTTATAGGCCCTAAGTCCTCCCTATGGGTAAAAAGTACTGAAATATGAAATTCTATAAAATAATGGTAATTGCAGCGGTTATTCAATCCGATAATAATAATAGAAAAGCAAAACCCACGGAGGGATTGCATTGACATTAAAAGATCAGTTACCTTATGTCATTTTTTATTTTAAAGTTGTGATGCTGCTTTCAGTACTGATCGCCAGCATCGCCATGACTTGGTTGTTCCGTTCGTACCGGAAGCAGTTATGGTTAGTTCCGTTTATCGGGATTATTCTATTATTGATCGGAACTTGTCTCGACCTTTTGAATGAGTTTTATCGTTTCCCGTTGTTTGTCAGTGTATTGGAACTTTGCTTCAAGGGTCTTGGCAATACCATTTTTTCATTGGGGTTGCTGGCTGTTGTGGTGCGGCGTTTGATCAAGATGGCGGATTTTGACCCCTTAACCGAGATTTACAACCGGCGTTATTTGATGGAGGCGTTTGAGAAAGAGCGCGAACGTTGCAAACGGTATCAGTTGAAGCTGGCACTGATCTTCATTGATATTGATCATTTTAAGATGATCAATGATACGCTGGGACATACCGCTGGGGATCTGGCCTTGAAAAGCTTAAGTCAACTTTTGAAGAGCAAAACCCGCTCCACTGATCTGCTAGCCCGTTATGGCGGAGATGAGTTTGTCATCCTAATGCCCCATAGCGACCGCACCCAAGCTTTGTCGTTGGTAGAACGGTTAAACCGGGAGGTCCAGTCGCTAATTCTGGCCAATGGCGGTCCGCTCACAGTCAGTTTCGGAGTTGCCGAATATCCCGACGAGGGTCTGGCTTTCGAAGACTTGGTTGAAATCGCCAGCTGCGCCATGCACCGACATAAGGTTGATAAATCTCAGCAATTAACTACCGCAATTGAAGTGCTTGCTCCGGGAATGAATTAATCGCGGCAAGAATCGTAGAAATTAGTATAATTTTCGAGATTATGCAATAAACCCGTTCTTTTTTCCCGAATAGGCTCATAGCGCAATTCTTTTCGAATGAATGAAAAATGAACAAAATATGCTTACCGCTTAGATTCGTGATATCCGCAAATCCCATATGATGTAATAGATAAGAGGAAATCATTAACTTATCGTTTATCCGAATCTAGCGCGTATTCGCGCGGCAGATTCGATGGGAAGAGGGATGCGAATGGCAGTACTGGCGGAAACAACCGCCCAAGTCCTAGTCGACGATGTGGTTACCCTTCCTCAAGCTGCAGAGAAGATTGATGAGATTGTCGCCAGCGTCCGTGATTTGCGTTGTTTCGTCATCACCAATAAAGTAATTTTTCAAGGCACCTTGCATAAGCAAATTTTCTTTGTTGACTTAAACGGCTTTGTCCGTCATGTCGGCGTCGATATTCCTTTCAGCGGTTTTGTTGACACGCCCGGCGTTCCGGCGGGAGCAACCTGCCAAGCTGCGGCGGAAGTCGTATTTGTCACTTTTGAACTTCTGACGCCAACCCAAATGCGGGAGACCGTAGTCATTCATATCAATATTGTCGTGACGGATACACCCAGCAACACCCTTACGTTCACCGATACGCTGCCGGTGCAACCGCTGCGTTTTGGGCCGCAAGGAACCTGTCGTGTTTGCGAAGCCGGATTTCATACTTGGTAACCGGAAACAATCGCTCGATGAAAAAGAGACAAGGGTAGGAAATTTATAATTTAAAAAAGATACCGAAGCCGCCTGTGCATCGGTATCTTTTAATTTTTGCATGTTCAAATCCTGGAAAATGATATCGGCAGAACGTATTTTAAGGTAGCATTTCCAGATATTTATGCAGCTTAAATGGGATTTTTCTCATCACTTGACACGTTAATTATGTTATAATCGGTGTCGACGATGGAGGAGTGCTATGTTAACTTTATTGAAAAAAGATACATTTGTAAAAGATCTATTAGTAATGCTCCTGGTCGGTACCGTTTTAGCGGCATTGTTCGCAGGTTGCTTTGCTTTTGCTACCGATAAATACTTTGCGAAAACGGTTACCGGCGTGATGGGCGATTTCGGCCAGTATGACTTGCTCTTCCAAGTCCGTGAGGAATTGAAGGGCGCGATGGAACGTCAAATTCGCCAAGTCATCAACGAGCGTTTCCCAGGCGCGACGCTGAAACCCGGGATTAGCGCGGTGGGTAAAGCAACCTTCTTTTTAACGTTACCCACCCAATACAAAACCCAAGCCATCTTTAACAGTTTGGATTCGATTTTTGACAATCTACCTGGCGACGGCGGTTTTTCAATCATGACCGAACCGCGGATCAATATTCAAAGCGTCCCCAGTGGGGTTTTTGATATGTTGTCGAAGCAGGTTGAACAGATTAACGGGGTTCGTTTCACCTATAAAGATGGCAGCAGTATTGGTGTCATTTTGAAGTCTTCCCGTTCCAGTGAAACCGCCTTAAAAGAGATCAAAAAAATGCTGGCGAAGTACCAAATCCTTGAGGTTCGGCTCGGAACGAGCCATTCCCAGGAGGAGTTGCTCAGCATGGGTAAAAAGGTATCGCAATCCGTGGTAGGGATCAAAGGGGTTGATTATGCGCGGGATATTACCATCGGTGGTAATGGCGACGACTATCAATACCTGGTCAACACCTTGTCTGAAATGAAAAAGTTTATGGTGGCTTACGCCGCTGAAGTGAAAATTACTCCGGGGCCAGGGCAGGATTTGGCAGTTGGGGACTTGGTGGCGCTAAACGGTCAAAACACTAAAGACCTGAAACCCGGTGATGTGCTCGAACCGTTGGAAGTCGTTGTGAAAGTTACGGCAGTTGACGCTTCCGGGGTTCATGGCCTGATTATTCAAGGGGATTCATCCTACTTGCGCGACAAAACTGCTTACCAGGTTCAGGCCGGCGATAAGATCGGCAAAGCCATTGGTACAGTCGAAGTTTCCAGCCGGAAAGCCCAATTGGTATACGCCATGGACCAAGGAGTTAAGTTGTTGACCAATGTGAACTCGGCGATTAATGATTATAACAATTCCACCGGTGGCGCCGGGTTGACCGTGGGCAGCATTGAAAAAGTCTATCAACAACTGGGCAATATCCAGGTGGCGTTGAACGGAGTCGCTTCCGGCGTCAGCGGTTTGAGCGGTAAAGCCAATCAAGCGAGCTTAACCCGGATGGTGCATTTGATCGATGGCGTTGGAGACGACCTGAACTTCTTGGCGAAGAACTTTGCCAGAGTGCAGATTATTGAGAATCGCTTTAGCAATGCGTTGAACGGTCTGCAAGGGGCGCGCTTACTAATGGGCAGCCCGCTGCTGCAAAACTCGCTCGGCTCAACGGGCGGGATTGCTGAAAAGATGCAACTATTAAACAGTCAATTGGATACGGTCGAGCAGACCCTGCGCAGTCGCGTAGAGAACCTGGACGATTTTATCAATCGGTTCAACCCGGTTGTTTCAGTACTGCTCTCCTGGCGGAATAAAGCCAAAAGTTTGGCGCAAGAAGTTAATAATTTCGGGGCGGTATTTACGCCCGGCAGTGAAAATCAACAGAAGCTGAATGAGTTAATCGAGTCGACCAATAGCGTCATTTCCGGCATTACCGGGACGAATCTGCAGGGAATTAAAACCGGCTTGGATATTGCGTCGACTAAAATATTCAATTCCGATAAGATCGATTTTGCCGCAGTCATTGCGGAGATGGAGCGTTTACGCGACTCATTGCCAAAAATGATGGATGAGGAGATCGGCCATACTGTCGGATTGATCGATAAGTATGTCGGCGGTTCAACCGCTTCGGGCAGCCGAATTCAAATCTTCACCAAAGCGGGGATCGACCGAAATCTGGTGGATGCGGCGATTCATGATGCTTTACCCGGAACGCAGCTTGGGATCTTTTCTTTGCCGGCCGGGATGATCAATCCCGATATCCGGAGCGAACTCTTTAAGATTCTGGGCGAAGTCCGTTCGACTATCGCCGCGTTGGTCGTGTTAATCTTGTGGGTCTTATCATTTATATTGGATCAATCGTTGATCGTGACCATGCTGAAAATGATGGGCTTTTCATTTTTGCCGAAGACCATTAAATCAACCAATGGTTGGGTTGAACGCGGGTACGGTTTGCTGCAGTGGCTGGTCCATCCGGCGAATCTTTATGCCGCGGCCATCGGCGCGTTATGGTTGATCGCTACATTTCTGATGTCCGGGGCGCGAATCCCCTACTTCGGTCTGTGGCAGGTTGGTATCAGCGGCGCGGCGCTTGGAATGCTCATTTCCTCCCTGGCGGAAAAGATCAACCCCATCAGTAAAGATGAAGTGATGGCCGGACTTTCATTGGGCTTGCCGTTTAAAACCGTCATGCGGGAGATTGTCATTCCCGCCGGCCGCCCGGGATTATTGCAGATCTTGAATCGCTGGAAGATGATTATGAAATAAGGTTGGTGCACAATGTTAGAAGTAACGAATTTAACGAAAGCATATGGCCATAAAAAGGCTTTGAATGGTGTAAACCTCCATGTGGACAAGGGCGAAACCGTTGTAATCATGGGGCCCAGCGGCTGCGGTAAGTCCACGTTGATTCGCTGCATTAACCGTTTGACTGAACCGGATTCCGGTTCGGTCAAACTGGGCGGCGTCGGGATCACCGATCTTAAATTAGGTGGCTTACTCGCGGTTCGTCAAAAAATCGGTTTTGTGTTTCAACATTTTAACCTAATTCGCCGTTTGTCGGCATTGGATAATGTGGCGATGCCGTTGCGCTTGCAAGGGATTGCGACCGAAGTCGCCAACCAACGGGCGCAAATTGCCTTGAGTAAAGTTGGTTTGGAGAGCAAATTTAATGACCGCCCCGAAGAATTGAGCGGTGGCGAACAACA
Organism: Bacillota bacterium; assembly: GCA_023410535.1. GTDB lineage: Bacteria > Bacillota > UBA4882 > UBA8346 > UBA8346 > JAEYPR01. Next base: position 97,716 of record JAEYPR010000014.1, on the reverse strand, counting down.
ACGGGTAGGGATTGCCCGGGCCTTGGCGTTAGAACCGGAGATCATGCTCTGGGATGAACCAACCGCATCCTTGGACCCGATTTTGGTAGGTGAGGTATTGGAGGTCATGGAAGAATTGGTTCGCGAAGGCAATACCACCATGGTAATTGTTACTCATGAGTTGTTCTTCGCCCGTCGCGCGGCAGACCGAATTGTCTTTATGGACAAGGGAAGGGTGGTCGAGTCCGGTCCTCCGACACAGGTTTTGGATCATCCGACGTCCGAGATCGGCATGAAATATCACAATCTGCTGCGGCATTGACTTAAAAAGCATAGCGTAATGGAATTCCCGATTTTTTAGGGAATAAGATGGTTTAACCATAAAATTTGGATCCAGCCGTTCACGGCTGGATCCAAGGAATACATTGAACTAAAGGGTAGATTAAGGCAGTTATTCAATTTTCTTGCTTGACTTAAGGCTGGAGCTGGCATATAATTTTTGGAGATGTTTTTAATAAAATGGCTGATATTATGTTCTGTTAACATATATATGCCAATCGCTACCAAACAATCCGGAATTAATGGAGGAAACTCATGGTCTTGCAACAAACGATTGCAAATGAGGTTATCATTACCGGAATCGCACTACAATGTGGAGCCCAGGTAAAAATGCATTTAGCGCCGTTACCCGCTGATTCTGGAATCTGGTTTGGCCGCTCCGATTTGCCTAATCGCCCGCGGATTAAAGCCGATATTCAAGCTGTTGTCAATACCTTTAAACGTTCGACAATCGGCGGCGGAGGGTGGAAGGTAGCAACCATCGAGCATTTGATGGCGGTTTTTCACGGTTTAGGTATTGACAACCTCTTGGTTGAGGTTGATGGTGAGGAACTTCCGTCAGGCGACGGCAGTGGCTTGTTCTTTGCCGAACGGATTTTGGAAGCCGGTCTGATAACACAAGCGGAACCCCGGCGCTTTACAGTGATCCAGGAACCGCTTTGGGTGGAAGGAAACGTCATGAGTCAAGGCGAACCTTCTAAAGCGATGCTCATTGCTTTACCGCCCGACCCCGGTGCCGAACATTTGGAGGTCAGTTTTACGTTCACCTCTGATCATCAAGCAACCGGAACCCAGTATTACCATTATATTTTACGTCCGGAAACATTTTTAAAAGAGATTGCCCCGGCTCGAACCATCGCTTTTATGAAAGAGATCGAATATTTGCAAAGTCAAGGTTTGGCGCTTGGTGGCGATTTTAACCTTGCGGTGGTCGTCGGTGAAACCGGATATATGAATGAACTGCGTTTTAATGACGAGATTGTTCGCCATAAAATATTGGATGTAATCGGTGATTTATATTTACTGGGACCGTTGATTGGGAAGTTAGTGGCAGTTCGCTCCGGACATGCTCTGGACTTGGAAATGGCGAAAAAGATTGCTGCAAGCATCCGTGTGGAAGCTACTCGATGAAAGGGGGATTAATGATGATTGATATTACTGAAATCAAAAAAATGTTACCGCACCGCTATCCGTTTTTATTGGTTGACCGGGTCTTGGAGATCGTTCCGAAACAAAAGATCGTCGCGTTAAAAAACGTCACTTCCAATGAAGAATTCTTTAATGGACATTTTCCGGCCAAACCGGTGATGCCCGGAGTATTGATCATTGAAAGTATGGCGCAAACGGCGGGGCTTTTGATGTTATCCCAGGAAGAACACCGGGGAAAAATTCCTTATTTCACCGGAATTGATAATGCCCGTTTTCGGAAAACCATTGTGCCTGGCGATCAAATTATTATGGAAGTGGAAGTCGTTCGCATCAAAGGAAGCGTTGGCAAAGTGCATGCTGTGGCGCGAGTCGATGGACAAATTGCTGCCGAAGCGGATCTAATGTTTGTTGTCAGTGATTAAAATAGTTTGCAATTAGGCATATTAATAAGAAAAACGGAGTTTTTGGAAGCAGAAACGGATTATTGCCGCAAAATCGACATAAATGCCTGTCCAATCTTTCTACTTATATCGTGATTATATAAGTAATTATTGAAAATATCGCGGTAATTAAAGTTAGGGGGCCTCTTAATGACAATGAAATTGGTCGAATCCAAAGTGGTGACAATCCGTGAAATTCACGAAACTGCCATTGTTCATCCGGGTGCAGTTTTGGGAAGAAACGTGGTTATTGGCCCCTATTCGATAATTGGCGAACACGTAGAGATCGGCGATAATTGTGTTGTTGGACCGCATGTCGTCATTGACGGGTGGACAACAATTGGTGAAGGAAATCGTTTCTTCCACGGCGGTAGCATCGGCTGTGAACCGCAAGATCTGAAATTCCGCGGTGAAAAAAGCTTCTTAGTAATTGGCGATAACAATATCTTCCGTGAAAACGTCACCATTAGTCGTGGTACCGAAGGTGGCGGACTCGAAACACGGATCGGAAATGATAACTTATTTATGGCCTATTCGCATATCGCGCATGACTGTCAAGTCGGTAATCACGTGATCATCGGCAACTGTACCGCATTAGCGGGACATGTTACTGTTGAAGACCGGGCGATTATCAGCGGCATGACCGGAGTTCACCAATTCACCAAAATCGGGAAAATGGCAATGATCGGGGCTTGTTCGAAGATTGTTAAAGACATTCCGCCCTTTGTTTTGGTAGATGGCAATCCTGCGAAAGTATCCGGTATCAATGTTGTTGGCCTGCGCCGTAACGGAATTGATTCCGAGGTTCGGGATGAAATTAAAAAAGCCTATCGGATTCTCTACCGTTCCAGTTTGACCATTAGCCGGGCAATTGAACAAATGGAACAAGAGCTTCAGGGGAGCCAAGAAATTGACCACTTCATACGTTTTCTGCGCAACGCGGAACGGGGAATTTTGCGGTAAAAATAAATTATCAATCGATTCTTTAAGACTAGACACTCGTCTAGTCTTTTTGCCTTTTCAGGAATTCATTAACACCTAAGTAAGTACTGAAATGCTTTGGATTGATTTTAAACAAATAGGGGTGTGTTTGGATTGGAGCAAAAAAACCGAATTGGGTTGGTAGCGGGTCGGGGTAATCTGCCATTCGAAGCGTTGCGTGAGATTAAAGAACGTGGTAAGGAAACAGTGGTTGTCGGTTTGACCGGTGAAGTCGACCCGACGCTTAAAAGTAGTGCCGATTATTACACGGAGTTGCCTCCAGGGCAGCTTGGGAAGATTATTGACTATTTAAAAGGATATGAATTAGCTGAGTTGGTTTTTGCCGGAAAGGTTGGCAAAGAGGCGTTGTTCCGCGGCGGCTTTGATCCGTTTTGCCAACAAATGCTTGCCGGATTACCGCAGAAAAATGATGACGCCATTCTCTTGGCGATCGTCGAAGCGTTTGAGCAAAATGGGCTCCATGTCGCAAAACAAACCGAATATTTACAACGCCTCCTGGCGCCGGACGGGCTGTTGGTGGGTGAGACAATCACAACGAGTGAGGCGATTGATCTCAAGTTGGGCTTCCGGATGGCGAAAGCCAGTGGGGAACTTGATATCGGTCAAAGCGTTATAGTTAAAAGTGGAATGGTTTTAGCAGTTGAGGCCATCGAAGGAACTGACCAAGCGATTCGACGCGGCGGAACTTTGGGCGGACCGGGCGCTATTGTCGTCAAAGTAAGCAAACCAAAACAGGATGAACGGTTCGATGTGCCGACCGTTGGCGTCTCGACCTTGCAATCGATGATTGCAGTGGGAGCATCCCTGTTGGGTATCGAGGCGAAAAAAACGTTGATGTTGGAATTTGAACAAATGAAGTCATTAGCGGCTGAACATCATATTAAAATTGTTTCTTTATAGATTTCCTGAAATCAACTAACTTGGAAACGATGTTAGTCTAGTTCCAATAGAAACAGTCTGACTTCGCGTTGCTTAACGACGAGTCAGGCAGGATTTTCGGTTTAGCTAGCGAAAATGTTAAAGATAAAAGCTTCCCAATTGCGGGCGTTGCAAACCCTTTGGAATAAGCGGGTTTTGGGTGATGCAATTCTCTGAGTTGAAAGAGTTTAAAGCCGTTGACAAAACGTTATGAATTTTAGAACTCTTTCATTGAGAAAATGACGTTAGCCGTTTTGGCGAATCGTAATTTTCCAATTTTAGAAAGGGAGACGACAGTGAAACCACAAAAGACATGGTTCGTCGTAGCAGGGGTGGTTTTTCTCATCGTAGCGGTGCTTGTTGGGGCCAATATGATGAGAAACGTTCAACATAAAAACGTGGCAGAGAGTGTAAATACGAATGCGGTTGGCGACGAGCTGGATGATATTAATTTGAAGATTCCCGGCGCGGATCGCAACAGTTTTTGGGATCTCAATGTTGCAAAATTATCAAAGGTCCGGGACGATGGTCAACTGGTTGACATTGACGGACAATATATTCAGAACAAAAAGGTATTATATACTTTTGAAGCCAATGAAGGGAAGTTTAACTGGCGGACACGGAACTTCGAACTAAAAGGAGCCGTACATTTCCAAACAATCGACGGCAAGGAATTAATCGCTGAACGAATCCGCTGGGAACCGGCGAAAAATCGACTTATCGCCGAAGGCCAAGTTTCCTTGAAGAACAAGCAGCTTCAAATGACAACCAATTCAATCGACACCGATCTCGACCTTGATCAAGCAAAACTCTCAGGGGATACCAAAGTGAAATACCGGAGGTAATCAACAGATGAAACAATGGCCTAAAATGTGGTGGCTGCTTATACTCATTCCCGGTCTTGCATTGGCTGCCACGGAGATGGAACTCAATGCGCCCGGTGGCGGTGAAATGGATCTCAAGCGAAATGTGATGCAGTATTATGGCACGGATAAACAATTGGTATCCGCGCGTTGGGATAACTCAATTCTGGAAGCGAAAACGCTTGAATATGACCGGGAAAAAGAGATTGCCACCGGTAAACAAATGGTTCGTCTAACCCAGATTAATCCAAATCGTATTTTAAACTGCTCGGAAATAATCGTGGATATGAAACGGGATTTCCTCGTGGCGCTTAATAATGTAAATTTGAAATATGATGACACTACTTCGTTTTCCTGTAATCGTTTGGAATGGGATCGCCAGAATGAATATGTCCAATTAACCGGAAAACCGGAAATTTCCTATAAGGAATGGCGCATCACCGGCGAGCAAGTCCAAGGACAGATCGGTAAAGGACAATTGGTGATTGCCGGAGCGGCGCAGATTCAGGGGAATGATGCAACGGCTAAAGCTGGGAAAATGCTTTTTAATCGTGAAACCGAAAAAGTGATTTTACAGGATAGTCCCATTGTGATTCGGGGAAATAGTCAGTTGACCGCAACTGAGATTGTTTATGACTTAAAAACCAAGAAGGTCACCGCCAACGGTGGCGTTCAATCGAAAATTATCAAGAATCAGTGAGTTATCCGTAATTCCTGTTGTTTATCAATATATTTGAAGTCACTGAGGCGGGAGCGAGAAAATGCCAATTACAGTTCAAGGATTAGTCAAGCAATATCAGCGGCGCCAAGTCGTCAACGGAGTTTCATTAACAGTTGATAAGGGCGAAATTGTCGGTTTGCTCGGACCAAACGGCGCTGGTAAGACTACGACTTTTTATATGATTGTTGGTTTGGAAAATTGTAATGCCGGAACCATTCATATTAATGACAACGATGTTACAACCCTTCCGATGCATAGTCGCGCCAAGTTTGGCGTTAGTTACTTGGCTCAAGAAGCTTCGATCTTTCGGAAGTTATCGGTTGCCGATAATATTATGGCGATCTTGGAATTGACCGACCTCTCAAAAGAGGACCGGAAGCTTCGCTGCGAACAACTGATGGAAGAGTTCGGATTGACCCGGTTGCGCAAGAGCTTAGGGTATATGCTTTCCGGCGGTGAACGACGCCGGGTGGAGATTGCCCGATCGTTGGCGATGAACCCGGATTATATTTTATTGGACGAACCGTTTACGGGAATCGATCCGATCGCGATCGCCGATATTCAGGATATCATTAATACTTTACGCAATAAAGGGATGGGAATTTTAATCACCGACCATAGTGTGCGGGAAACCTTGGCCATTACGGATCGGGCCTATATTATGTATGCCGGTCAGATCCTGGTGTCGGGAAGTTCCGAAGAGATTGCCAACGACGAAAACGCCCGTAAATTTTACCTGGGTGACCGATTTAATATGTAAATCATGTTGTAGGTTATGAACCTGCATTGAAGTTACGGTGGAAATGGATTGGCAATTTGCCTGCAATTAAATTGGAGGACAACTGATGAAGATTGTTACGCGGTATATCATGAAAGAAATTATGGGACCGCTATTATTTGGTTTCTTGGCCTTTACCAGTATTTTCAGCGGAGTAACTTTTTTAAACTTGTTGCGTGACGCAGAACGTTATCAATTCACGATCTGGTTTATCATTAAATTACTGATTCTGCGAATGCCGGAGTTTATGTTACAAGCCGCCCCGGTCGCTGTGTTATTGGGTGCGTTGTTAGGACTGGGGAATCTGACCAGTCACAGTGAGACCATTGCAATGCGGGCGGGTGGTTTGAGTTATAAGCGGTTAGCCATCCCGGTTGTTATCATTGGATTTATTGTCATGATGATCGGCATCGGATTCAACGAGTTTGTTATTCCCAACGCCAGGCGTTCATATGATGATATGAAACATAACGTATCGCAAGAAGCTGATCAAACAATCTGGCATTTTTCCAAAGAGTTTTTTAAAAAGGATGATTTGGAGCGCACACTCTATGCGCAACGCTACGACTTGAAGTCAAAAACATTATTTCAGGTAAATATTCAGGAGTTTACCGATGGCAAACTCGCCCGGACGGTTGAAGCCTCCAAAATGTATTGGAAAGATCAGAATTGGTTTTTCGACGAAGGGCGGATCTACGAATTTTTTCCGGATAACTTCTATCCCATCGAAGTGAAACGGGGTCGAGTGAAGTATGATTTGCAGTTAACTCCCACCCAAATCGAGCAAATGAAAGAGGATCCCGAGAACAAGAGTATCACCGAATTGGGGAAATTAATCAAATTTCTCCCCAAGGAAAGCAACGAACTGCCAAGTTTATGGGTGACATATCATCAAATGTTTGCCATCCCAACGGCTAGTTTGGTTTTGGCGTTATTGGGCGCGCCTTTGGCATTACGGCCGCAACGCCGATCCAATGCCGCCGGTTTCGGCCTTTGTATCATTTTTATCATCGTCTGGTATGTATTGATGGGAATTGGTGCTTATGTGGGAAATAAAGGGATAGTTTCTCCGCTGATTGGCGCTTGGTTACCCAATATTGTGCTGACGGGTTACGGTGTCTTTGTTTATCGGAATATCAAAAGCTAAGGGGTGAAAAAATGTTCGGTCTGGAGATCATCGCAGCAATAGTCGTATTTAGCGGTCTGCTTGCATTACTAGGCGATCGTGTCGGAATGAAAGTTGGCAAAAAACGGCTTAGCATCTTCGGACTGCGCCCCAAATACACCTCAATGATTATTACGGTCTTGACGGGATTTTTCATTGCCGGACTGACATTGCTAATTTTGACATTAATGTCCGACTATGTCCGTAAAGCCCTTTTTGAATTGCATACCATTGAAAAGAATCTTCAATCTACAACGAGAAAAGTACAGTCACTGACGACTCAGATCAAACAAAAAGAAGCTGAGTATCATGACTTAGACGTTAAAAACAACGAATTGCATAAAAATTTAGCCGAAGTGCTAAAACAACGGCGTCAGGTTGAACAGGAACTACTCGATACCCAACAACAGTATCAAGCGGCTTCGGTGACATTGGGAGAAGCACAAAATAACCTTTCAAGCACCAAAGGGGAGCTTGAGTCGGCCCAAAACCGTTTAAACAACCTGTCCAAAATAAATGAAGATCTGAAAAATCAAATGACCAACTTAACGCTCCAGGAAACCCGGTTGACTCAGCAGATTCAGAACCTGGAGGGTTGGCTAAAAAGTCTAGAAGAACAGAATCAAACCTATCTTGATAAACCTATCATTTTTTATGTTGGCGAAATCCTGGTGGCAAAGGTGATTGAACCGGGAATTAAGTCGGATCGGGTTTTTTCGGAATCAATTGAACCGTTGTTGAAAAACGCGAATGAGGTGGCACTCAAACGGGGGGCGCAAATTCCGGGAAAGTCAGATTATGCGTTGCGCGTCGCACCGAAAAATCTCGCTGAAGTTTCAAGCCAAATTGCGAAGCTCAAAACAAAGGCGGTAATCCGGATTATTGTTGACAAAAACTCGGTTTTCGGTGAGCCGTTAACTGTCACATTACAAGTATTCCCGGATCAAGTGATCTTTGCCGGAGGCGAATCGATTGTCGATACTACGGTGTCGAGTGACACCTCGGAATCGGATTTGCGGGATCAATTGCTTAGTTTGTTAATTTTAGCGAATAATCGGGCGATTGAAAAAGGAATCATAACCGATGGGCAAAACCTGCGGAATGTGATCTCCATTGGAGAAATCGCCACCACGATTAAAGCGATTCGTGATAAAAAAGCGATAAAGATAAAAGTTTGTATCATAGCTTCCCAAAATATCCATCGGATTGATCAGTTAAAGATCAAATTTGAGCTTCGCGACTAGAGAGGGTGATCTGAATTCATCCGATAATTATAGCGATCGACCCCGGACGTCAAAAATGTGGAATTGCTTTAGTTGATTATGACGCCCAGGTGATTCGGAAACAGATTATTGCTGCCGCACAATTAGTAGAAACTGTTCAAGCGCTAGTAATGGAATATCCGGAAGCCGAAATTGTGCTCGGCGATCGTACGTTTAGTCGCCAATTTTTTAATCAGTTACAGGGTTTGGGTAAAAAAATCTATTTTGTTGATGAAGATCGCTCCAGTTTAGAAGGGCGTTACCGGTATTTGAAAGAAAATAGCAAAGGTCTGGCAAAACTTTTACCGATCGGGTTACGTGTACCGAAACAACCGTTTGATGATTATGTGGCTGTTATCTTGGCAGAGCGGTTTTTAAAGGCAAAAGGCTGATAGACTTTTTTGGTTTAATTTTTTTCGAGTGGAGAGGGTAGACGAATGAGGTTACATTGGTTACGAACATGGCTGCTCATAGCAACCCTCGCGTTTCTTTCGGGCACGGTATGGGGAGCGGGAGATTCATCCACTACCATACCGCAGGGTAGTTGGATCTATTCCGAGCTAGCAATTTTAGCGCGGCAAGGGTTGATCGACAATTACTCCGACCATTGGGTCGAATCAGGCAATGAACTGTCCCGCTTTGAGATTGCTTATTACATAAAACAATTAATTCTGACTCGCCTGGAAACAACTGGCGAAAGGAATGCACATAAGATATCTGAAAAAAATATTCAAGCCCTGCAACGATTGATTGCTGAATTTGAAGACGAATTAGCCGATCTAGGGCTCACAATCACTGATATTTACGATGTCAGTCCTAAACTGGTTAAGCTGGAACCGGAGACCGACGGATATCAGGATTTGGACCAGGTCCTGAACGAACCCGTGATTGCGACCTCCACTAATGAACCATATTATTATTACGGTCAATATTATTGGGATCTGAAGCGAAAGTCGTTTCTCTTTATACCATTCAGTTATCTTGAGTCGGATTATGTCGGATTGTTTGAAAATACTTCAGGCGAGATTAATATTGTTTATCAACCGTTTTTCAATACCAAGCCGTCGTATTTAGTGATCAAAGGAAACTTACCGTCATCGGAAAATCAGATTCCCGGTTATTACCTGTTTCCATTGGAAGAAAAAGTTACACCGGATATTGGAAATATTGATTTACCGCTCGGAATGAATAAGAAAGTGAATGATCAGGTCTTAATCTTACTAGATGAAGTTAACCAACTAAATCAGATTGGAAAGCTGTATAAATTCTCCGGTTCGTTACCGCTAGAGGGTTACCGGCGCATGGACACCGATTTTCGTACCAAGCAAGCGTTGGGCAACTTGAATAATGGAATGAAAATTGGCGGATTGCTGATATATAAGAATAGTCCGTTGACCAGAACCGACATTGAAACAAACAACTTCGGATTGCCGTTTTATAACCCCCATATTGTCGATTTGGATAATATCAGCCGTAACGAGCTCCAAGCGCTACAGATTAAGATTAACGGTTCTCTGACAGTTTCGCCGCAAGCTTCGGTTTATGGCGGGTTGGACCTGTTGTATCGCGATGTGAATTTAGGGTTGGATTCGCTTCTACCTTCGAATACTAAAGCGAGCGCCGGGTTTCAATACCAACTGAATGATTATTTGTCGTTATTGGCTTATCAATCGTTTGTCAATTCGCAACCAAAATCAGGCATGCTTAGTACCACGTCTTTTGGAGTGGAGTATAATAAATCAATGACACTATGGGTGGCGTATCAATATTTGGATTTTGAGGACCCAACAATCACCGGAGCGATATCGTTTCGCTTTTAGGAGGTAAATACACGAATGCGTCAATCGTTCATTATATTTTGTTGTTTAACGCTTGTCTTGATAATGTGTGTGATGGTTTCGCGAGCCGAAGAACCAATCCGGAATCCGATTGACTGGTTGGGTCAAATGGAGATCGATGTTTTAGGTAGTCCCCAACCACAAAATTTGCTGGATCGACTGAGTAATTTTGAATTGATGCTAACCGGCAAAAATCGTGAGGGAAGTCTGGTTGAACGACTTTCGCATCTTCAAAAAGTTATTTATCAAAATCAACCGCATGACGTTTCAATCGTCTACAAGACACAGGCTTTAGAATGGGTTATGTACAAAGAGATCCATGCAGGCCCGTTAAAAAGCCGGCTTGAACAGATGGAACAACTGTTGTTTGGAAGAAGTTATACCGGTCCGTTTTCCAAACGTTTTGAAAAACTCGTTAACCAGGTTTTTCCCAAAGGAGCCATCGAAGGTCAATGGACAAGTATACCCGAAGGATTGCTGGTTAAAGTCAGGATGATTGACGAATTGAGTTCCAAGCAGAATAAAGCTGGCGATTTATTCAAATACGAAATTGCCGAGACAGTTTTTCACAACCAAACTGTCGTTTTTGCCAAGGGGGCTCAAGGGATCGGCCGGTTGCAACAAGTTAAAAAACCGGGCAATCTCGGACGGGACGCTATGCTAGTGTTGGATTTTGCAGCGATTAGAGCGTTAGACGGTACGCCCATCCCCATTTTTTACGGCGCGAAAGCTTCCGAAAAAAATGATTCGCATACCCGGGTAGTTGGGGCAAGCACTGCCGGAATGTTGGTCTTTGGGCCGCAAGGGATCTTGTTCGGTATGGTTATTCGCGGCAATGAAAAAGTGATTAAAACCGGTACCGAGTTTTATGTTCAAGTGAAAGAACCGGCTCGTATTTACACACTAACAGAAGAGCGGAGGTAGGAAGCCATTAATATCCAGCGTTTGTTTATATTTTTTGGAATCCTCATTTTGGTAACCGGAAATTTTTTGATTGCCACTCCCGCTTGGGCCGCTCAGTCCGGGGTTGATATTGAGGCTGCGGGAGAAGTCGATTTTGATCTATTGACCAATATCACTACAGCTTCCGACAAGGTGAAGATGGTCAGTGATGATCTGGTAATGACCTGTGATACCTTGGTCTATAATGGCGAAACCGGTATTGCCAAAGCCGAACGGAATGTGAGGCTGGTCAAAAGCGAAACGGTCATTACCGCCGACAATCTGGTCTATAACAATACTACCGGTCTGGTTGAAGCCTCGGGAAAAGTGACCTTAAGTTCGAAACAAGGGGTATTTCAAACCGAACATATCTCTTATAATGTAAAGACCACAGCCGGTCAATTGGGGGAGTTCTCCAGTAAAATTCCGGGACAAGATCGGGATTTCCTGGTAACCGGTAAAGGCGCTACCACCTCGGAAACGGTTACGGAGGTAAATGGAGCGTCATTAACGCGATGCCCGTTTCCCAAACCTGAATATCAATTTTCAGCAAAGCGGATTCAGATTGACGAAAAAACCATTCGTTTAGAACAGGTCGTCTTACGCTTAAAGGGAGTCCCGGTCTTTTATTTCCCAAAGTTATCGTTGAACCGGGATAACAAGCAATTACCCCGTTTCGACCTTGGCTATGACGGGGATGATGGTATGAAATTCGATTATGACTATACCAACCGCCGTTCCGACAGCTTTGACTGGCGATTTCATGGCAAATTAACGAGTCAAGGGGATTCCAAAGTCGGTTTTGGTTTTGGAACCCACTGGGGAGATTTGAGTAACCAAACCGATATTGAGTATAATTTTGACGGCTATGCGATCCTTAATGACACATTGAAGGTAAACTCCAAAAATTATGCGTTAGTGATTGATGGTTCCCGTGATTTTTCGGATTCGACTACGGACAAGATCGGTTTTGAGTTGACCCGTAAGTATTGGGAAAGCCCGATCGGTAGTTGGCAATTGGGAGTCTTGGGCAGATATATTACGACAACGGACGGGGGCACTGAATATACCGGAACTTACGGCGGCTATAAGCTGGAGTACCGGCCGATTGACAATTTGACATTGGGTCTAGTTCAATTGGATAATTTGAATGGGAATCGGCAGGATTGGGATTACCTTGAAAAAAATTATCTGCGGGAGGATTACCAATACGCTCTCGGCAGCAACTTGATTTATAATTATCGAATCCCCATTAATAAACGGCTCTTTGCCACTGTCGACGGTGTTTATAATTTCAATCGGTCCAGTCACCCCAATGATTGGATCCGCCAGGCTTATACACTCACCAGTGAGACGTGTTGTTTCAGTACCTCATTGGGTTGGGATGCCGCTGAAAACTCGATTGAATTTCGCTGGCGTATCATGTTTTAGGTAATTCGGCATCTCGGTAGGCTTGGAGAGAGGAACGGTCGTCCAGTTCCTAATTTTGCGGGTTAAATAGAGGAATTGATGTTTTTGGTAGTAGTATATAAAAAAACCTTTCAGCTTTTGGATGAAAGGTTTTTTCTTTTGGGAATACTAGCGAAGAATTTGTGAGAAGACGGGGTAAGCGGTTTGGAAAATCGTTTAAACGATTTGAATGGTTCACAATGGCTATATTGGACCAACACGGTGTACGAAACGAATTTCCCGCCGGATAGGACCTTCCGTTACCGGAAGGCGCATGGCGCGATGAAACCGCCGGAATTGATGGCGGAGATTGTCTCGTTCTTCACGAAAGCCGGCGAACGGGTGCTGGATCCATTTGCCGGAGTTGGCGGCACATTGTTGGGAGCGGAGTTAGTCGGTCGTACGGCGGTCGGAATTGAGATTAATTCCGCTTGGGTCGAGATTTATCGCAAGATCCAAACTGAATTGAAACAGTCGGGGCAGGAAATCGGAGGGTCCGAACTGGTTTTGGGTGACTGTTTAACGGTAATGCATCAACTGCCCGATCAATCATTCGCGGCAATTATTACCGATCCACCGTACGGTTGCCATCATGCGACCAAAGGATTTAAGGAAGAGACCAATTTTAATATGTTTTCCGCCAGTAACGGGGATTTTGGAAACTGTGTTTCATATGACGCTTATCTTGAGAAGATTCGCGAATTCGGCTATGAAGCATACCGGTTGTTGAAAGCCAAAAGGTATCTGGTACTGCTAATTGGAGACCGATTTTATCAAGGAGAATTTGTCCCTTTGGGAACAATGGTTGCCGAAACCATGCGTTCGGTCGGATTTAAATGGAAGGGAATCAAGATCTGGTGGAACAAAGCCACGCAAAGACCGTTAAAACCCTATGCGGTCAAAAGCTGTTTTGTACCGAATATTACTCATCAAAACATCCTGATCTTACGAAAGGAATAGAAGTTTGGCATGTTAATGCTAAATCGTAAGAGCGAGTGAAAAAAATAATGTTTCCAGTGATTACCCTTGGCAATTGTTCATTATCGTGTTATAATAATTAAGCAGTAAATTCTGAGACCTTTCTCGTATTTACTTTAATTGCAAATTTGGGCCCGTGGCTCAGTTGGGAGAGCGCTGCGTTCGCATCGCAGAGGTCGAGGGTTCGAATCCCTTCGGGTCCACCATTTTTGATATTTGGAGGACGTACATATGAAATTGATCAAACCGTTATTCCAAGGTAAACTAGCGCAAACTGTTCAAACCGGTGGTTGCGGCGAATGCAAAAATTCTTGTCAATCTGCTTGTAAAACCTCTTGCACAGTTGGAAATCAAGTCTGTCAAAAGTAAATTATAGCGGTTCGTTTTTTAGCGGTGATTGTTTGATTGAAGCCATGATATCATGGCTTTTTTAATTATGGAATTGCATAAATGCCATAAATAATTGATTTGAACACTGACATTGCCTCAACTTATTAATTTGCAGGAGAGTAGATATGGCCAATTGGCATGCTTTCAAGGCGTTAGGCCGTTATTTTTTGTTTGATGTTCCCTCCAATTCGTTATTCACCATTGATGAACCGGTCTACCAATACCTAAAAGACCAAGAGCTACCGGGGGAACTGCGCGCGCAGGTCGCAGCGGAGATTAAGGAGTTACAATCATTAGGGTACTTGAATGAAACTCCCGATGAAATTCCGGAGGTTAAGCGGGATCGCTCCATTAAGGCGCTTTGTCTCCATGCCTCCCATGATTGCAACTTACGTTGTCAGTATTGTTTTGCCGGGACGGGACCGTTTGGCGGAAACCGGGAACAGATGAGCCTGGGGGTCGGCAAAAAAGCCATTGACCTTTTATTGCGGGAATCAGGACAGCGACGTCAATTGGAAGTGGATTTCTTTGGCGGTGAGCCGCTACTCAATTTGGAAGTAATCAAGGAAATTGTCGCTTATGGCAGGACGGCCAGCGCCGCGTTGGACAAGGATATCCATTTCACCTTAACCACTAATGGAGTGGCATTGGATGAATCGGTGCGCAACTTCTTGAATGAGAATCAAATTGCGGCCGTGCTCTCGTTGGACGGGCGGGAAACAGTCAACGACCGGTTACGTGGGAATGGCGTATACCAACGGATCGTGCCGAACTTTTTAGGGTTGGTACAAAGCCGCAATAATCAGAACTATTATCTCCGCGGCACCTTTACCGCCAATAATCTGGATTTCACTGAGGATGTCAAGCATCTTTTGGAACTCGGATTCCGGGAACTGTCGCTGGAACCGGTGGTTGAGTTGACGGCTGATTACCGGTTGACGGAGGAGTTATTGCCCCAAATTGAGGCGGAGTACGAACGGTTGGCCCAATACTATTTGGAAAAACGCCAACAAGGCGCCGGGTTTACTTTCTTTCATTTTGAAGTGAGTTTGGAACATGGTCCTTGCCTGCCCAAGCGATTGACGGGATGCGGAGCCGGGTTTGATTATTTTGCGGTGACTCCCAACGGTGAGTTGTATCCTTGTCATCAGTTTGTCGGCAGGAAAGAATTTTTGATGGGTGATGTCAATCAAGGCGTAATCCGCCCTGAACTCCAAGCTGAGTTCGGAGCGGCGACCCTTTATAAGAAGAAAGGCTGCGCCGACTGTTGGAGCCGTTTTTATTGCAGCGGCGGTTGTCATGCCAACGCGCAGCTAATCAATGGGTCGATCTACGAACCCGATGAATTGAGCTGCCAACTTCAGCGGAAACGGTTGGAATGCGCTTTAGCATTGAAAGGGATCGAACTCGAGGAGAAGGCTTGATCGATACAGTTTGAATAATAAAAAGAACTCCGGTTGAGGAGTTCTTTTCTATTTAGTTTGCACAAGTTACCGAGCGGCACGCTTCAAAGAGAAGAACAGTTTGATCTGGGTTATCAGCAATCCAACATAAAAAGTGAGTTCGGTTAACTCCTCCATCAGTTGATGGCGATTGCCTAACAGAGCATAACCCTTATGTTCGGCAAAGGTTGAGATGAAGATCGCGATGAAAGCAATAGTGAATTCAAACGTCGGGAAACGTTTCAAACGCAATTCTTGAAATAAAAGTCGGTAAAGCCGGTGTTTAAAAAAGAGGTAAAGGCCCCAACCCAAGAATACCGCCAAGATCGGATAGACATACGGACCATACCACAGGTCGCGTAAATGGGCGAGTTTTGGCCCGTTGGGACCCATGGCGGTCGGAGGAAAAAAAGCCGCGCCCCAATCCAGCTCGCGCAACATGATAATTAACCAGAACGGAGTGACGGAAAGCCAGAGTTTGCGTTTCAGTGGTTCTTGCGAGCGAAAGGCGAAATAAAGCGCCACCAGAAAACCGCCAAAAAGCAAACCGGCTTGAATATCCTCAATTAACCCGCTTTCCCACGCTAGTGAACGGGGGAGTATCAGTGATAACGGATAAGCCAGTAAAAGTAAGAACAGCGGGACCCAGGTCAGGACAGTCAAAGGATTTATCCTGATTGCCGCTTTGGTTTGCTTGGTTTCGAGCAACGCTGAAGTAACGAATGGGTTTTCTAAGCTTTGGTCTCGTTTCATGTGTGTACCTTTCGATTTGCATTTTAGGGGTTTCAAAATGAAATCAACTGAATCACATTGCGTTAAGCAAAATTCCTTCAATCCACGGGTCATTTCCGGATTTTTGGTCTACAATAAAATTAATTCTTGCCGTCATCAATCGGCAACGGATGTCAGGAAAAGGGAAAAGGTGTGAATGAATTAGATATATATTCATAGTTTCTTTAAGTAAAGATTAACTCAAGATTAGCGATTTGTCAAACGAACGGATTGTAAACTGCAAAAAGGCGAAGAAGGTAGGAATTTTGCGGTTTTTGACTAATAATTGATCAACAATTTAACAAAGAAATGGAGTCGGTTCCAGAACATGACTGAAAAACCGGTTTGGCTTGGGCAAATTATTGAGATTAAAATTGCCAATTACGGGCATGAGGGTGAAGGCGTGGGGCGATATCATGATTTTACCATCTTTGTCCCCGGCGCTTTGGCAGGCGAAACAGTTCAAGTCCGAATCACGGAGGTCCGCAAGAACTTCGCCCGCGCGGCAATCGTTCAAATCCTTCAGGCGGCGCCGGAGCGGGTGACTCCGGAGTGCCCTTACGATGCCGATTGCGGCGGTTGTCAGCTGCAACATCTTGAATATCAAAGTCAATTGGTAATGAAGCGGCAGCGGGTCCGCGACGCCATTGAGCGGATCGGCGGGATGGAGGGAGTCACGATTCACCCGGTTTTAGGGATGGACCAACCGCGTTACTACCGCAATAAACTGCAATATCCGTTTGGGTTGGCCGACGGCAACGTTGTCGTGGGCTGTTTCCGCAAAGGGACCCACCAGATTGTCCCGTTGGACGATTGCCTGATTCAACATCCGATCCATAACCGGATTTTAGCGTCATTACGCGAATTGGTGATTGAAAGCCGCATTCCGATTTATGACGAAAGCGTCGGCGTGGGCTTATTACGTCATGTTTTAATCAAAAACGGTTTCACGACCGGCGCAGTGATGGTCGTTTTGGTAACCAACGGCGAGCGGTTTCCGGCCGGTCAAACGTTAGCTCAAAAGCTGGCGGTAAAACATCCTGAGGTAAAAAGCGTGGTCCAGAATATCAACCGGACGCGGGGTAACGTGATTTTAGGCCGGGAGAACCGGGTGTTGTGGGGCCAGGACCGGATCATCGATGAATTGGCCGGATTGCAGTTTACCATCTCCGCCAACTCCTTTTTTCAAGTCAATCCGGCGCAGACGGTCCGGCTCTATCGGCAGGCGGTGGAATATGCCGGTTTGCAGGGGCAGGAACGGGTCGTTGACGCGTATTGCGGCGTTGGGAGCTTAACGTTGTTTCTGGCGCGCCAAGCCCGCGAAGTTTACGGGATTGAGGTGATTCCCGCCGCCATCGCGGACGCTAAAGTGAACGCGGCGCTGAATGGGTTGACGAATGTCGAATTCCTGGTCGGGGCGACCGAAACCGTCTTGCCGAAGTTGGTCAAGGAGGGACTAACCTTTGACGTAGCGGTGGTCGACCCGCCGCGGGCGGGGTGTGAAGCCGTTGTTTTGCAGGCGTTTGCTGAAGTGAAAGTACCGCGGATTGTTTATGTCAGCTGCAATCCAAGCACGTTGGCGCGGGATCTGAAGCTCCTGGCGGAGCTGGGGTACCGGACGGAGGAGATTCAGCCGGTGGATATGTTCCCGCAGACGTATCATGTGGAATGTGTGGCGCGGATTGTAAAGCGGTAGGGGGGAAGGACTACTTAAAAATGTCAGACGGATATTTTGGTCAATCAGGGTCAATTAATCCCCAGACGTCAAGGACAACCGCAATCGGTCGGTTGGCGCACTTGATCGATAATCGTACTCCGCATGACGGCACTTTTCGCCAGTGCAGTTCCGGCCTGCATATCCATCGTCATTCCCAAGCGGATGCGGATTGGGGGCAAGCTTTTTATCTGCCCTCCGTATTAATCGTTGCTCAGGGAGTAAAGGCCTTCATGCTGGGACGGGAAATTTTTCAAGTTGGCAGTTCAGGGATGCTCATGTTTCCCGTTGCCCTACCGGTCGCTTTGCAAATCAGCCAAGCCAGCTCCCGCGAACCCTTCCTCGGCGTAGGACTAACTCTCGACTCGGAAAAGATCGCGGAGTTTGTCCCAAAAGTTTATCCCCGGGGTCTGCCCGCTACGAAAGCGCAGCGCGTGGGGTACATGGCTGACGCCGACGCAGGGATTAGCGACGCTGTGGCGCGACTGCTGGAGTGCCAGGACAATGTCGGCGATACGGAATTACTCGCCCCAATTGTCAAGGATGAGATTGTAATGCGGCTGCTGCGTAGCCCGATCGGTGTTCATATCGCCGAAATGGGTTTTGTGGAATCAAGGGTGCGGCATCTTACCAAGGCGATCGACTGGCTCCGCGATTATTTCGCTCAGCCGATGAAGGTTGCGGATTTGGCAAGGCTTGCTCATATGAGTGTTTCGGTTTTTCACGGGCATTTTAAGGCAGTTACTTCCATGAGCCCGTTACAATACCAAAAAGCACTCCGCCTCCAGGAAGCCAGACGCCTGATGTTGTTCCGGCAAATGGATGCGCTGGCCGCCGGTCAGTTGGTGGGGTATCTAAGCCCTTCCCAATTCAGCCGGGATTATAGCAGCTACTTTGGCAATCCGCCCAAAAGAGACATTGTAAAACTCCATCAGCAGGCACAAAAAGCGAACACCGCAAATGATCTTGGCTAAATGGGTTTACCCGCACTTCCGGAGAATCAGGCAATAAATTGCATTGAACAGGCAATGATCCTTTTAAAACGTAAGTTATAATACGTTTAGAACTTTCCGTTAAAGGAGATTTACGATGCGTATTTTTGTAACAGGTGCTACCGGATTTATCGGATCGGCTGTTGTCAAGGAGCTTATCAACGCCGGTCACCAGGTTGTCGGCCTCGCGCGTTCGGACCAGGCTGCCGCATCGCTCAATGCAGTTGGGGCTGAAGTGCATCGCGGTAAACTTGACGACCTCAATCGTCTGCGCAGTGGCGCCGCAGTGGCGGACGGTGTCATTCATCTGGCGTTTGACAACAGTTTCACCGACTTTGCCGGAGCGATTACCGACGATCTGCAGGCCATTGAAGCCATCGGAGCGGCCCTGGCCGGCGCTGGGAAGCCGTTTGTGATTACGTCTGTAACCACGCTGGTTCCGTCCTTCGGACGCTCGGCAACCGAGGAAGATCAGGCGCAGGGTGGATCGCCGGGAACGCCGCGCAGCGCAGCGGAAAAGACGGCATTGGCACTGGCTGAGCGGGGCGTGCGGTCAGTTGCCGTACGGCTCGCGCCGTGTGTACATGATGCCAGTGCTCAGGGCTTCGCCACCCGTCTGGCTGAGCTTGCCCGTGAAAAAGGTTTTTCAGCATACATCGGCGACGGATCGAACCGCTGGCCCGCCGTCCATCGGCTCGATGCGGCAAAGTTATTCCGGTTGGCGGTGGAAGCCGCTCCCGCCGGTTCGCGTTTGCACGGTGTTGGTGAAGAAGGGATACCCTTTCGGAACATCGCCGAGGCAATCGGCCGCCGTCTGAACCTGCCGGTGTCCAGCGTTTCCCGCGAAGCTGCCGATGCGCATTTTGGATGGCTTGCGCCGTTCGTCGCAATGGACAATCCGACGTCGAATGAGTTGACCCGGAAGCGGCTTGGTTGGGAACCGCTAGAGCCTACCCTGATCGCCGACATTGTGGGGAAATAAAATTCAAAGGAGAGATCGATTTATGAAATTTTGTTGGTGCACAATCAATGTAAAAAACCTCGAAGAATCTTTGAAATTCTATCAGGAGATCGTCGGTCTGGCCATCGACAAAAGATTTAAAGCCGGCCCTACGGTGGAAATCGTATTCTTAGGGGATGGGGAAACAAAGGTTGAGCTTATTTATGATGAAGCAAATACGGCAGTTACTATCGGACCGGATATTTCCCTCGGTTTTGAGACGGATTCGATCGACAGGATGATAGCGCTTTTGGCGGAAAAAGGAGTTCCGGTTCACAGTGGACCGTTCCAACCAAACCCTCACACCAAGTTTTTCTTTGTCTTAGACCCAAATGGAGTTAAAATTCAATTTTGTCAGAATCTTTGATTTTTTGGGTGTAGTTCTTAATTAATCATCGCACGCGGCAGATCTACCAACGCCCTTTCGGCGCGGCTTGTAATCAAGAGCTACGCCTCTTAAATGAAAACCCCCGGCTAAGCCGGGGGTTTTCATTTATATAGTATCCACCAACAAGCTAGCTAATCTAAGCGCGGAGGGGAGAAAGAGAATAACGATTGGGTTGGTAATCGTTTGCCAAAGGTCAATTTCATTATTAATAAAATTAATATTGATATTAATAAAATTAAACATGAGATTGACTAAATAAAACAATCGTGATATATTGATCCTATCCTAAGGAGAGCGAGTTGATTATTATCAATTATCAAGCACCGGGAATCTGTCCGGTCTGCGGCAAACGCTTGCATATCGTTAAACTAAGTTGCGATCAGTGCCAAACCGTCCTGGAGGGGCGGTTCAGTCCCTGCAAATTCTGCCAGTTGCCGCCGGAACAGTTGGAGTTCATCGAAGTTTTTGTAAAATGTCGCGGTAACATTAAAGATGTTGAAAAGGAGTTGCGGATCTCCTATCCGACGGTCCGCAACCGGTTGGATGGGGTCATTGAATCGTTGGGTTATCAAATTGATAAAAGCGCTGCGGTAGACGAAAAATTACGGCGTCAGGAGATTTTGGAATCGTTGGAACGGGGCGAAATTACTTCCGACGAGGCGGCCAGGCAATTAAAAACAGTGAAATGAGATCGATTATATTAGGAGGTTGAAATAGCGATGAGCGAAGAAAAACTGAAAGTGCTCCAAATGATCCAAGACGGCAAAATCAGCGCCACGGAAGGGATGGAGCTGTTGAAAGCTTTAGATGAGGTGGAACCGGGGGAAACGAGCGGTCTGGCGAATTTGAACGGCCGGTTTTTCCGGGTCCGGATTAGCGCGGAAGGAAATACCAAAGTCAACGTCAATGTACCGTTGAAACTGTTAAAGGCGGTCTCGAAATTCGCCAACGTTGGAATGGGATTCATCCCTCCGGAGGCGAAAGAAGAGTTGAATCGGAAAGGGATTGATCTTTCCCAGATTGATTTGGAAGAGTTGGTGCGGATGATCGAAGAAGGGCTGATCGACTGCAAACTGGTGGATATCGATGTGAATGATCCGGAGAAAGGCCCCGTTAAGGTCGAAGTCTATGTGGATTAAACCGTATCGGAGCCAATATTTAATCATCCGGATTCGCAAAGGTAGGTTTCGGATCGCGGTTCCGGTTCCGTTATTTGTATTCACCCAATTATTCGAAGCATTGGCGGACTTGGCCGCCTTGGTTGAATGGATTGCTCCCGTGCCGATTCGCGTATTGCCGGAACGTTTCCGCAGCGGGTCGCCCCTTTTGAAGCAGGCTTCTCCTTATGATCTCTTAGAGATGCTGCGGGTATTGGGCGACGGAATCCGGAGCGTGGGTCGCCTGCGCATGATCGAAATTGAGTCGGTCCAACCGGAAACGCAAGAAAAAGTCGCCGTTTACGTTGATTTTGTCTAAAACCATATTGATAAAAAGGGAAGTTGAAGAGGGATGTTTCGTATTCTAATTAAGCTGCTGGCCAATTTTACCGGCATTTATTTAGCGGCCCGGTTATTGCCGGCAATTCGCCTTGATGACTTGCAGACCGCGCTGTGGGCCGGGATGATCCTGGGAGTTGTGAATTTGTTTATTCGGCCGCTCCTGCTGCTGGTGATGCTGCCGTTCAACTTAATCACCATGGGGTTGCTGACGATCGTCATTAATACCTGGATGATCATGCTTACCGACTCGCTGCTGGAAGGATTGAAGATTCCAGGATTTTGGCTGACGGTACTCGTTTCGCTGATTGTTTCCATCATCAACCTCATTTTGCAGGATCTTATGAAACGACCGAAAACCTCGTCGTTAAAGGGTAAAGATTTGAAGAAATAAGCTCGGTTATGGCATCCGTATCATGGGGAGTGGGTGGCGCGGATTGCGGGAATAATAGGATTTGGAAAACCTTCGGAGGTCGAAATGAGCAAATTGATAGTAAAAACGACTTTTGGTTTTGCCTTTTTGATGTTCGTCTTGGCGCTCGCGCTATTTGTTTCAGCCGGAACCCTAAGGTTTTGGCAAGCGCAAGTCTATCTGGCGGACTTTGCGCTTTGTACGTTGCTCATCACAGTTTATTTAATCAAATACGATCAAGAGTTGTTGGCGGGCCGGGTGAAGGCGGGACCCGTAGCGGAGACCCAACAAGGTCAAAAGAAAATTCAAAGCCTTGCCAGCCTGTTTTTTATCGGTCTGTTTATCGTTCCGGGTTTGGATTTTCGTTTCGGCTGGTCCAATGTCACTCCGGTGTTCAGCTTGATTGCCGACGGCTGCGTCGCGCTTGGGTTTTACATTGTGTATAGGGTGTTCAAAGAAAATAGTTATACCAGAGCTACCATCGAAGTATCAGTGGGGCAAAAGGTCATTACAAGCGGGCCGTATCGCGTGGTTAGGCACCCGATGTATGCCGGGGCGGGTGTTTTACTCATCTTTACGCCCATTGCATTGGGGTCATGGGTAGCTGTCCCGCTCGCCATCATGATCATATTGGTCATTTCAGCGAGGTTGCTTGATGAAGAGCGATTTCTCACGGCTAATTTAAGCGGCTATGAGCAATACCGCCGGCAGGTACGTTATCGGTTAATCCCTTTTATTTGGTGAATTGAGTCGGCCCATCCGCATACTACTAGTATAATGAATGTGATAGTATGTTATAATAATATTCTTGGATAACTACATCAATAAAAATGGAGTGGGTTTTTAAGAATCAATTATCACGAAAAATATAAAATTAAGGACGTGTTTTTTTGGAAAAATGGGAATACAAAACGATTAATATTGAAGTTAATAAAACGAAGGAAGGAAAATCTGATAGCAATAATTTTAATATGGTGATTAACCAACTTGGTAATGTGGGGTGGGAATTGGTATCTTGCGTTACTTTTAATCAAGAGCAGGATTGCGCCCGAGAGCTTATCGCAGTTTTAAAAAGAAAAATTAATAGTGGTTTGAAAGAGCTTCCTGACCAATCCGCAAATATTGAGGGCAAAGCTTACGGCAATCGTGGGAAGGGAGCCCGAACTTATGATAAACCACCTCGCTCCTTCGAGACGAGCCCCAAATATTCAGAGGAAGGTCATGGATATAAAGGGAAGAGTCCAGGTTATGCCGGAAAATCTTCGGGATATAAGGGCAAGAATTCCGGTTATGCGGGAACAGATTCTGGACATCCGGCCAAAAATTCCTGGGATGCAAAGAAAGGCACCGGTTATAAAGGAAAGAGTTCGGCAAATGCCGGGAAAAAGTTCGAGAAATAAGATAATTGATCAAGAATGAGTCACTATGATACGATAAATAATTGTAATGGTTGGACCAGTAATGATGTTTCTTTAAGTGGAATAACCGGCCTTAAGAAAATTCTATGGTCCATCATGGATGAATGTTGGCAATTTTGCGAACATCGCAATGGGGATGTCCCTCCGTATGGACTTGGACGAGTTTTACCTTGATTTAAAATCGAGTATCAATCTATCGAAACGCCAGACCGGGATAGTGTCCATCGGTATGGCGTTTGTTTTTAATCACGTAATTCATATCATCACCCTAATTTTATTAAAACATGCGAGATATATTGGACACAATTGTTTGCTTCCAAAATGGTAAAGCAGGTAAAATCGGGTAAAATCTATGGTAAAATGGAAAGTAATATGATTTATAAAGGTCTAATTAATTATACAGGGGATAAACATGTTAACGATTCAATGCACCAAGAAATTAAGTGAGAAGTTGCTTGCGAAGCTGGACAATATCAATAGTGAAACAACCGATTCGCTCTATGCATGGCATGCAAATCTGTTTTTGCTCAATCGTCGTAATTGTGTCATTTTGATGAATAACAAGACCTGTTTCAGTATTGTACTCTACGGTTTAAAGAAAAAGGATTTCGAACGTTTTGGCATGATTGTGATTGAAACCATTTACGAAAATTTACGAGCGGAAGGTTTTGATCATCAGGTCATTGAGCGATATATCAAGAATGCGAAAGATCAGATTTACACCAAGACCACTGAACGCAGTGTTATAGGCCAAATGAACGATATAACTTTAATGACTCAATATATCGTTGAGGATTATATTCTCGATAAAGATACTGTCAATACGATTGAGCTTAATAAATGTAATAACCGGAGCCCGATGGTGAAACGCAAATATTGTTATGCAATTGATGCTTTAAAGGACGCTTTGCTTAATGGCTAAATATGATTTGTAGTTTGGTAGGCGATTTTTGAAAAATAAAGTGAGTAGGAGCGCTTGGATGGTGAACTACACTTTCTTAGGAAATGCTGATTCTATTGTCTATATCGAGAGTGAAGCAATTTTAATATTCGACGCACAGTCAGCGCTCGATCTGATGATGACGGTGTAATATGAAAAAACTTCAGCAGATTGACCTTGGACAAAACGGCCGTATGTGAAGAGTTCTTCAGGCTTAGCAGCGGTATTGCCGGCCAAGTTTTGCAAAAATTTATCAATTATCATACGAAGCTGGCATTTATCGGCGACTTTTCCAAGCACTCAAGCAAACTTTTGCGTGATTTTATTTATGAGTGCAATCGCGGCAATTATATTTTCTTTGTGGACATTTGGAGCAAGCGGTAGAAAAAGTAAATTTGCCTAACTAGTTATGAGGGTCTTTTTAATCTAAATCCCGTTTTTACCCAAAATGGTATCATTTTGGATATAAATGAGATCATTCTGTTAATAACCTAGATCTCCTGTGATTATATTTTTATTTGTTTCTGGTAAATGCAGAATAATTAGCTCTTGTACTTTATCCGTATACTACTCTACCTATACACTAATTATGGGAGGCAGTTTTTACTTTGTCAATAGGTCCAGAAAGTCTGTAAAACGGGCTTGTGTAGTAAATGATAACAACCTTACTATAGGTTCCTTTTAAGATCTGGCTCTAAAAAAGGACCTCCGCATTTAGGATGCTTTGTAAAGTAATTACCGTTTACCGCCATTGAATCGACATAGCAGCTTGTACGGCATTTGTATATGTTTTTGCAACATATACAATCACTGTCAATGCAGGATTTATCGGCAGTACGGTGCCGCAGTTCATCGAAGGCGCTGCTGTTCCATATATCCTTGAGGCTTTGCGCGTATACATTGCCGTAGGAGAACTGCTTAACTTCGCTCAATTTTTCACAGATGGAAACAATTCCTGAAGGTGAAATGGTCATGCCCGTGTAAAGGCCTCCACAGGGATACCAATCATTATCGCCCCAGCGGTAGCCGGGGTCTTTTGGCGGATGAATAAGACATGTATCGTCGTATAGGCTGGACTTTTCCTTAATTATCTTTACTGCATTACTATACTCATTTTGAGTGATTCTAGGTAGGCTGTTCGCACAAGAACCTGTTGCCCCAGGCTCCATAAGTGTAATGCCTATTTCTGATACTCCCAATCCTACGATGAAGTCAATGCAATTCCCTAAATCATCAATATTGATAGGTGTGAGGAGATATTTTACCGTCACGCGGATACCGACCTTAACCAGATAGCGGATAGCCTGTATAACACGTGAGAAGGAGTTTCTGGACCTTGTGATATGGTGGTGCAGGTGTGGATTTGATGCATCCAAGCTGACAGTTATTTCGCTGAGACCAGCAGAAGACAGACGTTCTGCAATTAGCTCGTTTGTGCCGATGATGCTTCCGTTTGTGGTAATGACAGGTGACATTCCATAGCGCAGTATGTCCTCTATAAGTGATTCCCAACCAGGATATATTGTCGGCTCTCCTCCAGTCAGACCGAAATATGCCACTCCCCAACTGGCAGCCTCGCGGATTAATTCTTTACATTTCTCCAGGCTTATCTTGGTTTTAATGTTATTTGCTACATTTTGGTAACAATACCTGCATTTAAAGTTGCAGTGGTATGACAAAATTATATTGACTCCTATTGGGACAGATAAGGGCTTGGTGATTCCCGATAATAAAACATCCTCGTCAATGTTATATATGAAGTCTAGAGGATTGTATTGCATTATGCATATACTATCGGACCTACACAAAATTTCTATAAACGGCTCGTAACGCTTCAAAACATTATTTGTGAAATTAATGGATTGTTCGATTGAAAAATGGTATGTTTCTCTTGCAATACTGGCTATTTCGTATGTTGAGTAGAAACCGTTGCAAAGAGACAATATCAAGGCATGAGATGGATGAATAAGCATGTGCTGGGCATATTTGAAGTTGTATATTAATACATATTCATCAAATTTTTTTAACTTAACACCTTTCCTGAGTTTCGGAAAGCTAATTTTTTTAATAGAGTCCATATAAATATATTGAGTAGACAGTCTCAATGCTCCTTTCTAGGCATTTTTCATGAGGGGGGCTGTAACCCCTCCAAATTATATTTGTGATTTTTCAGTATACGACATGCTACGTCAATACTTTTACCTTAAGTTGCACAGTAGGGCTGAGCAATTTTTCAGTGGTATGCAATAATCCTGCAATTTATGGTGTGTGAGTCTTCCCTTCTATATATTACTGTTGTAATTGATGATTTGAATTTATACCTAATTTTAATAAAAAAATCAGTGTAGTTGAAAAATTACTCAAGTCTAAAATTACTACATTAATGACACTTAACTTAGTGCAATGGAAATAAGTTGTTTTTGGGGGAGCGAACCTCCCCCCGCGCTTTTACTTATTGCGGCTCTACAAAGATGCACGATGATAGTAATTGCCAGCATCCGGGATTACAGCTTATTTCCATAAATCCCTGGTCTATGTTTTTAGCCCTCGCATCACATCTGTCAGCCTCTTCCCTAAGTTGCGCAGCAAGGCTATGTAGTGATTCAGGCGTATGCAACATTCCTGCTTTATTCGCCATAATGATGGTCCTCCTTTCGGTGGATAGTTTAATGTTATTATTATTATTTCTTATAATCTGCTATATATACATAGATTAACATTGGATATTGGTTATTGACGGGGACAGACAAATCTTTTATTTACTGCAGCAATGATTATAAAGTTAAATTCGCATAAGTAAAGGGGACTATAGAAACACAATCCTTAAGTAATTTGTCAAAGATTAAGGGTTCACAGAATCTACGGTTAATGCGATAGCAGAATTCACCAATGTAAAGTAAAGCTGTAAATGTTTTTGTGATGTGCCATGGTAAGTGGGAGCGTAAAGAAGATTTTAAATTGGAAATAAACTTATGAAGCCAATTAAAGGATTTTTAAAGCAATTATTCGTCCTGACTAACATTGACAACAAAATGTCTGTAGTCAGCTAAATTGATTAAAGTGCGATCTGAATCTGAAATCAGTAAAACCATTCGGCCCACTTGAGCCGGTATAAATAATCTTGCATGCTTGTTCGTTTGAAAAGTATTCGGTGAATTTATTAATTGACAGATCATTCTTACGTTTTTTTAATAATCTTTGCCACTTTGTGCATTTCTTTTGCCTCCAGAACACTTGTTCTTAATCCTATTTCACTACGAACGTACGTTCTTGTAAAGCGTTTCCGGATTTAAACTTATAATCATTAATTGGTTAAGTCTTAGGATAAATAGGATAAGAGTCGATATAAAAAACTTTATGTCTTGTGAAGTTTGTTGCTTGTTAATTCCTCACTACTGGCTTGCAAAAACCAACATAATCTATATATTTGGTTACTATATAATTCATTTATTTTAAATAAAGGATTTCGAATTGAAGTTCTTGGTTATTTTTTGACATTTTCCACGACTTGGAAGGTGTTTTTTGTTTTATAAAGAATAACGAATTATGTAAAAATAATACTGAAATTTCGTGGGGGTAATTATGAAAATTTTATTCTTGCATATCAGTGATATACATATAGAAAAAAAGACGGATATCAATTGTTTTCGTCTACAAAAAATAGTCGATTCACTTAACGTCATGGGGGATTTTGAACACGTAATTATTGTAGTTTCTGGAGATATTGCATATAGTGGTAAATCCTATCAATATGATTTTGCTTGGAATCTATTGGGAAATATAATAAATAAACTCAAAATACGCTACGTAATAAAATCAAAACCTACAGTTTTAGTTGTCCCAGGAAATCATGACGTAGATTTGTCTATGAATGATTTAGGACACGCACAAATACAAGAATTATTTAGAAGTAACAAGATGGAAACATATATTGTCTCTGAATGTGAAAAACTTCATTCTTTTATTAAATTTGCAAATACAAATCGTTGCTTTGATTTTCATAATCAGCTTTATCTTCGTAAAAAAATCGAAATTGAAAATTTTAGTATTGAAGTTAATTTATTAAATAGTGCTCTTTTTTCAACAAATGACGAAGAAAAGGGGTTACATTATTTTCCACATCATGTTATTAATCAATTATGTGAGCCCTCAGGTGCAGATTTTGTCATAACAGTTATGCATCATTCACCTCATTGGTTCAATGAAAATAACAAAGCTGAATTAGAAAAATTTCTGATTTCCAAAAGTTCATTAGTCTTTTTGGGCCATGAACATAATCTTGATACAAAGGATATTTCATTTAATGGGAATCCTAACGTTGAAGTAATGGGAGGTGGTGTACTGTGTAATAAAGGCGATTGGAGAAAAAGTGAATATTTTGCAAGTGTACTTGATACAAATGATTTGAAATTTAGCCTTTTTGGCTTTAGCTGGAATTCACAAGAAACAATTTATACACATATTCCTAATAAACCGAAGTATCTCCCACACAAGCCTTCTTCCGAAAAAAAATTAGTTCCCTCTTCTAGTTATTTAAAGGTTGTATGCGAAGATCAGAAATGTTCCCTTCATAAAGAATTTATTGATTACTTTGTTTTCCCGCGGCTTCAATTTGAAGGGAAAAATGATCGATCTGTAGATATAGAAATTGTAAATGAAAAAGAGTTTCTAGCTGAATTTGAAACCAAGAAAAAAATGATTATCGTTGGATATCCTAATTCCGGAAAAACAGTTTTACTTAAACATCTATTTTTAACACTTTCGAAAAAGAAAGTTGTCTTATTCTGTAACATCTATAGTATTAGGTCTGGTAATTGTAATAGAATTATAAAAAACGTCTTTGAAGATATCTATGGTGAAAACCCTAATGATTATATTCGTTTTCAACAGATGCCAAAACAAGAAAAAATACTGATAATTGATGATATTAATCTAGTTGATTCTCGTAACTTTGATGCTTTTCTTGGGGAAATTGAAAAGAATTTTGAATATATTATTTGTAGTTCAAATCAAGTTATGGAATTAAATATACAAGAGAGAGCAAAGCAATTTATGCAAGTTATGCAAGGGCATGGTTTATTTTATCGCTACAGACTTTTACCATTTTTCTCTGATAAACGCAATGAACTAATTAGTAACATCGTTAAGATAAAAATCCCCGATGTAGAAGACAGGGCGAGAATTAGTGGTGTTTTATCGGATTCATTAAAAAAACAACGCAGCATGTTTAATCTTACCCCAGATTTCATTATTCAATTTGTAGAATATTTCTGTAACAATATTAAAAGCGCGACACAAAATGATGGTGAAGTTTTTAGTAAAGTTTTTGAAGCTAATATTGTTAATTCCGTTGCACCATATTCTAAAAAATTAAAAGTAGACAAAATATTTATTGTTTTAGATAAAGTAGCTTATTTTATACATAAAAATAAAGAATATCCTTTAATGCAGACCGACTTGGCGGATATTATTAATTTGTACAACGAAAAATACGGGGATGACATAAATATTGCAGACTTTATTCAAATAACTAGGAATGCTAAAATTTTAGTGTCTTGTGATAGTGGGATTGAGTATAAATTCTGTAATAAGAATTATTTAGCATATTTTATAGCTAGAGAAATAAAACGAAGATATCATGAAGATAAAGATGAAAGTGACTTAATTAATATTTTAAATTATTCATGTTTCGGGATTAATGGTGACATTCTTTTATTTTTAACTTATATAACGGATAACATTAATATGCTACGCCTTATTGTTAGGGTTTCGAAAGAACTAACTAGTGACTGGAAGGAGTTTGATTTAGATGAAGGTAATATTCCTTATTTAACAAATATAAAACCATTAGAGATAACTGCACCTACTGCCGAGAACAAAAAAGAGGCTGAAAAAAAAGAAATTGAACAAGAAAAACGGGCTGGGATGATTAATACGTTAGACCCCATAGATATTTATGACTATAAAGAAACTGAAATAAACAAATTCATGAATCAACTTTATCGTGGCGTTTCACTTCTAGGTATCATCTCAAGGTGTTTACCTAGTTTCGAGTACATGATGCTAAAAGGTGATAAAGAAATGTTTGTTGATCTTATTTATCGTTTACCAAATCAAATTTTTTATAATTGGGCAAACGAAATTGAAAAAAATAAACAAGAGTTGATTGAATTTATAAAACTACAAGACAATGATTACATTAGAGAGAAAAATATTACAGAAAATGATATCCTTAGATTATTACAATGGGATTCTATGTCCTTATATTTAGATATTTTATATATGCCTACATTTAATTCAACGAAAGAAAATACAGATAAATATCTTAATTCATTTGATTATAATTCTGGAACTACATACGCTTTGCAGCACTTGATGATGCTAGAACGAAGTGAAAAGATTTCTGCATATATTAAAGAAGCAACCAAAATATACGATGCCTCAAAAAATACCACCTCATCAATTATGGTAAAAAGAATAACACACCATGTTTTGATACATTCTAAGAGTATTCAGGTGGGCGAGATTCAACAACTTGAAGGGAAATACTTTCCCAATCGAGATAAATATTTTACGAATTCGATGCATCATAAAAAATTATTGTTACAAAGAATTAAAAGCGAACAAGGTAATTGATAGATATCATGTTGGTCCTTCCCCAACTGGTCGTTTTTGCATTAACGGAAACGACCTACCTATAATGCAACTTATTGCATGTCATATCGCCACGCTGATGATATCTATCATAATTAATATATCCATAAAATGTAGTTTAATACCAGAATAAGGGAAATAAAATCTTCAATATATATCCAATTGATTATCAGAAAGAAAAGGAGAGTAAATAATACTTGATAACTTTCAAAATTATGTGGAGAATATTGATAAGTAGTTTTGCAGTATTTAAGCTAAAGCGGTCCACCCAAAAATAAAAAAACTCGTCCAAACTGACGAGTTTTTTTTATTTTTAGAGTGCCGATGACAACATCTACGTGGGTTGGGGATATACCTATATGCGCAAATAATCAATGGTTTTGTGATACGCGTTAAGCATTGCTTTCAGATAGGCCATTTTCTAATAGTCAGTTTCTGTTTTGTGGTCAACGATGCGATAAGTATAACCTGGTTGTTGTAAATAAGAAAGAAGGCGTGAATATCATACAGTAGTTTACGAAATAAGAGGAGATAACTCAGCAATTAAGCGATTCCACTTAAAGATATTATTATATGTGTTCTGCTCTGGTTATCTAATTGTAAATCCATAATAATGAGCGTTTTATCCCTCAAGGAATCAGCCGATTCTTTATTAACATCGCCTCAATTACTTTTTTAATAACTTTCTGATCTTCCTCATTTAACTTTTCAACCGCTTCAAAGTATTTCTTAAGTTCTTTATCATGAATTTGAATTTCATTGGATTCCGCATCGGTTACCAAATAATCTAAACTCACATGAAAAAGGTCGCGAAGTTTCAATAATGCATCGATTGAGGGGCGCGAAGCATTGTTTTCATATCGGCTAATATGCTTGGGATGAACCTCTAATATTTCGGCTAATTCTTGTTGGGAGATGTTTTTCCTTTTACGTAGTTGTTTGAGTTTTTCGCCAATGCTCATGGAGTAATGCCACCTCATTTGTTAATGATCATCGATAATGAGTAATGATTCAAAATTAATCACATTATTTGTTGACAAATGGGTAATAAATAATGTAGAATAATGTCAAGTAAAATAATTCCAATAATGTAAAAATGGTTTATTTTCTCCTCCTCGTATAACGAAAGAGGCTAATTTGGCGTAACCTGTTTAACTTATTCTGCAAATTCCAAAGTTTCCCTCTTTAATGTAAACTTCATGAAATGTTATTTTTGTTGAACATTGCAAAAAACATTAATCTCTCAAGTATTAGCTCAAAAGGAGGCCACGTCCCATGCTCAACTCCCGCGCCACCGGCATCCAAAAATTCATTCTCGACCGCCTCGTCCAAATCCACGACGAGATCGTCATCGCCGACCCCGAACACCAGCAACTGGGCGAGCGTCCGGATGAACTGCTGCAACAACTCAGCGACCAACTGTCAGCGCCCGACCGGCAATTGCTCGATCAATACGACTGCGCCCGCCTGGAGCAGCTCTGCCGCCAGGACGAATTAATCTACAACGAAGGCCTAATGGACGGCATCCGCTTCGGCTACTGGGTAGCGCTGGTCGGGCGGGGAGTGGAGAAGATCAAGGTCTGAAGGCGCTGCGCATGCGAATATCAAATAAACGCCCTCAATCTATTTCGGCAGATTGAGGGCGAGTTTCATTATAAACTTCAACATCAGCTCGATTTACTTCTTCTCTTTCCTTCCCGCCAAATAATCAATCGATACCCCAAAAAAAGTTGCAATCTTCGCCACAATATTAATTCCCGGTTCCCGTTGATTCTTCTCATAGCGGCTTAACGTCTGTTTATTGGTATCCAGTTTATCGGCGAGTTGCTCCTGGGTTAACTGATGTTCTTCCCGAAGTTCTTTCAAACGCTTCGCGAAAGCTTCTTTTGGTTCCAATCTACCGATCACCACCTATATCTGTTGTTGGGAAAAGAAAAAATGAAACGCAATTTATTATTTGACAGTCACCAAATGGTGATATATAATAAACTTGTCAGTCACCATATGGAGACTGAATCGTTCGTAAACACAATCAATGTCATACTGAACAAGCATAACAAGAGCTAATATGGTTATGTTGTCGGAATACCATACATAGCTTGCTTAATTATTCTCCGTATTCCGGATATTTCCCTCTTTGAAGGTAAAGTAAGATGAATATGGAGCTAAGCGTTCGATCAATTTATGCAAGTTTAGGAGGCCCGTCCCATGCTCAACTCCCGTACCACCGGCATTCAAAAATTCATTCTCGACCGCCTCGTGCAAATCCACGACGAGATCGTCATCGCCGACCCCGAACACCAGCAACTGGGCGAGCGTCCGGATGAACTACTGCAACAACTCACCGACCGACTGCCGGCGCCGGACCGGCAATTGCTCGACCAATACGACTGCGCCCGCCTGGAGCAGCTCTGCCGCCAGGACGAGTTGATTTACAACGAAGGCCTGATGGACGGCATCCGCTTCGGCTACTGGGTGGCGCTGGTCGGGCGGGGAGTAGAGAAGATCAAGGTTTGAGGATATGATTGATAATTGATTTTATTCGGACGCATTATAATTTGAGAAAATTAAAAAGAGCAGGATATTTTTTCAAGGTGAGTCGTTAAGCTAATGACTGAAAATTCCAAAAAAGAGAGGATTTCTGCCATCTTTACAGAAAATAATTACTAAATAATTCTAGAACCGTAAATTTTTTAAAACAAAGGAGAGTGGTTCCGGTGAAAAAAATAAGTTTTTTTAGTCTACTTTCACTACTGCTAGCTTACCTGTGTTGCACTGTTATCGCGTCGGTCCCAATAGGTCATTTTTACATAAATAATGATTACGTTATGTTTGATAGTATTCCTGCTGGCCAAGCCGTTGGAGTAGAACCCAATTCCAAATTTCTGGCTATTTATATATCTTCAGTTGGGAGTTTTGAAATTACTGATCCGAGCGGAAAACGTTTTGGATTTGATATCGAAACTAAGAAAGCGCAACGAGAAATCCCAAATATTCAAGCCTGTACAGAATACAACGATAATGATGATGCTCCACCCTGTTGGATGATAGAACTTTATCAATTAATCGAAGGAAAATATTATTTTAAAATATGGAATGTCCCAAGTCGACAATATGAAGTGATTATAGAAAATCAAAATAGAATGCGGAAAAATTATCATCTAAATTCGGGTGGCCGAAAATTGGTCGATTCTTTTGAAATTTATTTTATTGATCCGAAAAATTTTACTGTCATAAAAAAATAGTCCTCATTATTGCACAGTTTTAATGTAATAAGAATGGAGGTATATTCCAGTTGAATAAAAGAATAATTCTTGGCTTCCTTTTGCTAATGTTTATTTTTGGATTTTCAGTTTCTGTATATGCTTCTGATAGTGAAATTGAAAAATCTCAACGAACTGGAATCATCATGAATGCAGAACAGTCCAATAAAAGTGGTATAACTAAATTAGCTTCCAGAGAAAATGCATCGATTAATTTAACAAATATGCGAAGAGTTATCAATAATGTCGGCTTAAGAGAGTCAACTAGCATTGAGGTAAACCTTAGTCAACCTGAAGCTTATAATAATGATAGCCGACTATATTTTACGACTCCCATAACTGCTTTTGAAAGTGGGCAATATTGGAATTTGGAATTAATTCTTCCCAATACTACAATTAAATGGAAACCAGTGTATTGGTATAAATCATATCAAGGCAAATCGAATGTTTTCGTATGTGATAACGAAATATGGGGCGAAGGATACAACCAGACAATTTATTGGTGGGTTGATATCAAAGGTTTACCGCCGGGAAATTGGACGTTAAATGTTATTCTTGGTGTTCGTACCATGGGAGAAAATCCAGTAGTGACAAAGACGATTAAGATCCATCCAGGCATAGATCCTCGATTTATGCCTGAAGATGGGAATAGATACAGACAGGGTGCTTATCCTAATGACTATATTGTAGATAATAATCCTCAAGGAACGATCGCATGGATTGGTTGTGCATTAACTTCATGCTGTATTATGTTACATTATTATGGTATAGAAGTAACTCCCCCAGAATTAAATAACTGGTTGAAGCTACATTATGGTTATAGAGGGGCTGCGATAAATTGGTGGGCAGTCGCAGAATTTGCTCGTGAAAGAGGAGTTACTTTAAAAGCAATAAATAAAACGGAAGAAATTTCCATGTTGCAAAGATATATTTGCAATTTTGGTCCTCAAATTTTGAATACAAGACCAACTAAAGGACATTGGGTTTGCGTCTACGGCCAAGACGATCAAAAAACCAATTGGGCTGAAATTAATGATTGGTATACTTATGACCCGGCGTTTGGAACAAAGGGGTTAATGAGTTCAAGACCGCTTAATAACAGTAGAGGTATATATAAAGGATATAATGTTTGGCAACCTTTAAAAGCTCAACTATTTAGTAGCGATTGGAGCCCAAACGCCGATCCAGGTTGTAAAATTACCCTGGGTTCTCCGGCGGAATTGCTACTAATCGATTCGGAAGGAAGACGGACTGGATTTGATCCACTTAGTGGTGTATCATATAATGAAATTCCTGGAATTATTTATTCTCGCGAGGAAATGGAAAATGAAGATACAGGAGAGATAATCGATGTATATAAGTACTTTGAAAATGTTGATCCAACAATAAAATATGAGCTGCGAGTTATCGGGACCGGGGACGGAACATATCATCTTTGGGTTGATACTGACCAAAAAGCTTATAAAGAGATTCAATCTTCGATTTTACCAAACATTATTCACAATTACGAAATTCAATATAATGGCAACCTTGAAAGATTTGAAGCCGAGCAAATGAATTTAGTAAATTATACATCTGCAGATAATCTTAATGCTTCTGAAGGTAAATTTGTTCAAATTACGTCCGGAACCGGAACGGCGGATTTTGTTTACACTGGTAGTAGCGGGTTGAAAAATTTAACCGTTCGGTATTTTGATACAAATAATGGCAATGCCACTTATAAACTGTATATCAATGATGTTTTAAAGGATTCTTGGACGGCCAATAAAGATTTTGGTTATTCTGATGTGGGATTTTTTACTCGTACGTTTCGATATCTTCCTGAAGTTACAATCATTACAGGTGATCGGATCAAAATAGAAGGAGTAGCTAATGCGGGAGAGACTGCGACATTGGATGAAGTAGAAATTGCACT
This sequence comes from Bacillota bacterium, assembly GCA_023410535.1. Taxonomy (GTDB): domain Bacteria; phylum Bacillota; class UBA4882; order UBA8346; family UBA8346; genus JAEYPR01. The sequence continues at coordinate 61,098 of JAEYPR010000014.1, read as the reverse complement.
CCCTTCCATTTTGACATCGGAGAAAGTGATAGAGCCTACCTTTAGTTTGGTTGGAGGAAGGTATAATTCTCCGCAAAGTTTAGTGATCTCCTGCGATACTCCAAATGCCTTAATTCACTATACAATGGATGGCACGACTCCTAGCGTAACATCACCGATTTATAGCAACCCGATTGCGATTACTACGAACGTGACAATTAAAGCTTATGCCTCTGTAAATGGCATGCTCGATTCGAGCATAGTTTCCAATGCCTATACAATCATTTCAAATTCTAATATGGTTACATCGCCCACCTTTATTCCCAAAGCAGGTACTTATACTTCTGGTCAAAACGTGATTATCGTATCTGCAACAGAAGGGGCGACAATCCACTATACAACCGATGGAACGACTCCCAATTCAACATCTCCAGTATATACTGGCCCACTCGCAATTGCTCGGACAAGTGTTATTAAAGCATATGCATCTAAAAGCGGACTGTCTGATTCGGATGTGGCTACAGCCAACTATTTTATTAAATTACCGGTTCCGGTGTTTAGCATTCCTGAAGGCATCCATGATTCGCCCCAAGTCTTAACTTTGTATTCACGGATTGATGGCGCTACGATTCGCTATACTACGGATGGAAGCATTCCCAATAATTCATCACCCATTTATTCCGAGCCGATTCAGATAACTCAAAATACTATAATTAAGGCTTTTGCTTATAAAACAGGAACCGATAATTCTGATATAGCAACAGCTGAATATCATATCAAAGTGGCTGCTCCTTTTTTTAACCTTAATGAAGGAGCTTATGACTCGGTTCGGACTATAACAATTTCTTCCGATACGGCAGGCGCGACTATTCGCTATACTACCGATGGCAGCACACCAAATTCGTCATCACCAATTTATGTTGGACCGATAACAATATCACAACCGGTTAAAATTAATACCTATGCCTCAAAGACTGGATTAGATGATTCGGATGTTATATCTGCAAATTACGCTATTAAAGTTATTGCACCAACCTTTAGTCCGATTCCCGTAGTGTATAATACTTCCCAAGCTGTGACAATTTTTTGTGAAACAGTAGATGCAGTTATCCATTACACTACGGATGGCAGTGAGCCAAACGTAAGTTCACCAACATATACTCAGCCAATAACAATTAATAAAACAACTACCATTAAAGCGTATGCCGCTAAAGCTGGGATCGCAGATTCAGACAAGAGTGTTGCTATATATAAAATTCAAGCGGCAAGTCCAACTTTCAGTCCAGATTCAGGAAAGATTGATTTTGGACAACAGATAATTATCTCTTGCCAAACCGTAGGAGCTATTATTCGGTATACAACGGATGGGAACGATCCAGATGCATCGTCAACGGTTTATAATGGACCAATAACTTTAACTAAAAATACCACCATTAAAGCTTACGCAGCAAAGAGTGGAATTGATGATTCTGATGTAATAACTGGGATCTATACGTTCTCTAATTTAGCGGCAGGTTCTTTTGTCTGGGCTTCGGGCTCAGATAGAAATTCATTACCACCATCAGTGGTTACTGATGGCGATATGACAACATTCTGGACTTCGCTAAACTCTCAATACTATAAAGACGCACAGTGGATTTCTGTGGATTTAGGTTCAATTCAAACTATTAATAATGTTAAAATATGGTGGAAGGATTTTTTTGGATCAGAATATAAGATTCAAGTTTCTACTGATCAAATTGATTGGATTGATGTTTATTCTACAACGACAGGTGCTGACGATATTGATAACATTAGTTTTTCAAATGTTGATGCTAGGTTTGTAAGGATCTATTTTCCCGCAACGATTTATTCTGGTAGGTTTTTCTCGATATGGGAGATTGAAATATATAATTATAATGTTGTCCCCGCACCAATTTTCACTCCAGTAGCAGGTTCTTATATTGCTCCTCAAAATGTGGAAATTACTTCCCCAATGGGAGGGGCGACTATTCGATACACAATCGACGGGAGCACTCCTAATACTTCCTCATCAATTTATGCAGGCCCAATTTCGGTATCGAATACAACATTGAACGCATATGCAATTTTTGAAGGGTTACCCGATTCCGAAATAGCAACCGCTGTTTATTCTATTACCACATCGCCTGATGGTATAATTAATGGTGGTTTTGAAAGTGGACCTGGTGTTGGGTGGAGTGAATCTACACGAAATAATCATGAGATGATTGATAAAACAATATCTCATACTGGAACATATAGCGCCCATTTTGGCGGATATAATAATTTTCAAGACTCTATTGAGCAACAAATTGCGATACCTGCTGATGGAGTATTAACTTATTGGTGGTATTATGCTTCTAGTTCATCGTCGGGAGGATATGGTAGTTTAAGTATAAATCTATATCAACCGGATGGAACGTATATCATTCTTCAATCTTTAGGGTTTGAAGAAAGCTCATCTGCATGGATGCAAGAAAATATTATGTTGCCTAATTTAGCTGGGCAAACAGCCAAACTTCGGTATACATTTTCAACAGGTGAAAATAAAGGCGATGGTACAAACCTATGGGTAGATGATATTGCGATTGACCAACAATTAACAATGCCGACTTTTAGCCCAACACCAGGGAACTATGAGGAACCTCAAACAGTTGTAATAGCTTCCAAGGAGGGTGGAACGATTTATTACACTACCGACGGGAGCGACCCAAATACCAGTTCGCAACTGTATACAGGCCCAGTAAATATAACAACCCCCACTACAATTAAAGCATTTGCCATAAAAGAAGGCTCTTTTGATTCAAGAATAGCAACAGCGGTTTATACGTTTAATGTAGCATTGCCAATGTTTAATGTTAATTCCGGGGTTTACTCCACAACTCAAACTGTCATACTCTCTTGTGCTACAAATGGAGCAACTATTCATTATACCGTCGACGGTAAAACACCGAAAAATTCATCACCGGTTTACTCCGGTCCAATAACCGTAGCGAATACGGCTATTATAAAAGCTTTTGCTACCAAAGACGGATTGGCTGATTCCGATGTTGTATCGGAGGTTTTTACGATACTCTCCTCGGTAAACTCAGTTATAAATCCAGGTTTCGAAAGTGGTCCCAGTGTTGGGTGGTCGAGGTCAACCAAAGATGGACATGAATGTATCAATACAACCCGTCCCCAAAACGGAGCTTATAGCCTTAATCTTGGAAGTTATGATGATGCTGCCGATTTTGCCAAGCAGCAAATAGCGATTCCAGCCAATGCAGTACTGACATACTGGCAATATATGGTGAGTGGGGAAAGTGAAACGAGTGGATACTATGATTTTTTATATGTCCAACTATATAAAACTGATGGTACTTTATTAGCAACCCTTACAACGTATAGTAATACCGACACTCGAAATGTTTGGAAGCCGGAAGGAATAAGTTTGGCTTCTTATGCGGGACAAACACTGGTAATCTGTTTCATGAGTACAACTGATGTTTCAAATCCTAGTACTTTTTGGATTGATGATATTTCAATAAATTCACCATCAATGTCTTCAGTGGCTACTCCAATCTTTAATCCGTCGGCAGGAACCTATCCAGGTACGCAAAGCGTAACGATTGCCTGTACGACGAGCGGCGCAACGATCAAATATACTACTGATGGGACTGATCCAAAGACCTCGTCGACTGCAAAAACATATGGAAGTGCAATCTCGGTCACAGCAACCACCACGATTAAAGCCTATGCGTTTAAGTCGGGGATGACAAACTCGGATATAGCTTCCGCTACATATACCATTCAACAGAAAGTAGCGACTCCAACCTTTAGTCCAGTTGCGGGAACTTACACCGGGACGCAACGTGTAAAGATTACATGTACAACCAGCGGAGTAACGATTAAGTATACTACGGACGGATCCGACCCTATAACTTCTTCAACGGCAAAAACATATAGTACAGTTATTTCTGTTTCTTCTTCTACGACAATTAAAGCATATGCCTATAAGGCGGGGATGACTAACTCAAGTGTTGCTTCAGCCATCTATACAATTAGGTAAGTTGTCTTTATTAACTATATTAGATGGGGCTGATTTATAGATCGGCCCCTTTTCCTTTTCTATCGGTTTGCTAAATGTCATATGTTTTATTTTTTTAATTATTGTAAAATAATTGAAATTTTATAATAGAGAAAAGTTATCATCGTAGCACATCCGTTTCTGGATACATAAGGACTCTGGAATTCATTTAAAACTAGTTCAGACGCTTTAGGCCTAGGCGGACAGAATTACCAATACTCCATCACCCATAATCATGAATCCGTCCCATGCTCAACTCCCATACCACCTGCATTCAAAAATTCATTCTCGACCGCCTCGTCCAAATCCACGACGAGATCGTCATCGCCGACCCCGAACACCGGCAACTGGGCGAGCATCCGGATGAACTACTGCAACAACTCACCGAAAGATTGCCAGCCCCCGACCGGCAATTGCTCGACCAATACGACTGCGCCCGCTTGGAGCAGCTCTGCCGCCAGGACGAATTGATCTACAACGAAGGCCTAATGGACGGCATCCGCTTCGGCTACTGGGTGGCATTGGTTGGGCGGGGAGTGGAGAAGATCAAGGTCTGAACGGTTCGATGGGTCCATGCCCATCATAGTTCATCGCGAGCAAGGTTCGCCATCAAAGGATGAGGGACATTCAATAATGTAGGAATCAGACAGGAAGTATTGTTCATATGTCAAATTAATGTTCTAGATGTGAAAGCTTTATGTTCCAACTATATTTTTAAGGATCGGTTGTAAAAACGAATATGAATATCGTCCGTCCTCAAATACCAAAAGAACTCACTCGGATTGCTGATCTTTCTTGCTATGCCCGGCGTTTTCGGTTGGAAGAGTTGCCGATCGTCGCCGTTGCAAGCCGCGAAGCGCGGATTCAAGACGCGGAATTCGGTAAAATGGATATTCGCAAGAGCATTTTCGAGGATAGTATCTTTCATCATTGCAATTTTGAAAAGGCAAGCTTTGTTGATGTTCTGTTTCATGATTGCGACTTGTCAAACAGTAAATTTTCCGGAGCTTATTTCGAACGGTGTAAATTTATATCCTGTAAATGTATTGGGATCGACATGAGCGATACGGTAATCAAACAAACAATTTTTGAACAATCGAATTTACAATATGCGAATTTCAATAAAACAAAACTGACGGATGTCTCGTTTGAACACGTTGATTTTACTGAGTCGTCCATGGCTGAAGCAACATTGAAAAGATTTAGCGCAACGGATTCGCAATTTGTGAGAAATAACTTTTTCAAAACGCTCTTGGCAACAGTGGATTTTTCAAATAATGAGTTGGTTGCGCCATTGGTATCGACTCCCCCGGTTGAGCTCAAAGGAGCGACGGTCGATATGTTTCAAGCAGCCGATTTAATTAGCCTTTGGGGTATTATTGTGAAACGGTGATCAAATGTTGCAGGAAGGGTCGACTGATTTGCATGCCGGGGCGGGCGACTACTTGAAAAATACGTTGAATGCGCTTCTGTCCACCCAGACCTAAAGGTCAGGGCTAAGTTGAAAACCGGTCTCAAGCCCTTCCGGGCTGGGTGGCGCTTCGAAGCTTTGCCGAGCCCTGGCGGGGCTTTAGAATGGTTTTGTATACCTAGCCCTGTCGTTTACGGCTGGGCGGAGATGGCACCATCATTTTCATCCGCATCGCTACCCCCGACTTCGAAAATAGCCGTTGATGTTTCGTGGGTCCGTTACTTTCGAATCGCGGATCAGGGTTTTAGTTACGAATAACGCATCATGGCGCCCCCTCGCTATACCGTCCGGCACTGTCCCGCCTCAGGGGGGTGAGTGCCTGGAAAATAGCTTCGAAGCCCAACGGCGATCCTTTTGTCCTTGAAAAGGAAAAGCACCAAGCAATGTTTGGTATTGCCGGAATCTCACGTCAAAAACCCATTCAAAAAGGGCTTTAAAACCCAAGTTTCCAGCTCCGTCATCCCTCTCCTCTGAAAGCGCTCCTTTGAATCGCAGCGTAGGAGAGGGACTGAGGGTGAGGTCGGAATCGGCGGCTTTGACCCGACAAGCTTATTTCCAGCCTTATCGCTACCCTCAGCCGGCCGGAAGTCCGCCGTGGGTTTTAACCCGCGGATTGATGACGAAGCGCTTTGGAAGGGTATTCATTTTGTGTATCGAATTATGAATTCGTTAGGAAAGAGGTGAACCCGATGGGAAGTTTATCCGATCTGCCCAATATCGGACCAATCGTTGCAAAACAGCTCAATGAAGTGGGAATTACAACGTTTGAACAATTGCAAGAATGCGGCAGTAAGCACGCTTGGCTAAAAATAAAAGCGCTGGATCCTTCGGCCTGTATCCATCGGTTATACGCGTTGGAAGGCGCAATTCGGGGCGTTAAGAAAAGTCAACTTCCGGCGGAAACCAAAGCGGAGTTGCAAGAGTTTTATCATTCGTCCAACCGCTAAATAGGAATAGCGGTGTTGAGCTCTTCTAAAATAAGGTGTTTCTGCCAGCTACACTTTTACAAATAAGCCATGAAGGAGGCGTAGGTATGGACCCGACCATTTATTATTTTTCCGCGACGGGCAATTCACTGACAATTGCCCGGCAAATCGCCAAAGGACTTGGCAACTGCCCAATTAAGTCCATGGCTGTGGAGGCTCCGGATGAGCCGGTCGGTGGCCCTGATCATCCCATCGGGTTCGTCTTTCCCGTTTTTTATATCGGGTTACCGCGACTTGTAAAACGCTTTGTCCAAAACCTCAATATCATGAAAGGAACTTACTGCTTTGCATTGGTAAGCTTCGGCGGAAACGGAGCGGACACTTTAGGGATGCTGGACGATATCCTGAAAGAAAAGGGTGTTTGGCTGTCCTATGCCGCCGGGGTAAAGATGCCGGGGAATTATATCGTGAAGTATGAGGCCGTCGCTCCCGACGTCGTCCAAACGCTGATCACAAACGCAATGGCGAAGGCGGACGCAGCCGCCGCGGCAGTCGCCGCCGGCAAGCTACAGCCGGTTGGCAGAAATGCCAAGCTGCTTAGTAAGATCGCCAATCGCAGTTTTTTATACCAAGGCATCTCCGAATGGGACGAGCAATTTGCGGTGAGCGGAAAGTGTACCGGCTGCGGTCGGTGCGCCAGCGTATGTCCTGTCGGCAATATCAAAATGGCGGACCAAAATCCAACTTGGCAGCATCATTGCGAGCGGTGCCTCGCCTGTCTTCAGTGGTGCCCCTGCGAAGCGATCGAATATGGCAAAAAAACAATCGGGCGCAGGAGATACCGCAATCCCAACGTTAAGGTTGAGGATATTATAATGGTTCGACCTATCTAGGCGAAATGCTTACGAATCGAAAATTGGCCAAAGCAAAAGCTCCGGTGCAAATCTAAACGTCAAACTGTTCAACGCCTCTTAAAAATAATAGACATGCCGTCTAAGCCCACCAAGGCTTAGGCGGCTAGTTTTTTATTAAGATGAGATCGTAAAGCGATCAATGAAACAGGAAAGTAAACATGGGTAAAGAATTACTAAATGGGTTATTCGCTACACTTCTTATGGAATTATGAGGAGGGTACATGATTATAACGTTTTGCATCCTAAGTTTTGTTATCGTTGGCTTCTTAAGCACTCAAGTCCTCAAAAAAATGATGATGAGGCTTCAAGCTGAAGCGCCATCGTTTAGACCGGTTCCATCCTTGCAAGAAGAATTTGATCGCGAAATAAAAATATTCCAAAATGAAACCAACATCGTCTCCCAACTGGAAGAGCGGGTACAAAATATGCGGTTACCCATTCCGGATATCCCCCAAAATAACGCGACCGGCGAAGCGATTGTCAAACAGTTAATTGAAACGTTTGAAAAGAACACCTTAGTGTTTGCGGGTACGGAACAAATCGTTTTGCAAATTATCTCTAACGAGGCACTTTATAATAGCCTGGCTGTTACGATTGAAACCTTGGGAACCCAAATTGGCCAAACAGCCTTGGACGCGTGGGCGCAGATTCAACAAATTGGTCCGGATGCTCTGCAGCTAGCCAGTGCAGATACTTATGATCAATTGGCGCTAAACTCCTTAAAATCAATATTTAACGGTTTAAAGGATTATTATACTGATCCTAATCATTTGATGAAGTCAACCGATTTTTTATTCCATCTAACACATGGGATGAAAGAACACGATATCGGAGATCTCCAGGATATTTTCAAACATTTGTTTGATCACGATCATATTGAAGTCTACCGTCATGGCGGTGAAAGCCTCATTAATTCGATCCATGACCATGTAAGTATGATTTCTAATTCCATTTCCGAACATAGCCATTCGGCATCAACCGTAATTGGGGAAAATTTTCATCATGAATTTTTCGCGAACGGAGACGGCGTAAATGCGCATTTTCCATATTTCACTTTGATTTTAGCGTCGGTTCGTGAAGCAAGTTTATTGATTGAAGAAAAAACAAATTTGGCTAATTCATTAAAGAATATTTCATTAGATGTCGCCGGAACCGGGTTGGGAAGTTTGGGCGGGTTAAAAGCGGGAGTTTCGATTGGCGCATTCTTTGGACCGCTTGGCGCTGCAATCGGCGGTATCGTCGGAGCGGTTGGGGGTGCGATCGCCGGTAGAGCGATTACCAATGATATAAAGATTGCCCCGCTTAAAGAGGCAATCGAAGCATATCATCATTGTCTTTCGGCGCTGAAAGCGGGAATGCGGGAAGCTGCGGTCTATACCAACAACGATGTTCGCAACCGAGCATTGGAGTCGCAAAACAGTTTACATGATAATCTTGGAGAAATACCAAAACAGATCGATCTTTTGGAAATTCTTGCGCCGATGGCAATCCAACTTAAGGAATGCGTTTTGCAGGATATTGTAGATGCTCAGGGGAAAATCAATAAAATCAATCAATTGAATTTCATGCGTAACCGGGAAATCAGGAATATGCTCGAACGGGTAAACCAAGATATTTCAGTTATTGAGGCCGGCCTGCCCAATGATGAAACGCTTAAAAAAAGTCCTTTAATAGCAATCACTATGTTACTTTCCAACCCCGCTTTGGAGAATGGACAGTCATTCGCGAAAGTTAAAAATATAATTGACGAGATGCATAGGATCAACGGCAGTTATCAGTCAAGTTATTTGTTCTGGAGTTACCACGCCGGAGTGCGTTATCGCGAAGCGTTAAATGAAATTTTAAAAGCTTTTGAAAGTTCAACCCAAAGGTATAATGCAACTTGCGTAGAATGGAAAAAAAGAATTCTAGCATCCCAGGAGTTGGTAACAAAGCGCAAGGGAGAGTTGGGAATCAATTGAATAAAACTGTGATTAAATAGCTTGCGAAAACAGTCCCATTCGCCGCAAAGACCAGCCACGATTTTAATCTTTTCCCTGACCACCTTCCGGTTCCCCAAGTCCGGCGGTTGCAACATTGTAAGTTATCCACAACCCGTGACCGTTTATCCACAGGAATAGATCGTTTACTCACAAAAATAGATCGGTTATTCACAAAATGAGATCAGTTATTAACAAAATGAGCTTGTTTTGTGAATAACCTAGCTGAGTTATTCACAGAAAGAGATCAGTTATTAACAGAATGAGTTTGTTTTGTGAATAACCTAACTGAGTTATTCACAGAAAGAGATCAGTTATTAACAAAATGAGCTTGTTTTGTGAATAACTTAGCTGAGTTATTCACAAAAAGAGATCGGGGAGGGACAAAAGGGGATGGTTTTGGGGTTTGTGATTGGCTTTGGGGCCGATGCCGACCTCCACATGATATAGAAAGTAAAATCAAAATAATGACAGGAAAATAATCTGAACCTGCTCCAAACGATAGGGAAGAATCAAAGCAATAGGGCCTATCTTCCCGCCGTACCTGGATATAAACGCATTTGATTTCTGACCATCTCTGCCAGTACGGGGGAAACTTGCTCCAGATGCCATAAGACGGCGTACTGCGTATTAGGCTGGGCATCCACAAGACTCGACGCAATATTATCCGCAAGGTTCTTTTTTTCTGTTGCAGAAAAGGATTCATACTTCTGACTCGCTTGTGTAAAATCGTCAGGATTCGGGATTTCGGCACGCATAATTTCACCGGCGACATATCTGCCGTTTCCACTGGATACCATAGATGCAGGAGACCAGTTTGGTTGTTTGTTGACGGGGATATTACGAAAATCAGGGCCCAGTCTGTGACGCTGCGCATCGGGATAAATAAAGGTACGTCCTTGCAGTACCTTGTCATCTGAAACTTCAAGGCCGGGAAGTAAATTCGCCGGATTAAAGGCCAATTTTTCTACCTGCTCAGCATAATTGTCCGGATTGTGATTTAAGACCATCCGTCCAACGGGTAAAAGGGGATATACGGCTTCATCCCATACTTTGGTATCATCCAAAGGGTCAAAGGGAAGTAGCTTTGCATCATCAGGATTCATCAGTTGCACACGCAGGTCGTATTCCACAGCCGTTCCCTTTGCGATACTGTCATACAGATCACGTCCGGCAATATTAGGATCTTGGCATGCCAGACATTGAGCTTCCTGCCGGTCAATGTATTCCACGCCTGCCACAGGATACCAGTGGTATTTCACGTAGTGGCGAACACCCTGTGCATTACGCCAGACATAGGTACTCACACTATATCCCTTGATATGGCGAAGGCTCTTTATCGTTCCCAAATCTGAAAAAAACCATATCAGCATATTTGTTGCCTCGGGATACTTGGCAAACAGGCTCCAAAGCCTCTCAGGGTCCGGCAGATTATTCACCGGCGAAGGCGAAAGATGGCTGATTATATCCGGTACACGAATGGCATCCCGCACGAAAAAGACAGGGAGATGATTACAGAGCAAATCAAAGATTCCTTCATCCGTATAAAACTTGGTGCTGAATCCCCGCACATTTCTGGAAGTGTCCGGAGTTCCCTGATTGCTTGCAGCGAGAGAGAAACGTACCGCTACCGGCACCTGTTGATTAGGCGTTTGCAAAAATCCGGCGTTTGTATATTGCTTCATTGAGTGAGTGGTGTAAAAATATCCGAAAGCACCATATCCTTTTGTATGGATACGTCTTGGCAGTGTAGTGGAGAATACAAAGGTTTCCAAGGTTTCGTGCAGGACGGTATCCTGCACAAGGACAGGACCCCGAACACCCACCGTCTGGGAATGGGATACATCCGAGTCGCCTGTTTTTTCCAGTGTTACATTTGGGTCGAGTGCTGCGGCAGTCATCGGGATACTGTTCTTATAAGTATCTGGAAAAGGCGATTGAGATTGATTGAGATTGACCTGTTCATTTTGCCTGTCTGTCGTAGACCGGGTATTTCCTTCCTCTGATTGAAACCATCCGTTATTGTTATACGTTGATAATCCCCCCAAGCGTGTTAATAACACGAAAATAATATAATACAATGTATTCATAATTTTTAAAGATAATGCCATTGCATCTAAATGCTTCGATTTTCCACATGCCGGAATATCAGGTGACCGGCGTTGATTGCCTGCATAATTGATTGTGAGCTTCTTCACGGTTAAGGAGAAAATCAATAGTTGTTCCTAATTAAGCCGACGCGGAGCGCTGCGGCGTGTGGAGTGTTGCGTTTGGCTGAAAAAAATACAACCTGTGAAACCGGGAGTTACCGGTTTCATGGGCTGTGGAGATAAATGGTATATACTTCCCGGGACGTAATTACAGAAAATTTTAGGTTTTTAGCTTGGCGTTTTACATAGTAAACACTCTGCAACGGTACAGGGCGTTTTTTTTATATCCTAGCTGCCAAATCTACAAAAAATTGCAGGATTGTAAATTTATTTATAGAAAAAACCAAGATATGCAGAAATGAGAAAGCCTTCCCATTGATTTCGGTTCGCTACCTTTTCGCCTAAGGGAGAAATTTTCAAAGCGATGGAATATTTGACATTTCCGCCGATCGATAACCTTATACCGTATTTTTTTATTGCCGCTATTTTCGAGGCTCTGGCGGTCTATCTTTTTCAATTCCGCAAAATTCCGGGGGCCATGCTGTTAGTGTTCTGCCAGATTTGCAAGGGCATTTGGATTGCGGCCAAGGCTTTTTGCAGCATGAGTCCGCAACTGCCCGCAAAACTCTTCTGGGCGAGATTCACAGAATGGGCGCCACTGCTGCTGATCTATTTCTGGTTTGAGTTCATTTTAGAGGTCGGCCAGCAAAAAGGTCGGCTGATAACAGCGCTTAAATATGCCGTTAGAGTAATAACCACCGCCATGGTGGTGATTATCGGTTTTGATGGCGAGCTTGGCTGGTACTACGGGCCGATGTCACTGGCGGGTAATGTTCTCACGATCGCATTTGGACCGGCGGCCTGGACGACGATGGCTCTTTGTTATGGCCTTAACGTCGTGTGTATCGTGATGTCGGTGGGTTGGATATATCGCGCCAAGGGGCTGCGCCGGCAACAGGCGATAGCTTTGTCGGTGACACCGGTATTCAACTTTGTCGGTAATATCATCGGCTATGCCTCCAATTTCCAGGTGATGCCGCCCCAGGTGATTGGACTGCTGCTGTCGGCGTTTTATGTAACTTGGGTGTTTTACTGGTGGCGGGTTTACAGCATTTTGCCGCTGGCCCAGGATGCGGTCACCAAGAGCATGATCGACGGCTTGATGGTAGTGGACAAAAAAGGGTACATCGTCGATATGAATCCGGCGACGAAAGAGATATTCGCAGGTTTACCAGCGGCCGAGGGCGACAGGTTCGCCGAGACGGCGGCGGCTTGGCCGGTACTGGCCGGAATCGACGGCATTTCCGGGACCGAGCTCAGAGAGGTGTCGCGGGATTATTTCAGCGAACGCCGTTTTTATCAGATAAGCACGATGCCGCTTAAGCTACCGCAGGGCGATTTGCTCGGCAAAGTGATCCTATTTAAAGATATTACCCGGCAAAAACACGATCAGGAAAAAATGCTGGAACAACAAAAAGCCTTATCCATCCTAACCGAGCGAGAACGGCTGGGGAGAGAACTGCACGACGCCCAGGGCCAGTTTCCCGCCTATGTGAAAACCCACGCGCAGGCGGTTCGGTTGCTGTTAGAAAAAGGACGGGCCAAGGAGGCTGACCGTCAACTGATGCGTCTGGTGAATGCCGCTGACGCGGCATTCGCCGATGTGCGCGAATCCATCGCGAGCCTGAAGATTACCAACGAAGAATGGGATTTCTTCAAAAACTTACGAGGGTGGCTCAATCGGTTTGAGAAAAACTCGGGTATTGCTATAGGATATAGCGGACCGGATGCCAGGCCGGTGGAGTGGATTGCGCCGGCGGCCGAGGTGCAATTACTGAGGATTATCCAGGAGGTGCTGGTCAATGTGAGGAAGCATTCTGGCGCTGAGCGGGCCGAAGTGACTATTTCGACCGGCTGCGAGGGGCTGACGATGATGATCTCCGATAACGGCCGTGGCTTTGACACTGGGCAAAGAAAAAAAGATGGGTTTGGCCTGCGGATCATCGGTGAAAGAGCGGAGGAAATTGGAGGCAGTTGCGAGATACGGTCGGCGACTGGTCGGGGAACGACGGTAACGATCGGCATTCCGCTGGCCCAAGCGCTGAGAAATGGGACACGATGAGAATCTTAATTGTTGATGATCACCCCTTATTTATCGATGGTTTGCAGGTTCTCCTGGAGGCGGGCGGGATGACGGTGGTTGGCGCGGCTCGGGACGGAACGACTGCCGTGGCTGCGGCACGCGAGCTTCGGCCGGATCTGGTGCTGATGGATCTCCAGATGCCGGGTTGCGACGGATTGACCGCTACCCGCCTGATTAAAAGCGAATTTCCAACGATGAAGATCGTTGTACTGACGATAAATGACGACGATCAGGCTTTGTTCGAGGCGATGAAGAACGGCGCGGCGGGCTTTCTGCTCAAAAACCTGGAGACGACGGAATTTTTGGGGCTATTGGCCGATGTGGCCAAAGGAGAAACGGTTTTCTCTTCCGGTCTTGCCGACCGGCTGTTGCAGGAGTTCGCTCCCGGCAAAGAGAGAACGCCGGCGAACGGGGAGGGGGGACGGAAGCGTCTGACACCAAGGCAGGAGGAAGTTTTGACGTTTATCGCCGAGGGCTTGACCTACAAGCAGGTTGCTGAGCGGCTTGGTGTCAGCGACCGGACCGTCAAATTCCACATGACCGAGATTTTGGAACGTCTGCAGTTGGAAAACCGGGCCCAGGCGATCGCTTACGCGGTCCAGGCCAATCTAACCAATCTAGCAGAATAAGGGCTACATGCAGTACACTTACCGAGGGAAAATATACCCTCGGTTTTTTGTTTTTGTAAAAAATATGCCGGACCCTGTCCATTTGGACAGTTAAAATAATCAACAAAATTCGCTATTCTATATAATAATGAAATTAATTTTATATTATTTTTGCATCCCTAAAGCCGGATGCAAATTGGGCCGCTTCGGAATTTAATTCATTATATATAGTAGATGACAGGATAAATTCATGATTATGCAAATTGATGGGAAATAGTGTATTTTGGGGTGAAGTGAGGTGAAAAGATGAAGCAATCGGAAGTAGCGATTTGCTGGCATCCTGGCGGCCGGAGTCGCGGTCAGCCTTCCGGGTGAAGACGGAAGGCAGTTGCAGGAAAGCCTCAAAATTAAAACACATATCTGCCATGGGGCATATAAAAAATTTAAAGTAGGTGGTTTCTATATGTTCAAAACTTCTTTAAAGACGTTTCTAACAATTTTATTTCTCTTATTAATCCATATTTGCGCTGTTTCAGCCGCTCCGCTTACGGATGTGAGCAGTGGAGATACGGTTGACATTACCGACGACAGTGCCAATAGCAACGTCGTTACCAATTCGGGCACTATCAATGTTGCATCTTCCGGCACTATTACGAATGAATCTGGCAGTGGCGCCATTGTTAATATGACCACCGGTTCGATTAACAATGCCGGCGCTATTACCAATGAATCCGGTACTACTATTAGTAGTATGGGTTCTATTACAAATCGAACGGATGGCACGATTAACAACTCCGGTACCCTTAGCAATAAACCGCTCGGCGCCATTACCAATCAAGAGGGCGCCATCATCAACAATTACGCCACCCTTGCCAATGACGCTAATGCCACCATTGATAATTCCGGCGGCTACATTTATAATGACTCTGCCGGCTCCATTGACAATTACGGCGCCATTACCAATCGCTCCGGAGCTACCATTGACAATTACGGCACCGTTACCAATCAATCCGGTGGCACTATTGCCAATGCCGGCACTATTACCAATGAATCCGGAGCTACTATCACTAATAAAACCGGCGGCGCCATTACCAACTCCGGCGCCATTACCAATGTAACCGGGGGCACCATTATCAATGAATCCAGTGCCACTATTACCAACTCTGGTACCATTACTACTGCAGGCGGCAGCACTATCGACAATTGCGGCACCATTACGAATGACTCCGCTGGCACTATTAATAATGGCGGCTTTATTAGTAATGAATCCGGCGCCACCCTTAGCAATGCCGGCACCATTAATACCGGCGGTTACACTACCAATAAATCCGGCGGTGTCATTGAAAACTCCGGTACCATTACCAATTCCGGCGGCCTTGTTACCAATAACGGAACCTTTACCAATCAATCCAACGCCATCTTTACCAATCATGCCGGCGGTGTCATTGACAATTACGGCGCCTTGATCAATGAATCCGGCGCCACCCTTAGCAATGCCAGCTACATTAATAATCAATCCGGCGCTACGATTACCAACTCCGGCACCATTGATACGAATATCCTAAACAATTACGGCACCGTTACCAATCAATCTGGCGGCGCCATTACCAATCAATCTGGTTGCACCCTCACCAATTCCGCTACTCTTACCAACCAATCCGGTGCCCTTATTAGTAATGGTGGCTTTATTAGTAATGAATCCGGCGCCACCCTTAGCAATGCCGGCACTATGAATACTGCCGGCTACACTACCAATCATGCCGGCGGAATCATTGAAAATTCCGGTACCATTACCAATTCCGGCGGTCTTGTTACCAATAACGGAACCTTTACCAATCAATCCAACGCTACCTTTACCAATCATGCCGGCGGTATCATTAACAATTACGGCACTACTAGCAATCAATCCGGTGCCACGATTAGTAATGAAAGTAACGTTAACAATCAATCCGGCGCCACGATGACTAACTCCGGCGCCATTAGCAATCAATCCGGAGGTACCATAAACAATTACGGATCCATTAGCAATCAATCTGGCGGCGCCATTAGCAATCAATTGGGCGCCATCATCAACAATTACTATGCTCTTACCAATGAATCCGGCGCCACCATTGATAATCCCAGCTACATTTATAATGAC
Source organism: Bacillota bacterium (assembly GCA_023410535.1). GTDB lineage: Bacteria > Bacillota > UBA4882 > UBA8346 > UBA8346 > JAEYPR01. Next base: position 44,719 of record JAEYPR010000014.1, on the reverse strand, counting down.
TCTACGGGCGTCATTGACAATTACGGCGTCATTAGCAGTAAATCTAGCGGCACGATTGCCAATTACGGATCCATTACCAATCAATCCGGCGGCGCCATTACCAACGCCGGCACCATTGTAAATGATGGAACCATCGATAACTCCGGCACCATGACCATCACTGCTGGAACGGTCTCCGGTTCCGGTGCGATTTTGATCGAATCCGGCGGCGCGATGACTGTTTCGGGCGGAACAGTTACTGCCGCTTCTCAAATTAAAGCCGGCGGTACGGAAACGGTTAACGGAGGAACTGTAAGCAACATTACGCTTGACGGCGGGTTGCTCTATATTAACGGCGGTATGATCAGCGGCATCACCGAAACTTCCGGCGATTTGTATGTTTCGGGCGGGATCATCAATCTTTTCAGTGGTACATCGGTCGGCCGATCTTTAACAGTCTCCGGACAAACCGGAAATGCAACCTACGTCATCAATACCGATGTTGCCAATAACCAAGCCGATAAGATTACTATCAATGGAACCTCTTCTCACGGGAACAATACGGTAATTGTCAGCTATGACCCGAGTTTTGCGACAGGGGCAATCGTCTCCGGAAATGCCGTTTTCGCTACAACAGAAGCTACTGATGTAACCTTTAGTTCCACTTCCACCGAATACGGGAATCACTCATATTTGGCTAATCTTTCCAAGGCGGATGACTATACTTGGAGCATCACCGGGTTTACTATTGACGGGGCCAGTGAAACGGTGTATTCCGGTTTGGATACCATCGCCGGATCCCTCGCGCTCTGGAACGCAACGAACAATAGCATTACCCAACGAATGGGGAATTTGCGCCACTCGACCGGCGAAATCGGCGAATGGCTCCGTGTCTATGTGGGACAAGCGGACATCAATGGCTTAAACGGCCGGCAAATGCAAGAAACTTATCAGGCTATTCAGGGCGGCTATGATACGAAACATCAGGACGAATCCGGCGCCTGGTTCACCGGTTTTGCGCTCGATTATCTATGGGGCGATAGCGAGCTTAACCGCGGCGATGGCACAAGCAATACGGCGTCGGTTGGTGTTTATGCAAGCTGGTTGGGCGACACAGGGCACTATTTCGACGTTATCGCCAAAGAAGGAAGAATCACCGCTTCGTACAGTTCGCATCTCAAGGATGCTTCTTCAACCAAAGTAACCGGCAAATATGACAGTTGGGCAACCAGCCTGTCTACGGAATATGGTTATCGCAAACAACTGCCGCAAGCGTGGTATTTTGAACCCCAAGTTGGAATCAACTGGGCGCGCGTTGGTTCGGCGGACTACAGTACCAGTGATGGCATGGCGGTTCATAATGACAGTGCGACTTCGCTCATCGGACACATCGGTTTTGTGAACGGCATGGAGATTAACGACAATAACTTCTACTTCAAGGTATCCCTGGAGCGCCAGTTTAAAGGCAATCCCTATGTGACAATGGTCTCAAGCGATTCGTCGTCCGTATCTTTGAGCGAGGATTTAAAAGATAGCTGGGTGGAATTTAGTCTTGGCTGGACAGCGAATTATACGCCGAATCTAAGTAGTTATCTGGGGCTAACACGAACCACTGGCGATAAATTTGTCAGCACGCCGTGGCAAATCAATTGCGGTATTCGTAAGACTTTTTAGTGCACGCGTTTTATCAACACTAAGCTCAGTCGTAAATAAGAAAAGGTTATTTAAAAATGCCGGCTATGATCACAAGGTGATTTTTAGCCGGTATGTTTCTATTTTTAACCGGTTTGCAAAATAAGCAATGTCCAATCTGATTCCAACACCGCACTGTCTAACCTGCAGCTCTCTTTGGGTCAATGCGGGTGTGGGCTGACCGTTATCAACGGAACGGTAAATTATTTTGGGAGTTTCCGAAAAAGGGATCTTAAATCAACTCGAAGCATATGGAATGCGTAAAAGGAGAAGGGAGATTTATAAACAAAGTCTTACCTAGCGCAGAACAAGATGGATGTAGCTACTCGCCATGACGTGACCGGAACAACGGCAGTTACCAAACTGAAACCCAAATATGCTTTCTTATGGCTGTTCGGCATCGAATTGAACAATTTGATTCCGCCCATTTCTTTTGGCTCGTAACAAGGACTGGTCAGCCCGTTTAATTAACTTGTCCATATCCGTTAGTGCCGTTGGAACCATAGTAGCCGAGCCAATACTAACGGTATACTTAGGAATCGTTGTATCATTGGCGGAATTTCGCTCGAGTTTTGATTTGATCTTTTGTCCGATGATGAGCGCAGCTTCTGTCATCGTGTTGGGGGTGAAGAGAATAAACTCTTCACCGCCGTATCTGCCAAACAAATCTTCATTCCGAATAATGGATTGCGTTTCCCGGCTAAAATGCGCCAATACGTTATCGCCGACCGTATGCCCGTACGTATCGTTAATAACCTTGAAATGATCGAAGTCAATCATAAATATTGTGACTGGTTTTTGCTGACGGATCATTAATGAAAAGAGTTTCTCCGATAGTTGGATGAATTGCATCCGGTTATAAATACCCGTCAGATAGTCTTTGGTAGCCGCTTCTTTCAGTTTGATATCAATAACTTCACGGCTCATGAGCAAATAGGCCATAGTGCTTACCAGCATATGGATATAGATACTGATAAACGAAACCGTCTGTAATGACGAGGCCGTAAATAATGTATAACTCGCGCCCCGCGGCAATGCATCCAGCGCCCGGATAATCTGATAAGCAGCCAAAACCGTAAAAAAGAAGGCCATCATTTTGCGTAAATTCGTCGCGTCACTGCGGAAAAAGAGACCAGTCGCCGCTGTTAAAGAATAGGCTGCTAAAATTATCGCACAAACAAAAACTCTGACCCCCATATTTGCCCCTGCCAAATAAAGCAGCGTAAACCCTAAAATGATTGCGACCACCACTCGCATCCACCGTTTCGCCGTGCGTTGAAGCGGCGCTCTGTCGACATGAACGATACAGTAGATTTCCAAAGCGATGCCGAGAAAAATAAAATAATTACCCAAGATAATCGAAAGATCAACCGGTACCAGCCCTCTAAAAAAGGTCACAGCAGCGCCGATGGTTTGCAGCAGCTTTCCGTATATGTAGTATCGCATTAAACCTTCATAGCCGGTTGTTTTCGCAAAGATAATCAACATCAGGAACATAACGAGGTTTCCTAAAAACGTCAGAAAATAAATCGTATACGTATCGATTAAAGATAAAAACAACGAGCTCACCTCGGCATTGCTTCTCTCCGCATAATATCATAAGATGAAAAATATTACTATATAAGCGGATTTATTTCACTTATCAATGAAGAAAATACGTCGCAGTCAAGATCGTCCTAAATATTTCGTGCGACATATTATCCACGGAAATAGAATAGTTATTCACAAATGATCTATTCAAGCGATGCAAAGGGAGAACGCATCCGTCAAACTAAGATCAAGGCAATGTCACGTAGCCACGCTATTCATTAGCGTTTTGCTTAATTGGATTAGCAAACATTGTCTTTACAAACGGAAGTTGCGTCGCTATAATAAAGACAGAATTGAATATTTGTTGCTAGGGGAGCCGGAAGGCTGAGAAAGAGTTTTGAGACTCTTGACCCTCTGAACCTGATGTGGTTAGTACCACCGTAGGGAAGCGAATTACAAATTATATTTGTAATACTTAAGGCTTATCCGTGCGGATAGGCCTTTTTTATTTCTTTGCCAAAAAAACAGAAGGGGAGTTGGAACAATGAACGATGAGTTGCTCGTTGGGGGACAGACGATTACCAGCAGGCTGTTTGTTGGCACCGGGAAATTTCCCGCCAACCGGATGATTCCCGATGTAATCAAGGCCGCCGCCGCGCAAGTGGTCACCGTGGCGGTCCGCCGGGTCGATTTTGATTCGCCGGATGAAAACATGCTCAATTACATACCCAAGCAATGTGTCTTGATGCCGAACACTTCCGGAGCCCGCAATGCTTCCGAGGCGGTGCGGATCGCCAGACTAGCCAAAGCGGCCGGTTGCGGCGACTGGATCAAGATCGAAGTGGTTTCCGATAACAAATACCTGCTTCCCGATAACCTGGAAACGGTTAAAGCCACTGAAATATTGGTCAAGGAGGGTTTCATGGTCTTTCCGTACATGAACCCGGATTTAATGGACGCCAAACGGCTCCGGGACGCCGGCGCGGCGGCGGTAATGCCCTTGGGCGCTCCGATCGGAACCAACAAGGGTTTGAAAACCCGGGAACTGATTAAGATTTTAATTGACGAAATCAAATTGCCGATCATTGTCGACGCCGGTCTCGGGAAACCGTCCGAAGCCGCCGAAGCCATGGAGCTGGGAGCGGCGGCCGTCTTGGTGAACACCGCCATTGCCACCGCCGGCGATCCGGTCATGATGGCGGCGGCGTTTGGCGCCGCCGTGACAGCGGGACGGCTGGCCTACCGTTCCGGAGCGGGAGCGGTGAAGGAGTTCGCCGAAGCCTCATCGCCGCTGACCGGTTTTTTAAACTGTTGAAAGAAGGAAGCACAATGAGTTTCTATGAACGGTATCAAGAATATCGAACCTTCGATTTTGAGAAGTTCTTCGCCAAGCTTACGGACGAGCAGATCGTCAGAATCCTCCACCAGGAACGACTCAGCGAGCTGGATTATCTGGCGCTTTTATCGGATGCCGCCGCCAAACATCTGGAAGCGATGGCGCTTAAGGCCAAGCAGCTGACCTTACAGCATTTCGGCAAAGTGATCTTTTTATTTACCCCGCTGTATTTGGCGAACATTTGCACCAATCACTGCGTGTATTGCAGCTTTAATCTTACCAATGCCATCATCCGGAAGAAACTCACCTTCACCGAAGTCGCGGCGGAAGCGGAAGCCATCGCCCGGACCGGTTTGAAACAGATCTTGATTCTGACCGGCGAATCCCGACAAGCGACTCCGGTTTCCTATATTAAAGAATGCGTGGAGTTGCTGACAAAATATTTTAAAACCGTCGCGATCGAAATTTATCCGCTGGACGTTGCGGAATACGCGGAACTTATCGCAGCCGGAGTGGACGGTTTTACGATGTTTCAAGAAGTCTACGACGAAGCGCGTTACGCGCAGGTGCATCCGGGCGGTCCGAAACGCAATTACCGTTACCGGCTTGACGCGCCGGAACGGGCTTGTCAGGCCGCCATGCGTAATGTTGGCATCGGCGCGCTGCTGGGGCTGGCCGATTGGCGCCAGGAAGCGTTCCTGACCGGATTGCACGCCGACTACCTGCAAAACAATTATTCAGAGGTGGAGATCAGCGTCTCGCTGCCGCGCATCCGACCGAATGTCGGCAACTTCCAACCCCAATGTGATGTGAGCGACCGCAACCTGGTCCAAATCATGTTGGCCTTACGACTGTTTATGCCGCGCGCGGGGATCACCATCTCCACCCGGGAACGGCCCGCATTGCGCGACAAGCTAATCGGGCTGGGCGTTACCAGGATGTCGGCGGGTTCGGCCACCGAGGTCGGCGGGCATGCGCTGAAGCAAAAAAGCGAAGGGCAGTTTGACATCTCCGATACGCGTTCGGTGGCCGAAATCCGGGAGCTGATCTACCGCAAGGGCTATCAACCGGTCTTTAAAGATTGGGAAGCATTTAACCAAACGGAGGAATCGTGATGGACGGTATTTTGCGAACGATTGATGCCAATCTTAACCGGGCCGCGGAAGGAACCCGGGTTTTAGAAGACTTGGCCCGGTACGGTTACGACAATCAGCCGATCGCCGCTAAACTAAAAAAGCTCAGGCACGGTATTCGGAAAACGCTTGCGGAGTATTCACCGCAATGCCTGGCGGAGCGGGACGCCGTAAACGATGTCGGATTGGCAATTTCCAAGCAACTGATGATTGACGGGAAAACGTCCCTGACCGAACTGGCGACCGCCAACTTTAAGCGGTTGCAGGAAGCGTTGCGGGTGATTGAGGAGAACCTCAAATTACTCGGGGAACCGGAACGGTCAAAGCTTTATGAGCAATACCGGTTTGCCGCCTATGATCTGGAAAAAGAATTTTGCGGCGAATTTGGCGTTCAATCAAAACGGCGGCGCTTGGATACGGATTTATATTGTCTGACCGCCGCGGAACATTCCAGGGGCCGCAGCAATCTTGAGGTGGTCCAGCTGATGATTGATTCGGGAATTAAAATCATTCAATACCGCGAAAAAGACAAAAAGCAGCGCGAAAAGTATCAAGAGTGCCTGACGATCCGGGAGTTGACCGCAGCGGCGGGCGTCACCTTCATTGTGAACGACGACATCGATATCGCTTTACTGGTAAAGGCGGACGGAGTGCACATCGGACAAGACGATTTGCCCGTCGCCAAAGTCCGGGAACTGGTCGGCGCGCAAATGATCATCGGCGTATCGACCCACTCGCCCGCGCAGGCGCAGGCAGCGGTGGCCAACGGCGCCGACTATATCGGAGTTGGCCCGATTTATCAAACCTTTACCAAAAAAGATGTCTGCGATCCGGTCGGACTGACTTACCTGGAATGGGTCGCAAACCATATCGACCTTCCGTTTGTGGCCATCGGCGGCATCAAAGCCCATAACATTCGGACCGTGAAGGCCCACGGAGCGCAATGCATCGCGCTGGTAACGGAGATCGTCGGCGCGGCGGACATCCCTTGGCAAATCCAAGCTTTACGCGCGGAACTGAACAAATAGATCAATGAGATGGAGGCGTTTTTGATGGAATATTCAACCCAAATGGCTGCCGCCAGAAAAGGCATTGTCACCCCGGCGATGGAGGTCGTGGCCGCCAAGGAGCAGAAAACTCCCTTAGAAATTAGAGACCTGGTCGCTACCGGGAAAGTCGTGATCCCGGCCAATCAAAACCACCGCCGGCTCGATCCGGAAGGCGTCGGTCTGGGCCTCAAAACCAAAATCAATGTCAATTTGGGAATTTCCAAGGATTGTTGTAATTTCGATCTGGAGATGACCAAGGTCCAAAAAGCAATCGAACTGGGAGCGGACGCCATCATGGATCTGAGCTCCTACGGGAAAACCCGGGAATTCCGGCAAAAGCTGATCAGCGTTTCCCCGGCGATGATCGGGACCGTGCCCATCTATGATGCGGTCGGCTTTTATGATAAGGAACTGGCGACCATCAACGCCGCCGAGTTTTTGCAGGTTGTTGAAAAACATGCCCAGGACGGCGTCGACTTTATGACCATTCACGCCGGAATCAATCGCGCCACCGCCGAACGGTTTAAGAAAAATCCCCGTTTAACCAATATTGTCTCCCGGGGCGGGTCGCTCATTTTTGCCTGGATGGAACTGACCGGACAGGAAAATCCCTTTTATGAATACTACGATCAGTTGCTGGAGATTTTCCGCAAATATGACGTGACCATCAGCCTGGGGGACGCCTGCCGGCCGGGGAGCATCCATGACGCCACCGATGCGGCGCAGATTGAAGAACTGATCGTGTTGGGCGAGTTGACGCAAAGATCCTGGGCTCAAGACGTCCAGGTAATCATTGAAGGCCCGGGGCATATGGCGATCAACGAAATCGCCGCCAATATGGTCCTGGAGAAACGGTTATGCCTTAACGCGCCGTTTTACGTGCTGGGGCCGATTGTTACCGATGTCGCGCCCGGTTACGACCATATCACCAGCGCGATCGGGGGCGCCATCGCCGCCGCGAACGGAGCGGACTTTTTGTGTTATGTAACACCGGCGGAGCATTTACGACTCCCCACCCTCGATGACATGAAAGAAGGGATTGTCGCGGCAAAAATTGCGGCGCACGCAGCGGACATCGCCAAAGGAATTCCGGGAGCCAGAGCTTGGGACGACCGGATGAGCGAGGCGCGCCAAAACCTTGATTGGGGAAAAATGTTCGAGCTGGCGCTGGAACCGGAAAAACCGCGAAAATTCCGGGAAGAATCAAAACCCGAAGCGGAAGACAGTTGCACCATGTGTGGCAAGATGTGTGCGGTCCGGAATATGAACAAGGTATTAAAGGGCGAAAAGATCAGTATTTTATGAGAGGGCTTCAACCCGGGGAAAGGAGGCGGGCAATTGAAAATTAACGTAAATGGCGCTGAAATTACACTGGATAATCATTCAACCACGATCCTGGCTTTACTCCAAAATAAAGGCGTCAACCCCGATCAGGTGGTCGTCGAATATAACGATGAAATTCCCGACCGCAAAAGTTGGGGAACGATTCGCTTAGCCGAAGGGGATCGGCTCGAGATTGTGAAGTTTATGGGCGGGGGTTGATGCAATTGTTTGATCAAACGCAAGTTCAACGCTATTCGCGACAGATCATCCTGCCGGGAATCGGGTATGAAGGTCAACAAAAGTTAGCCGCTGCCAAAGTGCTGGTGATCGGCGCCGGGGGACTGGGGTCGCCAGCCCTTTATTATCTCGCGGCGGCGGGAATCGGCACCTTGGGGATAGCTGATTTTGACGTGGTGGGTATCTCCAACTTGCAGCGGCAGATTCTGCATTTCACCGACGACGTGGGGCGGAAGAAAGTTGATTCCGCCGCCGCAAAATTGCAAAAATTGAACTCCGCCGTGAACCTGATCAAACACCCGGATCGGATTACCATTGCTAATATCGAGGAGATCGTCAGTCAATATGATCTGGTGATTGACGCTGTCGATAATTTTCCGGCCCGCTATTTGATCAGCGATTGCTGTTACTTCATGAACAAGCCGTTGATCGAAGGGGCGGTGTTGGGATTTGAAGGAATCCTGATGACGATCATCCCCGGCAAGTCGTCCTGTTATCGCTGCCTGTACCCAACGCCGCCGCCCGATGGCACGATCCCCACTTGCAGCGATTCGGGGATCCTTGGCATGATAACGGGGGTCATCGGATCGTTGCAGGCGCTTGAGGCGGCCAAGGTGATTTTAGGGATCGGGCAAACCCTCTCGGGACGATTGCTCACCTTCAACGGCCTTGACCTGAATTTCCGGGAAATCGACTGGAAAAGGAAAAAAAGCTGTCCGTTATGCGGCGAAAATCCCCAAATCAACGAATTGGTATCGTATGAGTTACAATGCAAGCTGAAAGTGATCGAGTAATCAATGCAATTGGCGGAGCTTGAAGAATAAACATTTATAAAATATTACATTTAGCGCTGATTGCATCAGGAAACTTGCATTGCATAATTTAAGGCGTCTTCGCAATGAATTCTCAAAGTATTTAACAGCGTTTTGGCGCTGTCCCGCTGGGTGATTAATTGCGGCAGTTCCGTACAGCCCAAGATGACGGCGTCCGCATCGTAGCTGTTAATAATGGACAAAAAGTGTTTTTTGGATTCGGGGAGCGTTTGATTGAGCACCAACTCTTTGAAGATGATGTCGTTGATTGCCGTTTGCTCTGCCGGATCGGGCAGCAAGGTTTCGATTCCGTAGTTACGGAGACCGTTTGGATAGAAATCACTTTGCATCGTGTATAAAATGCCGGTCAGCAAGACGCGCTTCAGCCCCAGCGCTTTTGCCCGCCGGGCAACGGACTCCACGATGCTGACAATTGGCAAAGATACCCGGTCCGCAATTTTGTCCAGAACGGAATGGGGCGAATTGGCCGCCATTATGACAAAATCCGCGCCTGCCTGTTGTAGTTGGCGAATGCCGTTGACAATGTAATTTTGGTATTCCTCCAACCGGCGTTGATTTTCGAGGTCGGTAAAGTATTGAAAGTTTAAGCTGTTGATGAGGATCTCGGGATAATAATAATCGCCGGACCGGTCGTAATATAAGTCGGTAATTGTTTTATAGTACTGGATGGTGGAGGCGGAACTGATCCCGCCTAATATTCCGATTTTTTTCATTTAGACAATTTTTCCTTCCTCAGGCCCTTTGATAAAAAAAGACTGCAGATCAGGCGCTCTCATGGTAGCCAGGATTCCGTCGAGGTGATCATATTCGTGCTGCAATAGCTCTGACAGGTCTCCTTCCAGGTTAAGGGAACATTCATTCCAGTCGAGGTCCAGATAGCGGATCTTGCAGCGGCGGTATCTTTGCACCTTGACCAGGAGATTGGGAAAGGACATGCAATCGTCCATCACCGTCATCAATTCGTTGTCCATGAATTCCAGGGACGGGTTGATAAACACTACCGGTTGATCGATGTGCATGTAAATCAACCGCTTTTGGATCTCAATTTGCGGGGCGGCAATGGCGCGGCCCGCATTGTATTTTGCTTTGAAATCGAATAAGGTATCGTGCAAGTCGGCGATTACCGGCAATAGTTCCGCAAGTTCCGTTTGGTCGACCGGTTGGCTAACCTCATACAACCGGGGATTGCCCAGCAATAAAATTGTTCGTTTCATCGCGTCTTCACCTCTTTATGCCATTGTATCGTTGGTGGTGTCCGGCAGGTAATGATGCAACAGGGGTTACGGGTCGGGCGGGTGTCGGCTAACAAACCCTTGACTCCGTAATCAAGCAATTATGACAATGTAGTGTTTTTTACGTCTTTTCCTTCGTTTGATCCATGGCGGATTTAATTGTATCCGGAATCGGTAATTTAGTATTGCGTTTAAAATCATAAAAAACAATAATATCTTCCGCTTCCGCCGCTACTTCGTGGCGGTCGTTGAGAATTTGATGTGTAAGCTTGAAACTGGTGTTTTTAATCCATTCGACATGGGAATTAATGATAACCTGGCCGGGATAAAACAATGGTTGACGAAATTGGCAACCGGTCGAAGCCAAGATCGGGCCGATTTTCGTTTCCGCCTGGAGTTGCATCAGCCCGACCTGTTCCAAGTAATTTACCCTGGCGGCCTGGACATATTTCATAATCGCCACATTGTTGACATGCTGGAATGCGTCGATTTCACTCCAGTCAATTCGCAACGCTAAACATATCGGATTTTTCATCGACTGACCTCCCGTATTTGTCGCATTAAATAGGGGGACGATCTTGACCGCGGCCTATTTTCCTTGATTTAGAAGTTCGTTTCCATTTTTGACTATATAGAACGAACAATAAAGATAATTCGCCTTTTGTTATAATAAGTCCTACGGGATCACTGGATAATCTTATTGTGAAGAGCGTTATAACAAAAACGTCGGCAATTGACGCTTTTGTTCGTAATTGGTGGGCCGTTAATATTTTCGAACGGAATCCCGTTCGATGAAATTACTGAGAATCGCGATGTTTTGATAGGGCAAACCGGGAAAATTGATGCGTTTTACCAGAGTTTCAACCGCCACTTTGCACGCATAACCAATATTCACGTCGATTGTGGTCAAAGCGGGAATTGCTAGATTGGAGATTTCCGTATTGCCGCTGCCGATAATGGATATGTCGTTAGGCACATTGATCCGGTTCGCGTGCAGAAATTGGATCAGTTCAAGCGCGGTAAGATCATAATCGCAAATAAAGGCAGTCGGGGCGTTTTGACCGTCGATTAACTCCAGAAGGTTTTTTTGATACTCCGTATCCGGAACAACGACAAACCGCGGATTGAACGGTAATTGATGCGCTCCGAGGGCCGTCGTGATCCCGGCTAGTTTTTCGGAGTTCCGGTATAACGGCTTATGGCCGATAAATCCGATTTGGCGATGTCCGTTGCGGATCAGATATTCACACGCTTTGTAGCCGGCATGCTTAAAATCGTACCAGACGCAGTCAAAATCATAGGAAGGGGAATAACCGGTAAAAAACAGAATCTGTTTAATGTTTTCTTTGATTAAAGCGACATATTGCATGCCGAAACATCCGATTAGAATCGCGCCGTCAAAATGAAAGCCTTGCGCCAGGATATAAGGAAGCGTCAGGCTCTCCTGCGGAATCCGGTCGATAAATTCAATATGATAATAAGCGTTAAGCTCCTGCAGGGATTTTCCAAGGCACTGCAATTTGTAGCTGATGTTGCTACTGCCGGAGATTTGTGCTTGGGCCTGCTGATATAGAATGAGAATTTTGAGTTGCTCATTTTTTTTATTTTTGGTATAACCCATTTCCTTGGCTTTTTCGGATATTTTCTTCTTCAGATCCTCGCTGACGCCGGGTTGTTCTGATAACGCCCGACTCACCGAAACAATGGATACGTTTAATTCCTTCGCAATATCGGAAATTGTTACTTTTCCATTTGACAAAATTGAATCACCTACTCCCGAAGAACAGTATAGTCCAAAATGATTAAAATTACAATTAAATACATCGAAAATATTACGTAATAAAATATATATTGTTTAAGTGATCTATTTTGAAAGATATAATCCGCGTCGAAACGCGCTCTGCGCATGACCAATAAAAATATAGAAATGGATTGACAATGGCTGACCAATGCGAATATAATGTAATAAACTCATAAAAACAACTAGGAATACTTGGTTAAAATTTTAAGTAATTTTTTCGTTAGATAGTACATATATTTTTCAATAAAATTAACTAAGGCTGACTAAAAAATAGAGGCTAAGATGTTTTGCCGGAAACGGTATGACGTCTTAGCTTTTTTTATTAAAGGAGGAAATGAAATGCCAGAGGCAGCTACGAAGGACGAAAAAAACGAACCTCGAACCACTCCGCCGCTATTCCCGAAATTATCAGTGAATGATCTGGTGGTATCTTTTGAAAACTTTAGCACCGGGGAATTCACCGCAGCAGTCGAGCGAGTGTCGCTGGATATTGAACCAGGAGAATTCGTATCGATTGTCGGTTTGAGCGGTTGTGGAAAATCCACATTTTTGAATGCCATTGCCGGCCTGCTGCGTCCCAGAAGCGGTTCGATCAAAGTTAACGGCAGTCAGGTTCACGGACCGGGTTATGATCGAGCGGTTGTTTTTCAAAAAGCTTCTTTGCTACCCTGGCGGACGGTGCTGAACAATATCATTTATGGACTGGAATTGCGCGGGGTCAAAAAAGACGACGCCAGAAAACAAGCGCAACAGTATCTTGAAATGGTTCATCTGCAAGGCTTTGAGCATTACTATCCTCACCAGTTATCGGGAGGAATGCAACAGCGGGTTAATCTGGCCAGGGCATTGGTTTGTGAACCGGAAATATTGTTGCTGGACGAACCCTTTGCAGCGTTGGACGCGATCACGCGCGAGTCGATGCAAAACGAGCTGTTATCTTTGTGGGAACAGACTCGGAAAACCGTGCTGATGGTAACGCATCAGATTGATGAAGCGGTTCTGTTATCAGACCGGATTATCATTTTTTCCGCGCGCCCCGCCCAAATCGTTGAGGAAGTAAAGATAAAACTACCGCGTCCCCGGACGCCGCAATTGAAAGATGACGCCGAGTTCGATTTTTTAGCCAAAAAGATCTGGGGATTAATCCATACCACGACCGGGAAGAAGGTGAATCTGGAATATGAAATCTAAAACATCGGAAGTTGCCTTGCGCAAACTCAAACATACCTCCCAAAGTATCCTGCTGGGTGGCGGGGTGATTGTCTTGCTTCTTTTATTATGGGAAGTGGCCAGTGGCTTGAAGTGGATCAATCCAATGTTCTCCAGTTCCCCCTCGCGGATTATGATTGCGGGTTGGCAGATCGTCAAAAACGGATCCATTTTTATCCATATCAAAGCCAGTGGTGAAATCTTTTTGTTTGGGTACCTGTTGGCGGCGCTCGTCGGGATTCCTTCCGGAATTTTGTTGGGGTGGTACAAAAAGGCGAGTCAAGCCTTTGGCCCGATCATCGCGGCCTTTTATACAACGCCCCGGATTGCGATGATGCCGCTGTTTATCATCTGGTTTGGCCTGGGGATGGGTTCCAAATTGGCCTTGGTCTTTTTGAGCGCCGTCTTTCCGCTGATTGTCAACATGCAGACAGCCGTATCCAATCTGGATCAGGATTTGACCCGGGTCGCTGAAGCCTATGGCGCCAGCCGCCGTCAAATATTTTGGACGATCGCCTTGCCGGAATCGGTGCCGTTTCTTATGACCGGACTGCGTTTAGCCACCGGGCGCGCCTTACTCGGGGTAGTCGGCGCCGAAGTGTTCGGCGGGTCGGAAGGGGTGGGTTACCTTATTCAATATGCCGGCGCAACTTTCCAGACGGATATTGTTTTTGTTTGTGTAATCATCATTGCGGCGTTGGGAATCGTCATGGATCGCACGTTACTGGCTTTGAATCGGCGCTTTGACGGATGGCGCGGGAGTGACCGCTGAGATCGGATTGATCAGTTATCATCGATAACTGTGAATATAACAAATCGATCAATAAGGAGAGAATGAAAATGTCGAATGCAACAGCTTTCGCCGGAGTCGATGTCGGCTCCCTGGGAACAAAGACAGTCATTTTGGTGGATGGTGAGATTGCCGGATTCAGCATTCTCCGCACCGGACTGAATACCGAGGAGAACGGGTTGAATGGTTTACAGACCGCTTTAGCAGCGGCCGGATTGCAACGGGAGGATCTACAGTACATTGTCGCCACGGGTTACGGACGAATCTCCGCGCCCTATGCCAATAAAACCGTGACCGAAATAACCTGTCACGCCAAAGGAGCGCATTTTCTCCATCCGCAAACCCGGACCATTATTGATATGGGCGGGCAGGATTGTAAAGCGATTCGTTTGGATGAGGGCGGCAATGTAACCGACTTCGCGATGAATGACAAATGCGCGGCCGGCACCGGACGGTTTCTGGAAGTCATGGCCAATGTCTTTAAAGTGACCCTCGACGAATTGGGACCGTTATCGTTGCAAGCGACCGAAGTGCTTCCGGTCAGCAGCACCTGTACGGTATTTGCCGAATCGGAGACGGTTTCGCTCTTAGCCCGCGGTGAAAAACCGGAAAATATTATCGTTGGAATTCATCATGCCATTGCCAACCGGGTTGGTGGAATGTTTTCGCGGGTTGGCGTCGAAAGCGACGTCTTTTTCTCAGGGGGCGTCGCCAAAAACATCGGTATGCGAAAAGCTTTGGAAGAAGCGCTAAAAGTGAAGATTGCCAATCCGGAAAAAGATCCCCAGTTGGTTGGGGCGATCGGCGCGGCGGTTATTGCTCAAAATTCATGGAAAAGGGGGAAATGAAATGTCATTGCAAGCGGTTGAAGTTATCAAAAAACGACTCCAAGAGCGACCGGGTGAAATTGTCGCGGCCCGTCAGGAGGGGTGGAAAGTTGTCGGCTGGCAAGGGTATAATCTTCCCGAAGAGATCATCTATGCGCTGGGATTGATTCCGGTCCGTATCGGCGCCGGCGGCGATGATCGTTTGGTTGAAATCGGCGCGCGTTATATTTCAACGAAAAATTGCGTATTTGTCCGCGAGACCGTTGGTTTATTTGCTGAAAACAAGGATCCCTATATTCAAAACACCGACTTTTTGGCGTTTGACGCGACTTGTTTGCAGACTTACCGCACTGCGGAAATATTACAATACTACTTTCATAAAGAAGTGATGATCCTCGGCGTCCCGCGTAATTTTTATTGGCCGGAAGCCCAAACCTATTTCACAAAGGAAATCGAGCATTTTACCAAACAACTGGAAGAAGTGGCCGGCGTTAAACTTGACAATCAAAAGTTAGCCGATACCATTGCGCTTTACGACCAAATCCGGAGCGCGATCGTTAAAATCTATGAGTACCAGGCGACCAAAGAGCGATTCATTTCTTGGGAAGAGACTTATGATATTATTCATGCCGGATATTTTCTCGAGCGCCGGGAGTATCTCTCCTTACTGGAGCAAGTTTTGGCCGAGATCGATTCGAAACAGGGCGAGCCGCTGATTGACGCAGTTGATGATGAAGCGCGGATTTTAATTTCCGGCAGCGTCATTCCGCCGGGAGATAAAAAGTTAATCGAGATTATCAATCAAGTTGGCGGCCGAATTGTGGCTGATGATCTTTGGTCGGGGTTGATTCCCTATCTCGATGTCACAATTCCTGAAAATTCTTTACAGGGATTGGCCATCGGCTATATTAACCGGACGCCCCATGGCGCGTTGCCTTATTTGGAACTTGATACCGACAAACGGATTTTACGCCTGAAGGAACTGATTAAAACATTTAAGGCGCAAGGAGTTATTTATCATACGCTGAGGTATTGCGACCCTTATACGTTTAAAGCCAAAGAAACCAAAGACATATTGCAAAAAGAGGGGATTCCGCTATTGGAGATCCATACCGAATACGCCGGGTCCGATTTTGAAGCGATCCGCACCCGGATCGAGGCGTTTGTGGAAATGATTAAAAACAAGAGTTACGAGGAGGAGGCCGTATGAGTGCTTCAGGCAATGTCTTCCGGTATCCGGAAGCGATCAAAGCGGATTTTATTTCAACCAATGATATCCAATTTCGGGACGGTTCCAGCGCGAGCGCTGCGGATGTTTGGAAATACTTAACTGAAACCGGTCCGGTTAAGTATCCCAATATTTATGATTACAGTAATTATTACGGCCGGAAAATCTCAGGCGACGTTACATTGCCGTTTTCGCTAAAACATAACTATTTAATTATGACCATGAACGAACGAATGACCAAAGCGAAAACGAACGGGACGCCGGTGGTGTTTGTGCAAGGCGGGCAAAGTGTCGATCCTTATTACGCGGCCGGGGCGATTGCCTTGCGCCCCGCCAGTGTCGGTATCTGGGCCAGCGGTCAACATGAGGGCTTGAATTTAAACCAGGAAGAAGTGAGACGGGCCGATCAAAAAGAAAAGGCGTACCGGGCGATCAGTTTTGAAGTGTGTCAGTCGGCCGGATATGAAAATATCCAGGAAGGGACCGTTCCGGTGGATATGATTGCGCCTTTTTCCTGCCTGCGTTGCTCGGACGTTTCATATGGGCTGGAAGCGCACCGCCATGGCAAACGCAAGGATGTTCGCTTGTTCTTGGGGGATTATCCGTTGGACCATCAAAAGGATAAAGAATGGGCGATTGAATATTTTGCGGAAAATATTCGGCGCCTGATCGGCGCCATCGATGAACTCACCGGTAAAAAAACCACCGCCGCAGACTTGCAAAATGAGATTAAGCTTCATAACGAAGGGCGCAAATTAGCCATGGAAATTGCTGATTTGTGGTGGTCGGCCGAGACGCCGCCAACCAATGGCAAGGACCGTCGCGACTTGTTTCAAATGGGCGGCATGGAATTGCACGGCGATCCGGAAGCGAGTTTAAGTCTGTTGCGGGAAGCGAAAGGGTACATTGCCGATCGGGTTCAAACCGGTCAAAAAGGTTATGGCGTCAGCGATCATCCGGCCCGTATTTTTGTCTGCGGTTCGTGCGTATTCCCCAATGAATACCGCATTGAGGAAGCGGGAGGAATTGTGGTCGGTAACGACAACCATTGGAGTGATATAACCACCATCGTTGCAGAAACAGGCGATCCTTTTTATAATCTAGCGAAAGCGATTTTATCCTATCCTTATGAACAGTCAATTAAAGAGCGGGCGCAATGGACGATTGACCAAGTGAAACGATCCCGGGCCGATGGAGTGTTATTTTTGTATAACTGGGGTTGCAATACCCAATCGGCAATCGCCCGGGCGTTGGTTGATGAAATTAAACGGGAGTCAGGCGTTCCGACCTTAATCATTGAACATGAGCAACGGGGAACGCAGTCGGAACAGCTGCAAAACCGGGTTAATGCCTTCGTGGAAATGTTGAAATGATGTCGCGGATGAGCTGAAAAATGAAAGTGAGTGATAATCATGGCAAAAAAAGTGATTCGTTCGTTGGTTGTGATCTTGTTGATTACATCGTTGACATTGAGCGTTGTTTATGGGAAAACCGAGCCGAAAAACGCCAAAGAGTTAGTGACCATTCGTCTTGCCAATCTGTCGATCGGAATTGGCAGCATGCCGCAGGCGCTGGCGTTAGAAAAAGGGGTATTTAAAAAACATGGCATTGATCTAAAAGTGATTAACTTTATTAAAGGAGGGGCCGAAGCCACGGCTGGCGTGGCGAGCGGACAGGTGGACATGGGCTCTTACGGAAGCCCGATCATTACCGGTATTGCGAAAGGTTTGCCGATTAAAATTGTGGCTTCGCCACCGAGTAAACGAATTGATTTTGTCTTAGTGGCAACCAATTCCATCAAAAAGGTAAAGGACCTGAAAGGAAAAACCGTTGCCACCGGAGCGCTGGGAGGCGGCAATCATCAATCGTTTTTAAAGATTTTGGCGGGCAACGGTTTATCGGAAAGCGACGTTAAGATCGTCGCCACCGGCGGTACCGACGCCTATATGATTTTAGCTTCGGGGCGGGTTGCGGCGGTGGAGACCAACTGGGACGTGGCGATCCGGGCAAAGCTGGAGGGAACCGGTCATTTATTGGCGGAGTCCGCGAAATATTATAAAAATTATCAACATAGCTATGTTTTTGCAACGACGAAATTGATTCAAACCAATCCGCAAGCGATTCACAACTTTTTAAAGGCGAGCCGCGAAGCGTATCAATATGCCAAAAACCATCAAGAAGAGCTGATCGCCTATACTGTGAAAGAACTCAACATGGACGAACGAATCGTTCGTGAATACTGGAAAAATCTGATTCCCAAATGGGATCTTAGTTTCAAAATTGATGTTTCCGGTACCGCAGGCGCGTTGAAAACCCTTCAAGAACTGAAGGAGATCGATCCCAACGTAGTTTTTGATCAAGACCGGTTTATCGACCTGAGTTTTACGAAATAACCCGGTAGGCATATGGTTCAACTACGCCGTTGGGGAATTCGGTTCTTTCTTTGGACATCTTGATAGTTCAACCTGAACCGGTTGAGAGTTTGATCTCCCAACCGGTTTTGTATATGATGGATGTACCGAAGGATTCCCCGGTGAACCTTTTGTTCATTTTCACGTCAGTATCTATCGATTGTTTTTGATCGTAACCAAGCATTCGCAAGGAGTGGAACGGCATGCGCAAAACTGGATTGATCGTAGCCTTGTTTTTCTTAATGTTCAGCACATCCGGCTATTCCCAAACCAACCGATTTCAATTAACTGCCGCGCAAAAAGCGGTATTGATCCAAAGACTTGACGGGCAATGGGCGAAATTGTTTGAACCCGAATTAAAAAAGGGGACATCGCTCCGCGATGTCGTCGCGTTTGCCTTAAACGCCGCTTCCGTGGACTACCGGCCGGAACGGATCGAAACCGCTCTGGATTATCTGAAACAAAATATTAACCGCTCGCAGAAAAATCCGGCGACCTACGGCAATATTTTTTGGTATCACGGCGATACGGTGATCAACGACCGCAATGGCGTCGAGTTTTGCATGCGGCATGCCGTCCTGATCTGGATCTTGTACCGGGAGCAACTGTCGCCCAAGGCCCGTCAGACGCTCCAGGAGATCGTTGAGTTCAGCATTGAGGGGATCAAGCGACATCAGGTGGCATTGTCCTACACCAACATTATTTTAATGAAAGCCGCCAATCTGATCCTGTTGGGGGAATCCTGCGACCGGCCCGCGCTGGCGCAGGAAGGATACCAAATATTACGGGACTGGGTCGTTTATACCTATCGAAACGGGCTTTGCGAGTTTCTCAGTCCCACCTATTACGCGGTGGATATTGAAAACCTGTCCTTGATTTATCAGTTGTCCCAACATGCCGAAAGCCGGGAAATCGCCGCCAAAGCTTTGGAATACCTCTGGACCGATCTCGCGGTCAATTGGTACGAGCCATCCCAACGGCTGGGCGGTACGCATAGTCGCGATTATGACCGGCTGTATGGACACAATGCGGTCGACCAGTTAGTCGAACGGGCCGGCTGGAGCGATATCGAAGCGACCGGAGAACCGGCTCCATCGGTTTTTAATTATTATGCGTTTGTGCCGCCCACCGCGTCGGTTCGTCAATATCTGACCGCGCCGCTGCCCCGGTTCGTCTCGGAGCAGTGGGGCGAGCAAGAATATCAGCGGGTTTCCAATTATTATCAAGGGAACTTCAGCGTGGCGTCGGCCGAGGCCAACTATCACAACATGGACAAGACGCCGCTCGTAATTAATCTGGGCGGCGGTTACGAGACTCCGGTCATCAATTATTTCATGGACGGCCGCGCGGATTATTATGGTTTCAAAACTATTTTGGAAAAGTCCGGCCATCTGAAATCGCTTCATTTGAAGCCGTTTGTAACCAGCGTGCAAAATGACGGCGAAGTGCTGTTTCTAGCGTCATGCAAAGACGATAGCGACCCAGCTGCCGATAAGCTGGAGTCGGTTGTCACGCTCCCGGCCGATGCCGAGCTTTGGTTGAATAATCAGCAGTTGGATGTTTTTAACTCGCGCTCGGCGTGGCAGACCGTGCCGGCGGCTAATTCCAACACGACCTGGTTCAAGGTTGTGACGATAGACGGCAAACCGGTGGTCCAAATCAGCGACCGCGACCCAAACGCCGGAATCGGCCTCCAACAGAAATTGCGGGTGAGCCCGGGAAAAACCTACCGGCTGAAGGCCAGGATGAAAGGGCAAACCGTCTCCCTTTATCTTAACTTCTACGACCGCAACAACCAACTGATCCAAGGCGAGCACCAACGCGGATTCCGGTTGAAAAAGGACGATTATACCTGGAACGAGATCGTCGAAAAAGCGCCTGAACAAGCGAGCTATTGCAAGGCTTGGATCTATTCACCGATTAAAAATACCACCGAAGTATTGCTTGACGACCTGAGCGTGGAGGAGAGCGATGCCGGCAATCCACCGAAGCTCGTCGCTCGGTTTGACTTCAAGGAAGCTATTCGCCAACAGTTGGTAATTGGTGAGCATATGAATCTATTCGTTAAACGCGGTGACGTCGTCGCTGCGCTCCGGTTGGTTAAAGCGTTGGATGTATCCGGCCGCCCGATTCCGTTGATCCTTATCAATGACGGACTCCCCTATGGAGCGCTCCGTCTTACCGCCACGCATTCGCAGTCCAAAACCGGGGGACGGGGGACTATCATTATTTGGTCGTATACCGGTGACGGAATCAGTGACGATCAAAAATTCAGCGCCTTCCGCCAAAAAGTCATGGCCGTACCGGATAACGTCAAAATCAAACAAAGTATTTTTAACGTGAAAGTTTCCGGGATTACCGGCGCGCTGGAACTCACCGCCGATCCGCTAAATGAACAAAGAATTTTCCGTAAAGGGATGAAAGCGGGGCTGACCAACAGTTTATTATCTGTCAATGGACGGGACGTCGGCCGGGCGATCCTGGAAGGTTTGACTGGTGTCAATTATACCGGTGCGAACTGACTGCGATAGAGTTGACAGTAGGGTCCGTCTTGAGCCAGGAGCTGCTCATGCGTCCCGCTTTCCACGATATTCCCCTGATCCATGACTAAAATTAAGTCCGCTTCCCGGATCGTTGAAAGCCGGTGAGCGATGATAAAGCTGGTCCGTCCGGTTACCATTTTTAAAAACGCCTGTTGAATGCGGAGTTCGGTCCGCGTATCAATATTGCTGGTGGCTTCATCTAAGATCAACATCGGCGGATCGACCAACATCACCCGAGCGATGGTCAGCAACTGTTTTTGCCCTTGGGACAGGTTTTCGCCGGCATCGGTAATCAGTGTATCGTAACCTTGCGGCAAGCGCCGGATAAAGCCATGCGCGTCGGCGGCCTTGGCAGCGGCGATGATCGCGGCGTCGCTGGCTTCCGGTCTGCCATAGGCGATATTATCCCGGATACTCCCGGCAAACAGCCAGGTATCCTGCAGCACCATCCCGAAACTCCGTCGCAGGTTGTCGCGACTGATCCGGCTAATGTTGACTCCGTCAATGGTGATGGCTCCTTGATCCACTTCATAAAAGCGCATCACCAGATTGACCAAGGTCGTTTTGCCGGCGCCGGTCGGACCGACGATGGCCACTCTACTGCCCGGTTCGATCTGGAGATTGAAATTCGCGATTAACGACTGGTTAGATTGATACGCAAAATGAACATGATGAAAACCAATCTGGCCTTGCTGGGGATTGATTTGGAGCGCCTCCGGCCGGTCGGGCGTTTCCGGAGTTAAGTCAAGGATTTCAACGATGCGTCGGGTTGCGGCGGCAGCCGCTTGAATCTGGGTTAGGACTGCCGTGATATCGTTAAACGGTTTGGCAAACAGCGTGGCATAGATCAAAAAACCGGAGATATCGCCGACCGTAACTTTACCGAGGATCGCGGCGATACTGCCGATCAGGCCGATGGCTGAATACGCAATATTATTGACCAGACGGGTGGTCGGTCCCGCCAGGGAACCGTAAAACTGCGATTGAACTCCCGATTGATAAAGCTTTTGATTGATTTCTTGAAACTGCTCCAGTGAACGTTGTTCAAAATTGAACGCCTGAACTACTTTTTGACCGCTGATCATCTCTTCAATGTAGCCGTTCAAATCGCCCATATCTTTCGCTTGCTCTTTAAACAACCGTTGGGAGCGTTTCGTGATGAACCGTGCCACCAACAACGATACCGGCGCCGCTAGCAAGACGACCAGGGTCAGCATCGGACTGAGAGATAACATAAGACCGACGGCGCCAACGACCGTGACCAGTCCGGTGAGTAGCGTGGCCAGCCCTTGGGTTATTCCGTCGGAAATCGTGTCGAGGTCGTTGATAAACCGATCGATCGTATCGCCATGGGGATTGGAGTCAAAAAAACGCAGCGGCAGGCTGTTCAATTTGTCAAACAGTTGCTGGCGCAGATTGTTGACGGTCAGATAGGCGACCCGGTTGGAGAGGTAGGCGAGTAGCCAGCCAAAGAGATTCCCTATAGTATATAGTCCGGCCAAAAGGCTTAAAATTTTGAAGATCGTCCCAAAATCAACCCGACCTTTCCCAACCATAGCGTCAACCGATTTGCCGATCAACCACGGTCCGGCCAGGCTTGCCATCACGCTGACAATTGCCGCCAATACCAACCACCCGAAGAGACCACGGTTTGCCTCAACCGCTTTTACCATCCGCATGATGTGGTTCCGTCTCATTGGTTTACCTCCTCCGCCGCCAGCTGCGAAAGGCATATTTCCCGATATACCGAACAGTTTTTCAATAATTCATGATGCGGGCCGACCCCAACCAGTTGGCCGTCGTCAAATACCAGGATCCGATCGGCGTTTTTGATGGTGCTGGCCCGTTGGGAGATTAACAAGGTGGTCATCCCGGCGCCATTTTTTTTAATCGCGCTCCGTAGCGCCGCATCGGTGGTGAAATCCAGGGCGCTGGAGGAGTCATCCAGAATTAAGATCGACGGTTGGGCCACGAGCGCCCGGGCGATGGTTAAACGCTGTCGCTGTCCGCCGGAAAGGTTCACGCCGCCTCGTGCCACTTGCGTATGATAGCCCTCGGGAAGCTTGGCGATGAACGCGGCGGCTTGGGCGACCTGAGCGGCCGCCACCACTGCCGCGTCGCTGGCCGCTGGGTTTCCCCAGCGGATATTTTCAGCGACAGTGCCGCTAAACAGGAGGGATTTTTGGGGGACCAACCCAATCTTTTGCCGTAATTCCCGGAGCGGATACGCTTTCACATTCACTCCGTTAATTAAGATTTCGCCTTCCGTCGCATCATAAAACCGGGGAATCAGGTTGACAAACGTCGATTTGCCCGAACCGGTGCTGCCAATCAGGCCCACTGTCTCACCCCGTTGAATGCTGACGGAAATATCGGTCAAAGCCATCGCGCCGCCGGTGTTGTAACCAAAGGAAACATGGCGGAATTGGACTGCCGGAGTCGCTGGGTTAACCATAACCGGCAATGTTTGCAGGGGGGTGGCGATGGAAGCAGTTACGGACAGTACCTCACTGACGCGGCCGGCTGCGGCATACGCTTTGGTGAAGATGATGATCAGATTAGACACGACGATCAAGGCCAGCAAAATCTGGGTAATATAATTGACAAAAGCAATAATCTCTCCTTGGGAGAGGTGGCCGGCATCCAGTTGAAAGCCGCCCGCCCAGAGAATGGCGATCACAGCGGCGTTCATCACGAAAGCGGTTAACGGATTCAATAATGACGCGATCTTGGTAGCCCGAATGGCGGTAGCGGTTAATTCGTCATTGGCATTGTGGAAACGTTTCTGTTCTCTACCGTTTTGGGCGAAAGCCCGGATCACTCTTACCCCCGCTAGATTTTCACTCAGGATTGACGCCATTCGGTCCAGCTTTTGCTGGTACTCCCGGTACAGGGGCGAAGCGTTCCGGATGATCAGGTAGAGGATTGCCGCGAAGACCGGGGTGGCGGCGAGCAACACCAGAGATAACTTGAAGTTCAAGCACATCGCCATCACCAAAGCGCCGATGCAGATAAACGGCGCCCGGATGACGAGGCGGATTAGCATCGCCACCGCCAATTGCAGTTGGTTGAGATCATTGGTGAGCCGGTTGATCAACGAAGCGGTGCCGAAGCGGTCAAGCTCTGCATAGGAGAGCGAAGCGATATGTTGAAAGAGCGCATTTCGTAACGTGGTGCCGAATCCTTGGGAGGCGCGGGCCGCGTAATACTGGCAAACCGTTGAACAGCCAAATCCAAGCACAGCCATCACTAGCATCAGCCCGCCTGCTTTGAACACATAAGTGAGGTCGTAGCGCGCTACACCCCGGTTAATGATCAAAGCCATCATGGTCGGGAGCAGCAATTCAAGGATCGCCTCCAATAGCTTGAAGCCGGGTCCGAGGATGCATTCTTTCCGGTATGGTTTTAGGAAGTTCAATAATGTACCCATTGGCTTGGTAGCTCCCCCCCCGTGCGCAATCAACAATTTCATGCGCTTGCGTCGTTGGCGCGGAGACCGTTGCGATCGCGATTTTTTTGATTGCCGACGCGTTTTATTTCGCTTATAATCGTAGCATGCCAGTTCCGATATTAAAAATATCTGTTTTATATACTTGCGATATGAAAATCGTATGATTAGCGAGGGAATCACTGTGGATCTGAAACAACTTCAGTATTTTTTAGCAATTGCCGAGGAAGGGCAGATCACGGCAGCGGCGAAAAAATTGCACATGGCCCAACCGCCGTTAAGTCAGCAACTGAAACTGCTCGAAGCCGAACTCGGTGTCAAACTGGTTGAACGCGGCCCACGCCATCTGCAACTCACCGAGGCGGGAGAAATTTTACGGAATAAGGCGTGGCAGATTTTAGAGCTGACCGGCTCGGCCATCCAAGAGATCAATGATTATAATCAAGGTTTACATGGCACATTAGTCATTGGCACCGTTTCGTCATCCGGGGCAATGCTGTTAAATGAGCGGATTATTCGGTTTCATCATCAATACCCGGGGGTTCGTTTTGAGATTCACGAGGGAAATACGTTCCATGTGGTTGATCTGTTAAACCGGGGGATTATCGAGGTCGGAATCGTCCGGACGCCGTTTAACGCGACGCCGTTTGAGTGCCGTTACACTCAAAGCGAGCCGATGCTCGCGGTCATGACGGCGAAATATGATGATAACCCGTCCCAAACCAGAATCACCATCGCCGAATTGCGCAACAAACCGTTAATTATCTATCGCCGCTTTGAGCAATTGCTAGCCACGATCTGTATCGACCAAGGCTTTGCACCAGAATTTTTTTGCAAGAACGACGATGCCCGGACCACACTGTGGTGGGCCAATGCCGGGTTGGGGATCGGCATCGTCCCGCAATCGGCCTTGGCGCTTATCAGTCATGCCAATCTGCTTCGTAAAGAAATTGCCTGTGACGCCTTACGGACACGGATCGCCGCCATTTGGGTTAAAGATCGCTACCTTTCCGCGCGGGCCGCAAAATTTCTCGACTGTTTTGGTGAAACGTAACAACACAATTCGGGAAGCCGTCCGGTTGGGTGAAATTTGCATCGGCGCCAATGGAGTATGACATACAATTGAAAAAGCGGTATCATGAGCAAGAATGGGCGGTAACCGAAGATACGTTGGCGTTCCTGACTTTGCTAAGTTGTTCGGCAAAGCTCATTTTTATGAAAAATGAGAACGCTGGATATGTGAATAAGTAAGCTTGCTGAGCGATTGATATAACTAAACAAAAAACGGCTGTCCAAATTGAACTTGGACAGCCGTTTTTTGATCAATAAAGTTAAATCAGTATTTCCCGAAGTCGGAACTGAACGGAGCGGTCTGCTCACCGGGTAGGTCGGTGTTGCGGAGCGTTGCTTTTTTGCCGGATGGCGTGAGGAGTTTGATTGGTCCATTCCGCCCGTCGTCGCCGCGTTCGATCCGGAACTGGCTTAACCGCTCGTTGAGAAGCTCGGCTTGACTGGCAAGTTCCTCGCTGGCGGCGGCGCTCTGCTCGGCCGTGGCGGTGTTGGTCTGGGTTACTTGCGCGACTTGAGTTATTCCCTGGTTGATTTGACCAATCGCCGCCGCCTGTTCGTTGGAAGAGGAAGCAATCGCTCCGATCAGCGTATTGACTTGGGTTACACTTTCCAAAATAGCTTTTAACGCGACAGCGTTTTCATTGGCGAGCGTGGTTCCGGTTTGTGTTTTGGCAATCGACCCCTCAATAAGCGCGGTGGTCTCTTTGGCGGCTTTGGCGCTTCGTCCGGCCAAATTGCGAACTTCTTCCGCTACTACCGCAAACCCTTTGCCCTGGGCGCCGGCCCGCGCTGCCTCGACTGCGGCGTTTAACGCCAGAATGTTGGTTTGGAACGCAATTTCATCGATCACTTTGATGATTTTGGAGATGTTTTGAGCGGCTGCGTTAATTTCATTCATCGCAACCAACATGGCGCTCATTAAGTCGTTTCCTTTGTTGGCGTTAGCGGCGGCGGCGCTCGCCAACTGGCTGGCCGTGGCGGCATTGGTGGCGTTTTGCCGGGTTTGGGAAGCGACCTCCGCCATCGTGGCGTTAACCTCTTCGACGGTCGCCGCTTGTTCGGAAGCGCCTTGCGATAAAACCGTACTCGATTGTGACAATTGTTGGGCGTTGGCCGTTACTTGCTCGGACGCTTGCCGGAATTCGCCGAGAGTTTTATTGAACGAGTCGACGGTTTGATTGAGCGCTTCTTTGATTAGCGCGTGGTCGCCCTGATATTCCCCAGCGACGCGCACTTGGAGGTTGCCTTGGGCCATTTCTTGGAGAACGGCCGCGGCTTCATTGATTGGCGTAGTGATTGCCGTCAGGGTGTCATTCAATCCGGCGATGATCGTCCGGAACCCTCCGGAGAATTTTTCCACCTGGCCGCGAACGGTTAAATCGCCGCCGACTGCGGCTTCACTGAGACGATGGGCTTCGTCGATCAGATCCTGGATGGTCTGCATCATCTGAATCAAAGCCGGAATCAGTTGGTCATCCTCCGAGCGTTTTCCGGCCTGCTGCGTTTCGGCGAGCGGCGTGGTGTCGCCGTTAGAGATCGCAACCATAATCGTGATGATATGTAAGAAATGGTTGCGAACGGTGTTGATCTCCGTGGCGAACTGTTGAAGCATTCCCTGATATTGGCCGTCCAGCGCCTGGGAAAAATCGTTCACCGCCATCCGCTGCAATACCTCAATTCCCTCATTGAGCGGTGCAATGATCGCATCCAAGGAACGATTGACACCGTGGATGATTCGGGCGAAATCACCGCCGTGCCCCGCGGCGTCGGCCCGGACGCTTAAGTTGCCGGCGATTGTGGCGTCCGCCAGCAGATTGGCATCGGCGACTAAGGCATTAATGGCATCGATACAGGTATTGAGGTTTTCCTTAATATCGTTAAAATCTCCCTGATACTCCGCAGTGATTTTGGGGGGGATATTCCCTCTACTGATCGAAGCGATATATTGCGCCGCCACTCCGACCGGTCGGACAATTGCTTCCAACGACTGGTTGACTCCAGTGATGATTTTGGCGAAATCCCCGCCGTGGCGGGCGGCATCGGCGCGAGTCGCCAGTTTGCCGGCGATCGCCGCGTTGGCCAGCAGATTAACGTCGGCGATTAAGGCGTTGATGGCGTCAATGCAAATGTTTAGGTTGGTTTTCAGCGTATTGAAATCCCCTTGATATTCGGCGGTGATTGGCGGCGGGATATCTCCCTTGCTGATGCGTTTGACATAATCAACCGCGACGCTGAGCGGAGCGATGACGGCGTCAAGGGTGTCATTGATGCCTTGAACGATCTGCCGGTAACCGCCGTTGAACCGGTCGACCTGACCGCGCGTATGCAATTGCCCGGCCACGGCAGAAGCAGTGAGCGTTTGCGTCTCAGTGATCAAGCCTTGGAGCGCCTGGACAGTGGTCTGCAGCGCGGGAGTGATTTCATCATCCGCATCATAGGCGTGAAGTTCGATATTAACGTCGCCCTCGGCAATCCGGCGCATGGAAGCGACGACGGTATGTTGAAGATTGTCGGCAAAATGATCCAGGGTCGCGGCCATGACGCCGATTTCGTCGGTCCGGGCGAGGTTAAGCCGCCGCCCCAAATGTCCCTTGCTCATTTCCTGGATCATGACAACGACGTTTTGCAACGGCTTTCGAATGAGCTTGCCGATGAGGAATAGCATGGTAAGGATCATAATCCCCATGACGATGACGGCAATAAAGATGATCGAATTTCGCAATTGATAATAGTCATGCAAGATGTTGGCGATGGGGATCACCACCGAGAAGCTCCAATAACTATCGGTTCCCTCAAGGTGGATCGGTTGATACAATTTGAAGGGATTTTGATTGGCGGCGGATTGCGACCGCAGCGCAAACTCTTTGCCGGCCTGGATCCGTTCCAGTACCGTCGGATCTGGTTCGATGGCTTTCAGATTTTTAGTAAGCAGTTGCGGTTTGGTGGAATGGGCGACAATGGTTCCCTGATCGGTGATGACCGTGGCATAACCGCCCAGCGGCCGGATCTTCGCCACCACGCTTTGGAAATCGTTTAAGCGGTAATCGATCGAGATCACCCCGAGGAATTTTCCTTGGGTTATAATCGGGTAGACAACGGAGGTCATTAAAACGTCTTCGCCATTCACCGCGTACGAGGTGGGTTCGGTGAGATAAAGATGCTGCGTCGTTTTGGGCACATCGTACCATTTCATATCGGTAGTGGCGTCGTAAGCGGCTGATACCGCCAGTTCGTTCCCGGAGCGGGATACGTAGGGGATAAACCGGCCGTCGGCGCCGCTGCCGGGCTTGCCGATATTGCGGGCGTCCTGGCCGTCAAAAAGATTGGGTTCGTAGGCGACGGTTAATCCAAAGACAAACGGGTTATTCGCCATGATCTGTTTCTGAATGGCGATAATCGCATTGCGGTCGGTCAGACCCCGTTGCCGTAAGATTTCAACTTGCGCGCCTAAGTTTTCGGCAATGGTTTTGAGCGTGTCAAATTGGCCTTCAATCATGTTGGCGTTCAACCGGGTAATCTGATCGGCTTGGGTTTGCGCCTGGTTGAAGCTGGTGGCGTAGATCTGTTGCAAGAGCACGTAAAACATTGCCGAGAAGCCGATGAGGAGAATTGCGACAACGGATAAGATGATTTTCGATGAAACACTGAGTTGCAAGCGGAAACGATTAGCGCTCATGATCGTAGGCTTCCTCCTTGAAGTAGATTCTCCGAATGAACAATTACGGTTATACAATTCATCGGTTATTCGGATATATTCTAATAGAGTCGCCAGATTAAGCTCCTGTATCGTTTTAATGAACTTTCGATTGGTGTCAATTTCACCATCATCGTGCTGACAAAATGAGAAAAAGTTTAAAAGTAGGATTTTCGTCAAATCTTACATAAATATTTCAATTTTATTAAAATCCCTCCGTGGACTTGGAAGGGTATTTTGTCGAACATATAGAAACTATTTACATTATCAAATGTGGCTTGGCGGCGAATTCTTTGAAAGGCCGGAAATACTAAAATATGCGCTTAATAGATAAGATGAACTAAATAATATAAGTGAGCTTTCTCAGCCTTAAAGCGTGCTGAGAAAGGGTACGGGCGGATTTAAGATCGTCCTAATTATTTAGTGCGACATCGCTAGCGATTATACTATCTCCAGGAGGGTTAAACGATGAATTTTGGGCAGGTACCTGTAGCAGAAATGATTATTTGGATCGGAGCCTCTTTGTTGGGGGTTATTGCCATTCTGTTGTTGATATTAATCGGGATGGTCAAAAAACTAATTAACATCTTACAGGATCTAAGGACATTTCGGGCGGCCGCGCCGGAAGAACGGTCGCTTCAGTCCGCCGCGGGGGAGATCCCCGAGGAAGATCTGGCGGCCATCATGGCGGTCATGGTAAAAATGTTGCCAGGGGTTAAGCTGGCGGATATTCAAATAAAATCGGTTTAAATAAGTGATTGAATGGGAGGAAATTGACAATGTACAACTTTCGCGTGACTGTCAACGGGAGAAATTATGACGTAAGCGTCAAAGAAATGACCCCAGGCAATGAACCGGTAGTCCTGCAACCGCAACCTCAACCGGCAGTCGAGGCCGTCCCGGTCCAAACGCTCCAGCCCGCTGCGGTGAATGAGCCAGCCACGCTGGACGCTGGGGACAAACCAGTGGTCGCACCGCTATCCGGAGCGATTGTCAGTCTCAAAGTCAAACCGGGCGAACAGGTAAAATACGGACAAGTGTTACTGACCTTAGAGGCGTTGAAAATGGAGAATGAAATTGTGGCCCCGGAAGCCGGAACGGTCAAAGCGATCTTTATCCAAAACGGCTCATCGGTCAATGTGGGAGATGTCTTACTGACATTGGCGTAAATGGGTAAAAATACCCATCGTTTTAGTCTACGATGGGATATTCGATTTTTCTTACCGAAAAGTTCGGAATAAATGAGGTGGAATATTTGAGTTCGATTAGGATTACCGAGACGGTTTTCCGAGACGCCCATCAATCGTTGTGGGCGACCCGGATGAAGACGGAAGAGATGATGGCGGTCGCCGAGGCCATTGACGAGGTGGGGTTTCATTCCCTGGAAGCCTGGGGAGGAGCGACCTTTGACAGTTGTTTGCGTTTTTTAAAAGAAGATCCGTGGGTCCGGTTACGAAGACTCAAAGCGCTGATTCGCAAAACCCCGTTGCAAATGTTATTACGTGGACAAAATATTCTCGGATACCGGCATTATCCCGATGAGGTGGTCCGGGAGTTTTGCTGTCGGGCGGTGGATAACGGCATCAATATTATTCGAGTTTTTGACGCATTAAACGACCTCCGGAACATGGAGACGGCCATCAAAGCCTCCAAGGAGGCGGGGGCTCACGTTCAGGGCACGGTGGTTTACACCATCAGTCCCGTCCACAGTATCGAGACCTATGTCGAACTGGCGCAGGAATTGGTGCAACTTGGCGTGGATTCGATTTGCATCAAAGATATGGCCGGTTTGCTTAAACCGTATACGGCGACGGAATTGATCACCAGTCTCAAAAAGGCGATTTCGGTGCCAATTCAATTGCACGCTCATTATACCAGCGGTTTGGCTTCGATGACTTATTTGAAAGCAATCGAAGCCGGGGTCGATGTGGTGGATACCGCGCTTTCGGCTTTGGCGATGGGTACTTCTCAACCGGCGACGGAGTCGATCGTCGCCGCCTTGCAGGATACCCAATACGACACCGGACTGGATTTGGCGAAAATTGCTCCCATTAATCAACATTTCAAAGAACTCAAGCAAAATTACCAAAACATCGCCACCCCCATGGAAGTTGACACGGCGGTCCTTTCCTATCAGATTCCGGGAGGGATGATCTCCAACCTCCGCAACCAGCTGGCCGCCCAAAACGCCTCCCATCGTTATGGGGAAGTGCTGGTGGAACTACCGCAAGTGCGGGCCGAATTAGGATATCCGCCCTTGGTCACTCCCACTAGTCAGATGTTGGGGACCCAAGCGGTTTTAAATGTTTTGACCGGGAAACGGTACAGTGTGGTGCCGAAAGAAATTCGCGACTATGTCAAAGGACTCTATGGACGTTCCCCCGCGGCAATCGACCCGGAGATCAAACGGCTAATCATCGGCGACGAAGCGCCGATCACGCACCGGCCGGCTGACGATCTTGAACCGATGCTGGATAAAGCCAGGAAAGAAATCATCCAATATTACCAGCAGGAAGAGGATGTCCTAACCTATGTGCTCTTCCCGGAGGTTGCGCTGGAATATTTTAAATTCCGGGCTGGCACGAAATAAGTTGAAATTAATTTTAGAATTGACTTTCTCATTTCAATAAGACATTTGGAGGATTTTTGATGCAATACTTATTTCAAATGCAGGGAATGCAGGAATTGTTTCAAGGGGTGACGGGGTTCCAATGGGGCCAAGCGGTGATGATGTTAGTCGGTGGACTTTTGATTTACTTGGCGATTGCCAAGGATTACGAGCCGATGCTGTTATTGCCGATCGGATTCGGAGCCATTTTAGCCAATATCCCGTTTTCATCGGCGATCGGTCATGGAGGGTTTTTGTCGATTTTATATAATGCCGGGATTATCACCGAGTTGTTCCCGGTTTTAATTTTTGTGGCCGTCGGAGCCATGATCGATTTTGGTCCGCTGTTGCAAAATCCGTTTATGCTGTTTTTTGGGGCGGCGGCTCAATTTGGAATTTTTGCAACGATGCTGGTGGCGATCGCGATGGGTTTTGATCTAAAAGAAGCGGCTTCGATCGGCATTATCGGCGCCGCGGACGGGCCGACCTCGATCTACGTGGCCACTAAATTTGCTGGGAAGCTAGTCGCTCCGATTACTGTGGCCGCGTATTCGTATATGTCCTTGGTTCCGATTATTCAACCGCCGGTTATTAAGCTGTTGACCAGTAAAAAAGAACGGTTGATCCGGATGGAAGCCCGCGTGGTCAAGATCCCTAAAATCGTACGAATTCTCTTCCCAATCATGATTACGGTGGTCGCGGGGATCATTGCGCCGATTAGCGTAGCGTTGATTGGTTCGTTAATGTTCGGAAACTTGATCCGGGAATGTGGCGTTTTGGAACGTTTATCAAAAACCGCCCAGAATGAATTGGCCAATTTGATCACGTTGTTATTGGGAATCACCATCGGCTCCACGATGGTGGCGGATCAATTTCTTAATCAGGCGACGCTGTTGATTATGGTGATGGGTATGGTGGCTTTTATATTCGACACCGCCGGGGGAGTGCTCTTTGCCAAATTTTTAAACCTGTTCCTAAAACGGAAAGTCAATCCGATGGTCGGCGCCGCCGGTATCTCCGCTTTCCCGATGTCGGCCCGGGTTATTCATAAGATGGCCCAGAAGGAAGACCCGACCAATTTTATTTTAATGCAGTCGATCAGCGCTAACGTCGCGGGGCAACTGGGCTCGATTGTGGCAGGCGGCTTATTGCTGGCGATCGTGCCAATGTTGTTGAAATAGGGGGTATTGCGATGAATATGGAAATTTTCAACCAAGGGCTGACCGCGGCGGGTTTCGGTTTGGCCGGGGTTTTTCTGGTATTGATTTTATTTTATATCTTGACGAAATTGATGCTCTACATCTTCCGGAAGTTTCCGGAGTAAGGTATGACTTGGGATAGGGTGAAAGAGTTGAACCGGTGGCTTGCCGAACCGGCCGAAGGCGATACCGGAAAAGGAAGTTACGGGCAGAAAGAAACGCCAATTTAAAGATCGCTGGGCCGTAAAAAGCCAAACCGATATTGATGCGGTTTGGCTTTTTTGATGGCTTGAAGCGAATGCAATCAAGTATCGCGGTAAAATGAAGTGAGTAGGAAAATTGATTTCACACGGGCTCCTGCAGTTAAAGTTCGCCTATTTTCAAGGGTGGGCCCATTGCACCATTGGTGAATTGGAGTATAATATAATTTTAGAGATGAATCATCTGCTGATAAAGGAGCCTAGCGAATGACATCACGTGCGGTATTGGGTCTGGGAATTGAAAATCTGGCGTTGGTGAAATATCTTTTAACCCGCGGCGAGCCGGTGACGGTCTGCGATAGCCGTGATGCAACAACGTTAGGAGACCGTTATCATGAACTGAAAGACTGCGGAGTTACATTCCGGTTGGGGCCGGATTATTTGAACAATTTGACTGATTTTGACGAGGTCTTCCGTTCGCCCGGTCTGCCGCTTTTTGAGCCCAATATTGTGCGGGCGATGGCGGCCGGTGTCCGCGTCACCAGCGCGATGAGACTGTTTTTAGAATTGTGTCCTTGCATCACGATCGGCGTGACCGGCACGAAGGGCAAGGGAACCACCTCGTCGCTAATTCATCGGATTCTCGAATTAAGCCAAGCTAAAAAGGATCGCAAGGCTTATTTGGGAGGCAATATCGGCATTGCCCCGTTTGATTTTTTAGCCGAGTTACATCCGGATGATGTGGTGGTCCTGGAGTTATCCAGCTTCCAATTGGAGGATTTCGATCAAAGCGTCGATATTGCGGTGATTACCAATATCACCGAGGACCATTTGGCCTCGGCCGATCCGGTCAATCCCAATTACCACAAAAGCCGGGCTGCTTACATTGAAGCGAAGACCAACCTTTTCCGGCATCAGGACCCCAAGAGCGTGACTATCTTAAATATGGTCGATCCCACCAGCCGGGAGTTGCAATCGCTGGTTCCGGGCCGGTTGATCACTTACGGTGATGAGCCGCAATCGTTGGGCGCTTGGTACGGTAAGGAGCAGCAAACCTATCGGATCTGGTGGAATTTGCGCAACAAACCGGAAGTCCTGACCACAAGCGAAACGATTCAAGTCCGCGGCGAGCATAATTTATTGAATATTGAGGCGGCGGCGCTGGCCAGCCGGATCGCCGGCGCTGATATCGATGCGATCCGCGAGGGAATCTCCGGTTACCACGGCTTGGAACACCGGCTTGAGTACGTGGGAGCAGCGAAGCATATCCAATTTTTTGATGATTCCTTTGCGACCGCTCCCGATCCCACCATTGTCGCGATCAAAGCGTTTACCGAACCGATTGTGTTAATTGCCGGAGGCGCTGATAAAGGAGCGGATTATTCCCAACTGGCGGCGGAAATATTGCTTGGCAATGTCACCGCCGTGATTTTAATCGGGGTAACCGGTCCCAAAATCGGAGCCGCGCTCGAGACAATTGCGGCGCGTTCCCAACGTCCCCTCCCGGAACTGGTTTATGGTTGTGATAATATGACGGATATTGTTGTCACCGCATTTCAAAAAGCGCCACCGGGAGGAGTTGTCCTCCTGTCTACCGCTTGCGCCAGCTTCGGCATGTTTCGCAATTATAAGGAGCGTGGGGATCTGTTTAAAAAAGAGGTCCGCCGGATCATTACCGGTCACTTGAATGAAGAACAATGATCGTAATTAGTTTTTGAACTTGGAGTTTTCGCTTAGTGCCGTTTGGCGAGCGAAAACTTTTATTTTTTATTCTACCATTTCCATGCACGATAATGATAAAATGAAACATAATAATCTCTATCATCATTGACAAACAACAGTAAGCGGGAGAAGACGGAACATGTCCAATCATGATTTTGCAGATCTGGTTTTGACCAACGGCATTATCTATACAGTTGACGACCGGGATAGCGTGGAAGAAGCCGTTGCCATTAAGGAGGGGCGAATCCTCTTTATCGGCGCCGCGCATCAGGTTGAAAAATACATCGGGGCGGCAACCGTCCGGATCGACCTCCAAGGGAAAATGGTGATCCCGGGGATGATCGACACCCATATTCACCCGCCGGGTCTGTCCCTGTCCGAACTTTACGAGGTTCATCTCACCGGAATCAAAACGTTTGAAGGGTATTTGGCCGCCGTCCAACAGTTCATTACCGATCATCCCGATGCTAAGCTGGTCTATGGCCGGGGGTGGTCGTGGGGATTACTGCAAGGGGAAGAATTGGTCAAAGGGCCACGCAAAGAATATCTCGACGCCATTACGACCGAAATTCCCATCGCCTTACGAGCCGATGACGGACATACCTTGTGGGTGAATTCCAAAGCGTTTACGGCCAATGGAATAACCACGGAAACGGTCGTGCCGGCCGGGGGCGAGATTCCCAAAGACCCTGTCAGCGGTGAACTCTGGGGGACGTTGAAAGAATGGGCCATGGGGCTGATCGCCTTGCCGGAGTATAGCCTGGAACAGTATTTGGAGGGGATGGCCGCCTTCCAAGCCAAGATGCACCGTTTGGGAATTACCGGCATTTTGTGTCTGGCCGGTCCGACTTTTCCTCTTGTCTTCAAAACCTTCACCGAAATGCAAAAAAACGGTCAACTGGAGCTGCGGATCCGTGGCGCGGTGACCATCAACGCCAAGGATGATCTGGGCGAACAATTCACCGCGATCCGAAATCTTCAAGCACAATTGGATATAAACGATTTAAAAATAACCACCGCCAAGTTTTTTACCGACGGAGTGATTGAGGGCGGGACCGGGTTTCTCTTGGAGCCTTATACGTTAGAAACGGGCAAAGGCGCCGGATGGTACGGCACCTTTTTATGGGATACGGACAAACTGCAACAAGCTTTTGCTGGGGCAAATCAAGCGGGATTGCAGATTCATGTCCACTCCACCGGCGACGCTTCTACCCGTAAGGTTTTGGATGCGTTGGAAGGGACAAAAGCGCGGGTGTCCGATCGAGACTATCGCAATACCATCACCCATCTGCAACTGGTCGACCCGTTGGATATTCAGCGGATGAAAGAACTGGGAGTGGTCGCGAGCGTTCAGCCCTATTGGCAGTTTAAAACGCCCAACTGGTGGCAGAGTGTTGATTATCGGGTTTTGGGGGAACGGGCTGAACGAGAGTACCCATTGAAGAGTCTGTTTGACGCCGGTTTGATTGTGACTGCTTCGTCCGACTATCCGGTCACTCCGGTACCGAATCCGTTTTTGGCGATTGAAATTGGAGTCACCCGGAATATGGCGCAGGGCAGTATGTACGGGCTGGACGATATCACCGACGCCGACGATCCGACCTATCTCTTGAACCCCAACGAGCGGGTTGGGGTCAAAGCGATGATCCGTAGTTTTACGAAAAACGGAGCGTATTGTGTGTTCATGGAAGAGGCGATCGGTTCGATTGAGGTGGGTAAACTGGCGGACTTGGTGGTGCTCGACCGGAATTTATTCGCTATCGATCCGATTGATATCGATCAAACCGAAGTGTTGCTGACGATCTTTAACGGCAAGATAGTGTATCAAAAGATTTAATGGAGCCGGATTCGTTGCTGGTTCCGGGTTATGCGAAAGCTGTTAAACGCCGAGGTGTTGGTTGAGGGCCTTGCTGATCTGGGACCAGGATCGTTTGGCAAAAACCAATTTAACTCCCTGACGTTTGGCATTGGCTTTCACCTCAATCAGCATGCTGTGACTGAGGTAATCGGTTAACACTAGGATTGCCGAAATTTTATGGGGAATATCAAATTTGAGGTCGGCTTGTTTTCGTCCCGTGACGTGTTTGACAAGTTGCACGCCATGATCGTGTAATAAATGCGGAATGTTTCCCAAATGGTCTCCCCCGAAAACTATCACATCCATCGTCAATACCTCATCATTGTTTGATAAACTCCTACTAATTCAGTTGGAATAATATGATTTTAAAATATCTTATAAAATTATGGGCTTATTATCAACTGTAATTTGATAAAAAAATCCATATTTCCAATTGAATTGAATTGCGGAAAATCACTTGTGATGGCGCAGACCCTGCGCAAGGCGCACCTCGAACGAATCGTAAAATGGCAATCATCGAACGCCGGTTTGGGAAACTAAGCCTTTCTTGAGTCATGCATAGGTTTTTGCTACGTTGAATCGATCAAAGGGTGAGTAACCAAATTGCGAAGGGGATCGCGAAGAATTGGAGTTGGAAAAGGAAAGCCGACAACACGGATGGATTTAACCAATTTTTATCACGAATTGATAATTTTCAAAGAGGTTCTTCCGTAAATTGCGCGAATCTTTCATTTTTAGTTGAAAATTTTTTATTAGTGCCATTCGTCGCGATTTGGAGAGAACTTTGTTATGAAAACTTTATCCTTAGCCATTACGCTTTTCTTTGTGTTGGACCCGTTCGGTAACCTCCCGGTGGTACTGGGTCTCTTAACGCATATCGAACGAAAGCGCCATTGGCGCATTGTCCTGCGCGAGTCGTTGATTGCGCTTTTGTTGATGGTGGTTTTTTACGCCGTTGGTCCGTGGTTCTTGAAATTGCTGGACATTGGGCCGTCGGATCTGAAGATCTGCGGAGGAGTGGTATTGGCAATCATCGCATTACGGCTGGTATTTCCCGATGAACGGCTCACGCATGGCAAAGACGAAGCGAGCGAACCGTTTATCGTGCCCATGGCTATTCCGTTGATGGTTGGGCCGTCGGCGCTGGCAACAGTGATGATCATGGCTGCGCAGTCCACCGCCGAACCGTTGACTGGTATAGTGATGATGGGGTTGGCTTGGTTTTTTACAGCGGCGCTCTTATTATTAGGAGTGATGATGGGCGGTTTAATTCCGGCCCGGTTGCTGATTGCTTTGGAACGTTTGTCCGGGTTGTTGCTGGCGGTAATCGCAGTGCGGATGATCATGACCGGACTGCAGGCATATCTTTTAGGATAGTTTAGCGAGAGAAAACATAGCGATTTCATTATAAACTTGTGATTACAGGTAGGAATAAACCGCTCCCAATGGGGCGGTTTTGTTGTTATCAATCTGATAACACTTCATGAAACCAAAGATAATAAACCTCGAAATAAATTTAACCTAATTAAATATTATTATGGTTGATAATTTTAATTAATTCAGATATAATAATAACGATGTTTAATATTAATCAAATTGATATTAAACACAAATAATATATTTTAGTTCAATTGGGTTTTAACCATCACCCAATAATAGGTTTTGCTCAATTGATAAAGTTTACTTTTAGGAAACGGAGGGGAACCGGCATGGGATTTAGTTAAATCATCAATTCTCAAACCGTAGACAGAAACTTACCCGGGGAAAAATACTAAATAAAAAATGAGACAAAATTATTAAATGAGGTGACAACATGAGGCGGTTTTTGAATAATTTGAAGATCCGGCAAAAGTTATTTGGTGGTTTTGGGATTGTTTTGGTGATTTTGTTGGTCATGGGTACGATATCCTTTGTCAATCTGCAACGGATTGAAAAAGCCAATCAACTAAACAGCCATACATACGAGGTTATTCTTAGTTTGGATGCGATCTCCAAAAATTTGTCTGATATGGAGTCGAGTGAAAGAGGTTTTTTGATCACTGGGAACGAGCAATTCTTGGAACCCTATAACATCGGTAAAAATGAATTGGAATCAAACTACGGCCATATCAAAAGTTTAGTTAAAGTTCCGCAAGTCTTGACGTATCTCGACCAGATCGATCAGACCAAAACGCAATGGTTGAATTTCATTCAAACCCTGATCGACCTGCGAAGGAGTATTGCGAAGGGTCAGGGAAGTATGGATCAGTTAGTCCAGATTGTCCAACAAGGTCAAGGTAAACAATATATGGATCAAATTCGGAAATTGATTGCCAATTGCAAAGCTGCCGAAGGGTCGTTATTAACAGAACGGTCCAGAGAAGCGGAGCGGGCGATGATTGAGACAAGATGGGCCTTGATCATCGGTACCGTAATTGCCTGTTTATTCGGAGTACTCATCGCGTATTTAATTACCAAGCTGATTGCCGACGGAATCAGAAAAATGGTCAATGCGGCCGATCGGTTGGCGGTTGGCGATGTCAGTGTGAATGTCAATATGGATTCCCAAGACGAAGTGGGAATGTTGGCGCAGTCGTTTAATGCCATGGCTGATAATATTCGTCAACAAGCAAGCGTTGCTGAGAAAATCGCGAGCGGAGACTTGAATGTCACGATCATTTCCCGATCGGAGGTCGACGTTTTATCCAATAGCATGAATAAGATGGTTGGCTCGTTACAAAGTTTAATCACTGAGGTGAACCAGCTTTCCCAATCGGCGACAGTAGGAAAATTGGCCGATCGCGGTGACGCACTGAAATTTAACGGAGCATACCGGGAGATTATCACCGGCTTAAACAACACGCTTGAGGCGGTAGTCGGCCCGTTACATGTGGCTGCCGATTATATCGCCCAAATCGGTCGCGGAGTCATTCCGGAGCCAATTACCGAAACCTATCAGGGTGACTTTACTGCCATTAAAGACAGTATTAACGCCTGTATTGACGGATTGGGTTCTTTGGTGGCCAGCAATAAGGTGTTGCATAAGATGGCCGTCAATGACTACGATACAGCGATCGACGGCAACTATCTCGGCGTGTATCAAGAGATTGCCGAAGCCATTAACATCGTTCGGGAACGGTTAATCAGTTTACAACATATTGCGGAGAACGTCGCCGAAGGGGATTTCGGAAAGCTGGAAGAGTTGCGGACCATTAAGCAACGGAGCGCCAATGATTATCTGACGCCGGCGTTTATCGGCATGATGGAGAATGTCCAGTCCTTGGTCGAAGAAGCGGTCAGAATATCGGAAGCCGCCAGCGCCGGGCAGTTGGCGGAACGGGGCGACATTCACCGTTTCACCGGGGAATACCGCCGGGTCATTGAAGGGTTAAATCAGACCCTGGACGCGATCGTTGAACCGTTGAACGAAGCTCAGCAAGTGCTGCGGTTGATGGCGGTGAATGATTATACTGTTGCGGTGGATTGTGAAAAATATCAAGGCACCTTACAAGATTTTGGCGAAGAGATCAATACGGTCCGGGGCCGCCTGCTGAGCGTGCAGGATATCGCCGTCCGGCTTGCCAATGGTGATTTGAGCCGTCTACCGGAGTTTCGAAAAATTGGACGGCGCTCGGATAATGATCGCTTGATTCCTTCCTTTATGGCAATGATGGAGGTGATTGAACAGTTGATTAACGAGGTTGAACGGCTGACTGGCGCCGCTGTCAACGGCGACTTGCAAGCGCGGGGCGAGGTCGGACAATTTGAGGGAGAATATCAAAAGATCGTCGCCGGCTTCAATCAAACGTTGGACGCAGTGATTGAACCGGTCAATGAAGCCGCCGCCGTGTTGCAAGAGATTGCCGACGGAAATCTGGATGTCATGGTAACCGGGCAATACCAGGGCGATCACCGCAAAATCGCCGACGCGTTAAATAAAACCATTACCATTCTCAACGAAGTGTTGAGTGAATTCAATCAAGCGGCTGAACAAGTGGCGGCGGGGGCCCGGCATATCTCCGATTCCGGCCAGGTCTTATCACAAGCCGCCACGGAACAAGCAAGCACCATTGAAGAGATTACCAGCACGATGACACAAATCGCCGCCCAGACCAAGCAAAATGCGGTGAATGCCAAAGAAGCCAGTCTAATTGCGGTTCAATCAAAAGAGCAAGGGATTGACGGTGATCGGCAGATGCAGGAGATGTTGCAAGCCATGGCCGAGATCAACGAAGCCTCTACCAACATCAATAAGATCATCCGGGTGATTGACGAGATTGCATTCCAGACCAATATTCTTGCATTAAATGCGGCAGTTGAAGCGGCCAGGGCGGGTCAACACGGCAAAGGGTTTGCAGTGGTTGCCGAGGAGGTTCGCAATTTGGCGGCCCGCAGCGCTAATGCAGCCAAGGAAACGACTGCCCTAATCGAAGGGTCGATGCAACGGGTTGCGGTTGGTAGCGAAATCGCCAATCACACCGCAACTTCCTTAAAGGAGATTCTCGACGGCTCGATTCACACGGCGCAACTGCTCGAAGATATCGCGATTGCTTCCAATGAGCAAGCCACCGGCATAACCCAAGTCAATTTGGGAATCAACCAAGTGGCGCAAGCGACTCAAACCAATACCGCGACTGCCGAAGAGAGCGCCGCCGCCAGCGAGGAAT
This sequence comes from Bacillota bacterium, assembly GCA_023410535.1. Classification (GTDB taxonomy): domain Bacteria; phylum Bacillota; class UBA4882; order UBA8346; family UBA8346; genus JAEYPR01. Next base: position 3,120 of record JAEYPR010000014.1, on the reverse strand, counting down.
TATCCAGTCAAGCGGATATCTTACGGGCGATGGTCGGACGGTTCCGGTTAAAAGGTGAGGCGAAGCTGCCGGCGCCGGTTAGCAGTGACAAACCAGTCGGTGGCTCAAGCGGGACGAGCAATCGAACGCTTCCCGCCAACGACCGCTTGATTTTTGGGGATTTTGGCAAGTATTGATGGGCGCAATCCATTGAATGCCTGATGAAAAGACCGATACCGGGAACGGTATCGGTCTTTTTATTTTAGCGATCAGGATGGAAATTGAATGGTGACCGGAACTTCCGGTCTGAGCGGACAGTGCGCATCAAGCAATGTTTCAGGCGGGAAAGTTTCCGCCATCATGCCTTTCTCCTTATTCCTTATGCGTAAATGACTGCATAAACTACAATAAAACTTAAGGAGCCAAAAGAATGCTTCCGGATAACATTCGTCCGCATCGAAGCAAAAAGGTGTTATTTGTCGGGGAGACCAGCCCGAGTATTTTTCCGTTTCGCCCTTATGCATATAATTTCTATAAGTACCTGATCAAAATGGGGCACCAGGTGCGGGCGATTGGATCCGAAACAATTCCGGGCGAAATTCCTTTTGGATATATGGAATTGCTGAAGCATTGTCCGGGATTTCACCCTGACTTGATTTTATCGGTAGAGAGTTATCCGATCTCGCTTCGGTTTGACCCGCATAGCCTGGTCGGGAGGGTTTCGGTTCCCACCGCTTTTTTATCGCTGGATACCTTAATCCGCTATGAGAACCACGCCAGGATCGGGAATTGCTTCGATTATGTTTTTATTACGCACTTGGACTATTTGGAGTATTTTCACCAGCATTGCCGCGCAAAAACCTTTTGGTTGCCTTACGCGTGCGACCCGGAGACACAACATTCCCTTGCCCAAGCGGAGCCGTATGATCTCGGCTTTGTGGGTACATGCTGGTCCGTTCCCGAACTGTACCAAAACCGGATTTATTATTTGCTCTCCTTACAAAAGCTCTTTAAATGCTGGTTTAAGGAGTGGGCGACCCCGGAGGAGATCGCCCAGATTTATTCCAATTGCAAGATTGTTTTCAATTTTGGCGAGGGCAACGGCGTCAATCCCCGGATCTTTGAGGCTTTGAGTTACGGCAAATTATTGCTTACCAACCGGACGGCGGCGTTGGGCACGATTCTTACCGACAAAGCCCATTTGGTCTTTTACGATGATCTGCCGCAGTTGATTCAGTTCATTCGTTTTTATCTGAATAATCCGGCCCAACGACAGAAAATTGCCGCCCGGGGCCAAAATCGAGTCTGGCATAAACACACTTTCTATCACCGGATTGATGTTATGATGCGGCGAATCTTTGGGGAGAGCGCTTATTTGTAGTAACCGAGGAAATATGACAAGTTTGACGTTTGAAAGAGTTTGACTTATAAGAAAGAAATACTAGAGATGGACCCGCCTTGAGCGGGTTTATTTCGGATGACGCGCGGTAACCGAATTCTCCGCCAGGAGACGGCGCAGTTTTGAATCAGCCGCTGCTTTTATTACCGCAAGGCGAAACCCTGCTCGTTGTTTTCGATTAAGACTTTTAGATTCCGGGGAATCGCCCCGAGCCATTGATCCATTCCCAGCAATTGCACCTTGGTTTGGAGTGCGGGAGGAAACGCCGCGAACGGTTTCCCTGACAATAGCAGCGTGGTTTCATCTTTATCAAACTCAATGGGTCCGATCACCTGATTGATCCGGTCTTGGTTCTGCGGGCAGCCGATTTGACACATCAAACAATCATAGAGACAATGATGGATCGACTTTGGCAACCAATCCGGAAAAGCGTCGGGGCGTTCGTTGAAATAGGACAGGCAGCGTTCATTATCAATCAAAAATCGTGTTTGGGAAATCGCTCCGGTGGGGCAGTTTGCTTGACATGCCAGACAATGCCGGCAGTTTGCCATGACCCGGAGATCATGCCAATGATCTTCAGGGCACGGGATATCCGTAAAGTAAGTCGTCAGCGTGAAAAAACTGCCCATGCCTTCGATATAGCAGATGTTATTGCGCCCGTAAGCCGCTAAACCGCTGCGAACAGCCAAACGCTTCCGGGGTAGCCGCGGCGCGGCGTGAATCCGATACGGAGTTGGTTGCAACAGTTGGGTCAAATATTGCACGGTAGCGATCGCCGCCGCTTGCTTGCCCGGAGCGGAGGGGGCCAGACATCGCATGGGAATTTTCTTCCCTTGCCAAACGATGTTGACCTTGGCGTAAGCCGGAGTTGGCGAGGCAATGATGATGATGGAGCGGATTGAAAAATCAGTCGCCGGCGGTTCCAACTGATAGAGGTGATCGACAATGTATTGCTGAAACCCGTTGAGATCCTGTTCGTTTTGGAAATCGGCAATATCCTGTCGCAAGTCGGTCAAGCGTTCAATCGGGATCATGCGCAAGGCGTCACCTTGTTTTGCGGCGATTGCTTTGAGTAGATCGTACATCTGAAATACCTCGAAAAATTCGGTTTTTGTTACGAATAAATTTCGTTAACCGGTTGGATAATCCTTCCTTGGCAACCTGGATCGATTTTTCGGATTGGTTAGCGGAGCAGCCGTCGATCCTGGGTGCATCGCAACACGCGTTATATATCGGGGTAAAAAATGTTGTTGTGGCCTTAGAAAATCGCTTCGATGCCTTGTCGTTCACTTAAGCATTTTCTTAATTGGCTTGCGCGAGCGGCGACTACCAATCAATTAAAAGTAAAAAAGTGTCTTACAAATATATGATTTACAACGAAAAATAGTTATTTAGAATTGATAAATGTTTTTATCAAGTTGATAAATATTTTTTTATGAGCGATAAATATTATTGCAACCTCAATAAATATTTTTTCAAGGTGGAGAAATATAAATGCAAAGTGGTTTATTATTTTTTCAAGGTCAATAAATATCTTTGTCACGTTGATAAATATTTTTATGAGATTGATAAATATATTTGCACGTTATTTTATGAAGTTCTGGCATAAAAAATGCGACAGTGTCAATATTTTTGTGTAAACTCCAAAACTTAAAAAAGATATTTGGATAAACGGTCCTCGAAAAGGATGGAAAGGTTAGCGATAATCGACTTCCAATTAGGGACCGAGCGAGTCCAATCTT
>JAEYPR010000002.1 GCA_023410535.1 Bacillota bacterium | reverse complement strand
CTCAACGGCTGTGCATCCTCGCTCAACGGCTGTGCATCCTCGCTCAACGGCTGTGCATCCTCGCTCAACGACTGCGCATCCTCGCTCAACGGCTGTGCATCCTTGCTCAACGGCTGTGCATCCTTGCCGGTTACCCGGGCGCGTCAAAAGTCGGCGTACCGGAAAACGATTCCTTTTTCAACTGTATTCTGGCATCCACATCAATTTATATTCATCGCCTGGGTTGTTCAAAACAAAAACGCGCGGGTTTTCCAGAAATCCCGCGCGTTTTACTGTTCCATCAGCGATGCCGAATTTTTTTAGAATTTTACATTGGAGACCCGGCCCGGTTGGATTTGAATCTCCCGTACCCGTTTGCCAAAAAGTCCACCCAAGCGGACCGTTACCCGATAACGCCCCGGTGGCAATTGGGTGAGACCGAACCAACCGTTGCCATCGGTATCGGTTAAGCGGCGCAGTCGCTTTTTAAACATGGTCTGAACCGGCTCGACCGTTACGCGGAGATGATCGACCGTCTTGCCGTTGGCGCTGACGACTCCCATCAGGAACCCCGTTTGGGGACGGGTTTTCCACGGCTGGTCCGGAATGGCGGCCGGGGCCGAAAAGACCGGTCGCGTTGGAATGAAGATGTCAAGCACCGGGTCCCAGTATCCTCCTGCTTGCGTCAATGTGGTAAAAAGCAGATCATTACTCTCCGGCAGATAGCGGTGGGGTTGCCGCGGCAATGTCGCGGTCGAGACCCCGCCCGCGTAATCGTCGTTACTATAGAGGTGACTGGTCCCGTAAGTGTACAACGAAACGCCGGCGGCATAATTTCCCAGATTGGACGGGGACTGAGCCCGCCGGATCTGGTAGAGCGTATCTTCGATGTATTGCGCATAGCTTCCCGGGCCGATCACAATTTGCCGGCCGTATTGGTGATCTTTCTCCCATTCAATCCAGCGGTTATACCAGAGTTGCTGGGCCGGATTGAAATCCCGGAAATAATTCATCGGCACCGCCAGATCGAGAATCCCTTCCTGAAGCCAACTGCGCCAGTCCTGAAACACCTCGGTATACGCCCGCGAGCGTTCCCAGTCGGCTTCGGTGACCGGGCCGTCGCCCCAGGTAATCACGGCCGACGAGACTTTCAGCTTGGGCTTGAGCGCAATAGCTTGTAAGTAAATCTTCCGCACCAAATTGGCGGTTTGCTCACGCCGCCACGCCGCCCATTGCGGATCATCGGGCGCGGGGAGTCCGGTCGTCCCGTAACGGGCCTGATAGCGGGCGATGCTAGTCGGGTTATAACCCCATTCTTTTCCGGCGTAACGGCTATAATCCAAATGAATGCCGTCGACATCGTAATTTTTGACAACTTCCAGATAGACCGCTGCCGTGTAATCGACCAAATCGGGATGGCCGGGATCGAGGTAATACGAACTCTGCAACTGTTCCGACCAGACCTGTTTGGCTTTGTCAAAAGTACGGTAATAGGAGATCCAGTTGGCCCGGCCCGTTGCGGTTGGCCCATGGGCGTTCCAGATATGTTTTGGGTCAAGCGGCGCTGTGGCGCGGTTCCAAGCCACCAACGTATTGAGCCAGGCATGAACCTCAATCCGGTTGGCATGCGCTTGCTCGATCAAATATTGCAACGCGTCGAATCCCGGTTGCAACGCCGGGTCCTCGGTCCGCGGCTCAATGCTCCGGTGATAATAGGCGTCGCCCCGCCGCCGTACTTGAACAATCAAGGTATTGATATTGCCGGTTAAAGCGTCTTTTACCAATTGCTCAACCTGCGCCGGGGTTTTGATCCCGTTATGGAAGGCGTCCACCCAAAGCGCTCTGACTTCCGGGCGTCCCGGCGACTCGGCATGGATTGGAATCATACTTCCAATCAAAATCAAAGCGATGCTTAGCAACACGATTAAACTACGTTGTGCCTGCTTCATTCGTTACCTGCCTGTTTCTTGTGGCATTATTTAAAATAATGAAATTCATCGCGATCGATAACTTACAAAATTTTGGACGTCTTGACCGCAACATCTTTTCCTTGATTCATTCGATGAAATAATCTCCTGCCTATAGCATACCATAAGCCCAACCAAAAATGGTAGTGGAACTGGTCCACTACCATTTGACATTTCGGAAGCGATCCACCGGAAGCGTTCCGGTTCAGCCGTTCGTTTTCGGCGTGAGCTCAAACGCCGCGACAGCCTGGCGTAAATGATCGGCGATCCGTTCCAGACTTTCAGCCAAGGCCATCACTTGTTCTACTGAAGCGCTCTGTTCCTCGGTGGTGGCCGAGACCTGTTCGGTACTGCTCAGACTCTCTTCGGAAAATGAGGCAATCCCGTTGATCAACTCGATGACCTCCTGGTTGCTGTGGGACATTTTCTGGGTCAACGCAGCGACCGCTCGGATTTGTTGGAGGTTTTCGCTAAGGGCGGTAAAGATCTCTTCAAAGGTGGTCCGGGCTTGGACGACCAAATTGCGGCCTTTGTCCGCCCTGCCGAGTCCAATCTGGATTACATTCACCGCTTGATTGGTCCGGGCTTTCATGCGCAAAATCAATTGAGTGATCGACTCAGTGGCTTGTTTGGATTGTTCGGCGAGTTTTCCCGTCTCCCGGGCCACGACCCCAAATCCTCTCCCTTGTTCGCCGGCGCGCGCCGCCTCAATCGAAGCATTTAACGCCAACAACGCGGTCTGCTCGGCAATCGCTTGAATCAAGGTGATGATCTCGCCAATCTCTTCGGACGAGCGTTGCAAGATTTCGATCACTTCCGCCACCTCTTTGGTGGAAGTATATAACCCAGTGATCTCTCTGGTAATAGCGACCGTCGCTTCCCGGCCGACTTGCGCGGCTTGCGCCACTTTTTCCGAGGCGGTGGCAATCCGGTCGGTCCCTTGCGATACTTGGTGGACGGTCTCCGAGAGCTGATCAATGGTCGCGACCGCTTGGTTAATCTGCCGCGCCTGTTCCTCGGCGCCGACCGTCAGTTGCTCCATCGACCGGGCGACTTCGGTAGCGGACTGCCCGGTCATGGTGGAAGTGGCTTTCAGCTCTTTACTAGCGGTAAATAACGCGGTGGCTTGATGGCCGATATTGCTGACCAGTTCCTGCAATCCGTCGATTGCCTGGTTTAAACCGTTCACGACCACCGCCAGCTCCGGCGATCCCGCCGCGCGGACCTTTTCAGTCAGATCGCCAACGGCGATTCCCTTAACCACTCCGGCGATTTTTTTGAGCGGCCCGGCAATGGAGTTGGCGATAAAAACGCCAAGCAATATCGATAAAACAATACTGGCAATCATGATCAGAATGCTATTGCGTTGCGCTTCATCGGAAAATTGATCATTCTCGGTCACGCGAGATAACGTTTGACTGAATAAACCCATATAGGCATTGTCAAGATACAAGCCGATATTGCTCAACTCTTTTCGTAACAACGGATAATTATCCGCCGTGGGATTCTCAGTAAGGGTTTGGATCATGGCGAGTTTATGGAGGATTCGTTCTTTGGTTCCTGGCTCAATCTGATTCAAACTTCTGGTCCGTTGATTAATCTTCTCCAGCAACTCGGTTACTGCGGGCGTGTTGGCGTCGGTGTTGCCCGTCATCTGTTCCAAATAGGCGTCCTTGACGTTTAAGATATCTCCTTTGAGATTGGCAATTTCATTTAAGGTATAAGCTCCCTGATTCAAGATAGCCGGAATCGCCTCCTGCATCGTCCGGATAACTCCCACATTCAGATACGCTTGCAAGCCAAAAAAAAGACTCATTACGCCAATGACCATCAAAATCTGATAAAACACCTTCAACTTCGTAAAGTGTGTAACCTCCAATACTTTGGAAGAACGTTCGCCTAAATTTCGTCCCTGTTGCGGCATTGCTTTCCCCCCGTCCCACAAGTTTCATCCAGTATGCACCAATTATTTCACACTATTTGTATATTTTGTAAATTCTATCATGTTTCCCTCAGAAATTGAAGACCATAATCCAGATTTGTCTTGTTTTTAACGATATGTTATAAATCAACGTTACGACTGGCCATTTTCTGACGGGACATTTTCCACTGAACGCTGGATTAATGCCTGAAAAAAACGCAAAGGCGTTGGTTACGCTTGTAACCCGGGATATAATATCTTCAAGGTTGCAATAAGATCAAGTTATCAACACGATAGGAATGAACCGCCCATGCTTAGCAAGTGTAAAGAAACCCTTTTCACCACTTTCTCCTCATTACAATATAAAAACTTCCGCTATTTCTGGATCGGCCAATGCGTTTCATTGACCGGCACCTGGATGCAGCGAACCGCCCAAGTCTGGCTGGTTTATACTTTGACCAAATCGCCGTTGCTGGTCGGTTTGTTAGGCGTCTGCCAGTTTTTGCCGATGTTGTTTTTCTCCCTCTTTGCCGGTGTTTTTGTCGACCGTTTCCCCAAGAAAAAGATTCTCTTGCTGACCCAAGCGGCGTTTATGTTGCAAGCGTTGATTATGACCGCTCTCACCTTTTGCGGGGTGATTCAATACTGGCATGTCTTTATCTTGAGCGCCGTCTTTGGTCTGACCCAAACGGTCGATATGCCGGCGCGGCAATCTTTCTTCATTGAACTGGTCGGCAAAAAGGATCTAATGAACGCAATCTCATTAAATTCAACCATCGTCAACATTGCCAAGATTATCGGTCCGGCGCTCTCCGGAATCTTGCTTGTCCAATTTGGCGCTGTTTTCTGTTTCTTTGGCAACAGTCTCAGCTATCTCGCCGTATTGGGCGGTCTTTTGTTGATTAAAACTCCCGATTTGGTCGTGCAACGGCAACGCCGGAACGTGTTGCTGGAGATCACCGAAGGCATTCGTTATATTAAGCAAAGCCCCATCTTGGTTCATAATGTCCTCGCCATGGCGATTGTCTGTACGTTTGCCATGAATAACGATGTCTTGATTCCCGTTTTCGCCAAAACGGTATTGGGAAAAGGCGCCGGCGGTTACACCGCGCTGATGTCGGCGGCGGGAATCGGCTCGCTCTGCGCCGCGCTGGTGATGGCCACCATCAGTAAACACGGGCTCAAAAAAGAACTGTTGCTGATCAACGCTTTTGGAATCGGCATTTTGCAAATTGTTACCGCGCTTACCCCGTTCTACTGGCTCAGTATGTTCCTGATCGCCGCCATCGGCTTTATGAATTTAGTGTTTATCAATACCGCCAACTCGATCTTCCAACTCCACTCCAACGACGAATATCGCGGCCGGGTCATGAGCGTTTATGCTTTTCTCAATCAAGGCACTACCCCGTTGGGCAACTTTTTTGCCGGAACCGTGATGGAAGCTTCCGGCGGCGGCATGGGTTTTCTGGCTTGCGGACTGATTACTTTACTGTTGATCGTCCCCTTGTCCCTGTCCCAATTCGGAAGCAGGGTGGCCATTGAATCAAAATAACCGCCCGACGACAGACAAATCAAACGAGCCGTCCTTGGCGCTGCAATCAAGGACGGCTCGTTTGATATCCGTTTTTTCATTGGAATTATCAGTTCATTCCAATTCGATCAAGTACAGGTTTTGATTGTCGCTCCGGTCGGACTCGAATAAGATTCGCGTTCCGTTCCAGCCGAACGTCGGATGGCAATGGGTGGTGGCGGTCCGCCAAGAGGTGTAATGAGTGCACAACGTGGCAATGGTTGGCGCAGCTTCGCGAATATTGATCAACACGATATCCTCGACCGCGTCCCCAACCAACAGGCTATTGTCATTGTTGGCGTGATAATGATTGCAGTAATACGGCATATCAATCTGGCGGACCAGCGTCCCCCGGCGATCGATTAAGCCCACATAGGGCAGTTGGTCGGATTCCACCTCCATTGTGACGGTCGCCTGCGTTTTGTCGGAGGTGATCGTGCCGTCGTGCCCGGCCCGGCGGTTATCAAAGAAGATTAAACCGTCCCGGGTCCAAAACTCGTGACCGACGCAGTCGTCGGCCTGCTGCCGGAAACAGGGCTGGACGCCCCGGCTCACCAGGTCCAACAGCCAGATCCGTTGCTGCACCAGATTCCAAGGTCCTTCATGACAGAACATCGCCAAGCCGCTGTCGTCGGGGGCAAACTGGAAATGGCCCAAATAATGGGTGTCTTCGAAAACATCCAGCACTTTGGAACCATCAAGGTAAACCAAGGTAATAAAAGCTTTTTTCACCGCGAACAACGCTTCCTTAAAACCGCGGTAATTGGGCCCACGGTGAAACTCCGGCCCTTTTTCATTGCGGATGACCCCGAAATACCGTTTGTTCGGCGCGATAAACGGCGTTCCGAGCAAAAATTGACCGGCTTCCTCATACAGCGTCTCAATCTGTCCGGTGCGGGTGGTCAGCTTGCGCAAGGCACTGCCGGCCGTATAAACAATCAATTCACTGTCAGGGGTTTTGGTCATCCGGTGGTTGATCCCATTTGGCTCATCGGTCATTTGGGTCATCTCTCCCGACGCCAGATCCATTTGAAAGATGTTAAACACCCCCGGCCGGCCCCGGTCGGAGATGAAATAAATCTCCCGGTCCCCCAAGGTAAACGAATTGTCGGTGAAGTACATATGATAGTTGTTGGCCGCGGTCGTTAGCTGACAGATCTCCCGACCGGTTTTTTCATCCCGGTAATACCGTTTTTCGCTTGGGTATGTTTGTCCGATCATGACAGTTCCTCCTGTTCCCTTAACCAACCTGCGCGTTCGATTGAATCATACCATATTTCAGGCTGCGTGCCGGTGGATTTGTATAGTACGGAAGACAGGAATCATTGTCCAAATGCAGACGGTCGTTCCAACGGGAAGACCGGCAACCGCTTACTCACCAGGATGTTCCCGCCTCAGATCCCGATCAGCGCTGCGCCAAAGACGCCGGCGGAGTCGCCGCAACAGTTTTTCACGATCGGGGTCTCAAGACTGTCGGAGAAGATGGTCCGGGCCACCGCCGCCCGCCCCAGGGTGTAAAGCTCGTCGATGTTGGATAAACCGCCGCCGAGGATCACCATATCCGGATCAAGAATGTCGATCACATTGGATAAAGCGATGCCAAAATGCTGGATAAAATCGCCAAAAACTTGGCTGGCGCCCGCTTCCCCGGCCCGGTAGCCGTCAACGATCTGTTGCACGGTTACGGTAGCGCCGACCTGTTGTTGGTACAGCCGTTGCAACCCGCCGCCGCTGATATAGGTCTCGACGCAACCCCGTTTCCCGCAGTAACAGGCCGGACCGTCGGGATCGATCTGCATATGTCCCCATTCCCCCGCAATTCCTTGCAAACCGGAATGGACTTTGCCGTCCCAGACGATTCCAGCCCCGCAGCCGGTTCCCATAATCACGCCGAAGACCACTTGTTGTCCCTGACCGGCGCCAAGCAGGGTTTCAGTCAGTGCAAAACAATTGGCGTCATTTTCAACCCGTAGCGGGCGACCGAGTCGTGCGGCCAAATCAATTTGCAACGCTTGATAATTGAGACAAAGCGTATTCGAATTTTTGACCCGTTGTGTTTTGGCGGAGATGATGCCGGGGATACCAATCCCCAAAGTATGTTCCGGCTGCCCCAGCCCGGCGACGGTCTCCCGGTATAACCGGGCGATGTTCTCGACAATCGCCTCGTAGCCCCGTTCCTGTTCCGTGGCGACCCGGCGCCGGACCAAGGGTTGATTTTGTCCGTCCAAGGCGACGATCTCAATTTTCGTGCCGCCCAAATCAATACCGATCTTGATCATAATTGCTCCATTGCTCCTTCTGAAATTACGATTCGTTTCGCTATTTTAAATTTGGAAGAATTTGCTTCAAAATACCGTTTATGTTATAATGTTTCCGGACTTAGGAGGTCATTCCATGAATCAAACTTTAGAAACCATTCATCAATTACATTCGACTCACGGCAATTTTACCGAGCGGACGGTTCCTGCCACGGAGCTGGTAACCATTTTACAAGCCGCCGTCCGGGCTGCCAGCGCCTCGGCCAGGCAGACTTACTCAATGATTGTCGTTGATGAGAAACCGGTCATGAAAGAGTACTTACAGTATACCGGGAGTCACGCCCTGATTTTTTGTGTCGATTTCAGCCGGTTGCGGGCTACTGCCGAACGGCTGCAATACCCCTACCAAAGCCAACATGTAACCGACTTCATTACCGGCAGCACCGATACGATCCTGGCTGCCCAAACCGCTGCTATCGCTGCAAAATCACTGGGAATCGATTCACTCTTCACTAACAGTATACACCGGAAAGATCTAAGCCGGTTCTACCAACATTTCAATTTACCCGCGCAAGATTGTTTTCCCTTGATCGCGCTAATCCTGGGCTACGCGCCCGCAACGAAGCAACCGGTCAGCCGCGGCCGCTTGTGCGGGAAAGGCTTGATTCATTTCGGCAAGTATCAATCCCTAACTCCGGAGGAACTGGACCAACTCATCGCCGAATACGACGATCCCAACAAACATCTGGGATTGGTCTTTAAGGAAAAGGATAAGCTTTTTTCCCGTTACATGGACTGGTTCTTTCAAGTCTGGGCTAAACCCGGCGACCCCGAAACCGCGCAACACCTTCACAAGCAGCTTTATCAACACTTAGCCCAATCCGGTTTTTTGGATTCGAAATTTCGATAGTTTGCCGCTGCAAAACCGACCGTTACGGTTTGACGGTCGGTTTTTGGCTTAAAATTTTTGTATCAAAAAAGACACTCCGGAAATCGGGTGCCTCACGTTTGATGATGGATAATAACGGTTGAAAACGGACAAAAATAGTAATTATCGTGACCCTAAATAAAAGAGAACACCGCTTAAGTTCAATCAGGCGTTTTGTGATTCACGCTTGGTTGGTGTATAATAGTTTGGATAGTTCTTACAAAAACCATACAAATCACCAATATAATTTTATCAAATTGTTAGCAGGCTGTCAATGGGTTTCGCCAAAACTCTTGAAGGGGGTTCTCCAATGGATGCCAATGAGAATGTTCTCGAACAACAGCATTTGGAACAAACGTTGCGCCAAATCGCCGCACAGCTTGGAATCAGCGATGCGACCTATGCCGCAACCAAAGCCGAACTTGACAAAGTGCTCGATACCTACTGGCAGACGACCTATGCCGATTTTTGGGATGAAGCCCAACTAACCGAGATCGTCGAACGGGAGAAAAACATCGCCGAAGCCGCGCGGCGGCGCCGGGCGCATTTTGCCAAAATGCTGTCCGCGCCCTACTTTGGACGAATCGACTTTCGGGAGCTTAAACCAAACATGCAAGCAAACTCCGAGCCGGTTTATATCGGAATCGCCACGCTCGCCGATACCAGCTCCGGCGAGTTGCTGGTCTACGATTGGCGCTCGCCGATTGCCGGAATGTTTTACGATTTTCAAGTGGGACCGGCCCATTATCATTGCCCTATGGGAAAAATTCAAGGCGCGATCACCCTCAAACGGCAATACAAAATCGCCGATGGACGGCTTAATTACTGGTTTGACTCCGATCTTACCATTGAGGATGAGATCTTGCAGGAAATTTTGGGCCGTAGCACCGATCAAAAGATGCGCACCATCGTCAACAGCATTCAGCGGGAGCAAAATCAGATCATCCGCGACGCCGACCACCGGGTGCTATTGGTTCAGGGACCGGCCGGCAGCGGCAAAACTTCGATCGCCTTGCACCGTGCCGCCTATTTGCTCTATCGGGAGCGCGACACGTTAACCGCCAAGCAGATTTTGATCTTTTCGCCCAACTATATCTTTGCCGATTATATCTCCAACGTCCTGCCGGAATTGGGCGAGGCCAACGTCAGGCAAACCACGTTCCAGGACTATATCGACCGCACCAAACTGCAATTCCCCGCCAAGGTTGAGGATTGGAACGAACAATTGGAACTTTTCATGGCCAACCCCGGCGCTCCCGCCACGCGGGTTCGAGCGGCGGGAATTGGTTTCAAATCGGCGCCCGCTTTTGCCGATCTGCTCGAAAACTACCTACAATTCATTATGGAGCGTCTAGTCAAGGAATATCCCAAGCTTACGTTGGGCGGAGAAAATTACTTTTCCCGAGAAGAATGGGAAGAACTATTTCTGACGAACCTGGCTTACTTGCCTCCGGCCAAACGGCTGCGGCAAATCCGCAAGGTGATCCAGCAGAAACTACGCCCCCTGGTCCGCCGGATCCGGGCGCAACATGAAGCGGCCATCGCCGCGACCGGGGAAGAGGTCAACGAGAAAACCATCAAAGTGCTAGCCCGTCTAGCCGCCAAAGCCGAGCTGGAACCGCTCACGAGCGAACTGGTCCGGCGGACCGAGTTGGATCCTTTCCAGCTGTATCAACAATTGTTCCGCGACGAAGCCCTCTTTGCCCGGTTGGCGGCAGGACTGCCGGTTCCGGAAAATTGGCCGGAGATCCGCCGCCAGACCTTGGAGTGGTTTGAAAACGGCCGGATCATGTATGAGGATTCACTGCCGCTTCTTTATTTTCACGGGTGTTTAAGCGGATTTCCGGTCCGCGGCGACATCCGGCAATTGATCATCGATGAAGCGCAAGATTTCACGATTTTGCAATACCGGATCGTCAACCAACTCTTTCCGCGATGCGCTTGGACGATCTTGGGCGACCGTTCCCAGTCGATCCATCCTTATTTGCGGACGGCGGATTTTCAGACCGCCGCCGCTATTTTAGGCGCGGCGGATTCACAATTGCTGACGCTCCAGAAGAGTTACCGTTCCACCAGCGAGATTCAGTCCTTTGCCAAGGCGGTATCCACTAGCGCGCTGACGGGCGAGCCGATTCGGCGTAGCGGGGCTTTGCCGCAAGTTTATTCCTTCCCCGAACCGGAAGGGAGCGCCTTCGGGTTGCAGGTATTGATCGACCGGATTCTCGCTAGCGGTCTCCGTTCCGTCGCCTTAATCACCAAAGCGGCGCAACAAGCGGAAGCGCTTTACCAATTATTACGGTCCCTCCTGCCCATCCACCTGATCAAAAACGAAAACAGCGAGTTTCATCGAGGGATTGTGATCATCCCCGGATACCTGGCCAAAGGGTTGGAGTTTGACGCGGTGTTAGTCTGGGATGCCGACGTGCAAAATTATGCCGATGAAGCGGACCGCAACCTCTTTTATACCATCTGCACCCGGGCGCTTCACCGTTTGTTCATCTGCCACAGCGGCCAATTAACGCCGTTCGTCGCCACGATCCCGCCGGAGCTCTACCAAACCGGGGAACTGCCCACGCCAGACAGTTGCCGGTTATAAATGTGCCTAATACGTCAAACCCTCCCCGGATTAATCCGGGGAGGGTTTGACGTATTAGGCGCTGTTTTCAAACTTCGTTTACCACTGCGGTAACTCGACGTGATCGTCCCCTTGCTTTTGCCCATGGTAAACGAGCCGGTAGAGTTGTTCTACGACAACCCGATACTCCGCCAAATCAAACAACCGGCCATAACTCATGAGGAATAATGGAACCGGGGCTTTATCTTTGGCGTAGGCCGGTTGAAGATACGGATACGGATTAAGTTGGAAACCCCAGCGTTCATAAAAGGCAATCCGGCGGCGCGCTTGATCGTTGGCGGGGCGTTCCACTTCCAGAATCAATGTGGCGTGACGGGAGCGCGCAATCAGTTCCCGCAAAAATTGTCCACCGAAGCCCCGACCCCGCCATTGCGGAGCGATCGCCAGATGTTCCACCATCAGATAGCCGTCCAACCGCCAGGTCGCGGCAAAACCGAGCAAGACGTCGGTGGCGAAAAACCCGTTCAAAGCGTAACGGGGATTAGCGAACAACGCCCGGTCCATTTCCCGGCGTTCATCGGCACAGAAACTCGTCTCATAGATGGCGGTAAGCTCCGGAAAAACCGGATCATCCGGCCCAGCAACTCGGCGGGATTGCATTTGCGGCATCTCTTTTACCTCAACCCATTGTCTTTCGTATGATAAGTATGCAATAATAAAATCAATTAAATACTTTGAGGTGACTTCGATTGAACCCAATCCGACTGAAAATTACCTATCTTTTTCATAGTGGTTTCGCAGTGGAGACCGCCAATTCCTATCTCATCTTCGATTATTATCAACCGTCCACCCTGGAAAAAGGCGTCATCACCGGCGCGACGCTCAAGGATAAACCCCGGGTGTACGTTTTCTCCTCCCACAGTCACAAAGACCACTTCGACCGCGCCATCCTGGAGTGGGCCAAGACTAACCCGGCAATCACCTATATCCTCAGCGACGATATTAAGAAAAACCTCGGCGACTGCAATTGCCGGCGCTTGGCGCCATACGCCCAGTGGTCGGACGGCACGGCGCAAGTCAAAACATTTGGATCCACCGATATTGGCGTCTCCTTCCTAGTGACGGTGGACGGAATTAACTTGTTCCACGCCGGCGACCTCAACTGGTGGCATTGGAAAGAAGACACCGAAACGGACCGGGCCAAGGCCGACCAAGCCTTTCTCACCGAAGTGCAAAAGATTGAAGGCCATCCCATCGACGTAGCGTTTTTCCCGGTCGACCGGCGTTTGGAAGAGTATTACGCCCATGGCGCCGAATACTTTGCCGAACACCTCCGGCCGAAGTTGTTAATCCCAATGCATTTCGGATTTGATTTTGAAGCGACCAAGGTATTTGCGGCCCGCGCCAAGCAATTGGGCATCGCCACAGTCGAGATCACCCATCAGGAACAGGAGATTATAGTATAATCGTGTTCAGACACCGCCGCAACCGTTTTTTGACCCGGTCTTCCCCCATAACTTGTATAATCGCGTAAAGTTCAGGCGTGGCGGTGCAATTGGTCAGCGCTACGCGCAGGATCATCGCCAAGTCGCCGACATGCCCAACATAAGCTGCAGGGTTGGATTTATAGGTCTTAGCGTCGCGAGCGTATCCCAACCGCTCCGCTAAATCTTTTAACGACTCAAACCAGGTCGCATGGTCAACTCCGCTGGGATAGTGGTCAAGATACTCCCGCAGCACTTCCCGGATCCCCGTCGTTGGGAAATTGGCCGGGAACACATATCCGGCGGCGCAGTCCGCTATGAATAACGAATCGTAAAAAAACGCCATGCCGGCCCGGATATCCGACCATTTGCTGAAGTCTTTCCGCGGTTTGCCGGCCTTGCGCTCAATATTGAAAATCCGCAGGGAGTATTCGGGTTGGTCGCTGAGCAGCTCAAACAATTCCGGATCGTAGCGCCGCGCCCACGCCGTCGCTTGCTCGTAGATTTCGTCCGCCCGATAAGTCGCAATCAAATTCTTACTGATATCGTTCAACTTATCCAGGTCGAACAACGCCCCGCTAATGCTCATCTTGACCAAATCGATCCGGAAATCGGTCAATGGTTCCTGGGGATGTTCGGCCCGCCACACCGGATAATTGGAGTTGATTAAGGTTAAAAAATATTCGGTGACCGCCGGCCCAAGATAACCTTGTTCTTGATAAAACCCGGCAATGGCGTCAAGGTCCTTTCGCTTACTGAACTTACGTTTGGAATTGCCTTCCCGCTTCAAAATCGGCGCGATATGCCCATACTTGGGCGGTGCGAACCCTAGCGTCTCAAAAAGTTGGAGATGGAGCGGAACCGAAGCCAGCCACTCGTCGCCGCGAATCACATGGGTGGTTTTCATCAGAAAATCATCAACCACATGAGCCAAATGATAGGTTGGCAAACCGTCGGATTTGAGCAAGACAATATCTTGGTCGTTTTGAGGCATCTCAATCCGTCCTTTAATCGCATCCTCAAAAACGATTTTTTTGCCATAATTACCGGGTGATTTAAAGCGAATCACAAACGGTTTTCCGGAGTTTAACTCGGCGCGGATCTGTTCCAGCGTCGCATGCCGGTGACCGGCCCACCGTCCGTAATAACCGGGCCGCATTCCCAAATTTTCTTGTTTAACCCGGAGCGCGTCCAGTTCGGTCTCATCACAGAAACAAGGATAGGCCAAGCCGCGTTCAAGCAACGACTTCACAACCGTCTGATAAATCTCCCGGCGCAAACTCTGCTGGTACGGTCCGTAGGCGCCGACTTCCACTCCGCTTCCGGCAACCCCCTCGTCAAAACCGATCCCGAAATAACGGAGCGCCTCAACGATTCCCGCGACACTTCCCGTCACTTCCCGCTTTTTATCAGTATCTTCGATGCGCAGGTAAAAGACGCCCCCGCTCTGATGCGCTAACCGCTCGGAAACCAACGCCGCATATAACCCGCCGATATGGAGCATTCCCGTCGGGCTCGGCGCAAACCGGGTCACCATCGCCCCCGGCGGCAATTGCCGTTCCGGATAACCGTTGACGACCCCGGCGATATCGGACCCGATCCCCGGTAAAAGTAAATTCGCTAACTCATTGCCAATCTCCATCAGAACCACCCTTTATTTAGAATTCAGTTATGAAAATTCAGAGAAGCACTCAGGCTAGGAGTACGAGGCGAAGCGCCCCTCGCGTATTAACATACGCGAGGATGCTGAGTCCGAAGTACGACAACGCCCGGCGAAGCTTATCTGGATTTTCAAAAAATAAAACCTTTCATCCCCGTATCAGGGACGAAAGGTTTAAACTTCCGCGGTACCACCTTGTTTGGTATTGCTACCCACTCCAAATGCATCAAAAGTGAATTGACACGCTTAAAGAGAAATGATGGCGTCAGCGAACAAAAAACCTTCCGTCCGCTAAGGACGAAAGGTTCAACTTCCGTGGTGCCACCTTGTTGGCAAAAATGCCCACTCGCTTCAAGCAAGATCAATCTTCTTATCCTGCTCCTTCAGTAACGGGAAGACCCGGTTGGCTTACTCCGTATTTTCAGCCACTGCTCCAACGGCCTGTTTCACCAAGTCCGAATACCCAATTCCCACCGGCATGGGCTCTCTTAAACTCGAGGGTTTGGTTACTCTTCCGCTTCATCGCATGTCAAATATGAAAGATGTAAAATACATAATACACGCTTCGATCCTTCTTGTCAAGATCTGAGAATTGCCTGCCATCATCTCCCTTGATTGTGCCAATCTGGGTTGACGGATCAATCTTTTAAACGTTGTAACCTCCTGCATAAAGCATATAATTCTCAAAACTGTTCCCAATGCCCTCCAGATTCTGTCGCCAATCCCGATACATTGTCGTTGCTCATGAATATATATATATAAAACCAATAGATAGCGAGGTTCGTATGAAAAAGTTACGTTTTCACCTGCTCGGATTGGCTCATCTTGCCACTCATCGTTCCAATTCAGCCTGCGCGTATACGCAAAAAGTTGTCAAACTGGCCCGGATGATCAAAAGTTATGGCCACCAACTTTACTTCTACGGCGTCGAAGGTTCGGATGTGGTCTGCGATGAGTTTATCCAGGTATCCACCCAAGCTGTCCTGAAAAAAGCATATGGTGATTATGATCAGTCCAAAGAATTTTTCAAACATGACCCCCGTGATCTTGCCCACCGCACCTTCAATGAAAACGCCATTGCCGCGATTAATGAACGGAAACAACACGACGACCTGTTGCTTTGCCCAATGGGCAATTATCAAAAACCGATTGCCGATGCCACCAATCTGATGGCGATCGAATCCGGGATCGGCTATACCGGCGTTTTCAGCGCCCGCCGGGTCTTCGAGTCTTACGCCTGGATGCACTATGTTTACGGTTTGTTGAACCAGGGGGACGGCGGCTGGTATGATGCGGTAATTCCCAACTATTTTGATGTCAACGACTTCCCTTACCAACCCAAGAAACAAGATTACCTTCTTTAT
This sequence comes from Bacillota bacterium, assembly GCA_023410535.1. Classification (GTDB taxonomy): domain Bacteria; phylum Bacillota; class UBA4882; order UBA8346; family UBA8346; genus JAEYPR01. The sequence goes on along the minus strand of JAEYPR010000002.1, from coordinate 173,039 downwards.
CTCGGACGGATCATCTCCCGCAAGGGCGTTCAGGTCGTCTCCGATGTAGCAAAAGCAACCCGGAATCAGTTGTATATCGTCGGCCAGGGATCGCTCGATAATCCCCAGGAAGGACTGACGCTTGGCAAAGAAAAGCATATCAAATATTTCCCGGCGGTCGGACCGGAAGAACGCAAGGAACTACTGGGCAATGCCAAAGCCGTGCTGATGCCGACCATTTATTTGGAACCGTTCGGCGGAGTCAATGTTGAAGCGCAGCTTTGCGGTACTCCGGTCATCACCAGCGACTGGGGCGCATTCCCCGAAACCGTTTTGCACGGCGTGACCGGCTTCCGCTGCCGCGTCTTTGAAGAGTTCTGCTGGGCGGTACAAAACATTCACCGGATCAACCCCGCCGACTGCCGCGAATGGTCCGAACGCAACTACTCCATGAAACGAGTCGCCAAAATGTACGAAGAGTATTTCCAGCGGCTTCACCGACTGTTCGGCCAAGGCTGGTACGAAACCAACGAGGAACGGGAAGAATTGGATTGGTTACGCCGGTATTATCCCGGGGAGAAGATCTAAATCGTAATTGTCAAATCCCGGCCGACCGCGTTGGCCGGGATTTTCTATTGTCCCACGAGTTTAGTCATTGTTATTTCACGATCTATACATAATTTTACCATCTATTTCCCAATAATAACCAGGGTGAATAATCGTGTACAAAAACTCCCGTAAAAGTAACCGCGTTATACCCGCAGCGCCGCCCCGGAGCGAGGTTGAAAACACCCTCTGCGACTCGTTAGCGGCGAATGAAGCGCTCTTCCACGAACTGCTTAAAGATGACGACACCGTCATCTACCGGCATTTTCAGAACCAGACCGATCACCAACTGAAATGCTGCGCCATTTTCAGCAACGGAATGGTCAATAACGAAATTGTTAACGAAAATATTATTGAACCAATTATGAACTACGTCGGGTTGAAAAGGAACGATCAACCCGTTGATGTCCTGCAAACCCGGGTCATTGTGGCGAATGATGTCAAGAAAACCGCGGATCTCAAGCTATTATTGGAGGGATTGGTTTGCGGCGACACCGTTTTGCTGATTGAAAACACTGCGGAAGCATTGATTGTCAGTTCGAAAGGTTGGCAGACCCGCGCGATCAGCGAACCGGAAAATGAAAAGGTGTTTCGCGGACCCAAAGAAGGCTTCACCGAATCGTTGATGGTGAACCTGTCGCTGGTGCGCCGGAAGCTCGGCACTCACCAATTTAAGTGCAAATTCCAAGCCTTCGGTTCCCGTACGCAAACCAAGGCGTGTATTTGTTATATCGAGGGATTGGCCAGCGACGCGCTCCTTCGCGAACTGGAAAAACGGCTGGAACAAATCAAACTCGATGGTGTTTTGGGAACGGGTTATATTACGGAGTTCATTAAAGACGCTCCGCTTTCGCCTTTTAAAACCATTGGCAATACCGAGCGACCGGATATTGTCGCGGCAAAGTTACTCGAAGGACGCGTTGCCTTATTACTTGAAGGCACTCCGGTAGTGATTACGTTGCCCCATCTTTTTATTGAATACTTTCAAGCGAGCGACGACTATTATCTGAGCTTCTTTTTTTCCTCAATCAATCGGATGCTGCGGATTACTTCGTTTCTCTTTGCTATCAGCGTCCCTGCCATCTATCTTGCATTGACCACCTATCACCAGGAGATCGTCCCTACTCCGCTGTTGCTCAGCATCTCTGCCTCCCGGCAAGGCGTCGCGTTTCCGACGGTGATTGAATTATTGGTTTTAGGATTGGCTTTCGAACTGCTGCGGGAAGCGGGAATCCGGATGCCGTCCACTATTGGACAAGCATTGAGCATTGTTGGGGCGCTCATCCTGGGGCAGGCGGCGGTCGAGGCTCGCATTGTCAGTGCTCCGATGGTCATTGTTACCGGTCTGACGGCAGTCACCGGATTAATGATCCCCAATCTTAGCGGACCGGTGATCATTTTGCGGGGCTTGTTCGTTTTCCTTGCCAGTCTGATCGGCTTTTACGGTTACCTGTTCGGTATGATCGGCTTGTTAATTCATCTGCACCAAATCCGTTCATTCGGCGTTCCGTATATGAGTCCGCTGGATTCGTTAAATCTCCAAGACTTAAAAGATACAGTGATCAGGGCGCCCTGGTGGTATATGGAAAACCGGCCCAAATTCATTGGCACCGCCAATCGTATCCGGCAGCAGAAAAATGACCGGAAGTGATTCGATAACTTTTTCTTTTTTTGTCAAATAAGAAAATCCATACGGGGAACCAAACATGGCGTTGAAACCGAAACGATTGATCCGCTTCATCCCAATTCTAATCATCGCGACTTTCATCAGCGGTTGCTGGAACTACCGCGAAATCGACGATCAGATCATTATCGCCGGATCGGCGGTTGATTATGACAAGGAAAGTAACCAACTGCTGCTTACGACCGAGATTTCCTTGCCGACTTCCTCAAAGGATAAGGATTTTGTCTCCAAAGTGTATCAAGGCAAAGGGCGGAATATCGCGGAAGCCATCGTCGATTTACGTTCCAAAGCCGGGCGCAATTTGTTATGGAGCCACTCCAAAGTCATTATCTTCGGCAATGAATTAATGCAACAGCAAAAGTTGTTCATCGGCACGTTGGACTGGATCAAACGCAATCAGGAGATGCGGGACACCTTGTGGCTTTTGAGTTCGGCGGAAAAAACCGCCGGAGAAATTTTTGAAAAATCCCAACCGCAGACTCAGAAGATCACCGCATTTTTTCTGGATTACCTGTTTCTAACCCGGAAATCCGAATCGTTTGTCAGTATCCCTTTTTGGAAATTCATCACTGATTTACAATCTTCCAGTAATGCATCGACCTTACCGCTGGTGGGCCTGATCAACTCCCCCAGCACCGGTACACTTCCGCTGATCGCCGGGACGGAAATGTTCAACGCAACCAAAACCGTCAACCGTCTGGACGACAATCAGACCAAGATGTTGTTACTGCTTACCAATAACTTAAATCAAGCGATTTTCGCGCCGGAACAATCAAAAAGTAAAGAATTTCAGACCGTTTCGCTGAAAGTTACCCAAAGCCGGACCACCATCGAACCGGAAAGATTACCCCACGGTTTGGCGATGAAGATTCAGGTCATGATGGAAGCGCAAATCCAAGAGATTGACAGTGAAACCGATATCTTTAAGCCGGACAAGCTCAAAAAAATCCAACAAGGGATTGCCACGGTGATCGCCGACAAAATCAGCGCCTTCGTCAAAACGATTCAAAATGATCAATGCGATGTGATTGGTTTGGGAAACAAGGTGGCGATTAAGTATCCCGAATTATGGAATTCCATGAAAAAAAGGTGGGGGCTTGAATTTGCCAAAATCCCCGCCAAAGTCCATGTCGAATTGCTGATTACTGGAAGCGAGCAAAGCATGGGAGCAACGAAAGTGAGGCAGTAGCATGTTTCTGGCGATTATCATCGGATGCGGCCTGATTGGTTTTTTGGAAATGGTGCCGTTAATCCGCAAGCGGCAATACAAGGAGTTGCTATTATACTCCGGCCTATTCTTAACCGCCTCTCTACTCATTCTGCTGCTCAGTTTGCATGTCAAATTACCGAGTCCCGCCAAAACCATGGATGAGTTGATCAAGCGATTCGGGCATCCCGGCTGAGACTTGGCCGGCAAAACACGGAAGACACTTCCGCGGTCGTTGTTTTTTAATTATTTGCGAAATTGCGGTGACAGTTTCCGTTTGCGAAATTCCACCACCAAATAGGTGAGTACCGGGATGAGAATCAGATACGGTATTGAATACGGGACCAAATCTTGCTTCAGCCATTGGGTGTAATCGAGCGGTCCGTCAAAGAAAAAAAGCGAAGCGGCAAAGAGCAACAAGCCAATCGGGGTGATTAGAAATTGGTAATTATCTTGAAAACCAAAGGTCCGGGCCAGTGCTTTGCAACAGACCGTAAAGTAGACGTTGGTTTTGACAAAGGCCCCCACGATAAAGACGGTGGATAACATCAGTTCAAAACCGTGTAAATAGGTACCGAGCATAATCAGGGAAGCCGCAATAAAGGTCGGATAATACACATCCGAGGCCAATTTAATCCCCAAGACCAACACATTCGACACGGAGATCGTCAATACACCCAAAGCGCCGATGCTTGGACCGATTAACAATATTTTATAGGGAGATTTCTTGGAGCGAAAAGATTGGAAAAACGCTGAGAAGACTACGATTTCTCCCAACGGGAAAATAAATGTCGACAAGGCGCCGTATAAAATTGCACCCAGCTTCTCGTGGAACGGCGGCAAGAGATTATCCAGGTTCATCATTGGGAAAAGCCCGATGATCAACACCCCAATCGAAAGCAAGGTGGGCATCAAAAAAAATGTTGCGAAGTTGCTGATTAACCCGACTCCCCCTTTGACCATCCAGATACAAATCAAAGTGATAAAGATATTCAGCACGGCTTTCGGGGTATCCGGCAGTGCGGTTATTTTGATGAATTGAATCAAAAAGGTGTTGATTAAGACCGAAATATAAAAGCAAGAGAGGATGTAGATGACATTGATAATCTTCGCCAGAACTTTCCCGAAGCAAAGTTCAAACACTTGAAAAATATCCAGATCAGGAAATAGGGCTTTAATCCTGGCGATCAGCAATCCCATAACCATCGTCATCATGTAACAGATCAGGATGCTAACCCACAAGTCTTTCTTCGCTTCCAGTGAAAAGATGACCAATGAAGAGGTTCCAATGATATAAAGGACAATCACCGCGATACATTGCTTGTCCCCCACACTCTCTTTATGCAAACGGTCGCCTCCGTTGTACCATCATATCCGCAACAACATTTTTCCTATTATTGCCATTAGCAAAACGGATCATTCATCAAACCGTTAAATTGACGATTGCCTGAAAAATGATGGTATACGGATATAAAGTTAACGACGGCTCCGACTGCCGCGGTTTCGCACCGCCCCCGGCGATATTCCCAGCCTCTTTTTAAAGCATCCGTAAAACGCCGACAAACTTCCAAACCCGCACGCTAATGCAATCTCCAATATGTTTTGGTCCGTATTTTGCAGTAGTTCGACCGCTTTGGCGAGCCGCAATTTGTTCAGTAACTCGACCGGAGTCATTTGAAAGCTCCGGCGGAACAATCGGATCAGTTGGTTTTGACTGATATTGAGTTGTTTCAAAGCGCAAAGAAGTTTATCCCGGTCGTCGTAGTAGCGTTCAAAGAGGATTTTCACCTGGCTGAGCAGTTCGGCATCGGGCTGATAGGTCGCCAGCTCGGGACGGCAACGTTTACAAGGGCGATAGCCGCGGGTGGCTGCCGCCGCATAATGGGGGAAAATTTCAACGTTCGCACGCTGCGGCGTCTTTGATTTACAGGACGGGCGGCAGGCGATGCCGGTGGTTTTGACCGCATAAACAAATCGACCGTCAAAGGCCGGATCGCAGCGAACGATGGCCTCCCATTTCGGATCATCCAGTTGCAAAAGTACGCCCCCTCTTCCAGCGGATCAAGGATTGACTTCCGCCGCTAACCGCCACAGATAAAGCGAAGCGACCGAACCGTACGGGGAATACCGTCTCCGGTAACGCGCAAATTGGGCTTTGTCCAATTGCGGCAGTCCATAAAGCGCCATCATCCCGCGCCGGAGCGCCAGGTCGCCCCAACTGACCACATCGGGCCGTTCCAGCGCGAAAATCAGCAACATCTCCGCGGTCCAAACGCCGATACCCGGCAAGGCGGACAGTCGCTTAATAATCGCTGCGTCGGATAACTCCGGCAGTTCAGCGAGGTTTATTGTACCATTCAGCACCGCGATAGCAATTCCTTGAATATAGCCGGCTTTGCGCAGCGAAAGACCGCACTGTTGGATGGCGTTTAATGGCACGGCGGCCAGCACCGCCGGGGTGATCGCCCCAAACCGTTCCAATAACCGGTTCCAAACTGTCGCTGCCGCTTTGGTGGCGATTTGCTGACCGACGACACTGTGGATCAAGGCTGTAAAGAGATCGGGAATCACTTCCCGTTCGATCCGGCCGATCCGTTCAATCGCCCGTCCCAATTTGGCGTCGCAGCGTTGCAAATGTGCCAGCTCGCTATGACCGTACTCAAAATTGGGCATGGCGTTGTTCCAATTCCAAGAGATATTGTTTGGCGGGTAGACCGCCCCGGTAACCGGTGAGTTTCCCATTCGCTCCAATCACCCGGTGACACGGAATAAACAGGGGTAATGGATTGCGATTGTTCGCCAAACCCACCGCCCGGCAAGCCTGAGGATTGCCGATACTTTGGGCGATCGCCCGGTAACTTCGCGTCTCGCCGTAGGGAATGGCAACCAAACCCGCCCAAACCCGAAGCATAAAGTCGGTTCCGGTCGGCGCCAGCGGTACGGTGAAATTGATCCGGTCACCCCTAAGATACTCGCGCAGTTGCGCCGCCGCCTCGTTCAGAATAGCGGATTCGCCCGCCACCGCATCTGCCGGAGGCGCTTCCCCTTGAAAAAGCAGTTGCGTGATGGCGGTGGAATTGGCGACGATGATCATTGCGCCGATGGGCGTGGGAAAAGCGTAGCTAAGTTTCATTGATTGCACCTCAATTAGAAAATTCCGAATGGACAGGTCCACCCAAACCTAAAGGGCTGGGCCGTGCTTTGACGCCCAACTGCGAGTCTTTTGTCTTTAAAAGGACAACCACTCCGTAGTCCATATCCTTATATAGAGTTCAAAGCTTTGTGGTTACCCTTTTAAAGGGCGAGGGAAGACTAAATTCATCCATATCCTACTACCTAATCAAGTCGTTTACGGCTTGACTAGACTAGTATCTTCGTATCATCAGTTTACCAAAACAATCGCAGCTTGTCTTGCGGAATTTCACCAGGCAATTCCGGAAAGCCATTTGCAACGCCTTTAAACTTCTGAATGATTGACAAAGGCCGGTTGCTTTACGATCAGCCGCTGGCCAGTTTTAAAAAGTCCTTCTCCAACAATTATTACGTCCTGATCGAATTCGCCGACGGCAACCCGCAGCAAGTCGACCCGCGGCTGCAATTGATCAAAAAAGAGAACGGCCATAAGTGCCTGTTCTCCTTTGATAAAGACCGGATTTCCCTCAATGAGGTGTTAATCTATTTCTCGCAGAACTTTCAGATCATCGATATCAGCATCAAGCCGCCGGAGATCGACGAAATTGTGCGCAGGTTGTACGAGCGGCAGTGATTCTTATCCAGCGTTGAGGTCGTTAACCTCGTTCTGGATTCCATTTATCTATCAAAACAGCGCACTTATTCACAAATCCAGCGTTCGCATTTTTTCACAAAATGAGCTTGCTGAGTAACCGAGTAAGCTCACTTATCCACATATCCAGCTTGCTGAGTAACTGAGCAAGCTCACTTATTCACATATCCAGCTTGCCGAGTAACTGAGCAAGCTCACTTATCCACATATCCAGCTTGCCGAGTAACTGAGCAAGCTCACTTATCCACATATCCAGCTTGCTGAGTAACTGAGCAAGCTCACTTATCCACATATCCAGCTTGCTGAGTAACTGAGCAAGCTTACTTATCCACATATCCAGCTTGCCGAGCGACCGAGCAAGCTCACTTATCCACATATCCGACTTTGGTACTATGGTCTCATCCGACTTGCAGGATTTCATCAAGTTTTTGATCCGACATCTCCTAATTGTTGGGCGCTGACTCCCCATCATTCGGCGATGTCGCCGTTCATTCCGGTTTTGCTTGAAGGTTAGTGAATATTGGCAACACTAAACATCGTGAAGGAGCTGCATCTTTGGACGCAGCTCCTTCACGGGTAGACAAAATAAATTAAAAGATCATCCCTGATATTGCGCGATCACATCCGGACTCACTTGGGACGCCGATGCTTGGTCGAGCAGCAATACCAAGTTGGGATGGGTTTTCAAAATGGTGGCCGGAACTTGGGGTGTGACCTCATTTTCGAGAGCGGCTTTGATCGCCGCCGCTTTCACCCGATGCGGCACCGGAGCGACAATCGCTCGGCTGCACATGATCTGGGAAACAGTCATCGTGATTGCTTCTTTAGGAACATCATTCAAGGTAAGGAACCAACCTTCGCCCACCTGCTGTTTTTTACAGTTTTCATCCAGCGTGACGACAATATACGCGGCTTGGGTATTAAAATCGGCCGGTGGGTCATTAAAGGCAATATGCGCATTTTCACCGATACCAACCACCGCCAGATCCACCGGTTCCGCCGTCAACTCTTGCGACAGCCGAGCGATGTTGGCCGGGACGTCACCCTCGCCGTTGACAAACACCGCTTTTTTCAAGTTAACCTGATTGACGAAGCGCTCCTTCAGATATTTCCGAAAACTAGCCGGATGGCTTTCGGGCAGCCCGACATACTCATCCAGATGAAACATCTCTACCTTGTCCCAGGCCACATCCTGCTTGATCAGCGCCTTAATGGTCTCAAACTGGGAGGCCCCGGTCGACAGGACCAATCTGGCCTTTCCCTTCTCCACAATGGCGGACTTTAAGATCCCCGCAGCCAGCGATGCCGCTTCTTTCCCCAATTCTTCCGGAGTCTGTGCTACCTTTATCTTCATTTCTTCTCCCGCCTTTAAAAAATGATAGTTTACTTAGGAAATCAACCGGCCCGGAACATGTTGGACGCCTTCTCACCCAACAGTTTGTTCGCGAGCATAATTCCGATCAGTACCACGAATGTAACGATGGTGCCCAAGGCACAAGCCGGACCCAGTTTATCCTCTAATAGATATTCATAGATCGAAACCGTAACTGTCTTCCACTGCGCTGAGTAAAGGATCATCGTCGTACTGAGTTCACCAATCAACGTGGTAAAAGTGAGCAAACCCGCAGCCAAGATCCCGGGAGAGATCAACGGAAAGGTAACCCGCCGAAAGGTTACGGCCCAAGTAGCGCCCATCACGGTTGACGCCTGCTCCATTGCCGGGTCCATCCCTTCGAGCGACCCAACCGCTGAACGGAAGACATAGGGCATTCTGCGGACAAAGTAGGCAATAACCAAGATAAATGCCGTTCCCGCCAGGTACAACGGCGGTTGAATAAAAGCTGAAAGCATCGCTACACCCACCACAATCCCCGGTAATACAAACGGCAACATTACGGTGACATCAATCAGCCATTTGCCTTTGAATTGTTTCTTCACCGCAATATAGGCGATCAGCGTTCCGACAATTACCGAGAGCAATGTGGCAACCAACGAAAGGGCCAAACTATTTTGCAACGGACCCAACGCATGGATGAATACTTTTTGAAAGTTGATAAAGGACAACTTGGTCGGCCAGGGAGTCCCGGCCCAGCGTTCCGATAAGGCGGCAACCACCACGGTCAGATGCGGCGCCAATGAAGCCCCGATTAATGCAATAACATATACAAGACTCAGCACTTTCACGATGGGGTTTTCGATCTGTTTCACCGCCCGCGTGGTCATCGTCAATGTGACTGCTTTATTCCGCGCCGTAATGTATTTCATAATCAATAACGCGCCGATCGAAAAGAGCACACTGACCAGACTGATGGCGCTGGCGGTATTGATGTTGTAATATCCGGCCACTTGAAAGAAGATCAAGGTCGGTAAGACATAAAATTCGCCACCGAGAATCGATGGAACACCGAAGTTACCGATCGCTCGCATAAAAACGGTGATGGCCCCGGCGGCAATCGCCGGCAAGACCAAAGGAAAGGTGATCGTGCGGAGTTTCCGCATCACACTGGCCCCCATGATAGTGGCGCTCTCCTCTAAATACGGGTCGGCTACGGCCAATGCCCCTTGAACCATTAAAAAGACATACGGATAATAACTTAGCGCCATCGCCAGGGTAATGCCGTGAAACCCGTAGATGCTAGGCAAGGTAATGCCAAACCACGTTTTCATGAAATACGTGATAAAACCGTTTTTACCCAGGAGCAAGATCCACGAATACGCTCCGACAAACGGCGGCATAATGATTGGCAACGTTGCCAGTGAGGTAAAAATAGTTTTACCGGGAATCGCCACCCGACTCATAATATAGGCCAATGGTAGCCCCAACAGAATTGCCAAAAGGACCGAAGCAATACTGGTATAAAGCGAATTCAGTGTCGCCTTTATGTATAATGCCGATGTAAAGAAACGATTGAAGTTTTTCATGGTTAAGTTTTCCCAAGCAACGGGTTTCCCCGACTCAAAAAAACTGGACATCAACATCTTGCCGATGGGCAAGATCAGAAACATCACTAAAACACCCAAAACGACCAACATCACAGCAATAACTGAAAAATCAATGTCTTTTAGGGATAGACGCTTCTTGCTGATGGGAAGAGTTACCGGGTTGCTCGTTTGCAAGTTAATTCCCCCCGTTTAATAGATTTTTCTGTTCAAACGGGAACAAGATCCCATCCGACGCCTCCAATACCAAATAGCCGGTCGAACCTTCCGCTAAAGCTTCAATCCGCCGATTCAACGAAATATTGACTTCTTTCCCGGTTGCTAATTTTACCGTATAGCGAACTGTTTCACCTAAATAGAGAATATGGGAAATGGTGCAAGGGATACTCTTTTGAGAAACCGGTTGGGTAGCCAAGGACACTTTTTCCGGACGGAAGAATAGAATTGCCTGTTTCCCGGGGCTGAAACTTTCAGCTTCGCCTCGGGCGGCTGCAACATTGATCACTGAATCCCCGATCGCCACTTGATAGCTGCCGGCTTCATCACCCCGGACCTCAACATCCAGGAAATTGGCTTTGCCGATAAAATCGGCGACCAAGACCGAAGCCGGATCCTCATAAATGTCATAGGATTTCCCCAATTGGCTGATCTTACCGCCATGCATGACAGCGATATAATCCGAAATGCTAAGAGCTTCCTCCTGATCGTGCGTTACATAAACGGTGGTAATCCCCGCTTTTTTCTGAACTTTCCGGATCTCTTCCCGCATGTAGACGCGGAGTTTGGCATCGAGATTGGAGAGCGGCTCGTCCAACAGTAAGATTTTTGGTTCGTAAACCAACGCTCGCGCCAAAGCGATCCGTTGTTGCTGTCCGCCGCTGAGTTGCGAAGGTTTCCTGTCAATGGTATGAGCCAACCCGACCAGTTCCAATACCTTCTCAACCCGTCGCCGCATTTCGGCTTTTTGAATATTTCTAATCTTAAGCCCATAGGCTACGTTCTCAAACACCGTCATATGGGGGAACAATGCGTAGCTTTGAAAGACCATTCCAATCTGCCGCCGGTGCGGCGGAAACGTCGTATAGTCCTCATTGCCAAATAAAATATGTCCTGACGTTGGGTTCTCCAAACCGGCAATCATCCGCAACGTCGTAGTTTTGCCACAACCGCTGGGCCCCAACAAGGTGAAGAGGCTTCCCTCCGGGACGGTAAAGTTGATCTGGTCAACGGCACGCGATCCGCTCGCAAAATCTTTGATCAAATCTTTAACGCTTAAATTACTCATCGAATTACCTCCTGGCATTCTTCTAATCCGTGCGGAAACCGCTTAGAACGGTTTCCGCACCGACGGGTGAATAGTGCGATAATGCCGTTTACCGTTTGGATGCAAAGATATCGTCAAATTTCATCAACGTGTCTTGTTTTTGGTCGCCCGCTGCTTTTTCATCGTATTTCATGAATTTGATCTTGTCGGTGGGGATTAACCCTTCCTTGACCGGAACATCGCTCCGCCCCATCCGGCGGCATTCTTTATCAGCCACGACCGACATCACTTCTTTGGTTGTTACAAAATCCATAAATTTTTTAGCATTTTCCGTATTAGGGCCGTTTTTGATGATCGCCACGGTATCAAAGCGTAATGCGGTTCCGTCTTTCGGATAAATCGCCTTCACCGGATAGCCCTCTTGAAGCAGGGTATATACGTTGGATTCACCGGTTAACCCAATGGCAAACTCACCATTGGCAACGCCTTGGTACGAAAGTTTGGATGAAGAAGTAATGCTGGCGTTATTCACGATCTTTTTAATAAAATCCCAACCATACAGCTGTATCATGATATTCAATTGGGCAAAACCGGAACCGGAGACTGCCGGATTGGCCATGATCATTTTGCCTTTCCATTTCGGGTCGGCCAGGCTTTTCCAGCTTTGAGGCGCATCTTTCTCTTTGAGCATTTTGGTGTTAATGATGATGACTTGTAATGGCAACGAAAAAGCGTAGTAATAATTCTTCGGATGTTTGAAATTCTTTTTAAAAGCCGAATCATTGACCGACTTGTACGGTTGAAGCAGATCGAGTAGTCCGTCCACGGTCTCGGTCCCACCGGTTAGGAGAATATCCGCACGGGGATTTACCTTTTCGGTACGAAGCCGGGTGGCCAATTCGCCAGTCCCGGAGTTGATAACGTCCACGGAGATATCCGGATATTTTTTGTTCCACATTTCGATAATAATATCGGTGGTTGCTTTGGTGGCCGGTGAGTATACAACCAGTTTTCCAGCCGCTGTTGCCATCGGAACCGTGGTCAAAGTCATTACCAACATCACACTCAAAACCAACCATAACATTTTTCTACGTTTCATAATTCTACACCCCTTTTTTTCGTTGATCTCAATCATCCCGTTGAACACCTGCTACCCGTCAATCACCTCCCTGAAACATGAAGTTCGATGGTTTGTATCAGCAAAACTTGGCGTGTAATAAGTTCTTAACTCGTAAAATCTCCTCAAAGTCACTTAATTCAATGACCCACCAGGTTACCCCATATTCCAAAACCCGGTCTAAAATCCCCCCGATACTCTCGAGGTTCTGCGGCTCCATATGCCGCCCTGCTAACGTTTCAATCTCATACAGATGGAGGTTGCGGATGCGTTCAGCATACGGCGTGATATACTCTTCCAACTTAGCGCTGCTTTGGGTCATCGCGAGACAAGCCCGGGCATGACCAATGTCTAAAGTAACCATAGCTCCGCTCGCCTCAACCAGCAGCGCCAGCTTCTCGGGTACACTGGTCCATCCTTTCTTCAGGTTTTCCAGACAGACGGTGACTCCCTGCGCCTTGCCGTACTCCACCAGTTCTTTGAGATTACGAATGGCTGTCTCCCATGAGAGTTCATCCTCGGAAATGCTTCGCGATCCGATATGTAGATTAAAATGAGTCTCCGGAAACACTTTCAAAAAATCAATATACATCTTCAGATATACCAGCGCCGCCCCGGAAACCCGGGGATCGGCGTGAGCCAACTCGACATCCTGACAGGGAGCGTGGAACCGCGAAGGTAAACCGCTTCCCAACGCCGCGTCTACAAAAGCTTTTCGAGCATTGGAGGCGGCCGGAACCCGGTAATAATCCAAGTTCCAATCCAAACCATCGAACTGATTGGTTACGCCCAAATCAACGGCTCGTTGATAATCTCCCCCGGTTACCCGGGTAGTTAAAACTAATTTTGGTTGCATCAGGTTAGCTCCTTCCGATGTGATTAGGTTATTTGGTTGAAAGATACGCTTTTAAGGTTCTTTTTATCTGCCGCAGCGGCCTCATGACGGATCATTTGCAACATCCTACCGATGGTGGCAACCACCGTCTCTCCGGCTCCTTGGGCTAAACGGGCGGGCAGTCCGTAATAACGGTACGAATCTTCGATCTCATAACCGCCTTGGGCATAAGCGGCGGCAGGCGCCACATAACCAATGGCATCATTGCAATAGCCGATGATAAACACCTTTCTCCCAGGCCGCGCTTGTTTGACCTGTTGTCCCAACTCGTGAAAGAATTCTCCGGGAAATGTAACAAACTCAACCTCGCCCAAAGCGAATACCGCGACTTCAGTGGTCAATCCCGGAGCAAGCCGCCCGGCTTCCGCCCGGTGCCGCATCGCTCCCGCCCATTGACTCCAGACTTCAGCCTGGCGGATGGACCCATAATCGGCGGCGGCGCATCGAAGTTCTTTCGCTTGCGCTGCCAATTCCAGTTGTAAGTTTTGATATTCCGCAGCAGTGGGCAGCGGCTCCTCCAGCGATAATTCCACCTCACAACCCGCGATGCGCAACTTGGTGTCAATGATCAATTCAGCCGTCTCAACCGCTTCAATCACCCTGCCCGCCAAGAGCCGGCCCAAACGTTCCGCTTCGGCAAACGTCCGCTTGGATGCAGCGGAGTTATGAATGCTGTCTGTCGCTCGGTGGCCGACATTAATATCGCCGGTCGCCCCATTAAGAAATAGACTCTCACAACCCGGATAGACCTGGGCCAGGGTCTTCTGTAAGTAATAGGGATAATCGCCTGAGACCAACCGGTTCTCCGGCCCCAGGACCACTGGATGGCATGCGTAATTGGCCAACAGAATTCTTCGCCCATCATCATAATCAAAACGGAGAACCATGATATCCGGATCGGTCCGACCTCCGGCAATCCGGCGGTTTTTACCCACCAGCGAGCAGCTTGACCGACCAACCGACGTTAGTGCCGTTGCCAAGGTCTGGCTGGCGATTACAATCGCCTCGGCGATTTTCTCTACCAATTGGGCGATATACCGGAGATCCGGCTCGCCTAAAAATCCCCCTTCAAGCGATACCGGGCCGGAATGCGTATGGGTTGTGCAGATGATTATTTGTTGCGGACCAATATCGGTCCGGCGCGCGGCTTCCGCTCGGATCCGCCTAATCGTCTCCCGAGCCAACCCAATCAGGTCTGCCGTCACCAGCGCCATTTTTTGCCGACCGTCGGAGAGGACAAGCGCCCGCGCCCATAAAGCGTCGTGCACCCCGCAGCTGTTGCCTTGTCTGGCGACAAACCCCGTCAGTTCGCAGTCCAATGGCGGCGTAATTTCAACTTTGCCGAATCCGACCTTGATTTTGGCGTTTTGCATGATTCCCCCCAAGCATGGTTCCTACGGCGTAGCAGGATCGAGCCGATGTAATTGTTGATAAACAATTTTGCCTTGCACCATTGTCAGTAAAATATTGAACTCGTCATCAAAGACGGTCAGATCCGCCCGCAACCCCTTGGCGATCAACCCGCGCTCAAAAATCACCCCCTGCATCCGGGCTGGATTTAGCGTCACTAATTTCACCGCATCCAAAATATTTAACCCAACCAAATTGACCATATTCCTGACGAGTTGATTCATCGTCGCCACACTGCTGGCAAAGGCGCTCCGGTCGGCCAGTTTGGCCACGTAGTTACCGGGCTGGGTCGGGATTTCAAATTCAGCGGGAATATCGGCTTCAACGATGACTTCCAAACCTCCCAATTGGTACCGGCCAGGCCCCAGTCCCGCTGCAGCCATCGAGTCCGTCACCAGGCAGACTTTGTCCATCCCCTTAGCGATTAAAACCAACTTCATCAAGCTTGGCGGTAGATGGTGCCCATCCGCGATCATCTCCGTGGTCAACTCATCCGAGATTAACACCGATTCGATGACCCCCGGGATTCGATACGCTTTTACCCGTTCAATCCCGGACATTCCGGAGAAAATATGGGTAGCGTGAGAATAACCGCACTCGATTGCCTGCAACACCTGTTGATAGGTGGCGCTGGAGTGTGCAATCGAGGCCACAATCCCCCGTTTTTGCAGTTCCCGTCCCAATTCATCAGCGCCCGGCAGTTCCGGCGCAGCGGAGAGCCGTTTGATGAACGGGTATTTATCGAGGATGGGCAGGTAATCTTGGGGATCTGGCGTGATGATATATTTGGGATTTTGAGCTCCTTTTTGGGCCGGGTTAAAATAAGGTCCTTCCAAGTGGGCTCCGATAATTTCAGCCCCGCCCAAATCTTCTTTCAGCGCTTGACCGATAGCGTCCAAGGCGTTCGTGATGGAGGAGAGCGATCCGGATAACGTCGTTGGAAGGAATGCGGTAGCTCCACCCTTGACCAATCCTTGCGCCATTTTTGCCAGATCGTCAACCGAACCGGCCATCACGTCTCCGCCCCAAGCTCCGTGCAGATGGAGATCGATAAACCCCGGGCTGATATAAGCCCCTTCAATATCAATAACACGTGCTTCGTTCGGAAGATTGATGGTGGAGAGCGGGCCAAATTCCTTGATCAAACCCGCTTCTACCAATATCGCTCCGTGTTCGATTTGGCGGATTGGAGTCAATACCGTAGCATTGGTAAATAATATTGGTTTGTCCATTTTTCAATTTCTCCTTACAAAAAGCAGCTTATTCCTTATTCTTAAAATGAACGGTTCGCTTGAGCGAACAATTCGTTTTTTTATTATTGTTCCATGGTCCGTAGCAATTCGATCATCAAAATAAAATTCCGGGTGATATGAAACGGGTCTTTCACGGGTAACGCCACCACTTTTTCTTGGGGCTTCCCATAGCGATCCCGGATCTGGATCCACTCCCCGGTCATCTCATTGGGATTGGGAAATGTTGCAAAACTGTAATCATGCACTTTTTGATACGCGTCGATCATGCGTTGATCGCCCGTCAGATGGTAGCCTAACAAGGTTGTATAAAGCGCCTCCGAGTGAACCCACCATAGCTTGTCATCCCAACCGTTTGCTAATTTTTCGATCAATGCGTTTGAGGATGGCAGACTGATTGATCCACGGGGCCGACCTCCCTCGCGGTCGACAAAGTGGTATAACCCGCCATATTCGCGATCCCAACCAAGCTCGAACATTTTGGCGACGACCGTAACCGCCTTGGCGATTGCCGCAACGTCGTTTGTTTTCAACGCGTGATGCATCACAAACCACATATTTTCAATATTGTGACCGGGATTGATGAAACGGGTCAACAGACTCTGTTCGTTACGGTCCGTCCGATTAATCAGCTCAAAGAGGAGGTCGCCCTGTAAAAACTCTGTCATGACTTCATCCGAAAATGCAATACAGCGTTGCTCAATCTCCGTCGTCCGTGGGTGGTCAAAACCAGCCAACGATCGGCCCAGCTCATGGCTGACGTTTAACAGAATCATCGGAATGCCATGGCATTTATACCCTTTTGGGGTCGGCTCGGGGTTGGTCTGAAAGTCATCCCGTTCAATCCGGCCAACGATCGAATCATATAATTGCAACGCTGCGTCTAGAACAGTGGGGTCACCACTCACAGCCGCATATTTCGCGAAACCCAATACCACGAAACAATCCGCATAAATGCTATAATCATAACCCTTCCCCGGCTCCGGTTCTTTAGGCGTTCCCTTTTGGCTCAACAAAAAAGCGCAGCGGCCGTCTTCCAGAAAACAATGGTCTCGCAGGAAGTCTACCCCTTTTTTGGCCTGGTCAAGGTAGCGCGAACTTTCTTCCAATTCGGCCAATTTCGCGAATAGCCAAACAAACCGGCCCTGCGACCACACGTATTTATCGGTGCTTACCCGCTTATCACCCGTATTACTGAAACAGGTGAAATAACCGCCGTATTCTTCATCGATCCCGTGGGTCATCCAAAACGGCAAAATACGATTGAACAATTGATCGCGATAAAACTCCGCCAAAGTGGCCCGGTATTTTGGGTCCATCATGAGTCCTCCCATTGCTCGAAGCTACCGATAGCAGTGCCGAAATCGGTCTTTTGCGAAATTTTCGTATGACTAAAATGAATCCCAAGCAACCCGGCTTATCGTAGGTGCTTTACTCGCGGCAGATATTGCTCTTCGTATTTTTGATTCAGACTGTCGCCGTTCGGTAGATTGGCGCTGGTCCATATCGGGGGAGTGATCCCCATTGCCAATAATTTTTCGGCCGTTCTGATCATCAAAAGGTTGATGGCAAAAGCATTTACATAGGTCGATGTGGCCCCCAGCTTCTGTTGCAACCCTGCCACTTCCACTACCGAGTCTCCCAGAGGCAGATGGCTATCGATAAATACATCCACAAGTTCGTAAAGTTTTCGACCGCTCGGGTGCCGCGAGGGCGCTCCCTCCGGCACCGAATCCGCAAATGATTTCGAAGTGATCCCGATCGAAGTCACTCCCCGCCGTTGGCACTCCAAAGCAC
Organism: Bacillota bacterium; assembly: GCA_023410535.1. Lineage (GTDB taxonomy): Bacteria > Bacillota > UBA4882 > UBA8346 > UBA8346 > JAEYPR01. Next base: position 155,106 of record JAEYPR010000002.1, on the reverse strand, counting down.
AGTCAATGGTCATGGCATTAATGCCGTATGCGTTCACAATAATCAGCACATCGCCGGAGGTGATCTCGTACGAATCTAACACTCCTTTGGCATACCCCGGTGTCCGTTCAATATAGTTGGATCGTTTGGCGCCGTGGATCAAGTTGGTTCCGGCATCCAACAACGGATTGACCGCCGCAAGTCCACCAGCCCGCCATAACACCTCTTCCGCCGCGAGATTCGAATGGCCCCCGGTTCCAATCACATGGATCAGACCGTCGGCTTGAACCCTTTTGGCTAAAATATCAGCCGCCCGGTCGATACTGGCCTGCTCCTCCCGCTCGATGGCGGAAATCAAGTCGATAATAACATCCCGATAAGCACTACTGGTTTTAGACATCTTCCCCATCTCCTGTAACATGTTATTTTAAAGCTGCAGCCATTCTTCGGAAATAAACAGTTTTTCCAATATCAAGGCATAGACACCCATTAACGCCGGATCTTCCCGCATGGTTGAGACGGTGATCTTTACCGTCTCCGTCATCTCGGCTAAGGAGTTTTCTTTGACCGTTTGAATGATCGTATTTAATAACAAATCGCCAACCCGCGTCAGTTCGCCGCCTAAGATCACCCGGTCGGTATTGAACAAGTGAATTAACTCCGCTACCTTTATCCCGATCAGGAGACTCACTTCGTTGATAATTTCGCGGACTTCCGGGATTTCGATCAACGGCGACAGCAATGCCTCTTCGATTGTCAGCCGCGCCTTGGACAGTCCCAGTTTGGCGAACTCCTGCTCAGTGACGACCGCTTTAATCCGTTCCAGAATCGTTCGCACGCTGCAGGCTTGTTCAAAAGTACTATATTTAACCACGTTCTCATCCCCAACTACCGTCGGATACAGAACGCGGGCCGAACCAATCTCACCGGCATACCCCCGCGCCCCGCCGAACAGCGCGTTGTTGATGATAATTCCGGCGCCAATCCCGACGGAAAGATTAAGATAAACCAAATTTTCACAGCCGACACCGTTTCCGTAAGTCTTCTCCCCAAGCGCCGCAGCGTTGGAGATATTTTCAACATGAACCGGGAGCCCGTCTAAACATTGCGATAACATCGCGGCCAACGGAAATCTGCCCCAATCCAAGTTGGAAGAACGCTCAACTATGCCCTCATAGGAGTTGACCAACCCCGGGGAAGCAACGCCACAGCAAAAAACTTTCTCTCTGGAAATCCCGTTGCCGGATAAGATCAGATTTAACGACAAGACGATGATCGAGACCACTTCATCCGGATGGGTCGTATCTAACTTTTGATGGCGGCTTTCTAAGATCGTTCCCGCCAGATCCAGTAGCGCCGTATTCACGATACCATGTTGGAGCCGCACTGCAAAAATATATCCGAATCGCGGATTCAACTCCAACATGACCGGCCGTCTGCCGCCACTCGATTCGCCCCATCCAGTCTCTTGAATAACCCCTACTTTAATCAGTTCGTTAACGATTACGGTTACCGCCGGAGGCGTCAATGCCGTTAGCTTAGCAACTTCATACCGGGCTATCGGACCGTTTTTACGAACAGTATTTAAAACCTTAATCCGGTTTAGAACTTTTAAATCTTTACTATTGCTGGCAGTTCGGGTTGTTTTCATCATTAGCACCTTTGTTTTTTAATTTAAAAAAGTATTAAAAGAACTATTACTATTATCCAAAGCAAAGAGCACAAACCCCTAAAGTTCTTACTTGGCCAGGTAGGCCAATTGAAAGAACCAACTTTGTTTTTTAATTTAAAAAAGTATTCTTCGCAAGCAAGCATATTCCTGCTAAAAAGAAAACTTTTTATTAAATTTTTTTAAAAAATTGTTATTTCCCATCTGCTTGTTTTGGGCAATTTTATCCAACCAATCGTTAAGCTCTTTGCAATACAACCTCCTACGCTCAGTTGCGAATTATACGATTTGCCTATAAATATTGTTTCAAGATCGTTAAATATTTTTGTATGGTCTCCGGCGATTGGATGAACAGAATTAGTCCAACCCCACCCCATAATCCCAAGCCTTCTGAATCTCCGGTACATTCCTGTCCACACTCCGGGCCGTGATCAGCTTCCCAATCGGATGAGCCGTCAGTACTCCCCCAGCCAACGGCCGTAGCATCGCTACGACTTCGTCCCGACCCAGGTCATTCCGCAACCACTCCCGTTCCAGCTCCCGCGGCAAAATCACCGGCATGCGCAATTTGGTGTTGTGAATTTTGGCCATCAGCGGATTGGCGTCGGTGGTCACAATCGAGTAGCTGCGCAGGATCTCCCCGGTCTGCCGGTCGGTCCATTCATCCCAGATTCCCGCCATGGAAAAGATGGTGCGGTCTTTATGGTAAATAAAATACGGGTATTTTTGGCCCTGAAACAACCGCCACTCGTAAAAACCGTCTGCCGGGACCAAACACCGCCGGTAACGGATCGGCCCGCGAAACGACGGCTTCTCAAAGACGGTATCGCTCCGCGCGTTTAAGGTATTCATCCGGATGGTCTGGGCTTGTTCCCGGGACTTTACCCAAAACGGGATCAACCCCCAACTCATCCCTTGAATCCGGTCCGGTTCCGCGCCGCTAATCACCGGCATGCGCGGGAAATCAAACCCTGACACGTAATAATGCGGCTGACCCAATTCCGGCACGATTTCAAACTCAAAATCCAGATTCAATTGATACCGGTTCACCAAACTTTGGGCATCCTGGCTCAACGCATAAAAGAAACACATGACTTACCCCTTCGCTTTGATAATATCATTCCACCGCGTGATAAACATTAGCGGCAATTTCGCCTGACGTAATTTCCACTTCCGGTCGCCAATTCCCTGCCGCCATTTGACGGCGTTCCGGTCCGGGCGGGTTTTCCCTTCTCTTTTGCAATGCTGTGAACCCGACAGTTGAAGCGAGGGGCATGGTACCGGAAAACTGCCGGTTATCAGGTATTGCAAGGGGGAGTCGACCCAAAACTCCCAGCCATTTGAGTTGGCGGGAGGAATATGCGATTCGCGGACGAAGTTAGTTAGGTATGGGGCGAGCGATTATGCTATATCAAGATACGGGGGTAAAATTTATGTTAGAAAACAAGATTTCAGATACAAGAATAGCTGATGATAACTATCTTCAGAATATGAATTTTGAAAGTGAAGTTCTTACCGATGTTAATATCTCAAAGATTGAATTTAAATCGGTACAGTTTGTTAAATGTCAATTTATTAATTGCAATTTTTCAAAAGCTAGCTTTTATAAGGTAGTTTTTGAAAAATGCCTTTTTTCAGGTTGCATCTTCATTGACAGCTATTGGAAAGAATCCAATATTTTAGAATGCAAAGGGGATGGAAGCAACTTCACCCAAAGTTATTTTAAAGAGACAGTCTTAAACAATAGTTCATTTTGTTACGTAAATTTTGCAAATTCAGTATGGGATGGCTGTACGATAAGTGATAGTAATTGTAAAGAAGCGTCGCTATCCGAGGTAAAGCTCCAAAAGATCAAGCTAAAAGCAGTTAATCTTCAAAGCGTAGATTTCTTTAAAACACCACTTAAAGGAATTGATTTATCAGGTTGCACAATCAACGGCATTACGGCATCCGATACATGCAGTGAATTTAAGGGGGTAAAGATCAATGCTATGCAAGCTGCTGAAATCGTTCAGATTTTAGGAATAAAAATTATTTGAGTTATCGCCCAACTCAATGGAGTTCACCTTCCTAACAGCCTTCGTAATTTCATCATGTTTCCCCCGCAACCTAGTCGAACAAAGACCCTTGTATCTCAGCCGGAACCACTTCCACTACCATAATTCCCGTTTTTTTGTAACGGTAGCCCTTCCGAAGATAGCCTCTAAACCCCCAAATATTTAGTTATCTCCCTCGTGCTATTCGTCACCACTGGCAAAGGAATCACAACATTTTGGACATATTGCGGATTTTGTTGATTAAAATCATTCGTGTGAATGAAAAAACATTATCCCCTTCGCAGCTTTTTGTCTCCGGAGCTTATCGGCGCACCGGCTGGCAAAAGTCGCCAGGACCGCACCTCCGGCGCGAACGCGCCCGACAGGTCGCCGCCATGAACGGCTCGCGTCTTGCATCGACGATCCACACATAGAAATTAATTGGTTTTTTGTATATTTCTTACAAAAACTTCGAATTATCGGCAGGATTCGCGGCTCTCATGTATAATATTGGAAATAAGTAAGATTTGGGGGAGGTTATATTCATGAAACGAGTCGTACTTATCATATTCATTTTCATACTTGTTTTATCCGGTTGCGGTGGCAGCAAGTCCAAACCGGCAAAATCCGCTTCGGGCGCGATTAAGCTGCAAATCGCCAACACGCAATTTACGGCCAAAACCATTCAACCCACCATTGATATGAAAATTGCTTATTACAATATCGCTTGCACCGGTCCGGAAGGCAGCTCCCCGGTTCAAAAAACGGGAGTCACCGACGGCGCAATCACCATTGAGGCTTTGGCGATCGGAACCTGGAGCATCACCATTGACGCTTACAACGCCTCCGGCACCAACATTGCCGCCGGGTATGCCAGCGCCGCAGTGAAGGGCGGTTCAACCTCCGAAGTCATGATTGAAGTCTTACCGTTACAAGGAAACGGCATTTTAAAGATCGGCCTATCCTGGCCGGAGCAGCTCATCGCTAATCCGGCGATTAACGGCACGCTTTTTTCCAGTAATGGAAACTTGTTTGCTAACCTGAATTTCACTCTGGCCGGCGACAAATTAGCGGCAACCTATGAAAACCTGCAAATCCCCGCTGGTTATTACTGCTTAACAGTGCAACTTTGCGACGGGTCGACAGCAGTCTGGAGCGGAATCGAAGCCGTCCGGATCCTTGCCAGTCAGACCTCGGCCGGAAATTATCCGTTAACCGTCGATACGATCGACCCGGTCGAAGGCGGAATCGGGATCATTGTCGTCCCGATCATTCAAAACCCCATCAATATCACCTTCGCCGGCCAACAAAGCGAGTTGCGGCAAGGAACGACCATGACCGTTCAAGCGACCCCGTCGGAACTGGTCGACAGCTACAAATGGTATCTCAACGGAGTTTTACTGACGGACCAAACCACTCCGGTCATTACCCTCGGGGCCGGACTGCAACCACGGCCTTACCGGCTTGATCTCATGGTAACCAAGGGGAGCGTTTTGAGCTCCGCCACGCTTTATTTCAAAGTCATTCCGGCGGGTGCCACGCTCGCCCCGACCGCGACACCAACCTCCGTTCCGGGAACGACGCCTCAAGCCGGGACACATACCCTGGCGATGGGAGCCAGTCATAGCCTGGCCATTAAAAACGGTCAAGTTTACGCCTGGGGTAAAAATAATTATGGACAACTTGGCGCCGGATCGTCAACCGCTACTACACCGGTACCGGTCCCCGGATTGACCAATGCAATCCAAGTGGCCGCCGGTACGGACCATAGCTTGGCTTTGCTAGGCAATGGCACGCTCTACGCTTGGGGGTTGAACGATCAGGGGCAAATCGGCAATAATACCACCACTAATGTCACCAGTCCCCAAGTTATTTTGCACGATGTCATCGCCATCGCCGCCGGAACCAACTTCAGCCTGGCTGTAAAACAGGATGGCACGGTCTGGTCGTGGGGTGGGAATAATTACGGCCAACTAGGCACGGGAAATACCACGGCGAGCAAAGAACCGGTACCTGTCTCCGGCTTAACCGACATTAGGGCGGTCGCCTGCGGTCAATATCACGGGATCGCCTTGAAAACCGATGGAACGATCTGGTCCTGGGGGAATAACGTCTTCGGTCAACTCGGCGACGGCACAAAAAACAGTAACCCGCAACCAAAACAGGTAACACCGCTTTCCAATATTAAAGCAATTTGTGCCGCCGCTACGCACAGTTTAGCCGTTGCCAACAACGGCTTGGTGTATGGCTGGGGCAATAATTCCTCTTACCCTTTGGGCAAACTGTCCAACTCAGCGTTCCCTTCTCCAACCCAAGTTCCTGGCGTTAGTAACGTGCAACAAATTGCCACCGCTTCATTTCACACCATCATCCTCAAAAATGATGGCAGTGTTTGGCTCTGGGGGACCAACAACGCTGATCAGTTAGGATCCGCCGGGGCATTGACCGATGGAACCCCTAACCAGTTGACCGGTTATAACGCCGTCGCAATTTCAGCCGGCGGTCAAAGCTCTCTCATCCAAATCACTAGCGGTTCATGGTGGGCGTGGGGGCTGAACAGCGACGGCCAACTCGGGAACGGTTCGCAGACAAACAGTTCAATCCCGGTTGCAATCAATTTATAGTCAATAAAATCAAAAGACCCGTTCACCAAAGAACGGGTCTTTTTTGAATCTGAATGTCTTACGCGGCCGGTTTCACTGCCGGAGCCGCCACCGGTTTTTGGCAATCGCGGTAGACCGGATTGATCTCTTTTTTGGCCCGGATGTACTCGATCAACGAATCGCGGATCGGCACGCCGGTGTCCTTGACTTCCTTGCCTTGTTTCAAGGAGAGGTACATGTCGCCGCCGGAGAACATGAAGTCGTTGGCGACCACCGTATAAAGCTTGTTATTGTCGATCGGCTCGCCGTTTTCCAAGGTAATGGTGACGATCCGTTGACCAAAGGGTTGGCTCAGATCGTAGGTGACAAACAGGCCGGAGAGTTGACCGAAATAACCGACCTTTTGGTTGTCGAGACCGTTTTCGACCGTCTCGCGGACCTGAGCGCCGGTTAATTTAGCGGTCACCAACGTGTTGTCGAACGGCATCACTTGATAGAGACCACCCACGGTCAGATCGCCTTTCGGCAGTGAAATCCGCAGGCCGCCGCCGTTTTGGAAACCGATCTGCGCGCCGGTACGTTCCCGCATGATGTCACAGACCCATTCGCCCATGACCGACGGTGCTTTCGTATCATGATTCAGATCGATCTGCGCCACACCAATCTTCTCAGCGAGAATCGGTTGAATGTTGTCCAGGTATTTCGCCAAGATATCCTTAGTGGCCTGATCATCAGGCAACGTGGTCGGACGTAAGAAAAGGTTATCCAAGGTTGCTTTGCTGCTGACCACTTTCGGACGGTTCTTCTCGACAATGAAGGTCAAGTGCCCCAGGGAACGTCCATTGTAATAGGCCATTACAAAAGGAATTTTCCCGACTTGGCCAACGACCATCTCATGCGAGTGTCCGGCTAAAATTCCGTCCAAGCCTTCCACCTTGACTAAATCAGCCGCTTCGCCGGTGATGTTGCCGGCTTTATCGGCGGTACCGCCTAAGTGCCCTAAGGCGATCACGATATCGGCACCGGCCGCCCGTGCTTCCTTCACGTAGGCCGGTAAAACCGCAACCGGATCTTTAAATTCAATGTCGGCCACATTCTCCGGTTTGGTTTTCCAAGCTGTTTCCGGAGTCGTCAGACCGATGAAGGCGACCTTGACGCCGCCAACTTCAAAGATCTGATACGGTTTGGCATAGTTTGCCGGTTGATTGGTCTTCCGGTCATAAATATTGGCGGCGATAAACTTAAACCCGCCGACCGCTTCCCAATCGCTGATCCGCTGGATGCCCCAATCATATTCATGATTGCCGATCGCAGAGACGGCCACACCAGCTTCTTTCAGACAAGCGGCGACCGGTTTACCGTAGAGCAGGTTCGACTCGGCGCTGCCTTGGAACAGATCTCCGGCGCTGACCAAAATGGTGCCGTTGGGGTTGGCGGCGCGTTGTTTTTTCACTTCGCCGACGAGTTTCACGATCCCGATATTTTTGCCCATCGGGAGCAGCGAACCATGGAAGTCGGTGATATCCAACACATCAATGATCCGGTAATTTAAAACGCCGCTACTGCAAAGTTCGTAAACATTGAGGGATTTGACATTGGGCGTCCGGCCATCCACCGCCATCGGAATCGTAATGACGTTGGCGCGGACTTTATTGTAAATCTCGTCTTTTAACGGATGGTCCAGGTCCACCCCGGTGATCTTCCAGTTGTTATCCAACTTCGGCGCAACGGTACCCATCTTTTGAACGTAGTCGACGATCAGATCGCGCAGCCGGCCTTTGTCGCCCATGGCTTCGTAGGAATCGTAGACTTTGTCGGCTTCGTTAAAGATGTTATCCTTCACCATATTGCCGTAGCGATAATTGTTCACCGCTAAAGTGAAGGTCTGGGCGTCGGTGACCGGTTTACCTTTAAAGGTCAGATTCTCAATCCGTTTGCCAACCGGTGCGGCGATATTAATCTCGTAGTTGACGCCGGCGAACAGATCGTAATTGTAACCGCGGACGTTGGGGTTGAAGCTAACGGTGACATCGCCCGGTTTGGCCTCGTTGTAATACTGAGCGGACCATTCCATATAGGCTTTTAACTGTTTTCCGGTAACTTTAACCGTGATCAGGGTATTGGTATATTTGTAGATATTGGCGACATCTTTCTTTTTGAAATCGCCCTTGGTCAGATTGGAGGTATTGCTGAAAAGCGCCGCGGCGGAGATTTCCGCTTTGGTATAGTAAAGCTGCACTTCATTGATGAAGTCCATCAAGGCGGTATCTTGAACTTGCGCCGTCGGGATGCCCGGTAAAATCTCCAGGCTCGGCAAATAGTCGCCGGCTACTTTACCGATGACGGTATTGACGTCGGCTTCGGAGCGGTCGTGAACCCATTTGAACTTAGCCAACAGCTCCTGATCGGCCGCGACTTTCGTGGTGTCGATATTGCTGCCGGTTTTGGATTTGACGGTCCAAACGCCGTTCACTTTCGCCACCGCCAAATCAATCCGGGAGACTTTATTCCCGCTGACTTTCGGCTCGACCACCAACACCCCGTTAATCATCTGGCTGGGGATATCCATGTGGGCATGGCCGCAGACAATAGCGGTCAACTCCGGATTGGCGGCGGCCACGGCTTTGACCCCGGAGCCTTCCATGCCGTATTCCGGATCGACACCGATATGCATTACGCCAATCAAAACATCGGCTTGACCTTTTAACTCGGCAATGACCTTTTTGGTCTCAACGATCGGGTCGGTGAAGGTCAAACCCTTGAAGTTAGCCGGAGTGCTGGCCTCGAACCGCGGCACCAACGGATTGGTGATCCCGATCACCGCCACCCGGACGCCCGCGACGTCGATGATCTTGTATGGTTTGAGATAACGTTTGCCGTCCTCCTGATAGAGGTTGGCGGCGAGCACGGTCGCTTTCGAACCGTTGACGCAGCGGTTGAAGAAATCCATTCCAAAATTGAACTCATGGTTACCTGGGGTCCAGGTATCGTAATGAAGCTCATTGAGGGCTTGGATCATGGGGTGAACTTTTTCATCGTTGAACAACTCCGCCATATTGTCCTGAACGGTATCGCCGTTGTCCACCAAAATGGTATGAGGATTTTCAGCGCGCACCTGTTTGACAACCGTGGCGACCTTGGCTAGACCGGATCCGGGATCTTCGGTATCAATAGCGTAGTCCCATGGATAGAGCCGGCCATGAAGATCACTGGTCCCTAAAATCGTAATCTTGACTTGGTTTTCCGCTTGGACCGCCGCAAAGCCAAACAAGGCCAAAAGCACGACGAAACTTAACAACAGGGCATAAGCTTTTTTCGCTTGGAACATTAAAACACCTCCGATTTTCTTCATCGCAAGCATATTAATTCGCTGAAGCGCCCAGTTTACCTTTCAAAATTATTATTAATAGGAAATTTTTAACAAATGTCCAACGCGATTTTCACGTCGTGGAAATTGGAAAGAGTTGGTGTTTTGGACGAGCATGATTCGGCGTTGCGTTTGGTATGCTAAACGCAGGAGTGTGTTACGTAAAGGTCAACATGCAAAAACAATGGCTCGTACATTTTTCTGCCTATCAACAGCAACTTGATGACATTGCCTATCTACAGTCCCGGATCATCTTCAGTTGTGCTCCGACCATTGCCGCGCTCAAACCGGCCACGCTGCTTAACTTTGGCCAAACCGGCCGCGATCTGAACCGTTTATGGAGGACGCACCGGCTGGAATTTCCGCGCCGTTTGGGTTGGAGCCTAGGGCTGACCGGTTATGAACTGCGCCGTCAGCCCGGTGCAACCTTGGTTCTTTTCTTTAACCGTTTCGCCCTCGCGGCGGCGCTGTATCACCCGGAGAACCGAATGTATCTGGAAAACCTCGGGTATCCGGTACGGTTTGGCATCGACAGTTGCCTGACCTGCTTGAAACACCGTTTGAAGCGTTGCTTTCCGCACGAAATCGGAATCTTTTTAGGGATCCCCGCCGCCGATGTCGCCGGCTTCATTGAAAATCAAGGCCGCAACTTCATCTTTAACGGGTATTGGAAAGTCTATCAAGCGCCGGAGCGAGCGCAAGCGCTTTTTGCCCAGTTTGACCAGGTCCGGTTAGAGATGATCCGCGCCATCCTGCGAAAATAGTTTCAGCTGCCTATGTGTCACCCAGGCGTGGACGACTTAATAACTCTGCTCCAACGTCCGGATCATTCGCCATAACAGATCATTAACCGGGGTGGCGATTCCATATTGGCGTCCTAAAGCCGTCACGGTCCCGGCGAAGCTCTCCACCTCCGTCTTCCGCCCGGCCTCCACGTCCTGGAGCATCGAGGTTTTTCCTTCTGGCGCCAAGGTCGCAATGATTTCGAGGTATTGGTCGATATCGGCGGCGGTCAGATTGATCCCGGCGCGCTCCGCCAGGGACAAGACTTCCCCGGAAGCCAACCCCAATAATTGGCGGGCTTCTCCCACGTTTTGAAAGACCCCATACGGCGCTTTTAAGACAGCGGAGATTTGATTGACCCCGACATTCATCATAAACTTCCACCAGAGCTCGCGCAGGATATCCTCAGGCACCTCGTACGGGACGCCAACCCGGTCGAAAAACTCCCGGACCGTTTGGACTTTAGGCGAATCGTTCCCCTGCCCCGGTTCGCCAAAAACGATCTTTCCCAGCCGCGAGTAGCGGGTCTGCGTTCCCAGCCTGACGGCGTCGGTCCCAACCACGAAGGAATAGAGCACCTTTTCCAGGCCGTAGGCCGCGCCGACCGTTTCTTCACTGGTAATTCCGTTCAATAAGGAAAGGATGATCGTCTCCTGGCCGACGCAGTTGCGCAACGCTTCGATACTTGCGGTCAACTGATGTTGTTTGACGGCGATCAGGATTAAGTCGGCGGGTTCGGCAACCGCTTGGGGCGTTTCAAACCGGAACGGATAAACCGTGCCGTTGACGCTCACTCCTTCCCGGCGATACCGTTCCACCCGTTCCGGATCGGCAATGACCGTCAGCGCCTCCGGGTCCGTCTGGTAAATTTGACCGGCGTATGCGCTTCCCACCGCGCCCAAGCCCGAGATATACACTTTCTTAATGGCAACCATCGCAGCGACCCCTCTCATCTTTATAATCCACGCTCACCCAGCTATTTCGTAATTCGCTCGCGCGAGCGGCGAGGGGTAACTAGCGTGGACGACTACTTACTCTATTTTACCAAAAAACCGGTCCTACCCCAATCGTCGAAAGCAATTTTTGACGAAATATTATCCATCCCGTTTGAAAACGAAGATGCGGCTATACAACAACCAATTTATTATGGTAGGATACAAATAGAACAAGCGTCAGAACGTGGGTTGACAAAACCGGCCGCCACTTGGCACCTGGCGAGCGCCGGCAATTCGGCTCACGATATCAGAGGCAACGAAGATGATTTATTTTGCTTTCATTTCATCCTGGGCCGTGTTGATCTACCTTTTTCTCGGCTTTTACGTATTTTACAATGCCCCCAAAGCCCGTTTGAACCGTCTCTTTTTGCTATGGGCGCTCGGAATGGCGGAATACTCCTTCTGCTTTACCTTTTTGTACCTCAGCGCCACTCCCCAAAGTTATCAGCTCTGGTATAAGTTGGCGGTTCCCGGCTGGACCGTTCATATCAGTCTGGTGTTGCATATGGTTTTGTTGCTCACCCATCGCACCTTGCAACTTCCGCTGAAAAACGGCTGCCTGATGGCGCTGTATGCTCCGGGCGCGGTTGTTTTATTATTCCGGTTGTATCTCAATGATTATCTTGCGCCCATTGTCCCCAACGCATTTTCGGTCTATTTCCTCTTCGAGGAATTGTATATCTATAGCTTCTCCCTCGCCTGCCTGATTTTACTGTGGCAGTGGGGGCGCAAGACGCCGCTCGCCCAGGAGCGGAAACAAGCCCGGATCTTGATCGGGGCCGGTTTTATCACCTTCATTTTATCCTTGATCGCCGACGTCCCCCCGCCCGGCTTTCATCTGGAAGCCGTACCTCCGTTTGGTCACTTGATTATTCTGATCTTAGCCTTCGCCCTGCTTTATGCCAGCATCGAATACCAGTTCCCAGGATTGGTTTCGTTAATCAAGCTGAAAACGGTGGTTAACAAGGTGACCGACCTGGTCTTTCTGGTGGACTGTCACGACCGGATTGTCGATTATAATCAACGGGTCAACGAAAAATTGGGCTATTCCAGTCAAGAACTGATTGGACAACCGATTGACTCCGTATTAAAAGGCGATCTATTGCCAGAAGGCGCCCGTTGGAATCAAACCGAGTTGTGCCGCTGCGATGGCGGGACCTATTGCGTTCAGCAATCCGGCGCCTTACTCCCGGTCAATCTGCAAACCGCGTTAATCAACGATCACAAGGGGAGCTCCGCCGGAGCGATCCTGCTCTGTCAAGACCGCACCGCTCTTGAAAACCTACAAGCCGAAATCGACGCCAGGATCCTCAAAGAGAATCAACTCCATTACCTCAGTTCGCACGATGCGGTGACCGGACTGTTTAACCGGAACTATTTCGAAATGAAGTTAGCGGAGTTAGATGACCAACCGGAAGCGGCCACCGGCATCATGATCTGTGACATTGACGGTTTGAAGTTGGCCAACGATTCGTTAGGCCATAACGTTGGGGACCAGTTGTTAATCGCATCGGCGCAGGCGATTCGGGGCGCTTTTGATCAGAATGAGATCGTCGCCCGGATCGGCGGCGACGAGTTTGCGGTGCTGATTCCCGCTGGCGATAAAACCAGGCTGAAGAAGGCTTACCTCCAAATCCAGCAAGCGATCGAGGATTTCAATCAGTTCAATACGCCGTTGCATCTCAGTCTCTCCATCGGCTATACCGTGGCCGACCCCACCCGGAAAATCATCGACCTCTTCAAAGAGGCCGATAATTACATGTATAAAGAGAAGCTCAATCATGTGCAAAGCGTCCGGAACGCAATGATCCAAGCGTTATTAAGCACGCTGGAAGCGCGGGACCTGATCACCGAGGCGCACACCCAACGCATTCAAAAGCTGCTGGTTGAAGTGGGACTTTATTTGAATTTGACCGATTCGGCCATCACCAATCTGCGTTTGTTAGGGCAATTTCATGATATCGGGAAAGTCGGCATTCCCGACCGGATTCTCAAAAAACCCGGAATTCTCACCGCAACCGAGAAGAACACCATGCGCCAGCATAGCGATATTGGCTACCGGATTGCCAAATCGGTCCCGGATCTCCATCCGATTGCCGATCTGATCTTACGGCATCACGAACGCTGGGACGGGAACGGTTATCCTTTCGGTCTTCAAGGCGAGGCGATTCCGTTGGAATGCCGGATATTGGCTGTGGTCGACGCCTTTGACTCCATGACTAATCAACGCCCATATCACCAAGGGATGACGCTTGAGGCCGCCGTTCAAGAATTGGAGCGGAATTCGGGCGCGCAGTTCGATCCGGAAATCGTCGCCGTATTTTTGAATTTTCTCGCTGTTAAAGGACGGCGGGACAATCTGGTTGGCGGGTAAACCGCTGCACCGCGTTTGGCGCCGGCTACATCAACAAAACCAATTGCCGTTTTGCCGGCAATTCCACTCCGGCAATGCTTGGTCAACTTTTCGAATGATTCACCGCGATGGCAATTTTGGTCAACCCGCTTTGTTGGATAGCATCCAGCAACTCCACCACCTGCCCATGCCGGACGCTCCGGTCGGCGTTAATAATTACTGCCAGCGCCGGATCGGATTTTTGTTGGTTAAGCAAGCGCAGCACCGCTTCACCGGGGGAAGCGATCGCTTCTTTCTCATAGTATAATTGCCCGTCTTTGGTGATCGAGACCGTCACGACCTTGGGCAGCCGGTCCGGCACACCCGAGGCCTTGGGCAGATTAACCGGAACACTGTATTGATGGGTCATCGATAAGCTCGCCAACATGAAAAAAACGAGCAAAAAAAACATAGTGTCGATCATGGGAATAATTTCGATCCGCGCTTTGCGCGACGTATTTCTTGGCAGTTTCATCCCGCTCGCTCCTGTGATGTTTCATGAAGTAACAGTTCGAGCCGGGTCGCGTATTGCTCGATCGTTTCCGTTTCCCGCTCGACGCACCGTAAAAAAAAGTTATACGGGATCAAGGTAATTACCGCTACGGAAATTCCACTGGCGGTGGCGATCAAAGCCTCCGCCACTCCGCCGGTTACTGCGTGCGGCTGGCTTGATCCGGCGATTGTCATGATTTGAAACGAACCGATCATCCCGATGATCGTTCCTAACAATCCTAATAAGGGCGAAAGCGTGATGATGGTTTCCAGCGCGGTTAAACCCCGTTTCATCCCCGACACTTCCGCTAAACCGGCAACTTCCATGGCCTTCCCGGGGTTACGGCGATAACCTAAACCAACTTTTAATACGTGGAGTACCGGTAAATTACTCCCGTCGGCTTTGGCGAATGCTTCCTCATACCGTCCTTGATCAGCCAGGTTCAGAACCTCCTCGGCCGGTTGGTGACGGCCGATCCGGCGAAAAAAAAGCAACCGTTCCACAATGATGGTCACGGCCACCAGCGAACAGACCGCCAGCGGCAGCATAACCCAACCTCCTTTAATTAGCACCTCAAACATTCCGTCTCATCCTCTCGATCATATTGGGGTTTTCGATGGCTTCACTACCTTACCGGTCGGTCAGCCGGAACCGGACCCGGACATCATGAAAGCTGGCAATGGGATTCCCGTTTTGAGTCGCCGGGGCGAACCGCCACTTTTTCACCGCCTGAAGCACCGCGTCATCCAGCAATTGATAGCCGCTGCTCTCCCGGATGGTCACAGTGGCGGCAACACCACGACGATCAACCAACACCCGCACCATCACCGTACCTTCCCACCCTGCCTGCCGGGCCAAAGCCGGATAGCGTGGCGCTGCGCCGCGCAGCATCTTGGCGGCGTTCCCGCCGGTACCCCCGTCGCCAACCGCGGCCGTTTCACCCGCTCCTGACTGCCCGGACGCAACGCTGCCAGTTTCACCACCCGGCTCGCCCGTCAGTGCCGGCGGTTTAATTGAACCGGCCGCAGCGCCGGCGCCGGCGACCGGGACGGTCAAAACCGGTGCGGTGGCGGCTCCGTGTAGAACCGGGGGAAGAGCTGATTCAACCGTTGCCACAGCCTCCGGCGCGGTTGACACCGGATGAACGGCGGTCTGCCCGGTCGGCGGCTCCGCCGAATCTGCCACCTTTTGACGGACGGATTCGGTTGGACCTTCATCACGCGCAACCGTTTGCCGGATGGGCGGCGGCCCGGTCGCCGCGCGGCCGGATTCGGGATTCAAGTTACCCAGGTCACCCGTACTTAACAGCTTTGAAGGCATGATCGCCACCAACACCGGGGGAACCGTGGCCGGTGGCGGCGCTGCCGCGGTCAATCGGCCGAAGGCGGGCGCTATGCATAATAACAGATGGAGAACTAATGAAACTCCAATTGCAATCCGCTCATTACGGTTGCCGATTGCCGCGTTCCGTTTCCCTTGATTCGAGTCGTTCCGTTTCGCCACATCAGCGCTCCCCTCTCCGGATTAATAAAAAAGGATTAATTCATAAATTTAACGTTGGTTTCTTCATTATTATTGGGGAATGATCGATTCCGGTGGTTGAATCTTGAATTCCGCTTCCCAAATCTTCCATTCCAGTGGCTGAATTTTGAATTTCAGTTCCAAAATGTTCTATTCCGGTGGCTAGATTTTAAATTCAAGTCGCCAAAATATAAATTCCGGTTGCGGAACTTATCTTTTCGGGCGTTGAATGTCCAATTTCGGGCGTTTTTCATTCTAAATCTCACGCCGCCGGAAACAACCATTGCATAGCGGACGGAAACCGCTTAGTAAAAAAACGCCAGTGATGAATCGCCCCTTCATCAATTACCAGTTGGCAGTGGTCGGCCGTCAACCCCTTGTTTCGTAATATTTGATAGGCGGCTTTGGTTTGGGGCACCATCGTTTTTTGCCGGTTGGTTTTGGCGGCGCCTTCCAAACTTCCGACATCCAAGTAGACCTTCCGGCCGGTACAGGTCAGCGGCTGCGCTTCCATATATTCGACAAACCCGTCGTACCAAAGCGATCCGGAGATTGACGCAATCCGGCCGAAGACCCCCGGATATATGTAAGCCGCATAAAGCGCGATCAAGCCGCCGAGCGAAACACCGCCGATTCCGGTACGCTCCGGTTGCGGGAGCGTCTGAAATGTTCGATCGATGTACGCTTTGACCTCGTCCACTAAAAAAGCGAGATAGTCGGCGCCCCGGCCCTCAAAATCGCCGTAACGTTGCTCAAGCGCCGGCGCATGCCAGGGGGTATAGTCGCGTTGCCGTGTTTTGGTTTCAACCCCGACCAAAATTAGCTCCATGAGTTTCCCCGCTGCAAACAGCGCCTCCAAGGTTTCCAAAGAATTACTGGCGGCCGGATGAAACAACTCCCCTTGATCTTGAAGGTAGACGACCGGAAAACCCGTTCCCGCCTCCTGATAGGACGGGGGAAGATAGATAGTGAGTTCCCGGTCGCTGATGTTACTAGTGATAATCTGACCTTTCATTGCTCCGCTCCCAAAGAAATTTTACCCAAAGTATTCTCATAACCAAAACAAACCGGTTTCCCGTTCAGCGGATCGGTAATGATCCGCGCTTCAATCTGAAAAACCGCTCGCAACACCGCCGGAGTAATCGTCATTTGCGGCGTGCCGGCGGCGAGGATTTTACCGTGTCGCAACGCGACAATCTCATGGGCAAACCGCGCCGCATGACTGATATCATGCAAAACCATCACCACCGCGCAACGCCGTTCCTGATTTAATTGTTCCACAATTTGCAACATCTCCAACTGGTGGGCCAAATCCAAATAGGTGGTGGGTTCGTCCAACAAGAGCAGTTCCGTCTCTTGCGCCAGCGCCATAGCCAACCAAAGCCGCTGACGTTCCCCGCCGGACAAACTGCCGATCGGGCGGTCGCCAAAGGCAGCTACCTTGGTCGTTGCCATGGCCCAGGCGATCACTGCCCGATCTTTGGCCGATAACTGCTTCCCTCGGCGCTGGTGGGGAAAGCGGCCAAACGCCACCAACTCCTTACCGGTCAATTCCGGAGGCCCGGCCGGATGCTGCGGCAATAACGCCAAACGCTGCGCAACCTGACGCGTGGGAAGCTGATGGAGATCCTCGCCATGTAAGTAAACCTTGCCGTGTTGGGGCCGAATGATCCGGGCCATCGTTTTGAGCAAGGTCGATTTGCCGCAACCGTTCGGTCCGATTATCGCGGTGATTTTAGCCGTCGCCACCGTTAGGTTGAGCGCGTCGATGATTGGGGTTTTGCCGTAACCGACTCGTAAATTTTCAACGCGTAAAATACTCATGGCAAGACCTTTCTATGCTTTGGCAGTAAACAACAGATAGATAAAGTACGGCGCGCCGATTAGCGAAATAACGATTCCGACCGCAAGCTCCGCCGGAGCAAACAGCGTTTTGCCGATCCAATCGGCGGTCAAGACCAACAGCATTCCCAACACCGCCGCGACGGCAAGCATGGGTTGATGGGTGATGCCCACCAACCGCCGGGCGATGTGGGGCGCGATTAACCCGACAAAACCGACCCCGCCGGCCACCGCAACGCAAGCGCCGACCAATCCGACCGCGCTCAACAAAAAGAAGACCTTCTCCCGTTCGACGGCTATTCCCAAGCTTTTGACGCTGCTTTCCTCCAATTGAAACAGATCAAGCAGATAGGCCTTCCGGAACAGCACCGGAATCAATAGCCCGAACCACGGCAAAATCGCGCTAAGCTGCTTCCAATTGGCATGGGCGACGCTTCCGGCCAGCCAAACAGTAGCCAGCTGAAAATCACCGCTGCTCATTTTGAGTGTTACATATAAAATCACCGCGCCAAGACCCGAGCCAACCGCAATCCCGGTCAACAACAACCGTTGCGGGTCCAGTTGGCCGTGCTGCCGCGCCAGGCAGTAGCTTAACAAGGCTGCTCCCAGCCCGCCAAGCAACCCGCAAAACGGCATGGCCATCACCGCCACCCAGCCCGCTCCGCTGATCTTTTCTTGCGCGAAGACCATAAAGAGCACCATTCCGGCCCCGGCGCCGGCATTAATGCCCAAGATCCCGGGATCGGCCAGACCGTTCCGGGTAATTCCTTGCATTACCGCTCCCGCGATGCCTAACGCCGCTCCGATTAAGCCGGCGGTAACGATCCGGGGCAAGCGAAACTCCCAGATCAGTAAGTCATACTGCGGGGTCGGAGCGATCCGGAACAGCGTTTTTACTAAATCCTTGAAGCTGATCGCCAATATGCCGTAGCTCAAGCTGAAATACGCCATCAGCAAAACGAGGCCCAGCCCGATCCCCAACACCATCCGATACCGGCCGATTTGTTCCTTACGCATATTGGCTTCCCCCGCGCGTTTTGGCCAGATATAAGAAGAAAGGCACGCCGATCAACGCGGTAATCACTCCCACCGGCGTCTCGAACGGATAATTTACAAACCGGCTGAGCAGGTCCGAACTAGCGAGAAAGATGCCCCCCAATACGCCCGAACAGGGAATAATCCACTTATAATCAACACCGGTCAAATAACGGGTGATATGCGGAATGATCAAACCGACGAAGCCAATCTTTCCGACTAAAGCGACGGAAATTCCGGTTAAAATCATTACGGCCAGCGCCGCCAGCCCTTTGATTACGGCGGTCCGTTGCCCCAGACCGATCGCTACTTCCTCGCCCAAAGTGAGCAACGTGATTTGACCCGAGATCAACAACGCCACCAGAAAACCGCCGGCTAAGAAGACAACCGCCAGTTTGAGGTGTTCCGGGTTTAGCTGATGCAGGCGCGCGTTATACCAGAAACTGACATCCTGGGCGATCTGATAATACGTAGCCAAAGCCGCCGCGATCCCGCTCAAAAAGGTGCCGATGATCGTCCCCAAAATCGCCAAGCGGACCGGAGACAAGCCATTGGGCAGTAGTGAGCCCAATCCAAACACCAAGACCGCTCCCAATACCGAACCGAGCAGTGAAAAGCCGATCCGCTCCAACACCGTCGCATTGGGTAATAACAACATCCCAAGAGTGATTGCCAAAGCGGAGCCATCGACCACCCCCATCAGGCTGGGCGAGGCCAGATAATTTCGGGTAATCCCCTGCATCAATGCGCCGGAGACGGCTAACGCGGCCCCGACCAACAGCGCCCCGAGCACTCTCGGCAATCGGGAGCTGATGACGATCTGGTGGTTGACATTGCCCGGGTCAAAATGAAACACCGCCGCCTGAACAATCTCCCAATCAAGCGTTTTAGCTCCGTAGCGGACCGACAACCCGATGATGGCCAGGATCAAACCCGGCGCAGCGATCAAAATAAGATAAGGGAAAAAACTCTTTACACGCATCGTCTCTCGCTCGCTTTTTTAAATAAAGAATTAACCATACCGCAACATGGCCAGGATTGATTTCCGTTTAAAGTTAGTTTAAACTAACTTTAGCGGAACCAATCGCAACCGGGCAACAGCGATCAATCTAACCAACTTCATCATACCATTTTTCGCTAACGATCCCTTATAACGATATTGCGATTTTTATAACCATATTTCATTGTTTAAAGGAGTGATTCCCATGTCGGTTCTTGATCACATCCGGGAGACGATTGAGAAGTTTTATTTATGTACCCAGCTTCCCGTCCGGTCGGTTGATTTTGATGGACTTCCCATTCACTCCGTGGGGTATAGCGGAGCATTGGATGAGCTCTATGAGCGCCAACATGTTTTCGAGCAAGCCAAAAAAGAGTTAACGGCAGTTAACACCCGCTTCGTGACCGTCGCCGCAGCGGAACACATTTATTTCACCGCTTGCCAAATCTGCGGCAAAAATATCATCCGGGGTTTTCATATCATCGGCCCTTATGCGTCACATCCCAAAGCCGTCAATGATTCCTTCGTCTACAAGCCGGCTTACTGCATCCCGTACTTATTGGAGTTGTTGCGGACCATCGCCGCGGATAGCGGGTATTTTAAACAAAAGATCAAAAACTACTATGAACAACCCTATAGCTTATACGTGAAAAAGGCCATTGACTACATGGATGCCCGTTATCACGAACCCGTCACGTTGGAGGATACCGCCCACTACCTCAAGATCAGCAAATCCTATCTGTGCAATCTCTTTAAAAAAGAAACCGGGAAAACTTTCTCCCAGTTTCTCAATGAGTTACGGATTGAAAAGAGCAAAAAATTATTGGCTGAAGCGAGTTTGCCGGTATTGGACATCGCCCTCTCCGTCGGGTTCAACAATCAAAACTATTACAACCTGGTCTTTAAAAAACTAATGCGCCGGACGCCCTTGGAGTACCGGAATAACAGCTTATTGCCACGGAACGGCACGGAATAACCTGCCCCGGTTTGGCCGATCAAGGCGACGGTTGAGTGCTATCCGTCCAATCGGCGGTCAATACGATCAAACCTTCGGCCAATGACCCGCGCCAACTCAAAAAATCATGACCGCCGACAAATTCCCGGTAGTGTACTTCATAGCCCTTGGCCAGCAACACATCGCGCAAATGGCGGTTGGCGGTCAGGATCGAGTGCCCGTTCCCCGTCCGATCGATTTCGCCGCTTCCCGCAGTCAGATAAAAACGCAATGCAAGCTTAGGACGTTGAATAACCAGCGCCGCCAGATAGTTCCGCTCGGGATGGCGATTCGCCGCAATCGCCTGCTGCAATTGTTCGGACGGTTGCCACCAATAGGAACCCGATTGCGCCAACACATTGCCAAATTGCTCAGGGTGTTGCAACCCGAGATAGGTTGCGGCCAATCCGCCGTAACTGGCTCCGGTGACGATGGTGCGGTCCGGCTTCCGGGTAACATGGTAATGGCGTCGCACCCAAGGAAGCAGTTCGTTCGCAATAAAGTCAGCGAATGCCGGATTGCACGGCAATTGGCGACTGCGGGCGTCACCCGGACCGTTGCCGATGATCACCGCCACTAACGGCGGGATGACCGCGGCGGCGATCAAGTTGTCTAAAATTGTCGGCGTCGGGACGCGTGACAAATACCACTGCGCATCAAACACCAAAAGCAGCCCGTAAGGTTTGGCCTGCTTCGAATAGCCGGAAGGCGTATAAACCGTGATCAATCGTTCGTCTTGCAACAGAGCGCTTTTGAAGGTCATCCGGCGCAACGCGCCTTCCGCGACATCGGGACGACGGGCAGTCCAGGGCTGGGGCGGCGCGTCCGCCAATTCCAGCAACGACCATGTCTCATAACGACTGCCGCCTTCTGCGAAACAATGCCGGGGATTCAACGGATCAACTTGCGATCCGGCAAAATAAAGCAGTTTATGCTCTGGATCACTGTCAATGTCCGGCTGGGTCCGTAACGGCGGGTTCACCAGCATCGTGTAGGCAAACCGCCCTTGTGACGGCAAGCGGATAGTGGTGAACCAAATGTCGGTGCCTTCAATCCGAGTCAAACGATAATCATTGGGAAGGGTTGTCCGAAATAAAAGGTGAACCCGGACATGATGGAGCTGTTCCTGTCCGTGCCATAAAAACGTGCACAGTGTCAGTTGCGGGTTGTCGGGATCCGCCTCAAGGAGGGGCGTTCCTTGTGCCGCAACCTCTTGCCAGAAAGCAGTTAGCGCTTGCTCCGGCCGAGCGAGCAATTCGGTGCGCAACCGTTTGATCCGGTTGCTTTCCAAGCGTGGTTGCGCTAGCGGTTTGATCCGCTCGGCAAGGGATACCGTTTGGTCAAGGGTTAAACGATAGCTTCCGGCACTCGCTCCAGCCGTCAGTTGCACGCGATATTCCCCTGCCAGATCGGCCACAAAAGCGACCTGCCGCTTACCATCGCAATCGACTATCCAGCTCCGCACCGGTTGTCCCGCTGGATCAACGATGGTCAATCCGCCGCAGAGCCGCTCATTTTCGAGGGTAAGCAACGCCACTGCTTGAACCGGTAAATCCAACGAATATTCGCTCCCATTCCCGCGTTCAAGCCTACCTTGGACAGGCATTCCGACTGCAAGCGGGCCGCTATGGTTTGCCGGATCTGCGATCGTTGTTGACATTAGCGCTTCCTCCCTTCAATTACTGCGATAATTTAGCGACGACCGCTTTTAAAAACTGGATCTTCCCGCCGATTGCCACTCCTTGAACTAACGGGTCGACCACATTGATGAAGACGCGGCCGTTTTTCACTGCCTTCATGCTGCGCCAGATCGGGTTCTGCCGCAATTCGTCCAAGGCTTTTGGTTGCGCCGCGCTTTCCGCCACCGCATACTGGACAAAAATATAATCGGGATCTATTTCACTGAACTTTTCCAAGGAGATCAGTTCCTGAGTTTTCACGGTTTGCAGCTCCTCCGGCACCGGCAAGCCCAAATCGTTATAAAGTAGATCATTAAAAAAGACGTTGGGCGGATAAACCCCGATATTCCCCATCCGGATGCGCACAGCGACGACCTTCCGCTTTTTGACCGCTGCGGGCAGGTCGGCCCGGGCTGTCGCCAAACTCTGGCGGTAATCATTCAGAATTTTGGATACCACAATTTGTTTACCGGTCAGTTCGCCGAGGAAACGCAGGTTGGCTTCACCGTCGCCGGGAAAGTGGGAAATCGGAATGGTCGGAGCGATCTTTTGCAACTGTCCCGTTGTCGCCGCCGGGAACTTATCACTACTGATAATGACTTCGGGTTGCAGTTTTAAAATCGCTTCCAAATTCGGCTGGGTCCGTTCCCCTATCGCCTTAGCGCCGTGGGTAATCGCCGCAAACAGCGGCGGGAAAGTTCCGCCAATCGTCATCACGCCGACCGGTTTCACTTGCAACGCCAGCAGATCCTCTAACGCCTCCAAGGCCCCCGTCACCACAATCCGTTCGGTCTTCACCGGAAGCAGATAGTCTTTTCCGAGATAACGAAAGACTCGTTTGGCGCCGATTTGCGGTTTTGGCGCGGCATTGGGAGCAAAATCAGTCCGGGAAACCTTATCCATAAAATAAATCCCAATCACCAGACTGTAGAGTGTCAAGAAGATGAGCGGCTTAACCCAAACTTTTTTCATAACCATTCCTCCTTTTGATCCTCAAGCGAAAGATTCAGGCCAATCTTTACGGACTGGCCTGAACCGATTTGGAAATTTTTCTCCCGCGTAAAACTCACCCTCGATTAGAACTTCATGGTCGCCGACAGTTTAATGGTGCGGGGGCTGCCTAACGTCGCATACGATTCGTTGAAACAACCTGCCCAGTAGTGTCGGTCAAACAGGTTTTCCACGCTGAGCCGGTAGGTGACCGGTATCTCCCGGATTACGGCTTTGTACCGTGCGCCGATGTCATATCGAACCCAGCTTGGAATTTCGATGGAGTTAGCATTATTGATATATTGAGAACCGGTGTATACCGTCAACAACGAAAGCGTCAGATCACGATTCCACGACGTGTCCCAATCGATGCCGGCATTAACCGTCCATTCCGGGACGCCAAACGCGGTGTTGCCGTTATTGGCGCTGGTATTGGTACGGACCAGTTCGCTATCGGTATAGGCAATGCCGCCCAGAAGATGGAGATCCTTCGCTACGCTGCCGAAGATATTCCATTCAATGCCGCGGTTTCGTTGCTCGCCGTCATAGGAATAGATATTATTCGTCGTCAAATAACTTGGCATTTTAATTTGGAAAATGGCCAGGGTGTTAGCGAAATTTCCATTGTCCCACTTGACGCCGATTTCATGTTGTTTGGTTTTATACGGCGCCAACACTTCATTGGCGTTGTCATAGGTTGCGCCAACCACCGTGCCGGGCGAAAGCGCTTCAATATAGTTGGCGTATAACGCCACCGATTGCCCCCACGGTTTGACGACGAGCCCGACCATGGGCGTCGTGGCGTCCGCGTCATACGGAGTGATCGTTTTCGGTGTTCCAGTGGCGAAGGTATTGAAGTAGGTATAACTTGTCTGGTTCACCTTTTGCCGCCGTACCCCTAACGTTAACTGCGCTTTATCTTCACTGACGGAAAGCGTATCGGACAGGACAATACTGGAAAGTTCGGTGATGAGCGTTTTTTGGCCCTTGGCCGGCTGTGCCAGGCTATCAAAGTAGCCGGCCAGCGAAATCGGATGATAAATGTTGGTCGGATAATTGCCGGCACCCTGGGCAAAAGCATTGGAATAATCCGTATCCATAAAGCTTGCGCCCAGTACAAGCCGTTGCTTTACCGCACCGGTCTGGTAAGTGCCGCGCAGTCCCAGCTCGGAGGAGGTGGTTTCGGTCCAAAAATTTTGCTTATAGACATTCCGGGCAAGAGCCGTTCCATCGGACTGAAGGTTTAGAACATGATTGCCGTTAATGAGGCCGGTCGCGTTGGATGATAAAGTACCGATACCGGCATATGCGGTTACATTGTCCCCGATGTCATACTCGCCTTTCAACAGGATGCCATCATTCCGCATTTTTCCCGAGGTTCCGCGGTAAATGTTGGTCGACCCTTCTGGAGCTTCCACGTATCTGGTTAGATTATACATGGAGGTCGATCCATTATCATAACTCTCTTTTGACCCGTAGGCATCCAGCGATAGCCGCCATTGGTCGCTCCGATAATCCACCGCCAGAGCGCCTAGCGACCGTTCTTTGGACTGGTCGTCGACTCCGTTGTCGCCGTCCGCATAAAGAACGTTGAAACGAATACCCCATTCGTTATTCGCGCCGAAGCGGCGCCCCATGTCGATATGTCCGCCTAAATGCGCCGCGGAGGCATAGTTGGTGGTAAAGTTGGTGACATCCTCCTCCGCGGCGCGTTTGGGCACCAGGTTGATGGCGCCGCCCACTGAGGTATTCACACCGCCGTAAAGAAAGGAACTTGGCCCTTTAAGTACTTCCACCCGTTCCAGGAACTCAACTGGAGCGTGGTATTGCGGTGCCAAACCCTGCATCCCGTTGAAATAGAGATGCTGGAAATTAATGTCCAAACCGCGGATTTTGTAGTTTTCATTGCTGTGCCCGCCTGAAGTGGTGAAGCGGACCGACGGATCGCCGATGAGCACGTCGTACAACGTATCGGCCTGCTGATCTTCGATGGTCGCTGCGGTATAGCTGACGACGTTAAAGGGAGTGTCCATCATATTCTGGTCGCCCAATACCCCGAGATTAGCGTCGCGAGCCACCGGTTCGTCTTTCTTTTCCGTCACTTCCACCTCAGTAACCGCGACTGTGGTTGTCGCTGTTTCTTGATTGGTATCACCCATAGTTTCTTGCGTTTGTTGAGCCGATGCGGGAGTGACCGTACTCTCAGCAGCGTTAACACTGCCAAACCAATTCATGATCAATGCTACGGTCAAGACCGCGCTATACAAAAACGGCTTAAGCTTCCCTTTTTTCAAAGTCATTATTTAATTCTCCTCTCTATGGTTTCGCCATTCTAGAGTTAGTTAAACCTAACTTTTATAACATGGCGAATCCAGACAAACCTTCTAGCCCAGCGCTTGAACTTATTTCAAGGATACCACGTTTCGTTTGGATCGCTTATAACAATATTACGATTTTTAGCAATATATTTTTATTCTTTTTCAGTAACACACGGTTCATCACTGCACTGCGCCAGAGCGCTGGTTTCGGGGATTGTTTTAATTCCAAAATGAAAATATAACACTTTGATGCCGATAAGGATTCCAAAAACAATATACATCACCGGTTTGTTGATCAGTACCGCAGCCACGGTCATGGTCAGCGCAGCGACTCCGACAATCGCCCGTTTGGTTTTAGCGGTTAATCCCCGGCGCGTCGTCAAATCCGCTACACAACGGGCGATAAACTTCTGCCGCAGTAGCCAACGAGATAGCCGTTCCGAGCCCCGGCCGTAACAAAACATCGCTCCCAAAACAAACGGAGTCGCCGGCAACACCGGTAAAATTGCTCCGAGCACCGCCAACCCAAGGCAGATGGTGCCCAAGACCACAAATAAACAACGAATTGGGAAGGAAAGAGGCTTATCCAAGTTGATCCTCCTGTCTTTAATCAGTTATGGATTTTTTTATTATAGCTTGAAATGGGCTCATTTGTCACATGAATTGTACAACCTACATCTCCCTGGTTTAATGAACCGTTTGAGCTTCAAATAAAACATGAGCAACCCATGTGCATTCACCGAAGGGTTGCTCAGTAATTTAAAATATTGCGAAGCCGAACAACAATCAATCGGCGAGCAACCGTTTCTCGCCGTTAATCTCCTGGATCGGTTGGATGTTTTGAGTTACTTCGACGGTGCCGATGTACTCATGGTTGGCGCCCCGCACCGCAAAATAACGAATGAAAGCGTACTGGTCGCCCAGGCGGATCCAAAAGTCCTCGTGATCCTTCATACCGGACATCAAGTCACTGACGACCTGTTCGACGATGTGGACGCTGGCCGGTGGATGGCAGTTTTGAACCGTGCGGCCGATAATCGCTTTCGTGCGAGGAAAGATCCGCTCCCGGCCCTGCGAAAAGTATTTGACGACCCCGTCCTTGTCGACAAAGGTGATGTCGATCGGCAATGTATTTAACATCGCATTGATCTCAGCCGGAGTCATAATTCCGGTCTCAAACTTGATATAGCCGTTGTTGGACGGTTCTTCCCCTTGCTGCCGCTCTTTGGCCTCAATATTGACCCGGACCGGCTGCCATTTGCTTTGAGGTTCAGTCAGACAGTACCCGATCGCGACGCTTTCGTCGGCGATCGTCAACCACTCATCTTCCGTCAGGGTCTCGGCGACCATTGGGAAGAGAATATTTTCCTCCTTAAAGATCATCTCGGTCACTTGCTCCACCGTCTCCCGAGCTTTGGCGCTGACGGCGTCCCGGCTTCCCCGGTCATACTTGAGCAACCCTTTTTTGACGTCCTTGATCCCGGCCCGGATCTCATCGTCAACGCCCCACATCACTTTGGGTGGCGCAGTGATCCCATACTTCTCCATGTAGGGAAAGAGCAGGTTTTCTTTGCGGGAGTAGTGCTTATCAACATCCCACAACAGGTTGAAGTCTTCGATCAAGCTGTGAAGCTCGGTGTGGCTATCATCGGCCTGGAACTCGTTTAAATGGGGTTTGATCCGGTTATTAATCAGCTCCTCCAACGCCCGGTTCTCTAACTTAAAGGTATGAAGCGGGTGACCCGGCGTGGTCTCCGCCTTGGGGGGATTGTGAATCTCGGCAATTGACCCTTTGAAGACGGCGGCATGGACGTCACAAAGCCGTTGGATCTCTGCGACTGGCATTCCCTCGGCGATCAGCGCCTGCTCCATCTCGGAGATCTCCGTTGCCGAAACGCCTTCGATTAATTCGGCAAAACGCGACTTCACCTCGGCCACGCTTTTGCCTTGGTGTAACTCGGTAATTAGTTCTTTTAAAACTTGCTGCCGGTATTCTCGGTTATTAATATATTCACTCAAAAACTTACAGCCTCCCTATGTTTCCTGGATCTGATACCCTCGGGCGGTAAACTCTTGCCTTATTGTTGCCAAATTGATTCCTTTCATAACCGCACCTTTGGGAATGGTCATGATTGAGTAGTTATTTGTATTCCGTTTTGGATTAATTGGCATTTATTGTAACACAATCTGCATTTCCAATAAACCCCAACACAAATCAATCCACCTAATCTAGGAACCAAATTAAACACAAAAACGCCCCTTCCGTTCCGGAAGAGGCGCCGTATCCAAACGATTATTTTCAGGGCAACAAACTCTCACCCATCAGATACTTATCACATTCGCGGGCTGCCTGACGTCCTTCGTTGATCGCCCAAACGACCAAACTTTGACCACGCCGCATATCGCCGGCGGCGAAAACGCCTTTCACGTTGGTGGCGTAGTTGCCGCACTCGGCTTTGACATTAGAGCGGAGATCCCGTTCCACGCCCAATTGTTGGAGGAGCTGATCCTCCGGTCCAAGGAAACCCATGGCCAATAAAACCAGTTGCGCCGGCCAAATTTTGAGTGAACCGGGGACTTCCTGCGGCACATAACGGCCGTTGGCATCTTTTTCCCATTTCACTTCGACGGTATGAACCTCTTTGACATGGCCGTTAGCATCGCCGACAAACTGTTTGGTGCTGATACAGAAGATCCGGGGATCGACGCCGTAGACCGTCATGGCTTCTTCCTGGCCGTAGTCGACCTTGTGTACTCGCGGCCATTGCGGCCAAGGGTTATCCTGGGGCCGCGCTCCGGCTGATTGCGGCACAATCTCAAACTGGACCAGACTCTTGCAGCCGTGGCGCAAGGAGGTCCCGACACAGTCGGTGCCGGTGTCGCCGCCGCCGATCACAATAACATCTTTGCCTTTGGCAGAGATATATTCACCGTCGACATGGGCGGAATCCAACAGGCTTTTAGTGTTCGCCTTCAAGAAATCCATGGCGAAATGGATCCCTTTCAATTCGCGACCCGGTACGGATAAGTCCCGCGGTTTGGTGGCGCCGCCACAGAGGACGACCGCGTCGCATTCCGCTTGCAGCTTGGCGACGGGAAGATCGGCCCCCACTTCGGTATTGGTCACAAATTGGACGCCTTCGGCCGCTATTAGGTCGACCCGGCGTTGCACGACCGCTTTATCCAATTTCATATTGGGAATGCCGTACATCAGCAATCCGCCAATCCGGTCCGCCCGTTCGTAAACAGTCACCGTGTGGCCGGCTTTGTTCAGCTGGGCGGCGCAAGCGAGACCCGACGGACCCGAGCCAACCACCGCCACACGTTTGCCGGTCCGTTTAAGCGGCGGTTCGGGGGTAACCCAACCTTCGGCAAAAGCCCGGTCGACGATGTCGCATTCATTATTTTTAATCGTGACGGAGGGTTCATTAATCCCCAACGTACAGGATCCTTCGCAAGGGGCAGGACAAACCCGGCCGGTAAACTCCGGGAAATTATTGGTCTTTTGCAAGCGATACAACGCTTCTTGCCAGAGTCCCCGGAAAACTAGGTCGTTCCATTCCGGGATTAAGTTATTGATCGGACAGCCCGAGGCCATCCCGTTCAGCAACATGCCCGTATGACAGAAAGGCGTTCCGCAGTCCATACAGCGCGCACCCTGCCGTTGCCGCTGCTCCTCGGTGCAATGATGATGAAATTCCTGCCAATCCTGCAACCGTTCTTGAGGTGAACGGTCGGACGGCTCTTCACGTCGGTATTCCATAAATCCGGTTGGTTTGCCCATCGTACTTCCTCCAGTCAAGACTTAAAACGGACCGGCATCAGCTGCCGCTGACCCGTTTCAAGTCACTTTTATTGGCTTCAAATGCTAACATAAAGGCTTCTTCAGCGCTAACGCCAGACTTCTTCAAGTCTTGCAGCGCTTCGAGCACCCGTTTATAATCCCGCGGAATCACCCGGACAAACTTGGGCAAATATTCCTCCCATGCCGCTAACATCGCGGCGGCCCGTTCGCTCCCGGTGTACTTCGCATGGCGTTCGATCAAGATTTTCACTTCGGCAATCTCTTCCGGGTCGGCCAACGGTTCGACATCGGCCATCTCAAGGTTACAATGATTGCGGAAGTCGCCCGCTGCGTCGAGGACATAAGCGATGCCGCCGGACATTCCGGCTGCAAAGTTCCGTCCGGTTTGACCGAGGACAATCACCCGGCCGCCGGTCATATACTCGCAACCATGGTCGCCCACGGATTCGACGACGGCTTTGATACCGCTGTTCCGGACGCAGAACCGTTCGCCGGCCATGCCCCGGATATAAGCTTCACCACTGGTCCCGCCATAAAAAGCGACGTTGCCGATGAGGATGTTCTCTTCCGGTTTAAAGGTGGAAGCCTGGGACGGATAGACAATGATCTTCCCGCCCGAAAGGCCTTTGCCAAGGTAGTCGTTGGCGTCACCTTCAAGTTCCAAAGTAATTCCGGCAGGAACAAACGCTCCGAAACTCTGCCCGGCCGAACCTTGAAAATGCAATTGAATGGTATCTTCGGGCAAACCTTTGGCGCCATATCGTTTGGTCAGTTCGCTGCCGAGGATCGTCCCGACCACCCGGTTGGTATTGTTAATCGGCAAGGTAGCGCTGACCGGGGTAGCGTTTTGCAGCGCCGGAGCGCAAAGCTCAACCAGGTGCCGCATGTCTAAAGCTTTATGCAATTGGTGGTTTTGGACGACTTGACAACGGCAGCCGACTTCCGGTCCAACCGCCGGTTGATAAAGAAGGTTGCTGAAGTCCAAATGTTTGGCTTTCCAGTGATCAACATCCCGTTTGACCAGTTTATCGACACGGCCGATCATCTCGTCAATGGTCCGGAAACCGAGTTCCGCCATGATCTCGCGCATCTCTTGCGCGACAAACCGCATCATATTGACAACATATTCGGGGCGTCCGGTGAACTTTTTCCGGAGTTCGGGGTTTTGGGTCGCGACCCCGACCGGACAGGTATCCAAGTTACAGACCCGCATCATCACGCAACCGATCGCCACCAACGGCAGGGTTGCAAAACCGTACTCCTCGGCGCCCAATAGCGCCGCAATGACGACGTCGCGCCCGGTCATCAGCTTACCGTCGGTCTCAATCACCACCCGGCTCCGCAAATCGTTGATAAGCAGGGTTTGATGAGTCTCGGCCAAGCCAAGCTCCCACGGGAGTCCGGCATGGCGGATACTGGTCCGCGGCGAAGCGCCGGTTCCGCCATCATAACCGCTGATCAGAATCAGATCGGCCCGGCCTTTGGCAACGCCGGCGGCAATGGTTCCCACGCCGACCTCGGAGACCAGTTTTACGCTGATCCGCGCCTCACGGTTGGCGTTCTTTAAGTCATGAATCAACTCGGCCAAATCTTCAATTGAATAAATATCATGATGCGGCGGCGGCGAGATCAAACCGACGCCCGGCGTCGAGTGCCGGGTCTTGGCGACCCAGGGGTAAACTTTGCGGCCCGGCAGTTGTCCGCCTTCGCCCGGTTTCGCGCCTTGCGCCATCTTGATCTGAATCTCTGCGGCATTGACCAGGTACTCGCTGGTCACTCCGAACCGTCCCGAAGCCACCTGTTTAATGGCGCTGCAACGGGAATCGCCGTTGGCATCCGGTTTGAAACGCTCCGGATCCTCGCCGCCCTCGCCGGTATTGCTCTTGCCTTTCAGGCGGTTCATGGCGATCGCTAAACATTCATGCGCCTCTTGACTGATCGAACCGTACGACATTGCGCCGGTCTTAAAACGGCGACAGATATCCTCCACCGATTCCACTTCGTCCAAGGGGATCGGATTGGCGTTGGTGAAGTCCAACAATCCCCGGAGGGTGCTCTGCTGTTGGGTTTCGCCGCTGATCAGCTTGGCGTATTCTTTATATAGTTGATAATCATCGTTCCAACAAGCTTGTTGGAATGTATGAATGGTCTGTGGATTATAGAGATGGTACTCGCCGTCTTTGCGCCATTGATAGACCCCGCCTGCCTCCAGGTTATGCTGGTCGGCCTGGCGCTCGTTAAAGGCGGCATTGTGACGGATCAGGGCTTCCTCAGCGATCACATCGAGACCGATTCCGCCAACCCGCGACGGCGTTCCGGTAAAGTACTCGTCAATCACGGTTTGATTTAAGCCGAGCGCTTCAAAGATCTGCGCTCCTTGGTAACTTTGAATGGTCGAAATCCCCATTTTGGAAAGAACCTTGACAATTCCCTTCACGACCGCTTTACCATAGTTCTTAATGGCTTTATCGCTGTCCAAACCGGAGAGAATATTGTCCTTAACCATCCGCGTGACGGTCTCATAGGCCAAATACGGATTGATCGCCGAAGCGCCGTACCCCAACAGCAGCGCAAAATGGTGGACTTCGCGCGGTTCCGCCGATTCAATCACCAGACTAACCTGGGTCCGCACCTGCTTCCGGATTAAGAAATGGTGCAAACCGGCTACGGCCAGTAGCGCCGGGATCGGAGCCAACTCCGGGGTTACGCCGCGATCGGACAAAATTAAGACATTGGCACCGGCGGTCAATTGCCGGCTGGCTTCGGCAAACAGTTCGTCCAAAGCTTGTTTCAGACCGGCGCCAGCCGCGGCGGCCGGAAAGAGGATCGGCAGGGTCACCGCTTTAAAATCAGTCCGGTCCAACTGCGCCAGCTTCGCCAACTCGTCGTTGGAGAGAATCGGCGTCTCCAATTTAATCTGGTGACAGCTTTCGGGACGCGGGTCGAGGATGTTGCCCTCCGACCCCAGGAAGGTCTCGGTGCCGGTAACAATCTCTTCCCGCAACGCGTCGATCGGCGGGTTGGTTACTTGGGCAAACAGTTGCTTAAAGTAGTTATATAACAATTGCGGTTGATCAGACAGCACCGCCAACGGAATATCGGTTCCCATCGCCCCGGTCGGCTCGACCGAATCTTGGGCCATCGGTGCAATAATTTTGCGTAATTCCTCAAAGGTATACCCAAAAGCCCGTTGACGCATGAGCAACGTTTCGGGAGCGGTAGGCGCGGCGGCTTGCGCTCCCGGTAGATCGGCCAGTTTGACCAGATATTGGTCGAGCCACTCTTGATAAGGATTAGCCGTCGCCAGACTCTGCTTCAACTCTTCATCGGTAATAATCCGGCCGGCTTCGGTATCGATCAATAACATCCGGCCCGGTTGCAAGCGACCCTTCGAAGCCACTTCCTCCGGCTGGAGGTCAACCACACCCACCTCGGAAGCTAAAATCACCATATCGTTTTTGGTTACATAGTAACGGGCCGGGCGGAGACCGTTCCGGTCGAGGACCGCGCCGACAATCTTGCCGTCGGAGAAGGCCATGGCGGCAGGACCGTCCCACGGTTCCATCAAACAGCTGTGATATTCATAAAAAGCCCGTTTGGCCGGATCCATGCTTTCATGCTTGGACCAAGGCTCCGGGATCATCATCATCACCGCGTGCGGCAGCGAACGGCCAGCCAACATCATAAACTCCAACGACTCGTCGAACATTGCCGAGTCACTGCCGTCGGAATTGACAATCGGAGTGATCTTGGCCATGTCCGAGCCGAACATTGCCGACTGAAACATCGACTCCCGGGCATGCATCCAGTTGTAATTGCCGCGCAAGGTGTTAATTTCGCCGTTATGAATCAGATAACGGTTGGGATGGGCCCGCTCCCAACTGGGGAAGGTGTTGGTGCTGAACCGGGAATGGACCAAAGCCAACGCGCTTTCCATCAGCGGATCGGCCAGATCGGGATAAAACTCTTCCACCTGTTCCGGGGTGAGCATTCCTTTATAAACGATCGTCCGGCAAGAGAGGCTGGCGACATAGAAATACCGGCCGGATTCGGCCCCGCCATACCGGATCGCTTTTTCCGCTTGTTTCCGGATGACGTATAATTTACGCTCGAAAGCCAACTCATCGGCGAGCGCCGCGTTCCGTCCGATAAATACCTGGCGGATAAAGGGTTGACTGACTTTGGCGGATTTCCCGATGGAAATATTACAGGTTGGCACTGTACGCCAGCCCAAAACCGTTTGACCTTCGGCTACGATAAACTTTTCAAATTGTTGCTCACAGGTGAGCCGGTCAGCGGGATCAGGAGGTAAAAAAATCATTCCCACCGCGTATTGGCCAGATTCCGGGAGTTCCAGTCCAAGCTTCGAACAGGAATGTTTCAAAAACGAATGAGGAATTTGCAATAAAATACCGGCTCCATCACCGGTAGTGGACTCGGCGCCGCGGGCGCCGCGATGGTCCAAATTGCAAAGTACTGTTAAGCCTTCACGAACGATCCGGTGTGATTTTGCGCCTTTAATATTAACTACAAAACCGATACCGCATGCGTCATGTTCATACTGGGGATCGTAAAGACCCTGCTTGGATGGAAGTCCGCACTGTTTCATATCCGTTCAACCTTTCTACATAAAAAATACTTCCCAAGTATGCAGTCGAAAAATGTCCAATCGCGCCGACTTAGAACCACTATCCTAAAAATGCTACGATTGTCGCTTTCTCATCCAGCGCGTGAAGCAGGAGGACACGAACGACTCCAAGACAATTTTATGACCCGAAAGGTCATAAAATAGCAAAAATCACTAAGGTTTTCCGCATTGCGGAATTGTTTTCCGCGTTTTTGATGATTACTTAGAATTTTATAATCTGACGCATTCAGTGTCAATATATTTGTCGAAAAATACAATATACAAAGCATTTTACCTGCCCCTAATCAAGCGATAGCTACGGATAAAAAAAGAGCGTGTTCTTCTAAGGAACCACGCTCCGCTTGATTAAAGATGTTTCGGCAATATCAGGATGAATCCTGCTGTTTGAAACCGAGCAATTTTTGCCAATCGACCGCCGCTTAACGTAGGTTCATCAAGACGGTATGATCAGTGGCAAATTCCTTCGTGTAGTCGGTTGAGGCATGCTCAATAACTTTTCTGGCCTCGTGAACATCATACACATCGGAAATTTCAATAAAATGCCGTTCCGGGGAGTTATCCGGCGAGTCTTTATAGGTTAAAAAATAATGTTTCAACCGGTCAAGCAACCCCCGGGGAATCTGGCTTAAGGAAGTACATTCCCCAAAGACCGAGTCCTCCAAAAGCACCGCGATGATCTTATCGTCCACTTCATTCCGGTCGAATAGCCGAAAACCGCCGATCGGACGGGCCGTAACCAAAATATCGCTACGGTTAATTGTTGTCTCGGTCAACACACAAATATCCAACGGGTCCTGATCCCCGCGTCCGACATCCTCGCCGCAGCGTTCCGCCGCAAAACGCGCGACCCGTTCGCCGCAAAAAGTTTGGGGAATAAATCCGTAAAGGGTGGGACAAAGACTCGAATATTTATGAGGACGATCTAACTTTAAATGACCCGACGCTTTGTCGATCTCATATTTCACTGTGTCAAACGGGACCGTTTCGATAAAGGCGTTCACAATGATCGGCGCATTCTCCCCCGCCGCAATCCCATGCCAAGGATGGGCCTGGACCTTCGAACATCCATAATTCTTCATCTTTTTGGCTCCTTCGATTCGTGAATGTATATCACGTCAATTCCAACCGTTCAGTAAGGAGATCGACGAATGTTTGGATCCATGCGTTTTGCTGCGGTATTTATTTCAACTTCTATAGAATGCTTCGATCAATAAAAAATATCAATCAAGCCGAAAATACCTCGGGTATTGTCGAATAATGGACGGGCCAATCCCAGTATACATTATTTGAAATGAAAATCGTATGCTTTTATGGCCAGCGCCATGTAAAATTGTGGTTAAAAATTACGGTTCTGTTTTTGACGCTTACCGGCATCGGGGCGGCAATCACTCATACTGCTTTTATGGTCGGACATTCCTATGTTCACTCGACATTCCGGATTGGAATTGACCCCGGTCATGGCGGCATCGATTCGGGGACGCTATTTGGTTCTTTAAAAGAAAAGGACTTCAACCTCGTCTTCGCCAAAAAATTAGCCGCACGTTTCGCCGCCGCCGGATTTCAAACGACGCTTTCACGCAATGAGGATCAACTGTTAAGTCCCCTCGCCCGCTATGAAAACCGCGGTCAGCCCTATAAACGCGACGACCTTCAGCGGCGTCTGGAAGTGTTGCAGGCGGCTCAAGTCGTCGCAATCATCAGTGTCCACACCAATTGGAGCCGCTATCGCTTTCGGCGAGGTCCCAGCGTCTTTGCTTCACCGCATTCCCGGGTTTCCGGTTTGTTGGCCGGTGCGATTCAAGGCCAGTTGAACGAAGTCCAGCCGTATACGAAACTGCCGAAAACCGCCTCTTATTATATCTTACGCCAGGCTAAAGTGCCCATCGTCTTAGTTGAGATCGGCTATATCTCCAACCCCGACGACCGCTATTTATTACAGTGCCAAAATTATCAGGAACAACTATGCGATGCGATCATCAGAGGGTTCCAAGCGGCGATTCCGATTTTGCAAGCATCCAATTGAAATGCTTGATTACGCAAAACAAGCCGGCTCTACCGAGCCGGCTTGTCGCATTGAAAACGCAACATACTATTTCACTTTGAAAACCATTTGGGTCGGGCTGACGAACTTCAGCGCCACCACCAAACAGGCCATCGCGGTTAAGAAATAAATCACCGCCAACGCGTCGATCGCTTGGGCCGGACGGGCTCCGGCGGCATAAGCGTCGGCGTACAACGCGACGATAATCGTCTGGGATTTCCCGCCCGCCACCAGGAATGTCAGTTCAAACATGGAGATTGTTTTGACGATTGACAAAATACTGGCGGTCAAAATGCCGGGCATCGTCAAGGGAATCAACACCTTGAAGAAGGTCTGGAACTTACTGGCGCCCAACATTTTGGCGGCCGATTCAAGGTTGGTGCCCACCTGTTCGATAAAGGGCGATAGGATCAGGATCATAAACGGCACAATCGGTACCAAGTTCGCCAGAACGACACCGGTAATTTTACTTGCCAGATGAAACTTGTAAAGTACGGTTGCCAACGGAATACCGTATGCCATCGGCGGTACGATCATGGGCAACATAAACAAGGACATCAAGAAACCCTTAAATTTAAAATTATAGCGAGCTAAACCATAAGCGGCAGGATACGCGATCAGTAATGAAATGATGACAACCGCGATAGCCACGGTAAAGGTGACCATCAATAGGTTGGGTATGTCATGATCGGTGGTGACGAATTTATACCATTCACTGGTAAAGATCGTCGGAAAAATGCCCGAAAACCAACCTTTACTGATCGAGTTGAGGATAACGGTTAACAAGATACCGCAAATATTAACCAGAAAGATTGCAATTGAAGCAAAAAATAGAATACCGGATAAATTTAATTTCTTTTGCACGGTAATGCCCCCATTTTTCAGTCAAATCAGCCTTTGCCACCGGAAATCGAGGCGCTGCGATAGATTTTCGATCGCCAAAACAGAACAATCATGACGACAAACAGCTCAATCGCGGCCATAATCATGGAGATCGCCGAACCCATATTGAAGTCGAATTTCTCAAACGCCCACTGATAAGCGGCGATTGAAATTACCCGCGTCGGCCCGGACGGCTGACCGAGCAAAACCGCTGACGGATAAACCGAGAAGGCCATCACGAAATTCAAGCAGAAAGCGATGGCAATTCCCGGGACCAACAACGGGAAAAGCACCTTCCAAAATGTCTCCCATTTGTTGGCTCCCAGCATTTTAGCGGCCTTTTCCAGGTCGGGATTAACACCGGAGATATAGCCCAGCAACATCAGAAACGCAAAGGGGAAACCGGAAATCACCAGCGAGAGAAGCACGCCAAAATAATTGTGGGTAAAACGCAGCGGTTCTTTTAAATGGAAAACCGCCATCAGGAATTGGTTGACCCAGCCGTGGGGTCCCATGAAAGAGAGCATTCCTTCGGAGATTAAAACCGTTCCCAACGTAATCGGGACGATCAAGAAAAAGGTGATCAATTTTTCGCCCTTGACGCCATGCCGCATATAATAGGAGAACGGAATGGCCAGGATGACATTGATCAAAGTTGCCGGCAGCGCGATTCCCAAGGTTACGCCAATCGTCCGGAACTCCCATTCGTCAGTGAAAAATTTCAAATAGTTTTCCAGGGTAAATTGGCCGTCGCCATTGGTCAAGCTTAGAAAGATACCATGCACAAACGGATATATGAACAAAAAGACAATAAAAGTAAGCGCCGGCAGTAAAATCAGGAACAAGTTGCGATCCCATTTATTCTGATTCATACTTTAACCTTCTTTCGGGAAAACCAGAACTTTTTCAGCTGGCATCCAGAGATTGACCTTTTCGTTCTGCTTGAGCCGTCCTTCCGGGCGTAAGTCGACACGGATGCCGTTATCAAACGTCGCCGAGACCTGACTGGTCTGACCAAGGTACTCCACCACTCCAATATTGCATTGTTGCTGATTGAGCGAACCTTCACCCAAGAGGACGTCTTCGGGACGAATCGCCGTAAAGACCGACTCCCCGTTTTTATAAGCTGAGGTTAAGGCATTCCATTTGGCTTGATTGGCCCGCGAACGCGACACCAGTTTGATCCCGTTGGCGTTGAGCGTGATCTCGCCGTTCTCGGACATTGCTTCCACTTTGGCTTCCCAGATATTCCGGAAGCCCATAAAGTCGGCGACAAACAGATTGGCGGGTTCGGAGTAAACCTCTTCCGGAGTGCCGATCTGTTGAATGTTCCCTTTGCGCATAACCACAATCCGGTCGGAAAGCGCCAACGCTTCCTGCTGGTCGTGGGTTACATAGATGGAGGTAACTTGCAACCGATCATGCAATGCTTTTAATTCATAGCGCATATCCACGCGCAGTTTGGCGTCGAGGTTCGAAAGCGGCTCATCCAACATTAATAAGCGCGGTTCCATCACGATGCAGCGGGCGATCGCCACCCGTTGTTGCTCGCCACCGGACATTTGACCCGGGAACTTTTCCTCATACCCTTCAAGGTGAACCATTTTCAACACATTACAGACGCGCTCAATAACTGTGTTTTTGGGAAGCTTCTTTAATTCCAGTCCAAAGGCGATATTATCAAAGACGGTTAAATGCGGGAATAGCGCATAGCTTTGGAAGACCATGCCGAACTCGCGCTTTTCAGCCGGAACGCTATGTTTGGCATCATCAATACATTCATCGTCAATAAAAATTTCGCCGCTGGAGATCGGGAGCAACCCGGCAATACAATTCAGCGCGGTTGATTTTCCACAACCGGAAGGTCCCAAGAAGGTCACAAACTCGCCCTTTTCGAGCGTCAGGGTGAAGTTGTTCAACGCGGTCTTGGGGCCGAAGATTTTGCAGACATTTTTGATGGAACAACGTTTGAAATCTCTCATTTTTTAATCACCATCATTATCATTTTTTTGTACCTGTCGCAATTTTCTTGACATCCAACCAATTGCGACATGGGTTCCGTAAAATATGAATATGAAAACTCATAACTTCGCAATGCTCTTTGGAGTTATGCAACATCCAATTTCAATTTGCACGCAAAAAACTTTGGTTGCCTGATTTTACCCGGGAAATTTAGCGATTATTCAGAAGAGACGTTGAAAGCAACGTCTCTTCTGTGTGCTTGACTTGAATCGAATTATTTCGCTTTGGAACCGATCATCTTATCCCACATCTCGAAGGCTTCAACCATTGGTTTGGAATCCAATTGGGTCGCAGAAGGCAGTGCTTTGATGGCTTGCTCATATTCCGGACGCATTGCGGCGCCGACTTGTTTTTGACTTTCAGCCGGAGCCATCTTGATGGTTACGCCTTTGATGGCCGGACCGGGATAGAAGTAACCGCTATCATAGGTGACTGCTTGGTTTTTCGGTTCCATCAAATACTTCATCAACTCTAACGTAGCTTTTTTACGGGCTTCGTCCAGCCCTTTCGGAATCGCCATAAAGTGAGCGTCAGTAACCCACGTGGTGTTCTTTAAGAAGAACGCTTTGGAGGTAGCCGGGATGGTTCCTAAGATCCGTTGATTCATATCCCAACCGAGGTGGCTGGCGACCATATAGCGGGTTCCCTCGCCCATCTCTTTAAAGACGATACCGGTCGTGGTCGGATAGTAATCGATATATTGATCGAGTTCTTTTAAGAATTTCCAAGTTTTATCCCAAGTCTTGGGGTCTTTCGGGTCTTTGTCGCCAAGGATATACGGCAGGCCTTGCAAAAAGGCGCGGCCAGGGCCGGAGTTAGCCGGACGGGCATAGAGGAATTTGCCAGGGTTGGCTTTCGCCCATGCCAACAGTTCCGCCGGAGTGGTCGGAACTTTCTTCACTTTGTCCGGATTGTAGGTGAACATCGGGCCACCGGGGCAGTAGGTATAGGTGATACCATAACCTTCAAACAAATCGTATGCTTGTTTGGCACCCGGCAGATAGTCCTTTAACAAGTTGGGGAAGTAAGAATTGTAGGTCGGCAAAAGTTTTTCATACAGTTTCATCTCGACGCCCGAAGCCATACCGTCAAAACCGGTAAGGACCAAGGTGGTGTCGATGTTACCCGCTGCTTGCTGAGCTTTGATTTTGGAAGGAAGCTCCGGCGCGGTTGCTTTGATAAACTCAATGTCGGAAACAAGTTTAGGATTGGCGGCCTTAAAAGCGTCAATGGCCGGTTTGGAGAGCTGCAGGTTCCCTGCGACGTCGATGATGCTCAATTTGACCGGTTTTTCTTCACCGTAGGCAATTGAGATCATGCTGAAAGCTACAACCAGGACGAGAACGAGGCTTAACCACTTGAAGTGTTTCACAGTACTACGACCTCCCTTTGATTTTACAGAAGCGTTGCTGCTTCTTTCTATGCTAAATAAATACGCAAATCAAAGGGGTTCTACCTCTATACTAACTTGTCAAATATAGCACAATCTTGTAATAAAACCGATAAGTTTTATTAACCGTACCGCAACATATTGATTTTGTTGATAATACGTTCTTCAGGCGGCTTCCATCAACCCGAATGATTTTTGATGTAGCAGCCCTTTAACATGATTGCAAGATTGTTGACAAAAAAATGCTGATCGCTTTGACCGTTACCCTTCCGCTGAACTGAAGGTTGGGTTTGGATATTCCGTTTACTCTCTGTCTTGTCTTGTTGTTCGCTGTCAATGTAACGGGTAAAAATAAAACGCTTGCGGTCTGGGGCCGGTCAAAGCGAATCAGTCAAAGCCAATGCTGTCTTAAATTCTTCCCGTTAACGCCGTTGGTCGACGATGCCGAACTCGCGCCAGGTGGATTTGGGCAGGATCCGTTTTACTTGGGCGCGGGCGTCGGAGTAATTGAGCTGTAGCTCGCTGAGTTTCGCTTGGATCTCCTCGGTCTTCTCCATCATCCGGGCCTTGTAAGCCAGTTGTGCGTTGTGGGCGTCAAGCAGCGCCTGATAACCGGCAGCAAATTCGGTGATGAACGCGGTATCGATCCCCCGTTTCAGCAACGGCTCCGTGTGAGTCTGGATCCCCGCCAACATCTCGGCGATCCGGCCCAGTTTGGCGTCAAGGGAGCGCGACGGACCGGATTTTTTGACCGGATCGGTCGTTGGATTGGTAGGCGTATCCGTGGTGGCGGCAGTGGTTTGGATTGAATTGGAATTGATTGTTTCGTTTACTTCTTGTGACATATTGTTTCCTCCTGTTAATAGATTGGGTAGAATGAACCCTTCCGGAAGGTTGCTTCATGGGTATAGTATATCAGAAGTATTGTAATTGGTCAATGGGTTTTGTTGATTTCGTGGAATATATTTTTTGAGGGGTGGGAAGTTGGGTGGTGGATTATTTTGTAGATTTAATTTGGAAGACAAAAACGGGTGGAACGGATGCTGATTAGGGAGTGCGCATTGAAGATTTTTAGGTTTTTATCTTAAACTTAAAGAATTTGTGGCGGAAGTACTCAAAGAAGGGATAGAGATAATCGAACTACTCGAAAATTTCGAGTAGTTGCTTTTTCTTCTAACTCCCCACCTTTATAAATCTCCTACAAATGATATGTAACGAACTCTCCGGAAAAGCATTTCTCGCCTAACCCCCTGTCTGAACCAGGATTCCACGGATTTAACGGATTAAAAGGATTTGAAACACAGCCTCCGAACCTAGAGGCATATGGTGTGGGTGGACCTTTGAATCCCCGACCCAGAACCCAGTTTCGGGCTATCCTGATGCATCCATGTCCCGTCTTTTCCATTCCTGCCGCTTCGTCTAGCTACTGAGTGGTGACTTTCGTCGTCCCCTTCGAAGAGACTCGGGAGTTGATTTTATTGGGATACCCAGATTTTGATTCGATGATATCGCTAGCGTAGACTGTAGTCAGCTCCATTTGGAGGCCCGTTATTTCAACCTCATAGGCAACCGGTTTTCCTTGTTCTTCATATATCTCAACAATGGTGCCTTCACGACCATCCGTTAGTTTGACAATATCAAATTCGTTAATCTCCATAAACTTCACCAATCCAACGTAACAGAAGCTCGACCTGAAGCCTAGTTTTCTGATTCTTTAAACCAATCCATATTTTTTCCTCGCAAACTAAGGAAGTTCCACTGGCTACTGTTTCTTCTTGTTTTACAATGCCAGATCAAACATATGGTTCTTTCTTCTTCCGACATGTTTAGGATTCTAGCAATATCCATGAGTTGTCCATATCTGGTGGATAACGCCGCCCCCTTTCGATGTCGCTTATCAATGCTCATCTTTCAAGGTGTACGGGGGATTGACGGTTACACTTAAATACTAAAAACCAGATTCTGAAACTTGAAACTGTTGCCGTTGGAATCCTAAGTTCGGCACCGGTTCATCCCCGGGAGGTCTTTAAGAATGCTGTAATCAATTCAGCTGCCGGAGTTGTTTTAGGCCATAATCATCCAAGCGGGGACCCGAATCCTAGTCAGGATGATTTACTGCTTACGAATCGACTTAAAGAAGCTGGAGAGATTCTGGGATTCAAATAATTGACCACGTTATATTAACTAAAGCGTATCCAATGGTTTTAGAGTCTTTTTCAAATAAATAAGCTTTATAATCTGTATTAATGAACCCGTTCATTCTTTCCCGAAGCTGTTCAACATTCATTTTATTATCATGTTGTTCATCTTCAATCAATTGTTAATTCAGAACCGCCAATAGATCCAGATCCTCATCCGAACAAACTCGTATTTGTATTTCCTCCATAGGAAATCCCCTTTGTTTTTAAATGATCACTTTCAGTTCTACTTTCAAACTCCTCGCGCCCCGGATGGGCGCGCCGCTTTTCCCGCCGTATTTCAGATATCGTCCCGCTTCTCCGACGCCTCTGAACCGGACCCGCAAAGCCTTTCTTCCTGGCGGTGCTTGCACCCGGTGAAGAGGATGCGGGCAGGATGACCCAGAGCACGCCCCTTGCGGAGAAGCTTTGTTATGTGGAGTTCCCTGCCCCGTGATTCAGAGGGCGCCACGAACGGCGCACCCCCAGACAACTTCTCAGGCTGTTTTAATACACATAAGATAAATATTACGAACCAATAATCATAATATTGTAGTCCTATATAGACTATTAATCAATTATGATTATGATAATACAATGCCTTTTTCTATTTTATTTCCTTTTAAAAATTCTTTTACCTCAAGAGGTTTCCCCCCTGGAAACTGTAATATTTCTATAATCAGAATACCATTATTGGTGGCGACTATAATTCCTTCATTATTTGCATCTATGATATAACCAGGTGGTTTAATAATATTTGCCTCTAATGACTTGGATTTGAATATTTTAATTGGAATATCTTTATAATAAGTATGAGCAGTTGGCCATGAGTTTATATTTTTATATGGCCAAGAACTCAATCCTCTTATTAAATTATGTATGTTAATACTACTGTCATTCCAATTAATCTTTGCCATTTGCTTGTTTAACATCTGTACATAAGAACTTCTATCACTCTGTTGTTTTACCCCACAAATTTCACCTGTGATAATTCCATTTATTGTTTCCTCTAACAGTTCAGCACCGTTTATTTTTAATAAGTTGTACAATTCTCCTGCTGTCATAGATTCAGATATGTCAAACTCACTTCTCATAAGCATATCACCCGTATCTATGCCAGTATCCATTAGTATAGTTGTATTTCCAGTTGTTATTTCCCCATTTATTAAACTCCAATTTATTGGTGATGACCCCCTATACATTGGGAGGAGAGATGCATGTAGACAAATACATCCCAGTCTTGGTATGTCAAGTATATGCTTAGTTATGATTTGACCATATGCTACAACAATAATAAAATCAGGTTTTATTTCTTGTAATTTATCAATAATTACAGAGTCTGTTTTTATTTTTTCGGGCTGAAAAATTGGAATTTGATTCGATAGTCCGACCTCTTTGATTGGTGAAATTGCTACCTTTTTCCCTCTTCCACTTGGTTTATCAGGTTGTGTTACAATCGCACTTACATTATATTTCTCTATCATTTTCTTCAATGAGGGAACTGCAAAATCAGGAGTTCCCATAAAAACTATTTTCATTACTGATACCTCCCTTTGATATACAAAATATATTATATATTTTGTAGTTATTCATTAGTTACACAATATTCTACAAATATGACATATAGAAAGCTACGAAGCCCTTTCCCTAAACAACACTTCGAAGTCCTACTTCCCAAATCCGCGCCAGGATGGCGCGGGCTTTTGCAGGGAATTTCATATAACGTCTTGGCATCTGCGACGTCCCTGAACCGGACCCCCAGAGAACTTCTCC
This sequence comes from Bacillota bacterium, assembly GCA_023410535.1. GTDB lineage: Bacteria > Bacillota > UBA4882 > UBA8346 > UBA8346 > JAEYPR01. The sequence goes on along the minus strand of JAEYPR010000002.1, from coordinate 110,672 downwards.
CTGGCGGTGGTCACACCCGGTGAAGGGATGTGGTGAGTCGCGCTTCACGCTCCTACTCCAGAGCCTTGCTTCGTGATGGTTCCTACGAACCCTTGCGCAGATGCTTTGTTATCTGAAAGTGGGAGGCCCGCAGAGCAAGAGCACCATGGACGGTGCGGCCTCGAATCTCCAAAGCCCTTCTATACTTAATATAGCGCAATTGTTAAAAATATGCATTAACTCAACTACACATTATGTCTATATTTCACTGCGCACCCTCGCTCAATGACTGCGCATCCTTGCCCAACGACTGTGCATCCTTGCCCAACGACTGTGCATCCTTGCCCAACGACTGAGCATCCTTGCCCAACGACTGTGCATCCTCGCTCAACGGCTGTGCATCCTTGCCCAACGACGATTTATCGGACAATATGTCCAATTTCAAGTTTTTTCGGACATAATGTACTATTTTGCGACTTTATCTAGACAAAAAAGCTAAAAAAGAAGAAAATGAGGAAAAGGTGTATTTCATGTTTCTTTCGATAATTGCTAGATGCAACGCGGAATAACCTGACTAAATATCCAAGGAGTGCAGATAGAATGAATGAGCATATCCTTACCGTGAGTCGAATTCACCGGAATGAAAAACAATTGCCCCTCATCCGCCTCTCCGGCCAACACCTCCGGCAATGCGGCTTCCAGATCGGCTCCAAATTGCAAGTCCGCCTGCAACCCGGCCGGATTACCATTGAACTTTTAACTCCGGAGCGGACGGGCACAAACGAAATTGCCGGTTTCATCATGCTGCAACATCAAGGCCGTTATGCCATATACAACCGCGAGCTTTTCCACGAACTACAGCGGGACGACGCTGTGGCGGTGGATCTGGGCGATGACGTTTGGGTGACACTGAAGGTTGCGAAAGATAAGGAAGGTTATTATCTGACGAATCACGACATCTCATTTTATCCCAAAATGGTCTATGGCCGGTTGATCATTCCCGGCCAAACTGACGCTGGCTCCTGACGAACCAATCGTGTCACATAATGCATCCTTACCAGGCGATCCTGCGGCGACTCACCCCCCCTGAGGCAAGACGTTTCTAGTTGATAAATTGTACCGTCCCCCTCTCTTGCTACGTGCCTTGCAATAGAGGGGCGCCATGGAAGCCAGGTGCCGATTCGTTTTTGTTATTATTGGTTAGTTCCTTGTTTCATCTTTAGGTTCCACGGAAGGAACCGTGCGCCGCTTCGATTCCTGGATTGAATCACAGCGGTCGCCGGCGCAGGGGACTTCGGAAGCCACGGCCCGGTAGCCAAGCGGAGCGGCCAAGGAGGGCGAAAACGCACACGGATGCATCGAGGGAGGTTCGGAACAGTAGGTTTCGGGAGTTTTGGGTGCTTTTTGCGGTCAAAAAGTACCGCGCCGCCGCAACCGTGGACGGCGTAGTCACCCTTTTACTCAATCACAGCAGTATTTGATGCAAGATCCCACGCCATTAGCCTTTTTTGTCTGATTTGTGGGCTAAGTTGATACAAGATTGAAAATCCGATTGTAGCAATTGAACCCTCTAGCGCAACTGGAAAGGATAGCGGAAGATAAACTATACTTAATAAAAAAGCCTTCATCAAATATTCTTTATTTTTATATTTTACTTCTTTAACAAATATCATCTTCAGTCCAATAATTTTTTCACCAATACTGCATTGTTGAGCTTGATATGATAACCAATGAAGAATAATATTCACTAGAAAAGACGCTTTTAAAACAAACCCAACATTTATTTCGTAAAAATAAATCGCTATTATACACGGAATGTAAACTAATGTAACATCAATAAGTGAACTAAGTATCCTCTTGGAGTAGGATGCATATATCATTGATTAGACTCCTTCTCTATCATCCTATGTCACCGCTTTATTGTTTTCGCACCATTACCCGGAGGCGATCTCTCTTCCCCGAAGTGATACTCACTACTCTCGCCAAACCCAAATGATCCTCATGGAAGAATTTTACCACGCCATTCGATCCCTCAGCAATCAGTTTCGTCCCTTGGTCGATTCAGCAACAAACCTAAGACCGAAGATTCCACTCCGTCACCCCTCCCCGTTTCGGGGAGGGGCCGGGGGAGAGGTCGGCATCGGCCCCAAAAACAAACCCCTTTCACCAGCGCTTCACCCGGCAAAAGAGGTCTAAATCAACCTAAATTAAAATTATCCACCGTCTCCCCGCAACTACTGCACCCTTACCTCATTTTCTTCCTCAATCCGCTTGGCGTTAACCCCTTCCCACTCCCTGGGCGGAATAAAATAGCGATCATACTCTTTTTTCGCTTCGGGATGCAGGTTATGGAACCATTGGTCGAACCGCGACCGGTAATCCTTGCCTTCGCCCTTGCACCAAAACGTGTCAAACGGCGCGATATTGGGATAGGCTAACCACTGGGGCAGATAAAATTCCGCGCGATAGTCCGGGTCGCTTTCCCGAAGTTCCATCAAAATCTCGGCGAACCGGTTCCGGCCCGAGCCGTCGCCGCCGTCGGACCAATAGGTGTCGGTGGTCGAGTAGCCAAGCAAGTAACAGTCGCCGGTAGAGAGCAGAATCGCGCGCAAGACCGGGTGTTGCGTAAACTTGGCGATAGTCACTTCTTTCATAATCTCATCTTTTTGCAGGTGCCAGTCCGGCCGCAACGGCCGGCTTTTATCCTTCCCCAGCCGGACCGCTTCCGCAGGCGTGGCGGCTTGACGGATTACTTCTTCATAAACCGTGCCGGCATACTTTTGCCCCTGATAATAATGGGCCGAAGTCGGCCATACCTGGCCGGCCATGGTTATGGGATATTCGGCGAAATTCGAAAAACAACCATAGGGATCATGGGTCCGAAAAAATCGAATCCTGAACATTGTCGCATCGCTCCGTTTCCTGAAATTGGGGACCAATTCGCAAGTGTTCATATCATGGTGATTATTTCGTTCTTTTCCCGTCAACTCCTGCCAAATTTCTTACAAATTCTCCGCGCTCAGCACTACCCACGTCAGTTTGGTTTCCGTCCGCAAACCGTGTTTGACCCAGGAGTCGATTTGAATCAGGTCGCCTTCGCCGACCCGCTCTTCATTGGCGCCGCGCAGAAAGTACCCGCTGCCGCTGACAATATACCAAAGCTCCTTTTCGGCGTGTTCGTGGGGGATAAACGGGTTATCGGAGGTCGTTTCGCGCACCGCCACATGCCGGACATCGACCCGGAACCCGTCGAGGTCGTAGGCGATCCGGCCGATCCGGTTCGGATCCTTGGTGCCGTGGATGACAAACTTCGCCTTGTATTCCGACGGCGTCAACCCAAAGCTTTTTTTAAAAGCCCGCGCGAAATAATTAGGATCCTTATACCCAACCTTATAACTGGCTTCCTTAATATTGCTTAACGGATCAACCAGGATTTCCTTGGCTTTTTTCATCCGGATCGCCGTCAGATAATCGCTGAAATTTTCGCCCAATTCCTTCTTAAATAATTTACTCAGGTAAAAGGGACTGATCTGAATAAACTCCGCCACTTCTTCCAACGAAACTTCCTGGGCGTAATGCTCTTCCAGATATTCAACGGCTTTGGTCAACAGCGAATTGGCCCGCGATACCTTGATCCGGTGGATCTCTCCGATTTTAGCGGCAATTAAGCGTTTGGCAAAAGCGCGCAGTTCCCGGCCGTCCTCTTGGAGAAAAACTGCCCGCAACTCGCCCTCGTCCAGGTTAACCTCGCTCAAATTGGAGTTGATGACCACTTCGCGCACCAACACCAACAGCAGTTCGTAAATTTTTTGGCGCAACGCTTCCAAGCCTTCCGTCTGAAACGCCAGCCAATCAATGATCTCGTCCAACAACCGTAACGCTTGCGTTTCAGCGCCCTGAACCATGCTTTCGCGCAGCAGTTTTTCCTTGTTGATCGGGTAGGTAGAAGGCGATTCGCCTTTATGGATATCGCCGTAACTCACTACCGCTCCCGGAGTTTGATCGTAGTTCACCGCAAACTTCGCCTGGAGAAACGCCGGATACATATTGGCCAAATCTTCGCCATAATTACTGATGCCAATCTTCAGCGCTAGTCCCAGTTCCTGCGCGATCTGCTCTTTGATCCGGGAAAACAATTCGACACTGAAGATCCGCACCCCGTATTCTTCGGTCTCCCCATTCAGCAGCAATAACACATAGATATCCTGACCGACGCCGCCGATCAAACAGTCATGCCCGTAACTGCGGATCATGGTTTTAATCTCTTCAACAGCCTGCTTTTTCCGGATCGTCCTTTCAATCTCCGTCATCGTTTCTTCCGCTTCAATCGTCAAATTGGCGAAGAGGAACGCTTTATAATCCAAGTCAAAAATGGCGAAGTACTCTTGAATCACCCGTTCCTCGACTTCACCCAAAGCGATCAGCAGCAGTAATTCTTCTTGCAAGTATTGGGTAACTTGCTGGAGCCGTTTGGCGGTCTCGGCTTCTTGCTGTTTATGGGCGCGCGTCTCGTCAATCCGCAACGTTACCCGGCGCAGCACCCTAGCCAGCTCCTCCACGGGAACGGGTTTGGTGATGTACTGGGTGGCCCCCAAGGTCACCGCTTCTTTGGCGTAACTGAAATGATGATAGGCGGAGATAATGGCGAACTGACAATCGGGCAAAGCCTGCCGGATCTGCGCCGCGGCTTCCAGACCGTTTAACCCCGGCATCTTGATATCCAAAAACGCGATATCCGGCTCAAAATCCAAAGCAATCTCCACCGCTTCCCGGCCGTTCGCCGCCTCGCGGATTTCAAACTCGTCGGCAAACCGTTCAGCGGCGATATAACGGATTGCTTGACGCTCCAACAGTTCATCATCGGCAATTAATAATTTATACATTCAACCTCACCCGTAGCCTAAATATTGTGCGCGCTCCGTCAAAATCGCAAAATTCCTGATTGATCCGGCGTGATTATTGATCTTCCAGTTTTAATTGAAGAGTGACCACCGTGCCCAGACCGGGTTTGCTCCAAATCCGGAAAGCCTGTTCCTCTTTATTATAGAGCACCATCCGTTCTCTGACGTTGGCCAAGCCGATTCCGGTGGTCTGTCCTTTGAAACGGCTTTCGTTCTCGGCGCCGCTGCGAATCCGCGCCAACTGCTCGTTCGCGATCCCGACTCCGTTATCGATCACCCGGACCAGCGCCAGCCGGCCCCGGCGGTAAATCTTGATCCGGACCGCTCCGCCGTTTTCTTTCGGTTCCAAGCCGTGGACAATCGCATTCTCCACCAACGGTTGGATGGTAAACCGCGGTATGACCAGGCGGCTGATATCGGTGCGGCTGATGAGACTAAAATGAATCCGGTCGCCGAAGCGGGTCTGCTGGATTGAAAGGTATTCCTGGATAACCGCTAATTCTTCGGTGAGCAAAACCTCTTTCTGGGTTGAACCGAGGTTGTAGCGGAAGATCCGCGACAGCGATTCGATCAGACCCGTCGTTTTGGCGGCTTTTTCAAACAGCGCCAAGCGCATGATCGCGTTGAGGGTATTAAACAAAAAATGCGGGTTGATCTGCGATTGCAGCGCCAACAACTTCGCCTCGTTCAATTGCTCGGAAATCTTGAGATTTTGATACTCCTGCTCGTGTAATTTCCGTTCCAAGTCGGATTTGACGGTAATCTCCTGGATCATGTTCTCAATGCTTTGCGCCATTTTATTAAAAGCCAACGCCAAAATATTGATATCTTCGGAGGAATCCATAGCCAGTTTGCCGACTTTGAAGTTTCCTTGGGCGATGTTGACCGAAAAACGGGTTAACTTCAACAACGGTTCGGTAATGCTGCGCGATAATAACAGGACGAAAAACAAACTGAACACCGCAATTCCAATCACGCTGGCGAGGTTGACCGTCCGGATCGTCCGCACCCGTTTGGCCAGGCGTTGCTGATACCACTCGCCTTCAGTCAGTTTGATATCCAGTAATTGCTTGATATAAGTTTCCAGATACCCGGAGATCATTTTCAGCCGGCCAAATTCCCGTGAAAAAGCCGTCGCCCCCGGCGCCAGCGCCAACAACTGGTCGGTCTGTTGATTATAGGCCGCGGCGCCGCTTTGAATCGCCCGGCACCACAAATAGGTATCCATGGTTTTGGACCGGGCGGCGATTTGGGTCACCAACCGGTTCATCTGCCGGTTGGAGTCGAGGAACTGTTTCAATTTGTCCCGGTCAAACGAGGAGACATATTGGCCCAACGCATCCTGCGCCTGCAGCAGCCGCATCGAAAGCACATTCACCTCCGAATACTCCTGGAGCATCTCATTGAACTCATCCATGGCGATATACGCTTCGTAATAAAAATAAAGATTAACCAGGCTGGTCAAGACGATCAAAATCGTCATAAAGATGATCAGCTTAGTCTTGATCGGAAGTTTTTTAAACCCTTTCCGCCACTGATTCCCGAATGCCATCTGCACCCTCGTCGTTTTGTCAAATTTCATTTCGTCTTGCGGATTCGTGCGATCAAGCTGCGATACTCCCGGCCGTATTTATCATAAAGCCGTTCGGAGGCGCGCTGAAATTGTTCTTTAACGTCTTCACTCAGTTGAATCACTTTCACGCCACGTTTCCGGACTTCCGCTTCGGAGCTGGCTTCTTTGGCTGACGAGGCGTCCCATTGCGGCTTGACCGAATCGCGCGCCGCTTGCAAAATCAACGCCCGGTCCGCTTGGCTTAATTGCTGAAATATCGACCGGTTGACCAACAACACTTCCGGTGTCCGGGTATGCGTGTCCACCGTATAATTTTTTACCAACCGGTAATGTCTGACCTCAAAAAAACTGGCCCAGTTATTTTCGGCGCCGTCAACCTGATTGAGCAGCAGGGAATTATAGACGTCGCCGAAGGCGATCGGGACCGGTTCCGCTCCCAACGCCCGCACCAGATCCATATATAACTCGCTCTGTTGAACCCGGATCCGCAATCCGCGCATATCGGCCAAGGTTCTCACCGGCTGCTTCGTATAAAAACTCCGCGCGGCCGAAGTGTAATAGGTCAACCCAACCATGTTTTTCGTGGTTAAACCGGTCAATAACTCTTGACCGATCGGTCCGTACAACACCTTCCACAAATGGTTTGAATCCCGGAACAGATAGGGCAGCGAAAGCAGGATCAACGGCCGGTGGAATTCGGATAACGGCGCGGCATTTACTCGGGCAAAGTCAACCCCGCCAAACTGGATCTGTTCGATCACCGAGCGTTCGTCGCCCAATTTCGCCCCATAATAAACAATGATCTTAATCCGGCCGTGACTCCGTTCCTCCACCAACCGGGCAAATTCAATATCGCCGATCGTCGCCGGATAACCCGCCGTCAACCCTTCCGCCAACCGGAACACCTTTTGCCCCGGTTCCGGTTTGGGTGCGGGCGAAGGCAACGGGCGGCGGCCTTCCGGCTCGGAGATTCCCCCGAATTCCGAAAAGCAACCCGAAACGGCCAGTACCAGCAGCAAACAGCCGATCAGCAACATGAAACGTTTGGCAACTGTCAAAGCCTTCCCACCTCAGATCGGTTGAACTCAAACAAAGAGCAACGTAATAAATATTATTGATCTGCATGGTGATTCCTGCCGTGCCCGTGAATAACCAATAACTTTTTCAACTTCCAGTAACTAGCGCTTGATTGGGATGAAAGCTACCCACAGCGTCCGCAGGCGGCAAAATTGTTCGATGCCCCTCAACAAACGAAATGCCCCATCATGAACCGGCGATTCGTGAGGGGGCATTTCGTTTTTGCATTATGACTTTTCAAGACCCGGCTTTTCGGCGCTTGCGGGGGCCGCCGCCGCGACCTTGGCTTTTTTCTTTGGCGATCGCAACAGCAAAACCGGGATGATTCCCAAAACGGTAATCGAGGCGGTTACGATATAACAATCGTTAATAGCTTGCACATACGCTTGCTTCATCAAATAACTGCTGACAACCGCCTGCGCTTTCAGCGTCGCATTATAAACATGCAGCGCCGAATGATACGCTGGCCCGCCCACCCGCGCTTTGACAAATGCCGTGTAGCCGCTGATCACCCGTTGAACCACGGGCGAACTCAGTTTGACCGCCTGACCGTTCATCGCGGTATGGAAAATATTGCGCTGCATCATGATGGTCCCAAGAATCGCCACGCCAAAACTGCCGCCGACCTGACGGATTACATTGAAAATTCCCGAGGCCTGCGCCATTCTTTCGCGGGGAATACCGGACAACGCGATCGTGCTTAACGGCGTGAAGAGAATCCCCATCCCAAAACCGCGCATAATTAACGGCAACATGATTTGATGATGCTCGGACTGCAACGATAAGAAACTGTTTAAAATCATCCCGCACGACAATAACGAAATCCCGATGACCGTCGGAATTTTCGGGTTAATCTTATCGGCCAGCCGGCCGGAGATGGGCGACATGAATCCTTGAATCAGCCCGACCGGCAAAAAGACCGCCCCCGATTGCATTGCCGTATAACCCAGGGAGTTTTGCAAATAAAGCGGTTGAATAAAGGTGCTGCCGAACATCCCCAAACCAAAAATGAACAGAACGATGCAGGAGACGCCGTAATTAAAATTCTTTAATAGGCTCAGATCGATCAACGGATGCTCAATGGTTAATTCCGTATATAAAAATATCACAAACGCCACCGCCGCGACGGTAAAACAACCGATGATGAACGGCGAACGCCAGCCGCCGATATTCCAGGCCGCATTGCCGTCGGCCAAAGCGATCAGCAACGAAACTAAAAAGACGGCCATTGAAACAAATCCGACCAAATCGAAGGAACGGGTGGTTTCGGTTTTATATTCGCGCTGAATAATAAAAGTCGCCGCCATCCCCAATAGGCCTACCGGCACGTTAACGCTGAAGATCGACTGCCAACTGAGCGAATCGATCAGATAACCGCCGATCAATGGGCCAAAGGAGATGGAAGCCGCCGCCGCAATTCCCCAAAAACCCAAGGCGACGCCCCGCTGTTCCGGGGGAAACTCCCGGGTGACAATGGCCATCCCGACCGGCATCATCATTCCGCCACCCAATGCTTGAACGACCCGGAAGAAAATTAAAGCATCCTCGTTCCAGGCCATGCCGCAGAGCATCGAGCCCATTGTGAAAAACGTTAACGCCGTGAAATATGTCCGCTTATAGCCAAAATGTTCGGCTACCCAACCCGATGTGGGCAACATTACCGCGAAAGCAAGCATATACGCGGTAACAATCCACTCGATCTTATCGATACTGGCTCCGAAGGTAGCCATAATCTTCGGCATACTCACATCGACGATGGTCGCATCTAAAACCGCCATGAACGTACCCACCATAATATTGGCCAATACCCACCAGCGGTACGATGAATGTCCGGGTTGCAGCGATGCAAAACGCTGCATCAACTTGCCCCGGAGCTGTTGATGGATGGTCATTTAGTTCACCTTCACTTTAACTTCGACCGACATTCCCGGTAAAAGCTGATGGCCCTTATCAACCGGTTCAATCCTAATCTTAATGGGCACCCGTTGGGTAACCTTAGTGAAGTTGCCCGAAGCGTTGTTCGGTGGGATTAATGAAAATTGCGCCGCCGTGTTGGTCCCGATCTCTTGCACTTTGCCGGCAAACCGCTTGCCCGGATAGGCGTCTACCGTGATGGCGACCGGTTGCCCGGTATGTAAGGCAGCCAATTTGGTCTCTTCAAAGTTGGCGGTGATCCAGACGTTTTTCAGATCATAAATGGAAAAGATCGATTGTCCCGCCTGCACCACATCGCCGGTTAATGCCCAACGTTTCGCGACAATCCCGTCAATCGGCGAAACAATGCGCGTATTTCGCAGATTGGTCGCATCAACCCCTAATTTGGATTGAACGGTTTTATGAGCCGCCAACGACCGTGAATAATTCACCTTCGCAACTTCCAAGGCGGTCCGGGCGTTATCAAATTCTTGCTTGGAGATAAACTCGCCCTGGTATTGAGAATCAACCCGTTGAAAATCGTTTTGCGCCTTCGCCAAATTGACCTGCGCCAAAGCAATATCCTGATCCGAGCTACCCAAGGAAGCCTGATCCTGCGCCTGTTGCGCCTGGAGATCGGCATCGTCCAGTTGGACCAACAATTGCCCCGCTTTCACCGTCTCGCTCTCATTAACCAACAATGCGGCGATCCGCCCTAAAACCTTCGAACTGACCGTCGATTGATACCCGTCAACGATGGCGTCGTCAGTCTCGACATATCCGTTAACGTTCGTATACCAATACCAGCCGCCCGTCGCCGCCAAAACGCCTACAACCAACAATGCAACCAAAATCCTGATCCAATTTGTCTTCATTTTGAACATCCTTTCGATTTCTGAGCCTTGAATCCACAATACCGTTCAATAAAAAAGTTGGTAATCCACCACTATTTTCGGGCCACAACCCCCGTTAAAATCAGCTCGGTGAGCAGGTTCATCTCTTGCTTCAACCGTTGATACTCCGGGGAATCTGTCCGTAACAATTCAAATCCCTTAAGATAAGCCATCCGGAATCCGCGAAAGGCCTGTAACAAGACGCTTGCGGTTTCTGTGGTATCGCCAATCGTAAATTCGCCCGTCGTCCTGCCTTCATTAAGGATTTGATTGACGATTCGCAATTCAGTTTCGGTGAAGCGTTCATACAAATCCCCGAAAAGCGGCTTATAATGTTGGATCGTCACCGCATTGATCCCGCTGAGATTGATCAGCTCATTAAGGTAAACCCAACGTCGCTCCATATAAAGGCGAAACTTTTGACCGGCCGTCAAGTTTTCTCGAAGAATTTCGCTCATCGTTTCATCAAAACGGTGCTGTTCTCGTAGGATTACCTCTCGAACGATGCTCTCTTTGGTCGGGAAATAATAATATAACGAGGCTTTGCCGATCCCCAAATCCTGTGCGATCTCATCCATCGTCACCTTGGTGAATCCAAAATGGGCAAAACGCTTTTGAGCAGCATCAAGAATTTGAAGGTGTTTTTCCGAGTTCATCTGTTCCGACATCCACATTCAACCTTTCGACTATTTCGGTAAATTAGTTGAATTATATAATCGTCTCTTGGTAAATTCAAGGGTTTTAACCAAAGTGTAGCAAATAAAAAAGAACCGGTTTACCGGTTCTTTTTTATTTGCTTGTTAATCAACTTGGAGCTTAACGATACTCATTCCAATATACGCTTTTATCGGTTCCCTGAACCATGACATATAAACGGTCCCGGTAAACCAATGCGCTAGGATTACTGCCGGTCAAGCCATTGCCGGGCAATTGCGACCAACCGTCGAACCGGCCGTTTTCACTTCGTACGTTGGCATAGATCCGGTTGTCGGCGCCCCGGGCGACGATCCACAATTGATTTTGGAAATTGACCAGGCAAGGACCGGAAGGGGTGCGGCCGTCGCCGTATACTTCCGTCCACTTATCCCACGAATTGCCGGCCATTGAGCGTATATAGACCTTATCGTCGGTACCTCTTACCGCCAGATAGAGTCGGCCGCGATACACTGTCGCCGCCGGTTCACCTGCCGTTATACCGCCAATATTTGTCCATCGGTTCCAATTCCCGCGATCATTCATCCGATTCACATAGATGCCATTGTCAGTGCCGCGTACGATTGCATAGAGGCTTCCCTCAAAAGAGACTAGCGTACCTCCGGAAGCAGTTGTTCCGCCGATATTTGACCAACCTTGCCAAGAACCGCTAAAACGATTCAAATAGATCCCGTCATCCGTTCCCCTGACCAATGCGTAGAGGCTACCGCGATGGTTTTCCAACACTGGGCTGCCGATTGTTTCACCACCAATATTGGTCCAACCACTACTAAGACCGGTCTTCAGATAAATCTGGTTATCGGTCCCGCGGACCATGGTAACAATCTGCCCATTATACTCGGCAACTGCAGGACCGGAAGTGGTTTGACCGTCAGGATAACGGTTCCAGCCACTCCACTGTGAACGGGGTTGGGGTTGGTGCGGCTGTGGTATCGGTCGCGGTTCCCATGAAGAAAATCTGGTTAACTGATTAATATAGAGATTATTATCAGTCCCTCTGACCATCAATTGCAACTGACTATTGGTAGCGGCAATCGCCGGAGCTGCTAAGGTAGCACCGCCAATCTCCGTCCAGCCGGACCAATCGTTATTCCGTTTGACATTAACCCAAATTCCATTATCCGTTCCGCGAACTACTACATAGAGTTGATTCCGGTATTCCGCAAAAACCGGCGTGTCGTTTGAACGTCCATCGCCAGGGATCTCCTTCCAGCTTCCCGACCCCAACGGATCACTATTCAATAGAATCTGATTGTTCCGATCCCGGGCCGCGACATAAAGCCGTCCTTGATATAATCCGATGAAAGGCGAAGAGTTTGAAACGAAATTCAATCGTTTCCAATTTCCCCAACGGCCCCGTTCGTCAATGGAATTAATCATCAGTTGGTTGTCAACTCCCCGAATCACTACATAAACGCGGTTATTAAAGACAACCGCCGCCGGTTCGGAGGCAATTCTGCTCTGAGCATCTTGCCAAAAACCGCCGTAAAAATCATCATTGCGTCGGGTCGGATTATTGGCTAAAGTGGTATAGAGACGGCCATCGCCGTTACGAATAAAGGCCTGTTTCCGACCGTTAAAGTTAACCACTGCCGGTCCACTCGAACAGGTTAGGTTATTCTTCCTCCAATCGCCAATCTCCCCGTGAATCATATTGGTTATGTATAGTTTTGAATCCATCCCTTGATGGGCGGCGATAATCTGCTCACCCTCCGGCGCTAACCACGGCCGGCCTTGAGTTTGGCCTTGAACTCTTTGCCAACCTTCCCAAGACGGTGCAGCCGCAAACAAACTCAAATTACTGTTTGCGAACAACGTAATGCATATTAAAGTTAAAATAATCAAGGTTGCCGTTTTACGAGTCCATCGGTTCATTATTAACACTCCCTCTAATCTGTTTTTGATTTACAATTATAGACGTACACTTCCTTCATCGGGTTCCCATTTTTTCAAACCACTTTCAAAGATATCGCTGAACATTAAATATTATTCAAACATTCCATATGTTTCCCTGCAGAAAACTTTGACAACTTTACAACATTTCAAAAAAAATTCAAACTAAAGATCTTCATAAGCCACAAAAAGACACCTGCTCCAAAAAGCAGGTGTCTCGTTTAAAGCTAAAGCTTATAAAGAAGAAAGCGGTTAAACAACGTAGGGGCTTCGTCCAAAGGACTAGAACCATCGGCTTATTATTTTGCGAAGGACACAAGGTGCAGGGACCTAATGGATGCGCTGATCGACTCGTACCGTTTGCGCCTCGTTCTGAAGTTGAATAGTAAAATCGGCCATCACTTTTTTAATATGACGGTATTGTTTGATGGCGGCAAACAAATTAACATTCCGATTGATTGCGTCAATCACCGGATCATGGGATTGCATCATTGAGTCTATCTCCCCAATTCGACATGAATGAAATTTCAGTATTACTTCACTACAAGTATCGGAAAGCCCAACCCAAATGTTATAGGACTTTAGTACCATTTACAAAACTTCTTTCACTGTATGAAAGATTTCAAACCGTGGCGGATTCATCAGGTGCTTTTTCACAGTGCAAACATCGGCGGCCCGCACAATCGCATCACGATATTGTTCGGGAAAATCCAGAGGTAGTTTGATCGCGACCGCAATCTTGGTGATCATCCCAGTTTCCTCATCTTTTACAAATTGCAGTTCCACCTCAATTCCGGTGGTTGATATTTGGCGTTGCCGGCAAAAGTTTACAATATAAAACCCCGCGCATGTGCCAATTGAGCCCAAAAACAGATCAAAAGGCGACGGCGCTTCGCCACTTCCCCCAGCTTTAACCGGTTGATCTGTCATGATGGTCTGTCCCTTATACGAAGCGGCAACTTTTAACCCTCCGGGAAAACTCAACTTCATATCCATGAAATACTCCTCCCCTAATCAATTTTGCCATTCGGCACTTATTTATATTGAAGAAAATATAGGATCATCTTTCCCATGGATATCGGTTCCAATAAATAGTTGGACCGCAGCCCGACATATAATTATTATACCATTTGTTCAATGGGGTTGGCGAACAATACCAAGCGGTTCCGCCCGGAGTTGGGCAAACTAACTCGGGAGGTGAAAAGATGAAAAAACGGATCGCGGTCGAATCCGAGCTTTCTAATGTCAGTGAGTATCTTGAAAATCAAGGGTATGATGTCTTCGAGTTTCAACATAACGTCAAAGACCAGGGCCAGTGGCAAAATATTGACGCCATAGTCACTACCGGAATTGACCAAAATTTTCTCAGTATGCACGAAATTCAAACCGAGGCTCCGGTGATTAACGCCAGCGGACTCAGCCCCGTGGAAATCAACCAAATTCTGTCGGAACGTTTCGAATAGCGCAATAATGCGAAAAACTCCTGGAAACAGGAGTTTTCATTACGCTTCGGAAAACAATTTGACAACTTCGAGTACCTGCAATTCGGGCGTTCGATAGAGATCCACCTTATCGCCTTTAAACGGTCCGTCTAACAGATTGACCAAACATTTGGAGCGAGAGACAAAAGTGACAACGCCGTTAAATCCGTCTTTAAAGCGGAGCGTGCTCCCCACCGGAAACGGGGCGATCACTTTCGATAAAGTTCCAACGATATTGCGTTCAAATTTGACCTCAATCTCCGCGGTAAGCTGCCGAATCGCCTCAAATGGCGAACGGGCCTTTTGGTAACTGCGATTGGTGGTAATGGCGTCAAAAACGTCTGCAACCGCTACAATCTTTGAGAAACGGTGAATATTTTTCCCCGTCGCCCCCCGCGGATAACCGCTACCGTCCTCCCGCTCGTGATGTTGGAGCGCAATATGAGCCGGCACAAAGCTGGGCAGTTTATCTTTAAGGAGTTCAAAACCATTCCGAGCATGCTCTTTCATACTTTCGAACTCGTCTGAATCCAATTGTTCAGGTTTGTTTAAAAGCTCCGGATCAATCAATGTTTTTCCGATATCGTGCATCATCGCCCCCATGCCCAATATCTCGAGATCCCCCCGGGAGATTCCCAGTTCGGAACCGATTAATAATGATAAAACCGTGACATTAACCGAGTGAAAATAGGTATAGTTATCATGCTGATTGAGATCGGACAAATTATAAATAACTTGCCGATCGCTGAGAATTTGGTCAACAACTTCCACAATGACGTTTTTGATCCGCCGGATATTCATCTCTTCATTCTTAGCAATCTGTTGGACAGTCGATTTCAAAACCTGAATTGCCTTAACTTTTGTCTCATCCTTAATGGGAGGGAGCAATTCATCGTCGTCTTCAAACGCAAGCGGATCCCGGATATAAATATACTCATAACCTAAGTTCTTAATTTTATGGATGTATTCATTTTTTAAAATTGTATTTTTTACCAGGAGAATTTTACCATCATCTTCGCGGAAAATCGTCTTTCCCAACATCATTCCTGGTTTTGCATGATTGATTGGAACTAAATGCATTCAATTCTCCCAAGTTAAGATACTTTCTTCTGATATTACGCTAAATTGCAAACAAGATCCAACCAGCTTTGCCTAAAAAATGATTACACTACCAAAATATCGTCAATTCTCGCGATTTTATTAAGAGATAATCCAAAATACGCGCCAGATTTCTCATTAGCGTAAAAATGCTACCTTTGGCAACAATTGTTCGTCCGGTTGACTTACCCAAACACTATTGTCCGGACAGTTTGGGATTTCCGCGAATAACCAGTCGGCTTCCCAAATCTCAATATCCCAGCGGCGGTGAGTAAATACTTGACTGGTTTTTGTAAATAATTTAAACGGCAAAGCTCGTCCTAGATTCTGTTCGGTCCAAGCACTCGCTACCATATCTCCCAAGTCGTCCAGGTCGGACAGGAGATTGGGATACTCCCAAAAACCCGCCAGCAAACCGGTGGCAGGCCGCTGCATCAAGAGACGGCGGCCATCCCAATTGATCCGTAAAACAATCCGGCGTTCAACCGGGATCGCTTGCGCTTCTTTTTTGATTGGAAACCGTTCCGGGTTTCCTTGAGTATTTGCCTGACAATCGAGACGGACCGGACATTCCTGACAACGGGGATTGCGCGGCAAACAGATTAATGCGCCTATCTCCATCAGGCTTTGCGTAAAGTCGCCGGCCGCATCGTTCGGAAACTGCCGCTGAACCCAATCGGTTATTACCCGCCGCGACCGCGCGCTATCCGCCACTTGCTCCCAAGCCAAAATCCTGGTGACTACTCGAATGACATTGCCATCAACCGCCGGAACCGGAAGGTTAAACGCAATACTGGCTAAAGCCCCCGACATGTAACTCCCGACTCCCGGCAACCCGGCGAGGAGTTCGGGATCGGCGGGCAGCTCGCCCGCGAACTTATTTAGCACTTCTTTAGCGCCTTGTTGCAGTAAACGCACCCGGCGGTAATAACCCAACCCTTCCCAAGCTTTCAAGACTTGTTGTTCCTGGGCTTCCGCCAACGACTTCAACGTGGGGAATTGCGCTAAAAAACGCTGATAATACGGAATCACCGTTTCAACCCGCGTCTGTTGCAACATGACTTCAGAAACCCAGATCGCATAAGGATCTTTGGTCTTACGCCAAGGTAAATCCCGGGCGTTCTGACGATACCATTCCAGTAATCGCCCTCCAAGCCACTGGGAATCCGGAATATTTATGTGTGCGGGTTGAATTCGGTTATTCATCGGCGTCATCTGTGATCCTGATCGATTTAGTGTAATTTCTGCAATCTATCATCCCATATCTCAATGAAGCTCGTCAACTCTAAATTAATTAAATTTATAATGTATGGTTTTGGCTCGTTGCTTGCAGTTAAATTAAAAAGAGGCCTTACCGGAGATAGGTAACCTCTTTTTAAAATAGCGGTCGCTCAGTGCTTCGCGTCTCAGTCAAGATATTCGCCATGGTTAGAAGCGTTTAAAACCAGTTCAATAAACAGCTCTACCAGCGCGGGATCAAATTGAGTGCCCGCGCCCTTGCGAAGCTCAATAACGGCCGCTGCTTTGGATAAAGCCTTACGATACGGGCGGTCGTTGGTCATTGCGTCATAAGCGTCGGCAATGGCGATAATCCGGCATTCCAGCGGGATCGAATCACCCTTAAGTCCCAAAGGATACCCGCTGCCGTCCCACCATTCGTGGTGTTTGAGAATCCAGTCGGAAATATAAAACAATTCTTGGGCCGATTGCGCAATGATGTAGCCAATCTGGGAATGACGCTGAATTTCGCTCCGTTCCGCTTCGTCCAAATGTCCCGGTTTAAAAAGGATCGTGTCAGAGATGCCGATTTTTCCGATATCATGAATCTCCGCCAACAATTTTAAGTCATTCACTTTTTGTCCGGGCATTCCCAGTTTCTCACCGAGCGTTGCAACGAGTTTTTTCATTCGCTCGGAATGACCTTCCGTTATATAATCCCGGGCGGCCAATGTTTTAACTAAGATCTGAATCACGCTGTTATGAAAACTTTGACTGCGATGGAGCTTTTCACGATACATATTATTATCCGCTTCATCCAACACTTCTTTGATCGTCTTATGACCTGCGGCAATCGCCCACCCTACCGAGATACTCAGTTTAAAATCGGAAGCTCCTTCATTATACCGTTCACTGAGGCGGGTGATCCGTTCGCAAACCCGTTCCGACTCCTCCGGCGTGGCGTCCGGTATCAAAATCGCGAATTCATCGCCGCCGATGCGGGCAACCGTTTGCGTCGCCCGGGTCGCTTCGTTCAGGACCCCGGCCGCCACTTGTAATAATTTATCACCCATGGCGTGCCCGCGGGAGTCATTAATCGGTTTTAACCCGTCCACATCGCAAATGACCAAACCCAAACAACTGTACTCGCCATGTTCATAACGGCTGAGTTCCATATCAAAGTATGTCCGGTTATATAATCCGGTCAACCGGTCGTGCCAGCCAAGGTAACGGAGTTGCTCTTCAGCTTTTTTTCGGTTAGTGATATCGTGAATGGTCTCGATCGCGCCAATCGGCCGGCCATTTTGGTCAGTCAACGGCGAAGCGTTTGCCAGCAAATGAGCGCCCTGCCCATTTCCCAACGACGTTACAAAAACTTCGGCCCGGAGCGTTGTTCCGGTTTTCGCCACATTATCGTAATAGATTTGGATCGTGTTCCAATCGGCGTAGACCATATTGATTAAAAGCGGCCGGGGTTCACCCCAAAAAGGAATGGCGTAAGCCTCGTTCCCTTTTCCGATTACTTGAATTTTATCCACCCCGGTTAATTCTTCAATCGCCCGATTCCAGGAAACCACTTTGCCGGTTTGGTCAATGATAAAGGTCGGATCCGGCAAAAATTCAATGACATCGGTTAAGGTCCGGTTTAATGTGGCTAACTCCTCTTTGCTCTTTTCCAGTTCCGCCCGGGAATCCTCGACACTATTCATCATTGAATTAAAAACCTTGGCGTACTGGGCAATCTCGTCATCTTCCGCGACAGGGATTCTGATTGACAGATCGCTACTCGCCGCAATTTGATGAATCCGTTCGTTAAAGAAATCCAAACGCGATAGGACGGAACGTTGCAAAAAAACAACCATCAAGCAAGTTAAGAATATCCCGGTAACGCATAACACCACAGAAAAATAGAAGATGCTGGTTTTCCCCTGGCGGTAAAGGGTCCGTGGCATTTCCGTCCGAATCGCCGCCACCGGTTGTCCGAATAAATCATTTAATACGGCGTAACCTTCGATGAGCGTTTCGTTTTTGGGATGAACCGCGATCGATTCATGGTTTACCGCTCCTGGATTGCGGAGTCGATAGGTATTCAACCATTGACGATATTTCGGATAGGGTACCAAAGCGATCGGCAAGTTGGCCTGTTTTGAAAGCTCCTTAATTTGAACGGCATCCAAATAACGCCCCATAATCAATAATCCGCGGGCAGGACCTTTAGCATTGCTGGTCAAAATGGGATGATAGCCGATGAGCATCAGCCCGTACTGCGAGTTCAGCAACCCTTGAATCCCGTTTTTTGCCGACTTGGCCTGCGCTAATAATTGCTTTGCCAGGACTAACTGCCGGAGCTGCGCTGAAACGGGTTGTTGCCGTCCGGCCCGGGAGTCAAAACTACGTTCGTAAACGGTTTGACCCGTGTTATTGAGGTAAATCACCAAACTAAGCTTCAGTTGCCGATAGGTTGCGTCGGTGAGGTTACTTGCTATGTAATGGGCGTTGCGGTCAACAATGTAATTATATGTGTCATCCCAGTCGGCCCAGTCATTTAAGAGACTATCGAGATGCTTGACCTCGTTGTTTAGTGTATGGACAATCCGTTCGGTATTGGCGTAAACATCATGCTTTTCAAAATCGGCAATTTTGTCAAGCAGGTAACTTTGCATACCCAGGATAGCCAACACGATCAATCCCAAAAAAGTCAGACCGAAGATGAATATAATCTTTTGGCGTAATGACATGATAGCTCCTAATTGATGAGATGCAACCAATCGGCGTAGCAAGTGTATCCAGGAATGACATTATGTTACAAAATAATAGTCGGCAAAATTAGCCAATTCTTTACAACCAATTGAAATAACTTACAAACCAGCAATCATTTGCTAATCTGCGGCGATGACTTCCGCTCCGAACATCTCCATTCCGCGCGAAAGAATCCCTTTTACGGTAAAAAAGAACACCCGTAGTTAACACGGGTGTTCTTCCTTGGCGCCTTGGTGTTTTCCCTTGGCCCGCACCGTTTAACTCCCGTTTTCTCGCTTGTTTTCCTTGACGTTCGTTGGCGGGACAAGATCTGGCTTTGCTGTTACGGCTTTTGCGTTCCAAATTAAACGCCGGTGGGAATGATGGTATCCGGGAGTCACGAGTACCGAAACGAACCGCTATATCCGGACTACACCGGACTGCGCAGTTTCATTCCTTCCTTAATTTATTATAAAATAAAACCCTGGTTTCGAAAAGACTATCTTGCAATAAAATCGTTCCGCAAATCGGTCCTTCCCTCATTGTAACTTCGTAATCCAGCTATTGAGCGGTAAGATTTTAGCGGTAAGATCGGGCACCGGCAACGGGCTGATAACAACCGCGATCGTCGTCTGCAATTCGTCCGAGCAGTGCAACGCCAATGTCTGAAAGTTATTGGGCTGTTGATGCAATTGTCCCGGCGGATTGGGCGACGTCGGCAGTGGCGTCGCCGGTAAGACCCGCAACCGGGCGTTGACCGGCGCCAAAACTTTTACAGACATCCGGTCGTCACCTTGGATTAAAACCGCTTCGGAACCAGACGGAGCAAGTTCGATCCGGGCAGCGGTGTGCATCAGCCACCATACCTCCCCCGGTTTACCCAAAGTGATCTCATCTTCGATCATAATCTGTGAGCTCCGTTTAAAAAGCGCCACGCCACGCCGGACACTTAGCGCTTGCCGGCGATACGCCGGAGTCAAGTCGGCAATGGCATATGCCCGGTCCTCATTGGAGTCAAACTCGACAATTTTGGCGTGAGCTCCCACTTCCTGATCCGGGCCGCTCCCCGGATTAATCAGCAAAGTGTTATGACTCTCCGCCCGCTTACGATAATAGGTCCAGCGCTGACCATTGGCTTTACTGCTAAAATAGCCCGGTAAATTATAATTATCGGGGCCCAGGTCATCCGCCCAGCGTTTTCCGAACGCATCGATGACAAACGTTCCGATATCGAGGTCGCAATGGTTGTACTGATTGGCGCCGGCTTTGAAACCGACAAACAGATCATTGCTTTCAGCGATCGCCGAGTGGAGTCCCACCGCTTCGACGCCGCGAAAATAGTGGTCCGATTTGATCGTCCCGGATTGAAGCGGCGTTGGTCGGTACCAGAGAATATCCAAGGGCGTGTTGGAAGGGAACTTCCGGGCATACGCCGCAAAATCCGGCTGTGCGAATTTGTTGGCCAGCCAAAAGAAGGTCGGGGTTCTTATAACCCGCCCTTTGCCGGCATCGGCGAAATTAAAGATCCCGTTGGAGCCGGTCATGGCGATCGGAAAATAACCGGTTTTGGCAAAACCGGGATAGGCGGTCAAGCCATAATCCGTTCCCAGACAAATGTCGAGCGAAGCGAGATAATAGGCTAGATAACGGTTGGCGTAGTCCCAATACCCGACGCCTTCACCCCAGCCCCCGTCCGGCCCAAACTCCCGCAACATCATCGGCAAAGACCGCAGACCGCCTTCAAGAACGGCACCCGCTTTTCGCGTTAAATCAGCCCGCTCATCGGCCAGCGCCAGCGCTCCCAGACCCACCCCGCCGTTGCAGACTGCGTTCCAGTTATGCCGGGCCTGAGTCCAACCTTTGCGATCGCGATACAAGGGAAGAACCGTATCAAACGCATTGCGGTCAATGGCGTCGGCGATCCGTTTCCGTTGGTCGGCGTGGAGATAATCATAGAGCCAATCAAAGCCGATCGCCGCTGCGGCGGTCAGTTCCGCTACATCCAAATAATGAACGGGATGCCAATCGGCGAAGCAACTCGCGTCACTGATGGTCGCCAACTCTTGCCAGGCCCGCTCGCCGTAACGGCTATCCTTGGTCATTTGATAGGTAAACGCCAGATTGAGGACGCGGGATAACGTTTTGCGGATAATACTCAACAGCCGCACTCCGTCGGGCAGCTCATAGCGAACCGGAGCTTCTTTTAAGGTTTGGTCGGCTTGCGCCCGGACTTTGGCAAAAACCGCCTTGGCAAAGGGGTCCGTGGCAATCAACCGCCGGGCCCGTTCAAAATCGGCCGCACTCGCCAATAAACGCGGGTGTTGCCGCAACGGAACATGGTCAGTCAACGTCTTCAAGATCTCTTGCGCCGACGGTGGCGCCGCAACCGGCTGCGATTGTTCAGCCCAGCCGTTGCCATTGATAATGATCAGGAACATCAAACCAATGCTCCAACTTGTCAACCTGGCCCAACGCGCTGATTTGATAAAATGTACCACGATGATATCCACCTCACATTCGGTTGATACGTTATTGTGTCGAGAAGCCTATCACAAGCAATTTGCAATCCGCTCAATAAACGTGCGCGCGGCGTAATTTGTTCGAAGTGACGCCAATCTCCGCTTAAATTTTGCCGACATTTTTTCCGCCTAGGCAACTCCCGGATTCTGGAATACGATCAATTCGACAAACGCGTTGAAAGGAGTTATCGATATGAGGCAAACGTTATTTCGCGGACTGGTTGGGATCGTTCTGAGCATGGTTGTTCTGGGGGTAATGCCGGTAACGGCCGCACCAAACGAGGGCGCTAAATTGCTCACCGGAGCCTACTGGCGACAGCAGGCCTTGCACGATCTGATACCGTTCTGGGCCCGGACGGTGGATCAAAACGGCGGCGGATATTTTACCGATGTCAAAATCGATGGGACAATTGGACCGAAGCAATTGAAATATCCCCGAATGATCTCCCGTTTAGTCTATGGGTATTCGGCCGCTTATTTATTAAGCGGGGAAGAACGCTACCTCGAACTCGCCAGTCACGGGATGGAGTTTCTGAAACAATACGGTTGGGACGCGCAATATGGCGGCTGGTTCACCGAGCTCGATGCGGAGCGCCGCTCAACCGTCCCGCCCAAAGATCTCTTTGATCAAACCTACGGTAACTTAGGGCCGATTATTTACTATTTTGCGACCGGTGATCCGGCGGCCCGCGATTTGGTCCAACGTTGTCACCAATTACTCCAAACAAAAGCTTGGGACAAGGAGCACCAAGGTTATTTTGCCATGGTTAACCGGGACTGGCAGGTCGCCGAGACTGAAAAATCATTCAACTCCCAAGTTGACACGGCCACCGCCTACCTTATTTATTATTATTTGGCCACCCGCCAACCGGAACTGCTCCAAGACCTCAAAAACATCGGCGATGTGATCGTCAAACGGATGTATGACCCCGAAACCGGCTATGTGCGGGAACGTTTCACCCGGCAATGGCAGTATCTTGATAGTTATCAAGGAAAAGACCAAATCGATATCGGCCATAATCTGAAAACCGCTTGGGTTTTATTACGGTTGCATCAATTGCTCGGTTACGGGACCGAAGATTCGCAATACCTGATCTATGCCCGGAAAATCGCCGATCAAATGCTCAATACCGGCTGGGATCCGCTCAATCACGGTTGGTATCTGCAAAAAAGCGTTTACCAACCGGCCAAAGCCAAAATTGAGAAAGCCAAATGTTGGTGGACCCAAACTGAAGGCAGCTTTCTCATGCTTAATCTTTATCATCTCCGCCCCGACCGGCGTTATCTGGAAAACTTCCGGCAGAACGCCGCCTTTTGGGACCGTTACTTTGTAGACCGCAAGTATGGCGAGGTCTATGCCTATCTTTCCGAAACCGGTCAATTTGATCCGAATTCACTCAAAGCGGATCTCTATAAATCGGCCTATCATTCCATGGAGCACGCCCTGATGAACTATTTGTATACCCAACTTTATATCCGCAAAGAACCGGTGGAACTCTATTTCCGACTTTCGGCCGCTACTGACGGGGTCCGGCATTTCGTGACCATCGTCGAGGATCCGGCCGTCAAAATTCAGAGCGTAACGGTGAATGGCAAAGCCTGGACCCGGTTTCAGCGCAACGACGGATCGATTGAGTTGCCAAAAGGCGCGAACCTGAAAGTGAAGGTAGTTTTGGGGATCCGTTGAACTTAATTTGAGGCTTCGGGCAGCGAAGCATTTCTATAAGCGGCAAAAGGGGCTGACGTGTTTAATATCAGCCCCTTTTGCCGCTTATTTGTTGATGATCTTTCCGACATTCTTAATGACGATTAGAATCGTGCCGTCGACATTGGTGATGAACTCAATCTTTTCTTTGTTGTTATAGTAATCGGCCGGGAAGTTGATCTCGATTCCGGTATCGGTCTGAATCTTCTGATTGCGGAACTTGCGGTTGGCGATCTTCTCGGGCAGTTCGATCTCTTTCTCCTGCAGGCCGGCCCGGTACATCTCATCGAGATATTCCTTTTGCGCGCCGGGGTCGTCGCCGAAAACCTCCCGGGCGACATGTTCCAAGTTGATGGCCCCGCCCTCGTCCAGGTCTTCCGAGATGGCTTTGCGCAGGCGCACCATCGGCCCGAACTGGTCGTCGCTGAACTTTTTGCTCATTTTTTGGGTGACCTTGTCCAACACTTTGGCCTTATCGTTATTGGACAACTCGTCCTGACACGCCAGCAGGATTTTGGAGAGATAAAACTCTTTGACGCCGTTGATCTCGTATTGTTTTTCGATCAGACGCAAACTGAAATCGGTCAGATCGACCACAAAACACTCTTCCAGTTTGGCGTTCTCCGCCGGCAACACCGTCTTCTGCTTGATCAGCGAGTTCACGTTTTGCTGCGCCTCATCGTACTCGATATAGTGAATATAGTTGGTCCGGTAGTTGAGTTTGAAGACACCGAAGCAGTTCCGGTCGGCTTCGCTGAAAAGACAACAGACCAAGTCGGCCGGGCTGATGTTGACATGGGTCAGCATCATGTGGTACAGCGCATTGGCCACCGCTTGGCTTAACACCAGAAAATTTTGTTCCTCCTGGAACCGGTAAAGCAAGTCCCGGATCACGCTGGGCCCGTCCCCGAAAAAAGCCGGTTTCAGATTATCATCCTCCACCAGTTTCGTCACCATGTTTTCTAAAAACTCTTCCGTCTCCCCGTCGACCGCCAGCTCCCGCTGTGAAAGAACCGGCACGCCGACGTTAGTGTCTAAAATATGTAATACCGCTTTCTGAATTCGAATATCGCCCATGTTGCACCTCGTAATTTCAAAATATCGATGCCGCTTTCGTCTTTTGCTATGATCGCGGCATATTTCAACCGGACAGGCAGAGTCTATTGTACAATAAATTGTTTCGATTTGTCATGCATAACTTCATGGGTTTGGCGCAACGACGCGGTGTTAATTTTCAGTGTCTGCTGCCGTCTGAGTTGCCAACGAACGGTTCGGCTTTAATACTTCCCAGCTTTTCTCGGCACTGTTAACACGATCCACCAGCAACCGGGCGAACTGTTGCAATTGGGCCAGTTTTTCCGCAGCGATCTCCGCCCCCAACTCGGCCAAAGCGTTCAGGTTATCCTCCCGCACATTGTCCATGGCCGTCCGCCCCGGCGGGAGCAGCGGGTTAATCCGTAAATATTGATGGGGTTTTTGAACCGAACGGAAGATGGTTTGCAATTGATAGTCGACCGTTTCCGAGTTTGCCGACATCAACATTGAAAAGAGCGGTACTGCCCATTCCAGCGTCCCCCACTTTTTCGCCTTTTTATCATTGATCGGTTGTTGATCATGACCGGTCCCCAGCGACAAAATGGCCAGATTTTGGGCGTCGGGATGGGCGCGAAACTCCCGGTATGCCTCGACATAAGCGCAGAGCGCCGGATTGTTGGCAAAGACGCCGCCATCGATCAAGGGAAACCGCTCCCGCGTCAACGAAACGGTTTCGGCGATCTCGAAGTAAGTCGGCGCGGCCGAGGTGGCCCGGGCGACGTCCCGAACCAAAAAATCGTAGGCCGGATCGGCTACGGCGTCAATTTTGGTAAAAAAGTGCGCGTAGCGCCGGGCGACATTGTACGCTGTGATCAAACAAGGACGCAGCAATTGACTTAGCCGGACATTGCCAAAATAATCGTTAAGATAGCTTTCGAGATATTTGCGGGGATATTTCTGGGAGAACAGGCCGAAACCGGAAACCAGGCGATGACTCCACGGTTTGCGAAAAATCGCCGGACCAAACCGGAGATATCCGTCGACTACCTCTTGCGCTGAATAACGCGGCCGGTTGCTCTCGTCCCCGGGGCAAAGGTAAAGACAGGTTAAAATTCCACCGGTACTGGTTCCGGCCACCAGATCGAAGAAATCGGCGATGCGGGCGTTCGGATCTCCGGTCAATTGTTGCAGGATCGCCTCCAGCCTCACTAAAATCTGTCCGGGAATGATCCCCCGGATTCCCCCGCCGTCAATTGCCAAAATTCGCGTTAACCCCGTCATTAAGTGCCTCCGGTCGGCGCCGCGCCGGGAATGCAGATTACTTGGCCGACCGGGAGCGGATCGCTCAATCCCGGATTAATCGCGGTGAGGGTTTGAACCATAATGCGAAAGCGGTTGGCGATCGCTTCAAGCGTGTCGCCGGATTGCACTTCATATTGGGTGAAGCCGAACGGGCAGCTTTGCGCAGCCGGGCTCTCGGGACCGCTCTGGAGTTGGCCGATGGGGATACAAACCGATTTACCGACATAGATGGCACCGGAAGCGAGCCCCGGGTTGGCCGCGACAATCGCCGGTTCATTGGAACCATAACGGTCAGCCAACCGCGACAGATTGTCGCCCGGCTGAATCACATGAAAGACCGCTCCCGGCGGACAATGCATTGACAAGCTTTCCACCTCATTTCACCAGGACTTTGGATACCTATTCCATTGTACGCGGGAGAATGGCCTGGGGTGACTCGCTACTTTGACAGTCCTGTTTCGACAGCGCAGAATGGCAATTACCCTTTGAAGGACAGGAGCTTGCACTTTAGCTTGAGCTTCCGTAACGCCCAAGGCACTTGCCAAAACCATTTTGGCAAGTGCCGGAATAACTTTGGGATGTTCCAGAACAGTTTTGGCATGTGCCAATGTGGTTTTGGGACATGCCGCAATCATTTTGGGATGTTCCAGAACAGTTTTGGCACGTGCCAATGTGGTTTTGGAACGTTCCGCAATCATTTTGGCAACTGCCGGAAAGACTTCAGCCGCTGCCAAAACCGCACCGGAAGCGCAAAAGAAACGCGGCCTTGCGGCCGCGCTTGTATTTTTCGATCGCTTAGTTCTTAGGCTGAGGTTTTTCTTCCAAAACCACCTCGACCGAAAACGTTGTCCCATTCCGCAGCAGTTGCAACCGGATCCGGTCTCCGACTTTATGCTTGCGGATCAATTTGACCATCTCATTGACATCGCTGACGACTTGATCATCGACTTGGGTGATCACATCATAAGTGCGAATCCCCGCTCGGGAAGCCGGCGAATCCTTATAAGGCGCGACGACAATCCCTTCGGTAACGGAAATTTTTAAGTCTTTCCGCGCCCGGCTGCTCAGCTCTTTCACATCGATCATCGCCAGTCCGGTCCAAGGATGGACGATCCGTCCCCTGGTCATCAATTCGTTCAGATTTTCTTTCACCAGATTGATCGGAATGGCAAAACCTAAGTTTTGTCCGTTGGCGCTAACGGCTGTATTAATCCCGATCACTTCGCCTTGGAGATTAAAGAGCGGTCCGCCGCTGTTGCCCGGGTTGATGGCGGCGTCGGTCTGCAGCATATTTTCATAAGTGGTGGTTTCGTTGCTGTCCTCGCCGGCACTTAAGGGGCGGCCTTTGGCGCTGATAATCCCTTGGGTGACGCTATGATCCAATCCCAACGGATTACCGATGGCCACCACCCATTCTCCAACCCGAGTCTTGTCCGAATCGCCCAATTGTAAGTAATCAACCTTGCCCGGCAGATCTACTTTCAGCACCGCCAGGTCAAACTCGCGGTCCACCCCGACCACCTTCGCGGGTAAGGGATTTTTCTGACCCTGCAGCAGAACCTCGACTGCTTGCGCTCCGGCGACCACATGGGCGTTGGTTAGGATGTTGCCGTTTTCATCAAAGAAAAAACCGCTGCCGAAACCTTGGTATTGTTGCTTTTGCCGCCAATTGCCAAACGGCAGGATCGGAACCCGCATCTCAAATGTGGCCGTGATCCAGACCACTTTGGAGGAGTTTGACTCCGCAATATCGGCGATGATGTTACTCCCGATCAGGCCTGGGCTAGGTGTCGCCGCCCAAGTCGCCCCCAACGGCGTGGCGACGGTTAAACCCAGCATTAAAATAACAATCCAAACCAACTGTAAGGAAGATTTTGTGTGTTGTTTATCCATCAATATCACCTCGAGGAAAATCTTCGTTAATTATTCAACGTTCTCCTACAGGGAGTAGTTCCCTAATCGTTCCGCCGACCCGGAAATTGCTGCCGACGAAAACGTCCGGCAAGTTGACACTGGCGTGATTCCCCCGTTATAATGGCAACAGGTGATGTTGATGGAGAAAATACTGGAAGTGTTGTTGGCCAATCCGGGCCGGTATGTTTCCGGCGAGGCGCTGGCCAAATCGGCCGGGTTGACCCGGGCGGCCATCTGGAAACAGATCGAGCAATTACGCGCCTTAGGTTATGTTATCGACTCCGCGCCGCGCAAGGGCTACCTTCTGACCGGCCCGGCCGATACTTTGCTCCCGACCGAAGTGCAACGCGGGTTGAATACGACCCGTTTCGGCAAGACCATTTTTTATCAAAACGAAGTCGATTCCACCAACGCTTGGGGACGGCGTTTGGCGGAAAACGGCGCGGCGGAAGGAACCGTCGTGGTCGCCGAAACCCAATCGGCCGGTCGGGGCCGGATGGGCCGCAGCTGGAACTCGCTTCCTGGAAAAGGTCTCTGGTTTAGTCTAATCCTCCGGCCCGCCTTCAGCGCGGCCGAATTATCGGGGATCATGACGGTCAGCGCGGTCTGCATGGCAAAAGCCATCAACCGGGTGGCCGCAACGCAACCCCAGATCAAATGGCCCAACGATCTGCTGCTCCAAGGCAGGAAAGTCACGGGAATCCTCGCCGAACTCAAAGGTGAACTGGACCTGGTCAACTACGTAATCCTTGGCATTGGCGTCAATGTCAATCACACGTTGACCGATTTCCCGGCGGAGTTACGCGATAAAGCCGGCTCGCTGGCGGCAAGCGTCAATCGTCCCGTCTCCCGCGCGGCGTTATTACGCCAGTTTTTAAGCGAGTTCGAAGCGGTCTATTTGCAACTCCACGCCGGAACCGGACTAGCCGAGGTGATCGCCTACGCCCGGGAGCACTCCGCCACCGTCGGCCAACCGGTTACGGTGAGCCAAGGTTACGGCCGGACGATCAGCGGAACCGCGCTTGATCTCGATAGTGACGGCAGTTTGCTGCTGCGCCGCGACAACGGCGACCTTGTCCGGCTTAACTCCGGGGAACTGATCGCCAATTCCGAGCCATCGTAAAAAAAGGACATTTATGTCCTTTTTCCCATCAAGATGCGTACTTGAATCCTTATTCTTTCACGACGACCCGGTTGACTCCGTCGACATGAACCACCCGCGGCTCCCAACCGGCCAGTTCCGCATCGGTCACCAAGCCATAAGCGATAATAATCACCAAATCGCCGGGAACCGCCAGACGGGCGGCGGCGCCGTTCAGGCAGATCGTGCCGGAACCGGGTTCCCCCTCAATGGCGTAGGTCTCAAAACGTTTGCCATTGTTGATATTGACCACCTGAACCTGCTCATACGGGAGAATATCGGCCAGCCGCAACAACTCGGCGTCCACCGTGATGCTCCCGACATAATGCAGATTGGCCGCGGTCACCGTAGCACGGTGAATCTTGGATTTACACATCGTCCGCAACATCAGTTCCACCTCATCCCTGGACCGTGACGGTCAGATTATCGATTAAACGAGTCTTGCCGAACCGGACCGCCAGGGCGATCAATAGCTCGCCCGCAAGCCGCGCCACCGGCGCCAAGGTTTCACTGTTGACGATCACCAAATACTCAAGTTCCGCCAACGGCTCACTATCGATCAACCGCCGTAGCGTCGCCTGCAGCCGCGCGGCGTCGCGTTCCCCGGACGCCAGCGCCTCCCGGGCCCATGCCAAGCTCCGCGAGAGCACCAGCGCCGCTTGGCGTTCGGACGGATTCAAGTAGACATTACGGGAACTCATTGCCAAACCGTCGGCTTCCCGGACAATCGGACAACCGATCACCGCCAGCGGCAGATTGAGATCGCGGACCAGCTGCCGGATCACCCGGAGTTGCTGCGCGTCCTTCTCGCCAAAATAGGCGCGATCCGGCCCGACGATGTTAAATAGTTTCAGAACGACCGTGGCCACTCCTTGAAAATGCCCCGGCCGGCTAGACCCGCACATTCCCTGGGATACCCCGGTGACGGTGACATTGGTTTGAAATCCGTCCGGATACATCTCCGCCACTGCGGGATAGAACAACAGATCGACCCCGGTCGCAGCGGCCAGCTGTTCGTCCCGTTGCAAATCTCGGGGATATTTTTCAAAATCCTCATTGGGGCCAAACTGAATGGGATTGACGAACAAACTGACCACCACGAGATCGTTTTCACGGCGCGCCCGCTCCATGAGCGACTGGTGTCCGGCGTGGAAATATCCCATCGTCGGCACGAATCCCACCGACCGCCCCGCCCGCCGCGCCTCATTTACAATTAGGCGCAAGTCCGCTATGTTTGAAATTGTTTTCATGATGCCCATCTCCTCTGCGACCTCCCTTATTTTCCCGCCAAACCGTTTCGGAACTCCTCCAGCTCCGCCGGGGCCATCCGCCGCGTATTCGCTTCAACCGGGAAAACTCCCGTCCGGACCTCGCTCGCGTAGCGTCGAAGCGCCGCCTGGATTAATTCTCCGGCTTCCGCGTAACGTTTGGTGTGTTTGAGCAATACCGCCGGTTCCAATCCCAATAGATCATGATAGACCAGCACTTGACCGTCGCAAGCCGGTCCCGAGCCGATGCCGATGGTCGGAACGGTCAACCGCTCTGTAATGATCTCCGCCACTTCCCAGGGGACCAACTCCAAAACCAACCCGCAAACTCCAGCGTCCTCCAAACGAAGTGCTTCCTCCAATAGTTTTGCTGCTTTGTCCGGCGTTTTCCCTTGAAAAACCGCGCCGCCAAACTGATTGATTGATTGCGGAGTGAAACCCAGGTGCCCAAAGACCGGAATGCCGGCCGTGGTGATCCGGTTTACCGCCGGCAGGACCGGGGTGCCCCCTTCCAGTTTGACGGCTTGGGCGCCTCCCTCCTGAATAATCCGGCCGGCGTTCACCATCGCTTGTTCCGGCGAGACCTGATACGCCATAAAGGGCAGGTCGCCGACGACCATGGCGCGCCGGCTGCCCCGGACAACCGCTTTAATATGATGCACCATATCGTCCATGGTAACGGCGAGGGTGTTTTCATAGCCCAACATCACCATGCCCAAGGTGTCTCCCACCAGGACCAGATCGACCTCCGCCGTGTCGGCCAACCGCGCCGCACTGGCGTCGTAAGCGGTGACCATCACAATCTTTTGGCCTTCCCGTTTCAGTTTCAGCAATTTTGCAGTAGTAATTTCACGCATGTTGATCCTCCTCTTCGCTTCAATGATTAGCCGTTGGCCACCCACTCCATACATGACCCCCGACGTAAATTTGCCGGTAAAAAACCAAAAGAGCCTGCGCGAAAGCGAAGGCTCCTTAAAAACATCAGGAAACAATACCCCCGTCTCGGTCTTTTTGAAAGCTCCAAGCGGATATTTTTCAATGGTTCAAAGCAATCTAACTACACACGTTTCCGGGTCAGATTCCGCTTAGGATAGCTGCCCGCTGTGCTTAATATAAGGTTTACGTCTGACGCTTGAACAATTCAAATTGATAGGCGTCCATGACGCCGCCCACCGGTGGAAACGGTTTTCGGACCCGCACCAACAGGCTTTCCAGATCAAACGCGTCCCAAACCTGGTCGCGGATGGCGCCGGCCAGCGCCTCCATCAATTTGAATTCGCCATCTTCCACGATGTCTTTAACGATCGTGTAAACTTCCACATAATTGATGGTCGAATCCAAATCGTCGTGGCGAATGCCGGGATCGAAATCACCGCTAAGTTCCAAATCGACCTCGATGCGTTGCCCGATTTCCCGCTCCGCGTCGAAAACGCCGTGATATCCGTAGAACACCATGTTTTTTAAGACCATTTTGGCTGAGGTCAAGCCAACACCCCCATTTTTTGGTTAGTGGGTCGTCCGTTTATTCGGATACAATCTTATCCTATCTTTTCAAAAAAGTAAATCCCGTCCGGCAAGAGTTGACAAATGTTTTAACCAAAAGTAAAATGAGGATAATGTAAATATGTCGCAATCAGTTTCTTGGAATACCGAGAACATTGCGGCATATTTCCTTAATTTTACCATAATTCTCCTTTACCGAAATATAAGATTGGGGATCAACCAAGTGGCAATCGACTATTCTACTGACCTGGCAGTGATCGAACGTTTACGCCGTGAACGGAACGCGCTAATCTTGGCGCATAATTACCAAGACGACGCCATTCAGGACTTGGCGGACATCGTCGGAGATTCGCTGGCTTTAAGTCAAGCCGCCGCCAATAACGATTCCGATGTGATCGTCTTTTGCGGCGTCCATTTTATGGCGGAGAGCGCCGCGATTCTCTCCCCGGAAAAGACTGTGCTGCTCCCGGCCGAAACCGCCGGTTGCCCCATGGCCGATATGGCCGACGCCGCCGAAGTGCTCCGCTGGCGCGCCAAATTCCCCAACGCCGCCGTGGTTGCCTATGTTAACTCCAGCGCTGCGGTGAAAGCCGTCAGCGACTATTGTTGCACCTCGGCCAATGCCGTCAAATTAGTCCGGAACATCCCCGAAACCGAATTGATCTTTTTACCCGATCAAAACCTCGGCCGTTTTGTAGCGGAGCAAGTTCCGGAAAAAACCTTTCACCTTTGGCCGGGCTATTGCATCACCCACCAGCGTTTGACACCAGCCGATTTATTGAAGGCAAAAGAGTTGCATCCCGATGCGTTGGTCCTGGTCCATCCGGAATGCCAGGCAAGCGTTTGCGAACTCGCCGATTATGTCGGCAGTACCGCCCAGATTATGGCCTACGCCCATCAATCTCCGGCCGGAAAATTCATCATCGGCACCGAGATGGGGATTATCCACGGTTTGCGCAAGGCCAACCCTGACAAGATCTTTTACCTGCTGAATCAAGGTTTGGTCTGCCCTAATATGAAGCAGACCACTATTCCCAAGATCCGGACCGCGCTCGAAACCATACGGCCCGTCATTACGGTTAATCCGGAACTGGCTGCTAAAGCCCGGCGCGCGCTCGACCGGATGCTCGAATATGTTTAAAAAGAATCTGATCCCAATGCCACCGCATTGGCTTCCAATATGTGAGGGATTGCTTTGAATCTCTGCCCGCCTGTACCTCCCAATATTCATGATACCGCTCCCTACATCGTCGTCGGCAGCGGTATCGCCGGGTTGACCATCGCCTTAGAATTGGCACCGGTCGGCCGGGTGATTTTACTCACCAAGGCGAATCTGGCCGAGAGCAATACCACCTACGCCCAAGGCGGCATTGCGGCCGCCGTCCGCCAACCGGACTCGCCGGAATTACATTACCAAGATACCGTAATGGCCGGCGCCGGTCTGTGCGACTTAGCCGCCGTCTCGGTCTTGGTCCATGAAGGCCCGGCGCGCGTGGAACGCTTGATTGAAATGGGCGTCCCCTTCGATCGGATTGACGGCGATATCGCTTTAACGCGGGAGGCCGCCCATAGCCGACGGCGAATTCTTCATGCCGACGGCGACGCGACCGGCCGCGAAATCTCCAAAACATTGGTGCAGCAAGTCTTAAAAACCCCCAATATCACCATCTATGAAGAACATTTCACGTGCGCTTTGACGACGACCGCCGGGCAGTGCAACGGTCTCGTCGCCCTTTACCGGGAGCAACTCCGGCTCTTCCTGGGCGGTGCGGTGATCCTCGCGACCGGCGGCACCGGACAACTCTATGGCAAAACGACCAACCCGGCCATCGCGACCGGCGACGGACCAGCCTTGGCCTATCGCGCCGGAGCGGTCTTACGGGATCTGGAGTTTGTTCAATTCCACCCAACCGCATTGTACCTGCCGCCCGCACCGCCTTTTTTAATTTCGGAAGCGGTTCGCGGTGAAGGCGCTATTTTGCGCAACTCCTCCGGTGAGCGTTTCATGCCCGATTATCACGCCTTGGCCGAATTGGCTCCCCGAGATGTGGTCGCCCGCTCGATCTTTGCCGAAATTGAAAAGTCGGGCAGCCCTTGTGTGTATCTCGATCTGGCTTCGATCGGCAGTTCCATTGTGACTAACCGTTTTCCGAACATTTATGTAAAATGTCTGAAATACGGATTGGATATTACCAAAGAGCCGATTCCGGTCGCGCCGGCCGCCCATTATGCGATGGGCGGTATCCAAACCGACTTATGGGGACGGACTGCGCTGCCGGGATTGTTTGCCGCCGGCGAAGTCGCTTCCACCGGCATCCACGGCGCCAACCGTCTGGCCAGCAATTCGCTGCTGGAAGGTCTGGTTTTTGGCGGTCGCATCGCCGAACACCTTCGCAATGGCGCGCCGCTGCCAGACCCAACTGCGACAACGCCCGAAATTCAGATTCATTATCCGGAATGTCTGACTGCGTCTAATGCGATCAACGCCGACTTGGCTCAGCTTCATCAGATCACCGATCACTATTTGGGGATCGTCCGCGACCGGGAAGGACTATTAAAAGCCGCCCAATTGCTGTCGGATTTTCCGGCGGGTCAAGGCGCGCTGACTCCCGCTTATTTCGAATTGCAAAACCTGATCCTGCTCGGCAAATTAATGACCCGGGCCGCGCTGATGCGCACCGAAAGCCGGGGCGGCCACTTCCGCTCCGATTTCCCGGCGCCGGACAACCAGTGGCGGAAACATATTGTTTTTCAAGAACATCGCGTGGAGGTTGAGCAATGAACCATATACTTTTGGAAAAGATTGTCCGTCAGGCGTTAAGCGAAGATATCGGCACCGGCGACATCACCTCGGAAGTACTTTTTCCGGCCAGTCACCGAAAAATTTCGCAAGCGGAGTTTTTAGCCAAAGCCGAAGGAGTTATCGCCGGTCTGACGGTAGCAGCCGAAGTGTACCGGCAGGTCGATCCCAGCGTCGTATTTACGGTGCTGGTCGCCGAAGGAACCGCGGTGACTCCGGGAACAGTAATCGCCACGGTGCAAGGACCCATCCAAGCGCTCCTGACCGGCGAACGGGTGGCGCTCAATTTCTTGCAGCGTCTTTCGGGGATTGCCAGTAAAACCGCCCGGCTGACCCAGCAGTTATCCGGTCTCGCGGTCCGCTTGGTCGACACGCGCAAGACCACTCCCGGACTACGGATGCTCGAAAAATACGCTGTCCGCCAAGGCGGCGGTTTCAACCACCGCTACAATCTGTCCGATGCCGTACTGATTAAAGATAATCATATCGCCGCCTGCGGCTCCATCACCGCAGCGGTTCAACGCGCCCGCCGCGCCATTCCCCATACGATGACCATTGAAGTTGAAGTTGAGAGCGAAGCCCAAGTCCATGAAGCGTTAACCGCCGGAGCGGATATTATCATGCTCGATAACATGTCCCCGGAGCAAATGGCGGCAATGGTTCAACTCATCAATCATCAGGCGGTGGTTGAAGCTTCCGGGAATGTTGACGAACATAATATTCGGGCGGTGGCTGAAAGTGGGATCGATATCATCTCCAGCGGCGCGATCACCCATTCCGTGAGCGCGCTGGACATCAGCCTGGATATTCACGAATAAACCGTATATACTGTAACCATTAAGTAACTCCCGAAGAGTTACTCTTTTTTTGCACTCATTTTCATCGGCAACCGCGGGGAAGTTTTTATACAAAAAACGCCGGCGATCGCCTGATAAATTTATTTTGAATCGCAATTTTCAAGGCAGGGAAATGGTTTTCAATACCGAATATACTCCCCTGGTACAAAAACATCCAATTGATGGAAGAAGAGAGGCCTTAATGTGACGAATCGGTTCGGAATTGCCCCCGATGAAACCCACCTACACCATCAGCGCTTGACGATTGAAGGGGGAATCCCGCTGCACGGTACCGCTGAGACGGATTCTTCAAAAAACGCCACCCTGCCGTTAATGGCGGCGACCTTATTAACATCGGATCTGGTCACCCTTCACCGCGTGCCGCAGATTACCGATATCGCCGTCATGTGTCAGATCCTGAAAGGCGTCGGCGCTGTTTGCCACAACGAGGGGACCACGGTCAAAGTAAAGGGCCGCGCCACGACTGGAATCGTCCCCAAGGAATTATCCTCCCAAATCCGGGCTTCCATTGTCTTTTTAGGGGCGTTGATCACTACTTTAGGTGAGGTCGAGTTACCGTTGCCCGGTGGTGATAAAATCGGTGAACGTCCGGTGGATATTCATTTGGAAGCCCTTGGTGAGTTGGGAGTGGAGTCCTATATTAAAGGCGGCGTCATCTACGCCAAGGCCAAAGAACTGCCGTTAACCGGCAACAATGTTTTCCTGCGGTTTCCGAGCGTCTTAGCGACCGCCAACTTGATTATCGCCGCCTCGCTGGCGAAAGGCCAAACCGTCATTTACAACGCCGCCTGCGAGCCGGAGATTGTCGATGTTGCCATCATGCTCAATCAAATGGGCGCGAAAATCTTCGGCGCCGGCACCAATACCATTAAGATCAACGGCGTCGAGTCGTTATCGGGAGCAGTCCACGAACCGATTCCGGACCGGATCGAAGCCGGTACGCTCCTGACTGCACTGGCGATCACCGGCGGCACCGGCGTGATCAAACGTTGTATTCCGGAACATAATATCGCTTTGATCTCGCTGCTGAAAAAAACCGGGGTGCAGTTGATAATCGGCAGCGATAATTCCATTGAAGTCAAACAGTCGGTGATGTCCAACGGCATTCATGCCATGGCGATGCCGTATCCGGGACTCGCCACCGACCTGCAACCGTTGGTCACCAGTTTGGCCACGCAATGCCGGGGAGAATCGATTATTTCGGATATTGTTCATCCCGACCGTTTCGCCCACCTGACCGATCTGATCAAAATGGGCGCCAATCTGATTCGCTCCGGTAATCAAGTCCGGGTTTATGGCGGAGAAGAACTGGCCGGCACCCAGATTGAAGGGACGGATATTCGTTCAGTCACCGCCTTGATTTGCGCCGGTTTGGCCGCGAAAGGAATCAGTTATGTTTCCGGTTTGGAACATCTCCACCGTGGCCATGCGAACCTGATTAAAAAACTCGGGGCATTACACGCGAGGATCGAATATATTTAAATAATTGACAGGCCTCAATGATGCGATAATTCGTTACGCAGCCCGATCGCGAAATCAATTTTAAAAAGAAAAACGGAACCCGCAAGGTTCCGTTTTTCTTTTCATTTACCGATATCAAACCTGATCAACCTGATCCGTCGGAGCGTTCTCCGTTGCTTTCGGGTCTTCGCCGATCACCTGGAGGAACCGTTCGCCTTCCAAGGTCTCCTCGGTGAGCAGCGCTTTCGTAATGCTTTCCAGCGCTTCGCGGTGTTCGTTTATAATCGCTTTGGCCCGCTCGAAGGATTGATCCATAATCTTCTTGATCTCGCGGTCGATAGCGGAGGCAATCTCCTCGCTGTAATTCTGGTCGCGGGAGAAATCCCGGCCGAGAAAGACCGTTTCTTCATGACCGTGACCAAACGTCATATAACCCAACTCGTCGCTCATCCCGTATTCAGTAATCATCTTCCGGACGGTTTTGGTGGCCCGTTCAAGGTCGTTGCGCGCACCGGTGCTGATCTCGCCTAACGCGATCACTTCCGCGGCCCGGCCTCCCAAAGCGAATACTACATTCTCAAGCAATTCGGTACGGGTGCTATAATGTTTATCCTCCAGCGGTAATGCCATCGTGTAACCTCCGGCAGCCCCGCGCGGAATAATCGAAATCTTGTGAATTGGATCGACCGTCGTCAGATAATGCCCAACCAACGCGTGGCCGGCTTCGTGGTACGCCGTCAAATCCTTCTCTTTCTGACTCATAATCTTGCTTTTCTTCTCTGGACCGGCGATGACGCGTTCAATCGCATCCTCGCAATCCTCCATGAAGATCTTCTTTTTACCGCGGCGCGCCGCAAGCAAAGCCGCTTCGTTCAAAACGTTGGCCAGATCGGCGCCGGTAAAACCAGGCGTCTGCCGCGCCAGAACCGACAGTTCGACTTCCGGAGCCAATGGTTTTCCCCGGGCATGGACTTTTAAAATATCTTCCCGGCCCTTAATGTCCGGAATATCCAAAGTTACCTGCCGGTCAAACCGTCCCGGCCGGAGCAACGCCGGATCCAAAACATCCGGACGGTTGGTGGCAGCCAGCATAATGATTCCGGAATTAGCCTCGAAACCGTCCATCTCGACCAGCAATTGGTTTAAGGTTTGTTCTCTTTCATCGTGGCCACCGCCAAGGCCGGCGCCACGTTGCCGTCCCACCGCATCAATTTCGTCAACGAAAATGATACAAGGAGCGTTCTTTTTCGCCTGATCAAACAGGTCCCGCACCCGGGACGCGCCGACACCCACAAACATCTCAACAAAATCAGAACCGCTGATGCTGAAGAACGGAACACCGGCTTCGCCGGCGACAGCCTTCGCCAACAAGGTTTTACCGGTACCGGGGTGCCCAATCAACAGCACTCCCTTGGGGATCTTCGCTCCCAATTCGGTAAACCGGCGCGGTTGCCGTAAAAATTCAACAATCTCAACCAATTCTTCCTTCGCCTCGTCTTCACCGGCGACATCATCGAAGGTGGTTTTATTCTTATCGTCCATATGCAAACGGGCGCGGCTTTTTCCAAAGGATAACGCCTTATTCCCGCTGTTTTGCATCTGGTTGAGCAAGAAGAACCAAAAAATAACAAAGATGACGATCATCCCGAGATTGGGTAGAACAAAGGCCCACCACGCGTTGCCCGGATTGGTAAAGGCGACTTTAACCCCTTTAGTCCGCAATAGATCATAGTAGAGTTCCGGATGATTATTCGGGCCTTCAACATGATACTTTGCCTTGGGGTTGCTTCGCTGCGCCCCGTCAATGGTACCATCGTTGTTATTGATCTTGGCGTCAATTATTTTACCGGCTTCGACCCGTTTAATAAACTCATCAAAGTTGATGTTATCCACCGGATTATTTACGTTCATAAATTTGGCCACGAATAATAGCAAGAGAATGGCAAGTAAGAAATAGAGTAAAACTTCCCGAGCAATTCTAAGCAATGAAAAACCTCCCTCCGGCAAAACAAGCCAATTTTGCCATGTTAAATATTATATCATACGAAAAAAATGATTACAATCAACCCTTTGTTAATGTTTGGACCGTAAGGTGCCAAGCTGGGCTATTGGGATCAGTAATTTTAAAATGATCAGCTGGCCGGAAACCCATCACCCAAACAATGCGGTCGTCGGCCGTAACCAATAATGGAATCCGATGCCGCTCGGCTTGAGGAATCTTTTGGTTGATAAAAAAATCTTGCAATTTTTGAGTTCCCGCAGCCCCCAGTGGCTGGAAACGATCGCCTGGTTTCCAATACCGTACGGCCAACGGTAATTGAAGTTTTGCCGGATCGACAAAAATCTCGGTTCGTTTCATTTTATTCCAGACATCCGGAATTTTACCGGGTTCGATCATTAACTCCTTCTCAAACTCAGGCAAACAAGTCCGCCCTGGCGCGGCAACCGCTATAATCGGCTGCTGCCGGAAAAACCGCAGAGGCGACGTTGGGCGAGCTCCAAAATACACAACGCCGTTCTCATAATATGCGGAAAGCCCTTTCGCTAAGTCCACCGATTTTAATTCGGCTCCTCCGCTATTGAGGCGGTCCCGGAGACGCAACAGGGTCACCGATTCGAGCCGGCAATTCGGCTGGGCGATCTCCGCAAGCTGTTTCAACAGATAATATTGGAGATACGAATGCGTTTCCCGGAATGGCGCCAACCTGATTCCCACCCGTTCCTGCTCTCGGACCATCAAAAGCGGTAGGCGACTGGCAATTTCCAATTCGATGTAGGAGCGGTGTTCAACCGCTAGGTTCGCTAAACGCGCGATTGCTTGTCTGACGCGCGGGTTATACTCCCGCTCCAACTCCGGCAATAATTGCAACCGGAGCCGGTTCCGCCGGTAGACTGTTTTATGGTTGGACGAGTCTTCTTCCCATTCCAACCGGTGTTCTTTGGCATACGCTAATATCTCCGGACGTGACACTTCCATTAGCGGCCGGATATAAATGCCGTCACGGGCCACCGGAATTCCCGCCAATCCTTCCAAACCGGTTCCACGAATCACTCGATATAGTACGGTTTCTACTTGATCATCGCGGTGATGGGCCAACGCCACCTTGGTGGCGCCGATCTCCTGTCGAATCTCGCTGAAGATGCGGTAGCGCTCCTCCCGGGCTAACAATTGCAAGGATTGGGGTTTTTCACGGAGTCGCGCTGGGATGTCGATCACTACTTCCCGCGTCCGGACGCCCCAGTCAGCGCCCACTTGATGTAAAAGTGCCGTTTCACGCAGATTTTCCGTCGGACGAAGCGAATGATTGATATATACTGCCCAAAGTTCGAGCCGCCATTCGGTTAACGAACGTAAGATATGCAGCAGAGTCAATGAATCGACGCCGCCTGAAAACCCCACGATCACCCGTTCACCCGGTTCGAACAGTCCATAGCGGTTAATGGTCTGCTTGACCTTTTGCAGCAAACATTTCACCTCAAAATAACATCGGATCGGTTCATTTGCGAACCAAGGAAAATAAGTCGCGCAGACTTGTGCAAATAGCTAATGCGACATACCTATCTATGATTACGCCAAAAAACCGAAATCTCCTACCCCACAGGAACTTTTTCTCAGTTCAACCTTTGCCGCCGAGTACATTCATGGTATCGTCACTCCACCTTATTTATTGAAAAGCAGATTGGTGCAGGTGGATCCGTTAGGAAAAACCCTTTAAAGCTGGATTAATCATTCAAACGCAAGCTGTTACTTATAGTTCCCCTTTCCCGAAAAATAATCGCAGTCGGCAATGGATGGGTGCTCCTTTCCCAACCAAAAATATCCCATTTCCATCAACGCCGGACGTCGTCAAAGACATCTCGATCCACCCAGAAAATAACTTCGATGTCGATGTCGCTCCACCTAGCTTATTTTCTTAATTCGCTTGCGCGAGCGGAAGCTAGCGTGGACGACTACTTAGCAAGCCAGGGAAGAGTTTACAGACTAGAACATCGCAAAATATGACAACTTTAAGCAAAGTTAGCATAATAAGTACGGATTTCTTGCACATTCTGGTTTATAGTTATAAAGGATCCGTAACTTTTAGCGACAGCCGGATGGATCAGGCGACTCTGATATCTCATCCATCCGGGAAGGTATTCATTCTTTTATTGCAGTAAGACACCTAATCGAAAGGAGATTCATTATTATGAAACGTTATGCCCAAGTTGGTCTCGGAGGCCGTGCCCGTTTTTTTTATGAAGCCATTGCCGGTCAGTTTCAAGAGACCTCAAAATTGGTCGGGTTTTGCGATATCAATCAAACCCGGATGAATTATGCCAACAAAGTGATCAATGAAAAATTCGGGACTGAGCCGGTTCCCACCTATCATTGCTCCGAATTTGACCGCATGATTGAAGAACAAAAACCCGATATCGTCCTCGTGACCTCAATCGATCGCACTCACCACACCTATATCATTCGTGCGATGGAACTGGGGTGCGATGTCATCTCCGAAAAGCCGATGACCGTTGATGAAGTGAAAGCCCAAGAAATCCTGGACGCGATCAAACGGACCGGCCGGAAACTGCGCGTCACGTTTAACTATCGCTATGCTCCCCACAATACGAAAATTCGTGAACTGATTATGGATGGAACCATCGGTCAAGTTAATTCCATCCACTTTGAATGGTTGCTCAACACCGAACACGGCGCTGACTACTTCCGGCGTTGGCACCGCGACAAACGTAACAGCGGCGGCTTGTTGGTCCACAAATCCACTCACCATTTCGACTTGGTCAATTTCTGGCTTGGCTCTGCTCCCAAGACTGTCTTTGCCATGGGTGACCTGATGTTCTACGGTCGTGAAAACGCCGAAAAGCGCGGGGTAACCAAGTTCTACAACCGGGCCCACGGTAGCGAAAATGCCCAAGGCGATCCCTTCGCGTTGGATATGGAGAGCAAAGAACAGTTAAAATCGCTTTACCTTGACGCGGAGCACGAAGACGGTTATATTCGCGACCAAAGCGTTTTTGGCGATGGAATTAATATCGAAGACACCATGGGAGTCATGGTTCGGTACCAAAATAATGCTATCATGACTTACTCTTTGAATACTTATTTGCCATGGGAAGGTTTCCGGATCGCTTTCAACGGCAGCAAAGGCCGGATCCAAGTCTCCGTGGTTGAGAAATCCTATGTTAACGGCGGCGGCAAAACAGCTGCCGAAGGTGCGGTTCAACACAAATCGATCACAGTTTTCCCCATGTTTGGCGAACCGTATGAAGTTGAGATTGTGGAAGGCGTCGGCGGACATGGCGGTGGCGATCCGATCCTATTGAACGATTTATTTGGCGTTCCCGAACCGGACCGTTTCAACCGGGCTGCTTCGCACGTTGATGGAGTGATGTCCATTTTAACCGGTATCGCCGCCAATAAATCCATCGCCGCCGGAACGCCGGTTACCATTAAAAATTTAATCTCGCTATAACCATTTCATCGGTTTTAGCATAATCCAGCATGATTCAGGCCTGTAATCCTTATTTACAGGCCTGTTTTATCGTTTACATCCGATTCGAAAGAAGGTTAAACCGTAATGGAAGAAACAAATCAATCTTATACCTCCCTGGCAAGTTTACGGCAGACGTTTGATCAAGTAGCCCGGAAATATCCGTTTTCAGCCAAAGATATTGCGGGACACTCGGGTTGGCAGCGGGAAGTCCGTGAGATTTTACGGGACATTACCGGCTTATCCCGTATGCGTTCCTGTCCCCTGCAGCCGCAATTGCTGGAGTCGGTTTCCTGCTCCGGGTACCGCCGCGACAAACTGCTCATTCAAACTGAGCCTGATAATTGGATGCCTTTTTATATGCTCATCCCGGAAGGTGTCTCTTCCCAACCGCTTCCCTGTATTATTGCTCCGCACGGCCACGGCAGTTGCGGTAAAGAAGGCGTCGCCGGCCGAATCGACATTCCTTTGATAGACGCGATCACTCGTTCCGGCGCTTCTTCCTACGGATTACAATTGGTTCGGGAAGGTTATATCGTGTTCTGCCCCGATGCCCGGGGTTCCGGCGAACGTCGCGAAACGATGAATCAAGGTTCCGCTCGCGAACAGCAATTGAGTTCTTCTTGCAATCACCTGAACTTCGCAGCGATCAGTCTTGGTTTGACCCTTACCGGCATGCAGATCTGGGATTTAATACGCCTGATTGATTTTATCGAATCCGACAGCCGGTGCGATTCCCAACAGATCGGTTGTTGCGGCATGTCCGGCGGCGGAATGCAAACAATCTGGCTGGCGGCATTTGACGACCGAATCCAATGCGCTTATGTCAGCGGCTATTTTCATGGTTTCCGCGATACATTGCTCCAACATCACTTGTGCGGTTGTAACTTTGTGCCGCGGTTGTGGGAGATGGTCGACATGGGAGATTTAGGCGCGCTGGTCGCGCCCCGTCCGTTATTCATCGAGACCGGAGCGCATGATCCGCTCAATGATCCGCGGGGAGCTGACAATGTCAATGAGCAATTTGCAATCACCCAGGCAGCTTATGAGCTTTTCGAGGCCCAATCCAAGCTAGAACACTATATTTTCGCCGGGAAGCATGAGTGGAACGGTGAAAAAACAGCAGAATTTTTTAAAAAATGGTTGACTTTTACTAAAAAACCAACTTAAATTCTATATAGTCAGCCAAGTTGATTAACTAGGGGAGGATTTTGCACCGATGATTCAAGCGAATCACGCGCTAACGATT
Organism: Bacillota bacterium; assembly: GCA_023410535.1. Taxonomy (GTDB): domain Bacteria; phylum Bacillota; class UBA4882; order UBA8346; family UBA8346; genus JAEYPR01. The sequence continues at coordinate 66,952 of JAEYPR010000002.1, read as the reverse complement.
GCTAAGAGAGCCTGCGATACACTGATGACCGAATTTGAAGCACCCATGTTGCCTCCGGCGGGGCGTTGGCACTACCACCAAGGCGTCTTTCTGCTCGGAATGCTGTTCATTTGGGAGCAGACCAAAGAACAGCGCTACTTCGACTACGTGCAAACTTATGTCGATAGTTTGGTTAAGGAAGACGGCAGTCTGGAGTTTCGTGAAACCGAGCTGGATTCGATCCAGGCCGGTGTTTTATTGCTGCGGCTTTATCAAGTCACCCAAGCGGCAAAATACAAAACAGCGGCCGATGCGTTATTACGATTTTTACTCAGTTGGAAGCAAAATGCGGTCAGCGGTTATTGGCATAAGGAGAACTATCCCAATCAGATGTGGCTTGACGGCATTTATATGGAAGGACCGTTTGCCGTCCACTACGCCCGGCTTTTCGCTCGCCTCGAACTCTATGATTTGATCATTGAGCAATTTGCGTTAATGGCAAAATATATCAAAGATGAACAAACCGGCTTGCTTTATCATGCTTGGGATGAATCCAAACAAGTGGCTTGGGCCGATCCGGTCACCGGAAAATCACCGGAATTTTGGGGTCGCTCCATGGGCTGGGTCGTGAGCGCGTTGGTCGATATTTTAGATTACCTCCCCGTCAGCCATCCGCAACATGGTTTCTTGATCGACCAATTAAATATGTCGCTTGAGGCAATCGTCAAATTTCAAGACCCGCAAAGCGGCCTGTGGTATCAAGTGCTCGACAAGGGCGACCGTCCCGACAATTGGTTGGAGCACTCCTGTTCCTGCTTGTTTGTCTACGCTCTTGCCAAAGCGTTAAACCAAGGTTATATTGATGAAAAATACCGCGTTAATGCCGAAAAGGGCTACGACGGCATCACGGCTATGGTGCAGGAAGCTGCCGACGGAAAACTGGCGATCCCTGAGATCTGTATCGGTACCGGAGTCGGAAATTACCAACATTACGTTGAACGGCCCCGAAGCACTAATGACCTGCACGGAGTGGGGGCTTTTTTGTTTGCCTGCGCCGAAGTTGCCAAGTTTTAAAATTTATTGCCGGATATTTTAAAGGGGCCGACACATGCGTCGGCCCCTTTTCGTTTACCCCGGTATACCCGCCGTCAGTTATTTAGTACTCAGCCAATCTCCTCGCTTTCTCCGTAATCAAGCCATTAGTTTTTTACTCCAATGGCAGGGTAGGCCGAAATTGCATTACGCTGTTATTTACCGTCGCATATGATGAGAAAAAAGCGAAGGATATGGTGAGATTGGCAGATTCGTTAGAAAAGCTGATTATCACGATGAATAAGGACGGAAAACAAATCATTACCGAAACATCGCTATCGGGCAAACGGCGCATCGTGATTGTGATTAATAACCAATTTACGAACGCTCCTAACACAACGCAGATCGCGAGCGGGGCCGGGAGAAACAGCGCCGCAGGCAACAACGCCGCCATTGATTCCTCCAATACCCAACAGCAGCAGAGTGTCGGAGCACAAGGGAAGGCGAAAAACTATGGCATGAAAGGTTATCAGTTGGAACCACACGAAAAACAAGGCGGTTGGAAAGATGACGAGGAAGTCACCATTGTCATTAATAATCAGGTTAATGAGACTTCCGGCACCTCCGCCGCTACGCAAGTCGCGAGCGGGAGTGGCACGGACAGCGCCGGAGGAACCAACGCCGCCATTGCCAGTTCCAATACCAAGCAACAACATGCGGTAGGCGGGGACGCCTCCGGTCGTGCCGTTAATCGCGGCATGAATAACTCCCAAACGGAAAAACAGTTTCATTTCCATCATAATCAAAGATCCGCTGGAACTTACAAAACCGGACCCCCCAAATCGATGGGTGGATTTAGTTCAAAAAATGCTTTGAAAAGAAGGTAACATTGGTTGCCAAGGATGCGATTTTCCTTTTTGTTACATGCGGCGAACTCCTGCTTTTTCGACCCGTTCCAGCCACTCTTTGACTAACGTTTCAAACAGGCCGGCTTGCTCAATCTGGAGATTATGGCCGGCCTTGTCAAGTACGACAAAAGTTCCTCTGGAATAATTTTCAATGATTGTCAGGGCGTCCTGATAGCCGACCGAGGCGTCCTGCCGTCCGGCCAATACTAAGGTCGGTTTGGGAAACGGTCGTTCCAACCGGTCCGGATCAAAGGAAAACGCAAAACCGGTCTGTTGCAAATGAATTAAAAACGGTTCATCGGCCAAAGCAACCCCTGGCATAACCTCCGTTTGGAACCGTTCCCAGGTCGTGGCGTTTTGCACCACTGCCATCGGCATAAACTCCTCGCGCTCCACTGCGGTAAGTCTCGCAATCAAGGCGGGGTCCTCCTCCAAAACTTCAAACTTAGGTAGTCGGCGTTGCGCGCGCGGCGCAATGATACAGGGACAGATCAGCAGCACCCCGTCAAGCCTGTCCGCCTGGTGTTTTACCAACCCCCGGGCCAGATAACCGCCATAAGACTCTCCGGCCACGATCAAGTTTTCCCCGGGAAGCACGGCTGCGATAAACTCGGTAACGATCTCCAACATCTGATCGGAGTTTTTAATCCAGTCCGCGCCACGGGTCCGGCCCATTCCCGGCAAATCCAGGTAGATCCGGCGCCACCCGGGTTGAGACTGAAAAATCGGCTCCATGCAGCCTTTCATAAGGTGACGGTCGACTCCGTAGCCGTGGAGCATTACAATAGGTTTGCCCTCTCCGATCGTTTCGTAGTCAACGGTAATTTTCGATAAGGTACATTGCAAGTTGTATTCTTCCTTCCGTATCTGGTTTAGGGGAGTGGAATGTAGCTGCACTCAAAGCCACGGGTTTTAAACGGTGGCGGGGTTAGCTTGTTCAGTTCATTCTACACATGCCAAACAATTCCTGTAGCCTTTTGAAATTGTTTAACAACATCTCCCAATTTCCGTACAACGGCTCACAATCATTTGCAGCAACTTAAATTATTTTGCAAACGACTCCACAATGATTGGGATCGCTCAAAAATCAAAACCTTTCGTCTTGAAAGGTTTTGATTTTTGAGCGATCCTTATTTGCGCTTCGCGTTTCCGAATATGGCTTGCTTCTCCGTATTACAAGGGAAGAAACTTGATTTGACCCGGGCGTTTTGGGGATGGGGAAAACGGGCGGGGGGACACCCGTTGTAGTTGGTCACCACAGTCAGCGCTCCCCCGGGTCCGGTTGGTCCCATCGGACCAATGGCGCCCGGTGTTCCCGGCGGGCCGGCGGGGCCGGTTGCCCCGGTGGCGCCGACGGTACATACCGGTAATTTTACCAGGAGATCCTGCAATTGATGGAGACCCATTAATATTTTGCGCAAAATCGCACAATGCGTTTGGGTCAAAAGCAGATAACTTTGAACTTTGTTAATCATTACGGTTAAACAGTTAAAGACGCTTAAGGTGTTTTTCTCCTTAAAATACTCGCCGGCCAATTCGATATCTCGCGAGACGGTTTGGCGGAAGTCCTCTTCCACCGTTAAAGTCGTGATGTCATTGTGAATCTCAGCCATAATCCTTTCGATATTTACTTTCGAAGCTCTCAATAACTCACCTCCCAATATTTTTAATCCATTATACGGAAAAGGCGATCAACAAGTAACAGCGGTCGGAAATAATTGTGCAGTCATCAACAAAGGCCGTCAGACCGGCTATTGAGTCATTTAGCTGTTGAACAGTTATGGAAATGAACGCATAAGATATTGCGGAGTTTAAAAAAATTACTGCGAGTGGAATAATGAAGAAATTATCATTAGCAATTATCGCAACAACAATCGACGGCAAAATAGTCCAAGGAAGCGATAATCTGCCAATTGCCAATGTCGTGGTTAAACCGAGGCGGATTACTCCAAACGCCTTGTTATTTGATATTCGCCGGGAAAAACAACAAAATTCTGTCCATTACCAAAGAAATTTCCCCTATGCGCTTGTGACCAGTCGCGCCGGTGACTTCCGCGGACTGGGAGACAATGTTACCCTCGTTCAGGTCGCAAAGGTTAGCGAAGCCTATTGGAAGTTTATTGATTTTTACCGCAATCTTTTTGCCATTCCGGTCATTGGCGTCACCGGAACCTGCGGCAAAACCACTACCAAAGAAATGATAAAACATATCCTGGCGGAAACGTATCAGATCAATGCGACCTACAAGAGTTACAACGCCCTGTTTCGTAATTTGAACTACTTGTTGGATATCAATGACCGGACCCAGGCGGCAGTGTACGAAATGGGTGTCGCTTACCCCGGCGATCTCAAAACATCGTGCCGCTATTTCCAACCGCAAGTCGGGATCATTACCAATATTGGCATCGACCATTTACAAGCGTTTAGGAGCTTGGACGCTTATATCAAAGCCAAAGCCGAGCTTTTGGAGGGCCTTGGCCCCCAAGGCACCATCCTGCTCAATGGCGATGACCCCAATATTCGCACGATTGATTTGAGCAATTTTAAAGGCAAAGTGAGCTACTTTGGATTTGGGGAGCAGTGTCATTTTAAAATCGCCAAGGTTCGTCATGGAAACGCCAACATCTCCTGTGACTTGCAATACGGTGGCCGGCGTTACCGTCTTGCCATTCCGGGACATGCCGAATTTAATGTTTACAACGCCGCCGCGGCCATCGGCGCAACGCAGGCGGTCGGCATCAACGTCGGGGATGCTTGCGACCGGCTAAGCACTTTCCAAAACGTCGAGAAACATTTTGAATTCAATCAAGGGATCAACGGTAGCACCATCATCGACGATACCTGGTCAACCAATCCGACCTCGATCGAAGCCGCGTTGAAACTTCTCAAATTTTTTTCACAAGGAAAAAAGAGCATCGCGGTGCTGGGCAGAGTATCGCTTTTGGGCGCACAAAGCAATCATTATCATTATCAAATTGGCGAAAAATGCGCCGCGCTCGGACTTGACCATCTGATCGTCATCGGCGACGGAGCCGATCTAATCGGCCATGGCGCGTTGCAAAACGGTATGGATCCCGACCGCGTCTCTTTCTGCCGGGATTCCGACGCCACTTACGAACTGCTCCAAAACTGCCTGGACAAAGAGACCATCGCCCTCGTCAAGACCTCCATGCTTACTTCATACGCTAACTTGATGGAAAAGCTTATTGTCAGAAACCACAATTAAAGGTTGAAACAGCGTAACTGCAAAAAAGCCCATGACGGCCTGGAAAATCGAGATCAATCACCCGAAATGTCCAGGTGTTTTTATTAAATTAAAAGAAGTGAGAACATGTGGATTAAAATAGCAGTTGTTCATAGTGACCAAAAAGTTATTTATCTGCCACCATCCTTTGCGCTGGAACTCGGAGCGACCACCGCAATCCGGTTTGGCGGACGATCCGCTCAAACCGCGGTCAACTATCAAAACAACCTTGAAATAACGACACCCAATGCATTTGACGCCCCCGCCACTGTCAAACTCTCGGACAAGTTACAGGATGAGCTTTGCTTACCACAATCGCCGGTTTATCAATTGAGAATTGTTGATTCCCAAATCATCCTGGGACCGGTGATCGGTTTTTTGTTAGGCAATGCCGTCTACCGTTACAACCCGAAACATATGACCAAATACTCCGACCGGTTCGGTATCTATCCAAAAATTGGCGGTATCACCGTTGCTTTTGCTCCCAGTCTAATCCATTGGGATAACCATACCGTCGACGGTCTTTATTACAATCATCTCACCGCAGAATGGGAGTACGGTCGTTTCCCCCTGCCGGAGGTCATTTACCGGCGCGACTTTCATTCCGATCCCGCTCTGATCCAACAGTTGATTGACTATACCGGCGGAAGACTGTTTAATTCCTACCGTTTCACCAAATATGAGTTGTTCAGTTTTCTCCGGCGCGACAGCGAACTCCGGGAATATCTCCCGCCGACCGAATATACGCTGAATTTCGACCAGATTTTTCAGTTTATCCATGATTATCAGAAGGTTATTTTAAAGCCGGTTCACCTGTCGCGCGGCCGGGGGATCTGCATCATTGAAAAGATTGCCGGCCAATATCGAGTGGTCGATTTCCGCTGTAAACAAAAACAACCGACCATTTATCAATTATACAATGACGATTTGTTACACAATTTCTTCGCCGTTTATCAGGATCTGTTCAGCCGCTACTTGATCCAGAAATACCTTTCTCTGGCCAAAGTAGCCAATTCGCCTTTCGATATCCGGGCGGTGATGCACAAACATCCGGATCAAGGTTGGGGCTGCACCGGAATTGAGTGTCGTGTCTCTAACAACGGCTACTTAACCAACATCTCCCGTGGCGGTTACGCCCTGACATTGGAAGAAGCGTTGCAACAAGCCTTCCCCCGGAACGCCCGATCATTGGCGGCACAGATCCATGAGTTCTGCCGGAAGTTCTGCCGGTGCATGGATACGTTCGGAGAGCATTTTGCCGAATTCGGCATGGATATTGCCCTGGATCGCGATCAAAAGTTGTGGTTGATTGAGGCCAATGTCTTCCCCAGTTTCAAAGGATTCAAAAAAATGGATCTCGCCACCTACTTGGCCATCCGTTATAATCCAATGCTTTATGCCGCCTCACTGACGCCGTTTGGAGCCGGCTGATCCGAACCGATATCCTTTGAGGAGTTGGACATGAACACTATTATCACCATTCGAAACCCGCAACCAACTTCGGAGTTGCGTATTCATCCTCAATTTGTAACCGCGCTTGGGCTGGGCGACCGGAAATTCACCCATGTAAGCTTTGGAACTCAGAAGCACTATCTTACACTCCGTAGCGATACGGATTTGGCCCCCAACCAGGTCGGTTTATCCCAAAAGCTGATCCAAGCGCTTTATTTACCGGATTACCTCCACTATGAGCTACGTTTTGATCCAAGTAACAACGAGCTCGTGATCGGTCCGTATATCGGACTGCTGGTAAGTAAGAGTGATCGCAGGCTAACCGCGGCAAGTTTAAAACGCAAGCTGGTTTATATCAAACGATACCCCGAACTCCACGGAGCGGTGGTGGTATTTGCCTTGGATAAGGTGGATCAAGCACGCCGTCTCATTGAGGGTTATTGCTACCATCCAAGCGACAACCAATGGCAAAAGGGAATATTTCCCTATCCGGCGGCCATTTACCGCACCATTGGGTTGAGCAATCAATGGAAAAATCACTTTTTGGCGACGATCGGGGATAAATTTTTTAACAACCGTTTCTTCAACAAATGGCAGATGTATCAATGGTTCGCGAACGAACCGGCGCTCCGCCCCTTTCTGCCGGAGACATTGTTATATCAATCGCCCCAGGACATTCTGGCACTGCTTGAACAATATCAGACAATCTACATTAAGCCGATCTTAGGCTTGCAAGGCCGGGGCATCGCTAGAGTTGGCAGAGGAGTCAACACTCAGTTGCGAATGGAATATCGCCAAAAAGGCGTCAATTACAGTCAAACTTTTGCCGATCCGGACCAAGCATGGGATTTCTTTGCGCAACGTTACCGACCGCGGCGTTACTTAGTCCAACAAGCCGTCGACTTACTCCGGTATCAAGATCGGTTGCTTGATTTTCGCTGCATTTTACAGAAAAACCAGTCCAACAACTGGGTCTGCCAAGCCATCATCGGGCGGACCGGAGTCAAAGACAGCGTCGTCAGCAACATCTCCAGTGGCGGGAGCGCATATACCGGGGCGGGTATTCTACGGAAAGCGCTTAGCTTACCTGAGGAAACTCTCCAGGCGCTGTTACAACGGTTGACGGATTTTGCCATGATGGTTTGCAACAAACTGAATGACTATGGCATCAACCTCGGCACCCTGGGGCTGGACATCGGCATCGATACCCAGCTCCGCCTGTGGCTGATTGAGATTAACAATCGCGACCCCGATCCGGGAATCGCCCTTGATATTAACGATCGAAAATTGTTCCAAACGTTGAAAACCACCCCGCTGTTTTATGCCAAATATCTAGCGGGATTTACCGAAGCGACCTAGGTATTGGGTAAAAGCAAAACAGCGCTTCCATCATGTTCGCGAAGATTGTATGTCAGGAGATGCGTATTTGATGAAAGAATTCGCAAAAACCCGAAAACTGGGGAAATGGGAGTTTCATGAGATTAATCTGGCAGACATTGATTTGTATTCGGAATATATCAAAGCGACGGAATATCCGGCCAATCTCTGGTCTGCCAATTTCGCCTATCTTTGGGCGGCGTCGCAATCCCGTCTGCGCTCGATATTATGGCGTCTAGTCGACGGAATGTTGGTAACCTTCGCTCATTCCTATAAAAATTCGTTGTATCTTTATTGCCTGCCTTTCGGCGCCGCCGACCCCGAACATTTGTTGAATGTTGTCACCCAGTCGCTGCAATATTGTTACGATTGGAATCATCAATCGAAAACCCGCACGCTGATCCGGATGATCAACGAAAATCAGCTCGATTTCTTACAACGTTCCCCCGCGTTTAACCAACACTACCGGCTGGTGACATTGCAAGGCATTGAACGGCATTTTGACCTCAAAAAACTGGTTTCGCTCGCCGGTCAAGATTACAACAACGTCCGCAATCGGGTCAATAAATTCCAGCGCGAGAACCCCGATGTGATCTTTCGCAAATATCAACCCAGCGACTTTGAGGCGGCCATCGCCTTGGATCGACATTGGAAAAACACAGCCGGGCAAAAATACACCCACATTTTTGACAATATTTATTACACCGCAATGATCAAAAACTACCAGGCGCTCCACGAACTGATCTACGTAATGGAACGCAACGGAAAGATGGTCGGGATGGTTTCCGGAAGCCAGTTACCGACCGGACAGGCGTGGGGCAGCTTATTAAAGTATCAGTCGGGAATGCCCGGTCTTTCCGAGACGTTAACCGTGGAGTTCGCCCGGAAACTCGCGCAACGCCATCCCAACATCTGTTTTTTTAATGTCGGCAGCGACCTTGGACCCGGCGGACTGCGCGAATACAAGTTGAAGTTTCGGCCGGTTCTTAATTTAAAACGTTACCAAGTGTATCCGTTATGAGCCCGATTGATAAACCTGACCCGAAGACTAGACATCAAAAGACCCGCGTATCCGATAATGTATCGAACGCGGGTCTTATTTCGTTATTCACAGCGACGGTTATTGTAATACCGGTTCATTCCGGTTAAACTGCAACACCACCACTGTCATATCGTCCTTGGGAACCCCGTCTTGATTGATCTTGGCCAAACTTAGCAGATATTCGCCAAGAGCTTCGGGACCGACAACTTCGACTTGGCGGAGCGCGCGGACCATCCAGTCTTCTTTTCCGGCTTGATTGGGTTTACTGTCCACCACGCCGTCAGTGGCCAGGATGACCATATCCCCCGGTTGCAGATGAAACTCGGTCCGTTCAATATCGACCGTATTCAAAATCCCGGCCGGCAGCGAGGTCGACTTGATGCTGATCACTTCCCGGCCCCGCTTGATATAACTGCTGGCTGCGCCGATCTTGATAAACTCCGCCCGTCCGTCGAACAGATCCAATAGCACCAGATCGACGGTAGCAAACGATTCATCGGGCGAACGTAATAATAAAACCGAATTAACCATATTAACCGCAAAGTCCCGGTCGATTCCCGACTCCAATAACTTCTCCAGAATCGCCACCGTGGTTTTACTCTCTTCCGACGCTCTATCGCCGTGGCCCATCCCGTCGCTGACAATCGCCACAAAGTGGCCGTCCTTCAACTCGCGCAGCGCGGAAGTGTCTCCCGATTCCGTGCCCGATTTGGCCGACTTGCAGACGGTGGTTTTGACATGATACTTCCGGACCGGACTTAACGCGTAGGTGCATTGACCGTTCTCAAGGTGGCATTTGCGTTCCCAGACCGAATATTCGGTTCCCAACAACCGGCTGATTAACGGGGCCGCCAAACAATGGCATTCACGTTTGCGGCCGCAACTTCGTTGGCGTACTTTCACTTCCAACCGTTCTTCTCCGATGGAAGTGACCGCAATCTCCTTAATTCCCATCCCCAAGCGTTGAAAACTATGTTTTAAATGATCCTCCACTTCGGAGCGGAAGGAGGTGTCATTGGAGATTTCCTGGGTGAGATTGCAGATGATATCAGCCATCCCCTGCAATTGATTGGCTAAAAAATATTTACCCTCTTCCAATTTGCGGTGCCATTGATACTCGTTTTGGCAGCTTTCAAATAAGTGATTAATGGTAGTGATCAATTTGAACTGTTGAAAACAGGTCTTGGCCAGTTTCCCCTTGAGTTGTTCGGTTTTCACCTCTCCATACAGCTCAGCCAAAGCCAACAGGTCAAAAATCTCACGGTATGTGGAGTAAAAATTCTCTCCCCAACAGACCCCGTACCCGGTGCACTGTTGACAATTTTTCGTGCAGACCCGGTCCAATAATGAATACAGGTCGACCTTTTGCTCGTTTCCGGCCGCCGCCGGTTCCGTTTGGTGAAAACTTTTCGCCAGTTCCTCAAAGATCGCCGCGAGATCGTCCAGCCGGGACATGACAACTTCCCGGAGTTTCTGCCGTTCATCCCGGGAACAATTCTCAGAGACCTGATTCGGAAAGTAACTGGAAATTTGCGATAAACATCGCCGTGGTATCAATAAAAATGCCATCATACCCATCCCCCAGGGCAGGAGTTGGGGGCTGCCGAGAATATTCTCATGCAGTTGTCCCATGGCCAGGAACAAACCACATGAGCTTCCGGCTATTGTCCCCCAACGTCCCAGATCTTTTAAAACCCCCCCGAACAATCCGCTCAGCCCATAAATGGCGATGAGCGCAATCATGGCGCCGGCTGGAATACCGATGATCACCGCAACCGATATTCCCATCACCGCTCCGACACCGCCGCCTCCCAGATAGGCAACGGTCAGCACGAAGACTACCGCCGCCAACTCTTGGAAGTTTACCGAAAATGCCGGCTCATTGCCAATCCCGCCTACTGCCAACAGCATCATCATGGCTAATGCAGCCAACGAGATTTTCGAATAAGTCTGCATAGGATTTTCCAAAAAAGCCAACCCGCGTTGAAATAAAACCGCCAACAGATAAGTACAGAGCAACTCGGCCGCGACCAATCCATAATAAAAAAGATTGGGGCCGGTGCAAGCGACAATCCCGATCCGCAACACCGCCCAAATGGTAAAGGAGGTTAACGGCTTGAGGCTTGTCCAGCGTTTAGAGAGCAACCCAACCACGCCGTACCAAACGACAATGGCGCTACTCAAAAATAAGCCGACCACCGGTCCCTGAATGGTAAAACTGCCGATGATGGCTCCGCCTAATAACGCCAATTTATACGAAGTCTTCTGCCATTGGCAAGCAAACAGCAATGCCACCCCAGCCGGGTAAATCCCGCCGGGGGCGGCAAAACGCATCAGGCAAAATGAAAGCAACAAATTGCCGATCAAAAGCAAACTGTTCTCAAGATAATTCCAACCCGCCAGTGAACCGTTCCGGCGGAGTTTTTTACAACTCACCAACGGAATGGGGTTCGGGATTGCGTCTTTCTGATAATCCAGCGTTAATTCCCCGGCCAACAACCCCACCTCGCTTCGGAATCAATTTTGTTTCAGTATAGCACTTCCGTTTTAATTTCCATGTCGTTTTTTCAAATCCCGATCCATAAATTTTCCTTAACTTCCCACCAAAAATCGGGAGAATATGACGTGCTCCGACCCCGCTCGTCTTTCTTCCGCTCGCCATTTACATCTCGCATAACGCCGAGGCAACCGCTACCCTTTTTTAAAGATAATCCCAGAAAACCTTTACGTTCTGGTAGAATCTGTCTTAAACAAAATAAAAGCCAGAATTGCCAAGCTAAGATAGCCAAATACCGGATAAAACCCGGCGATTAAATCTGCAAAGCCAGCTTGCCCGACGATTATCCCCACCGTCGTAAAACATAATACCCAAAACCGGTATGGCCATCCTGTCCAAGCCGCAGCTCGTTTAGCCACCCCAAACGCGTTGGCAAACAACGTCGTCAACATTTCCGCCCATAGAATCACCGCGTAACCAAAATAAGCAGCCGGCCCCACATTTTTCGCCAACTCAATCATGGGCAACGGACTCTGCCGTAAATGCGGCAAATGACAAAGCAGCGCCCAATGAATCAACGCCGCCATAATTCCCAAACCGATACTGCCCACCCATCCTCCGGCGTTTAAGGTTCGGGGAAAGGGGTAACGCTTTGCCAACGATAATAAGACCGGAATCGACAAAACCAAATTATAAGCGGAAAATTGCAAGGCCGCCAATAACCACTTCAGATTGGCGGCGCCTGGAGCCAACACGTTACAGCGGGTCTGAATGGCAAAAACCGACACGCTGATGGCGCCTGCGAACATTAACGGAATAATGATTAAATTGGCGACAATCAGACCCGATAATTCGTTAAAGAGTACTACCAGGAGTAAAACGGCCGTTCCGACAACTCCGGTCCAATATCCCAACCCCAGTTCGGCAAAGACCGTTCCGGAACCGGCAAACATTACCCCCATCAAAATCACGAAAAAAACAAATAGAATTAAGTCCGCCACCGGCGCCAGTCGTTTTCCCAATAAAAACCGGAGAAATTCTTCATAGGATTCATTCCGGATTTTCCGGCCGATCGCAAAAACCTTGGCGCCGGCCTTGCCTAACAGTAACACTGTAATGCTCAGACCGATCAAACCGTTACAACCTTGCGCGCTAAAAAACTGGTAGATTTCCTGGCCGGAGGCAAATCCGGCCCCGACGACCGTTCCAATAAAGGTCGCCGCAATCGAGACGATAATCCAAAATTCGCTCCGAACCTTGATCGGAGTAATCACCAAAACCACCCGCGTTTCCGCACTACCTGTCGGATAACCAGATCGACGCCGGTGACCGTCTGGTCTTGGAACCGATACCCTAACTTGCCGACAATGCACCCGGGGCTAAGCGGCGCTTGCAGGTTCGCTTGATTCAAGGTTTTAACCGGCTGGATCAGATCCTCCTGCCCCTTACGGACCACGGCATAAAGGTTATTCCGGGGGAAAAAGGCAACTTCAGCCGGAATGCCTTTTGAAACCGCCACCTTGCCAAGCGGACGGCGGGCATCGGCAATCTGAACAATTGAAAATTGATTGAACGCATAATCCAACATCCGGGCGCAATCGCCCCAACGGTCGGGAGAGTTTAAGGCGACTGCAATATACTGCTGCCCTTGTCGCGTGGCCGATGCGACCAGACAATGACCGGCTTCATTGGTCGTGCCAGTTTTTACTCCGTCGGCTCCTTGCAGACTCCAGAGCAACCGATTGGTATTGGAGATTTTAACCTCTCTCCCGCTAAGTTTCTCCATGGTAGCAGTCCGCCGCCGTACAATCCGGGCGAACCGTTCATCAACCAATCCATACCGGGCGATTAATGCCAAATCCAAGGCTGTGGTATAGTGTGAAGGCGCCCGCAAACCATGGGGATTTCGAAAATTAGTCTTCAAGGCGCCGATCTCTTTCGCTTTCAAATTCATTAACTCAACAAACTTGTCAACACTCCCGGCGACACCTTCCGCAACCGCGACACTGCCGTTGTTGCCTGATTCAAGCATCACGCCTTCCAACAACTCTTTTAAAGTAATCCGTTCACCGGGCCGGATCGGAATACTTGAGCCATGAATATAGGCCGCCTGGGGACTGATCTGAATGACTTGATTCAATTGCGCCTTTTCCAAAGCTACAATGGCGGTCATCATTTTGGTCGTGCTGGCGGGAGCCCGACGGACCTCTTCATTTTTGGCGTAAAGAATCGCCCCGCTCTTGGCTTCGATTAAAATCGCCGCCGCAGCGTGCACTTTCGGACCTTGTTGATACCCAGGCAGATAAACCAAGGACGGAAAGTATTCGCGAATGTTATATCCGGTGCTGCTGGTGATGTGCGAACGATTCCACGCCAATCCCCCGCCGATCACTCCCAGCAGTAAGAGAAAAACTCCCAACAAGGTCCTGCGACGTATATAAACAACTTTCATTGCCCAACCCCCCCATAATGAATATTATCAAGGTTATGTTTTCATGCCGTCTTTTCACTTGCGTTCAACGATACATATCTCCGCCGCGTTCGGAAAAACTAACCGTAAACACCTATAAGAAATGGAGGCCGACGCAATGGAAGAAGAACAGGACCTTTCTACTCCCGAAGCAATTCAATCCCCGGCGATCCCGCTTCAGGGAGCAACCGCCGAGACTGAGGAGAACGATGAACTTTATATTATCGATGAGATATTTTGATATGTCGCATTAAAAATTTGTGACAATACTCTTCGCGCAACATATTTTCCTTGGTTCAGAAGTTGAAATAAATAAGGACACCCCCCGCTTAAGCTTGCCGAATCGTTCGGCAAGCTGGATTTGTGAATAAGTAAGCTTGCCGAGTCGCTCAGCAAGCTGGATTTGTGAATAAGTAAGCTTGCTGAGTCGCTCAGCAAGCTGGATTTGTGAATAAGTAAGCTTGCCGAGTCGTTCAGCAAGCTGGATTTGTGAATAAGTAAGCTTGCTGAGTCGTTCAGCAAGCTGGATTTGTGAATAAGTAAGCTTGCCGAGTCGTTCAGCAAGCTGGATTTGTGAATAAGTAAGCTTGCCGAGTCGCTCGGCAAGCTGGATTTGTGAATAAGTCAGTTGGTTTAGCGTCCTGGTGGACGCTTGGAATAAGAAAAGTCGTTCCAGCTTGAACAGGATTGTTCAATTTGGCAACAGCTTCTTTCGTTACCGCCGGAGTGCTTTAGCTAGTGTCAGAAAACCTCAAATCTCCAATTCCAATTCACCCTGTTCCGTAGGCTTCCAGCCATTTTCGGCATTCGTGAAAATAGCCGGTTTGATCAAACGGACTTTCGTAAAACGGCGTCCCGGTTGGTAACCGTTGACAACAAAAACTTGCCCCATTGCCGAAGCCTCATGGGCATCCTCATCATAAACCATGGTGAAACGCGGCAAAACAATATAATGATCCGGCGTTTTGGTCGCAATCACCCAATAATCGCCGCCGCCCTTGATAAAGACCGGGGGCAGTTCCGGATTGAGTTTCCGGTCGATAAAGTTCTCCACTTCCAGTCTTTCCGGACCGTACTTATCACGAAACGTATTTTCCAATTGCGGCTGATCAACCACGCGGTTGTACTCATTAACCATCGCGCTCATCGCGACATAACCGCTTTTGGTCTCAGAACTTTTTTCAGCAGCCTCCGGACTGAGCGTTTTCGTTTCAGACGGAGATAGCACGGAATCAGCGGCGGTCAGTTGACCTTGCCCGGTTTGCAACGCTTCGTCAAGAGCTTGTTGCAAGTTAACGCACTGGGTCTGTAACGTCACAACCTCATTTACGCAGTTGTCCAATTCCGCCTGGAGCTTTCCAACCTGTTCCCGGAGCACGTCAATCTCCCGTTCCATCTTTGCAAATTCCCGCTGCGCATTTTTATTAATGATATCAGCCAATTGATGAATGAGGCGATCGTTATGTTTCTCAATCATACGCTGAAACCCTCCATGGCACATATCCGGCCTAACTTTTGTAAATCCGCTGGATTTTTTTGAATTTTTCGCTGAGAATAGCCTAAAATCCTGCATCTTTTTTACAAATCGTTAAATTATTCTATTTTCGGCTATCCAGCAACCAAGTGCTCAGACTCGATTTATCTTTCCCGCGCTGAACGGTTGCATCCGTTGCGGCAGCCTTGTCACAACCAAACCCAATCCCAACAGCAACCAAAGTCCGGCAATAAATTGAGGTTGCAGTTGCCAAAACGCAAGCTCCTCCGGCAACCAGGGCGAACGATACCCCACCGCCGGTTTTTTCGTAGCTAATTGCAGGATAAACTGCTTTACGGCTTGCGCCTGCCGGGGTTGGGTACGGGGATCGCCCAGACGAATGTCGCCGAGGAACGGTTGGTCTTTACCAAAGAGCATCCGAAAATCCTCTGCAAACGTTTCTTCGCTTGAGTTACTCCATGCCTGGGTATTGACCGTCCCCGCGCCATGCCATGAACCGCCACGCAGTTTCAGATAAGCGTCCCATTGGGCGGATAGAGCCGGCAAGACCGGCATTGTCGGCATATAACTCAAATGAACGTGATGTCCGATTTCATGGTAAAGGGTGATCCGGAGCGCCGCATCGGTCAGGTATTGCGGGTCCGTCTGACCGCTTAACAAAACATATCCCGGCCCACCTAAGCCGCCGACGTCCGGGATGGCTTCCGGCAATAAAAAGAGATGCAAGTCATTAAAGAACTTGCTGGGCAGGCCGGGAACAAACTCCGCCAAGGCCTGCTGCACTTGAGTCGTAGTAAAATTAGGCGCCGCTCCGTTGAAAGAATACCCCGCCCAATCGGCTGCCGCATTCACCGTCTGACCACTGTTGAGGTAATCCAATTTGGCGCGGATGGATTGATATTTTTCAAACAAAACCGTTGTCGTTTGCTGATTATAAATTTTGATTCCGGCCGGGCCGGATTCGCCATCCGTTTGCTCGGCTTGCTTGATTTCTTTCACAAGGTGATTCAATTGGGCGACGATTTTCGCCTTACTTGTCACGGCGGCCACAGGCGAAGCTGGTTGCCATAACGATAAAGCCACAAACAAACCGATCACGATGAATGGAATTGCCTGACGCCAAAACTGCTTCATCCTGTCCCGCTCCTCTCATTAAAAATAAAAAACCTGCATAAACAGGTTTCTCAAACGTAACATTGATTATAACACGGACAAATAATTATGTAAACTATCAAAACTAACCATGGGAATTTGCTGGCGCGAGTGATGGAAGTCTGTGCGTGTTAGCAGAGACGGCTTTTCGCCTCAGCGCAATCCAACCGCAACGGACACGCGGGACACTTGGGTTGGTTAGGACGGCAGAATTGGCGTCCCAAGTTTAATAACAAAATGTGTAAACCGGCGTGCAATGGCACTGGTATTGCTACGGTCAGCGACTGTTGCATCTTGGCCGGTTCCAAGCTTTTAGAAACCCACCCCAATCGTCCCGCGACCCGGTGAATATGGGTATCCACCGGAAACGCAGCATGACCCAGGCCAAACGCCATGACGCAAGCCGCCGTTTTCGGTCCGACTCCCGGCAATTGGGTCAAAAAATCCCAAGCCGCCACCGGAGTTTTTCGTAAACTTTCAAGGGAGGATTCCCCCAGTTTAGCCCGGACCTCACGCAAAACGTTCTGAATGGTTGCCGCCTTTTGGCCGGCCAATCCCGCCGGCCGGATCACCTCAACCACTTCGGCCAAAGGGACCTCCAACGCCCGTTCGGGAGGATTGTAACATTCTTTAAACTGCCGCCAAGCCTTCAAGGCATTTTTGTCATTGGTTGCTTGCGTCAAGATGGTCGCCAACAACACTTCTAAAGCGGAATCGCACCAATCCAAGGGACTTTGCTGGTGCAACTGGGCCGGCTCACCTAGTGCGTTCCGGAGTTGATCGTATATTGTTTGGTAATTAACGTTTTTCATCGGTATTGTCATCTCTTTTGACAGTCATTTCGACACGAATTCGCGGCTTTTTTCCCGACGGATGAAGGGGCTGATCAAGACCAGCCCCACCAGAAACAAAACCGTAGTATTTTGAAACCAATGGTGATTCCGGTAATTTCTTTGGAAAACCGGTTGGTTGTTCCGGTTAAATTTGGTCAGACGGAAGGCGGATCCTAAATTCTCCCCCAACCAGAGACCGGAGTCGGCGGCGATTGCTGCGATCCCGGAAACATTATCGGCCAACGTCTTTACCACGCGCCGTTCCCGGATCGCCCCCAGGGGACTGAGATTCAGATAGACCAGACTGCGGTTGTTTTGAATATCACGCTCTCCGATCAACCAAAGATCCTGGTCATGGGTCACCTGAATATCCCACACCCGCTCAATAGTATCCTGGCCGTAACGGCGAACCCATTGCACTCCCCGTTCCGGATCAAACGATCCGACAAAAACTTTGGCCGAATTGCGTTTCGTTTCCGTGGCGGTTCCGGTAAAATATAAATGATCTTGCGGGCCAAAGGCTAGATTATTCGCGGTCCACGCTTTGGTTGTCTTGATCAAACATGGTGTCAGCTCTCCGGCGACGGATTGATAGAGCAGCAGTTGCGAATTGGCGTGATTTAAGCGATATCCGAGGATATACGCCTGGTCGTTCGCATCGAGCAACTGCGCGCTTAAGGAAACTCTGAGCGGTTGGTCCAGCGGAATGGCTCCCAGCGATTGGTGAAAGATTCGGTCGCCGCTGGCGTTAAATCGCGATAAGGTATAGGTAATCATCCGGTCCTCCGTTGGCGCGGCCGGACTGTTTGGCAGGTTACGTTTTGCTAAAATGCTCAAATCACCGTTGGGGTCGGTGCGAATTCCGGCGATCACTTCGGAGACCGGTAGCCGCAGTTGTTTGGCAACAGCTACCCCGCCGTTCCGGTCATAAAGTTCGTAACGGACCATTCCGTCCGCCGGTTGACTGGCGGTGCCGACCACGCCCCGTTCATCTCGGCTCAAAAATACCTGTTGATAGTGCTTGATCCATTGCCTGCGGCCATCCGGAGTAAACATCGCGACAAACTGAAGATCTCCGAAACCGCGGGACGCGTTGCCATGAGTAAAGACATTCCCGTAACCATCCACCAATATGTGTTGCGCCTGTTGGGTGGTTTCCAGATTCGCAAAAAGAATAATCGCTACGATTAACATGGTTAACAGCAAATTTGTTCTGGAAAACACTTGATAACTCCCGTCTACAATTCATAAGCTGATTCAAGCGTAAACTCCCATTAATGGTTCTTCTGCGCCGACCTTTCAATTCCTCCTGTTTAATAGCGTCCATCCGTAAAAAATGGTATAATTTTGGTTTAGAAAACGGTGATCAATTTATCCCGGATTGAGTGGAAGAGATTGCCTGCCGTTGCGAATACTTAAAGTAAACCGTAACAGAGAGAATGGAGGGTAAGTCGGTTTGGTGAAATCCGCGCTAAGTCCGGTTGATTCAGCGGTTTTGATAGCGTTCCTCATCCCGACCGTTCTCTGGCTGGCTTGGCGCGGTTGATTCCACAATAACGAACGGAACTTGACCCGATTCGGCCGCTGCTTGATCGGCGCAATCACTTTAACCCTCTGCGGTTTGTTGCTGTTTATCCAATTGGCAATGGATTTACTGCAAAACCAATTAACCGGCTTTGACGTGGTTTTCCCAATCAGCCAAGGCGTTGCCCGGCAGCGGCGGACTGATCGTAACCGCGTTGGCGGTCGGAGTCAGCCGGGTATACTTGGGCGTGCATTTCCCCAGCGACGTATTGGCCGGATGGGCGATTGCAGTGGCATGGATTGGCCTTTGTATCCTCGGCTTTGAACTTAGCAATCCCTGTTTTAAAAAAAGAATAACCGAAAAGGAGCTGACAATAATGCCTGCATGGATCTATTTCGCATTGGGATCGGCATTATTCGCCGGATTGACGGCAATCTTCGGCAAGATTGGCGTCACCGGGATCAATTCAAATTTGGCAACTTTCTTACGGACCATTGTGGTTCTGCTCTTTTCAGGCGGCATTGTCTGGGTCAACGGTCAATGGGAAAATCCGGGGAAATTGCCGGGGAAAACTTTACTCTTTCTGGTACTTTCGGCGCTTGCCACCGGCGCCTCCTGGCTCTGTTATTACCGGGCGCTGCAACTGGGCCCGGCTTCAAAGGTAGCGCCTATTGATAAACTTGGGGTCGTGTTTGCGATGGTGTTGGCGTTTCTATTCTTAGGTGAAAAGGCGGATTTAAAGACGGTGACTGGAGGTTTGTTAATTGTGGCGGGAGCCTTGGTGATCGCGCTGAAATAATGAAAACGGTGGGGTTGCGGAAATCCGCGACCCCACCGTTTTCATTCAGCCGGACTGGCTATCGGCCTGTTTAACTGGATAATTTGTTGTCCTAATTTTTCGGCTTCAGCTAAATCGTGCGTGACCAGTACAAAAGGTATCTGCCAGGCTACCTGCAACTTCAGCAACTCCTCCTGTAAGCCGAGGCGAGTCTGTTGATCCAAAGCCGAAAGCGGTTCATCGAGCAGCAAAAGCTCGGGTTCGGTCATCAACGCCCGGGCCAACGCCACCCGTTGCTGTTCGCCACCGGATAATTCCATCGGGTACCGTTCGCCAAGCGAAGCGATACCCAACAGGGACACTAACCTCGCCATCCGTTCCCGGCTCTCGGCAGTCGGTTTTTTAATGCCGTACAGCAAATTCTTTGTCACCGTCAGATGGGGAAATAGCAGATAATCCTGAAAGACATAACCCACGTTGCGGTGTTGGGGCGGAAGGTGCCAACCCGTCGCGGTATCGGTCAAAACCCGTTCTCCCAAAGCGATTCGTCCCTCATCCGGTTGCAACAAACCGGCAATACAACGTAAGACAGTGGTCTTGCCGCAACCCGAAGGGCCGAACAGCACCACGATATCATTGGCTGTCGCGAATTGCACCTGCAGTTGGAATTCGGGTAATTGTTTGCGTAACGCCACTGTTAACACTGTTTTGCCTCCTCTGGTATCGGGCGGTCTTTTTAGCCGACCAATGATTGGCAATGAAAATTAACCCAAAAGTCAACCCGCTAATCAATAATACGTACATTCCCGCCGTACTCAAATCGCCGCTTTCCGAAGCAAAGTAGATCGCGACCGGAATCGTCTGGGTTTTGCCGGGAATATTCCCCGCCACCATCGCCGTGGCGCCGAACTCGCCTAACGCCCGGGAGAACGAAAGCACCATCCCGGTGACCAGTCCCGGCCAAGCCAGCGGAAGCGTGATGGTGAAAAAAACTTTCAGGTTGCCCGCCCCAAGGGTGCGGGCCACATCCTCCAACCGCCGGTCAACGCCGATCAAAGCGGCTTTGGCGCTCTGGAACATTAGCGGGAACGAGACCAGCATCGCCGCGAGCAACGCCGCCAACGGGGTGAAAATCAGTTGCCAGCCCAACTGTTGGTTAACGAACCAGCCGACCGGCCCTTGCCTGCCGATCAGGACCAGCAGGATAAACCCGGAGACAATCGGCGGCAAAACTAACGGCAGCGTCAATATGGTTTCAATAAAATTTTTTCCCTTAAAATCCACTCGCGTCAGCCAAAATGCAACGAGAATTCCGCTGACTCCGACCCCAACCAAGGCCATGATGGCAATCTTTACCGACAACCAAACCGGCTGCCAATCGAACATCCTGACCACTCCCCATCCAATGACGACCGTTTAATCCAACACGAAACCGTATTTTTCGAAAACGCTTTTCCCCTCCGCCCCGCGCAAGTAAGCTAAGAATTCCGCGGCTGCCTTAGGTTGTTTGGCGTCGGTCAGCACCGCCGCCGGATAAATGATCGGCTCATGGGAACCGGCCGGCGCATAAGTAACGATCCGCACTTTATCGCTGATCGCCGCGTCGGTGCGGTAAACCACCCCGGCGTCGACATTGCCGGTTTCAACGTAGGTCAATACCGCCCGGACATTGGTGCCCAAAACCGTCTTGTCTTTGACCTTCTCCCAAATGCCGATCTTTTTAAACACTTCTTGGGCATATTGGCCGGCCGGAACGGATTCCGGAGCGCCGATGGCGATCTTTTTGACACTGTCGGCGGCCAGATCTTTATACTCCTTGATCGCTGTCGACTGGCCTTTGGGGACAATCAACACCAATTGATTTTCCAATAGATTGAAGCGGGTTCCTTTGACTAACAGGTTCTTCTTCTCCAACGCATCCATCTGCTTGATGGCGGCGGAGATAAATACATCGGCCGGAGCGCCTTGTTCGATTTGGGTCTGCAACGCCCCTGATGAGTTGAGGTTAAAAACCAGTTTTACCCCGGGATGTTTCGGTTCGTAGCTTTTCTGAATCTCCAACAAGGCGTCTTTTAGACTGATGGCCGCGGAAACATTCAATTCGATACTCGCGTCAGCAAAAATCGTCGTTGCCATTGCCAGTAACAACATTGCCCCAAGTAAAAATACGCGCCATTGTTTACCCATAAGTCATTCCTCCTCATACGCTTCCTTTTGTTAATGCTTACATTTTGTTAATGCTTACATTGGATACTTGCTAATCTTGTGTTTTCGCTCATCAATATAACCAAACAAAACCTAACAAGAACCAATTCCACCTTTATTGTATTTTATGTTATACTATTTTACAAGAGCATGTTAGCAATTCTTACACAAAAATAACATTAACAAAATCTGTCTTTTGAGGTGGCAAATGTCTGATAATATTTCCTATACCCCTGAAGAAGTGGCCCAAATTTTAAAAATTTCCCGTTTCACCGTTTACGAGATGATCAAACGCGGCGAGTTGGCCGCCTACCGGATCGGCCGGAAAGTTCGGGTGGAAGAGAAAGATTTGGAGCATTACAAGGCGCAGTTTAAGCAGAACGTCAAAGCCTGCCCGCCGCCGTTGACCCAATCGATGCTTAATACCGCCGTGTCAGTCGCCAAAACCCAGGACAGCTTGATTCTCTGCGGGCAGGATATCGTATTGGACATCCTCACCCGCAAATTGGAGGAGCAGTTGCCCAATTACCGGGTGCTCCGCCGTTACGTCGGCAGTATGGACGGATTGCTGGCGCTTTACCGGGGAACGGCCAATTTGGCTACCGCCCATCTTTGGGACAGCGACTCCGGGGATTACAATACCCCGTATGTCCGGCGGATGTTACCCGGCCAACCGACCTTGATCTATAATTTGGTCCACCGGATGGAGGGTTTCTACGTCCAAAAAGGCAATCCCAAAGCCATCGTTGGTTGGAACGACCTATCCCGCTCCGAACTTCGCTTGGTGAACCGCGAACCCGGCTCGGGCGCCCGGGTGTTGCTCGATGAGCAATTACGGAAACTGGGAATCAGCGCCGAGCAGATCGACGGCTACACCCATGAGGAGACCAGCCATTTGGCCGTGGCCAGTCAAATCGGCCGGGGCGAGGCCGATTTCGGACTGGGGATTGAAAAGGTAGCATCCCAGATCGCCGGGGTCGACTTTATTCCCTTGCACCAAGAACGGTATGATCTGGTCTTCCGAAAAGAAGATGCCGCGTTGCCGCATTTTCAAGTTTTACTGAGCATTTTAAACTCCCCGGATTTCCAAACCGAAATCGGCAGCATGGGTGGTTATGACGTTTCGCAAATGGGTCGTTTGATGGCGGCTGTTTAAATCCGGAAACCTTTTTGCCGGTTTAGCTTTTTAAACCAACTACGGCATTAAAATTCCGCGCGCTTCGCAAACAAATAATACCGGAATGCCCGTGCGATGAAATTCGCTCAAATTTGATGAATTATTGATTATGATTAAATTTAACCATGTTAATCAAATGCCAATCGTTCTCACGCGCTTTTTTCGCCGAAAATCAACGTTGGCATTGGGGGGAAACCCCCGTATAATAAAAGCATAAACAGTAATTCTTCTTAACGAGGTGAGTCCAATGGGTCAGACAAACGCAACCGATCACAACCCGACGAAAGTGGTGAATCCCATGGGCCAGCAACCGATTTCCCAGTAACACGAAAGTGGTGAGTCCAATGGACAAGGTACAGACCGGGATCTGAGTTTTCAGAAGGCGGTGAGTCCGAAAGATTAATTACTAAACTTACGACAATTGAATAACAAACGGCTTACAATCGACCTCATTCAGAGGTCGATTTTTATTGTTTCCGGCAATCAGGCGATCGCATTCATTGGCTTTCTGGGCAGAAAAAGTTGGACAAACTCCAGAATTATTCCGCTGGCTATTTAAGTCCGCTCTAATCTCGACGATAATAAATAAGTTGAAATAAACCTCGGTAAAGAGTGATTTTGGGAAACTTACGTAAGGAAACGTGTCGTGATGAAGTTAGTTAGGCTCGATATTCAGCGCGACATCGTTAGCAAATAAATATTAATCTGGATTTTACGCGGTTTTTAACGTCCCTTGGCGACGGGGCGCAATCAATCCGCGTTTCCGGATACGAAACGGATGAGTGTCATGAGCAAACAAGATTATTATTTCAAGTACGGGCATTCTAAAGTCAAAGTCGCGCTTGACCCCGGACAGGTAGCCGGGGAGCTGAAGATTCGCGAAGTCCCCGCTTTAACCGATCCGGCGACCGCAATCCGGGAAGCCATCCGCAACCCGATCGCTTCATTGCCGTTGCGGGAGATTGTCAAACCCGGTCAGACGGTGGCCATCATCGTCAACGATCCGACCCGGGTCGCCAACAGCGATGTAATCGTCCCGGTTTTACTGGCGGAACTGAACAAGGTCGGGATTCCCGACGCCAATGTCTCCATCATCTTTGCGTTAGGGACTCATCGCGCCATGACCGAAACCGAGATGATTGAGACTGTGAGCGCCGCCATCGCTAGCCGGGTCAAACTGTATAATCCCGATTGCCGCGACGCGGAACAATTTGTTCATTACGGTACCACCTCGCGTGGAACTCCGGTCGCCTTCCATCAGGTCGTCGCCCAGGCCGACCACGTCATCTGCACCGGCAGCGTGGTTCATCATTTCTTCGCCGGCTTCGGCGGCGGCCGCAAAGCGATGTTGCCCGGCGTGGCGGCTTACGAAACCATTCGCCGCAATCACCGGCTGATGTTGGATCCGGACGCGATCATCGGCAAATTGGCCGGCAACCCCGTTTACGAGGATCAAGTGGAAGGCGTCGAAATGCACCGGCCGTCCTTCCTCGTCAACGTGGTGCTGAATGAAAAGAAGGAATTTCTGCGGATCTTTGCCGGCGATTATCTCCAAGCCCATCTGGAAGCCTGTCAATTCGTCGATTCGGTCTACGGCGCGCCCATCGCCGAGCCGGCCGATCTGGTCATCGCCAGTTGCGGCGGCTATCCGAAAGACATTAATATTTACCAACTGCAAAAAACGATGGATAATGCCTGGGGCGCCGTTCGTGACGGCGGCGTTGTAATCATTTTGGGTGAATGCGCCGAAGGTTCGGGCTCCGCCACCTATGAAAAAACCATGCGCGAATGCTGTACTCCCGAGCGGGTCGAGGCGAAACTGCGCGAGGATTTTCAGATCGGCGCCCACAAGGCCTATGCCGTAACCCGGTTAATGAAAAAAGCCAAGTTCATCCTGGTCTCGACCCTTGATCCTGATCTGGCCCGGACCTTGTTATTTACCCCGGCCGCAACGATCGAAGCGGCCTTAGCGCAGGCTTACGAGGTTGTTGGGGAAAACCCGCGAATCATCCTGATGCCGCAAGGAAGTTTGACCGTTCCCGTAAAAGCGTAATTATCGGACATAAGGGAGGAAGCAACATTGCACGCCATTGAGAAAGCCTTGGCCAAAGCCGCCGGCCGAGACCAGGTCCAAACCGGAGAAATCGTCAATTGTAAGGTGGACTTGGCCGGAATCAACGACCTCTATCTCCAAACCATCCGCTCCTTTTTTGAAATGGGCGGGCAAAAAGTCCGTGACCCGCAAAAACTGGTGATCTTTTTGGACCATTACGCCCCGGCTTCCACGATCATGCAAGCCGACAATCAAAAACAATTCCGCGAATTCTGCTGGGATCAGGGAATTGACAAACTGATGGACATCGACCAAGGCGTCTGCCATCAGATTTTGGTTGATAAGGGCTTGGTCCGGCCGGGCATGATTTTGGTGGTAACCGATTCGCACACCACCACCCACGGCGCGTTTGGGGCGTTTGGCACCGGCGTCGGCGCCACCGACTTAGCCACCATTATGATCAGCGGCGAGTTGTGGTTCCGCGTTCCCGAAGTGGTCCGAATCCAACTCAACGGCACTTTGCCGCAAGGGGTCTACGCCAAAGATATTATTCTGAAGATTATCGGTGACTTAGGCGCCGATTACGGCGTCTATAAAGCGATCGAATTTACCGGACCGGTCCTGCAACAGCTGAGCATTTCCGAACGGATGGCGCTCTGCAACATGACCACCGAATTGGGGGCCAAAACCAGTTATATTCAGCCGGATGCGATCACCATGGAGTATTTAAACAGCAAAGGTACCAAAGACTATCAAATCTTTGAGACCGATCCCGGCTATCGCTACGCCGCTGAACACACTTACGACGTTTCCGAACTGACACCGCAAGTCGCCGCTCCTTCCAGCGTCGATAATGTTTTCCCCATCGCCGCGGTGGCGGGCGAACCGATTCACCAGGCTTTCCTGGGGACCTGCACCGGCGGCCGGGTGGCCGATCTGGCGATTGCCGCCCGGATTCTCAAAGGGAAAACCATCAATCCCCGGACCCGCCTGGTGGTGGTTCCGGCCTCCAAATCCGTCTTACTGGAAGCGATCGAAAAAGGCTATCTGAAAACTTTGATTGAGGCTGGGGCGACCTTTGTCACGCCGGGCTGCGCCGCTTGCCTCGGCACTCATCAGGGAATGATCGCCGCCGGCGAAAGCTGTATCACCTCGTCCAGCCGGAATTTCCCCGGCCGGATGGGTCACAATCAAGCCAAGATTTATGTCGCGTCGCCGGCCGCGGTTGCCGCCGCCGCTTTAACCGGCAAGATCACGGATCCCACCCCATATCTGAACGAGGAGTGACCGCTATGCAAAAGCAAATTCAAGGTAAAGCCTTTGTGTTTGGCGCCAATATCGATACCGACCAGATTTATCCCGGACGGTATCTTGATCTGACCGACCCCGAAGTCGTGGGGCAACATGCGATGGAAGGCGCCGATCCCAATTTTGTCAAAACGGTGCAATCCGGCGACATCATTGTCGCTGCAACCAACTTCGGTTGCGGTTCCAGCCGCGAACACGCCGTGGTGACGCTGAAAGCTGCCGGCGTCGGCGCGGTCGTCGCCGCTTCCTTCGCCCGCATCTTTTATCGCAACGCAATCAATCTGGGAATCCCTTTGATTGTTTGTAAAGCGATCCAAACAATCGTCACAGCCGGCGACCGGCTGACGATTGATCTCACCAACGGTTTGATCCGGAACGAAACCACCGGCCAAACCGCCCAGGCCGAACCGTTGTCCGAATATGTGATGCATATTTTGGAAAGCGGCGGGATCAAGCCGTTAATTCGGAGTAAATACGGGGTAAAAGAGGCGTAAACATCCTCATTCAAGGATTTCTTGGCGGTTTTGCATGCAAAAGTCCATTGTCAGAAGGTGCGCTAAGCGATATAATAATTTGGACATCCACGCAGGAAATATAGCACGAAGATTTTGCACCAATATTTACTGCGACAATATGAGAGGCACCGCAAATGGACTTAATCTACGCCATCCTTTCCATTGTATTGATTGATCTGGTTTTATCAGGGGATAATGCCGCCGTCATCGGTTTGGCCATTAAAGATCTGCCCGAACAGATGCGCAAATCCGCCGCTGCTTTGGGCGCGGGTGGTGCGGTCGTTTTACGGATTATCTTTACCTCTTTGGCAACATTACTGATTAATATTCCTTATTTAAACGCCATTGGCGGCATCATTTTGATCTGGATCACCTGGAATCTGCTCCATCCCAATGAGGACGCCAGCTCGTTAGAGGCAACCAACCAATATTGGGTAGCGGTCCGCAATATTATCATCGCCGACGTCTCAATGGCCTTTGACAACATCATGGGCGTGGCCGGCGCCGCGCACGGCTCGATTGGTTTGGTCATCTTCGGCCTGGCGGTCAGCATCCCGATTTTAGTGTGGGGTTCCAGTTGGTTAGCGCGGTTAATGAATCGTTTCCCACTGATCATTTATATCGGCGGCGCCGTATTGGCTCACACCGCCATTACCATGATTTTACGCGATAACGGTCTGAATGTCGCCAGCGTCATCGGAGAGTTATCCATCACCTTGATTGGGATCGGCGTGGCAATCGCAGTGATCGTTTACGGCTTGTTCCGGTTAAAATCCTTCGACCCGTCGCATCACCGCCATTAATTAACCCAACCAAACGAGTTAAAAAGGGCAGCCATAAGTTTTATGGCTGCCCTTTTTGCATCTCCAAGACCTGTGTTCTATATGATGAATGCGCTTCTATCCGCCCAGACCTGAAGGTTAGAGCTAAGCTCGAAACCGGTCTCAACCCCGGCTGAGGCCGGACTGGGTTGGGCTTCGAAGTCTTGCCGAGCCCCGGAGGGGCTTTCGAATGGTTTTCTATACCCAGCCCTGTCGTTTACGGCTGGGCGGAGATTGACACCACCATTTTCATCCTATGCTACCCCCGGCCTGCCGGGGCAGCGGATTCCTTACCTTGTAAATTTGACCGCAAGGTCGCTAACGATTCCCGTTTCCGGTATCCCGTCCCCTGCATCAAAGCGACTAGTTCATTTTGATCGTTGGTCACCCGGACCGTATAGGTGCCGAGTCGGCCATGGCGCGATTCCTCTTTGGCTTCGGCATATAACACCCCGCCGGTGACCGCCTTCAAAAAGGCGATGTTGGCATTGGCGGCAACCGTTGCCGTCCCTTGCGAGTTGGCGGCGGCGGCCAATGCCAAATCAGCCAAGGTAAAAATGGCGCCCCCTTGGACAATGGCCAACCCGTTTAAATGTTCCGGTCCGATCGTCAACCGCGCCTTAGCGTAACCAAGCTCGATTTCCAGTAGTTCGATCCCGACGGTATCCATGCAGAACCGATCGGCTAAAATTGCTTCTTTTACCCCTTCCATCGCTTCAGCTCCTTCCATCGCTAAATGAAAAACCCCCGCTTGCGGCAGAGGTTTATTATGTATCGAGGCGTTACTTACTCAGTAACCCGTTTGGCGGAGAGAATCACCACGTCCTCAACGGGAACATCATCATGGTAATCGACCGTATGCGTGGGGACCGCTTTGATCGCATCGACCACATCCAACCCCGAAACAACCTTGCCAAAAACACAATAGCCGAATCCGGACGGCGTTTTACTCCGGTGATTCAGAAAATCATTATCCACGACATTGATAAAAAATTGCGAGGTAGCGCTGTCAACCACCTGGGTCCGGGCCATGGCGATCGTGCCGCGGTCGTTGGCTAAACCGTTGGTCGCTTCATTTTTGATCGGCGCCTGGTTTGATTTTTCTTTGAGCCCGGCGGTCATTCCGCCCCCCTGAATCATAAAGTTGGCAATCACCCGGTGGAAGACGGTTCCGTCATAGAAGTTCGAATCAACATAATTTAAAAAGTTCCCCACCGTGACCGGCGCTTGTTCCGGAAATAATTCCAGTTTAATCTGGCCTTTGGAGGTCTCTAAAATCACTTGCGGATTGGAACTGGTTTGGGTCATGTTTGGTCTCCTTTACATTTCAACTTATCGTATTGTATTATAGCATGATTCCCATCCCAATAATCCATCCTTTTGAAAGGTTTTTTTATTGTCATGACTCATTCATTTCCGACAACCGCTTTTAAAGCGGCGGCCGAGGTTGATTTCCCCAAATACGCTTGTTTGACATCGGCATGACTCATTAATTCGGCGGCGGTCCCGCTAAAACTGATCCGGCCGTTCTCCACCACATAGCCGCGCTGGGCAATCTTCAAAGCCAAATTGGCGTTTTGTTCAATCAAAAGGATCGTTACTCCCGACCGGTTTAAGGATTCCACCACTTTAAATATCTCCTTGATCACCAGCGGGGCCAAACCCAAAGAAGGTTCATCCAACAACAGCAGTCGCGGACTGGCCATTAAGGCTTTGCCGATCGCCACCATCTGTTGTTGCCCGCCGGACATCGTCCCCGCCGGTTGTTCCAAGCGGTCCTTTAAGATCGGAAACAACTGCAGCACCATGTCGAGATCATCAAAGACCGCCGGTTTCCGCCCTTTTTTCAACCGCAAATACGCGCCCAGCATTAAGTTTTCCCGGACGGTCATCGGCGCAAACAAACCCCGGTTTTCGGGAACCAGCGCCACGCCCCGGCTGACGATCCGATCGGTCGGCAGTTTTAACAGGTTATCGCCTTCAAAGAGCACCGCGCCGGAGGCGTTTCCCAACATGCCCATGATACTCAGCAGAATGGTCGACTTGCCCGCGCCATTGGGTCCGATTAAGGTCACAATTTCACCGGGATTGACCTCAAATGACAGTTCATGCAGCACTTTCAGCTGTCCGTAGGCGGCAATCAGGTTCCGGATCTTAATCATCGCCATCCTCCTCTCCCAAGTAGGCGGCGATCACCTTGGGGTGATTGCGGATTGCCGCCGGATCGCCCTCGGCAATCTTGGTGCCGAACTCCAAGACAACCAGTTCATCGCAGATGTTCATCACCAAATCCATATCGTGTTCAACCAGCAAAACCGTCACTCCCTGTTGGCGAATGGCTTGAACCAGTCTCCCCAATGCCAGTTTTTCGGCAATATTGAGACCGGCCGCCGGTTCATCCAACAGTAGCAAACGCGGTTTGGTCGCCAGCGCCCGGGCGATCTCCAATAAACGTTGTTGGCCGTAAGGCAAACTCGCCGCCGCAGTGTCGGCCGCCTGGCTTAAGCCCACAAAATCCAGCAGTTGTCTCGCCCGTTCCCGGTATTGGTGCTCCTCCTGGCGCGTCCAAGGCAGACCGAACGCCGTCGCCAGCCAACCGCCGCGCAGTTGTTCATGAAAACCGACCATCACATTTTCCGCTAGCGATAAGTTGGTAAAAAGCCGGACAGTTTGAAAGGTCCGGGCAATGCCGTGCCGAGCGATCCGGTGGACCGGCAACCCGGTCAACAAGTGCTGTTGCATTCGAATCGTCCCGCCGCTAACCGGATAGACGCCGGTGATCATATTGAAGAGGGTGGTTTTTCCCGCGCCGTTAGGTCCGATCAACCCCTTGATTTGACCGGTTTGCAACGCTAAGCTCACTTGATTGACAGCGGTGATCCCGCCGAAGTGTTTACTGACTTTGTCAAGCTGGAGTAAAATCTCACTCATGATGAACTCCCTTCCCCCGTTTCAACGGCAAGACAGCCCCCCAAGCCGCTTCAAGCAACGCGACGACTCCTTTGGGAAGAAAAAAGATGATCATCATTAACAACACACCGTAGATCAGAATATCAAAATCTTTAAAGGAGCGTAATAACTCCGGCAAGATTCCAAGTAACACCGTTCCCAAAACCGGCCCCCACAGGCTGCCCATCCCGCCGATGGCGACCATGGTCAACAGCAGGACCGAAAAACCAAACCCAAACGGTTCCGGGCTGATATAACTAATGGCGTACGCATACAACCCGCCCGCCACTCCGGCCAACACGGCGCTAAACACAAACACCTGGACCTTGAGCCGCGCGGTGTTAATCCCCAACGATTCGGCCGCGGTTTCGTTAGTATGAATGGCGAGGAAGATCCGGCCAATCTTCCCGCCGAGCAGGTTTTGGAGTAATAATTGGACCAAAACGATCAAACCCCAGACCAGGAAATAAAGTTGAAAATCGCCGGAAAATTGATAGCCGCCGATGCTCAATTTGGGGATATTGCTCATTCCCTGAGTCCCGCCGGTCCATTCGACCAGTTCGTCCATGAAAATCTGCACGATGATGCCAAAGCCCAACGTGGCCATGGCCAGATAGTGACCTTGCAGTTTCAATGCGGGCCGCCCGATCACCCAGGCAACCCCTGCCACCAAACAACCGGCGGCCGCTAAAGCTAAAAAGGGATCCCAATGAAACCGGGTGGTGAGGATTGCGACTCCATAGGCGCCGATGCCAAAGAAAGCCGCATGGCCCAACGAGATCTGTCCGGCATAGCCGATCAACAGATTCAGGCCGATCACGGCCAAAGCGTAAATTCCGATCAGTACCGCCACGTTTAGCATGTAACGGTTTGGCAACAGCCACGGCGTAACCATCAGCACCAAACTGACGCTCCATAACAGTCGCCGATTATTCTTCATTGGCGTCATGATTTTCTCCCAAAAATCCCATTGGGACGGATAAATAATACCAGGATCAACAAGCCGAAGGTAATCGCGTTCCGGTATTGCGATGAAATAAACCCGGCGCCGAGCGATTCGATCACGCCCAGCAGCAATCCGCCGCAGATGGTCCCGACAAACGAATTAAGGCCGCCGATGATCGCGACCACAAATCCCTTTAGGCCCAACATGATGCCCACATCGTAACTGGTGAGATTGGTGGGAGCGATCACAATTCCGGAGACGCTGCCCAGGGCGGCGCTGATCGCAAAGGAGAGCTTCAACATCCACTCCGGTTTGATGCCGGAGAGCGACGCTCCCTGGCGGTTGACCGCGTTGGCCCGCAACGCCTGGCCGGTCAAGGTATGTTTAAAAAAGAGATGCAGTCCCAGCATTAATACGATCGCGGTGCCCAGGATAATCACTTGTTGGGGGATGATCGCCGCCCCGCCGAGGATGATCGGATTGCCCGCCACAAACACCGGCAACGAAAAGGTGTCTTTGCCCCAGAGCAGCATCGCCAAACCGCGAATGGCGATCGAAGCGCCGATCGTCAGGATGATCACCGCAAACGGGGTCGCTTTTTTAAGCGGCCGGATGGCAACGTGTTGAAAACCGATCCCAAATAAGGTGACCGCGCCAATCGCCAGGATGATTGCCAACGGCAACGGCAAGCCCAGCGAATATAAGGAGACTGCCACCATGCCGCCCAACATCACAAACTCGCCTTGGGCAAAGTTAATGATTTCGCTGGAATTATAGATTACCATGAAACCCAGGGCGATGAGTGCGTACACACTGCCCTGGGTCAGTCCGCTGATTAAAAATTGCAGAATCACCGCGCTGGTCCACATGGATTATACCTGCCTACTTTAATAACGTCCATTTCTTATTGACGATCTTTAACATCGCGCAACCGTTTTCGGTTAAACCGTCATGGTTGGTCGCCGAATAGCTGAAGACCCCGCCGATGCCGGGGAAGTTTTTGGTATTTTCAATGGCTTGACGTAATTTGGCGCGGTCGTTGCCGACTTTCTTCAAGGCCAGGACAATAATGTTTAAAGCGTCATAGGCATGACCGCCGTAATGATCAGCCGACCGTTTGTAGGCGGCTGCGAAATCTTTGGCATAACCGAGCAGAACTTTCTTTTGCGGGTCGGTGTTGGGAAGTTCCCCGGCGACAATCAGCTTGACCGCCGGCAAAATGACCCCGTTGGCGGCCGGACCCGCCTGGTCGAGGAAGGCTTGGTTGGCGACCCCGTGGCTCATTACCAACGGAATGGTGATCCCCAGTTGCTGAATGTTCTTCGCGACTTGGGCCGGAGCCGGATTGGTGCCCCAACAGATGATGGCTTGAGCCGGAGTGGTCCGGATTTTGGTCAGTTGAACTGTCATATCGGTATCTTTGGTATTAAACGCTTCTTCAGCGGTGATCGTCATTTTATATTGGGCCGCCAGTTCTTTGATCTGATCCCGGCCGCTGGTGCCATAGGCGTTGGAATCATAAATAATCGCAATTTTGCTGATCTTTTGTTGGCTTAAGTGAGTCAGAATCTTCCCGACCATTAGAATGTCGGTTGGAGCGACCCGGAAGACCCACGGTTTTAAGGGATTGGTGACCGCGGCTCCCGCAACCATCGAGACTTGGGGAACTTTCGAAGCTTCGGCGATCGGCGCGACCGCCATGGTCGGCCCGGTGCCGCTACCGCCGACGAGGGCGCAAACTTTATCTTGTTCAATCAGCTTTTTGGCGGCCTTTACCGCGCTGGTATTATCGCTGCCGTCGTCTTCGATAATCACTTTGAGCGGGTGGCCATTGATGCCACCGGCTTTGTTGATCTTGGTCTCCAGCATCACCAAAGTATCCCGTTCCGGGGTTCCCAAGGGGGCGTTCGGACCGGTAACCGAGACGAAAGCGCCAACCACATACGGTTCTTTGGCGTTATCGGCCGCGGCGACTAGCGGCAGGTTGGCGACAAGCGTTACGGCAATGAAAATCAGTACTCTTTTTAGACAGGGTTTCATCGAATCGACCTCCTTAATATTGCGAGGAAGGCAAAAATAAAAAACCAGACACAATAGCCCTGTCAGGTTTTTATCATTCGAACCCTATCGGCTACCATGCTACCATGCTACGATGTTTGAAAATCCAGGTTTTCTACTCAAGCTACTATCCTACAGAGATTATTTATTCAACATTTTGCGAAAGATTCCTGCTATATATGTCGCACTAAATTTATGACAAAAATCTTCGCCAATCGAAAATGCCCAACCCCTTCCCGGCACGGAAGGGGTTGGGCATCTTTATCGATTTAAATTGCGGTCGCTGATTATACCGACAGACAATCCTGCAGAAACTTCAGATAGAGGTTTTCGCTCAGTCCCACGCCGGGGATTCCGTCCAACCGTTTGACAAGTTGACCTTCTTCGAAATAAAGAACCGTGGGAATGACCTCAATGTCATACGTGTCGGCGACGGTCTCCTGGTTGTCCTGAACCGCGACAAAATGGGCTGACTCTCGGACGTTTTGCTCAAAAAACGGTAAAAACCGCCTGCAAAACGGACACCAGCTGGCATAGACCAATGCCGCCACCCGCTCCTCCGTTTGCAACAGGTCATTAAAACTTTGCTCGTCCTCAAGGTGGGTATAATTTTCAAGCGTCTTCATGCAACTCACTCCCGTTGTTCTGTTCATTCTGATCGACAACTGTCCCGTCGCCAGCCTTTTCTTGCTCTTTCAAATAATGCAAGGTACTTAAACCTAACGCCATCGCCCGCAAACGAACCGAATCCGGTTGATTCAGCACCGTCGCCTGAACCTCCGGCCGATCCAACAACGTCTGAATCTCCCTCGGCACCTCAGCCATAAAAAATCACCTCAAACCTAGCCTGCCCGTTGCGCAAAATTCTAAGCGTTCGTACCAATTACTTAAACTCAAATCCACGCACATAAAGTAAATTCCCCACGGCGTCACGGCGTCGTCAAAAGCCGTCTAGCGCAAGGCGCGACCGAGTGAGGACCGCAGGCGTACTTAACCGTACGTTGAGGACCGGAACGAGCGAGCAACGCAGCGATAGGCGGCTTTTCACGGCGTCACGGCGCCAACACCCCGGCTTCCACTGCCACCCGATAGTAATACGCAATCGCATGGAAAGCTTGGGCGAACCGTTTCGGGCTAGCGCCGCCTTCCTGAATCACCGCTCCTTCGGCCAAACGCTTCTTCCCGCCGTAATGATTGTCCGATTGGACGGCCAACCGGAAGGTGGGGAGTCCGGCTTCCAGCAACGTTTTATCCCCGGTGAACTCGTAAGCGTAAGCCAACGCCTCCAGGATCAGCGGATTGCCGCCGTTCCGGCGCAGGCTCGGCAGTTCCTTATAGTAAAAAAGCCCGTTCTCCAGCCGGCAATTGTCCACCAAATCGCGGACCGCCGCAACGACCATCTCGGCAATCCGTTGCTGCGGCCGGACCCGGTAATAACGCATCAGACTGTTGACCGCCACTGCGATCATAAACGGCACCCGGATCGCCACATGGTCGGTGTAGGGAGCCAACCAGCCGCCGTATTGTTTTTTCCAAGTTTCGAAGTGACCGACGATCGTTTCCGCCGGCTCCAACCAGCGCTCATCATGGGTCTCCCGGTACAAAGCCACCAAGGAGCGCAACGCCCAGCCGGTCTCGCGGGCATTGATGCCGCCCGCCCCTTGATAACGCGGAGTCGCCAACAACCGGATGACGTTCTCGCCAATGCCGACGGCGGTCGCCAATACCCGTTGGTCGGCCGTGAGATGGTAAAAATCCAGCAATCCCTCGACCCATTCATGGCAGGGCGATACTTTCCCGGAGACGTGATCGGCCGAGTGCATGACCTGGCCTTGATGGCGCAAGGGGTCGGGACTGTAGTGACAGACATCCACATCCATCAAGTGCCCGGCCGTCACCAACAGATAATCCAGGAACCGCCGCTCCGCCGTTTTGGCGTAAAGCAACATGGCGGCGTGGGGCAGGTCGTATTCGTTATTGGTCCAGACCAGTTTGCCGTTGCCGCGTCCTTGCTCGGTATAGCCGGCATCGGGAGCGTCGCCCCAAGCCAGGATGCCGTAGGCGCGGATCCGGGAGTCGGCCAGATTGACAAAAAACCGTTCCACCCAATCGAGCTTCCGGTCGACGAAAATCTGCTCCAAAACGCCGGCGGCGCGGTAGATCTCCGGCGCAACCGTCGCCCGGTCCGGCATTTGAAATTGCAGGCACCGCAGATTCAGTTCGGCAAGTTCAACGGTTGGACCGTGAAAATGCCAAAACCAACGGTGGGTCTTGGCGACCCCTTGATATAAGGTCAAACGGTTTCCTTGCGGCAGGATTCCCGCCAGGATGCCCGGCCCGCCAACTTCCAACGCTTTGGGGAAGTTTTGATAGGCTTGGAAGAGGGTTAAACAAGCGCCGCCAGCGTCCGGACGCGTCCAGTCCGCCCAAAAAGTGCCGTAAAAGGTTTCGGGGATCTGTTCATTCTGATCGTACAAGAGGTACTCGGCGTCGATTGTCTGACGCAGCAGATCGGCGCCGTTGCCGGTCCGAATCTCGCTTCGGTAATTGGACGTTGCCAAACCGCTCCGGACCGCTTGTCCCGCTCCCGCTGCGAGCGACGGAAGCAGCCCAAATCCGATCCCGTCCAGGTCAATCTGAGGTTGGGTTTCGCGATGAATAATCCGGTAATCCACCTGCAGCCACGGTTGGCCCGCGAAAGCGCTAACCTGGATCTCAAAGTCGAGCATAGCGGCGCCGGAGGCATTCACATGGCGTCCCTGCGCTTGGAGGGTCGTTACCAAGGGTCCGGGTTTGACGATCTGCCAGCCCCGCTCGTCAATCACTGCGGTCCAGACCGTTCCGTCCGGCGTGGTGATGGCCGGATCCGTAAAAGCGCCTTGTCCGAACTGAAAATCAGCGCCGCTGACCGCGGAAATGATACCCGCTTGCCCCGGACCGCTCAGTTCCGCTTGAAGAACGCCGGTGTCAATCCGGTAGCCGCCGCGACTGGTTTGAACCGTTACCGTCCGGCGCGGGACAACCGGTTCGAAATCGTTTACCCGGAGTTCAAAACGTTTCCCGGCGTTGCCGGGTAAATCGGCGAGAAAGTCCAAATAAAGCCACTTGACCGAACCATCGGGCCAGGTGGCTGTAACAACCGGCTGAACCGGCAACCGTTCCGCGCCGTCATGCAAGACCAATCCGGTCAGACCGGTGAGTGCCCCCGGGGCGAACGGCAGGGCGACCGCGCACGGTTCCGCTTGGCGGTCCACCCGGGAAAGTTTTTCAAAGGTGATTGCGAGCATTGATTCGACTCCAATTTCTGCAGCTTCGATTGATGTCGCGCGAAAGATTCGGTGCCATCAAATTGTTGGATTGATTGTACCATATCTAACGCATCCTCGGTAATATTTTCGACATGGAGGCGCCGAATACTTTGTCATTATTCCACCAAAGATTGGACAATGGAGTGGCTTTCGAGGAATTCAGCGGTTTTCGAAGTCAGTGTATTTTTTGACGAAGTAACCTAAAACGAGTCCAAAAAGGAGCATCCCCACCAGAGCATAATAAATCGTGACGAGAGAGTGTTTTCCATATCCTAATGCGGGATATACGATCGCAAACGAAAAAAACGTCGTTAGTTCCGCCAACGCAATGCTTTTTATATAAGTAAAAGCTTTACTGGTTAATTGAACCAACAAACAAAGGGCGATGCTGATAAAAAGCGGCCCGTTTAACGACATTAGGAAACCAAATATTTGGGCTCCCGGCATGTGAATCTCGGGTGGACTAAAAAAGAGCGCCGTCGCGTCTTCCCAGGGGGTTTGCGTATTAATCCGGAGCAGTTTGAGGATAACGATGTATACGTTATAGATTAATCCGTCGCTAATTCCAAACACGACCCCGGCAAAGAAAAAATCATGAACTTTACCCTTTATCAATTTTCCTCCGAATTGGCTGAGTTTTCGAATTTTTTCAGCAACAGCCCCAAAATAACGCCCCAAATGATGATGGCCAACACGTTTGATATTGCTTTGGGAAACGGTTGCGCACCCGAGACGACCGGGACATGATAGAAATTGACAATGATTTTAAAGAAGAACCAAAGCAGCATACTGTAAAAAACCGCTTTGTAGACAAGGCCTTTCGGATTGATTAAATTGATCAGATGCGCAAAAACGATGCCCAGGAAGCCGTCCCATAAGATGATCGTAAAGATCAGGTGAATCGCAACTTGGATACTATTAACCGGTTTATCCCAGGTCGTTAAAGCCGTAAACCAGTCTGAAAAACGAATCTCGGTAAAATGGAGAATATAATAATCGAAGAGATTCCAAGCATTCATAGCAATCCCGGCAATAATCCCCGCCAATAACCCGTTGGTCGTTCTGTCCAAAGTCGCCACCTGCCACCATCACCCAACACCAATCATTTTTCGGTTTATTTATGAAATATTGTTTGTAGCCGGACCGTCTTTTATGCGGTTTATGGCAACCCAGGGCGAGGTTTCCAAGCTTAGCGACTGGGCGTCCTTGCTCAACGACTGTGCATCCTCGATCAACGACCGCGCATCCTCGCTCAACGACCGCGCATCCTCGCTCAATGATTGGGCGTCCTCGCTCAACGACTGCGCATCCTCGCTCAACGACTGCGCATCCTCGCTCAACGACTGCGCATCCTCGCTCAACGATTGGGCATCCTTGCTCAGCGGCTGTGGGACCTAGAAAATACGCTGAAGGCGCTTCTGTCCACCCAGACCTGAAGGTCAGGGCTAAGTTGAAAAACCGGTCTCAAGCCCTTCCGGGCTGGGTTGTGCTTCGAAGTCTGGCCTAGCCCTGGAGGGGCTTAGAATGGTTTTAATAACTTAGCCCTGTCGTTTACGGCTGGGCGGAGAGTGGCACCACCATTTTCATTCCGTATCGCTTGCCCCAGACAAGTCGAGGTGGTCGACTACTAAGAAAATGTTTAATTACTATCGCATTATCATAAAATTTTTTCGACGATTCTTAAGCCATCTTTGATAACGTTTGCTATTTCTGCGATTTCTTCAGCGTCCCATTTAGGCTGATATCGTTTGTTACCTTTTACCAAAGACGGTATGTTGTTTCCGTAAAATAATTTGTCATAAATCTTCTGTACCGTAGTATTATCTTCTTGATATCCATAAAATTTTTCTTCCACAGAATTGGCTAGATCGGAAATCAAATTCCAAAAATTCAAGAAATATTCGCAATCTATTTCGACTACTTTATTTGAAAGCCATTCTTCCGCTTGATCAATCGATAAAGCCGCGCAACCTTCATTAACATTGATACTATTTAACTTGATAAACTGTCGAAATTCCTCCATGGTTTTAAAATATTTTATTTTATTGAATTCTGTTATAAAGCCATCCTTTTCATTGGTATACCAAATACAATGGCATACATCATTTTTTACAATTAAATCATACTGATAATATTCTTTATTCATTATTTATAACACCCCTAAGCCTGCAATCAAGCAACCTCGACCCCGATATTACTTGAACTTTGCTAAAGCCTTTAATTAACGTTCACTGAACTGAGCGAACTCTACATTACTTTGGGTAAGAAATGAACCGGGGTTACGTAGCATCCTGGTTTGTTTCTCATTCATAATTGAACCTCTATTTTTTACAAAAATAATTTCTCAAAAAATAAATTACTGCAAATAGAAAAATACCAAGGATAAAAACTTTTACCCGTGCTGGGTCAATTTTTTTCTCAAGTATCATAATCATAGGTTGCATTCCTGCTATTCCACCTATTACACAAAGAAACCAATTGAATATTTTTAAAGTCATTGTATTGCCCCTATATATTTTTCATTACATCAACTGTTTGTTCAATACTCACTGCCAACGGAACGATCCTATTTTTTAGGGAAAATCTTCCCATATTATTTCGACATCAACTGGAAAATCCTTCGAGCGGTTACCTCTTGTTTTGTTTGGCTTCCCAAAGATCAACCGAAATGAAAGGTATGATTGACCGATCATCTACTTCCCTTTAAGGAAGTTCGACAACTATAGAAAAAACCAGAGCCTTTAGACCCTGGTTTTAATTGTGATACTTACGTTCTTTCAATAATCAGTTCACACGAGCCATCCTCTAATCCATTCGAGTCGTCTAAATGAATATGATTCCCTGGTTCTATATTTTCTTGGGCTAAAGTCAATAAATGTTGAGCTAGGGTTGTTAATCCTTCTTTATTGGCTTTTAAAACAACTGTGTTGCCATCGATTCTACTCTCAATAACGTACCCACTTACCCAATTAAGTCGTATCCAGCTTTCTGGGGTATATTCTGCAACTTCGATTTCTATCTTCATTGTTCCCTCTCATTCTACCCGCTTTGGGAAAGTTTTTCTATAATTTGATGGCTATTCCTGTCAGAAAAAATGAGTTGGCGATTGTTTTTTCCCGACTCTTGTATTTTAAAGATAAGTCATACTCTAATTGGTCAATATTGGTAGATTGATTTAAATTAAATCTGTTATTTCTATACCTGTTTAAATATACCTTGTAGACCGTTTTTGAGTTTTTTTCTTTGAACTTTCTTCTTTATAACATGATTGTTTTTCCGAAAATTCTTCTAAAATTTCATTGTTTATTTCATATATATTCCATATACTTTTAAACTTCTTGGGATTATTCCACAATAGCCAAATTGCTTCTAATCCGCGAGCTCCTTTAAAAACAAATATCATAATAATTGCAAAAGGGAAAATAATTAGTGTTAATATTAAATTTCTAATAAAATAAAGAATGAATTTTATTAGTTTCATTTATTTCAATTCCTGTTCTATTTACTCCATTGTTGAAGAAACTATGAAGCCACTTAAATCCGGAAGTCACGAAGTGCCATTCGATAGTTTACATTATATTTCTCCCTTGTTCCGGACTTACACCAAAACTCCTTGCGCCACCGGGACCACGCTCCCGCCGATCCGGATCGCGATCTCCCCCGCCTGCCGCTCCGCTTGCAGGTGCAACAGCGACGGACGGCCCATGTCGTACCCTTGCTCGCTTTTGAGCGCCAGCGGACCCTCGCCAAAATAGCGATGCTGCAGCAGATACCCGGCCAAACAGCCGTTGCCGCTGCCGGTTGCCGGATCCTCGGGGATGCCCAAATAATCGGCGAACATCCGGGTGCTAACGGCATGGCCCGGCTCGTCGGCCTCCGCGCAAAAGACCTGCAGATTTTTGGCCCAGGTTGCCCCAACCAATGGGTAGTACAACTCTCGGACGACCCGAATCTCCCGCAACGCCCGGCGCTGTTTCAACGGGACGATAATGTGCGGCAAGCCGGTCGATACTTGCTGAATCGGAAAACGTTCGTCAATTTCCGCCACAGCAAGGCCCAAAACCGGCGCCACCGCTGCCGCGGGCAACGTGCTGCCGAAGGTGGGAGCCAACTGCCGCATCCAGTACACCTCCGCGCCCTGGGAATCCGTCGCAACGGTTACCGGAATCCGCCCCGCTTTCAGGTTCAAAACAATCGGGCCGGTCCCGCCCGGTTGCAATTCCTGACGGATAATATACGCCGTCCCTAACGTCGGATGTCCGGCGAACGGGACCTCATGCAAAGGGGTGAAGATCCGCACGTTATAAAGACCGCTTTCCGGGTCCCCGTCCACAATAAACGCCGTCTCTGAAAAGTTGATCTCGCGGGCGATCGCTTGCATCCGGTCGCCGGAAAAACCGGCCGCGCCGGTAATGACCGCCAACTGATTGCCGGCATATTTGTGCTCGGCGAAAACATCAACAATATAAAAGCTTGGTTTACCCATCCTCGCCACTCCCGTCCCCGTAGAAGATCCAAACCCTATCTTCAACAAAGCCGGTTGGTTTTCCTTTCCAGTTTTCGAAAAAACCCCTCGATCGCTTTCAGGGTTCTGCCCGCAACCCAGCCGTCGCCTCGCAAACCTCGACCAGCCGTTTAGCGGTGATCTCCGCCCGTTGCATGGCAAAGCTGTCGGCGTTGGCCGGCCGGACCGCGCAGACCCCGTGATGGCCGCAGTCATCATCGGCATAACCGTCGCCGATCAACAGCATACCCTGGACCAGCATGATATCATGGAGCGCTTTCATGGTGGTCTCCTGACCGCCGAACCGGGAAGTCCCGACCGTAACGCCGGCGCCGACCCGGTTGTAGAGGGTCTGTTGGGCCCGGACCGACCGGGACAGATCAAATAACGCCTTCAATTGCGCGGAAACAGTGCCAAAATAAACCGGACTGCCCAAGACGACCCCGTCCGCCTTTTTAAACCAGCCAAACGCTTCCTCGACCGCGGTTCCCCGGTAGCAACTGCCGTTACAGGGCATGCTGCAGACGACGCAAAACTGATTCCGGGTGGTCGCCACCAACTCGCCGGCATGCAAGAGCCGGGTCGTGGCGCCCAGCGCTTCCGCTTTGGCCAGCAAATGTTTTAACAGAAAACAGGTGTTGCCATCCGGATTGGGGCTGCCATTCACACCGATAATCAACACAGTTTGATCCCTCCACTCAGCTTGTCGGCAAATCCCGTATTTTATGTTACTCTTATTCGAAATCGACCGAAAGTAGAAGGCGTTCCGTCCCACAAAGTACCAAACGCGAAAGCCATCCGAAGCTATCGGATGGCTTTATGTTTACTCCAGCTTTTTCCGCAACTCGGGATGGGGTTGCGGGTAATGCCCGGCGTCCTTGGCCATTTTGGTATAGATCGCCCGGGCGGGGCAATGGTTATAACAAGACCAGCAACCGTAGCATCTTTTCGGGGCGAAGGTCGGGAAGGGATTCAGCGCGATAACCCCGTAGGGACAACTTTTTTCACAAATGCCACACTGGGTGCAACGCGCGGTGTCCACTTGTTTTCGTCCCATCACCCACCGCCCGACAATCCGCGGCGTCGCCGGCAGCAACCGCTCCAGCCACGAAACCCGGAGCGGTTTCGCTTTGGGCCGACGGCCGTTGCTCAAGTCGTCGACAATCTCCCGCAATCCGTCGATAAACTCCTCAAACTGCGCCAGTTGGCGATCGTTGGGCAAATGGGTGTTGGCCAGCCCGCCCACAATTAGCGGCGGTACATTTTCCGGCGTGTTCAACGCCAAACCGGCCAGCACCTGAAAACCTTTGGCCCGGACCCACTTGCCGAGAAGTTTCAGCGTCCCGCCGTTGAAATTGCCATAAGTATTAAAGACAAACGCCGGGGTCCGGTTTTGGGTTGGAATCCCGCAAATAAAGTCGGCCATCCGTTTCGAGGGGGCGATAAAATCGGCAAACGCCGCGAAGCCGACCAACTGGTATTGGGTAAAGTCGGGTTTCCCGTCCCGGGTAATATCGACCAACTCGAAATGGGCCTCAGGGATTTTCTTCGCAATATATTCGCAGGCTAGTTTGGTATTGCCGGTTGTTGAGAAAT
Source organism: Bacillota bacterium (assembly GCA_023410535.1). Taxonomy (GTDB): domain Bacteria; phylum Bacillota; class UBA4882; order UBA8346; family UBA8346; genus JAEYPR01. The sequence goes on along the minus strand of JAEYPR010000002.1, from coordinate 23,728 downwards.
ACAGAATCAGACTTTTCACTGCAGCGCCTCCCCCTCAAGTTATTGCCAGAAATAATATTAATTCAATGGAAGTAATTCTGCGTACCGGCTAAATTTCCCTGCCGCTGCCCGGCGCGCCGGAGAAACGGTTATTACTTTTTTGCCCCATTTCGGCGCACCTGGTTCGCCGGCCACGCTTGAATCCAAACCATTACGAACTGCTGGCGTTATGACGAATCAGCAAAAACCGGCGGATTTGCTATGATCCCGCCGGTTACGTAGATTTGATTTCAATAACATCTCAATTTGTGCGTAAAGGCTAATCCTGCGGATGGCAGAGATCGGCGCGATGCGCGTTAATATATTGCGCCACCCATACTAACGGCGCGTTCCAATTGATCGCGTTCTCCTTGGAACACCATGCGTCAAACGCCGTATTTTTCGCCGCATAGGATTTGGCGGCCGGACGGTTGCGAGGCGTGGACGGTTCATTGATCAACAGATTATTGGGACCGCCAACCAACCAACCTTTCGGATACGGAATTCCCTTTTGATAACAACCCCAGGCCCAACGGTCGTGAGTGTCGGTTTCGTAACAATGGCCGTAACCGGTGATATAGGACAGCTTCATCGCGTTATTCCCCAACAAATAGTCCATCCCGCGATGGATCGCCTTTAAGTATTGGAGATCCTTGCTCAAATCATAAGCATAGGCCAGCAAGATTAAGTCATTGACGAGAAACGAGTTGGAACCCCACGGATAAGGACGGTCTCCCGGCAAGGTGGTGGGGTAGCCTTCATTGGCGATAATCTGCAACAAGCGATCCGCGTATTGCAGCAGATTGAACTGCATCCGCTCCAAGTCGGCGGCAGGTAAATCATTGGCAACGCTCAACAACGATAAGGTGCCCAACGTCCCCACCTCGCTCCAGGTGAAGGCGGTCACCTTTTGATAATCGGTCGATTCCCAAACCACGGTACGGTAGCTATTCCGGCCGGAATCGTTGAACCGACAAGCGGTAAGATACATCTCCACCGCCGCCGCGTACCGATCATCCTCATGACGAACGTCGTCATAATCGCCGCCGCCGATGTCATCCACGGTGTCGACCGTATAATAAACCAACGGCTCCGACTCGACCCGTTGCCATGCCGTTTGAGCGATCTGCCAAGCCGCAAACGCAAACTCCGGATCGTAGGCTTGGAACACTCTGGCCAAATGAGCCGCATTACGCGCCACCGCATAGGTAGCATTGGTTGACGGCGGTTGAGCATAACGGGGCAAGGCGTTTTCAGCGGCCAGATCAACCACCGGGACGGCGCTCCACTGTTCATTGTGAACTTTATGCGGCGCTAAACCGGTCGGTGGAAGCATTCCCAACATAAAGGTCGAGCCAAAACGGACTTCATCCAATAGATCGGGAATCCCGTTGGCCCGTTCCGGGATGGATAGCGATCCATCGGGAAACGCCAAGGGATAACGTTCAAAGCAGTTTAACAAGGTCCAAGCTGCGATCGCTTGATTGACCGGATAAATTCCGAAATCGCCGGCATCAGCCCAGGAGTAACGGACATTTAATGTCCCTTGATTCCAACCCCGGTGAAAAGGAATCGCGTCGTCGCCCGGATGCAAAGCGGCGCGGGCGTGTCCCGCGTTGGCCAGAAACTCCGCTTCAACGGGCACTCCCATCCGGTGAAAATAAAAATAAGCCATTGCCTCGTTGGGAAGCTCGGGATAGAGATCGGCGGCGATCACAAACGGTTCGCTGGCGCCAACCGGGTGGACCGTCAATTGATAAACGCCGTCGGCATGGCAATTGGAGAAATCAACATGCTGGAGCGGATCGCCGGAGGCCTTGTCAATACCATAAACCTTGCTCCAACCGGCTAATTCAATCGCTTCGGTCGCAATATTCCGCAACTCCCAATGCAACGGCTGTTGCGCTGTGGTAATCACGGTGGCAATTTTGTCGGCGTACGGCAGATAGCCGATTTGATTTACTAGAATATTCCGGTTCTCCTCCACCACGATCGTCTCCTTTACGGTATTTTGGGGGTAACTGTCCGTTACAGAAGCTGGTATAGATAAAGAAGACGCCCTGTAGTTCAGGGCGCATCCAATAAGGGAAGGTTGATGAGCACAGTTCTAATGTAGCACAAGTGATGGACAAGTTGAACGCGGATCTTTTCTCGACAGCCTAGCCGACTTGCTTGATCAATAAAAAAACCTTTGAGCCCAATCAAGCCCAAAGGTTAAACTGATTCAATCAGCGACGCTCCACCCATTGTCGGATCTGCTCCCAAATTTCATCCCGGCCCTGTTTGCTGACGGCCGAAAATGGAATCAAAATCTCATCACCGGGCATTTGTAAGACCGAACGGATCTCTTTCAGCCGGTTTTGAACTTGACCTCTTGAGATTTTATCCAGTTTGGAGGCGACCACCAACCGTGGACGCTCCTGGCTAAGCAACCATTGATACATCGTCTGGTCTTCAGCCGAAGGCGCATGCCGAATATCCACCAACATTACAATCAGGCGCAACTGCTCGCGGGTTTGCAGGTAGGTCTCGATCATCTGGGCCCAAGACGCTTTCTCGGTTTTGGACACCTTGGCGTAACCATACCCCGGCAGATCCACAAAATAAAGGGCGTTATCGATATTGAAAAAGTTGATCTGGCGGGTTTTACCCGGTTCCGCCGACTGGCGCGCCAGGTCTTTCCGGTTCAGTAAGGCATTAATGATCGACGACTTACCGACATTCGACCGGCCGACCAAAGCCACCTCCGGCAGATACCGCGTCGGATACTGCTCCGGTTTGACCGCGGTCACTTCATATTTTGCGTTACGGATATCCATTCCAAGCTCCTTGATTGATTCATTTGCGTACGTACGATATATTATACTAATTGTCCTTACAGCCTGTCTTGCGTCGAGAAAAAACGAACTGCAGTTTTTTTGACGCGGACCCGATTATTTTGTCAGTTCCCGTTCCCGATATTCAAAGAAGTCAAAATCCGCCGCGCGCCGCCGCCCGGATAAGTCTTGACAACACAAACCGACAAACGCGCCGGTATGTTGTCCTTCCATACAACACTCATCCGCTAGGATGCTAGCGTCCAAAACCGGCCCAATCCGTCGCCAATCCTGATCATCGCTGGCGTAATAAAATTGCAACCGGTCATAATCCACCCGGACCTGCAAATACACCCGCTCCCAACCTCCGATCGTCAGCTCCGGATCGACCGGTTCGGTGATCTGCTCGTTTTGACAAGCGATGATCCCAAGCGTTTTCCCGAGCAGTTCATCATGGGAGATTCTCAGGTAATAGAAGTTTTGAGTATCGTATAAACAGACCAAACCGGCCAGCTGTTGAAAAGCGTCCGGTTCAAACTCGACACAGGTAGTCGCCGTGTAACAGAAAGCTTGCTGACGCCGGGCGATTAAACTTTGCTGATATTTGGAAGCCAACGACTCCCGGCCTTTCAATCGTAAAAAACCGGGCCGTTCGGTGAGAGACAGGGAATCCTCCCCCAACGGAATCCGCAAGGTCTGAAATTGGCGACTTAAGACCGGGCTGTCAAAATCATCCCGCGCCGGTTCTTCCGGCCAAGGGTGTTCGGGCAGCGTAGGGGCGGGCACCGCCACCTCCGGTTGATTACCGCCGTTCGCCAAGCGCAACCAATGCCGATCCGTCCAAACCAGTTTCTGAATGGCGGTCTCCCGCCCCAACACGCTCCGACCGCGGTGCGGCAGCGGCCTACCGCAAAGATGGGCCATATAAAACTCGCCTTGCTGGGTTTCGACAATCGAACCATGACCGGCCCGTTGTAAAGTCAAGTTGGGATTATACCGTGAAGTCAGGATGGGGCCGGCCGGATCGACTTCGTAGGGTCCGGTAATCTCCCGGGAACGGCAACAAGTCACCGCATGTCCAAATCCGGTTCCGCCTTCGGCGGTAATCAAATAATAATACCCATGCCAATGATAAAGATGCGGTCCTTCGGTCCTCCCCAATTCCGTTCCTTTGAAAATATTGGTGATCGGACCCACCAACCGCTGCTCGCGGATGGAGTACTCCTGCAATACGATCCCGGCGAACCGGTTGTTGCGCACCCGGTAGTCGCAGAGCATATTCACCAGCCATTTCCGCCCGTCGCGGTCATGGAATAACGACGGGTCAAAACCGCTGCTGTTTAAGAAGATCGGATCGGACCACTCCCCGGTGATAGAAGGGGAAGTCACCAGATAATTGTGGACGTCCCGAAACCGGGTCTGTCCTTTGGTCTTCACTTCCGTATAAATAAGGTAAAACAGCCCGTTATCATAACTTAAGCATGGCGCCCAGACTCCGCCGGAATTAAGATCACCCGCCATATTCAGTTGGGAAGTTCGTTCTAACGGACGGCTGATCAAACGCCAGTGAATCAAATCCCGGGAATGATGGATTTGAACCCCGGGAAACCATTCAAAGGTTGAGGTGGCAAGATAATAGTCGTCTTCAACGCGCAAAAATGACGGATCGGGGTTAAATCCCCGTAACACCGGGTTGAGGATCGTTCCCATCGGCGCAAGCTCCTTTTATTTGATGACGGATAAGGAATACTTTATTTTACCATAACTTTTTGCGGATATCCCGCATGAAATATTATCGTTTGATACTTTCCTTTATTTACCGCTAGTTTACGACTTGTTATCCATGATATACTCTCTGTTGCGTGCGAAGCGCTGTAATACTTAAATAACAAAGGAGGGGTAGGGAATGCTTACACGCATTAAAGAAATGAAAGTAACCAAAGGGCTTCTGGGAGTGATGCTGGCAAGCATCATCCTATCTGTTCCGGTATTCGCCATTTCGATTCGCAGTTTCGAAGTGACAGAGCAACCCGTGAATACAGTAAAAACCACCGCAAAATCAACGATGCAAAAACCGGTAACACAACCGGAAACTCCAGTTGCGGCTGTTGTTCCAAAACCGTCTCCAACCGTGACGCAAAAAAACACGGTGCAGCCGACGGCTCCGGCTCACAGCCTCTCGCCGGCCGATTTGCAGTTGTTGGCGCGGGTGATTTACGCCGAGTCGCGCGGCGAGCCGTTTGAAGGACAGGTCGCCGTAGGGGCGGTATTGCTCAACCGCTTGAATGACTCGCGTTTCCCGCGGACATTATCGCAGATCATCTTTAAACAAGGCGAGTTCTGCACGGTGCGGGACGGCCAGATCTGGAACACTCCCAACCAGGAAGCGATCAAAGCCGCCAAGTTGGCGGTAGCCGGCTGGGATCCGACCGGCGGCGCGGTTTACTTCTATAACCCGGCTAAAACCACTTCACGATGGATCTGGTCCCGGGTGGTCACCAACAAAATCGGCAATCACATCTTTGCCGCTTAATTTTTCAAAACACCCTTGAGATTGGCTCAAGGGTGTTTTATTTTTACTTACCAACATCATATCGCGAATCGTTGCAATAAGTCCGGGACCTGATTCGCTGTCAGCGGCCGGCTAAATAAAAAGCCTTGCATCAGCGGGCAGTTAAGACCGAGCAATAAGTCCCGTTGAGCGGCAGTCTCAACGCCGGTAACGACCAGTTCCAATGTAAGACTCTGCGTTAACAGCTGCAGAGCGCCAAGCAAACCGGACTTCTCAGGTTGGTTGGCAATCTCCCAGAAAAAAACGCGATCAATCTTTACGCGATCAATTGCCAATTTATTGAGACAACCCAAAGACGAATACCCGGTGCCAAACCCATCAAGCGCAATCCTGAAACCGAGCTGTTTGAAGCGTTCCAGCGTTGACCGGGCGTAATGATTATTTTCAATAAAAGCGCCCTCGGTCACTTCCAGCTGAATCAACTGCGGATTCGCTCCGGTTTTTTGAACGATTGCGTTCAACCGTTCCACCAGATCCCGGTTTTGAAGTTGCCGGCTGGAGAGGTTGATTGCGACCGGCAACTGAGGCAAACCCATTTCTCGCCAAATTGAAATTTGATTGATGACCGATTCGAGAACCCATTCGCCGATGGGGACGATCAAGCCGTTCTCCTCGGCCATCGGAATAAAATCCAACGGCTCAATTTGGCCGAATTCACGATTATTCCAGCGCAATAGAGCTTCAAATCCGATAATTTTCCCGGAAGCCGCATTAACCTGCGGCTGATACATTAGGAAAAGCTCTTCGCGACGCAAGGCCTGGTGCAGGTTTCTGTCCAACTGCAACCACGTGATACTGCGCGCTTCCATTTCTTCATCATAAAAGATGAATTGGTTTCGTCCCTGGCCTTTGGATCGGTACATCGCCGTATCGGCGTTTTTCAACAAAGTTTGCGGATCGCTGCCGTCATGCGGATAGATGGCAATCCCGATGCTGCAGGTGACAAAGCAACGATAACCGTTCAGCTCGAATTGTGATTCGAGGTTGGCGAAGATTCGTTTGCAGATATTGATGACCTCATCGGAGTCGTGAATCTCGTTAAGCAGGACGACAAACTCGTCGCCGCCTAACCGGGCTAAGATATCGCTATCACGAATGCTGTTTTTCAACCGTTCGGCCACCAACTGCAACAGCCGATCACCGACTTCATGGCCGTGATTGTCATTGACATTTTTGAAACGGTCCAGATCGACAAAGAGCAGGGCAAACCGGTCCGCTCCTTGTTCGGCCCGGACAAAGGCCTCTTCCAAACGGGCCATCCATAACGTGCGGTTAGGCAACCCGGTTAAGCGGTCGTAAAAAGCGATCTGGCGGATCTCCGCTTCGGCTTTCATCCGTTCCGTGACGTCTTTAAATAAACCGCGGTAGCCGCAGAGCGTCCCGTCCTCTTTAAGCACCGGCGTCCCCGAGATTAACAGTCCCACCGGACGACCGTCCTTATGCAGGTTCCAATTTTCCAGATTGCGGATGCGCTCTTTATTTTTAAATACCTCATTCTCAATCAACGACCGGTACTCGGTTTCAGTGGGCGCCAAAAAGTCAAAAAGGGTCCGACCGATCATTTCCGCGGCTTCATAACCGAGCACGCCGTAAACCCCTTCCGAGCAGTAGGTAAACCTGCCGGCCGCATCGGTCTCCCAAAGCCAATCGGAACTGGAATACGCGATATCGCTGAACCGTTGTTCCGCCGCCTGCAACTCTTGCATCTGAAAGAGATTGTTTAAAGCTCCGCTCAAGTGCGCCTGGGTGACCGCGTAAAAGGTCAAATCCCGGATATCCATACTCATAATGGAATAACCGAAATTAAGATTGCGGGAATAAAGCGGTTCGACAACCAAGGTAAACCGGCGTGAAACATCCAAAACGCCATTGGGTAGAAACTGGGATACCGCAAACCGTTCCACTCGCTCCGGCAGCGGGAGTTCTTGCCCGTTCGCGTACGCAAAACTCAAACGGCCCGTTCCGTCCGGCTGTTTGGGATCATCATAGGAGACCAGATAACAATCGTTGATTCCCAGATCGACCAGTATTTCTTTAAAAAGTCCCAACCGATACTCGGGGAATAAGGCCATGCTCATCCGACGGTCGATATCCGCCATAACGATGATTTTGTTCTCAAGCAAGTGGTTGGCATGCTCGAGGATTTCGTTCATCAAAACCAACACGCGATTCCATAATAACGTCCACCGTCTGGCCTGAACTTCATCAGCGTTCTCCGCTCCAAACTTATAAATGGACAATAACGCCCGGTTTAAGACCTGCTGATTTCTGGAGATATCCAGCAAGGTTTCAGCAATTGCCGTCTCAAACGCCGCGCTGGTCTCCCGCTCCGCACTAAGGTCCGTAATTAATGCGGCTAAAATCCGTTCCAGTTCGCGCTCTTTTAAGCGAAACCGTTGATTAGCGCTGGCATTGGCTACCACCTGCGTCACCATATGCAGAATTTCCCGACGTTGCCGCTTTAGCGCTTCTTCAAGCGGTACTGTCGGATTCGGTGTTATGTTCGAACCGCCGTAATGTTTACAACCGCATGACTCCCGAATGATCAACTCCGTCGGCAGGTATGTGACTTCGGGCACCGCTTGGCCCCGGATCATCCGGAGCAATTGCTCCAACCCTAACTGCGCTTGATCGTAAATCCCTTCATTCACCACTGTTAACGGCGGATCAAAGTAATCGCTGTCGGCGACGCCCAACAATCCGACGACCTTGAAATCCTCCGGTACCCGATAGCCCGCTTCGCGAAGCGCCCTAATGACCCGTAACAGCATTTGATCCCCTGCCACCAGGATCACATCGCAATCCAGCCCGTTTTGTTCCTTGAGGGCAGCCACCGCTTGGATGCCGCCGTCTTTCGTTAGATCCACGGTAACAACCAACTCCGGACGGAATTCAATCTCGTATTGGGCTAACAGTTCGCGATATACCTGGTAACGCGCTTCCGAAGCCAAGTGGCTCTGGGGCCCGCGAATCATCGCAATCTTGCGGTAACCGTGATGGAGAATCAAATGACCCATCAACTTTTCTAGCCCTGGCCGAAAATCCGGAGCGATTGAAGGAATTCCGGCAAACCGGGATCCAATATTGATTACCGGCAAATCGGAGAAGCGTCCTAAAAAAATTTGAATCTGCGTGGGATTCAGATAACGGGTCAGCGGGCTGATGGGAACGATCAGGCCATCAACATTATTGCGATTGACCAAATCGTAAATCCGGTTACGATTCCGGCCAAGCGTCGGAGGATCAACGACCCCACCGGCAAAGCTGATGACATTCACGTCACGATCCCGCGCCGCGTCCGCCACTCCCAAAAGCAGTCCTTTATAGATCGGCGTAACCAGTTCGTTGGTTAAAACTCCGATGGTTACCCGCTTTTTTCCCGGCATTGGCGTCATCCGAATAACCCCTTACATGATGCATCGATATAAGCAGTTAAACAATTTGGCTATTTTTTATAATATCGACATTCGTAAACGAATAGTTTAGCGATACCGAAGAAAATAGCAAAACTATCCAGACGCAAGAATAGCCCAACGCCATTTGGGCTATTTTAATATCGTAATCCATGGGTCGAGGAGATGAAGTTTTTGGGGGAGCAATTGATTTGCCGGGCTTGTCACGGCCATCGTTTTAACATCAATTACGAAGCGACTTACGTTTATTCCTATGAGATTGATAATGACGCTCCCGGACTGCATAACAGCGTCGAATTCCTGCCTTATCAATATGACCGGCGCGAACAGCAAGAGGCCAGGCAGTATTTGGAATGCCGGACCTGCGGCCAGAAATATCCGTGTTACTTTAATGACTGGGATAAACAGTCCGGTCTCCAGGAATTGCAAGCGATCATCGACAGCGGTTACTCCCCAAGTCAAACCCAACCGCCAAACAAGCGTCCCCCAGCGTAGCCGGGGGTTTTCATTTAACGGGCGTACCTTGATTACTAGCCACGTCTGAACGATGAGGTACAATTGCCACAAGCGAAAGGAGGGCTTTACTTTTTCTTTGGTTCTGCTTTATATTTTAAAAATTAGATCTACTTAAGCTTTGACTAATAATTATACTATGATGCCTTCCCGTCGGGCGGAAACTTCACCGAACTGATGGATGCAATGATTGAAACGATCCATGCCGCTCCTACCGCAGCCGGATCCACTTCCATGCAGTATCCCGGTGAACGGGAAAACCGGATCTACCAAGAACGGAGTCTCCACGGCATTCCTTTGAACGACAAAGTATTAACCGACTTGCAGAATCTAAGCGCGGAGTTCTACCTGCCCCTCAACGACATTTGATGTAGACTTGAAAATAATCGTCGCTACCGCTCGCGCAAGCGAATTAAGAAATAAGTTAGATAAGCAGTATTTCATTCGAGATTTACAGAGCTTCTAGCGCTTATAATAATAACAGAGTTGAATTTTCGATTGAAAACCCAACTCTGTTCTCTTATCAAAATCGTTTTCGCTACCGTCTGACCCGGGCGTTGCCCTGCCAAATGCTCCAAACCTGTTCTTCATCGGCCGGTTGCGCGTAGTCGGTCAGGAAAGTGGTCGCCATAGCGCCGCTGGCCCAGCCGAATTGAGCCCATTTCTCCGGTTCCCAACCTCTTAAGATCGCGTAAAGCAAGCCACCGACGAAACCGTCGCCGCCGCCGATCCGGTCGAGAATGGTGATCTGACGCGGTTCGACCACATGCCAGTTCTCGCCTTCCAACATGATCGCGCCCCACATGTGACTGTTGGTGCTGATCACCTGGCGCAAGGTGGTCGCAAAGACCGAGGCGTTCGGGAAGGCTTTTTTTACACGGCCAATCATCTCTTTAAAACTATCAATCTTCGCGGCCAGATCTTTACCGCCGGCTTCCGGGCCTTCGATTCCCAAGCAGAGTTGGAAATCCTCTTCATTACCGACCAGGATATCGGAGATGCCGGCAATCTCAGTGAAGATCGCCCGCAATTCCGCTTCGCGGCCTTTCCAGAACGAGGCGCGGTAATTCAGATCAAAGGAGATCCGAGTGCCGTATTTTTTCGCCGCCCGAGCCAGTTCCAAGCAGAACTTGCTGGTCTCCGGCGATAAAGCGCCGATCAAACCGGACAAGTGGAGAATCTGCACGCCTTCTTTACCAAAGATCCGATCCAGATCGAAATCATTGACGTTTAGGGTCCGGCCGACTTCACCGGCGCGGTCGTTTTGGACCCGCGGTCCCCGGGAACCGTAGCCGCTGTCGGCGATATTGAATTGATGACGGTAACCCCAGGGATCGCCTTGGGGCACTTCTTTCCCTTCGTAAGCCATATGGCGGCTTGCCAAGTTGTTTTTGATCAACAGAGCGATGGGGCTGTCTTTGACAAAGGTGGTCAATACTTTAACGGGAAGCCCCAGATAGGACGAGATGCTCGCGACATTGGTCTCGGCGCTGGTAGCCTGCATGAAAAAGGTATCGCTGCTATGTACCGGCTGTCCGTTGACCGGGGTGATCCGAACACCCATACTGGTCGGTACGACAAGGGAATAAGCAAAGTCTTTTCTTAGTTCGATTGTCATTTGAAACCTCCGTTTGAGTTTTTGTAAACGATTTGACTATAAATAATTGTAATGTTTTCGACAAACAATGTAAATATAGTTTTCCTTTTCACAAACACCGCTGTAAACGGGCGTCAATCAATATTTTTGCAGTTATTTCACATTTAAATTCTTCCGGATTTACCTCAAAATCATTGTTAGCCGGCGCCGAATCATTTTGCGTCTTCTCCCAACTCCGCCGCTACCGGATCGATTACGTAAAAAACCAGCTCGCTGGTTTCTTTTTTTTGAACAAAAAAGGCATTCCAATATTTAACTCGAATTAATAATGAATGTAAATAAACTATAATTTACCATGAAACGATTTTGGAGGAAAATCAGCGATGCCTGGCAGCCTCACCCACGGAAACAATACGGATGAGAATGATTTTTCCCGGATTTTTCAACATTACCCGATCGGTCTCATGATCACTGCCCTGGACGGGACGGTTATTGAAGTTAACCAAGCCCAGTTAAAGATGATGGGTTATTCCCGGTCCGAAGTGATTGGCCGTCCGGTTGTTGAGTGCGGGCTGTTTACTTCGTTGACCGAATTCACCACAATCATCGGCGCCTTGCAGCAAAACGGCACAGTTACCGATTGGGATATCGAACAACGCTCAAAAACCGGCGCTCCGCGTTATGTCTCGGTTTCCGCCGGAATCATTCGCTTCCAAAACGAACCGGCCGTCTTTACCAGCATTAAGGATATCACCCAGTGCAAAATGGTCCAAGATGAGCTAAACTGGGATAAAAAAAGCGCTCAAATCCTTTCCGAGGTGGCTGAAGAATTGCTTGCCAGCAACCAGCCGCGGGTCATTGTGGAACGGCTTTGCCGCCGGGTGATGGACTTTCTGGACTGCCAGGTCTTTTTTAATCATCTGATTGATGAGACGCATGAAAAACTTCAGCTCAACGCCTATGCCGGAATTACGGTTGAAATGGCCCAATCACTCGAATGGCTAAACTACGGCGAGGCGATTTGCGGCTGTGTCGCTCAGGTCGGCTGCCGGGTGATCGCGGAACGGATTCAAGAAACCTCCGATCCCCGCACCGTGCTTGTGAAAGCGTTTGGCATCAGAGCTTACGCCTGCCATCCGTTAAAGATCGAGGAGAAAATCATCGGCACGCTTTCGTTTGGAACGCGCAGTCGCGATTATTTCAACGATCACGAACTGGCGCTGATGAAAACCGTGGCCAATCAAGTCTCGATCGCGCTGAACCGGATCCGGTACGAAGAGGCGCTGAAAGAAAGTCAAAATTTGTCCGAGCATCGCGCCAACGAGCTCGAAGCGACCATTACCGCGATCGCGGCCGGCGTCATTATTTATGACCAGCACGGCAATATTGTGCGCATCAACGAGTTCGCCCGCAATCTCTTGAATTATACCGAGGCCGATTTCCAGGTGTCGTATCAAAAACGCCGGGTCATTTTGAATCTATGTCAAGCCAACGGCGCGCCCTATGACGCGGCTGAAACTCCTTTAGCCCTCGCCTTGCAAGGCGAGGTGATCCGGGATGTGGAGATGATGATCAACCAACCCAAACCAATTTGGCTCTCCGCCAACCTGGCGCCGATTTTTGACTGTCAGCACCATTTAAAGGGAGTCGTCTTTGTCTTTATCGATATCACCAAACGGAAACAGGAATCCCAAGCCAAAATCAGCAGTATCGTCGAGGAGGCTTTAACCAAAGAACGGGAACTGTTGAACGTCACCCTCAACTCCCTCACCGAAGGGGTGATCGTTACTGATACCAACAGTCAGGTCATTTTGATGAATGAGGCCGCTGCGACTCTTACCGGCTGTGAGCGCGACCTGGCGTTGGGTCAAGCCATCGGCCGGATCCTCCGGATTGTCAATGGCAAGACCAACGAACCGGTCACCCAATTTTCCAACATCACTCCATACCGGCATCCGGTATTGGTCACGGATGATCTCCGGAAGATCCCGGTGGCGATTCATACTACCCCGATTCTCACCGCGGAAAAGAAGATCTTTGGCATGGTCACGGTCTTTGAAGATATCTCCGAAAAATGCAAAACCGAACAGGAGCTTTTAAAGACGGCAAAACTGGAGTCGCTGGGAATTTTGGCCGGCGGGGTCGCTCACGACTTCAACAATATTCTGGCGGCGATCATCTCCAACCTTCAACTCGCTTTAGTCAAGCTGGAATCAAACGAGGATCCCCAACCGTTTCTGGAGAAAACCATTGCGACAACCCACAAAGCCAGTGAATTGACTAAACAGATGCTGACCTTTTCCGGCGGCGGCGCACCGCTGAAAAAGAACACCAATCTCTTGGGGTTGATCAAAGGTACCACCGAATTGGTGTTACGCGGATCCAATGTCAAGGTCACGTTTATGCTTCCCGATGACTTGTGGCCGGGTCAGGTAGATGAAGGTCAAATCAGTCAAGTGCTTTATAATTTGGTGCTGAACGCCAAACAAGCCATGCCTGACGGCGGCGTATTGGAAGTTCACGCCGCCAACGCCGTGATAGCGGCCGAACCTTCTCAACCGTTACAAAATTGGATTGAAATTGTGATTCAAGATTACGGGGTGGGCATCGACCCTGAAGATCTCACCAAGATTTACGACCCGTTTTTCACCACTAAACCCGATGGTAACGGCTTAGGTTTGGCGACAGTTTATTCAATCATCAATCAGCATGACGGCAAGATCGAGGTCGAGTCCAGATTGGGTTACGGGACCACGTTCAAATTATTATTGCCGGCAGCGGAAGGAGCGACAATTGCGATGGATGCTATGAAAGAGGTGACCGCTACGACGGCGGGACAGAAGATTTTATTTATGGATGATGAAGAAGGAATCTTAAGAGCCGTTGGCGAGCTTTTGGAGAACTTCGGTTATCAAGTCGTCCTGGCCCATCATGGACAGGAAGCGCTAACCGAATATCAAAAAGCGCAAGCCGCCAATGAGCCTTTCGCCGTTGTAATCTTGGATTTGACCATTCCGGGCGGCATGGGCGGCCAAGAAGTTATCGGTTTATTGCGAGAGTGCAATCCGCAGATCAAAGCCATCGTATCCAGCGGTTACGCCAATGATCCCGTTATCGCCAACTACGAGTCCTACGGCTTCTCGGGTGTCGTCAGCAAACCATACCGGATTGACGAATTGCTGGCAACCGTGAACCAAGTCATTGACGGTGACAGGTGAATAACCTGATTCATTTTCCCGAGTTTGAGTAACTCCGACAACGTAACGGCGATCGTTACGTTGTTTTATTTTGGTGACGTTTCCTGGCATAATGACCGGGAATGGGGCATCCCGCATGATAATTTGCACGGTTTAATTTCACTCCGTTGTAATAATCAAATCATGATAATTTGACAAATAATGGTTAAAATGTTAATATTAATTTAAATCGTCATCTTTAGCTTTCCCATTTGACTATTTCCGGCTCTTCCTCCTGCTTTAATTGTTTGAAATGACGCGGGTCACTGCTTAAAATAAAGTCATTAAAATTGCTGCGGGTTGATCGTTCTTCCGCGGCAATTTTACCCATAGCAGTAACCACCGGGGATTTCAACGCTATCCTTATAGGCGGCCGCTTATAATTCGATAGAGCAATCAATGAAAGGGAGGTATTTTTCATGGGCAAAAAGGTTTGGTATTTACTCGGTTTTGCAGCGTTGTTATTCCTTGCGTTCCTTCCCCTCGCCGGTGCCGCCACTTTGTTCAGTGATGATTTTCAAGACGGCAATGCCACCGGTTGGACCGCCACCAGCGGCACCTGGTCGGTGGTTCAGGACAGCGGTTCCTACGTCTACTATCAATCCAGCACCAACGAAGGCCGCACCTCGGCCGGTTCCAGCAGTTGGACCAATTATGCCGTGGAAGCCAAAGTAAAGGTAGATAACTTCAACGGTTCCAACCGCGCTTATGTCTGCGGTCGTTGGAAGGATGCCAACAACTATTACTGCGCCAGCATCACCAGCTCCGCGCTGGAAATCCGCAAAAAGGTCAGCGGCAGTTCATCCACGCTGGTCAGCATGAGCAGCACCCAAACGACCGGAACCTGGTATACGGTCAAATTGGAAATGAACGGCACGTCAATCAAACTGTATCTCAACGGCGCCTTGAAGCTGTCAACGACCGACTCTAGTCTCACATCCGGCGCAATCGGCCTAATCGCTTACAAAGTAGTTGCCAAATACGACGATATCGTTGTCTCCGACTTTGGCGGCGGAACCGCCACCCCGACACCAACAATCACGACAGGCACACCGACTCCGACCAAGAGTGGTACCGTTGCCACCCCGACGCCTACTCCGACCCGAGCCGCCACTCCGACTCCGGGACCGACCGGAGCAATCGGCAGTCCAATCGGCTGGGCTTCCGTTAATGCCTTAGGACAAAACGGCACGACCGGCGGCGCCGGCGGAACCACCGTCCACGTCTATGACAAAGCGGCGCTGCAAAGCGCGGTGAACACCAATAACAATCCCGCCATCGTTTATGTCCACGGTACCTTAACCGGCGGTCCGGGCATGATTGACGTCAAAGCCAATAAGACGATTATCGGAGACGGCAGCGGCGCTTATCTCAACTTCGGATTATACCTTAGAGGCAGCAATGTCATTATCAAAAACCTCGATATCATGAACGGCGGATTCGAGCCCGGGGACTCCGAGGGTTTGGACGCCGTCACCTTTGCGCAGGACATTCACCATGTCTGGGTTGACCATTGCACCATGCACGAGACGCGCGACGGATTGGTCGATCCGACTCGCAACGCCCGGTTTGTGACCATCTCTTATTGTCACTTCCATTATCAAAAAACGGCGGTCCTGATTGGTTCCAGCGACAGCGACTCGGCGGCCAAATCGGCCCAGAGCAACTCCGATAAGAGCCAGTGGCACTATACGGTAACGGTCCACCACAACTATTGGCAAAATGTTTACGAACGCGCCCCGCGGGTCCGCTTCGGCGCCGTTCATGTCTTCAACAACTATTACGACAACAACCCGAGCTACGCGATTGGTCGAGGCGACCGGGCCAATATTTATTCCGAGGCCAACTACTTCTTGAATACCCATGAAGCGTTTGCCGCTTATGACGATTCCAGCAACCCGGGTTATATCCGGGACGTCAATAGCCTGTTTGAAGGGGATAACGGCAATACCACCGCGAACCCGCCGAGCGGCACCTGGGTCTGGACCCCCTCGCAGTATTATTCGTACACCCCGCATACCGCCACCTGGGTCAAACAGAACTTAAAGAATTATGTCGGGATTGGCAAAGGAAATCCCTGATTCCCAAAAGTAGACAAAAAGCTGCCCCCTAACCTGGGGCAGCTTTTTTCGTTACTGATTATTGAATTATTGAAATGTTTTTACCCGTTCCGCCAACGGTTGAAATTCTTTCTCTCCCGCCGGTGCCGTCGGTTTACCAAAGGGTATTTCGGCGACTAACTTCCAATGACCCGGCAGATTCCACTCTTTTTTGACCGCTTCATCGATCAGGGGATTATAATGTTGCAATGAGGCGCCAAAACCTTCAACCTCCAATGAAGTCCAAAGAATATATTGGAGCATCCCCGAAGAATTTTGCGAAAAGATCGGGAAGGCATCCTTATATGTTGGGAAATTTGCCTGTAAATCTTCGATCACCTTTTGGTCTTCAAAGATGAGAATGGAACCGTAGCCATTGCGAAACCCGTTAAGTTTTCCGACCGTCTGCTCTAAAATCTCCGGCGGGACGATCTTGGCCAGGATGTTTTTGGTGATATCCCATAACCGGTGATGGTGTTCCCCAAGCAACAATACCGCCCGGCCGCTCTGGGAATTAAAGGCGGAAGGAGCATGTTTCACGGCCTGTTCGATGATTTCCAGAATTCGTTGGTCAGAAATTACCGGCTCCTTGCTGATGCCGTAAATCGTCCGCCGTTCTTTCACCGCAGTATAAAAATCTTTACTCATGTCATTCCCTCCAATGATTCATTCAGGATCGCTTCGTTGTTATGGTATGACCGGAAGGGTCAAAACAATTCCTGCGTTGTTGCGTTTCTTAATATTTAATAACGGTGTTTACTGGCGAAGGTTCCATATTTATGCAGGGAAACTTAGCATTTTGTTCGTCACCGACACCTATCCCGTACCGATCCTGCCAAGGGGCTTGTCTTTACAAACAACCATGTATTAAAAACCCACCACCCCAAGAAGGTTAAATAACTGCATACCGGATAGAACCAAGGACGGTACTCAAATAATCCGACATTATGAACCACGATCCCGAATCCCACGCTATACCCGGCAAAGGTGAGAATATATAAATATTGAAACAGCTTTTGCTTGGGCAAGAAATAGAGGAATAGCATGACGGTGAAAGTCCAACAGGGAGGGGATAAAAAATGTTCTCCTAAGACATTGAAAATCCCGGTATTTTTGAATCGGATAATATGCAGCAAGTTCTGAAAGATCCCGACGACCACCATATCACCCATCCCACCCCCGAGAAAACCATAAATCAAATACTCCTTGTAGTCTTGTTTGGGGATAAAAATCAACGACAAGATCAGGAGGAATATTAAAAATGCGGGATAGAAAAGAATTTCGATCATCAACTATCACCACTAACTTTTTCGATTGACCCGGCGGAGCGATCCGTCACACCCGAATTCGGATAAACGGTTGGGCTAAGAAACCTACCGGTATTATTCGACTGACGAAGATTTATTATTTATAGCGTAAAATCTTCCTTGCTATCCCCCAAACAAAAAAATCCCCGCATCAAAAGCAGGGATTTACTGATTAGAATTGGCGGCCCCGAGATGAGTCGAACATCCGACACACGGTTTAGGAAACCGCTGCTCTATCCTCTGAGCTACGGGGCCGTTATGATGAGCATTCATATTATAGCAGAAAACACGGTTCCTTACAACGGATCAAACCCCTCCAAATTCTCTCTCCAATAGCGCAGTAAGCAAGTAAACACCTGACATTTTTGATAATTTCATTATTTATTGACTATTATTGGCAGGATATTAACGGAAGAGCTAGAACTATCTACACTCGATAAACATAAAGTTTTGCCATCTTACAACCAATTTTGGAGGGTGCTCACGATGAAAAAATTCTTATTCCGATTCAGTTTGTTATCACTTTTTATGCTATTGGTCTCCGCCACCTGTTTCAGCGCTCCGGCGCCGTTGTCTCTGGATAAAGCCGGTAAGGCGATCAGTTCCTCTAAAGGGAAAACCTGTTTCATCTTCGGTAGTTTTAAATTGGTTCATACCCGCTGGAACATTCGCGATCCCAAACTGGTGGGTAGCGTGGAAGATGTCAACAATGATTGTAAATGTTTAATTTCGCTCGATCTCCTAAATGTTGACACCAATAAGTCTTTTCAGCTTAAGCTTAAGCCGGTTACCGGTTCCAACACCATTGACTATGCCGCGAGTCTTTTATCAAAAAATGACGAAGATCCTTATTGGGTGATTGAGCTCCCGCCAGGAAATTATGAACTGGCGACGGTTACTTTCCGCTTAACCATGGACCGGATCGGTTATTTTTACTTCGATGAGGACATTGTCACAATCCCGATCGCACGGGACATCAAACGCAGAATATCCTTCAACGCCCAAGCGAAGCAGCTCATTTATATTGGCGACTACGACGTTGACTTCAAATCCAACATCGGCTTGGTGGCAGTTACCCAGATCTACCCATACCACCAACTGAAAGTGAAATTGACTGATAATTTTGAAGCGACCAAAACCACTTTAATCAACGCTACCGAGGCCAAGGATAAGCTGGACGCCTTCGAATTGATCTCCGCGTTAAAATAACTTATCAAAAGCGGCCCGTTGCTTAACGCTACAGGCCGCTTTGATCATCCTAATAATTTTTCAGTTGTTCCGCTAAATTGCCTTTAAACTCCTCGGAATATTCGGCAACTGTTTCCCCAAAAACCTTTCCAAATGCACTTTCCGGGTCTTTGATACTTTTGGTTGTCGCCAACCACTCTCCCAAGCGATGAACCCCTTGCTTTGCCATTAATTCGCTTACGGCGACAGCGGCGTATGCTTTCACCTGGGTTATACCGTACTGATCAACCGCACGATCCCAGCCTTCCTGGCTGAGCAGTTCGGTCAGGGTTAACTCAGACTTGATTTTACACCCTTGAAGGTTTTTCAGCCAGCGTTTTCGAAAGGATCCTCCGGCAGCCGCCTCCGCATCTTCAGTCACCATGGCCGCAATGGCATCAGCCATTCCTTCCCGTAGCCACACGGACTTGGCCAAGCTATCCCCAGCGGATACCTGTTGATTCTGAAACCGTCTTACCGCAATTAAGGAACCATGATACACTTTGCTGGCACAGTCTGGGATTGTTTCTAAATAAATCAAGGCTTTTTTCCCATGTAACCACCACGCGTTGGTTTTGGACACCATCTCCGCTTGGAGTCGTCCTAAACGCATTTCGCCCTGGAGCATCTTTAGAAAACTCCGGCGGTCCGGAGCAAACAAGATCTCTTGTTCCGATCGGATAACTTCTCCGAAATGCTCCTTAAAAAAGCCCTGACTGCGGTTAAACCCTTCATCGATCCCACTGATCGCGTCAAAATTCCCTTTGCTGTCAAACTTGATCTGATGACTGGGAATATAGAGATTTTCGAACCACCCGCGCACCCTCTCCTCAAAATCGGGATAGCTCATTCCAAAACTTTGTTCGAAATTCATATCCGCCGTTTCGAGCATGGTTAAGCGTTGGTAATACTGAGCAATTGCGTTCAATCCGGTCCTCGGGGCAATTTTCATTAAAAAGCAAGTCATTAACCCGGCAACCGTATAGGGATGACGATCGCTTTTCATCAACTTTTCCCAACCATAATGCGTGACGTCACTGAGTTCCGACGGCGACACAATGTTTTTCGCATGACGGACACCATAATATTGCTCAATCTTCCAATCGGCAACTTCCATAAACCCGACATCTTCCGCAATTTGCGCCGCGATATAATCGGCAGACCCTTCAGCAAGCCAATATAATCCCCTATTTTCTTTACCGGAAGCTAACTGAAACTGCAACTGATGGGCTAGTTCATGGGCTGTAACATAATACGCGCTGCTTTCTTGATCAAAAATCACTTCACCAAAGTTCAAAGCAATCAAATTCCGTTCGTCGCGGGCGACCCCACCGGTCATTTCCGAATGACTCACCGCCTCTGCCGGGGAATAATCAAACTCTTCCTGTAAAACCCGACGGTAACTTTGCAGGTTGGGACAGACAAAAATTTTGATATCTTTACTTAGGGTCACTTTCATTCGTTGTTCAACAATACCGTTAAATGCCGCGACAACCTTTTCAACAATCTTTAACACCTGGGGCGGGGTATTCGGCTCCGGGATGATCGTAATCGCGCCATAGGCCGCTGTCTCCAAACATAAAAAGCATACCAACAGCAACAAACTGAGCAAGGGCTTAACAATCTTATGGAATAAGCATTTCAAACTAGGCACCTCCGTTTAAGTACGCCGACCAAGATGATTTATTCAATTGCTTTTGATTTGATTTGTCGCCAAATATTCCTCAAAACGCTGTGCAAAATCAACATTTGAGATCGTAAACACCTGCAAAAATGACTTCTGAGGATCGGTAGAACGCTTTGAAGCATATAGCCATAACGTGATTGATTGCGGATTATTGGTATCCAGCAAATGACTGCATGCCAAAGCGGCATAACTGGCAACAACCGGTTCTCCATAGGATGCGATGGCATCGTTCCAGGATTTCGCAGTTTGTAATTGTTGCAACGTTGGAATAGTCTTCGCGTTGCGTAACGTCTCAATCCATGACTGACGATAACTTGCCAAAGAAGCCAAGCCCGCTTTTTCAACCGCTAACGCCCCAAACCATTCGGCCGTTCCGTTGCGAAGCCAAAACAGGTTGTTCACAAAATTCGCTGAAGCTTGCTGACTAAATAACTTTTTCATCATAATATTGGCGGTCCGATAATAACCTTGCTGTTGCGTAGCTAGATTATTGGTTTCAATGATTGTCGTTCCGCTATTAAATCGCCACGTGGCGCCGGCGGCGGCTTTTTCGGCTTGTTCCTTCGCAAGTCCGAACTCGTTTGTCAGAGCCGCAATGTATGCCGTCCTGCCGTCGGCAAGAACAATCCGCTGGTTGCTATGAAGATCGACTGCCAGTTTTTCTTTTAACAATGATTGTCCCAGATGAAAGGCAGCGGCGACAGTTTTTCCGATCTCAGTTTGACCGTTGGCAATCACCTCGATGGAGGCACTCTCTGATAAAGACTGCTCCAACCAGACTTGAACCATTTGATAGAAATCATCCAACGGAATTCCGAATATTTCTTCAAAGTTTAGCGCATCTTCACGAAAATTGGAGGATTGGGCGAAGTAGTCAGGCATCTTCTTATAAAAGTCTTGCTTGACAATGGTCATGAGATAGAAAACCATCAAATCCGCTACTTCATAGGGATGTAGCTTATCGGTACTGCTCTTGCTCCATTCCGTTAACGACACATAGCCCAATGTTTGCGGATCCGCATATTTTTTAGCGTTCCGCAATATATTAATCCGATCTAACTTCCATTTTTCCAAACTCTCATAGCCGCACCGGGAAGCGACCAACGCACCGATCAAATCCGCCGTTCCTTCCCGCATCCAACGCAATGTCCGTCCGGAATAATTGCCGCTCAAGTCCGCCTGGAGTTGATGAGCCAACTCATGGGGCGTCACTCGATAGGCTTCACTTTTTACCTGATCAACGGTGGTCATCTCCAGTCTCATCGCAATTACCGCCAAATCGTCCCGCGACATTCCGCTGGATGTTTCCGCATATTTTTGCGCTTCTTTTTTCGAAAACTTAAATTTACGCTGCAAAACCGCAGCATAACTCACTTCATTTGGACAGACATAAAGGTCAATTTTCCGGGTTAAAAAAACTTGCATATCCTGGCTGACGATCTCATCAAACGCCGCAACGATCTTCTGAACGGTTTGAACCGCAATCTCGGCGGTACCCTGCTCTACGTTGATATTAATCGACCCAAAAGCCAGCGCAACTGAGGAGAGTAAAAAAAACAACCCCCAAAGCGCCATTCCCCGTTTTCCTATACAGAGCTTCATTGGATCCCTTCCTTATAATCAAATGCCACTCTTGATTATTTCTGCTTTATGGTTCCAAATCCTTTTGTTACCATGGAAAATTGTAATTGATGAGTTTAATTTTCCCAATTCGAAAGGAAACTGCGTAAAAGACTCGAAGATTTCATTTGAAGGAAGTAACTAAAATCATTATAATTGAGAGGTAGCAAATGAAGATCCGAACGTCAATTCTCATTGTTCTGTTATTTTCACTATTTTGTTTCATCACAGTGGTCAATGGACTTAATGAAGGCCCGTTTCCCCTCGAAAAAGCCGATAAAGCATTTTCGGATAGCGATGGAACCTCGTGTTTTGTCGCTGGAAGTTTTAAAGTAATTCATACCAAGTGGGATATTCAAGATCCTGAACTGGACAACACCGAGAGTATTAATAATAGCACTATTTGTTCGTTGGCAGCTTCGTTGGAACAGCTGGACAATAATAAAAACTACAAATTGAAGTTCAAACCGGTCAGCGGTTCGGATTCCATTCTATATCCGAAGAAAACGCTCGTGAAAAATGATGACGACCCCTTTTGGGTTATTGCAATTCAACCCGGCGAATATGAATTGACCACCGTCACCTTCCGGTTGACCATGAATAAAAGCGGTTATCGTCCATTTGACGCCGAGATCTTCACTGTCCCCCTGATGCGGGATCTTAAACGGAAAATCCGCTTTACCGCGAAAGCCAACCAGCTAATCTACATTGGCGATTATGAGGCTGACTTCAAAACCAATATTCGTCTTTCGCGAATAACATCCATTTATCCCGTGAATCAATGTAAATTTAGTCTAACCGACAATTTCGAGGCATTTAACGCCATCCTTACCGCGAGAGCCAACGAGCGCGCCAAAACGAAACTAGCGACCATCGAAATGGTTGACGCGCTCCAATAATAAGCAAAGGACGGATAATCATGAAACCAGCGCTGTTAGTCATTGATGTTCAAAAACAATTTTTCCGGACCCCGGAAGCCACCCGTTCGTTAAATGACGCGATCGACTTCATCAATCGCGCGATTGACCTTTTCCGCCAAAAACAATTGCCGATCATTTGTATTCAAAATATCAATGAAGCCGAAGGGCTGGTGCCGTCTTCCCCTGGATTTGCCTTACCGGATCACCTGCAAATCGCCGCGAGCGACCCGCACATCCATAAAACCTATAGCAATTCATTCAACAAGACTCCGCTCGAAACCACCCTGCGCGAGCAAGGGGTGGATACGGTAATCGTCACGGGTTATAGCGCCGAATATTGCGTCATGTCGACCTACCGGGGCGCGTTGGACCGCGATCTGACCCCGATTATCCTGCGCGGCGCCATCGCCAGCCGCAATCCAAACAACATCCCCTTTGTCGAAAGCGTTAATGACATTATTTCGCTCAACGCATTACGCAAATTGTTGCCGTAAACCAAAAAGCTGTTGCAAAAATGAACAACGTTCATCCATGCAGCAGCTTTTTTAATTCCTATTCATAAATCCGGCTTGCCGAGTGACTGTGCGTCCTTGCTCAACGACTGCGCATCCTTGCTCAACGACCGTGCATCCTTGCTCAACGACCGTGCATCCTTGCTCAACGACCGTGCATCCTTGCTCAACGACCGTGCATCCTTGCTCAA
>JAEYPR010000009.1 GCA_023410535.1 Bacillota bacterium | reverse complement strand
GATCCGGCCGGTGTTATTTCGATGCCGCCTTGGTTTCTTGTGGTTCTGCGACGTCGGCTTGGAGTTTGAGATACTCGACGATCAGTTCGTCCAACTCGACGCTGGCCGCCAAGACGATGGCGTTGGTAGCGCCGTGGACGTTCCAAAGGTCGTTGAGATGCTTCCGGCCGGTGGTGATCCGTTGTTTTAGGATATGGATTTTGATTTTTGATTTGATTTGGCGCATGGTCTCTTTCGATTTTTCGTTAAAATATGGTATAATAGGAGTGATTGAAATTTTTAGACAATACATAAATTAGGTCACAACTTTTAGTGGCCAATTTGTTTATTGCTATTTTTTCGGTCTAATGGATTTACATATTAAATTAACATCTTTATTATATTTTCATCGTGAAAAAATGTCAAGGGGATATTTTTATTTATGCAAAATGTTTCTATTGGAGAACGAATTACATTATTCAGAGAATTTCTAGGACTATCTAGAAAAGACTTCACTCAAAAGACCGGCATCAGCCAGGCAACCATATCGAGAGTGGAATCAAATGCATTAGAGCCATCCGATGCTTTTTTAAATATCATTATGACGCAGTTTTTAGCAAATCCCGGTTGGATTCTAACGGGCGAAGGCGAGATGTTGATTGCTCCAGAGGAATATATCGCAAAAGGAATTACCTTGCTAGGACCCAAGAAGTTTAATGAAGGTCTGAATAAAATTTTTGACGATCCACAATTTGCGGAGTTACGGGCGTTAGTGGCGACCAATGAATTCATTACTGGAAAGATCGATGCGGAGTTGGTTGCGTATATTCGGTATATACTAACGTTAGGTCAACAAGGCGATGAAAAGTTGAAGCATTGGTTAGTGGTGCAGTTGGAGAGGGCGTTTCCGGAGGTTGAGGAGAAGAAGGCGTAAATTTTAACGATTAATGTTAAGTTGTGGTTGCAAAACCGTTGCCAAGGAGATAACGGTTTTTATACTTAATACCATTCTATTTATAATAAATATATACTTTGCAGTACATTTAACTGTATTTTTGATTCATATCCACTCTTTTCTTGACAATATTCCAAGCTCCTTTTCAGTCTCTTTGAAAACGGCTTACAATGAGCGATAATACTCCTTAATTTTTTGTGCCATCAAGATTCTTCTTTCTCGTAAAAACTCATCGTAATTACTCACATCCATTTCAAAGACAGATTCCGGGATGCAATTCATCCTCAAGTTGTCCCTAAGCATCTCAAAATCATCAATCCCTCCATATTTCAGATCCCCACCATTACATTGTTTTATAATTTCAGCGAAATATGATTTTGGAGCAACGTTACCGATTTTGATATTAATCTCGGATTGCATATAAACATAGTTGGCAATCTGGTTATATTGTCCTCGGGGCAGACCATTTTTCTTCAGATAATCGCGAGGGAAAAGATGATGGATATCTCCTTTATGGGATATTAACTCGTTAATTGAAATATCTCTGGATAAAAAACCTTTGTCATTCGCTTTAACTTGAGCTGCTAAATAAACATTAAAATAGGGACTACTTGACACTGAGGTATTTAAACTTTGCACCAATGAGGCATTCCAGAAAGCATCTGAAAGTTGAGCCTCTTCTACGCCATGGAGATAATCTTCAAATTTTTTGCTTGCAATATTTCTAATATCAAAATCAAACCAAGATTCAGGTGATGATGAATAGCGTCCTGTTAATAATGATAAGACAAACCATCGTCTAACATATCGTTCAATATCCGCTGGGTTATAATTTAATGCTTTCAACTTTAGATAGAGAATATATGCAAAGTTTAATGAATTTTGGGAGCGAATTAGCTCAGATGAAATGAATCCAGCTGATTTTATTATCATCACGAAACGCTTAAAATTGGTTTCATTGATAAAGTTTAAAATTCCATTTCCTAGTTTCTCAAAGGATTCTTTGGCGATTTGGTCTTCAAAACTACGTGTCTCGAAATTTCTTCCGGATAATAAACTTACTAAATCCGCTAATTTACCTCTATGAAATTCAGAAGTGAATGCTACACGTAATAAGTCAGTATAATCCGGGTCATATAGATCGTCATTTTCATTTTTAAGCCAAGACATTTTTTGAAAGTAATTTGTGTTTGCAAATTCTTGATCAACTTGGCTTATTGTTTCAAAGAATTCAGGAGATACAGCCAAATGGCAGAAATAATCAATACACTTCCGTAAAGTTGAACCATTATATATTTCATTGGATGCAATTTTGGACATAGCGAAATCCGCTTGACTTAAGACCACTCCCTTTGAATTGATACGGATAAAGATTTCTGTCACAGTTTCAATGTCAAGGTCAGAGTCAAGTTCAATAAGGCCAATTTGCTTTCCTGTAATCTTACTTAATAAATCTAGTCGTTGATAAACTAAATTACGAGGAGCATCCTCATTTTTTTGACAATACTCATCAACATATTCTAATAGATTTAACTGACCACTAAAGATATAAGAAATATCCGGGATCCAACTTACATCTTTCTCGATTGCCGGATTCAATACTTCAAATTTTTCGTTGACGGGGTCAAAGGCAATTTTGATACGAATTTTACGGTATTCGCTGTCAACGACTGCTTGTCCTAAAATCGCTGCTGTCAATGCAGTTATTCGTTGTTGCCCGTCGATGAGTACCTTTTTACCTTCAGCTATAGAACCGTCTTTCAGTTTGACATTAGGATTCCGCCATGCTATCACATATCCAATTGGGTAACCTTGATATAAGGAGTCCATTAGATCTCTTACTTTGGTAGCATCCCAAACGAACGGTCTTTGGATTTCGGGAATTGCTATTTCTCCAGATTTGACCCAAGCAAGGATTGTTTCAATAAGGTGTTGATTAACGGAATATTTTTGAGTTTTCATAGAAACCAACTCCAGTTTTGTAGTAAATAACTATAAAAGGAGTAGACAAATACATTGTCGACCACCATTGACTAAAATGATAATTATAAAAAATTTGATATTTTCTTCAAACTACTTATATATATAACGAGTTACCACGTTTCATTTTTCTCTTTGTAATTCTTCTGCTAGCAATTCAGCTTGTTTTAATACTGTCTCCGTTGCCAACATTTGCATATCCGGCGGGTAACCATATTGACGCAATATGCGTTTGACAATGACTTTGAGCTTTGCTTTTGCGCTTTCCTTGATGGTCCAATCAATAGAAGCGTTTTCGCGAACCTTTTGATATAATACGACTGCCAGTTCTCGAAGTTTGTCTTTTTCCATAACCTCACGCGCGCTATCATTATTGGCAATCGCGGTATAAAAGGCATACTCATAATCGCTTAAGCCCATTTCTTGCGGTTCTTTGTCCATTTCATGAATCTCTTTGCCTAGGTTAATGAGTTCATCAATGACTTCAGCAGCGGTGATGATCTTATTGTGGTACTTTTTAATGGAGTTCTCTAGCATTTCCATTAAGGTCTTGCTTTGAATCAGATTCTTTTTGGTGCGGGCTTTGATTTCATCGTTAAGAAGTTTCTTTAATACTTCTAAAGCGATGTTTTTATGCTCCATGTGCTTGACTTCAAGCAAGAATTCTTCGGAGAGAATGGAGATGTCGGGCTTTTTAATTCCGGCAGCGTCGAAAACATCAATAACCTGTTCAGTGACGAGTGCTTTATCGATCACTTGTTTAATGGCGGTTTCTATTTCTTCATCGCTCTTCCCTGAACCGGGGCTGTCGAATTTAACCAATCGTGATTTTACGGCTTGAAAGAAGGCTACCTCATCTTTAACATCCATCGCTTGGTCATGCGGGATCGCAATGGCGAAAGCTTGGGAAAGCGCGGTAACTTCATCAATAAACCGTTTCTTGCCGTTTTCTAGTCCAAGAATATGTTCTTCCGCAGCCAAAATCAGTGAAAGTTTTCGCCCGATGTCGGCACCGAAGTATTCTTCATAAGCGAAGCCATGGAACATTTGCGAGACGACTTCTAATTTGGCAAGCATTAACTGAACCGCTTGTTCCTGGGCGGCCGCTGGGTCGCCTTTACCACCGGCGGCGGAATAAAATGATAAAGCCTCTTTTAAATCGGAAGCAATGCCTAAGTAATCGACAATTAGACCGCCTTTTTTGTCTTTATAGACCCGATTAACCCGAGCGATGGCTTGCATTAGGTTGTGCCCCTTCATCGGTTTGTCGATGTAGAGGGTATGCAGACAGGGGGCATCAAAACCAGTCAGCCACATATCGCGAACGATAACCAGTTTCAATTCATCATCCGGGTCTTTCATCCGATCGGCTAAGCCGCGACGCTGTTCCTTGGTGGTATGATGTTGGGAAATCTCCGGCCCGTCAGATGAAGCCGACGTCATTACTACTTTAATGACGCCTTTTTTCAGGTCATCACTATGCCATTCCGGTCGTAGATCGATGATGGCTTGATACAACGCGGCGGCAATCCGACGGGACATGGTGACAATCATCGCTTTGCCGTTCATGACTTCCTGGCGTTGTTCAAAGTGGGTTACAATATCCTCGGCAACGTGTTTAATCCGATCCGCGCTACCGATTAACGCCTCCAATTGCGTCCATTTGGCTTTGGCCTTTTGGGTCTCGGTCAGTTCATCCTGATTTAATTCATCATCGAAATCTTGGATCAATTTTTTTCCTTCATTACTTAGGCCGATTTTGGCAAGACGGCTTTCGTAATAAATACGTACCGTCGCTCCATCATTGACTGCCTGCGCAATATCGTAGATATCAACGTAGTTGCCAAACACCGCCGGGGTATTGACATCGGTATGTTCAATCGGCGTCCCGGTAAAACCAATATACGTCGCATTAGGCAAAGCGTCCCGCAGATACTTGGCAAAACCATAGACGGTCTTTTTACCGATTACATTGCCGTTTTCATCTTTTTGGTCGATATTTTTCGCTGTAAACCCATACTGGGTCCGATGCGCTTCATCGGCAATGACAATGATATTTTCCCGGTCGGTGAGTTTCTCATAAACGTTGCCTTCCTCAGGTTGGAACTTCTGAATCGTGGTAAAAACAATCCCACCGGAAGCTACTTTTAAAAGGTTCTTCAAATGGTCCCGATTTTCCGTTTGGACCGGGTCCTGCCGCAATAACTGTCGGGAAGCGGCAAAGGTATCAAAGAGTTGATCATCCAAATCGTTGCGGTCGGTGATCACCACCACGGTCGGGTTGTCCATTGCCAGGACGATTTTCCCGGTAAAAAAGACCATCGACAGCGACTTGCCGCTGCCTTGCGTATGCCAGACGACGCCGCCTTTGCGATCGCCCACTGGTTGCGCTTGAACACCTGGTACGCCATAGCTCTCCGGGGATTCGCCGAACGCTTCAACCCTTGCTGCCGCAACCTCTTTTACGATATAACCCGATGCCCTGAGCGTCGAATCCACTGCGCGGTTGACCGCATAGTATTGATGGTAAGCCGCAATCTTTTTGATGGTTTGGATGGTGATGATGCCGGTTGCTTTATCTTCTTTCTTTGACTTTTCAAAAACAATGAAATGGCGGATTAAATCCAGGAGAGTGGCTTTGTTCAACATCCCCTGAATAAGGGTTTCTAACTGGCCGACCAAATGAGAAGCTTCCGCCTTACCGTCTGAGCTTTTCCATACCATAAAACGACTGAATCCGGCAGATATAGACCCAGCTTTCGCCTCCAGCCCATCGGAAATCACTAAAAAACTATTATAATTGAATAAAGTAGGGATTATTTGTTTATATGTCTGGAGTTGTTTAAAGGCGGAATGGATCGTAGCATTCTCATCTACTGCATTCTTTAATTCAATAACAACCAGTGGAATGCCATTGATAAATAGGATTATATCCGGACGTTTGTTTATATTGTTTTCAATAATCGTAAATTGGTTACAAACGACAAAATCATTCTTATCCGGCTCATTAAAGTCAATCAACCAAACCAGATCGCCCCGGCTCTCTCCATCCTTTTGATACGTAACGTTGATTCCCTCCGTTAGCATCCGATGAAATGCCTCATTGTTGGTAATCAATTCTGAAGAATTCGAACGAAGAATTTGTTTAACAGCATCCTCTCTGGCAATTTCGGGAATGGCAGGATTAATCCGGGCAATAGCTTTTTTTAAGATGTCTAAAATTAGAACATCATGATATGATTGACGGGCTGGGAATTCACCATCCGGCGCAACAATAGGTCCATAGATGTATTGAAAGCCTTGATTTTCCAGAAGGTCAACAGCAAATTGCTCAATGTTTGATTCAGTAATTTTATTCATTCGTCACCTTCTTCTTCACTCTCAATAGATGCGCTCAGTTCATTTACGTATGCTGAATAATCTATATTATAAAGAATTTCACTAGCTGTATATGAATAAGCCCCCATTTCAAACTCTCCGTATAAATCATCCCATAATTCATTAAAATCAGGATTTTCTTCATACTGAATTTGAGTCTCTTCGGATAATGAAATCCGAGGATTTTCATTTTCAAAAGTTCGGATTAGAAAACATGCAACAATAATAGTAGAATCAATTAAGAACTCTCTTGTTAGCATATCAACTTTAGCATTTCGTTCTCGTAATTCTTCTAAAGAACGACCATGGGAGGTTGGCCCAATCTCATTCCGAAGTTCCCCAATTTTTTGACCGATGTTTGCAAGAGACGCAGAAATTTGAGTTACCATATGATCACCTGAGTAACCTATAGCTGAAAATGCTTTTTTTAATATCGAATTTATACTGGCTGTACTATCAAGTGTAATGTTCTTACAGGTACATATTTCTTTACCGATTGTCTCTAACAACGCTTTTGCATTTTCAAGAGATTGGCTGAAATCAACATCTAGATAAGTCTCAATACGGTCAGTATAAAGTAGTAAACCTGACCAACGTCCATATTGATTTAAAACTTTCTTTAATCTGTCCATGGTTAATGTCAAAAAGCTATCCTCACTTCCCCACTCATTATTTTTGGCAAGAGTGTATCACGAAGTTTTTCAAGAGTTCGAATTTGTTTAGAATTTTCAATTTGCTTATCTAATAACGGTGCCATTTGATGTGACATCTCAGATAACTGATTATCCGAAGGGACTATTACCATTGCACCATCCAAATCACTACGTTTTATATGGCCCATAGTAGTAGCATGACTTAAAGAAATTGAAATAAATTCATCCAAATGATGTTTACACCATTCTAAATAAAACCATTTGGGAAATCGTTCTGATGTTACTTTAAATAAATGTTGGTTAAGAACACAACTCTCACCATCCCATATTTTTACCATTAAGGAAGCCGACCAAGAAAAAATGACATCTCCGGCTTCAACAACATACTTTGAATCAACCATAGATGTTGTCCAATCTGATGTCTTTGAAATTCCACTGCTGAGTTCCTTTATCTTTAATACAGGTATCTTATCAGTTTCATTTTTTGGAGGGTAATTCTGGCAGGCTAAACCATTCAAAAAGTTAGCAATAGAACTTAAAGACTTTTGCTCCCACCCCTCATCCGCCTCCTCCACAAACCACTGCCGAAAAAGCGTTTCCGCCATGGTTTCGATGGTTTTATTCTGGCGGTGGAGCAGGGCGATTTTGTCGTCGAGACTGGAAAGAACTGAGGCTATTGCATGTTGTTCAGAAAGCGGTGGGATTAAAAAAATGAATTCTTCTATTCGTGACGGAGCGGTATGAAGTATTTTAGTCCCAGAGGCTGAGTTTACAAGATGTTGATTAAAATCAGAAGTTAAAAACAGCCAATATAAAAACTTATTACAGGCGAGATTAGGTGCAGTCACAATAACTTTTCCAAGTCGTTGATTATGCAGATACGTTTTACCGTCCTCTGGTATTATACCAGGTATACCTAAAATTTCACCACCCTCCGTTTGACATGTCATTACTAACAAAATATCACCTGGTGTTAATTCATATTCTTCAGGATAATCGCCTGTATAATATTTTAGCTTGGTAGATGAAAATCTAAATCCTCCGAGATAATTGAAATTCCCAATTCCAACTACAATTGGTTTATTAGCTATCGAATCAACAAAAAATTCACTTTTAAATGGCCACCCATGTTTAACGGTGACAATATCCCCCAGCTTACATTCCTTCCACTCGCTCATCCCAACTTCACCTTTTTCAAATTCTCCAAAATCACCGCATTCAACCTTTCTTCCTCTTGCAACTGCGCCTCAAACTCAGCCTGCAAACTACTAAACCGCTCCTTAAAATCAAAATCATCCTCTTCATCCGGCAGCCCCACATACCGGCCCGGCGTCAAAACATAATCCAATTCCCGCACCCGTTCAATCCGGGCGGAATTACAAAAGCCTTTAATGTCTTCATATTTTCCATCCGCGTTCCGCCAATTGTGATAGGTAGCGGCGATCTTTTGGATATCCTCTGCCCCTAATTCTCTGGTTCTCCGGTTAATTAAATACCCCTCATTCCGGGCATCGATAAACAAAATCTCATCGGTGCGGTTGCGATAGCCACCGTTCGCTTTATCGCGGCTCAAAAACCAAAGGCAAGCGGGAATCTGGGTATTTAAAAACAGCTTAGCGGGGAGGTTCACAATACAATCCACCAGTCGCGCTTCGATCAATTCCTTACGGATATCGCCCTCCCCGGAAGTCTTGGAGGTGAGCGAACCTTTCGCCAAGACAAATCCGGCCATCCCGCTCGGGCTTAAATGATAAAGAAAGTGTTGAATCCAGGCATAGTTGGCATTCCCCGCAGGCGGTGCGCCATATTTCCAGCGGCCATCGGTCCGCAGCAGGTCGCCGCTCCAGTCGCTGTCATTAAAGGGGGGATTTGCGATGACAAAATCAGCCTTTAGGTCTTTATGGGCATCGTTTAGGAAAGAACCCTCATTGTTCCATCGGACTTGGGAACTATCGATACTGCGAATCGCTAGATTCATTTTGCACAATCGCCAGGTGGTCTGGTTACTTTCCTGGCCGTATATGGAGATGTCGTTCACTTTCCCTTGATGGTTTGTAACAAACTTTTCCGATTGGACGAACATGCCACCTGAACCACAACACGGATCTAAAACCCGGCCATGGTAGGGTTCGAGCATTTGCACCAATAACTCGACAACGCTGCGGGGCGTATAGAATTGGCCGCCCTTCTTCCCTTCCGCCAAGGCGAATTCGCCTAAGAAATATTCGAACACATGCCCGAGGACATCGGCGCTCCGGTCTTTGGCGTCGCCTAGCGCGATATTGCTAATCAAATCAATCAGACTGCCCAGGTTGGTCGGGTCAAGGTTCCCGCGCGCATAGACTTTGGGAAGCACGTCTTTTAACGACGGGTTGTCTTTTTCAATGGCGTCCATAGCGTTATCGATTTCTTTACCGATCTCAGGTAACTTGGCTTTCGATTGTAGATACGACCAGCGGGCGGTTTCCGGGACGAAAAAGATGTTCTCCGCTTTATATTCGTCCTTGTCCTCCGGGTCAGCTCCGGCGTATTCGCCTGCGCCGCTTTTCAATTTGTTATATAATTCGTCGAAGGCGTCGGAGATATAGCGTAAGAAAATAAGGCCGAGGACAATATGTTTGTATTCGGCCGCATCAATATTTTTACGAAGTTTGTCCGCCGCTTTCCAGAGTTGCGTTTCAATCGGTTCTTCTTTGGTGATCTGAGCTTTGGGCATGATTAATTTAGTCTCCGTTTCTGAAAATATGTCTGTAATATTTTATTAATCTCTAAAATAATTGCGATTGTAATTATAAAATTTGACTTATTCTATCAATCATTAAACTCTCAAAAATATTAAGTTCCAGATCATTATAGGGTTTCCTTCCAAAACTCATCGAAATTGTTATACAAAATCCAAGTTCAAACTACCAAAGGTATTGAGACCCTTCCCATTTATGATGGAACAGCTTTATAGTTATAGGTTTTTCATTAATCAATCGGACATCCTAGCAAATACTTGATAGGAGATACTTCACTACTTAACAATTATTCCCCGCCGCAACTTCCTTTCTCATTTTCCACGCTCCACAACGCCTCTCCAAATATCTCGACTTCCGATACTCCATAACATCCTTCACATGTTCAACCAAAGCCTTTTCATTCAAAAAATTCCCTAATCGCTCATCCAACCGCAACACTTGTCCTACTGAATCGTAATGAAAAAATCCCTTTCCATCTAAAGCTTCCACCGGATCGTGCAAAGCCAGCTTCGCCCAATCGTCATTATCCCAAGCTTCCCAACCCTGATTGCACTTGTCTTGAAAATCAAGCTCTCGCAATTCCGATTCATGTGTATAAAATATCTGAAAACTCAAGCCAATTTCACTTAAGGTCACTATATCCCGAATCCTTTGCTCAGTCACAAATGTTAAAATGGTCGGAATCTTATATGACTTCTGAAACAACGTTTTCTCTAACTCCAATAAAAATTCTTCAACCGGTCCGTTTAGCCATTCCAACTCAACCGGTTTCAAATCTCCCAAATTCGCAAGATAGGCTAGCCAACCGTCTTTGATATACGTTTTAAATCCTTCACCCAATGCCTGATACATTTCTGCTCTGGATGGCCGATGACCCAACTCGGTTTTCAGGGTTTGATAGCCATCGCGATTGATAGCCATATGATACATTCCCCTTTATTTCCGCAACACTACTTTGAAGGCAAGTACTTCTTCCCAAACACCTTCCAAACCAACGCAAACAATCTCACATCAAACTCCACGCTCTCTTCAATAACCCGTTGCGTCTCTGCGCGATATCGTCGAAAATCCTGAATATCAAAGATCATATATTCATACCAGAAATTCAAATTTTTACGGCAATCATCATATGACTTGGCGACCAAATCGTAATAATCATGTAATCGTGGCTTGGATTCTGTCGCAAAAAGCTGCAGTAAGCCCCTCTTGCGGTTTGGCGACGCATGAACCCAACGTTTAAATTTATCGTAATTAATAAGGACTTGATTCGTATCGGAAATGATCTCCAGTTCAATACCGATCAGCAACTGCTCATCATCAACTTTACGGATTGCAATATCAATCTGATTCCGCTCTGGGCCAATCCACGTTGAGTATTCTTCGCGCACTTCAAGATCAATCCCCGCCGATTTAAAATATTGATCCAAATGGTAAGCTAAATTATGTTTGTAACCTTTGGTGAAGACCTTTTCGCCCATTTTCGAATCCTCCCATCACCCAACGCAACAACAAAAAACATTCATCCACTTATTTCTCCTGGTAATCTTCGCCAAAATCCAGCAAAAACCCTTTAATCCGAAAATTTCAACGATTATGAAAGTTCCTGATTAACCCGCAAAACAACCATCCACCCCCGCCTAACCCCTCTGTCTGAACCAGGATTCCACGGATTACATGGATTAAAAGGATGGACAGCGCACCAAACCGCCTAAATGAGCTGCCCTTCATTCCCCAAACAAACGCCTCAAAGCTTGGTTTTTAAATCCTTTTAATCTGATCAATCCCACTTAATCCTGGTTCAGACAACGGTTTTAATCCTGATCAATCCTGCTTAATCCTGGTTCAGATAACGGTTTTATCTTTAATCCTGCTTAATCCTGGTCCGATTATACAACCGCTTAAACTCCAAACTTTTGCCGCCAAAATTAATCAACAAGCCCGTATCCAAATTGTATGCCTCCAGATAATTTCGGGCCTGGGCATAATGGACGTCTTCTAAAAGCAATAATGCCTTCAATTCAACCATCACACAATCTTCCACATAAAAATCAACCCTCCGGATGCCAATCTCGAGACCCCGGTAGAAGATCGTCATCGACTTCTCCCGTTCAAATTGCAAACCCTCAAGTTCCATCTCAATTCGCAACGCCCGCTGATAAATAACTTCCTGAAATCCATTGCCCAACGCCGAATGAACCCGCATCGCACAACCAATAATCCGTTTCGTAATCTCCTTGTGTCGCATCGCCGCCTCCAACCAAAGATTTACAATGGATAATATTTCCTCGCAATCTTTCGGCAATCCACCGTCAAAACCTTTAAAAATTCAAATGAACTTCCCACGTCTTAAATTCGTCTAATCTTCAAAATTCAAAAACGGTTGCGGAAAACGGTTTAATCTTCCAAATCTTTTAAAATCCCAACCCAAAAACAGTGCTTTTAAATCCTTTTAATCCGTATAATCCTGCTTAATCCTGGTTCAGACAACGGTTTTAATCCTTACCATCCCATTGTTAATTTTCCGCAACATCAATTGACACATTTAAACTCACGTGCTACTTTTAGTATGAAGTTACCGTTTTTGCAATTTTTAGGCATTTCTCAAAAAGGAGTGGAAACCATGAAAAAATTGTTCCTAATGATCTTGATTCTTGCTTTTAGTTTCACCATCTCCGGTAGCGCCTTGGCGGCAGTACATAACTTCACCGGGGATTTCGCCAACAACAAAGGCGCCCAATTCGGCGGCTTGGATTTCGACGGTTGGTACTCCATCGACCAGGACAGCCCCAGCTTGACTACCCGCTATGTGGCTCAAAACGACGACTGGGCCTTGGGGTTCGAGTATTATCAAAACGACCAGTTTTTTGTCGACCTGACTTACGGTAAATTCTACGACACTCAACTTTACGGCGATCGCACCACCTTGACCGGCCTGCAGGGAAGTTACCTCGACGAGTCCGGCTTCTTCTTCGGACTGGATTACACCGGTGAAAAATACCGGGATGGCGGTTATCGCGACAACTCCAGCCAAACCTTTGTCTCGGCCGGTCTGCGCCAAGACCTTGGGAAAAACAACGGTTATGTCGCCGGTAGTCTTGATTTCGCCATCGACGGGGATATGGTGGACGAGACCGGCATTTATGGTTTGGATTTGGACTTCAAATACTTCACCGACAAAACCAAAATCTACGGCCAACTCTACATCCCCAACGAGGACGTTGCCGGGTATGATTCGGCCCGCCTCGATCTGGCCGCCAATATCCAAGTCGATCCCGCTTACATCGTCGGTTTTAAGATCAGCAACTTCGACGATGCCAACTCCTATGAATTCGGCGTCACCGGCGCCGTCGACAAACAGATCGTCGCCGAGCTGCGCTACAAACACGTCGATGACGGCGCCACCCGCGCCAGCTCCTTCGACGCCCAAGCGCTCTACGCCTTCAGCAAAGAATTCGCCGCCGGAATGGAGCTCGAAAAAGTCAAACACATCGACGATCCCTTCCTGCGCCTCAAAGCCAAATACGTCGTTGACAAAGATACCACCGTCAAATTCGTCTACCAATTCGAAAACGACGCCGTCAACCAAGACCCCGTCGTCTTCCTCCGTTGGGATGTCAATATTAAATAAACCAAGCCGCCCCCTCGGGCGGCTTTTTTAATGTCAAACTGATGCGCCCTCACCCCTGGCCTTCCAATTCCGCGAGCCACTCAGTACCGAGGAACGATCCATAGCGACCTAATTTATTAACTTTCAAAAATCTTTAGGTTCCACGGACTTAAACCGTGCGCCGCTTCTTGGCACGACGCCAAACAGCGGTCGCCCCCGAAAGCCTTTACTTAGTAGCCAGTCAATTTGCCATGGATGGCGGCGGCATACTAAAACCGGGATGATTGAGGGAGGTCTGGACGCCGTATGGTTCCAGCGCCCTTTTGGTTCCTTTTGGGGCGGTCCAAAAGGAATCCCGCCGCCGGAACCGTGGACAGCGTAGTCGGCAGACAAAAAAAGCCAATCAACGATTGGCCCCAAGCATTCCTCCCGGAAAAACTCCTTCTCCCCCGAACTTACTTTCCATTATCAGCTTTCAAAAACCGCTTAAACCCTTTCGAATAAACGAGCTCGCCGGTGTCCGTCACCCACAGGGCTTCGACGCCGTTAAGACCTTCGACGAACTTCTTGCCCACTGCAAGGGGCATCGTGAAGAGGGCCGTGGACAACCCGTCGGCCATGCCGGAGTCGCGGCATATGATAGTAACGCCCGTAAAATGAGTCGCGGGCATCAGGGTGCTGGGGTCGATGATATGGTTGTACCTTGTTCCGTCCACGGTGTAATAGCGCTCATAGGAACCGCTGGACACTACCGAATAGCCCGTTATCAGTACGTTGCACAGCTCGGTATTCGGGCTTTCCTTATCCGGGTTTTTTATGCCGATATTCCAGGGCTCCATCCCGTGTTTACCCGGCTTGCCGCCGATGGCGCGGACATTGCCGCCGACGCTGAGCAAAAGGGAAGTGACGCCTTTGTCTTCAAAATAACGGGCGGTCCGCTCGGTGGCGTAACCTTTGGCTACCGCCCCTAGGTCAAGGCGCATCCCGGGGTCGGAAAGGTAGACCGTCGCGGCTTTCGTATCGATGATCATGTCCCCGATGTTGGTATGACGGGCGGCCTGCTCAAGCAGCTTCCGCGGCGGCACTTCGGCGCCGAGCGGGTCGG
Source organism: Bacillota bacterium (assembly GCA_023410535.1). Lineage (GTDB taxonomy): Bacteria > Bacillota > UBA4882 > UBA8346 > UBA8346 > JAEYPR01. The sequence goes on along the minus strand of JAEYPR010000009.1, from coordinate 83,805 downwards.
ATATGCCTTTTTCCCGGTACTCATGCCATATCCTGAGCACCGATCCCAAAGCAATGTTGGTCTTGCCGTTCGTCGTGTAATACTTCGCTTTGGCCGAAAGCAGCAGCGCGATAAGCTCCTTGTCCACCTTTACCGGAGCTTTGCCGGCGTTGTCGTTGATGGTTTTGATGTTGTTGAGGCCCTCGTAGCTGTGATAGATATCGTACAGCCGGTGATACTCCGTGAGCTTGTCCTTGATCCGTCCCACGAGGACGGTAAATTGCTCTTTGCTTTCCGAATAGCCCACAATCGTGGTCACCGTATCGAACACCCCTAAAAACTCCGCCTGATATCTGGTTGTCTTTTTCCCGCATCCGGACGCGGCCAACAGTAAAACAACGAGCAAGGAGCTGATAATTCGTTTCATATTTCCTGTTCCTTTTGTGCGCTAAAATGATAAAGAAAATATGCCGCAATCATCCATGGCATGAAACTGATTGCGACATATTGGTTAGAAAACTGCGGCAGCTTTGAGTTGTTAGCGTTTCGTCGCGGCTTTCGCGAGGGCGGCTTGGAAATCATTGATGGCGATGGTTACCGACGCCAGAATGTCGCTCCCGGTCGCGTGTCCTTCCTTGCTTACGGCAATCACGGCCACCTCAGAGAGGGTTTTGCCGGTTACATATTTGGCGAATGCCGCCGCCTGCTCGTTCCACTCTTTTCCGATTTTGGAGGCTTTTTTCATGCCGTATGAAGCGCCCAGCTCGTTTTTGGTCTTTACCGGAGCTTTAAGGTCGCTGGTAATCTTGCCGGACGTGTTGAAATTGACTTTGCCCTGAGTGGCGTCAATGAGGCAGCTGGTTATCTTGCCTTTCGCATCATTGGTAATGACGATATACGTGGAATATCCTTCGGCAAGACCCGGCTTTTCACCGGCGCTGACCGAGTGCTCCATATTGGTGACGATACCGAGGCCCAAAACGTCGGAAGACGATGCTCCAAGCGCCTGCGCCCGCGTGACGGCTTTTTCGATCGCTTCGATATATTCGCCGATCGATATGGTCACTGAGGCTTTGAGGTCGGAGCCCGTAGCATGCTTGCCTTGGTCAACGGCGATGCCCTTGATCTCTTTGACCGTCTTTCCTACCACATATTTGGCAAGCGCCGCCGCCTGCTCTTTCCATTCTTTGCCGATTTTCGAGGCTTTTTTCATTCCGTATCCTGCGCCCAGCTCATTTTTGGTCGGGAACGTGGTATTCACCGGAGTGGTAAGCTTACCGGCCGCATCGAAGTTGATCTTGCTCTGGACCGAATCAATAACGCACTTAACGATCTTGCCGTTGCTGTCGACCGTCACCGCGACGACCGCCGAATCGATTTCAGCGAGCCCTGCCTTGGCGCCGGCATCGGTGGACTTATTCAGCTCCGTTAGCACCGCCAGGCCGGTCTTTACCTTTCCAGAACTAGCCGCGCCGCAGACCGCGGAGACGAGTAAAACCACCAGTATTACCGCAATTAACTTTTTCATTGAAATCTTCCCTCCGTTAATTCGTCTTATTCGGTTCAATCCGCATTAGCGCGGGACACCGCCGCCAATGCGGAAGACGCCCTTTCGTACCGATCCGGTTTCCGCCTGTGCCCATAGCGCCGGCGCTTATTCGATGATCAAGTCCGGACCTTCGCGATCTTCCTCCGAAACGATCTTCAGCAGTATCTTGTTGGGAAGGCAGGCGGCAAACTGGCCGGCGTACTTTAGCCTGCCCGAACGGATACAGATCTTGTCGGGACAGTCCGCCTTGATAAAAGCGATACTGCCGTCGGCGTATTGATGAAAAACCACCTCAGGCGCTCCGGGTATGGAAAACGATCGTTCTGTGGCAGTTGAAAGATCGATCCTGTCAACCAGCGCGGAATCATGGTAAATCTCGGCATATACCCCTTTTTCCGCCCAAAAATACCGGTTCAGAAGCAAAAACAACGGAGCCGAAAGGAGCAGGACTACGATTAATACCATATCCGCTTTTTTCATCGATTTCATCGGGGACCCCAGCCCGGCAGCAAGCTTCCCAGAAAAATCAGCAGGATGTGCGGTATGAGCACGATCAGAAAGTTTTTGATCGCAACAATGAAAGTCTCTTCCTTGATCTGTTTTTTGAAAAACAGATTGATATTTTTCTGGACCGGGATCAACGTGATTGGCAGTATCAGACTGAGGGGCGAAAGGAAACCCGCAACCACCATCGCAATCACCGACAGATAGGCCCCATAATACAATGCGGCGAAAAGCCACAGGCCTTTTTTCCCCAGATAATATGCAAGCGTGTACCTGCTTACCGCCACATCGTGCGTAAGGTCGCATATATTGTTGGCAAGCATGATATTGGCGGTAAGACAGGCCGGGGCAATGGACAACATCAGGAGCCCGAGGATGGGCTTGATATTCAGAATCACGGACAGCTTCCAGTCATTGAGCAAATACGCAAAGAGCTCGCCTTGGGGAACATTGATATAGATCAGGATCGTCGGGATCAACAATCCGTGAAAGCAACCGGAGACGATTTCGCCGTATGGCCCGTGGGAGATGGGGACGGGGCCGTAGGAATAGATGATGCCGACAAAGAAACACAGGACGCCCAGGAGCAAAACCACCGGATCGGTCAGGTAAACGAGCAACAGCCCCAAACAGACGCTTACCGCAAACAACGTAAGCAGGATCGCCATCGCCGTGGGCCGGGCAAACTGGAGCGTCTGATGGTTTTTTTTCGTATCGTAATAATTGTTTACCGTAGTCGCGGTAAGGTCGAAGCAAAACATACCGAGGAAAAACACCCCTGTTTTCAGAGGATCGATTCCGTAACCGGATAAATGAAGATAGGCAAGCCCCATCAGAAACGGGAATATGCTTGCTATTTTGGTTTTTATCTCGACATAGCTCAGCGTCCGCTTGACGATACCCATCGGAGCGACTGCGCTTGTTATTTTGGTTTCGATACCCATCAGCACCGTTTCCTTTCACCGGCGTTAGCGTTAGCTAAAGAGCGGCAGCCTTGTCAAGCAGTAGCTCCAGCCTGGTCTTTTTGCTTTCGGGGCCCAGCGAGACGATGAGTTTTTTCGCCTTCAACCGGCGTTCCCTGATCTTGGTCTGCGTATATTCAAGCCCGCCCGCAGCGATAACGGCAGCCTTCAACTCCTGCTCCGGTAAGCCGTTTTCTATTTTGCCGCGCAGTGTTTTATCGGCCCGCAGCGCGTAAATAAGCGGCAACGTGACGACCCCGCGACGGTAATCGGCAAGTACCGGTTTCTTTGCCTTTTTTTTCGAGGATACAAAGTCCAGGCAGTCGTCGACAAGCTGGAAAAGGATTCCGATCTGTTTGCCTGTCTCTAGATATAAATCCTTGGCTTCCCGCGGCTCGTCGGATAGAAAAAAGCCCGCGTGGAAGGACGCCTGAAACATCGCCGCCGTTTTCCCGGATATTATCCTGAAATACTCACGCTCGGTAAGGTTGAGATTCCCGGTATTGCCTAATTCCCTGATCTCGCCGAGGCAAATCTCCGTAAGATAGGAGGGCAGGACGCCGTCTAATTTATCCCGGTCCGATTCCCGGGGCGATATCAATGAAACAAGGTCAAAGGCAAGGCAGAACAGATAATCCCCACAGAGGACAGCTGTCTTTTCGCCGAATTTTACATGCAGGGCGTCGATGCCCCGGCGCATATCGGCGTCGTCAATGATGTCGTCATGAATCAACGTGGCCAGATGCAGCAACTCAACGGCAGCGGCGACATTGACCGCGTCACGCCTGACAAGGCCGTCGCCGCGTAGGGAGCAAGTAAGCAAAGCCCGCGCCCGGATGCCTTTCCCGGCTGCCCGGGCAAGATGGGAAGTCTGCATCCTAATCAGCGGCGGAGCATTCTTCAGAAGTTTTTTGACCTCCAGCTGCGTCAGACGCAAGGCTTCGTCGTATTCAAGCCCGTCCGGGCCAGGACCGGGTTCGCTTCGATATGCCGAATTCGCTTTGTTAGTCATGATAGATGTAGAACCGCCTTACCCAACCCAACCGCTTCCAACCTTTTTTCAGGAGCGGGGTAGTGTAATAGTCCAGACCGAAGATGCTGCCCGCGCCCCAGAGCATGGCTACTGCCGCCACCAGCATCCAAAAGGTTGACAGGTATAGGCCCGTGGACGTAATGAACATGCACAGCAGGGCGATTGAGATCGCGCCAACCAGTGGGGTGAACAACCCCCCCATCAGCGCAAGCCCGATGAGTATCTCCGCGGCGACGATCAGTACCTGCATTGTCACCTGGAGCCAGTCGAAAGGCATGATGCATGTGTTGATAAACCAGTTCATAACGGGAATATCCACCTTAAAAGCGTAATCGGCAAGGGTCGACTTTGCCAGCGACTTGCCGCTGACTAATATCATCCTGACAATGCCGAAGATATCCCAGTTCATAATCACTGTCCCGGCGGCAGGCGCCGCTGGGGCTGCTCCGGTTGCGGCGGTCACCGCGTCGGATCCTGCGGCGACGGCATTCGTCGCTGAGGAAACAGCGTCGGAGGTGGCGCCCAGCAAAGAATTGAACCAAGCATTCGCCCCGCCGAAAAAGTCATTGAGCTTAGGGGCTACGAACCAGCCTTCCACTATTTTCATAATGCCTTCGAATACCCATACCGCGCCCAGCCAAAGGCGGAGCGGAACCAGCAGGAAGCTGGGCGTCCGGTTGCTCAGATGGCCGCCGACAAAGCTCCGTTTATTGCGGATGGTGAAAAATTCGTGTTTAAGATAGCTGGATATCTTGTTCCAGCCGAGCACCTGAACAAAATATAGGATATTGATAAAGTGCTTCGTAAACATCGCGAGGAAAGACGGAAGATTGATCATTAACCCGGGCAAGCCTACCCTGGCGACCCCGTACCTGCCGCCGATGCTTACCATAACCCCGTGGAATTGGGGCCGATACTCTTCGAGTTTGCCTTTGCCCGTTATGGACACATAGATATTATGGGCCACGGTATCAGCGCTTAGCTCACAGTTTTCCACCATTTGCGGCACCGGCTCGGACTGGCCCTCGGGAATGCAATGTAGGTTGTCTCCGGCAACATAAAAGCTTTCGTCGCCGACACACCTGAGGTATTTGTCCGTATTCAACCTGCCCCGGCGGTCGCAGGACGCGGTCTCCCCGGCTTTGACGGCCACACAAGCGCATTCGATGCCGCCCACCCAGATCACGGTACCGGTAACATGGCGGCTGACATTTTCTTTGCAACTCAGGTCGATATAATCCGCGCCGATCTCCTCCACCCGGGTGTTGAGCAGCATGCCCACGCCCATCTGCTCCAGGCGGCGCTGGATCTTTGCCGAAAGCTTTTCCGGAAGGGAGGGTACGACCCGGGAAAGTAAATCTACATTAAATAAAGAAACCTCATTCCGGTCTATCTCGAACCTGTCGCATAAAATCGGCACGTATTCGGCAAGCTCGCCCACCATTTCAACTCCGGTCAAACCGGCGCCGACCACATGGAAGGTAAGCAGCCTGCGTTTTTCAAGCGCGTCGGTTTCCAAAGCAGCCTGCCTGAAGCGTTCCAGGATGCGCTCTCTGAGCCTGATGGCGTCTTCGTAAGACCATAAGGATAGGGAATGCTCCTCCGCTCCCGGGATGCCGAAATAAGCCGGGCGGGAACCTACCGCCATCACCAGATAGTCGTATTCATACGACCCGTCTCTTCCGCGAACGGTTTTTTTCCCGAAATCGACGGACTCGACCAAGTCCTGGACGAATTGTACCTTTCGGCCCGCAAAGACCTTTCTAAAGCTTATCCTGATGCTGTCCTCTTCGACCCTTCCCGCGGCGACCTCATGCAGCTCCGTAAGCATCGTATGAAACGGGTTTTTATCGATAATCGTGACTGATGTACCGGCGTTCTTTTTAAATTTCTTTGCAAGCTTCTTCGCCGTAAGTACGCCTGCGTAGCCTCCTCCGATGATAACGATCCGATTCATTTTCTTATCATTCCTTCCGAAACTTGAGTAATAACGAAAAACCGCTGTTTTACCGTAGAGAGCAGCACATTCAATCGTGAAAAACATCACAAACAATCGTGAAAAACATCACAAAATTATTATAATATGGAAAAATAGCTAAGTCAATGCAATGCGAATGTTGTTTTTTATTGATATAATATTTCGGAAATGGAAGAAGTAGAATATGTGGCTGAAATTTGCAAAATTTGCTGAAGATGAAAGCCCGCCTTGACAGCTTTGGGATACTTTTTTGCGGGAAAAGAGTTGTTCATTGAATCCATAACACCGCCCCACCAAGCAGAATCAAACTAATCATCGCCACAATATCGGATGGGGATACTTTAAACCGAAAAGCGTCCAAATCCGCGCAATCCGTTTCCTCAATCAATTTTTGAATCCGTTCAATCTCTTGAAATGATTGCAAAATTTGCGCAACAATCACATTGGCCATCCCTGCGATTTTACCCTTCAAGCTCCGGGGTTTTACCGTTCCGGCCGGGTCGCGCCACCGGGCGACCATGTCACGGCTGCGCTTGACGGCATTGGGAAGTTCCGCCCGGATGCAGATCAAAATCTTTAGATAGTCCCGCACCGGCACCCCGCACCTTTTTACTGGCGTAAGCAGCCTGTCCAACATGCCGACGATCAATCCGAACGGAGTGGTATAGAGATAAATACTACCGATATGTCCCAGTAAAATCAAACGGCCAAATTTCAAGGCAATTGCCGGAAAATTAATACTCCCAAATGAAAAACCGCCCGGTTCAAACAACGCGCCGCAGATCGCAAAGATCAATCCGAACAGATAGGGGACAATCAAGGCAACTGCTAAATAAAGCAGATTACGCAAAAGAACCCGGAAAGAAAGTCCTGAAAGAACGGTTACCAGTACGGTATATAGCAAAATAACCGCCAAACCGAGCGGCGTTTTACTCCAAAATAGGATGAAGACGAATCCGACGGCCAGCCCCGCTTTGACACCTGGGTCCATTTCGGCGAAGTTCTTATTTCTTTTGGTCTTCATGCTTTCGATAAAAGACACACCCTCACGCAAAGTTTACAACCCTTCTAAAAATCCCCGCTTTGTAAGCTCGCCGATGACCATCTCGCAGATACTGCCGGTGAAAAAACCGGTAATCACTGCCGCAATCGCCAGAACCGGCAGATAGTAAAGGATTAGCGCTTCATGGAGCAGCCAGGAGGCGACTGCCATCTGCCCGGTGTTATGAATAATGGCGCCGGCAATGCTGATCCCCTTGATACTAAAAACATCCGGCAGCTTTTTATAGAGAAACCACATCAACACAGCGCTTAACAACCCGCCGGTCAGCCCGAATACCAACGCAAACAAACCTTTGCTCAAGAATGTGACTGCAATGGATCGCAATACCACAATCATTACGGCGCTTTTCAGATCCAGAAAAACAATGGCGAGGATGGTCAATATATTGGCCAGGCCCAGTTTCACTCCAGGGACCGGAATCGGTAGCGGCACCAATGCTTCCAAAAAGGAAATGACAATCGCATTGCAGACTAAAATGATCAGGACAGCCTGCCGTTTGGTATTGTTCATCGGTTTTACCTCAATTCCCAACCAACTTTGAAAAGCTTTGGAAGATGAACAAACTTGCTACATGGATCGGCTTTTTTCAGCAATACTTAATTCCTTCCTTATAAAAAGGGATTGTATCCTCTTAAGTAATAATATTAATTCAACATAAAAACCAGCGATTCCTACAAACTTTAAACATTCGTTGCTGGAAAATTGCAGTATATAAACAATATCCCAGTAATTTTCTATAAAAAACAACAAAAAATTCTTAGTTTTAACTGGGGTTTAATCTTTTCTATTCGGGGGATCTGGAAGCCGTATGGTTCCAGCGCCCTTTTGGTTCCTTTCGGGGCGGTCCAAAAGGAATCCCGCCGCCGGAACCGTGGGCGGCGTAGTCGACAGGCAAAAAAGCAACCACCCCATCATCCGCATTTTATCCCTCACCAATCTCATTTTGTTCCTCAACGGTCTCTTTCTGTGAATAACTGATCTACGTTATTCACAAAACAAGCTCATTTTGTTAATAACCGATCTCTTTCTGTGAATAACCGATCTACGTTATCCACAAAACAAGCTCATTTTGTTAATAACTGATCTATTTTTGTGAATAACTAATCTATTTCTGTGAGTAAACGATCTATTCCTGTTGATAAACGGTCCCGGGTTGTGGATAACTTTTCCCAATTGTGCTTTCCGCCCGGTCTCGCTACATATCCCGGCCAAATTCCGGCAATCCTATGGAAAAAATCAGCCGGCTCAACCAGCCAGAGGTCTGCATGGAACGTTTCGAATCCAATCAGGAATTTAGCAAAGGCGCCCTCGCCGGACTCGCCGCCGGAGCGGTGATGTTCGTTTTTGTCGAACTCTTTCACTGGCTTGGGTTGACCCATTACGGCATCAGCTATCTGGCGGGCGACACCGTCTTCACCTACCGCAACAACCTGCTCATGAACTTGATCGCCTTTGGGATTCATTGCGGAGCCGGAATGTGGTGGGGAATTGTACTGGCTTTTCTATTCACCAAAGCGTTTTCAAGCCAAAAATACCGGCTCAAAATACTCTTTTGCTGTTTTTGCATTTTCTTTTTCCATCTGGGCTTTTTAGACGAATTCTTCCACTATGATCGGGAAATTCACCGCCAAACCCTGGATCTTGTCATCATCCTCCTCGGCTATCAAGTCTATGGACTGGTGTTAAGTTACGGACTACGGAAATTAAAGCTGATCGACCCCGCCGGATTCGCTTGAGAATGTTCCCAACCCCATCGGGCAACCCTAAATCCAGATTCCCATCCCGATAATCACGAGGTTCGCATGAAAAAGCTCGAAACCGCAAATGAATTTTGCAAAGGCGCGCTGGCCGGAATGATCGGCAATCTTGTCGCCTTCCCCTGTGTCGAAATCTTTCATTGGCTCGGGATCACCCAATACGGCCTGAGCTATCTGGCGGGCGATACCGTCTTTCAGTATCAAAACAACCTGCTGATGAACACCATCGCCCTGCTGATCAGCACCGGCTGCGGCATGTGGTGGGGAATCGTCATCGCCTTCCTCTTCACCAAAGTCTTCACCGCCCGTCATTATTGGTTCAAAATGAGCTTCGCCGGTTTTTGCATCTTCTTTTTTCACCTGGGTTTCCTGGACGAACCGTTTCATTATGATCGCGCCATCCATCATCGCACCCTGGACCTGCTCATTATCATGCTCGGTTACCAGATCTTCACCTGGCTCCTCGGCATCGGCCTGCGCAAAATGGGGATCAGCGCCACCGACTCCGCTTGGGACTAACGCGGTCCCGGTTATCGCGCCGCTGCTTTTTGCGCAAAAAAAACCGTCCTGGTTAATCCGGGGACGGTAGGGCGGTTCTGTCCGCCCAGACCTGAAGTTCCGGGCGAAGATTAAACCCAGTCTCAACCCCGGCTGAGGCCGGGCTGGGTTGGGCTTCGAAGCATCCCCCACTTTGAATGGTTTGAAGGTCTAGCCAAGTCGTTTACGGCCTGGTGGAGATGAGAGCTGTTTTTTAATTTTTTCACGAATAAAGTATCATGGCGCCCTCTCTACGCGGTCGGAGAGAGGCGAAATGTAACAATTGCCTTCTGGCACCGTATCGCCTCAGGGGAGTGAGTCGCGCCCCGCCTTTCACCGCAACAACTTCAAACTCCCCGTCAGCCGCCCTACCTGCTCCGCCGCCCCGTACAAGCAGACGCCGAGATACGAAAGGTCCTCGGCCGGGCACTCAGCCATCCGCCGGATATAGTCGGGATAGGCTTTCGACTGTTGGGCCACGCTGCAAAAGTCAAACACCGTCACCGCGGCGTATTCCAGGTCGAACAACCGCTCCCGCAGCTCTTTAATCTCCGGCCGGTTGGCCTGGAGAATCGGAATCGAAACTTGGGTAATCCCGCCATGGACGCGGCCGCTGCCGTCAACCACCGGTGGACCTACCAGACCGGGGATCCGTTCGCCCAGACTCATCCCAAACACCGCGGCCGTATTGGCGATCAAACCCAACGGCAGCTCCCGGTCGATCACCATCACCAGTTTCATACTCATCCGTTTTCCCTCCCCACCCGTTCGTGGCAGGAGGAAGACGCCGGCCAGCGCAATCCGTGTTCAGCGACATAAATGCCGCTCAAGATCAAACCCCCGCCCCACAACATCAACGGCGTCAACCGTTCGCCTAACAGCGCCGCCGCCGTCACCATCGTAATCAACGGCACCAAATAAATATAGTTACTGGTCTTGACCACGCCGAGCCGCCGCACCGCCCCGTTCCACATCACAAAACAAAGCGACGAGGCAGCCACGCCCAGATACGCCAGATTGACCCAAGCCGGCCAATCCCGTCCCGGATCCAACCGGGCGACCGTCAAGGGCAACCAGATCATACTCGGCAGCGCCCACAACAACCCGTAAAAAAACGTCTTGCAAGCCAACTCCACCGGGTCAAACCGGGCCTGTACCCGTTTGAGCAAAATGGAGTACGCTCCCCAAGCCACCGCCGCGGCCAAAGCCAGACAATCACCCAGCGGATTCAAGCGCAGTACGGAATGGCCGTTGGTCATCACCAAAAAAACGCCGCTGATCGCCAGGACAAACCCCCAGACCAATTCAGCGCGCAGTCGCTCGTCACTGGCGAATCTGTGGGCCAACAGCGCGGTGATGATCGGCGAAACCGACACCAACAGTCCCGCGTTGCTCGCCAATGTATATTGCAATGCCACATTTTCAAAGAGAAAATAAAGGGTGACCCCGGTTAAGCCCAGCCCCATTAAATAGATTTCCTCCCGGAGCGTTCGCCACCGGAGCGCCTGCGGCCGCAGGCACAGCAGCAAGACGCCGGCCAGCAAAAAGCGGAACAAGAGGATCGCCAACGGCGAAAACACCGGTAAAATCACTTTAGTGGCGATAAAGGTCGTTCCCCAAATCGCCACCGTCGTCAAAGCCAGCAAATGTCCGCTCAAGTTAGTGTTACGCATCATATTCCTCCTTACCGCTCCATTATGAAGCAGTTCGGCGGAACAGCCTTGTAAAAAATTGCGCGGCGGCAAATTTAGTGTAGCGTTTTTCAGCGCTGGGACATCCGGTACGCCACCGGCGTCGTCCCGGCATATTGCTTGAACGTCTTCACAAAATGACTCTGATCGAAAAATCCGGCGTCCTGCGCAATCGCGAGCACCGGCCGCTCCGGCTTGGTACGCAGTTCTTCCTTGGCGAAGTTGATCCGCAACATCATCTGAAAGGCATGGGGCGGCGTCCGATAGACCTTCTTAAACAAGCGCAACAGCTGATATTTGCTGACCCCCGCCACTGCGGCCAACTGATCCAACGTCACCCCGTCCCGGTAATTGGCGCGCAAATACTCCGCCACCCGGTTCAACGATTCCGGTTCGGCCGCCTCCTGGTTGCGCAGTTGCCAATAGGTCTCTAGGTTCAAAAAATGATTCAACTCCGCGATTAAGACGCTCTCTTTCTCCAGCGCCGACTGTTCCGACTGCAGCACGGCGAACAGCGCCTTGACCCGGAGCAGGTCGGCCGGGCTCAACGTTTTCAGCGTCACCAGCCAATCCGGCCGTTCCAGCGGAAACCATGATTCGATCCACTCGCGCTGCAGATAAAGCATTTTAAAGCTCCACAGCCGTAGTTCCTCCGGCCGGCAATCATGGATTACCCCGGCCGGAATCCAAATCAACTGTCCCGCCTCCACCCGGTACTCCGCCCCGCCGGCGCTGACCCGGCTGGCGCCCCGCAGTACCAGTCCCAACGAAAACTCGTCATGAGCATGGCGTCGCTCCGAGTGCATCCCCCGGTCGCAAGACTTGATCTCCATAAAAGCCAATTGTTCGTCCCGGTAAAAACTGATCCCCAAACGCGCTCCCCCTCTGCCAGACCGATATCCCCAAACTATTCAAGTCAATATCACGATAATATTCCGCATCCAAAAAACTTACGATTCCACTCCGTCATCCCGCTCCTCCGACATGCTTCCCCGAAACGCTTCTGTAGGAGAGAGACCGAAGGTGAGGTCAGTCCCTTTTTCGTCACCCTGTCCCGAAACCCTGCCGGGCAATTGTTAAAAGACCTTTTCAAGTATGGCGCGCTAAATATTCAAGACGCGCTTCTTGCCATCAATTCCGCGTTGTAGAACGTTAAATTTTGCAAAATAATCGCAATCGGCAATTGTGTAATTCTACCACTTACAGTATAATGCATGAGAGGAAATTGCATAATTTGTGACAAAATCCAAGATAATTATGCAATTTTTTTTGTAACAGCGTTTAGGAGGGATTGGCTTGAGTTTTGGGGAGATCCAGCAGCAAATTGCAGCATCGATAGTACAACCGAAATTTTTAGACCAAACATTTAATGTGACTGATTTTGGCGGTCGGGGCGATGGCGTCACCCTCAACACCGCGAGTTTCGCTGCGGCCATTGCAGCCTGCGCTAAGGCCGGCGGCGGCCGGGTTGTGATTCCGGAAGGATTATGGCTGACTGGACCGATCGTTTTCCAAAGCAATGTCAATTTACATATCGAACAAAATGCCCTGGTCCGTTTCACCGCCGATTACGAGGCGTATCCGTTGCGCCTGGTCCAGCTGCGGGGCGTTCCCCGCGTCCTGGTCACCGCGCCGCTTTATGCCGAAAACGTTGAAAATATCGCCATCACCGGTTCCGGCGTCTTTGACGGGACCGGTGAAGCCTGGCGGCCGATCAAAAATTGGAAGATGACCCCCAATCAGTGGCGGACGCTGCTCGCATCCGGGGGCGTAGTGGAGACCCAAAAGGACACCCAGATTTGGTGGCCCAATGAAGTCGCCATGGCCGGCGAGGCCAAATACAACGAGCTGATTGCCAAAGGTAGCCTCGACCTGAGCGAATACGAAGCGATCCGGATTTTCATGCGTCCCCGGTTGTTGCATTTCATCAACTGCCGCCGCGTGCTGTTGGACGGTCCGACGTTCCAAAATTCGCCCTTTTGGAATGTCAACCCGCTGTTATGCGAGGACGTAACCATCCGCAACATCAACGTCCGCAATGCCTGGCACAGTCAGAACGGCGACGGTCTCGACCTTGAGTCCTGCCAAAAGGTGTTGCTGGAACATTCCACCTTTGATGTGGGCGACGACGCCATCTGCATCAAATCCGGCATCAACGCCGAAGGTCGCAAGATCGGAGTACCCACCGCTCAGGTCGTCATCCGCGATTGCACCGTCTATCACGGTCACGGCGGCGTGGTCATCGGCAGTGAAATGTCGGGCGGCGTCAATCATGTCTATGTGGACCGTTGCAAATTCATCGGCACCGACGTCGGATTGCGTTTCAAAAGCACCCGCGGCCGGGGCGGCGTGGTTGAGCAGATCCAGATCCAAAACATCATCATGACTAGCATCGCCGGTGACGCCATGACCTTTAACTTACATTACGAAGTCATCGCGCCGGGCGAAACCGTCAGTACCCAACCGGCGCCGGCGGTTCCGGTGCCTACTGAGGAAACCCCGCAGTTTCATCAGATCGCCATTAAAAACGTCACCGTTCACGGGGCCAAACAGGCCCTCTACATGCGGGGTTTGCCGGAGAGTCCCTTTGCCGACATCCACTTCGAGGATATCCGGATCAGCGCCGCCGCAGCCGGACTGACCCAGATCGATACCGCGGCGGTTACCTTTAAAAATGTGTTATTCACCGCCGGGGACGGCGCAATCTTATTTAAAGAATAAAAAAGAGGCTGGCAATTCTGCCAGCCTGATATTTTTGGAAGAAATGCCAAAGTTGGCATTTCTTCCTTGTAGCCGCCCAAATTTGTTTCACCAAGCCAATCAAGGGAATCAAACACTTATTCCTTTTAAACTTACTTCATTCTATGCTATTTCAGCGGGTTTCGTCTAAAGCCGGAAGCAGAAACTTAAAAAATTTGATTTTTATTATTTTCGAATTGTCTTTATATCCTCTATTTTTTCCGCAATATGCTCTTCGACGCGGCTTCAATATCCTATCTTCCTTTTGATTTATTTCATCAGAATGGTCCACCGGAAAGCGGTCGCTCTAAAATTTGCGTTTTGTCAACAAATCAGTGGCATCAATCCGGATTTTTAAAAAACTCAACAATTTTAATTCTGTTTCCCTTCAACCGCAGCCAACAAAATCGCCGCGGCCAGTCCCAGCCGCCGATCCAGCACTCCTTGCTGATCTTGAGTGAAATCAATCGTCAGCTTCATCGTATAGGGGTTAAAGTTTTGCTTATAGGTCGCCACCGGTTGCCCGCCAATTTCCGCCTGGTAGGTTTGGGGAATCAAGTTCAGGATGAAGCGGCGGAGCAACGCCAAAATCAGCTTATCCTCTTTCAAGGTGCCGATCACTTGTCCCTTGGGGTTCATAATTTGCCATTCGTCGACCAAAATCGACTTGATGCCTTTCCGTTGGAGCGCCCCGACATTTTCACCGGTGGTTGAGTCGACCACGTCATAGGTCGCCGAGATATCAAAGATCTGCCGGGCTTTGATGGACAACACCTCGGTCCGCATATCCTCACCGGTATAGAGCCGGATGTCCTCACGCAGCTTAAAGGCTTTCATCTTGCAATACAACACCGTCTCGCCGTTTAACGTGTCAATCCATAACGTCGCTCCGGCCAATTGCAGAAATTTGCGTCTCAAAAAATACTGGGTAAACTGATAACGATCAATCAAGGTACACCCTCCTAAATTCCGCTGCCCGTTTCGTCAAAACCAATCCAAATTCGATCAACATAACATTTCTACATTTACCGGATTTTTCCCTACTTTTTGGCGGAAATTATTTTTTTGCGAAAGCGGGCCTGGACACAACCTGCGAACTCGCCGGACTTGATTTTTCCGGGATTTAATTATATGATTATGGCAATATGTTCGCATTGAATTCCAATACATAGGAGGCGTTGTTCCACCATGGCATCTAAAGTGCTTAACCAACGGCTGCTCGATGACGCATCGTTCTGGCAAGGCAAACACGTCGAACTACCCAAATATGACCGCAAACGGCTCCCCGTCAAATCCATCTGTTTCTCCGCCGGACGGATGGCCTACGGTCATACCGGAGATATTATGCAAGATCTGTTGAATGAGGATCCGTCCGCCGGCGTGATGGTTGGCGTCGAGACTTACGCCGCCAAATATGTGACCGACCTTTCCGTCTCCGACTTCACCATGACCCAATTGATTTACGAGAACGAGAAAGGCAAAGTGGTTCCCAAAATCCAAGGCGCCATCGATTCGATTCTCTTTATCGACGGCTCCACCGCCAGCCTGGCGTGGGCCAAACTGATCGAGCTGGCCCAAGACCCCAACGTGCAATTCGCAACCATCAACGCCCCCGAAGGCGCTTATGGCATCTCTTATACCGGCGGCGAATTCGCTGAACCGATCAACCCGGTCTTAATCAAAGACATGGCCGAAGGCACCGTCAATTCCGATCCGGCCAAGTGGACCGCTTTCGCGCTTGAACGTTTCAAAGCGGGCTTGAAATTCGCCATGGTCAGCTGCACCAACTTCTCCGGCAACGGTCATGTCACCGCCGCCACCATCAAAACCGTGGCCCGCGCCTGGGAAGAAAAAGGAATCGCTCCGGCCGGATTTGTCGAATACCTTTCCGACCCGACCCAATTCTCCTTCCCTAACTGCATGATCGACCGGATCGCCGTTTCGCCCGACGCCACCACCCAGGCGGTGATGGATAACTTAAAGGTCAAATCCAACATGGTCGTGACGGAACGCGCCCGCTACTGGGCGGTTGAAGACATCTTCCCCGCCGGCCGGCCCGCGTTTGAAAAAGCCGAAGGCGTCTTCATGGAAGAAACCTATGAGGATGTCAAGAAATATGAAGATATGAAACTGCGGATCCTCAACATGAGCCATTCGGTCATCGCCGGACTCGGCGTTTTGCTCGGCTACCGCGGTAAATACGGCATCTACAACGCGATGCAAGATCCCGATATTACGGCTTTAATCGATAAAATTATCGCCATCGTCATTCAAACCATTGACCGTCCCAAAAAGATGGATCCCCATGAGTTTGCCAAAGCGGCCATTGAACGGTTGAACAATCCCAATATCCCCGACGATCCGATGCGAATCGCCTTAAACGCTTCCGCCAAAATGTTGCCGCGTTTCATGGATACCTATTATGCCGGTCTCAAAAAAGGGCTGTCCCAGGAATCGCTCGATGTCGTTTTACTCCCGGTCGCCGGTTTCCTGCGTTATACGTTAGCCGTGGATGACCAAGGTCAAAGCTACACCTTGGAAGACGATCCCCGCAAAGACTTGATCGCCGACTGCGGCGCCAAAGCCCAATTGGGCGACCCCGCCTCGGTGGCGGCCTTTAAAGCGATCATCGCCAACCAAGGCATCATGGGCGAAGACCTCTACGCCTTTGGCGATACCGCCCGCCGGATGGAACAGATGGCCGGCGCCATGCTGGCCGGAACCGGAGCGGTCCGCAAGACGCTTCAAGCGTATTTGAAGTAGTCGTCCACGCCGACTTGTTGAAGCAAGCGAGAGAATAACAGGTCCAAGTGCGATCCCTTGCCCTTTAAAAGGGTAACCCCAAGGCTTTGAACCCTAAAAAGATTGAATAAGCAACGAAGCATGGGGTTGTCCTTTTAAAGGACAAAAGGATCGCACTTGGGCTTCGAAGCTATTTTCTAGGTACACATTAAACGATCAGCCGCCCAAATGGCGGCTGATCGTTTTTATCCGAACAACTTCTCCAATTCCTCAGACCGTTCGC
This sequence comes from Bacillota bacterium, assembly GCA_023410535.1. Classification (GTDB taxonomy): domain Bacteria; phylum Bacillota; class UBA4882; order UBA8346; family UBA8346; genus JAEYPR01. Next base: position 66,988 of record JAEYPR010000009.1, on the reverse strand, counting down.
GGCGAGCAACCCGTCTGAGGTGGCGTTTTCAGCTTCACCGGAAGGCGGAGTCCACATCGTCATCTACCAACGTCTCCTTGATTTCGACAGCGGTTTTCCAAAAATGATCGCCATGATCAACCCCTGCCGCGCTTCGTCCGGTCCCAAGCGCGCCACATCCGTTTCGGGACCAACCGCAAACGTCGCTCCGGATCTTTGATTGGTGGGAGCCGGTTGCCGAACCGGAGCCGGGTCTGGCCTCATATTTGGGTTTCCGGCTGTTTTCTGACGCAATCCGGAAGGTTTCGCCTTGTTTACCGGTCGAAATCCTAGCCGGGTTGGTTGTTCCTCCGCCATCGACGTCACCTCCGCTGTTTACTTCGTATCCATGTCACCCATGTTATCGGTACGGCTGGAGCCCGAGATCGAATTGCGCATTTGAGTATCGGCGATCATGTTTTGCATGTTATAGTAATCCATCACGCCCATTTTGCCTTCGCGCAACGCGGCGGCCAACGCCATCGGCACCTCGGCTTCGGCCGCGACCACCCGCGCCCGCATCTCCTGCACACCCGCCCGCATCTCTTGCTCTTTGGCGACAGCCATCGCCCGTTTCTCTTCGGCCCGGGCTTGCGCGATGTTCTTATCGGCATCGGCCTGCAACATCTGGAGTTGCGCGCCGATGTTCCGCCCGACATCGACGTCGGCGATATCGATCGAAAGAATCTCAAAAGCGGTCCCGGCGTCCAAACCCTTCGACAGGACCGTCTTGGAGATCCGGTCGGGATTTTCCAAAACCTCTTTATGCGATAACGAACTACCGACTGTCGTGACAATTCCCTCGCCAACCCGGGCCAAAACCGTCGCTTCGCCGGCGCCGCCGATCAAACGCTCAATGTTAGCCCGCACCGTCACCCGCGCTTTAGTCAACAATTCAATCCCGTCTTTAGCGACTGCCGAGACGTTCGGCGTCTCAATCACTTTCGGGTTAACGCTCATCTTAACCGCTTCCAGGACGTCCCGTCCCGCCAAATCAATGGCCGCGGCCCGTTCAAACATCAAGTTCATATCGGCCCGGTGCGCCGCGATTAACGCGTCGACCACTTTATCGACATTCCCGCCGGCCAAATAATGGGCTTCCAGTTGGTTGACCGTCAGATCCAACCCCGCCTTGACCGCTTTGATCAACGGCATCACGATTGCGCTGGGGATCACCCGCCGCAACCGCATTCCCACCAAATTAAAGATGCCGACGTGCACTCCGGCCGCCTGGGCGGAAATCCATAACCCCAACGGCACAAAACTCAAAAAAACCGATACAAAGATGAACACTGCGAAGACAATTACAAATAAACCGATCACATTTACATCCATCGCCATACCCCTCTCCCAAACTATTGCGGCCGCACCACAATCCGCCGCCCTTCCACTTTGATCACCTTGACCGCCGTACCGACCGGCACAAACTCGCCTTCCGAGACCACATCCAATTTCACCCCGTCAAAATCGACCGTTCCGGCGGGACGGAGCACCGTCAAGGCAATTCCTTCCTTATCCAAAAAGAAATTCAGGTCCTCGGTGCCGATAAAACCGGCCTCCCGTTTGGCTGAATCTTTCAAAATCAACTTCTTTGACAATCGCCCCTTGGTCGCGGAGCTTAACACAAACGACAAGGCGATCCCCAGCAATGCGATGAGGATGACGATCATCACCAACGCTTCCATTACCGTTCGGGCGGTGGCGACAATCCCCAATAATAACAAAATGATTCCGGTCACTCCCGGCACGCCGAATCCCGGATGAAACATCTCAAAGATCAGCAAGAGTAAACCCACCGTGAAGTAAGTCGCCGCCAGCCAGCCGATATTCGCTATCAATCCTGATAAGTCCATCTGTCTCCCTCCCGTCATCTGCAATTCAATCGCTATGTCTTACTTAATATTGCCGGAGATGATCCGTTGAAAGTTATATTTCCCCAGAAACGAAAAAATGATCATTGCTTCAAACAATGCGTCGCCTTTAACCGGTTTCGTAGATAGTTGTACTTTAATCTTCTAGGGTTTGCCTGTTTTTCCTGCTTTCTTTGGTCGAAGAACTGAAAAAACCTGCCATTTCCATAGCAGGTTTCGTGTCGTAGCAATTTACTCCGTTCCTCCGTCGCGCCAGGCGGTCAGGATCGCCTGGACCGAGCGGTTCATCTCTTTCATAAACGGCGTATCAAATTTCCGGGCAAACATATGTTGACCCATATTGACGGTACCGGGCAGAAAAGCAGTCTGCGCCGGCTCCGTTTCGGGAAACAGCGCCGTCAACCCGTCCGGAGTCAACCGTTGGTAGCGGTCCCGGTGCACGATCAGTTGTTGCGGGAAACGCGACGGTTGGGGCCGTTCCTGCTGCTGCCGGGTGGGATAACCGAAACAGACCATCGTGATGGGAAAAACATACCGCGGTAGCTGCAGCAGCTCCCGGTGGGTCTCATAATTCTCCATAATGTCCCCGATGTAACAGGAACCGATCCCTAACGCTTCCGCGGCCACGACCGCGGTCTGCGCCGCAATCAGCGCGTCGCAGCAAGCCAGGAACAGATCGCCTTCCTCCGGGCAACGCATGGTCCGACCATTTTTCGCGCAATAGTCGGCGACCCTCGAGTATTGGTAGACGTCATACCAACGTTGGTAATCGGCTAAAAAGAGCAACACCCACGGAGCTTTGGCGATAAACGGCTGATGGTCGCAGGTCTCGGCCAAGGCGGCTTTTAACTGTGGGTCCGCGATCTCGATCACGGTATATAACATCATATTCCCGGCCGTCGGAGCGCGCATTAACGCCTCGAGAACCGTCTGCTTTAATTCCGGCGCGATCTCGCGCGCGTCGTACGCCCGCACCGAGCGCCGTCCGCGCAGCAGTTCAATGGTTGAATTCATCGGTTTCCCTCCCTTATGGCTACACCGAATCAACATCCGATCCGCAATAAGATTATTAGATATGTTCCGAATACCCCGGCTGCCACGGCCAGGATCAGACTCCGGTTGACCCAGGCGCTCACGAACGCGGCGAGGATTCCCACGACCCCGGCGAGCGGTTGATCGGGTATGGCTTGAAAAGCTCCGGGAATAATCAATGCTCCTAAGGCAGTGTAGGGGATGTACAGTAAAAACCGGCGCACTACCGGCGGCAACTGGCGTTCCGATAAGGACAGCAACGGAATCAGTCTAGGCAGATAGGTTACCGCCGTCATTCCCGCCACCAAAATCAAGATCTTCATTGCGCCGCTCCCTCCCCTGTCTCAGCGGTAAAGATCAACGCTCCGATCGAGGCGGTTGCCACGATAGCGACCACCAGATTCCAACCGCCCGGCAATACCTTGACCGCGCTTAGCAACCAGTTGAGCAAGCCGGCTCCTAACGCCAGACCGGCGATGGCGCAGGATTTTTTCGCCTGCGGCACCAGCAAGGCGACGAACATTGCATACAAGCCAATGCCCAAACTGGCTTGGACCGCCAACGGCAGCACTGCGCCGATCAAGAAGCCCGCTCCGGTACCGCTGACCCAACCGCTGTAAGCGGTTCCTTCCAACGCCAGCAAATACGGGACGCTTAATTGTTGTTCCTGGGTGGCGGCGACGGCGAACGTTTCGTCGGTGATCCCAAAGCTGACCAAAGGGAGCAAACCGCGCCGTCCCGCTCCGATCCGGGGCGCCAGGGATGCGCTCATCAAAAGGTGCCGTAAGTTCAACAGCATGGTTGCGATGATAATCTCACCCACCGCCACGCCGGTTTTGAGCAAATTCAACGCCATAAATTGACTGGCCCCGGCGAAGACAAAAACCGAGAAAGCCAAACTGTCGAAGACCGTGATATTGATCGATTTCGCCAACAAACCGAAGGCCATCGCCACCGGAAAATATCCGACAAAAATCGGAAAACCGGTCCGTAGGCCATCTTGCCATTGCAGTTTTTGGGGCGGATTGAGCGCTGTTTGATTGGTTGCCGGGGTCGCCATGATAACTCCTCTACGCCGTGATCCGGGTTTGATCGGTGGTTGCTTTGGCTGAGACGGTCTTACCGTGGGAACGGCTGACCAGCATCACCCCGCCGAAGATAATGAACCCGCCGAGCAACTGATCGAACCCAAACGGTTCTCCCAAAATCAAAACGCCGCCAAAAACGCCAAAGACCGGGATAAAATTGATAAAGGTCGTCACGATCGTCGCGCCGAGCCGTTTCAACGCGTACAAATAAAAGATATATCCCAAAGCCGAACAGCAAAACGCCAGGAACAACAGATTCAACCCCAAGGCCGGGGTGAATCCGGGCAGCGGTTTGCCTTCGCCCAAAGCCAACAGCGTTAATAAGACGGTACCCAACAAGGTTTGATAGAGGTTAAGGGAGAACGAATCGTATTTTCGACTCAACGGTTGATTCAATTGCGTATAGGCCACCCAGGAACCGGCCGCCCCTAAAACCAGCAGATTGCCCCAGAATGAAGCCAACGACAAACTGGAGCCGGCCCGAATCACCAGGAAAACACCGGCCAGCGAGAGGATAACCCCGATCCAAGCGCCGCCCGGAATGGAGCGTTTAAAAAAGATTGCGGAAAAGATCACATTCAGCACCGGAATCGTCGCGATAATCAGCGACCCCATCCCGGCGGTGGTCAATTTCAATCCGGAGTTTTCAAAGATGAAGTAAACAAAGATGCCGAAAAACGCCGCCATGGCCACCCGCGGCAGATCGCGCCGTTCGAGCGGTTTCAAGCGTCGCCCCGCCAAACCGATTGCCAGGAGGATCAAGGAAGCCACCAAGAAGCGGCCCGCCGCCACTTGGAACGGGGTCAACGCCTTAAGCAACGTTTTGGTGCTGATATAAGAAAGACCCCAAAAAAGGGCCGTCGCTAAAATTGCCAAATAAGGCAATATCGATCGTTTGGTTGTAACCATTGTCGACACTCCGAATTTTGATGTAAACAATATGTATCATAACAAACTTTGCCCCGATTTACAATGATCGGAAGTTTAATAATTGATGACCATTCCGGATAAAATTTTTACAACGAATTGCGTCAAAAAGGTTGTCCGAAAGTCAGTTACCGATTAGAATAAAAAGCATGTTTATTCTTTGCGATTGAGGTGTTTTCATGAATCCAGCGCAACACGGTTTCACCATGCCCCCGGAGTGGGCCCAACATTCACGCACGATTATGGAATGGCCGGTCAAAGAGGCGGTCTGGCCGGAACCTTTTGCGGAAATATTACCGGCTTATACTGAGATCGTCCGGACGATTGCCCGGTTTGAGCCCGTCACTTTACTGGTCAACCCGCAGCTCCGTCAACAAGCGGTTGACCATTGCGGCCAATCCGCCGAGATTCTGGTGATGGAGCACAATGACTCCTGGGCGCGGGACAACGGTCCCACCTTTGTCAAAAACGCTCAAGGCGAGATTGCCGGAATCAACTGGATCTTCAACGCTTGGGGCGGCAAGTTTGCCGCTGCCAAGGACAACCAGGTGGCTCCGGGATTATTGAAACATTTCAATGTTCCTTGCTTTGACGCGCCCATCGTCATGGAGGGCGGTTCGATCCACGTCGACGGGGAAGGCACCCTGCTAACCACCGAGGAATGTTTGCTCAACCCCAACCGCAACCCGCACCTGAACCGCCAACAACTCACGGAATATTTACGCCAATATGTCGGCGCGACAAAACTTATCTGGTTGAAAAACGGCTGGGTCGGCGACGACACCGACGGCCATATCGACAATGTCGTCTGTTTCGCCAAACCGGGCGTGGTGATTGTTCAGGTCTGTTCCGACCCGAATGATCCCAATTACGCCATCTCCCAGGAAAACCTGGCCATGCTGCGCAACGCCACCGACGCCAAGGGGCGTTCCTTCGCGATCGTCACGATTGAGCAACCGCCGGCGGTTTATTATGATGAGACCCGGTTAACCCTAAGCTACCTCAACTTTTATTTCGTCAACGGCGGCATTATCCTGCCATTGTTTGGGAATGAAGCGACCGACCGGGCGGCGCAAGCGACGTTGGCGAACGTCTTCCCGGAACGAAAGATCGCCACGGTCAACGGGCTGGTGATCGCCCGCGGCGGGGGCAACGTCCACTGCCTGACCCAACAGATGCCGGCAGGCAAACCGGCCACGTTATCGACGGAAAGGTAGGGATTGTTCATGCGCAATGTGATTGTCGCGGCGACTCAGATGAGTTGCGCTTGGAATATTGACGAAAATATCGCCAAAGCGGAACGGATGGTCCGCGAGGCGGCCGCCGCCGGCGCCAACATCGTCTTGCTCCAAGAGTTGTTTGAAACGCCATACTTCTGCCAGGAGAAACGTGCGGAATATTTCAAATACGCCCTGGCGACCGCCGATAACCAAGCGGTCCGCCATTTCCAATCCCTGGCCAAAGCGTTGGAATTGGTCTTGCCGGTCAGTTTTTACGAACAAGGCGCTGACGGTAATTATAACTCCATGGCGATGATTGACGCGGACGGGACCATGTTGGGCGTCTACCGGAAAACCCATATTCCCTGCGGTCCGGGGTATGAGGAACAGTTTTATTTCAAAGCGGGCGACACCGGCTTTAAAGTTTGGGAGACCCGTTTTGGCAAAGTGGGCGTCGGCATCTGCTGGGACCAATGGTTTACCGAAGCCGCCCGTTGCATGGCGTTGCAAGGCGCCGAACTGCTCCTCTATCCGACTGCGATCGGTTCCGAACCCAACCGGTCCGAGGTCGACTCTAAAGACCATTGGCAGATGGTGATGCGCGGTCACGCCGCCGCCAATATCGTTCCGGTGATCGCCTCCAACCGGGTGGGCACCGAGACCGTCGGCCAGTCCACCATCACCTTTTACGGTTCCTCCTTTATCGCCAATGAATTAGGCGCGAAGGTCGCCGCAGCCAACCGGACCGACGAAACCGTCCTGGTGGCCGAGTTTGACCTGGACCAGATCGCCCAATACCGCGATTACTGGGGCATCTTTAAAGACCGCCGCCCCGAGCTGTACCGAAAGATTGGCGAATAAACAGCTTTACTACAAATTCAAGCAAAAAGACCGGAGCCGTGTCGCGCTTCGGTCTTTTTGATCCTGGCTTAATAAATATCCGTTTCATCCCGTCTAAACCCATATAACACGTAATCTTTCAGGTCAACCACCCGTCCGTCGGGGAACTGATACCGTCCGTGAATAAAGCCTTGACTGGTTATAAAGACCGGAGCTTGATCCAGTTTACCCTGGATCGCCGCTTCCAACGCCAAAAGGGCTAATGGTTCAATCCGGTCAAACTTGGCATACGCTTGGTCAGACGTTGGTTTGAAGTAACCTTGATGATAGAACTTGTTGATCATGTTATTGCCAATGATCCGCCCTAAACCGAGATAAGCGGCGTCTCCCGTCGCGCGGTACAAGTCCAGTGCCGCATACAGCGCGCGGTAATCGCTGCAATCCGTCTTTTGATTGATTTGAACCGGTTTATTTGGGGAGTCGCCCAGCTCGCCCAGACCGTTCCCTTTGGCGATACTGCGGACCATCTGCCAAAACAACGGGTCCTGGGTATCGTAATACGCCCGGGCGTAGGAAGCCAGATACCGGTGGTCCGCCGGGTAAGCCGTTAACTGCTGCCCCGCTTTTCCGTAATAGCCGTTCCGCCGCAACGCATAACCGGTCAAGTCGGTACCGTTAATGAACATCGTCCGGAACTGGTTGGTCTCCGGCAGATAGGCGGATTCGGCAAAGCTGCGCAGTCCCGCGTGGGTCCACTCCCGAAACTCAGTCAACGCGCTCCCGATCGTCCGGGCCAATTCCAACTCCAGTAGGGCGTTTTCACAGTAGATCGTTCCCGCCATCCGGCCCAACAATAGTTTCCCCTCAAGCGCAGCCGGACCAAACTCCGGCCCGAATTGACGTTGCGCCCGGTCGCCAAACCAGGAGCGGGTATCGTTATCGTCATCCGTGTGATCGGTCTTTTGCGGCTGGGTGAATTGATAGGTTCCCAAACCGGTTTGGGGATCACGGGCCGCCACATATTGATAGGCCAGATGTTTCCCCCAACGCAAAGCCTGTTCATCACCGTTGAACCGGTACATCATACAAGCGGCGTAAATCAAGTCATTCCCGGCATTTAAAAAGGACAGGCCGGTCGACTCCCGAAACGGCGGCAGGTTGAGCAACGGATGATCCCACAACTTTCCAAGTTCCAGCCCATATTTGCCGTGCCGTCCCATATAAAGGCCTTCCCAGTCGTAAATATGGGCATTCCAAAAAGCCCTGATATATTTGGCGGTCGCCGCCGGATCGACCTCATTCATCAACTCGTAAAAGGGAAGCGCGTTTTTGAGCTCATGGACCATGCCCTTGCCCTCCGGCCCCACCGCTTCCAAGCTTTCCAGATCAATAAACCGGTGGCCGCCCCATTGCAATAAACCGCTCGGGTCGGTCAGATGTTCAAAATGATAGGCCACGGTTGCTTGAGCCGCCGCCTTAAACCGTTCATCCCCGGTCAACATGCTCAAGGTAACCATGGTGCGCAACAGATTCTGTTGACAGGCGAGATTGGAGATGACGACACTGCGGCCGCCCGGCAAGACCCAGCGGATATGCGCCCCGGTATGGGTATTGATGCCGTCGGCGAATAACGGGGTTGGGTCGGCGCGATAGCGGTCCCGGCCGTGTTCCAAAACATTGTTGGCAAATTGGATCACCGCCGTCAGTCGGGCTTGATCGGATTGAATCGGATTGTTGTTATTCACTTCAACTTGGAGCAAGAGTCGGCCTCCGTTCCTGATGGTTCATTTTTCGAAGAGCTGGTATAATCCAAGCAAACTATCCTGTTAAAGGTAACTAGGGGCAATTTCCTTTATTGTAAGCGCGCCAATTCCGATATCAAAGAGATTTTTGGCTGTTTTCCTATCACTTTCGACAGTTTCTACCCAAAAGTAAAAAAAGCTGATCCAATGATCAACTTTTTTCTAACAAAATCGGTTCAAGAACTCATGAATACTCGACCAATACCCTTCCCCGGCAAAGATAGTGTTATGACTTTTGCCATGAATCACTTTTACTTGTTTCGGGCCGGCCCACGCTTCAATTAACTTCAACGAATGGCGCTTGGGGATCATCCGGTCGCGTTCGGCAAGCAAAGCCAGCAACGGCAGTTTGGCTTCGGGGGCATGAGTGATCGCCTCATAACGGTTATTCAATATCCGCTCAACCGGGAAACAGGTCAGCTTAGCCTGGGCCAGTTGCAGCACGCTGTCATACGGCGATACCAGGATTACCCCAACCGCCGGACGTTGTGTCGCTAAATAGGTCGCCACGCCCGTTCCCAGACTACGGCCCATGATCACGATCTTGTCCCGGTCCACGTCCGGCCGCGCGATCAGATAGTCATAGACCGCCAACGCGTCGGCCAGCATCCTTGCTTCGCTTGGCCTTCCGTCGCTCGCGCCGTAACCGCGGTAATTGACGAACAACACCGACCAGTCGCCAAAGCAATCGGCGCGCATCACCCATTCCGACAACTCGTCGCCTTGCCCGCCCAAGTAGAGAATAGCCGACGCCTTAGGTAACGGCGAATTCCGCACCCACCAGCCCCGCAGTTGGACATTGGCGTCCTGATCCACCACTACCGCAACCGTTTCGACCCGGGCGCCCAGCGCCGCAATTTGACGGCTACGTTTTCGTGGTACGCGGTGGCGGGTGTATAAAAAACAATCTTGAAAAAACCAGAGCATCAAAAAACCGATTCCCCAAATACAAATGATTCCGAATAGAATTACCGCTACAATTGTCATGTTTCATTGCTCTTTCTTGTAGAATGTATCTTGACCAAATCACATTGGCATTTTTCACAAAACTGAAAGCTGTCGCGAAATTCGTTGTGACATTTCGGACAATCCATTCGTAACCAGCACCTTTCTTTTGGGGATCGATTGCACAATTAATTCGCTGTTACAACGGAATAAACCCGCCCTTTTCAATCGTTTCCCGGCCTGCTTGGCTCCGGAGCCAACGCAATAATCGGTTGGCCGGCGAATTGTCGGGTTCCCCTTCCCGGGTCACCCCGTATAGCACCGCCGTAAACGGATAGCGGTCATTGATTATGTTCCGTTTGTTGCATTCAATCCCGTTAACGCGCAGAAACTTAACTTTTTCGCTCCGGTGCATTTCATTGGCGTAATAATAAAACGAATAGCCGATGGCGTTTTGGGAATTATGATAATCCGCGACCGTGTCGATTAACCCGCCCATCCCATCAATCGCCTGTTCCTGTGGCGGTTTCGCTAAGGGTAACCCGTTCATCACCTTGTTTTCCATGAAAGTTTGGCTGCCCGAGTTTTCCTCCCGTTGGTAGGCGGTGATTTTGACATCCGCTCCACCCAGCTCCTGCCATCGGACTGCTTTCCCTGAGTATACCGCTTGGAGCTGTTGGAACGATAAATTATTCACCGGATTATCCTTATGCACAATAAAGATGAAAGCATCCTTACCGATCGGCGTCAGCTTCATGGTGACCCGGTTAGCTTGGGCCATTTTCAACTCTTCGTTTGAGGGACCGGCGACAAAGATCACATCAGCCCGTTTTTCAATTAAATTGAGATAGGCTTGATGCGTCGTATTAAAACGAACGTTCTGATCAGCCTGGCGCTTACTAATCCCCATGAGTTCTTGAGCTAAAATTTTCCCGAAAGGGATCGCTGCAGTCGCTCCGTCAACCATTGGGTACTCATCCCACGTGAATAAGTAGTTGTGCGGAATAAAAGATACCAGTAATAACACTAGAAGAATACAGGGTATGCATATTAAAACCCTCTTTAATATAACCCTTGAAAACCGATTTCGTAATTCTAAGCCCAATAAACACAATAAACTTGGAACAAATGGTATAAAGGCAATCACCACCATAATTTGACGATCAATACTCAGATAATCTTTTAAAAAGTCATAAATCGGCATCATCCATAGAAAATACATTTTATAGAAAAGCCAGGGTGAAAAGAAACTTTCAAATGCATCTTTGATACCCATCGTACTTCGAAAAGCATAAAACCACAAGATGATCCCGATAACGGCTACCGATAGTACGGTTGAAATTTTTTGATGGAATTTAAGCGGGGAATTAATATGGATTATCATCCCAATATAAAAAAACAATAGCATAATAATGCTTGAGTATAAAGCCACGGCGATCAACAGACTACTGTCCCTGAAAAATGCCAATCTTTCGAAGAGGGAATAAAGCGGAGATGCGACAATCCCTAATCCGATATTAAGTCCAATGTAATAACCAAAAAAGATCATATTTTGCTTGAATGTAGCATGTTTTGACCAAATTTCCTGAATTGTTTTTTCATCCGCAGACACTTCCTGCATCGTTCCATCTCCCTTCATCTGCCAACAGTTCGACTTCCTCCAACATTTCCCTTTATTTACATGCAAGTACATACAAGTTTGGAACAATCCAATATCCATTGCTTGCGAACGAAAAGCGTATTACAATAGGAGCATGTCACTCGATATTCGCGGAGGAAATCATGAAACGGATGGTTTTCGTTCTAACCATTTTTTGGCTGATTATTTTAGCCGTCCCGGCAAGCATTACGGCAGAACCGGCTTCAAAAAAGGGCGCGACCTATCCCGCCGAATGGCGAATCCTTGCAGCGCTCGATCCCGCCTATGAGGTCGTTCAATTGACAACCGACCCGCGGGACGATTGTAAACTTTATTACACCACCAACCCCTACATCGCCGCGACAAACCAACTGATCTTCGCCTCGGCGCGGACGGGCGCGCGCAACCTGTTCGCCATCGACCTCGCCAGCGGAACGATCACCCAATTGACCGACGGCAAAGGCATCGACGCCGAACACGCAGTGGTTTGTCCCAAAACGCTGGAGGTTTTTTACCGGCAAAACGATACGGTCAAAGCGCTTCGGTTGGACCGACTGACCGAGCGCGTTCTTTATCGTTTTAACAATACCCAATATAAAGTGATGGGATCGATCTCAATCTCCAGTGATGGAACGAAAGTCGCTTTCCCATTGGTTAGTTTGGGGAACGGACCGCAGACCAGCAAATTGATGACGGTCAACTCCGACGGCAGTCAAGCGCATGAAGTATGCACCGTATCCGGCATCATCAATCACGCCTATCTCAGTCCCCAATTCGCCGACCGCCTCATGTTCATGGTGGTCGATGGCGGGATGTGGCTGGTGCAGGCCGACGGGAAAAACCGGCGTTGTCTCCGTAGCGAAACCGCCCAGGAAAACGTCAGCCATCCTTTTTGGTATCCCGACGGCATCCGCATCGGTTACACAATCAAACAAAAACCCGCCGATACGTTCGGGAGTGTTGACTCCGCCACCGGCGAATATCGCGAACCGTTTCGTTTTCCCGCCCACAGCACCCATTGCAATATCAGTCCCGACGCCCAAACGCTCGTTGGTGACGGCGATGTGAAAAAACCGTTTTTAATCCTTTATCAAATCACTCCGGAACGCCTGATTGCCAAAACAATCTTCCGGCACGGCAGTTCGTTCCGGAATGAAACCGTCCATCCCCACCCCACCTTCATCAACCGGACCGATGTGGCGTTCAATAGCGACCACGCCGGGAACGGCGATATCTACATTTTGCGCAAACGCAACCCGTAGTCAAATCGTCAGCTTGCCGACTGGTCTCCCTGCCTCAATCAAAGAAGCTGTTCCATTATTGGTTGGTTCACTATGCAACAGCTTCTTTGACAAAACATTCATCAAAGTTGCAGCGGCGCTTTCACAGCGATAAACATCCCCGATTCGGTTGTTACCTCAATCATCCCTTGGTTGTGAATCACCTCCGCCATCCGGGCGCTAAATTCCGCCGCCCGTTCCGGCGCCAACACTTCCAGGTCGGGATGCAACCCGTTTAACGACAGCAGGTAATCCGTCAGCAACTGCTCCTCCTTGATTTGCAGCGAATTCTCGTAATAAACCGTCCGAATCCCCGCAAAGTAGCGCTCCAACTGCGCCAGACCGTTATCCAGAGAGAAATTCCGCTCCACCGCGCCAATGGCCGTTTCATAATGGGTATTGCCGGTAAACTCACGCACGATCTGTTTCAACTCCACCATATTGCGCTGCCCGATGGTGGTGGCGTAAAGCGCCCCGCCCGGTTTCAGCACCCGGGCAATCTCCCCCAACCCCCGTTCCCGGTCGGGCAGATGATACAACATGTGATTGGCGATGATCAGATCAAAAGATTCGGCGGGGTAGGGAATCGCTTGGGCGTCGATCACCTCAAACTGGAAACGCACCGGCAACTTCGCCAGGTTCGACCGGGTTCCGTCCAACATCCCGGCCGAGAAATCCGACAGCGTAATCTCCCAGTCCGGCGGGACCCGGACCCCGTTGACTTGCCAAAGCAATCCCGTGCCGCAACCCAGTTCCAATATTTTTTGACAGGGTCGCTTCGCCAATTGGTCAAACACCCATAACGGCCAGGGGTAACGATTGGTGGAGCATAACGCGTGCAATTGAATCCGGGCGTTATATTTGGAGCCATTGGCGTATTGCTGTTCTTTTAAGTTTTGCGTATCAGCGGACATCGTCATTCCTCCGTTCGACATGTTGCTTCGGAATTGCTGCAGACAATTTCCTCTTATCGAGCGTAACATAACCCGATGGCGGAGGTTTGACTGTTTTTGCAGTATTCGTCGGAATATTCAACGGAGGACCGGAACATACAGTTTAAATTGTTTCGTCTCCTGATAACCCCGCTCATACAGTTCGAAAAAGTGGATGCCGACCGGGTTTAGATTCAACCCCTCCAGCAAAATAGCATTCCAGACATCCCCGGCCACGATCCGGTGGATCCCTTTCAGACTGTTTTTGTAACGAAAGACCGCGTATTCCGAAGCCGGAATCGTGGTGGCCTCCAGTCCGGCCGTAGCCTCAACCCCCTCCGGCCGGAAACCGGCGAAATAGTCAAAAGTTTCATCCGTCGTCGGCTGGTTGGAAGTGACATGATATAAACTGGCGATCCCTTTCCCGTAAACACAATCCGTCAAAAACCGGTCGTAAAATGCCGTGACGCGCTCCAACTCTTTGGGACAATCGGGGTTGAAGCGGATCTGCCTTCCCCATAACGGAAACGGGCCAAACGTTTGGAGTTCGAACTCCACGATCATGGCCTGGTGCAAATTTTTAAACTCCCGTTCCACCACCTCAATCCGTCGCCCCAAGGGCAATTGGGGGCGGGTCTTCCGGAACTCAGCCGGGGTGACGCCGAACTTGCCCTTAAATTTGCGGGTGAAGGCTTCGTGGGACGCATACCCCAAATCCAAAGCAATATCAATGATCCGGCTGCGGGTTGTCGCGAGCTTCCGGGCGGCTTCGGCCATTTTGCGGTTGTCGATGTATTCCTTGACATTTTGTTTGGTCAGCGCTTTGAAGATACGGGTGAAATAAAATTTGGAGATATGGTGTCGGGCGGCCAGTTCGCCGACGGACAGGTTCCGGTCCAGCCGGTCTTCGATATAGGCGATCGCCTCATTGACCAGGTTGAAGTAGTTCACGGGCGCTCTCCTTGTTGTTGTCGATAGACCCCGGGAGGTTGACCGCTCCATTTTTTAAAGCTTTTGGAAAATTGCAACGGGTCGTCATATCCCACCGAACGGGCGATATCCCCGATCGACAACGACAGGTTCGCCATCAAGCGGCAGGCTTTTGCCATCCGGAACTGAATCAGATACTCTTGGGGACTCAACTGCAGCAGTTCTTTAAAGAGCATGCATAGATAACTCCGGTCCAGGCCGACATCGGCCGCCAGCTGCTGGACGCTCAATTTATAGGAATAATTGTTGCGAATATATTCGATCACTTGTTTGACATATAACTCTTTTTTGGACAGCTCATTGGTGCGGGAGTCGTCGCCCGCTCCCAATTGGATCAGCCTCGACATGAACAGGTAGAGCAGACCTTTCAGCCGGGCTTCCCGGCCCCGCTCCATCCGGGCCGCCGCCACCATCTGCGCGATATACTGGGGCAGCAATTCATCCTGCTCAAATTCGATCACGGGCTGGGTTTGGCGCAGTCCCGCCGCCTCTAAATAAGCTTCCGCCCGGGTGCCGTTGAAGCCGACCCATGAGTAATGCCAAGGGTCGGCTTGATCGGCCTGATAATAAGTGACGACATCCGGACAGATCAAAAAACCCTGGCCTTGCTGAAGCGGATACACCTGATCCCCCACTCGGAACCGGCCTTTTCCCTTGCGAATGATATGGATCAGATAATGTTCGCGCACCGCCGGGCCGTAAAAATGACCGGGCCGGCAATTCTCAACCCCACAATTGTACATATCGAGTTCAGTCGGTTCAAACTGCTGAAAGTTTAAATATTCGCGCATCATTCGCAACTCCGAATATCACAGTTTATTGATCATCTCACATTATACCATATCCAGCCAACATTGTTCCATTTACTTAAATGGTGAATGCGCTACAATCAATTTATAACCACTCATAGGGAGGCAGCAATATGAAGAAGCTTGCATTTATCGGCGCCGGCAGTTTTGGGTTCACCAGAGGGTTAGTCCGGGATATCCTGTCCTTTCCCGCCTTGGCCGACTGTACTATCGCTTTGATGGATATCGATCCGGTCCGGTTAACCACCATTAAACGGGCGGTCGACCGGATTATCCGTGAGGGGAAATACCCCGCCCAGGTTATGGCGACCACCAACCGGATTGAAGCGTTGCAAGGAGCGGACGGTGTCGTCTGTACCATTTTGGCCGGAGGCGTCAACGTTTGGCGGCATGATATTGAGATTCCGAAACAGTTTGGGGTCGATATTAATGTCGGCGACACCCGCGGCCCGGCAGGAATCTTCCGCGCCTTACGCACCATCCCGGTGATGCTCGATATCTGCCGGGATATTGAACGGCATTGTCCGGACGCCGTGTTTTTAAATTACACCAATCCCATGGCGATGCTCTGCCGGGCAATGCAAGGCCAAAGCCGGATCAAAGTGACCGGTCTCTGCCACAGCGTGCAAGGAACCGCCGCCATGCTCGCCCGCTGGATCGGCGCGCCGCTGGACGAAGTCACATACCGGTGCGCCGGAATCAACCACCAAGCGTGGTATCTTGATTACCGCTGGAAAGGGCGGGACGCTTATCCCCTGATCCGGGCGGCAATGCAACAACCCTCCGTCTATAACGAGGAAATCGTCCGGAATGAAATGTTTCTCCATCTCGATTATTACGTCACCGAATCCAGCGGCCACAACTCGGAGTATAACGCCTGGTTCCGCAAACGGCCCGACCTGATCGAACGCTATTGCACGCACGGCACCGGTTGGAACCCCGGCGCCTACGGTTATATCCTGGACCATTACCTAAATCAAGCGACCACCTGGCAATCGGAGATCGAGGATTGGTTTCGCCAACCGCTCGACCTGACCCGCGGCAACGAGTACGCCGCCTCTATCTTCAACGCCACCATCGGCGACGGCGCGATTTTCGAGTTCAACGGCAATGTCCGTAACTTCGGTTTGATTGACAATCTCCCGGAAGGGTGTTGCGTCGAAGTGCCGGTGCTGGCCTCGCAACGCGGTCTGGATCCCCTCCATGTCGGCTCGCTCCCGGAGCAGCTGGCCATTCTGAACAACATCAGCGCCCGTTGCGAAGAACTGGCCGTGGCCGGCGCCATCGAGGGCGACCCCCGCAAAGTATTCCACGCCGTCTGTTACGATCCCCTCACCTCGGCCGTTCTCAGTCTCGCCGAGATCCAAAAGCTGGTCGACACCATGTTCATTGTCAACCGCGAGTGGCTGCCGCAGTTTAAACACTTGACTTGATCGTTTTCCCGGCCGGCCTTTCTTAGCTTGCGGCACATTTCCGCCCAACCCGCTAGATCAAAAACCGGACATCACCTTGCAAAAGTGGGGTCCGGTTTTAAGTATCGATTGCCAGGGCAGCCTTAGCTTGATTTTAAAATCAGCACTTCGGTCGGTTCCAACGTTACGTCTTCCGCTACCTGTTTACCCGTGATCAAATCCCGATAACTTCCCGCCGGCAATAGGACCTCTGCCGGGCGGTCATTATGGTTCATAACAAACAGATAGCATTGACTGTCCTTGACCCGTTTGACCGCTTCCACGCCTTGCGGAACATTGAGCGTTGGAACGATCTCCCGCGCCGCGCAGAGCGATTGGATAAACTTCCGGTAAAAAGCCGGTTCCGGTTGGGTGGCGATATAGTACGCTAACCCGGCTTGGAAACGGTTCACGGTAACCGCAGCCAAACCGGAGTAATAATCCTCGGTAAATTCCGCGACAACCGTCGCAGTATCAAGCTTCACGATATCACACCAACGATGGCAACGGTACTCTCCGTTCAATACACAGATGGGTTCATTGATGCGCAACCCATTGGACATCTGCGGTTCCAACGCGTCAAATTCCGCTACCCGCAAACCGAGCACCGCTTGGAGCGGTCCGGTATACCCTTCCGGGAAAATCCCGCCGGTCGCGTCGACAATGCCGCTAAAGCAGGTCGTGACAAAGGTTCCGCCTTCCGCCACATACCGCTCGATCCGTTCCGCGACGTCCGGTTTGACCAGATATAGCAACGGGGCGATGACCAGTTGGTAGGGCGTAAGGTCGGCCGTGGCCGCAACAAACCGCACCGGGATGTTCATGGCGAACAGCGGCTCGTAAAAGTTCCGGATCTGTTCGAGATATTGCAGCGCGACACTGGGTTGCTGCTCAAACTCCACCGCCCACCAGTTTTCATAGTCAAAAACGATCGCCACTTGCGCCGGAACGGTCGCGTCAAGTAATTCAGCCAATTCGGCCAATTCGTTGCCGAGTTGGACCACTTCCCGGTAGACGCGGGACTGTTCGTCGCCCCAGGCGTTGATCATGGCGCTATGGAATTTCTCGGCCCCTTTGCGGGATTGCCGCCACTGGAAGAACATGATCCCGTCCGCGCCCCGGGCCAAGGCCTGATAACTCCAGAGCCGCATCACCCCGGGACGCTTCGTGGGATTGTACGTCCGCCAATTCACTTGACTTGGCGCTTGTTCCATCAATATGAACGGTTGACCGTCCTTCAAACCGCGCATCAGGTCATGATTAAACGCCGCCCACGCCGGATTGACCTCCGGCGCCGGATTGGGGTAACTGTCCCAGGAGACCACATCGAGCGACTCCGCCCATTGGAAATAGTCCAACGGCTTGAAGTCGCCCATAAAATTGGTGGTCACCGGGATGGTCGGGGTTATTTCCTTTAGGATGACCACTTCCGCTTGGCAGCAACGTAACAGACTGTCCGACATAAAACGTTGGTAATCCAGAACCTGTCCCGGATTGGCAAAGGTTGAAGTATACCGCGGCGGAATAATCTCCGGCCATTGATAATACTTTTGACTCCAGAAATTGGTACCCCAGGCTTCGTTGACCTGTTCGACCGAGCCGTAGCGTTGTTCCAGCCACTTCCGGAAGGCCAGGGCGCAGTTGTCGCAGTAACAAACCGCCGTGTGACAGGCGTATTCATTGTTGATATGCCACATGACCAACGCGGGGTGGTTCCGGTACCGGACGGCCAATTGCCGGACCAGCGCCTGGCTAAGCTTACGGTAGGTCGGACTGTTTGGACAGTATGACTGACGCGAGCCATGGCTGATGCGATTGCCGTGCTGATCCACTGGCAAAACGTCCGGGTAGTTCACCGACACCCAGGCCGGTTGACTGGCGCTGGCGGTCGCTAAATCGGCAAAGATGCCGTGGGCCGCCAATTTATCAAGCAGCCGGTCCAACCAATCAAAACAATACGTCTGCTCATCCGGTTGGAGCGTGGCCCAGCTAAAAATGGCGATACTGACCAAGTTGACGCCAGCCTGCTTCATCAGGCGCATGTCTTCATCCCAGACCGCTTCCGGCCATTGTTCGGGGTTATAATCGCCGCCGTAAAAAATCTTAGGTAAACGCGGATTGATCAATCAAAACTCCTCCGTTCCAATTGAGGATTCTTGTCACAAATACATTATCTCTATGTTGCAATAACTTGGGTCATTATGCAATGGATTTTCTTCATCTGTTTTCGCTTTTTTTTCAGACACTGTTTGTTCCTGGGGCGACGCTTGTTGCGCCTTCGCTTGCAGCGATCGGTGGGATCGCTGATTCTTTCCTACATTGCGCACTGGATTCCGGAAACTAGGCACTTAAGCGAAAAGATATTCGATTAGATTTTTGGTAAATTATGGGTTCATTCCATCCCAATTTTTGTTATAATGAAATTGATCGTCCCGGAATTACCGTGACGAAATAAATACGAGGAGGGTCATGATGAAACCTTTGCGAATATCGGGATATCTTTTCCTGTGCCTGATCGGACTGTCGCTTGGCTGGACCCAGCTTGCGGTCAACGCCGCCACGCTTTTCAGCGACAACTTCGACGACGGCAACGCCAACGGATGGACCGCCACGACTGGCAGCTGGTCGGTGGTTCAAGACAATGGGAGCTATGTTTATTATCAGTCGTCCACCAATGAAGGACGGAGCTCGACCGGTTCCGGTAGTTGGACCAATTATACGGTCGAAGCCAAAGTGAAAGTGGACAACTTCAACGGTTCCAACCGGGCCTATCTCTGTGGCCGTTGGGTCGATGCCAACAATTATTATTGCGCCAGTCTTTCCAGTAGTAAATTGGAGATCCGCAAAAAAGTCAGCGGGAGCAGTTCCACTTTGGTCAGCTTGGACAGTACCCAAACCACCGGTACCTGGTACACGGTGAAGTTGGAGTTAAACGGTTCCACCATCAAGTTTTATCTTAACGGAACGCTAAAACTCACCGCCTCCGACACCAGCCTGGGTTCCGGGGCGATCGGCCTGATCGCGTACAAAGTGGTCGCCAAATACGACGATGTCGTGGTGGCCGACCTGACTGCCGGGACGCCGACCGCGACACCGGCTACTACACCAACACCCACAGTGACAATCAAACCTACCGCCACCGGGATCACGCCTACCCCGACTCCGACCCGCGCGGCGACGCCAATCCCCACCGCGACTGGGATCAAAACCGGCCGGCAGATGGAGGCATTGGACCGCGGGTTAACGGCAGTCAAGGTCAGTAACGGCGTTTATTTGAGTTGGCGGCTGTTTGGGACCGACCCGAGCGCCATCGCTTTTAACGTTTACCGCAACGGCAGCAAACTTAATTCGACGCCCCTTAGCGCCGGCACCAATTATTTGGATGGCAGCGGGACAACCGGTTCAAGCTATTCGGTACGCCCGGTGCTTAACGGCGTCGAGCAAAGCGCTTCGGAGACCGCAAGCGTCTGGGCGCAAAATTACCTGGCGATTCCCTTGCAGATTCCTTCCGGCGGCACTACGCCTGACGGTGTTTCGTACACCTATAGCGCCAATGACTGCAGTGTCGGCGATCTTGACGGCGATCACCAATACGAGATCATTGTCAAATGGGATCCCTCCAACTCCAAGGACAATTCGCAGAGCGGCTACACCGGCAATGTCTATCTCGACGCCTACAAATTGAATGGCACCCGGCTCTGGCGAATCGATCTCGGCCGCAATATCCGGGCCGGCGCCCATTATACCCAATTCATGGTTTACGATCTCGACGGCGACGGCAAAGCCGAAGTGGCCTGCAAAACCGCTGACGGCACCAAAGACGGCCGGGGAACGGTTATTGGCAGTTCCAGCGCGGACTATCGCAATTCCAGCGGTTATATCTTGTCGGGTCCCGAGTATCTTACCATTTTTAACGGAACGACCGGAGCCGCTTTGGTCACCACCGATTACGCTCCCGGCCGCGGCACGGTCTCCGACTGGGGCGATTCTTACGGCAACCGGGTCGATCGCTTTTTGACCTGCATCGCCTATCTGGACGGCGTCCGGCCAAGCCTCGTGATGTGCCGGGGCTATTATACCCGTTCGGTTTTGGTAGCCTATAACTGGCGCGACGGCAAGTTAACCAAATTATGGACCTTTGACAGCAATTCCAGCGGCAACTCCGGTTACGCCGGGCAAGGCAATCATAACCTCAGCGTCGGCGATGTCGACGGCGACGGGTATGATGAGATCGTCTACGGAGCCTGTTGCATCGATCATAACGGCAAGGGTCTTTATACTACCGGTTTGGGCCATGGCGACGCCATGCATTTGTCGGATATGGATCCCGACCGCAGCGGACTGGAAGTTTGGGATGTCCATGAAACCGCTTCCAGCGCCGGCGGCGGTGAATTTCGCAACGCCAAAACCGGGCAACTCCTCTTCGGTTTGACGGGCAGCGGCGACACCGGCCGGGGTTGCGCGGCCAATGTCACCAACGTCAAAGGATATCAAATGTGGTCGTCAGTTTCCGGCGGGTTATACAACTGCAAAGGTCAGAATATCGGGAGCGTCCCCGCCTCTTGCAACTTTGTGATTTGGTGGGACGGCGATCTGCAACGCGAGTTGCTGGACGGCACCACCATCACCAAATATGCCGGCAGCACCTTGCTTTCAGCCAGCGGCTGCGCCTCCAACAACGGAACCAAAGCGACCCCTTGCTTAAGCGCGGATCTGTTGGGCGACTGGCGCGAGGAAGTTGTCTTCCGCACCTCCGACAGCAGCGCTTTGCGGATCTATACCACTACCACGGCGACGGATTACCGTTTCTACACCTTGATGCACGACCCGCAATACCGCTTGGCGGTCGCCTGGCAAAATGTCGCTTACAACCAACCCCCGCATCCGGGATTCTACTTAGGTTATCAAATGGCGGCCGCGCCGACGCCGCAGATTTATTTGACGCCGTAATCTGGGTGGCAAAGCCCCTCTCATCATTAGGCGAGAGGGGCTTCTTAATTCAATTTCTTACTAAGTTTCTACCATTAGCGCCGGTCCACCAGAAAATTTCGCCAATTGCGGTATTTTCCTTACCATTAATATTATGGTATCATTTGGATTAAGGGAATTGCAATGACCCCTGTTACCCGATGTAATACGAGGAGCGTGAACGACGGACAATGGCGAATGAAAAATCTTGCGGCGCGGTGGTATTCCGCCAAACCGCTTCCGAACTCGAATTTGTGGCGGTTAAAAGCAAAGCCAACGGCCATTGGGGATTTCCTAAAGGTCATGTCGAAGCGGGGGAAAGCGAGACGGAAACCGCCGTTCGTGAAGTGTTTGAGGAAACCGGCTTACGGATTACGTTACTTCTGGGATTTCGCAACAAAATCGTGTACCCGTTGCCGGGCGGCTCGACCAAGGAAGTGGTTTATTTCCTTGGCCAGGCAACCGCGGACCCCGTTCATCTTGCCCAAGCGGGAATGCATGAGTTTGTCTGGCTGAGCTATCCCCAAATGCTTGAATTTTTGACATATCAAAGCTCAAAGGAGATTTTGAGAGCAGCGCGGCAGTTTTTGTTCCCGGCGAACGCCACTCGGCGATAACGCATGCAACCGCTTCATTGCGACATTCTATATATTTCTTGCATTCGCAAATCAATCTCCAAAAGATCTTCCGAACAGACCTTTAATTTCTCGGATAAGTTCTTGGTTACTTCCTTACCGGATTTATAACGCAATTCATGTTCCAAGCTCGCCCACATATCCATGGCAATGGTACGAAGTTGAATTTCTACCGGGACGAGTTCCGTTCGATTGGATAGACCGACTGGAACGCGAATAATCAAATGCATGCTCCGATAGCCGTTTTCTTTCGGATGTTTAATATAATCCGTCTGGCGAACTAACACCATATTGGTTTGGTTTAGAAAATAATCCGTTAATTTGTAAATGTCGTCAACATAAGGGCAAATAACACGCAGGCCGGCGATATCCGTGATATAATTGACAATATTGTCTACCGTTAATTTCAATTGCTTTCGTTTTAACTTTTCAATAATACTGGTTGGCGTTTTTAAGCGGCACTCGATATGATGAATCGGATTATGGTCATACATGACTTGAAATTCGTCGTCAAGAATTTCCAGTTTCGTATTGATTTCTTTCATGGCACTGCGATAAATATTTTCGATTTTCATAAATTCTTTAATTGTTTCTACCGATTCTCTACTAAAAACAGGAAGTTCCAGCTGCTCCAGCTGTTCAAGATGATTAAAGTTAATTTTTGCGTATTTGTCCAAAATCATCGTTTCGCTCCCTTCTTCGCGCTGTGAATTGGCACATCATACTCCCGTCATTGTAAATATCGCCTTTTCCGCTTATATTTATGTAGTTTCGACCATCAGTCACAAACACCTCTATATCCGCCTAAACAACTTGCCGTTGCCACCGAGTTTGATCGGCACGCGTAAACAAGCAGCCACCCAAAACTGAGTGGCTGCGACCTACTATCTAATTAACCACGATTACCGCAAAACGTCCTTCCCTACCCACTTTCGGAGCACCTCCGGCACAATGACGCTACCGTCCGCCTGCTGCAACTGCTCCAGAATCGTCGGGAACAACCGGCTGGTCGCCAGCCCCGACGCATTCAACGTATGCACCAGCTCATTCTTCCCACTCTCGCGCCGTTTGAACCGGATATTGCCTCGCCGCGCCTGATAATCATGGGCATTGGACGCCGAACTGACCTCCTTATACTCCTGCATACTCGGGATCCACAGCTCAATATCATAGGTCTTGGCCATCGCGGCGCTGCAATCCTCCGCCGCCAATTTCGAAACCCGGTAATGCAAACCCAACCCCTGCAATAACCGCTCGGCTTTGCCAATCATCTCGGCTAACGCCGCTTCCGAATCCTCCGGCCGGGTGTATTGGAACATTTCGACTTTATTAAACTGATGGCCCCGGATCATGCCCCGCTCCGACGCCCGGTAACTACCCGCTTCTTTGCGGTAACACGGCGTATAGGCAAAGTATTTCCGGGGCAATTCGGCCTCAGCCAAAATCTCGTCCCGGTGCAGGTTGACCAAGGCGGTCTCGGCGGTTGGCAAAATGAACTGCTCCAAGCGATCCTGGCCGTTTTCGGGCTGGAGCGCGAAAACATCCTCCTTAAACTTGGGAAACTGTCCTGCGGTATAACCACACTGATAAGTCAGGATATGCGGCGGTAAGATAAACTGATAACCATCCTGCAAATGCTCCTCAATAAAATAATTCAACAACGCCCATTCCAGCAGCGCCCCGTCGCCCTGATACAGCCAAAACCCGTTACCGCCGAGTTTGACACCGCGTTCGTAATCAATCAACCGTAGATTTTTAGCCAACTCCACGTGATCTTTGGGAGTGAAATCAAACTGCGATTGTTGACCCCATTCCCGGATTACCTGATTGTTTTCTTTGCCGCCCGCGGCCACATCTGCGGCCGGAAGATTGGGAAGCCCCGCTAAAAAAGTATTCATCCGCTTTTCCAAGTCCGCCAGCGTCGTGTCAATCTCCTTGATCCGCTCCCCAACCTGCCGCATCGCTTCGAAACTCGCCGTCACATCCTGCCCGGATTTTTTGAGTTGCGGAATCTCAGCCGATACCTTATTCCGCTCCGCCTTCAGCCGGTCGCCTTCTATCGTCAGCTCCCGCCGTTTCTTATCCCATTCCAACAACTCCGAAAAATCCACCCGCGCCATCCGTTTCAACAGCGCCTGCCGCACTTGCTCGGGATTGTCCCGAATCTTCCCCAGATCCAACATGGCCGTCGCTCCCTTCCATGATTTGGCTTTACAAATATTAAATACTATTGTATACAAAATGCGTCGGTTTTCAAGTGAAAAATGATCAATAAAAACTTAAAAAGAACAACCGAGCGAGGACTGGAAGCGTACTTAATGTACGCTGAAGCCCGGAGCGACCGAGTGACGCAGCAGTGCGCGACTTTCACGGCGCAACCACCAATTCGGCAAAACCCTAATAACACCCTCAATCCATCCTACTCAAACAAAAAACAGCCACCCAAAACTTGAGTGGCCGCATCCTACAAAAATCAAAAATTAAAGTATTAATCACTTCACCAAATCCGCCGCAAACTTCGGCAGCTTGAACGCGCCGAAATGAACCTCGGGCGTATAATACTTCGTCTCCATCGGCCGGATTTTGGCCGGTTCCACCTGCAGGGGATCCCACTTCTTACTGGCAATCGTAAAACTCCACAACCCCGACGGATAGGTTGGGATACTCGCCGTATACAGATACTTAATGGGGAAAACCCCTTGCAAATTGGTATGGATCATCTGAATCACATCTTGATTGACAAATGGCGACTCGCTTTGGGCCACCATGATCCCATCGGGAGTCAGCGCCTCAAAGACATCCTGATAAAACTCCCGGCTGAAAAGGCCCACCGCCGGTCCGATCGGCTCGGTCGAGTCAACCAAAATCACATCATATTTGCCTTTATTTTGCCGGACATGCTCAACACCGTCGCTGATCGCCAAGGTAACCCGGGAATCGGTCAACGCCCCGGCGATGCTCGGTAAGTATTGCTGACTGACCTCAACCACCCGGCCGTCAATCTCGCCCAACACCGCTTCCTTCACGGTCGGATGCTTAATAATCTCCCGGATCGCGCCGCCATCGCCGCCGCCAACCACCAAAACCCGTTCCGGATTGGGATGGGTATTCAGAGCAATATGAGTGATCATCTCATGATAAACAAATTCGTCCACTTCCGTGGTCATCACCATGCCGTCCAAAACCAGCATCCGGCCGTATTGCACCGTATCGACCACTGCCAGGTCTTGAAATGGGGTTTGCTCCGAATGTAGCGTCCGGGTAATTTTGCAAGACAATGCCAGATTCGGGGTTTGTTTTTCAGTGTACCAAAGTTCCAATCTGCGATTCCCTCACTTTTTTGCGTATTTCGCCGAAGTCGGTCTGGTTTGGAGCGATGGTCGGGAGATGTCGTAAAAAAATTGCGCTTAAACCATCTTAGCTATGTCGCGCCAAAATTTCCGCATCGAAGTTTCGCGACATATTTCCCGTTGATTCATAAGATGAAATAACTCCACGATGTGGTGGTTCATCTTAGATACTTTAACTTCCTTCATTGACGGGATTGATTATATCAAAAACCATCTAAAAAATAAATCAATTTAAATAAGTTGCAATAAATGTTTCATGGCCGGTTTTTTAGAGACGTGATGACACGCCCAAAATTTAATTCAACTTATATAGCGGATTGCCCCGCCTTGTTTTGAGCCGGCAAGGCGACGACGGTCATTTGTTCGGCTTGATTGGGAAGGCGGAACCGGATATAAACCCAACGTTCCCCCTCGGTCGCCGCTGTTTTCCAAAGCAGTAGCGCTTCACCCTGACGCCAGGGTGACCAAAGCCGGAGATCATTACTGACCGACCATTGCAGCTCGCCAAGATCGTTCCCGGATACTGGATGGAGACTCAACCAAGACGAAACCACTGCGGTCGGATCTTCCGCCACCAAAAAATGCACCGGGGCATTTTGTTGGAGCAGCGTATTCAACTGCGTGGGAAGATAGCTCGCCACATTCCCGGCCTCATCCTGGACCACCAGTTGACTGAAGACCTCCCCGGTCGGATCGAAGGAAACCCGGATTTGATTGTCCACTCCCGACGTCACCGGAAGCTCATGCCAACCTTTTTCAATATGGAATAACCGCAACCGGGCTGAACCCCGCTCATTCAGAGACCAGCTAACCTGAATCGGTTCCGCTGTTCCGGTTGCCACGATGTTGGAGGCCGTCACCTGCGGCGGCGTAGTGTCGACGTTGGTCGTGACAGTTTGTTCGGAAGTGTTGCCAAAACGGTCCTGCAGCCGGATTACCACGGTTTTCGGGCCATTTCCCGCCGCCAACTGACAAGAAACCTCCGGTTGATAGGGCAGCCATTCCCCTGGAGTATTACCCTTCTCCGCAACGGTCATACGTAGCCCTGCCAACACGCCTTGCTCAATCGTAATCCGTAAGTTCAAACGTGATTGACGGATCACCGGCGGTGCGCCGGCCGTGAATACGAGCGCCGGCGGTTGGGCGGCAGGAATCTGCACCGCAAGATCGCTGTGCCGCCAAACGCCGCTGTTTCTTTCCTGCGTCCAACAACGCAGATCCTGACGTCCGGGATTGAAATAACTCAGCGGCACCTGAAGTTCTGTCACCGGTTCCACTTGAACCCATCCGCCGCCGCCGGTCAAATTCTCCACCACCAACCGCTCGTTGGCGGGTAGCCGGAACCAAACCCCGTCCGCTTTGAGTTCCGCAATCAGCGACGGTTCTTGCGGATTTTTACGGGCCACCTCCAGGTACAATGCTTCACCGGATAAACCGCCGCCGACCGGAACCACCCACGCACTGGTGGTGTTTTTTAAAACGATCGGCCCACCCCACCAATATTGCCATTGCCAGCGAACGCCGTCGGAACTGATCCAAATCCCAAACAACTCGCGGGTTGCGCCTGTCAGATTCAACAGCGTTTGACCGTTGTCGCCCGCAGTCAAGCTACCTTGGACCAACTGACTTTTGAGCGCTTTGGCGGCTTTGGCCGCTACTGCCTCGTCCGTTTCGGCTTTAGCGGTTTGTTTCAAGCGCCGGTACGCTTCCGCCCGTTGTTTGATTAGCGGTCCGAACCCGGGATTGACCGCCAACCCTTGTGAGAACAGATCGGCAGCCGAGGCATAATTGCCCCGTTTCAACTGCAGGTTGCCCGCTGCCCAAAAGCCAACCAAGGAACGGCGCTCTAATTTAATCCCTTCTAAAAAATCCTGATAGGCCTGATTAAGATCCTCGTCATGCTGCTGATAGGAAAAACCGCTGAGCATTTTAACCCATGAGCGCAGCTCGTTGTCCTTCCAATTACAGGTAATATTCTTTAACATGCCGGCCTTTTGATACTGCTGCCACCATAAATTCGCATCCCAAAAACGGTAATTGCCAAACTGCGTCTTGCCCAGCGACCAGGCTTTGGCCGCTCCCGCCAAGTCCCCGCTTAGCCAAGCCGCCCAACCTTGCGTCTCCAGAGCGAAACAACCGGCAGCTCCTTCTTTATCGGCCTTATGAATCAAAACCTCAGCCGCTTTGGAGTCGCCAATCGCAAGATAAGCTCGGGCCAACATTTTATCCCGCGTCCCCAGATAGGCCGCAGGCAACGGTTCCGCCTGAACCAAGTAACCCAAAGCCAACGGATACTCCCCTTTTTGCCAATAAGCCGCACCCTGACGCAAGGCGGCCAACGGGTTTTGCAAGGAAGCCAAAATGGCCAACGCCTGGTCCGGCTGGAACTCGTACAGATAAAAGTCGGCCAGCGCCAACCGGGGCGCAACGGCGTCGGGATAACGCTCCACCGCGCGTTGATAATACCAACGGGCGACCTCTTTTTGACGGTAATACAAATGGTAATCGCCCGCCCACAACAGCCCTTCCGGCTGCTCGGGTTCGAGCGCCAACAGTTTTTGAAGTTGCTCCCGAAACAACTTGCCGTCGTTCTCATTCACGTTCGGCAATAAATTTTGGAGATCGCTCCGTTTTTTCGAAGCCTCGGTCCAAAATAAGGATCGGGTCTGAAAGTAATTCGCGAAACCGGCTTGTTGATAATAATATTCGACCAGGGCCAACCGCGCCTGACTATCCTGCGGCGATGCATTCACCCTGGAGCGCAGCGCGCTAATGAACGGGGCGGGCCCGGGAGGGGTTGCCCACGCCAACGACGCCAAATAAAATAAACTCACTCCAACCAGGATTCCGACGATTTTCCGATTCATCTGAGTCAACCTTTCGTTTCCGATTTGAGCTGAGCAATTCTTTTTCTTTTTAATAAATTCCCGGTAAATCAAATAAACCCTTCCGCAAAACCTTGGAAGGGTGGCAGCTGATTGTCAAGGAAACAGTTTAAAAATTTTCCAGCAAAATGTTGCGGAGATCCTCCGCTTTGGCCTCGCGCGGGTTGGCTTCGAGTGAACCCGAAGGCAGGCTTGCGGCCACAATCGCCGGAAGATCGGCTTCGGTTACTCCCAACGAACGGATGTGAGGCGGAATCCCCAACTTCTTCATCAATGCCATGATGGTTTTGATCCCCTGTGCTGCCGCGTCGATCGGATCCATCCCCAGAATATTGTGACCCAACGCCTTTCCAACCAGCGCGTACCGTTCGAAACTGACCGGCATATTAAACCGCATTACCGGGACCAGCAGTACGGCGCAGACCAGACCATGGGGCCGTCCGGTCCGGATGCCGATCGAATGGGCCAAACCGTGAACCGCTCCCAACTGGGCGTTACTTAAGGCAACCCCGGCCATTAAACTCCCCAGTGCCAGCTCCGTCCGGGCGTCGCCATCGGCGCTGTTTTGAAAGGCTTTAAGTAGATTGGCGCCAATTCGTTCAATGGCCGAATAGGCGTAAATATCCGACAATGGGTTGGCTCCTTTAGAGGTAAACACTTCAATCGCTTGCACCAGCGCATCCATGCCGGAGTACGCCGTCAGTTCGGGCGGCAAACTAACCGTCAATTGCGGATCGACCAGCGCCAGCCGCGCTGCCAGCTTGGGATCGCGGATTGACTGCTTGATACCCCGTTTCGGGTCGGACAACACCGCGTTCGGAGTCACTTCCGCACCCGAACCGGCGGTGGTCGGGATGGCAATCAGTGGCAAACCCGCCGTTTCGATTGACCCGCCCTCAAAATAATACCGGGGTTCTTCCGGCGCGTGGTATAATCCGGCAATGGCTTTGGCGGCATCCATCGCGCTACCCCCGCCTAAGCCGATCACCCAATCAACCTGTTCCCGCCGAGCGAGCGTCAAGCCCCGTCCGATCATGTCCAACGTCGGCTCGGAACTGATCTCCGCGAATACCACCGGCGTAATCTCCGCAGCTGTCAACATATTGCGGACTCGCGTTAAAACGTTATTGAGCATTGCGGAAGTTTGGCCGGTCACCACCAACACCGTTGACCCAAAGCTTTTACCAGCCTCGGGTAACTCCCGCAAGGCGTCATTGCCAAAAATAATCCGGGTATTTAGGGCAAAGGAATGAACGGCGAAAGCCATTGCCAGCACCTCCGGCGGTCACATCCCTACGCCACACCAATCTTCCGCGCCAAGGTCGACGAATCTCAATGACCCCGTATTTGAAACGTTTAAATTTCTCCTGACTAATAATTCACCACAATTTGGAATTTTCCTCGTAAATTAAAAACCATGACTCAAAAAATATCTCTCACGAACCATTGTGACCACCCGTATGACTCCAAAACAAAAAACAGGCGCTGTTGCCGCCCGTTAATCGTTGAGTTTTAAATTTTGCCATGCCGCGCCCACTACCGCTTGTGGATCGGGTAAGGCGGAAAGCTCCGTTCCGGAAGGTTTCCAATGCCCCAGATATTCGATATTCCCCTCAGGACCCAAAATCGGCGAGAAGTCCAAATGCGCCAAGGACCAGCCTAGGGCGGGCCCATTTCGGATCAAACGTTCCAGCACTTCCCAATGAACCGCGGGATCACGGACAACTCCTTTCTTGCCTACCTTTTCCTTACCCGCTTCAAATTGCGGTTTAATCAAGGTGATCAGCTCACCGTCCGGTTGAGCCAACTCTTTGAATTTCCCCAGCACCAACTGAAGCGAGATGAAGGAGAGATCAGCGGTGATCAGCTCCGGCAGTGCCGGGAGTTGCGTCGGATCGAAATGGCGGATGTTTTCCCGCTCAAAAACGGTGACCCGTTGGTCTTGCCGGAGTTTCCAGGCCAATTGGCCGTAACCGACATCCACGGCATAGACATGGGCAGCGCCGGATTGCAGCATCACGTCGGTAAAGCCGCCCGTGGACGCGCCGGCGTCCAGACAAACTTTCCCGCCGACCGTGACTGGAAAAACCGCCAACGCCTTCAACAATTTATGAGCGCCGCGACTGACATACTGAGGCCCGGCATGGGTCAGGGTAACCTCGGGAGTTCCTGCCACCGCTTGTCCGGCTTTTTCAACCCGTTTCCCATTGACCAGCACTTCGCCGGCCATAATCGCCCGTTGCGCTTTCTCGCGGCTTTCAAAGTGGCCCTGTTCCACGAGCCAACTATCGATTCGTTGTTTCATGATTCTCCTGTTTTAAAAAATTGCCGATGTCATTCGTGAACCTTAATATCATGATAAACCGAATGATACTACTAATGTACGTTTGCTCAAACTGATCATCGTGATCCCATTGGTTATTGGACCAACGGAGCCACAATGAGCAATATGGAAAGCACGATCAAAATCACAACGGTCGACCAGCCGATAACGTTATTTAAGCGTTTATTCACATATTTACCCATTAATTCGGTATTATTGACCAATAGCATCATCGAAATCAAAACGACTGGAAGCAGGATCCCGTTGATAATCTGTGACCAGATGGTAATGGTAATCAATGGGGCATCCGGGATCAAAATGATTCCGGCCGAAATAACCAAGATCGCCGTGAACAACCAGTAAAATTGCGGAGCTTCCTTAAAGGTTTTATCAAGTCCCGCTTCAAATCCAAAGGCCTCGCAGACATAAAAGGCGGTCGCTACCGGAAGAATGGTTGCTGAAAAAACCGAAGCGACAAAAAGTCCAAAGGCGAATATCTGCGCAGCGAACACCCCCGCCAACGGCTTTAAAGCCATGGCGGCATCCTTAGCCTCAGTGATTTGAACATGATTAACATGAAGCGTCGAGGCGCAGGCGACAATGATGAAAAAGGCAACCACCACCGTTGCGATGCAACCAATCACAACATCCCAAAGGGTATAGCGGTAATTCTCAATCTTTAAGCCTTTTTCAATGACGGCCGATTGCATATAAAACTGCATCCAAGGCGCAATGGTCGTTCCGATAATCCCGATCACGATTGCCAAATACTCTACGTTAAATTCCACCGTTGGCGTGATAAGCGCTTTGCCAATAACTCCCCATTCAGGTTTGGCCATGATCGCCGAGACAACATAGGATAATAAAAAGACGCTAAAAATCAAAAAGATCTTCTCTGCCAGGCGATAGGTTCCTTTCACTACCAATAGCCAAACCAAGACCGCCACCAACGGAACGGCAATATATTTACTGATCCCGAAAACTTGCATACTTCCGGCCACACCGGCAAACTCCGTCATGGTATTGCCGATATCGGCAGTGAGCAAACCCAAGAAGATGAAGAAGGTCGTCTTCACTCCGGTATTCTCGCGAATCAGATCCGCCAACCCTTTACCGGTGACAATTCCCATCCGGGCATTCATCTCTTGCACTACTAAAAGAACGATAAACGCCGGGATCAGCGTCCACAACAGTTTATATCCATAAACCGCTCCGGCAACCGAATAGGTCGTAATACCGCCGGCATCATTATCCACGCTGCCGGTGATGATCCCAGGGCCTAGAATTCCGAGAAAGATGATGATCTTGGCCCACCAAATATTCCACAAGCTTTTTACTTTTGTCAACTGATTCACCTCTGTTTAGAGCCGCCGTTTCTTTGGCCGCAACAATTCATAAACGACGTCGTCGATGATGACGACACCCAGCATCAAGTGGTTGTGATCAACAACCGGAATCGCCAATAAGCTGTATTTGGAGATAATCTCAACCAAAGAATTGATGGGATCATCATCATAAACATAGACTACCTTGCGGTTCATGATCGCTTCCAACCGAACCTCGGGCTCGGAAACGATCAAATCACGCAACGGCAATATCGCAGTAAGTTTGTTGGTATCATCTACGACATAAAGGTAATAAATCGTATCGGACTCCGGTTTAACCCGGCGCAATTCTTGGAGGGTTGCGCCAACCGTCATGGTATCTGTAAACGAGATATACTCCGTGGACATTAAGCTACCGACGGAGTTATCGGGGTACTCCATCAACTCCCGGACTTCTTCCGAGGTCTCTTGGTCCATCTCTTGGAGTAGTTGTTCCGCCTTTTCTTCCTGCATCTCATCGAGAATGTCGGCCACTTCATCCGCAGGCATCATCTCAAGGACATCCGCGGCCTTTTCTAACGACAAACTATCCAGGATGCTCGATTGGGTCTCGGATTCCATCTCTTCCAAAACATCCGCCGCCCGTTCATGATCCAATGAGTTAAAAATTGCCGCTCCGGTCTTAACATCAAGATCCTCGATAATATCCGCCAATTCGGAAGGATGAAGCGTGTTCAAACGTGATGCTTGTGTCGATAATTGCAACCCATCAAATCTGGAACCGATCGGCTCCATGTTACTCCAAAGAATCAACTTACTGGAGATACTTTTCCCAAATCGTTGCAAAATTCGCTGGATTGGCTTGGCCAAATCCAGGCGGCGCAACAGACCTTCAACGCCGACATCCACCGCCACAACATAAAGTCCGCTGGTGATCGCGGCCAAACGAACATCATTGACGCGCACCACCTTTTTACCGTCAATGTCGACAATTTGTTTGTCTAAAATATGCTTTTTTAAAAAGACGGTTTCTTTGGGAAGCGTGATATCCTCCAGCCCATGGCAGACCGCAATATAACTATTCTTCTCTTTGGTAAGCGCAAACTGACGCCAATTTAACGTCCTTGTTTTTTGATCGCGCATTTTAAGCGTACACGCAATAACTTCAGGACGTTCATCGCTGGTGCTAATCACTTCTTTTAACGTGCCAACCAGCTTGCCATGGGAATCTTTCACTTTTAAATTAAGCATTCTGCTTAAATAAAAACTCTTGATAATGGCTGCCATGATTACTCCTCCTTTTCCAAAGCCAGAACTGTCTATCAAATAAAAAAGCCTTCACGGCAGGACGAGATACCGTGAAAGCTTATCCAAGCGTTCAAAACGTTCCCGTACGAGCTTTGGCACTATAAGGCTTGAAGCTGCATTAGGTGATGCCTTGCTTCGGCAAAACCTGTTCACCAACGCAGATTGTCTCCAATCTTCTGCGGTAGCAACCCGTATCCTTGTAGGAGCCTCACCTACCGAGTTTATCATATGCAAAAATCCGATTTCGCGTTAAACCCATTTCCGTAAAAATGGTACCGGGAAAAAAGCACATTTCGAAGTCCAGACAAAAAAATAAAACCTCCCGGATGGGAGGTTTTCAAATGACGTGCACAAGAAAAACCCTTTAGCCTAAATCGGCTCCGGTGAGTAAAATTTTTAAGTTGCTATATCTAGTATTACTAGGGCCAGCTTCCATTACTCACCACTCCTGTATTTTAAAATTTACAAAATCTGTTTAAAATTTGTTCAAATCATAATCCAGGCTATTTAACTAAAAATTAGCCAAATAAGTTATTTTTATCATAAATCAAATGCCGGGCTTTGTCAAACCTTTATTTTCCGAAGCCATACCCCATTACCTTGGTATACGGCTCAAACATCATCTCATAGATATCCATCGCCTGACGGTCGGTCAGACCGGCCAGGTAGTCCCCGATCACCAATGCTTTG
The DNA here is from genome assembly GCA_023410535.1 of Bacillota bacterium. Lineage (GTDB taxonomy): Bacteria > Bacillota > UBA4882 > UBA8346 > UBA8346 > JAEYPR01. Next base: position 32,660 of record JAEYPR010000009.1, on the reverse strand, counting down.
ATATTTTCACCGGCCAGCCGGACGCCGCCTTGTGTCACTTGGACCGGGAGTAGCTGCGGATTGTTCCAGAACCGTTTGAAAAGCCGCTCCAGAATAAGCTTACCTTTTTCAGCCATCATCAGGACCACCGGATTTTTATAGACCTGATCGTAGAGATAGGTAATGAGCATCTCCAGATCGCGGTGGCGCGCCTGGGAAAGCTCGACCACCGGACGTTCCAGGCGGCGAATGTCATCGGGGGCATCAAGCTGCAAAACCGCCAGATTGCGCTGGGACTGGATAATACAATCCTCATTAAACCGGTAGATCAAATGCCGAATCAAACGCAACTCGCGCATTTGTTCGCTGAAGCGCCCCGCCCGCTCTTCGGCGGCAATGGCGGCCACAATCTCTTGGATCACCGGAATCTCCAGCTCCACAATGTCCGACCAGCGTACCAAGCCGACCCGCAGCGCATCATCGAGATCATGGGCGGCGAAAGCCAATGCGTCGGAGAGATTGACAATCTGCGCCTCAATGCTTGGCTGCGGAAACCCTTTAAATTCCGCCGGCAGCTGCGGATTGTCAAACCGTGTCAAATGCCGGGCTAAGCCTTCCCGGGTTTCGTAGGTCAGATTGAGGCCGGGAAAATTGGGATACCGTTCCTCAAGCCGGTCAACTACCTTTAAACTATGGAGGTTGTGATCAAACCCACCGTAATCCTTGAGCAGCTCGGCCAGCATCTCTTCACCGGCGTGACCAAACGGGGAATGTCCCAGATCATGGGCTAACGCCATCGCTTCCACCAGGTCTTCATTCACCTTCAACACTCGGGCAAAAGTCCGGGCGTGCTGAGTCACCTCTAATGTATGGGTTAAGCGGGTCCGGTAAAAGTCTCCCTCATGAACCACAAAAACCTGGGTTTTAAATTGCAAATTCTTAAAGGCGCTGGTATAGAGAATCCGGTCCCGGTCACGTTGGTAACAGGTCCGGTAAGCATCTTCGGTCTCCGGATAGCTCCGGCCCCGCGATTCGGCCGCTTTGGCGGCGTATGACGCCAGCGTCAGTTCTTCATTGCTTTCAATTTGTTCACGGATGTTTTGCATAGAATAAATGTTCGATATGGAAGGAAAAAAACCTGCAATTTGGGAAAAACTAATGTAGTTCGAGGATGAAACGGCCAGTTAATCGCTTACGACAGCGGAACCGGCATTCCACCCCAAAACCGCAAAAAGCTATACTCTCCCAAAATTCCGCAACGCTTTCAGAATCAAGATCGTATTATACGGCTGCCAATATTTCAACCCGTGTTCATCATCCCAACCGCCATCTTCGCGCTGCGCTCCTTCCAGATAATCAAGGAATCGCTCAACCATTCCTCCCGGAAGGGCTTGCACTAATTCGGCAGCGGGATCGGTGATGTAATGGAACAAAGTGAAATATTGCTTTTCATTGGCTGTTTTGACGCACTGAATGATATTTTGCAGCGTCGCTTGTTTGCACTCACGGTTGAAAGGCGTCTCGGGGGCGTTGCAGAAATAGTCAAAAGCGTGGTATGCCATGAACAACCACTGGTTTTCCAAAACCTTAGTTGGACTCCAATGAGCTTCCACCCAACGTTGCGTTGTTTCCGCCAGCGATGCCGAACACAAACCCAAACGCATCAAGTTGCCGGTAGTCGAGTCTGGAATGGATTGATCGATCTCCTTTTTCAGCCACGGCGCCAACGGATATTCGAAAACCTGGGACGGAACCCGGAACGACCCATCCCGGTTCCGGTTTTGTTCCAACCAAACCACGGTTCCATCAAGGATATTCCCAATCGGGATTCCGGTATCGCGAATCACATGAAGCAAAAATTCCAAAGCCATCGGATTGGAGTCGGGACATTTGAGATCGTGTTCCATACCGTGTCCCCAACCCCCGTCGGGATTTTTATAACATAACAGGCATTGATGCAACCGTTCCAGCGGACCATCGCCGAACAGATAATCAAACAATGCCTGCTCCCAGAGTGTGCCGTGGGCATAGAGATAAAACCGTGCTTTCGCAAGGGAAACCATGTTTCTCCTCCAAAAGGTCTTTTTCCCAGTATACCATCAAGCTATCCAATCGTCAAACATACGTTCGAGTTAATGCCGAAATTCAACGCCAAGATAACCCCAGCCCGCGAAGGAAGGCCGATGATCTTCCCACGGCGGTTCCGAAAATACCTTGATAACAATTCGGTGCACTCACCCGGATTGCTTGCCCGCTAAGTCCGTATCTCCACCACCATACTCTCTGCTTCCTTATATTCGCTAAGTTTCAATCCCCACTTTACGTTCCATGGTGCTCCCGGTTCACAATGATAAACATCCAACCCGCGGATCACATATCCTATGACAAAGGAATCCTGTCGAGGTGCTTGCCATGGAAAACCACTTTGAGCCCGCCAAACTGACTGTCACGTTTGGCAGCGGCGTGACCCGGACCGACCCCATCCTCGAACGCCGTTATACCCTCGCCCATTCCGACAAAACCGCCGAGTTTTTCTTAACCGTAAGCCTCCAGTACGCCTATGACCAGATCCATCCCACCAATAATGACGTTTTTGGCGAATGGCGGATTGTCGATCATCAATATTACTTGTTTATGGTTCTTTTCGTCGACGGGCAATCTGGAGGGGAAACAGCGGCACGCCGCTCCCGGATTTTCCGCCAGGAATTGCCGCTTGCCTTAACCGCCCTTCGCTATGGCGACCGGGCTTTCTTCACGGCCCACCCCAATTTGGACCTAACGCCGGTCTGGGTCCACTTTGCATCGTCTCTTCCCGAATTTAACCAACACGAATATTGGGGGACGCCAGGCGATTACCGCCCCGGAATCACCGTCGGCTGAAGCGCGGATACATTCCATTGAACTCCTGTTTTAGCCATTATAATTACTTCAAAGTCTCTTCGGTATTAAATAAGATACTTATACAACTTCCTTCTGTTTTCATAATTATTTTCCAATAATGCCAACAGCAACGCTCCATCAATGGAGCGTTGCTGTTGAACTATGACAGGGCAAATTTGGTGTTAGACAGCGGGACGCAAGGAAGACAAGGCGAGGCGCCCGGAGCGTACTGGGGTCGTACGTGAGGACGCCAAGCCGCAGTGTGACGAAAACGTACGAAGCTTCTCTCCCTTTTTATATAAAAAGGGCCCGGAGTGACCGGGCTGAGAAGGGTGTTTGGAATTGACTCACCAATAGGGTTTCCAATCGCGGAGAACCCGGAGAATTGCTTCGAAATAATAATAATCGCCCCAGATGCAGCATTCGTCGACCCCCAGCTTTTTGGGTTTATGTTGCACACCGTGCAGTAAAATGCCGTTGGATTCAGGATGGTTTTTGGTCAGATAATCCTTGGTCAATGACTCCAGAATCACTACAGCCGCGTTTTCAAAACGGCGTTTGTCGGGATGGGTCATTGGAAAATATTTACACATTTCCAAGATACCGCAGACTGCCAGGGCCGCCGCGGAACTATCGCGTTCTTCGGTCCCGGCGGTAAAGACCAGATCCCAGTAACAGATCTCGTCGTCGGGCAAATGGGCCAGGAAATACTCGGTCATGCGAACCGCAGTTTCAATCAAGGTCCAATCCCGGGTATAACGGTAGCTTAAAGGAAAACCATAAATACCCCAGGCTTGGCCGCGCGCCCAGGTCGAGTCGTCGGCGAAGCCTTGATGCGTTTTACCGATCAACGGCTCGCCGGTTTCAACATCCAAAAAGTAGGTGTGAAAGCTCGAATTGTCGGGACGGACCAGCAAACGTGCGGCTTGTTTGGCATGATTGTACGCCATTTGATGATACTTGCGGTCCCCGGTCACTTCCGTGGTCCAATAAAGCAACGGCAAGTTGAAAAGGCAATCCATGATCATCTGCCCTTTTTTCTCCGGGTCGTCAAGTTTTCCCCACGCCTGGATCACTTGCGGTTTTTCTAAATAACGGCCGGATAAGTGTGCGGCGGCGCGGACTGCGTAATCCCTTGCTGCAGTGTTTCCGGTCAAGCGATACCCGGCAACGCAAGATAACGAATATAAGAATCCCAGATCATGGGTGTCGATATTAACTTTCTGATCCAAGCGGTTTTGATGCAGCTTGAGTTGACGTTCGGCCACCTGCCGGAAAGTCGCCTCACCGGTTGCCTCGTAGGCCAACCACAGCATCCCGCACCAGAAGGAGGCGGTCCAATAGGTATTGTCAATCGCTTCATAGACCAGATTCTTACTGGCGGAAGCCGGAACTTGATCCACGAAAACCGCACTGTTTTGCCGGGTCTTTTCTATACAATAACCGAGTGCTTCCTCAAATAGACCGCGGTCGATCGCAACGTTCCGATTAAACCGTTCAGGATTGCGTTGTGCCATCTTGACCTCCAATACTCATTCATCATTCCGACGAATCAATCTAATTATAGACAAAACGCCTGCATTTTCACAATATAAAAAGTTTTGATTCTTTTGCCCAAAATTTATTATCTATATATCGCCCTAAATATTATTGCCGTTCATCGATAATTCGGGACCTCCGATACAAAAAATCCGCCTCATTTAAGGAGGCGGATTTTGGAACAGATCCAGTTTTACTTGTTATTTCTTAGCGCAGGTCTTTGAAGGTGACCGCGTCCATATCGGAGAAGACCTGGTTTTCGCCGACCATGCCCCAGATGAAGGTATAATTGCGGGTTCCTACGCCGGAATGGATCGACCAGCTTGGGGAGATGACCGCTTCCTCATTGCGCATGACGATGTGACGGGTTTCGGTCGGTTCGCCCATGAAGTGGAATACCACGGCTTCTTCGGGAATGTTGAAGTACAAATAAACTTCCATCCGGCGGTCATGGGTATGACACGGCATGGTGTTCCAGTTGCTGCCCGGTTCCAGTTCGGTCATTCCCATGACCAATTGACAGCTTTGGACCCCTTGCGGATGGATGTATTTATTGATGGTCCGGACATTGCCCTCCGCTTGGGAACCCAAGTGGTTATGCTCGGCTTGGCTGAATTCGATCCGTTGGGTAGGATAGGTATGATGCGCCGGCGCGCTGTTCAGATAGAATTTGGCAGGATTTTGCGGGTCCTTGCTGGAGAAGACGATCTCCTTGGAACCCATTCCGACATATAAGCCGTCTTTGGTGTTAAGGTCGTAAGCGACGCCATCAACGGTGACAGTGCCGGCCGGACCGATGTTGATCACGCCAAGTTCGCGCCGTTCCAGGAAGTACGCGGCCCGCAGTTCTGCGCCGGCGACTAGGGTCAACGGTTGGGTCGGCACAGCGCCGCCAACGATGATCCGGTCGTCATGGCTGTAAACCAGTTTAATATCTCCGGGTACGAAAAGTCCTTGGATCAGGAACTCCTCGCGAATCCGGTCCGTGGTATACGTCTTTAAATCTTTTGGATTCACTGCATTTCTGTTTTCCACAGTAACGCCCCCTTATTTGTAATTTGATAACCGCCTTGCTTGGCTTGGTGGTTTGTAACTGAATACATTATAATGATTATACACAAACCCGGCCATTCCTCTTCCATAAAATGTTATTCTAATTACAATCCGGTTACAAACGATAAAAACCCGATTTACGCTCGATAATCAATCTGGGGTTCCCGGAACTCGAACCGGATGTTGCGAACCACCATTCCAAAGCCGACGCAGTTGACGATGATTCCCATCGCCAGATTCAGCAAGGGCACCATCGAAAAAGACGCCAAGATTAAACCGCCCATGACGATCATTACAACCGGTTTGAGTCTTGATTTGAAAAACAAGCGGCCCACCCAGATATTCACGAGAATCCCGGACAGGAACCAAAGCAACAAAAAGATCAGACCGAGCAGGACGGCAAGCGGCAAACTGACGCCGTAAAACGAAGCGACGCCCAGTAGCACGACGATCAAGAAACTAAGCCCGATTATGCTTAGGAAACCCACCAATAAATTCTTCCGGAAGTTCAGGCGGGTTGGTTCGGTCATCGCCCAAGTCGTCCGCGGGAATAACCGGTAAACCACGATACTTAAGATCAAGCTACCGAAGAACCAGCCCAGCATCAGCAGCAATCCCGTGCCGCTGCCCTTCTCCTCCAGCAGCGTATAGTCCTTGTGAAGGGTAACCCCTTTCACTTGATTCGGGTTACTGGGATCCAAGGTGTAATCGGTGACATTTCCCGCAACGTCGAGCGGAGCACGCCATTGAACCTGACTGCCTTTGACGACGAGATCGCCGCCGATGCGACCGCTTAATTGAAACTGATTGTTGGCGGTGACCACGACCGGTCCGGCCACTGCTCCCGCCAATCGTAGATCAAAGCACGTGCCTATCAATCCCAAGCCGATTTTCGACTGCCGGCCGGTCTCCAAGCGCATCGCCAAGGCCATCACATTCCGGGTAACAGCCCCGTTAAGCGTCAGCTGCTGTGCGGCGACCCGGATATCCCGCTCCACCGAACCGTTAATTACTAATTGTTGGTTGACCAATCCGAGAATACTGCCGTTAACCCGGCCGTTGACCACCACCGAATTGCCGAAAACCAGCAGATCGCCGTCGATCACGCCGTTCATTTCCAAGCGTTCGCCGGTGAAAATATAATCGCCGGTCATCACTTGGTCTTTGGCGATCAACTGATTCCCCCCGGCTACTTTCCAAGCGGCGCCAAACGTCGGCAGGGCGAACGTCAACAAGAGGATAACGATGATGATTCCGGAAACAAACTGTTTCATTCTACCCACCTAAAAATAAGAGATTTTTTTGAATCGCGATCAAATATTCACTTGAATGATATCGCGGTCCATCCGTTCCATGCAGTCGCGGATCTTGCCGGCTAAAATCGGGTCTTGATTGGCGCAGGCCGCTTTGATTTGCCGCATAATATCGATGCTGCGCCGGAAGGCTTGCACAATATCCCCTTCTTGAATCCCGCCGGCATCGCGCATCAGATCAGGGAAACTCAAACCCTGACTCCAACGATAGGCCAGGTTGGACAGGCTGGGATGAAACACCGCGTCCCGCTCGTCAACCCCATAACGATAGACCAGATTCCGGATGATCGTCTTGATTGGCCGGACATCAAACGGAAGTTGTTTTGGATAAAACTCGCCCTTGCGCGGCTCATAATCCACTCCGACCAGTACCGCGTTAAGTTGGTCGGGATCCAGCTCATGGAATAAGCCGCTGAAATAAAGCTCGGTAATTAACAGCTCCTGGGTATAAATCTGGGCCGCAAACTCCCCGCGGGGCAACAAGCGGCTTTCTTTCATATAATCGAGGTCTTCGAGGATCTCGGTTTTCAATTGCAGCGCTTCGTTAAACCGGCCGGAGATCACAATCTGGGAGGCCCGTTCTTCCAGCGACACCACCCGTTGGTGCAACTCGGCCCAATTGCGGATCATCTCTTCACACTGGCTTTGGCATTTGGCGTCGCAATCCCGCGACGTTACCCCATCCAGGTAGTTCCGGAGATCCTCAATCTCGGCGGCGATGGTGATCCGCGCCCGGCCTTTAATGAACCGGTAGCGCCGTTGCTTCTTCTTCAGCTTCTGGCGTAGCTTGCCGTAGACCAATGGACAACAGGGGTTATCCCGGTCGACGCAGAGATTGGCGATCAGGTGGTTCAACTTGCGGGAGTCGGTCGCCAGTTGTTGTTCGAAGCGGCTTTTATCGTTTCGTGCTTGATAGGTGGCAAAGTTTTGATTCAGGATCACCTGAATCTCAGCCGAAGCGTGATTGCGCGTCAAATTGAGCACGGAGTTGTAGGAGAGATTGAATTGACTCTTCAACTCTTCGATCTCATCCTGTTGGGTGCTGGGGAACTCTTCCGGCCGCAGATTGCGCAGATCCGCCAGAATATAGACCGAACCTTGCGCATCGATCCCGCGCCGCCCGGCTCGCCCGGCCATCTGAAAGTATTCCAGGTTGGTCATGGGACGGAAACTGACTCCGTCAAATTTGGAAGGGCTGTCAAAGCAGACCGTCTTCACCGGGTAGTTAATCCCCACGGCGAAGGTTTCCGTCGCGTACATTACTTTGATCAAACCCATTCCGAAAAGGGTCTCCACGATCTCCTTCAACGCCGGTAACAGTCCGGAATGATGGTAGCCGATTCCTTTGACCAGAAAGGAACGGGCTTGCAAGATCGTTTTCAGATTACCGACCCCGAAATCCGTCACCATTTTATCGAAAACGGCTTCAGCCTCCCGCGTTTCCGCCTCATTGAGGAAACTGCGGCTAAAACTGAGCTCTTGCGCCTTCAGCTCGCACATCCGGCGGCTGAAGACAAAATAAAGACACGGCAGTTGTTTCTTTTTGGCGACAAACTTGATCAGATCGAGATGGGTGGTCTCCCACTCGCGCCGGTCGCTAAAAGCCCGTTCATCCCGTTCTTGCGATTCTTGACGGTATTTAATCACCGCACGAAGATCGGTGGCTCCCAAATGCTTCTCAAAGATCCGGTGTTCCAAGGGGACCGCCCGTTCCTTTTTCACCACCACCGAGACCGGATGCTCTTTGATCTCATGGATCCATTCCGCCAGTTCATAAACATTGGGAATGGTGGCGGAGAGGCCTAACAACCGCATTCCTTTGGGCATGAAGATGATCGACTCTTCCCAGACCGTACCGCGATCTTCGTCCGATAAGTAATGAATCTCATCGAAAATAATATGAGTAATCCCTTCCAGACGGGGCAAATCCTGATGCAGGATGTTCCGGAAGATCTCCGTGGTCATCAAGCAGATCTCCGCTTCCGAATTGATCACCACATCGCCGGTGACAATTCCGACCTTTTCCGGACCGTATAGCGCTTTAAACTCTTTAAACTTCTGATTGGACAAGGCTTTGATCGGAGCGGTGTAAATTACCCGATCGCCTTTGGCGATGGCCTCATCGATTAAATAATCCGCGATTAATGTCTTGCCGACACCGGTCGGCGCCGAAACCAGAACCGAATTTCCCAATAAGAGTTGGTGAATGGCTTCCCGTTGAAAATCATCCAAAACGTAATTACGATAAGTTTCCGGAGTATTCATTAAGACCGTCATAGAACTCCTTCCAAAACATGTCCCTCGCCCCTTTGGGGAAATCTGTCCCAAATTGGAACCGGAGAACAGCTATGTTACTTAATCGAAGTAAAATTCGTTATCAATTGGATAAATCCTGCCGCCACGGCGAACTGACAATGGCGATAAATAGCGCTGCGCTGGCGCAACCAACTGCCGAGAATGCGCATTCTGTCCGCCCAGATTTAAAGGTCAGGGCTAGATTGCATTCCTATCTTATTAGAAAAGCACCTTACGGTGCTTTCAATTACGAAATTCCTGATCTTCCTTAGCCTAGACCAAGCCGGAAAAATTATACCTTCAAGATATCAACGACCGTTTCGGCCATCGCCTCTTTGGCGCAGACCTGCTTGTGCAGCACCGGTTTTTGATTGAGGTTACGCAACCCGGCCGGGATGGTCAGGCCCGCAACGCCCTGCAGTTTTTCAAGTAAGGCGAATTCGTCCAACCCGTCGATCGCGCCCGCGCCGACCAATGCCTGGAGCACGCTGGTATTGAACTTGAACGGACTGGCGGTCGCGACCAAAAGATTGGGCGCGGCGTCCCCCGTCGCGATGCGGTAACGGTTGGCAACCGCCTTGCCGACCGCGGTATGGGTATCGAGCAAGTAGTGCTGCGTTTGGAAAACTTGGGCAATGGTCTCCAGCGTCTCCGCTTCCCCGGCATATCCGCCATAGAAATCGTTGGCAATCCGGGCGGCGGTGACCGGGTCGACCTGGTATTCACCGGTCCGTTTCAGTTGTTCCATCCACGCTCCGACTTGGCTGGCATTGTTGCCGGAGAGATAATAAAGCAGCCGTTCCAAGTTACTGGAGATCAAAATGTCCATCGACGGCGAAACGGTAGTATAAAAGGGCCGGTTCCGGTTGTAGACCCCGGTTTGGATAAAATCGGCCAAAACATTGTTGGAATTGGAAGCGCAGATCAGTTTCCCCAAAGGTAAACCCATTTCTTTGGCGATATAGGCGGCTAAAATATTGCCGAAGTTGCCTGTCGGCACCGTTACGTTGAGCGACGCGCCAAACGTCAGCGCGCCGGTCTGGCAAAGTTCGTAATAACCGTAAAAATAATAGACGATCTGCGGCACTAGCCGGCCCCAGTTGATCGAGTTGGCCGACGAGAAGGACATGGACTTGGCTTTCAGTTGGGCGGCCATCGCCGGATCGGTAAAGATTTGCTTTACGCCGCTTTGGGCGTCGTCAAAGTTGCCGACCACCGCGACCACCGCAGTATTGGCCCCTTCCTGGGTGACCATTTGCAGCTTTTGAATGGCGCTGACGCCGTCTTCCGGATAAAATACGATGATCCGGGTTCCCGGCACATCCTGAAATCCTTCCAAAGCCGCCTTCCCGGTGTCGCCGGAAGTGGCCACCAAAATGACAATTTCGTCACGGTCGCCGACCAATTGACCGGATTCGGTCATCAAATGCGGCAACAACTGCAACGCCACATCTTTAAAGGCGCACGTCGGGCCATGGTATAACTCCAGCACATACTCCCCGTCCGCCAGTTTGGTCACCGGAGTGATTTTCGGGTCGGACCACTTACTGGGATAAGCATACGCCGCATCGACCATCGGTTGTAAAGCGGCGGCTGTAAAATCGGTCAAAAACAACCCGATAATCCTCACCGCCAGCTCCTGATAGCTTAAAGCTTGCCATTCCCGTAACTGGGCCGAACTCAGTTGGGGAATAGTCGCCGGAGTAAACAAACCGCCGTCGGGAGCGATCCCCATCCGGATGGCTTGCGCCGCCGACGCCCCGGTCATCCCGCCGCGGGTACTTAAGAAATTCATCATTGCCTCACCACTGTCCGTTATATTTTCGATTGATGCGATTCAGAACCGCAACTTCACTTATTCCGGAATCTCCGTCTGACTTATCTGTCGGGTAACGAATGTTTCCTAATTTTATCATAAATCGGTTTACCGGCCTAGATTTTTCCCTTGGAAGCAAAAAAAGTTTAATAATTAAGGTACTGCAAAACGCGTTGATTTAAGAAGGGTTGAATCAAGGGATAGGTGAGATCGCAGTCGGCGGGCAATTCCGCCACTAGTTTAATCTCCTTGATCTCGGTGGGCGGCAGCGTTCCGATTTGGGTCACATCAGCCAAATACAATTGACCATAGGACAATTCCGTCCCCCGGGTCACTCCGTAGACGCAGACCGGGGTTAGCGAAAACTCCATTGCTCCCGTCTCTTCATATAATTCGCGTCGCGCCGCTTGATCCAGACTCTCCAACGGCTCACGATGGCCGCCCGGAATCTCCCAGGTGGTCCGTTCCCGGTGCCGGACAATGATCCAACGGTCTTGGCAGCGGGCAGCCATGACCACAAAAGTTACCGCTGCTTCGGGAATAACCCCGGAATCAAAGAAGTCAACCCTCACGACGCCGCTCCTTGCCGCCGGTGTAGTTGCCCGGTGGCGTTCAAACGACAGTAGAGCCGGTGGTTGATCAACCCAAACCAGCAACCGAAGAGGACGAAACCCGCGCTGAACCAGCCCGGGAGCGCGATGAACTCTTGCCCGCCGCCGAGGATCCAAACGACCGCCCCCGCGCTCGCGACACCCAGATTGAAGAGAAGATACGCGAACGGCGTCAGAAACCGAACGCCTTTCTGTTGATAAAAAACGATCACCGCCATGCTCACCGCAATCCAACCGAGTTCGAGTATTGCCAACGGCTGGCGAATGGCATTAACCGCTCCGTAATTGGTGTTCAAAGCCAATCCCAGGAGTCCTTGGAAAACGCCGACCGCCATCGAAACCAGCGCATAGGTTCGGATTAATTTCATGACCGCTCACCTTCGTTCGTTTATTAGTTGTAAACTTCGACAATTTACCAAAAACCTCCTGCCAATTGCCGAAATTGCTTCATCGGGGACCGTTGCTTTCAAAGCGGCGGCCCCAAACAAAAAAGCCCGGAATCTCCGCGCCTTCTTGCTTTCGATCAATTATTTTAATTAGCGTTTTAAGCAATCAGTTGCCGTGCCGGAATATACTCCAGGCTCATTGCCTGGGCCACCGGTTCGCAGGTGAGCCTGCCCCGGTAAGTGTTGAGCCCCGTGAACAGCGCCGGGTCCTCCAACACCGCCCGTTCGGCCCCGCGATTGGCGATCTGCAATAAATACGGCAAGGTGACGCCGGTCAAGGCGTAAGTTGAGGTCCGCGGGACGGCTCCCGGCATATTGGCCACCGAATAATGGATTACGCCATGTTTTTCAAAGCTGGGCTGGTCGTGGGTGGTCACCCGGTCGACCGTTTCAACGGAACCGCCTTGGTCAATCGCCACATCGACAATGACCGAGCCCGGTTTCATGGTTTTTACCATCGCTTCGGTCACCACTTTCGGGGCTTTGGCACCGGCCACCAGCACCGCGCCGATCAACAGTTCGGCCTTTTGGACCATTTCCATGACGTTAAATTCAGTATAATACATCGTGGCGATCCTGCCGCCGAACAGGTCGTCCAGCTGCGCCAGGCGTTGGGCGTTGATATCCAGCACCGTCACCCGCGCGCCCATGCCCACCGCGATCTTGGCCGCATTGGTCCCAACCACGCCGCCGCCGACGATCACCACGTCCGCCGGGGGAACGCCCGGAACGCCCCCCAACAACACGCCGCGGCCATTATGATATTTCTGCAACAGATTGGCGCCGACCTGTACCGACATCCGGCCCGCCACTTCGCTCATAGGCACCAGCAACGGCAAGCTCCCGGCGGCGGTTTGGACCGTCTCATAGGCGATCCCGGTGACCTTTTTGCGCAACAGCGCTTCCGTTAACGGCCGGTTTGGGGCCAAATGCAGATAAGTAAAGAGCGTCTGGCCTTCCTTCATGAGCTCGTATTCGCTTTCCAACGGTTCTTTGACCTTGACGATCACGTCGGATTGTGCGTAAACCGCGGCCGGATCCGCTACCAGCTTCGCTCCGGCCGCTTGATATTCGCTATCGTTAAACCCGCTGCCCGTTCCGGCGCCGCTCTGAACCAGCACCGCGTGGCCGGCTTTGACTAAGGCATAGATCCCGGCCGGCGTCACCGCCACCCGGTTTTCATTATTTTTAATCTCCTTGGGTACTCCAATAATCATGAATCATCCCTCCTAAAATCAGGTCAATCTTCCAATTCGATCCCAGGGGTAATTGAGTGATTGTTTTTCACGGTTGACAGTACGACGATCGTCCGGGTTTTTTGGACCCCGGGAACGCTTTTGATCCGGTTCAACAACCGCTCCAGCGTGGTTGAGCTGTGGGTGATTATCTTGAGCGCATAATCGAAATCCCCGGCTAAATAATGACATTCCAGGATCTCCGCCTCGGCTTGGACAAACTCGACAAACTGCCCGGTGAATTTAGGCCGTTCCAGCGAGATGAACATCAGCGCCGTCAGCTCTTTTTGAAAATGCGCCGGATCAATGATGGCAGTATATTGGGCGATCACCCCGGCCGCCTCCATTTTGCGCAAGCGGTCGCTGACCGCCGGGACCGACAGATTGATCCGTCCGGCAATCTCAGAAACGGTCATCCTGGCATTTTCCTGGAGATATTTTAATATCTGAATGTCCAAAAGGTCCATTCGCAAACCTCTTCCGGAAGTCTTACCTATATTTTATATGAATGGATAATTATTTAAAATAGTTTCGTTAAATTACCAAATATCTTATCGCGAAATGGCGATTTTAGTTAAAATTATTTTCCAAAACCGTCGTATCCGCCCGGCTCCGGTTAAATCTTTTTAGCAACCGGCAGCGGCCAAGGAGGAACGCAAAAAGGGGCGACCGCAGTCGCCCCTTAAAAAAACATTTTCATTGCACCGGAGCGGCTTATAACCGTCCGATCGCCTTGACCCAGCCAAACGGATCGTCGACCCGGCCGTATTGGATATCGACCAACTGTTGATAAAGCCGGCTGGTGACCGGTCCAACCTCGTTGCCGTTGATCAGGTAGTTCCGTTCCTTAAAGAACAGCGAACCCACCGGTGAGATCACCGCGGCGGTTCCCGAACCAAACGCCTCAGTTAAGGTCCCGTTGTCGAGCCCGGTGATCACTTCATCGATAGTAATCGGGCGTTCTTCGACCTGATAACCAAAGCTGCGGGCCAGTTCGATCACTGAGGCCCGGGTAATGCCCGGCAGAATCGAACCGCTCAAGTCCGGCGTGACCAATTTATCGCCGAAAACGAAGAAGATATTCATCGCTCCGACTTCCTCGACATACTTTTTCTCTTTGGCATCCAGCCATAACACTTGCGAGAAGCCTTTCTCCTTGGCTTTGGCGCCCGCCAACAAGCTGGCGGCATAGTTGCCTCCGGTTTTGGCGTTCCCGACGCCGCCAACCGCGGCCCGGACGAAATAATCCTCCACATATAAACTGACCGGTTTAAAGCCTTCTTTAAAATACGCCGCCACCGGGGTTAAAATCACGAAAAACAGATACTCGTCGGCCGGATGCACGCCCAAAGCGTCACCGGTCCCGATCAAAGCCGGCCGAATATACAGTGAGGTTCCCGGGGCTTTGGGGATCCAACGTTTCTCCAGATTCACCAGTGTGCTGACGGCCTCCAGGAAAATCGCTTCCGGAACCGGCGCCATACACAACCGTTCCGCCGACCAATACATCCGTTTGGCGTTTTGTTCCGGCCGGAACAGCAAGATCCGTTGGTCGGGCGCCGCATATGCTTTAAGACCTTCGAAGATCTCCTGAGAATAATGGAGAACCACCGAGGCCGGATCGATCGCGAACGGTTTGAACCGCTCAATCTTGGGTTCCACCCAGCCTTGCCCCGTCCGGTAATACATCGTAAACATGTAATCGGTAAAAATTTTACCAAACCCCAATTGCGCCGGATCATCGTACAATGGTTTCAATTGCTGCTCCGGCAACTGCTCCACCTGTATATTCATAACAACGCGCCTCCTAAAAATAACGGGGATTTAACATCCGAAATTGATATTACCAATTATTATAGCACATTTCCCGAATTGTAAATCGCTTTTTATGAAAATAACATAACATTTCCGGCCAGCGGCATTATCCTTTCCGGTAAACGTTACATCGCATAAAAAAACGCCTTACGGCGTAATTTTTAGCGACATTCCAACAAGCGCATAAAACGGCTGACAGTTAAGTCAATCTTTGTTGCTAATTTATAACTTACTTCATCTTCCAACTCAGACTGAATTGTACTCGTCAATAATTCTTCCTTGAGTTGGCCGATCACCCGCTGGATCTGTTCAAGTTCCTTCTCCAACACGATCCGCCTCCGTCTAACTTTTTCCGCACGATAAAGTCTCATTAATATTGGGGCATTTAGCCCAACCGATTTCCTTGGTTCATCCAGATTGCAACTTATATTCCCGATTATAGTAAAAAAATGCCCTTGGCGCAACTAAGCTATCGCCAAAAATTGGCGTAAAGAAATCGTTTCCCGGGATTTTTCTCCCTCCGCATCCTTCAGGTTCCCTTTCTCGCAATGAAACGGATTAACCCGGATCTTGACGGATTCCGGTGGAGCCGAAACCGCCCGTACCTCGTCTTGTCCCTTCAAGATGATCCGTTTCCTCCCAAATCGCGCGAATGATCGGGAAGATTCCGATCTGGGCGATCCGG
Organism: Bacillota bacterium; assembly: GCA_023410535.1. Taxonomy (GTDB): domain Bacteria; phylum Bacillota; class UBA4882; order UBA8346; family UBA8346; genus JAEYPR01. The sequence continues at coordinate 16,993 of JAEYPR010000009.1, read as the reverse complement.
TCGCCGGGCTGAATCTGAAAATCAACCGTACTTTCGTTCTTCATTAAACAGATAATCTCGCCGCGATAGTCGCTGTCGATCACTCCGACGGCATTCGATAAGGAAATACCGTGTTTGGAAGCGAGCCCGCTCCGGGGAAAAACCAGCGCCACCAGGTCGGCCCGGGGAAGTTCGATGGCGATTCCGGTTGGGATCCCGGCCCGTCCACCGGCCGGAATGGTGAGCGGTTCGGCGCAACACGCGTGCAGATCCATGGCCGCGGCGCCGGGAGTGGCATAAGCCGGCATTGGAATTCGCCCGTCCCGCAACAATGGCGAGAGCACTTTAAAGCGAATCGGCAATGTGTCAATATTCATGATAACGTTTCCTCAACAATTCCGAATCGGCCTCAAAGGGGCCAATCGCCGTAACTACCATGTTATCTTCATGAAAAATTTCCCGGGCGGCCTGCAGTACTTGTTCCGCCGTGACCGCCTCAATCTTTCTGACGCTCTCTTCCGGCGTCATCAACTGGTCGTTGAAAAGGATGATCTTGGCGATCCGGCTCATCAGATTGCTGGTACTTTCCAAGCTCAACAAGAGGTTCCCTTTGAGTTGTTCTTTCGCCCGGGCCAATTCCGCCGCGCCAATCGGTCCCGCTTGCAGTTTCTGCAGCTCCTGTTTGACGAGGGTAATTACTTCTTCGTAATTCTCGGGACTGGTGCCGGCGTAGATCGAAAAGAGGCCGGTATCTTTATAGCCGGAATGATTGGACCCCGCAACATAGACCAGCCCCCGCTCTTCGCGCAATTGCTGGAAAAGGCGGGAACTGACGCTCCCCCCCAAGACGCTGTCTAGCACGTAAACCGCATATTTCTCGGGGTTGTTCCGGGAGACGCCGCGTGTCCCCAGACAAATATGGACCTGTTCGGTATCTTTGGAACGGATCACCACATCCGGTTGCAAATCAGGAATGGCCGGCAATTTTTGATCGGTTTTTCCCGATAGACCCGCTAAGTGTTTTGTAACTTCTGTCACAATCTGGTCGAATTGGACATTACCCGCTACTGCAAAAACAATGTTATCTGGGGTATAATGGTGACTCAAGTATTCGAGGATGGTCGAACGTTCGATCCGCCGGATTGATTCGGGCGTGCCTAAAATGGTCCGGCCCAGCGGATGTCCGTTCAAGACGGCCCCGGCGAAAATATCATGAATGATTTCATCGGGTGAATCTTCGTAGGACTTGATCTCTTCAATCACGACCTGTTTTTCTTTTTCAATCTCTTCCGGCAGGAAGAGCGAGTTGGTGACCATATCCGCCAACAGGTCGATGCCAAACTGATAATGCTGATGCAACACTTTGGCGTAATAACATGTGTATTCCTTGGTGGTAAACGCGTTTAATTGGCCACCGACCGCATCCATCTCTTCAGCGATCTGTTTGGTGGTGCGACGGCCGGTCCCTTTAAACAGCATATGCTCAATGAAATGAGAAATCCCGTTGTCTGCGAGGGTTTCATAACGGGAGCCCGTGCCAACCCAAATTCCTAAGGAGACCGAATGGACTCCCGGAATGGTTTCACAGACAATCCGCAAACCGTTAGGCAAAGTAGTTTGTTGATACATGGTTTTCCTAATCCTTTACCGATTTAAGTTTTCTTACGAATCGATCGCATGAAAATATTCAGAAATATTCGACGCGAATTCAATTTATCTTCGCCTTTTTCGCACAAAGTCCTTCTTGGAAATCAAATGATACTTCATTTCCAGAATTATCATGGGTCCCCAAGGCCTGCTTCAACTGCTGTCGATTAACGGGTTTACCGGGATCTACTTAAAGGTAAACGTCTTTAACCAGCGAATTTGTTGCAGAAGGACAAGCGTCTGTTGCAACCAAGGCGCCTCAGTTGACTTCGTCCAATCGTAACCCGGGGAAGCAACAGGACTTCCACCGATTGATGCGATACTATTCGAATACATGAAGGGAGCTACCCGATGCAAGGCAACATGGTGACCACAATATTGGCCCTCATATTCTATCTTACTTCGGGTCTCTTCGGTGGAAACTCCGGAAGTTCCAGTGGAAGCGGCGCCGGTTTGCCGGCCAATCCAGACAGTATCTTTCCCCGTTCTGGAGTAATTACCAGCGCCCAAGCCGCAATTCGCAGCGACACTTCCAACGACAGTTCTTCCGTGGGGACTGTGACCCAAGGTTCGCGGCTGGTCGTGTTAGGCCAGAAAGATAGTTTATATCAGATCCAAACCGCTTCCGGAATCACCGGTTGGGTTTCAAAATGGATGGTCTCGACCAAGACCAGCGTCTCCGGCACCACCACCAAGGGTAAAACCGTCGCCGGTTATTACGTTGAGAATTACTACAACGACCCGACCGGATACAACGTGCTCTCCCAAAACCTGGGGACGATCAACATGGTCATCCCATTCTCATTTAACGTTGATCAATCCGGTTCCATCCGGAGCACTCACAATCCGAAACCGGTCAGTTTAGCCAACAGCGCCGGAGTGTTACCGCTGGCGTTGGTCAATAATATTCGCAATGGCGGAAACTTTGATTCCAACATCGCGCATAAAATGCTCTCCAGTCCAACCGCCCGCGCCAAGGCCGTCAAAGGAATCAGCCAAATGCTGGTTTCTAAGAGTTATCGGGGCGTCAATATCGACTTCGAAAATGTTCAAGCCCAAGATCGTCTCAATCTGACGGCTTTTTTCCGGGAACTGGCGGCGGAACTTCGTCCCAAGGGCTTGCTGGTCACCGCTTCGGTACCGGCAAAAACCAATGACGACCGGACCTCCAGTCACGGCGGCGCTTTTGACTATCAGGCACTGGCTTCCTATCTCGATCAGATCATGGTCATGACCTATGACGAACATTACGCCGGCGGCAGTCCGGGCCCAGTCGCCTCCTATCCTTGGGTTGAAAGCGTCATCAAATACACCCTGCGCTATTTTTCACCGCAGAAGGTGGTCATGGGCATCGCCGGTTACGGCTACGACTGGAGCCTCAGTTCGGGGAAAGCCCGAAATTACAGCGCGATTCAGAGCTTAATCAAAAGTCACAATGTGGTTCCGAAATGGCACTCAACCTATAAGACCCCATACTTCACTTACAAAAGCTGGGGGGTCTCCCATACCGTTTGGTATGAAGACAGCCGCAGCACCGCCGCCAAGATGGAACTGGTACAAAAGTATGCGCTCAAAGGCGTCGCGGTTTGGCGTTTAGGTTATGAGGATCCCGGCATCTGGAGCGTCATTCGGCAAAACCTCTAGGACTGAATCTTCACGATATTAAAAAGAAAGGCGTTATGCGCCTTTCTTTTTTGATCGTTATGAACCGGGTTTCTGCAGGACTTGACTGACCGTTCCCGGTTCCAAGCCTTTCTGCCGCAACCCGCGGATCATCCCCCGCAAAGCGGTGCGCGTAGCGATGGTGGGATGCATCAAAATAATCCCCCCCGGCTCAATCTTGGCGAGCACCCGATTTAACATGGCGTCGGGGGCCGGATTTTTCCAATCAACCGTATCCACCGACCAAAGGATGGTATAATACCCCAACTCACCCGCTGCCGCCAGCACTTCCGGACTTAACTCGCCATACGGCGGCGCGAACAGATTGGCGGTTTTTTTCCCGGTGACCGACCACAACAACAAGGCATTATCGGCAATCAGCTTTTTCAATTGGTTCCGGTCCATTTGTGCCGGATGGCCGTGGAATAGTCCGTGATTGGCGAGCTCGTGGCCGCGAACGCCAATCTCCTTGACCTTCTCCGGAAAGAGCTTCACCCACGTCCCGACAAAAAAGAAGGTCGCTTTGACTTTCTCCTCGTCAAGCACCTTCAACATCTCGTCAAGATGCTCCTCGCCCCAGGCGACATTGATAGCTAACGCCGCCCGTTTGGGGTCGTTTCCTTTAAAGATCGGTTTAAACAGTTCCTCGGTGATGCTGGGCGGAACCGCGTTAGTATACAGTTTGGTCCGCGTTCCCGCCGGAGCGAGACAAACTTGATGCACGGTCCGGCTTACATCCACCACGCGACCGGTTTCAGCCGGGATAATCTCTCCGGTCTCCGGAAAATAACTGGCGTTGCGCGGTTCGCGATTGAATTTGGCGGCCAGCGCCTTGACCAAGATCGCAACTTCTTCGGGAAGATATCCTTGAACGTTGTATCCTTCCAAGCGCACGCCCGGTTTGACCCCGATGAATTGTCTGGACAACGAAGTCCAATTGGCGGCAATCCCGGCCGTAAAGACCGTTATCAATAAAAAAAGCAGGCTCCAACGGATCTGCCGTTGGTTAAAGAGCAATACCCGCATTAAAACCACCCCATCTCGATGATTATTTATGCGGGAAACCGGCTCGCTAGAACCGGCGATAACGCCAAACGCGGAACCAGGCGAGCCGTTATTTATCGCTATGCTCTGCAGACCTCAGTTAGGCTCCTTTTCCGTTCGCACGCAAGCATTTCATTCCTTATATCGGCTCATTCTTTAACCGAGCGCTAAGCGCCTCCGCCAACCGCTCCGGCTCATCGGTCCCGACATTCACGATTCGCCCGTTTTTCATGGTCAACTCCACCGCCCGGGGACCGGAGACATTGTATAACGAAGCGTTCGACCGTAATGAATTCCTAAGGAGATTGCGAACATGATGTTTTTTACCGGCCGGCAGGATTTAATATCTTGCAGTTTAAACTTGCGGCGCGGCAGGCCGAACAGTCCAAAGTGCAACCGGATATATTGATTATCCACCGTAACGGTTAGTTTGGCGAACAAAATCATCACCAACAATAATATCCCGTAGACAATGCCTTCAGCACTGTCATTCCCTAATATTTTGAAATATGCCAACAATGCCAGCAACCCAAAAATAATAACGATGCCCCAGCCGATTTGAGTATGTTTGTACATAAACTCACCCCGCAATCTTCCACTCACACGCCAAAACGCCATAAACGATATGATTCACATAATGGTCGTAAATCCATTCCGCCTCTCGGATTACGCCTTCTTGGGTAAACCCCAATCGCGCGGCGATCGCCCGGCTCCGCTCATTCCCCTCCGCGCAGCGTATTTCCATCCGATGCAGTTTTAGCTCCGCAAACACATAACTGATCAAAGTTTTACAAGCCGCGGTCATAATGCCTTGGCCGCTATATTTTTCTCCCAACCAATATCCCATGCTTACATTACTATTGGTCCAATTGATGTTATGAAGACTGATCAAACCGACCAATCCGCCTCGATACCAGATTCCTGCCCGGTATCCGGCGTTATTGGCGAACTTTTCCTTTGCGCTGTGGATAAAATTTTCCGTCTCCGCAAGGGTTGAATTGCTGTTTACCCAAGGCAACCACTCGCCCAGAAATTGGCGGTTGGCCTCAATCAGCTGAAACAGTTCCATTGCGTGTTCCAGCTCAAATAACCTAAGTTCAAGTTCATGATTAATGATGATTTGTCGAATCGTCTTTTCCTCCTTGATGAGCTTCAACCAATTGCGGCGTCAAAAAACCGATCTTGATTAAACAGGAATCAATTATTCCTCGCATCCAACGTACTGACCAACAACCGCGCCGCCCGCTCCATCACACCGGGTGGACCGATCTTCGCTTTGACCGCCGTCAGATCCTGGCGCATAGCGCGGTTATAATCGGCATCCCCTACAATACGGCGGAGTTCTTGGGCGATATTGGCCGCGTTCAATTGGTCCTGGGTCAACTCAGGCACCACTTTCCGGCCCATGATCAAATTGGGCAGGCCGATGGTAATCTCTTGCTGTTTTTGCTCCGGCGAACGCATGGCTTTATAGATCGCGAATGACAACTTGCTGATCCGGTAGACGATCACCATCGGCGTATTTAAGATCGCCGCTTCCAATGTGGCGGTGCCTGAGGCGATCACCGCCCCGTCAGCCGCGGCCAGCAGGTTATAGGCTTCACCGACGAACAACCGGCAATCCACCGGGTACTCCTTGACGATCGCTTCCAGCCATTCCCGGTCAATCGAACCCGCGACCGGCAAAACCAAGCGTATTTTGGCCGTTTGGCCAACGCTGACAGCCGCTTCCAACATCACCCGCAACAGTTTGGCAACCTCCTGCCGCCGGCTACCGGGCATCAGGACGACCAGCTTATCCTCGGGGGGGATTCCCAACGAATCCCGAACCGCCTGCGGCTCACGAGTGTTTTTTACCCGGTCCAGCAAAGGATGGCCTACATATTGAACGGTAGCGCCAAACTTCCGATAAAAGTCCGCTTCAAACGGTAAAACCGCCAAAAGCAGCTTGACCCGTTCGGCCAATTTGACGGCGCGGTCTTGGCCGTATGCCCAAGCCGACGGGGAAAACATGCAAAAAACCGGAATGCCCCGTTCCTTGGCCGCCTTGGCCAAGACCAGGTTAAATCCGCCGGAGTCGAGCCATAAGACGGCATCGGGGCGCCGCTCCTCCCACGCCGTAGTGATCTCGGCCACCAACTTTTTCATTTTCCGCAGATTGCGCAGCGCTTCCAGAAAGCCAATGGTGCTTACCCGGGTTGGGTCAAAGATCAGATCCACGCCGGCGGCAGCCATCCGCGCCCCGCCCACGCCGTAAAATTCAACTTCCGGCAGCAACTGGCGCAACGCTTGAACAAAAACTTCACCATGCATATCGCCTGAAAACTCACAAGTTGAAACAAAGATCACTGGTTTCCCCATTTTGGTCTCCTTCAAAAGACATTCCGTTGATTGAATGAAAGTAGCTTATTTTCTTCATTCGCTTGCGCGAGCGGTAGCTAGCGTGGACCACTACCTAATTCTTAATGGTACTCGGCATAAGAAATACCTTTCCTTAATTCGCGGTCAAAGCTTCAGTCCCTGCCGTCAGCGGCAGATCCCGCCAAGAAAGCTCTAATCCGCCCGGTTTCAAGCGCAAACTGTTCAACCGCAACGGTAATTTGGCCAACAACGGGAACTCCAACGGCACCTGCTCCCCGAGAAACTTCAAAACACTACTTCCCATCGAGCGGCCGGAGACTAATAACTTGTCCGGGTAAAACCGGATATTTTTGGTTCCAACCGGCGCTACGTTCCCCTCAAGCAGGAGGGGGACAGTATTACCAAACACTGCGGCGACGCCGGTTAACCGTACCCGGTCCGGAAGAATATTAATGTCCAAATTATATTCGGGATAATTCAACCGCAGATAACGGCTTAACGCCTTATCGGTCAAACTTGCCTGCACCGTCGTTTGGCGGAGTTCCAAAAAACGCAGTTCCCGCCGGCGTAACAGTAACGGCAAGTCGAAACGAAACCCCTGACTGTCGATGTCCAGGTTGGATAAACTCAAATCGCTGATTTTACAGTTGGTGCAACGCACCTTCGCGAAACGCACCCGTCCTTGGGCCAGATCCCCGAAAGTAAACCAGCTCAGATCAGCGCTGATCTGCGAGTTGGTCTCCAGATCAATTAGACTGGTGCGCAGCGCGGTCCGGACCCATAGATTCAAACCGAATTCCAACGCGACCAGCAATACCAGCAGCGTCGCGATTCCGACAATACCCGCTTTAAAATACTTTTGAGCCAGTAATTGGTTGAACCGCTCCCAAAGTTCCCGATCGAACCGCACCGTAAAAACCCCTTTGTTGCCGAATCCGGACCATCGCCCGCCGGGCCAATGTTCCCAGGTTAGTATTGCCGGGATTTCCGCAAAAACCAACCCCAAATAGTGATCATCTCGCAAACACTTAAAAAGCTTCCTCCACGGGGGAGGAAGCTTTCGCATCGGGTAACGCTTTGGTCATCCGTTTACAGCGTATTCAGCTTTTCAATGATCGCGTCCGCCATTTGGCTGGTGCCCACGGCGGTCGGGTCAGCGCGGTCCGCTTTCATATCATAGGTCACCGCTTTGTTTTCGCTGATCACTGCGGCCACCGCTTTCTCCAACTGATCGGCCGCGGCTTGTTCGCCCAGATGGCGCAGCATCAGCATGCCGGAGAGGATTAACGCGGTCGGATTGACCTTATTCATCCCTTTATACTTCGGCGCCGAACCATGGGTCGGCTCAAACAGTGCGACTCCGTCGCCGATATTGGCGCCGGGAGCGACGCCCAAACCGCCGACTAAACCGGCGCAAAGGTCGGAAAGAATATCGCCGTAGAGATTGGGCAGCACCAATACATCGAACGCTTCGGGCCGTTGCACCAGTTGCATGCACATCGCGTCGACCAGGACTTCTTCATAGGCGATTTTCCCTTCGTACTCCTTGGCGACTTCCCGGCCAACCCGGTAGAAAAGGCCGTCGGTAAATTTCATAATATTGGCTTTGGCAACCGCGGTCACCTTTTGACGATCGTTTTTAACCGCATAATCAAAGGCGTATTGAATAATCCGGCGGCAACCGCTGACCGAAAGCGGTTTAATGGAAATGGCGGCGTCTTCGCGGATCTTTCCTTGGCCCATCGCAATGATCTGTTGCGCTTCGGGGGTTCCCAAGTCGAATTCGATTCCGGCGTATAAATCCTCGCTGTTCTCGCGGACCAGCACCAAGTCGATATCCTGGTAACGGGAGCGGACGCCCGGATACGATTTGCAAGGACGGACACAGGCATAAAGCTCTAAAGCATGGCGCAATGCCACGTTGACGCTGCGAAAACCGGTACCGATCGGAGTCGTGATCGGCCCTTTCAAGGCAATCTTGTTGCGGCGGATCGACTCCAACACCGGCTCCGGCAAGGGCGTGCCGTATTTCTCCATCACATCGACGCCGGCATCATGAACTTCCCAATCAATTTTGACGCCCGTGGCGTCAATTACCCGACGCGCCGCGGCCGCTAATTCCGGACCGGTACCGTCTCCGGGAATCAAAGTAATCGTGTAGGCCAAACTGATTCTCTCCTTCCAAATATGAAAATTGCGAGCTGTTACCCCCAGCGGAAGACGGGGGACTTGACGCGGGCAATTTTCGATCGTCGAATTAAACGCTATTTAATAATTCCATTCGGATTCCCCAACCGAAAATCCTGCTACTGCCTTCATGAATACAGAATACCTAAGCAAAATGGATCGTTAATATCCCTTGGCTTCGTTCAGATTGATATTTTCTTCCCAAATCCAGTTGGCGACCAGATATTCGGTACAGCGGCCCGGTTCTTCCCGGACGATCACCTTCTCAATCCCAGCGTTGATGATCAAGCGGGTGCACATCCGGCACGGTTTGGTTCCGGCGCTAAACAGGCCGGTCTTTGTGTCCACACAGGCCAGGTACAGGATGGAACCGATCATATTCATCCGGTCGGCGTGGATGATGGCGTTGGCTTCGGCATGGACCGAACGGCATAACTCATACCGTTCACCGGCCGGAATCCCGGCCGCTTCCCGGGGACACCGTCCCAGATCGCAACAGTTTTTGGTGCCGCGCGGCGCGCCGACATAACCGGTGCTGATGATCTGGTCGTTGTTGACGATCACCGCCCCGAACTTGCGGCGCAAGCAAGTGCCGCGTTCAGCGACTTGGGTGGCGATGTCTAAATAATACTCCTCTTTGGTAGGCCTCATTTTGCAACACCTCTTTGTTCGCGAATCATCCGGTCGAATAAGGCCAGGTATGCTCCGGCGATTCGGGGATAGGCATATTCGGCGGCTGTTTGCAAAGCCGCTTTACGAAATGCGTGATGTTTGAGTTCATTGGCGAGCAGGCTGACCACTGCTTCGGCGAACGGCGCCGCCTGCTCCGGGACGAGCAGTCCGTTCTGATCGTGCTGGATGGTGTCATTGGCGCCGGCGGCGGCTACGGCGACGATCGGCACGCCGGCGGCCAACGCTTCCAATTGTGACAACGGTTTGACTTCCGAGGTCGAGGTCATGACAAACAGATCGGCGGCGGCCAAATAATTGGGGATGGCGTCGGGGTCGACCATTCCGGTGAAGAGCACCCGGTCACCCAGACCCAATCGTTGCGCCTGTTGGATCAGGCCCGGCAAGGCCGGACCGTCGCCGACGATCATCAACCGCAGGGAAGCCTCCGGCGCTTGCTCCAACATGATCCGGAAGGACTCCAACAGCAACCCTAAATTTTTCTCCGGGGCGATCCGGCCGATATTGATCAACAACCGTTCTTTGCCCAAACCGTATTGTTCGCGGATGGCCCGGCCGTCACCGGCGGCAAATTTGGAAAGATCAGTCGGGTTGGGGATCACTTGAATCGGATGGGTCACGCCATATTCCAGCAAAATGCGCCGGGCCGATTCGGCCGGCGTGGTAATGCCGTCCACTTGAGCGGCGAAACGCCGGACCTGACGTTTGGCGGTCCAGCGGACAAACCCCGACGGCAACGGGACGTAATGGGTGTACTGGTCATATTGCGTATGAAAGGTATAAACGGCCGGAATCCGTTTGGCGCGGGCGGTCCGCAATCCCAACGGTCCCAGGACGAACGGGTGATGACTATGAATGATATCGAGTTGCAAGTTTTGCAACTCCCGGTTGATTCGTGGCGAAAACGGAATCGCCACCGGGTATTTCACTTTGGTGGTCAGATCGACGGCCGGGTAGCGAAAGATTCCTTCCTCATCATCAACGAAATCTTCATAGGACGGCGTAAAAACATAAACCTCGTGACCGGCTTCACGAAAACCTTTTCGAAGTAAAGAAACCGCTCCCACTACTCCGTTGACCAGCGGCCGATAACAATTGGTATAAATTCCAATCTTCAAAAAGCAAGCCTCCTTAATTTTGACTCCATATGTGAGCATGGATTGGAAAAGCAAATTACTTAAGTATGTCAACTCGCGCCAATTGGGTGTAACGATCTAAAAACGCCAACCAATAGCAATGGATGGCTATAATACTATCTGCCGATCCGGCGAATCTATCCATTTAACATTTCAAGCTTAATCCATCAGTTGCAATTTTTCTTGTATTCGTGATTCGATCCAAAACACCTCCTGGAATTGCCAAGTGTTGAGACGGTTCAATGAATTGACAAAACTTATTCCCTATAATAAACTCATAATGTCTGTCGAATGTTCATTTACGTCGCGCAAAGCCGTTTCCAACGATTTGGAGCGACAGATCGATTGGAGGACTAAAATGAAAGCATTAGCCTTATTATCGGGCGGTTTAGATAGTATCCTGGCGGTAAAGATCGTTCAGGAGGCGGGCATCGCGGTCGAAGCGATCAACTTCACCAGCCCGTTCTGCCGGTGTAGCGGCGCGGGCAGCGGCTGTAGCGCCGCAGGCGCCGCCGCGGAACAATTGGGGATCAAACTGCATTATCAACCTTGCGGCGAGGAATATTTGCGGATCGTCGAGAACCCGCCCCATGGGTACGGCAAACGGATGAACCCCTGCCTGGATTGCCGGATTCTCAAGTTTAAGATGGCCAAACGGAAGATGGACGAGATCGGCGCCTCCTTTTTAATCACCGGCGAAGTACTCGACCAACGCCCCAACTCGCAACGGCGCGACGCCATGGATATTGTCGAACGCGACGCCGACCTCCGGGGCATAATTCTCCGGCCGCTCTGCGCCAAACACCTCCGCCCGACCATTCCCGAGGAAAAGGGCTGGATCGACCGGGAAAAACTGATGGATATCAAAGGCCGAGGCCGGCGGCAGCAGATGGATCTGGCCGACAATTACGGTTTGGATTATCCCTGCCCTTCCGGCGGCTGTTTGTTGACTTACGAGGAGTATGCCCAGAAAATCAAGGATCTGCTGGAACATGACGGCCGTTTGGAGTTGCCCGCGATTAACCTGTTGCGTTTCGGGCGCCATCTCCGGCTCGCCGATCAGGTCAAAATCATTATCGGCAAAGACGCGATCGAAAACGACCAACTGGAACGCTTGGCGTCACCCGAAGACTTGCTGTTGGAAGCGCCGGATTACGCCGGCCCGGTCACGCTCTACCGCGGGCCGAAGGATGACGAAACGCTAAAGCTGGCCGCGGCCATCACCGCCGGTTACTCCAATGCTCCGGCCGATGCCACCGTCACTATCAAGGCGACCAGTCCCCAGGAGCAGTTGGAGTTGACCGTCCGACCGCTGCCCCGGGAGGAAAGCCGACAGTATTTTGTGAACCGGGTGGAATAACGAATAAAAACAAACAGCCTGCTTCGCCGTTCGAAGCAGGCTGTTTTTGCCCATGCATGGTTAAGATATTGGTGATAAAAAAGACCCCAAAGGGTCTTTTATGCTCAAAGACACGCTGAGCTTTTCGAATTTCATAGTACTACGGACCTAAAATCGTCGGTTTTACATCTCAGTAAACCTGATCTCCTTGTCCAGCACTACCCTATGTCGAATCCTTAAGAATAATCGTCTTCGTTGCACATATACTATACACCTCCTTGGGTGTTAGTTTTCAAAATATATTGTATCTTATGCGCTTCACCGTATACCGGCTACAAACATTAGGAATAAAGGTCTTTATTAAGATGGCTTGTTTTAAAAAAATTATAACATATTTTTCCTAATTGCGAATATAATTTTATGTTAATCTATTTTAGTGTTTAACTAAGTCAAAGAATATATGATGATGAGCCAAATATTTAATCCGGCATATATAGCTATTTTGAGGTTATAATGAAGCCTGTCCCAAATCCCGGCAATGTCCACCCTTTAAATTCTGTATAAATACTATTGGGTAATTTTACTTTTTCTTGCCCCCCGACAAAATGAAAATCGAACGAATTGATATTTGATTTTTTTTCATCGAAAGTTAGTCGGATAGAATACTTTTTACAAGGCACATTTAAACGGCTTGTAAAAATACAATCATCAATCGGGACGATAGTTTCATACTCCAAATTAATAATTGTTCCATTCGCAACTTCACATTCCGGGCATTCTAGGATAACTTTTTTTCTTTCAATTCCGTCTTCCGCATATTCGGTCTCGATCTTGACAACTTGATCGATCAACCTTTTCCCATTAACATTAAACATATTTAGTTTAAAAGTATCATCTTTCCGGTAGTATTCTTTCAAAAAAACGACTGCCGAAATCGTCTCATATTTTTCGACTTTTCCAGACATATGACCAAAAACGATATGTTTATGAATATTTTTCTTGATATATTTGCGGCCTTCCCGATCGATAATTTCAATATGAATATTTGAACTATGTTGTTGATAATAATAATTGTCCATCATTGGGATGATGTTTTCATGGACAGTTTGAAAAAAACCATCTTTCTCCAGCGCTTCATCGGGATAAAACAAGGCTCCGAATTTTTCCCAATACTCATTTCTTTCTTTAATCTTGAATTTCTGAAATTCTTGACGCAATAAACCGGCAAGAAAATTCCAAGCCTCAATTTTTCGTTCATTGCTCATTTTCTTCAAAGATTCATTGGTATTCATGACCTCTTCAATGCGTTTAATCGTATATTGTAAAAAATGCTTCGATTCCAAAGCCAATGTTCCGATCGCAAAAACAATCAATACTTCAGCGAATTTATGAATAAACACCTGCATAAAAGCATATAAGGAATGTATTGCCGGATCAAACTTCAAATGCAATAACTCTGGAAAGCATTCCATTAATGTCGCAAGCGACAGCAACATTAAGCCAAAAATGAAAGCGTGGCGGATAATAAACCCGAAAAATCTTTTCACTTTCGTTTTTTCAGTTTCTTCCGGCAATCCCGGATTGGGAAACTGGTTGTTTGTCGAAATGTTGGTTAGGGATTGGTTTAAACTCATCGAATCACTCCTAAAAAACGAGTGATTAGGTATTCTTTTATTTTGAGGAAAATCCTTCCTTAAAATATTTTTTTTGGTAAATGAAGCTTGAAAAAATATGAGATGTTAATCGGATCAGTCGCTGTTTTGTAAAGCGTTCGTTTACTGCTTCTGCAAAATCAACTCTCGCCACCATAACGTACTTTCTCCCGCTACCTGAACCGCTTCAATCAGCCCGTTTTCGCGCAACTGTTTCAAACTTTCCTGAAGCGCGCCCGGGGTCCAGCGTAGGATCGACCGGAGCTTCTTTTCGGAAACGGCGTAACAGTTGGCCACCGTCTGCCGGAGAATCAGCGCCCGGGCTTCGGCCATGGCAGGCAATTTGACTAACAGTTCGGCCGGGACTTGCCGTTCGATCAGGTCCCAGGTGTGTAACGACCACCCTTCAACCGAACCGCCGGCCACGGTCAGGTAAAACTTGGCCTGCAGCCGGTCGAGACTGGCGATAAAACGGGAGCGTTTCTCCACAAACAGCGGTTTCGCCATCCGCCATAATTCGCGCGAATCAACCGGCCCCGCCGTTTCCACCAGCCGGTACAGGTCGCGGTCGGCCTTTTCGATCCGCCCGTTCTCATATTCATAATCCGGATCGCCCTCCGGCCCATAGACCCGCAAAAATGCCGGATAGCAGCGCCAGTCGATGAAAGTACCCCGCCCTTGAAACAATTTAAGGTAAGCGCATAACTTTTGGGCCGGCAACGTTTCCTTCCAGGCCCAAGCCCGGTCGGTGATGGCGAACCCCTCCCAAGACTCCGCCGCGTCGGCATCGGAAAGATTGGGCAACGGCAACTCCGCCAAGGGCATCAACATCACAAAACCCCGCTCGCGAATGAATTGGCAAGCCCCGGCGTCGTCGGTGATCGGCCGGCCGTCGTTTAAACGGTTTAACCGGACGCGCGCCGCGGCGATTTGACTTCGAGTGATCACTGGAGACATGGAATGTTCGTACCTCCTCCGGATATTCTCCTGTTAATTTCGGAGTCGGCCGGGGAATCCCTGCCGTCAAGTCCGAAGATTGCGCGAAGCAAGACAGAACAATTTTGGCACATTCCTGACGAGAGTATTTTGATCAGTTTGAACTACGCTTGGGCAGTCAAATAAGTCCCCGCGATGATCAACCCACCCCCGAGGAACGCCGCCCACCCCACCTGTTCCTTTAAGAGGATGGCCGCCACCACTCCGGTCAGTAACGGCCGGAAATAAAGATAACTTCCCACGGTGAGCGCGGGCAGGCGTTGCAAACCGCGATACCATGCCAGATAGCCGTAAACCGAAGCCGCGCCGCCCAGATAAAGTAGGCAAAGCCAGGTACGTAAGGTGAGCTTGGCATAGTTAATTGAAAAAAGCTCCCCGAGGGCGAACGGCGCCAGCAACAGCGTTCCGATGACCGTCGTCACCGCGATCAGCGTCAACGGCCGGTATTTGGCCAGCAATTTCTTGCCGCCGACACTATAGACGGCCCAGGCGACCGCCGTCAATAAAATCAAGAGGTCGCCGCCGATCCGTTGGTGGGCGTTTTGCCAGACCGCTTGGCCCTTGCCGATCACCAGCGCGGTGCCGGACAAGGCCAATACCATGCCGAGCCAGGCCCGTGATTTGATCCGTTCCCGGGTCCAAAGCCAGGAGATCACCCCGATAAACGCCGGCGACAGACTGATCAGGATCGCGGCGTCGGTGGCGTTGGTGTAGCGGATTCCGTAATGCTGCAGTAAGTAATATAAGGTCACTCCGGTCAGCCCCAACAAGCCAAAGGCCCCGTAATCGCCCCGCGCCACCGGTTCGCGCCGGCGGCGGTAAATCAGCCAAAGCAGCCCCGCAGCGATCACGTAGCGCAGTAACGCCGAGGAGGCGGGCGGAATCTCCAGCAGCACCCATTTGGTCGCCACAAACGTCCCGGCCCAAATAGCGACCACCCATAGCAGTTCCAGGTGGATCAAGAACAATCCGTGTCGGGCTTTGTGCAGTTGCGGCATCTTACACCTCGCTCGCAATCACTGCTTGCCAGGCCATCCGGTCCCCAGCTTTAAACCCCACCGCATGGCGTAACACTTCCGTGACGATGACGATCCGATCGTTCATTAACAAAAACCCCCTCATTTAACGTTGGCGCATCAACAACGCGAGCAGTCCGTTTTCGGCGCACAACGTGTCAAACCGTTCTTCGCCCAAGGTTTCGATGAGAATCCGGCCCCAAATGTCATGTTTGATATATTCCTTGGCCACCAGGACGATGCCGGGGGCGTGCGTCCAGATGCCCACCGTCGCTTCCGTCCGGATCTCGCTGATCACTACTTCGGCATCGTCGGCCACCACCACAGTCAACCGGGTGTTCAAACGGCGCTGCGAACTGACGCCGCATAACGACAGATCGATCCGGTATGGGGTCGCCAAGTCGGCGGGGCCAAAGACGCCGGCAATCACCCGGACCCCACGCGCCTCCGCCCGGGCGACGGCCGCGCGGAGCAAGTCCAATTCCGCTGGCCAAACCGACAACAGCAAGGTTGCGGTCGCCTGATCAATCAGCTCCGTCAGCTTGGCCACCACCTGTTGATAATTTTGCAGGTTCCAAGCCAGATCAATCTGGGGCAACGGTTGGATCTGCTGCAACTCCGCTTCCAACCCGTCGATGGTCGCCCGAAAATCCTGTTTAAAACGATGGACCAATTTCTCGTAGGGAATCGGATAATATTGCACCGGGTCGGTCTGTTCGTCAGGGATCACCAACCCCCGGTGTTTCATCCCCTGCAACGTTTCATAAACTTTCGACGGGGGAATCTTCCCCAATTTGCTGATCTCATAGCCATTGGCCGGATGTTTCTGCAACAGCGCCAAAAACGCCTTGGCTTCGTAAAACGAAAGCCCCAGTTTTTTCAGTTTCAAAATCGCGTCGTTCATATTACATTGCCCTTTCCGGTATTGGTTTCATCGTACGCTTGTTACACCGGCATTGCAATATTTACTGAAGTGGGGTAGAGAAAATTTCTTTGGATTGTTGACCATTGGATTGCCGGGTTTCAGGTCAAAAGAACTTAGTTATAACAAGTTATCCACAGGATATTCACAAGGAACGAAGGAAAAATTCCGTTTATCCACAGCGATAGATCGTTTACTCACAGAAATAGATGAGTTATTCACAGAATGAGCTCATTTTGTTAATAACTTAGATCGGTTATCCACAAAAAGAGCTTGTTTTGTTAATAAGTGAGCTGAGTTATTCACAAAAAGAGATCGTTTTGTTAGTAACTTAGATCAGTTATTCACAAAATGAGCTTGTT
>JAEYPR010000035.1 GCA_023410535.1 Bacillota bacterium | reverse complement strand
CCTTCATCAGAATCACGCTCCTCTCCCAGCTCCACATGAATAATAATCTCACCTGAGCTTTCATTTACCATTTTCACAAGCTCCTCCATTGTTATCTCTTTTTCCATGGCAGCCTCCTATCTGGTCTTGCCTGCTTCATATACCATAGGTGCTTCCGCAACAATTCCATCAAGACGCTTATTCGGAGTATCTGTTGCAAGTGTTACCTTGCGAAGTTCTTTGTCATAGTGATATACCTGATTGGAAAGTCTCTCATCAAGAGTCACCTGGTCCATATTGATTTCAGCCACCATTGCAGCCAGTTCATTCGGATTGCCCAAATCTGTACTTACTGCGATAACCTCATGGATTGAACTTGGCATGATATAAAGGTCTGAACCAAGCTTTTCAGCAAGATCATGAAGCCCATCCTCATAAAGCATACTGACAGCTCCGTTGATTCCCTTGTTATTGCTGATTACATACATCTGCTGTTCCGGTGGCATCTCACCAAGCATCATATCTGCAATCTCAGGTGGCATACCATCCTTCATAAAGATTTCTCTCATCACATCATTCATTGATTTAACAACTGGTGGTAAAAGTCTCTTTGTATTCTCTGCGGCAAGTTTGAACAGCTGCTCTTCAGTAAATCCAAGAGTATCTGCAAGTCCGTTATGGACAGGTGTTGAAGCAATTCCTTCCCCGTCAATCTTTACCACCATACGGTAGATAACCGACAAATCCTTGAATTCCCTGTGGGGCATATTGGCAAGCATTTCTTTGTTCTGCTCTGTATTGATAAGCTGGAACACAATCTTATCCTTTGCACATTCAGCATTTGTAAGCTCATTTACATTGATACTCTCCTTCTGTTCCATTGCCTTCATAAAACCTTCTGCTGCTCTCTCAAGCGTTGCATTCAGATTCTCTGTTGTAACATAGTCCTCATACATATGGTTGACATAGATTGTCGGACTGATGTTCATACCCGGTTCATTTACCCTGATTGATAATCCGTCAAGTTTACGGTTTACCTTATCCACAGGTCTGATTTCCACCTGTGCATTCTGATACTTCTCAGGTAAAAACTCTTTGAATTTTTCTCCTACTACTCCTTTAAAAATCTCGTATTCCATCATATTACGATTCCTCCGTTTTCTTAATAAAAATAGCGTGGAACATAAGTCATTAGCTTACATTCCCCGCCGGATTAATTGTTACTATTTGGTTTTACGCTTCCTCTGCTCCATCTTCTTTCTTTTTCCAGAATGCTGCAAAAAGACCAAGTGCAAGAGCACCAAGACCTAATCCGGCGTAAAGCCAAGGATTGAAGTTATCTCCTGTCTGTGGAAGCTTTGGTTCTGTCGGTTTGTTTGTGAGTGATAAAGTATACTCTACACACTCAGGTGCATTGTCATCATACTGTAAAACAACATCGTGTACAGTTTCATCAAGAATATATCCTTCCGCTGCCTTTGTCTCTACAACATAGTAATGGATGTCCTCCTTGAAAGAGCCGTCCTCGTTGTAGATACAGATTGTAAGTTCCTTTGATTCTGCATGACCATCTTTGTCAGTTATAACAGTTTCAATGACCTTTCCATCCTTATCACGGATTTCAAATTCTACTCCTGCAATAGGCTTCTTTGTCACTTCATCTGTCTTTTCAATAATAATCTTGCCCACAGCATATTCATCCTTCATGGATACCTTCTGGATTTCAGCTGTCTCAGTTACTTCAAACTCTACATCTTTGGCAATCTTATATCCATAAGGAGCTGTTTCCTCACGAAGAGTATATTTTCCAACCGGAAGTCTCTCTATCATATGAGTCTTTCCATCCTCAGAGGTCCAGCTTTCCACTACATTTCCTTCTGAATCAATTACTGATAACTCGGCACCTGCAATTTCCTTCTCACCAGTGATATCAGTCTTTGAAAATTCTACCTTGATAGGTGTGTTTTCAAACTCAGCTGTAAACTCGATGACAGCTACGTCTTCGCCCTGGTAAGAAGCATCCACATCAAATACCTCATCAGACTTCACATATCCCTTTGGAGCCTCGATTTCCTTCACATAATACTGTCCAAGTGGAAGGTCCGAAACAAAAGTTACTGTTCCATCTGCACCTGTGACTGCTTTCTCGATTCTTTCATCAGCTGCCACAATGACTGTACCCTCAGAATTTACGATGTCCTCTTTTGCAAAAAGACCAAAGACAGCACCCTCTAAATGCTTCTTGGTCTCTGAATCAGTTTTAACAACTGTAATCTTAACCTTCTGTCTTTCATTGGTTACATCCATTCCGGCATATACCACCTCTGTATCCTGATCCACATAAGAAAGGTCTGCTTCGATAGGTGTACTGTCTAAAACAAATCCTTCAATGGTTTCTGTTTCCACAAGATAATACTTGCCAAGTGGCAATTCCTCTATACTTGCAATACCATTGTCATCGGTAACTATGGTTGCCACTAATTCATCTTTTTCATAATAAACCGTGTCAAGTCCGTCAGGGCTTAAAATATCTTCTGCCGCATATACCTCAAAGGTTACTCCGGCAAGGGATTTCTTGAAGTAATTGAAAATGAAATCGTACCAGTGACCCTTGATAAGAGTCTTGTCTGTTACAAATTCACCATCCTTGTTGATGATGATAGAACCTGTAGGCACTTCATCCTTCATTACAACGGACTGGATGTTTTCTGTGTCCTCAACAGTAAACTGAATATCTGTTGCCCTAAGTTATCCGTATGGTGCAAATTCCTCACGAAGAGTATAAGTCTCACCTACTACCAGTTTCTTGATTACATGTTTCTCTCCGCTGACGGAAGTCCATGTCTCAATGATATTTCCATCCTTATCAATTACACAAAGAGTTGCTCCTGAAAGCTCTGCACCGCTTGTGATATCCTCCTTGGCGAATTCAAAAGTAGTTGGAGTATTAAGGAATAAGCTGCTGTACTTAGCAACCTTGATATCCTGTCCCTGATACTGTGCATCAAAGGCGATTACTTCCTCGTTTGTCACATATCCGGCAGGTGTTTCCATTTCTTTTGCATAATACTTGGCAAATGGATAATCCTTTGTGAAGCTTACGATACCATTCTCATCTGAAACTGCTGTCTCAAGTAAAGTACCTGCTTCTATGATAACTTTTCCATCAACATTCCTGATATCTTCGTCTGCGTAAAGACCAAATACAGCACCGCCTATTGGTTCATCTGTCTCGGAATCTTTCTTTTCTACAGATAAAGATAACTTCTGTCTGTCATTTGTAAATGTTGCTGTTTCATAAATAACCGGTGTATGGTCATCCACATAAGCAAATGTTACATACTGTGCATCCTGATTCAGAACATATCCGCAAGGAGCTTCTACTTCCACAACCTTGTATTTTCCTAATGGAAGATTCTTAAGAACTGCTTTTCCATCATCTCCGGTAACAAGTGTTGCCACAAGCTCGCCCTCAGAATAATACTTTGTTCTGTTGCCATCAGCGTCTTTCTGCATATCAGCTGTAAAGATATCCTCAGCTGCATAGACCTCATACTTGGCACCTGCAAGGCTTCCTACTCGATACACAAATGATTTTTCATCGGAGTCTGCGAAAAGACCACCCTTATAAGAGTCAAGAACTTCTCCCTTCTTCTCTACGGTAAGTTCACCCACAACAGGTGCATCTTCGTAATCCACTGTAATGATTGCTTCATAAGTTTCAGTGTCAATTTCATAAGCTGTGTCAGTATCTACTGCCACTTTTACATAGGTCTCATTTACCACATAACCATATGGAGCAGCAATCTCCTCAATTCTGTAATTACCAAGCTTTAATGCTTCCGGTAAAATCAAATCCCCGTCCTCATCCGTAAAGAATGAAGTGTGTGTCACTTTGGAAGGATAAGTTGTAATCATGGTTACATACTTTCCAGTATCAAGATTAAAAATCTTAAACTCTGTGTTTGGAATAAGAACTGTCTGCTTTGTATCAGCATCTTTCTTTACCACACGAAGTTTTGCTGTAAACTCACGGTCAATGAAAACTCTCCATGTCTGAGGCTCTGTTGGATTGTTTTCCACAATCTTTACCTCAAAAGGTTTGATTGTTTCCATGTTGTGAGGTGTTTCTGTTTCAAGTACCACATAAGTTCCATAAGGAATTGCAATGGATACTGCATGACCCTTTTCGTCTGTGTAAATGGACTTTGCTCCATTCTCACCGATAACAACAGGTGTTGCACTTTCATAATCATAAGTGCCGTCAGCCTTAACCTTCAATGATGATTTCAGGTAAGCTGTAAAGCCTGCTCCTGCAAGAAGAGGCGCTTCTGTATCATCCCCATTGTCTGATACTTTGATCAGCTGGAATGGCTGCTTAATTACCTGTTCCTTGGAAGTTGTGCTTCTAAGAACCTGTGGTATCAAATCTCCTTCATAATCGCATACAACATCATGCTCTTCCTCATCCAGAAGGTATCCTTCGGACGGCGTAATTTCCTTCACATAGTATTTTCCAAGATAAAGGTTATCAATGGAGCAGGCACCCTTTGCATCTGTTGTAAGAGTTGCAACAAGGTCTCCTGCCTTAAAGATTACTCCTGTTTTCCCGTCCGGATGAACAATGTTCTCACGGGCATATAAACCATATACTGCTCCTTCAAGCTTTGCATCGCCCTGTGGAACTGCTTTTCCGGTTTCCTTATCAACCTTGAAAATCTGAATCTTTGCAGTAGTTCTGTCATTCTTGAATGTGTGGACAAAGGTTGCCTTTGCCTTATCCTGAGACATTACATTGAAATTGAAACTGTAAACATCATCGCTGTTACGGACATAATTTACAGGTGCTTTAGTCTCTGCGATATAGAAGCTATTGCTGATTGGAAGGTCTACGGTGTAAGTTGCCTTTCCGTCAGCCCCGGTTGTTACGGTCTGAAGTGCAGCTCCCTTTGTTACAATAGCTTTACCATCGTAATTCTTAATGTCATTTCCGGCATAAAGAGTATACTGTCCCCCGGTTAATGGATTATCTGTATCAGAATCCTTTTTCACAACGGATACTTCCGCCTTCTGTCTGCTGTTTTTGATTGTCGTTGATTCTGCCTGAACCGTTACATTCTGGTCCTTGTACTCAATCTTAACAGTCTGTGGAGTGGTGTTAATGGTATATCCGTCAATGCTCTTTGTCTCTGTAACCACATAAGTTCCAAGATGAAGGTCTGATAACACTGCCTGACCGTCACTTCCGGATACAAGATTCTCAGCAATCACATCACCTTTGTTATAAACCTTTGTTCCGTCTGCCTTATAGATGTCTGCTCCGGCAGTTACCTTAAATGTGGCTCCCGGAAGTTTTCTTGTCTCATAAGTGAAGTTACTGCCATTCCATCCAACAAGGACTTCGCCCTCTTTGTAGATTGTGAGAGAGCCAAGCTGTTCCACATCAGTAAGTGAAATGCCTGTTGTCTTACCCGCCTTTACAGTAAGAGTATGAATCTTGTCACTTCTTACATATCCGGCTGGAGCTGTAATCTCCTGCACATAATAAGTTCCTGCTGTAAGAGCCTTTGACTTGGCATATCCGTTCTTATCGGTTGTCATGGTATCTACAAGTTTTTTGCAGTTACTGTCTGAATAGATTCCATATACAGCACCTTTCAGATGAACACCACTTGATTTGTCTGTTTTCGTGATTTCACCATAACCGATATTTTCCGTCTTTACCTTGATATAGGCAGAAATTGGATCAGCGGATGGCTGTTCTGAAACAAATTCCTGATCTCCGGAGTTTCCTGTAAGCCAGAATACACAGCTTGAAGTAGTATCAACTGCTCCGATAGTTGACTTGAATGAGCCAAGTGTAGCTGTGGTATTTACTGACTTGGTGTAAACTGTCATGGAATTACCACTCTTTGATACGCTGAACCCATCAATGGAAAAATCAAAGTTTCCAAGTACTCCGTTTTTGTCAGTAAATGTGTACTCAAATCTCTGATTGCTTTCATTCCACTTAAGCTCATAAGTTGTAGC
>JAEYPR010000033.1 GCA_023410535.1 Bacillota bacterium | reverse complement strand
GTCGTTGTGCATGGATGCTCAGCCGTTGTGCATGGATGTTCAGTCGTTGTGCATGGATGCTCAGCCGTTGTGCATGGATGTTCAGTCGTTGTGCATGGATGCTCAGTCGTTGTGCATGGATGCTCAGTCGCTGTCGGCACCCAAGCGTCCTTAGATAACTCCATCGCTACGCAATCATCCCGGCGCAATTCATAAAACAGTCCTCCCGAGTATAAATGGCGTAATGGCCTTGGCGGTGCGCGACCAGAAATCCTTCGATCGATTGATCGGTTCATCCTTTAGTGACTGCAAATCCAAGTTAATACTGCCCGGCAGGACTCGCACCTGAATTGATAGTCGTAAAACGATCTGAGAAGTTGGACGTGGTTTATTGCGACAACCCTTTCTCCCGGGCTATGCGCGTACGGAAGATCATGTTTTATTCCGGGCAACTTCCGCCGCCCGTTCATTGAGATAAGCCCAGCGTTCCAAAAGATGGTCCAGCCGTTTTTCCAAGTTTTCTTGGGCCGCGGTTAACTCCTGCAAACGTTGGTAGTCGCTCCCCGCTTGGTCAAGCTGTATTTTTAGCTCCGCTAGTTCTCCTTCGACGCCCGCGATAACAGTCTCGATGCCGTCCAGTTCCCGTTGCTCCTGATAGCTCAGTCTTAGCGGACGTTCGCGCGGCGCGTTTTGGGGCTTGGACGTTTCTAGCGCAGTTTTCTTGCCGGTCGGTCCGGTTTCGGTCGCCTCGTTCTCCCGTTGCGCCGCGAAATCCCGATAGTCGCTGTAATTTCCCACAAAATGCTGAATCCGGCCATCCGGTTCAAACGCCAAAATCTTTCCGGCGATTCGGTCCAAGAAATAACGGTCATGCGAGACGGCGATGACAACCCCCGGGAATTCATCCAAATAATCTTCCAGCACGCTCAAGGTCTGAATATCCAGGTCGTTGGTGGGTTCGTCCAATAGCAGCACATTGGGGGCTCCCATCAAAACCCGGAGCAAATCAAGCCGGCGCCGTTCCCCTCCGGACAGATGGTTGATCGGCGTCCACTGCATCGTCGGCGTGAACAGAAACCGTTCCAGCATCTGCGAAGCGCTGACGGTACCGCCGTCAGTGGTGGGAATATTTTCGGCAATCGCTTTAATATAATCGATCACCCGCAAATCCTCCGGCAACGCGACCCCTTCCTGGGTGAAAAAACCGAATTTAACGGTCGGGCCGACTTCAATCCGGCCTTGATCGGGTTGAATATTCCCGACGATTAAGTTTAATAACGTCGATTTGCCAATCCCGTTGGCTCCGATCACCCCAACCCGGTCGTCCCGGGTAAACCCGTAACTAAAATCGGCGATCACGACCTTCGCGCCGTAGCTTTTCCGTACCGCCTCAATTTGCAGCACTTTTTTCCCCAACCGGCTGGCTACGACGGTCAACTCCACTTGAGCGGGAGCTTCGTCTTTGACCAGCTCGGTTTGGAGTTGTTCGAACCGGCCGATCCGCGCTTGTTGCTTAGTGGAGCGTGCTTGAGCGCCCCGGCGCATCCAAGCGAGCTCACGCCGGAAAAGATTCTGCTGTTTGGCGGCAACCGCTTGTTCCTGCTCCAAGCGCTCCGCTTTTTTCTCCAAAAAAAGACTGTAGTTCCCGGTATAACTATACAGTTTACCCCGGTCCAACTCGATGATCCGGTTGGTCACCCGGTCTAAGAAATAGCGGTCATGGGTGACCATCAATAACGCGGTCGGTCGGTCTTTCAAGAACTGTTCCAACCAATCGACCGACTGATTGTCAATATGATTGGTCGGTTCATCCAATACCAATAGATCCACGGGATTGATTAGGACCGCCGCCAACGCCACCCGTTTGCGCTGTCCGCCCGAGAGGCGTCCAATCTTGGTTTCAAAATCGGTCAGTCCCAGCCGGGTCAAGATGGTTTTCGCATCGCTCTCCACCTGCCAAAGTCCCGCCTGATCCAGTTGTTGGCTCAACCGCAGCAACTGCTGCTGCAACCCGGTATCATCCGGGGCCTGGGTCACCTGACGCAATACCCGTTCATATTCCCGGACCAACTTAAGTCCCGGGGCGTTTCCTTGCAATGCCGCATCCAAGATCGTATGTTCCGGGTCAAAAATCGGATTTTGGGATAGATATCCGACCCGGAGCTGACTCATTTTGACCACTTGTCCTTGGTCCGGTTGTTCCAATCCCACCAAAATTTGGAGTAAGGATGTTTTCCCAGTCCCATTGACGCCGATTAAGCCGATCTTCTCCCGGTCGGCAATCCCAAAATTTAAGGCAGTGAAGAGGGTTTTGGTTCCATAGCTTTTTGAGACATTCTCCACAGTAAGTATATTCATTTTCTACCTTCCCATAATCGGTAAATAACCGGATAGCCCCTTGAAATCTTGGGGCGGATAATCTTTCGGACTAAGCTCATTAATTAGCGATCCGCTATCTAATTCCTGCTAGCGGTGTCGCACTAAATACTAGCGGTTCGCATTTTGCGATATACTTTATTTATTATCATTCCAATTATTTAGCCCGTTTCCGCCCTGTCCTTTTAATCGCAAACAATTTTCAAGGATAAGTTTAAGTCTCGCTAGACATAATAGACCCGTGGTCTATTTCAAAGCAATCGGCCACGATTTATTTAGGGGGAATTGATCGATGAAAGGCAAAGTTAAATGGTTTAATTCAGAGAAAGGATTCGGTTTTATCGAAAGAGAAGGCGGCGATGATGTATTTGTCCACTTTTCAGCGATCCAGATGGATGGCTATAAAGCCTTAGAGGAAGGCCAACCGGTTGAGTTCGACATCGTCAACGGCGACCGCGGCCCGCAAGCTGAAAACGTTACGAGAATATAATCCCGGTCAAAACGAAAGCCCTGGCAGATTGCCAGGGCTTTGTGTTACCCGCCTAAATTCACTCCGATTAACCGGCCAATTCCAAAGGTGATCACCGCTGTAGCCAAGCCAAAAAGCACTTGCCGCAGTCCGGACCAGACCGGATGTTTCCCGGTCATTAATGTAATCGCGGCGCCAATGATAAATAATCCGCAGGCGCTGACCAGCGCACTAACCAAAATTCCGGCATAACCCGTAAAAAATAAATAGGGAAACACCGGGATCAGCGCGCCGACTGCAAACAAGCCAAAAGAAGTTAATGCCGCTTCCCAGGCCGAACCGCCCAATTCTTCCGGATCGATCCCCAATTCCTCCCGGGCTAACGTATCCAAAGCGGTAGTGGGTTCGGAGACAAGGCGTTCGGCTAACTGTCGGGCAGTGGCCGCATCAATCCCTTTCGCTTGATAAATCAAGGCCAACTCCACTTTTTCCTCTTCAGGAGCTTCGCTCAACTCCTGCTCTTCGATGGCCAATTGGTGCTGATAAAGTTCCCGGGAGCTTTGCACCGACAACCATTCACCCAGCGCCATGGAGAGCGCGCCCGCCAACAGACCCGCAAAACCCGATATCAAGATGGTTTTCGAGGGTACGCCGGCCCCGGCCACGCCCATGACCAAACTGAAAACCGATACTAACCCGTCATTGGCGCCGAGTACAGCGGCGCGTAACGCATTGCCCCCGCCGGTCCGGTGCCGGCCTTCAAACCGCGCCAATTCACTCCCTTGAAGTCCTTGGGTAGTCTGCGCCAAATGACCAAAGATCCGCGCATGAGAACGCTCTTCCGCCGACATCTTAAGAGCCTCGGCGTCAGCTTGCCCCCGGTAACCATTGGCCGCATTCTTTTCAATCGCCGCGACGGACGGTAAAACAAATGACGTCCCAAATCGTGCCGCCAGCCATCCGAAAATCCG
The DNA here is from genome assembly GCA_023410535.1 of Bacillota bacterium. Classification (GTDB taxonomy): domain Bacteria; phylum Bacillota; class UBA4882; order UBA8346; family UBA8346; genus JAEYPR01. The sequence goes on along the minus strand of JAEYPR010000033.1, from coordinate 24,656 downwards.
GGTTCGCCAATTCGCGCCAAAGACCGGAATTTTCACACCGGCAGCTTGAAGCTTCTCTTCCCAAAACTGGGCGTGCCGCACTTCGGTTACGATTAGTTTCTGATATATTGCCGCTAAATCCGAATTTTTCTCCGCGTCCGCCAGTCTTTGGTAGAGGGCGATCGCTTCACGCTCCGCGCGTAAATTTTCCTTATAACGCCGTATCTCGGTACTGGAAGCCATGAAGTCCTCCTTGTGACGATTAAATCGCCGAATCACCGTTTTAAAGGAATGATCTCCAACCAATAACCGTCGGGATCATTGATAAAATAAATCCCCATCTTTTCATTTTCATAACAGATGCAACCCATCTTCTGGTGAAGTTCATGCGCCGCCGCATAATCATCGACTTTAAAAGCAATATGGAACTCGTTGTCCCCTAAATTATACGGTTCTTTCCAATCCCGCAGCCAAGTTAGTTCAATCCGGTGGGAAGTTGTCTCATCCCCCAGGAATGCCAAGATAAAACTGCCGTCCTCAGCCACTTTTCGACGAACCTCAACTAACCCGAGGGCTTCTTTATAAAAAGCGAGACTCTTTTCCAAGTCAAATACATTGATATTATTGTGATCAATTGTGAATTTCAATGTTCTACCTCCGGTTTTTAATTATTTCTTTTGCAACAAGCTGTTCCAAAATATTGCAGCGCACAATCGTTATTTTATCATAATCTCCTTGAAAAACACCACCCTTTCGATTGACCAAAAAAATTTACCTTTCAACTAAGTAAAATATTAACCGCGGTTTGACAATTTAGGTTATAATATGAGTTGGTTATATTTCTGATAACAGATCCAAACTCGTTTGATCGCTGCCCTGAATCGTTGAAATGGCTAAAACCATCAATATATTATTGTTACTCATGACGTTTGGAAATGTTAAAATTTGAATTTCCAGCGAAACTTTTCTTAAGTTATCCCCGCTTCTTTCCGAAAATGAATAGGAGGCTTTTTACGCTCAATTTTTCATTTCGAATGGCACTTTTATTGCAATCACGCTTTTGGCAAAGTTAATCCTTTACATGGAATATTGATTCAATATATAATTGAAAATGATAGAGGAGTGAATCGTTAATGATACCGTTAAACCAAGATGAACAGGTCTGGCTGGCAAAAAATCCCGATCATCCGAAAGCGAAGGCCATTGCCGAAGCGATCATGGCAAATAAACAAAAACCCAGTGACCTTCAGGCCGCAGCTCAATTACAATATGCGCTGAACGGTTTCCGTAAAGCAATTCGTAATGGCGAAATCGTTTTAGGCTCCTGAAACAATTAAATCCATCCAAGCAAAAGAACAAGGCCTTGCAGAAATTCCAACGTTTGCAGGGTTTTTTCTTTTACCTTTTCAAAAAACGCGAATTTGACTTGTCATTTTTAGCAACGGATGTTTGCCGCCTTATACAGGGAAATACCATCCTTTGGTATTGTTGTTATCCACCGGCAGTTTTGCTATAATCTCTTTAATTTACAGTTAGAATCAATGGGAGGATTGAAATATGGATGAATTCCGCAAGCCCTATGAATATGAAGAAGACAAACCCGTTGCCGGTTTTATTCTCTGTTTTTGTGCAATGCTGATTATCTGCGAGTTATTGATTGGTTTGACTGATGTTTATCAAGGGGCGGGTTTGCTGCGCTCCCAACCGTTTTGGCATAATACCTATCTCGTTTTCGGCAATTTATACTTGATATTTATTGCATTTACCTGTTTTGCGTTTTACCGTTTACGCCGCCATGCGATAAAAATCGCCAAAGTTTTCTTAATTTACCGGCTGGTGTTTTTGACTGTTGCTACCTTTATCATTTATCACTACCGGTTGCTTGATAAAAAAGCCATCGGCTTCCGGATCAACCAATTTCCCGATGTGCAGACGTTAACGCTGAATTGCTTGATCATTCCCTTAGCATACACAATCGTCTATAGTGTGCTTTGGTATCTTTATTTTCGTTGGTCGAAACGGGTCAAACTGTATGAAAAAAACGCGCTCAGCCAAACCTGATGTTAAAACCTCATTACACTCACTGTAGTGAGGTTTTTAATGATAATCTCGCGATTAATATTTACGCGATGGATCAATCTGATTGGGTAATGATTTTCCCTGACGGTACGCCAGCAAACTTTCGGTAAAAAGCTCCAACGCCCGTTGCATATAATAAGGACTTTTCCCGGAACTATGCGGAGTGATGATTACATTCGGCAGCTCCCAAAACGGACTGTTCGACGGGAGCGGTTCTTCGGAAAATACGTCCAGACCCGCCCCGGCTATCTCGCCATTTTGCAAGGCGGCTAACATCGCCTTTTCATCCACCGTGTCGCCACGGGAGATGTTAATAAAGATACTCGTGGGTTTCATCGCCTGGAACTCGGCGGCGCCGATCAGGTGGTATGTTTCCTCCGTCAACGGTGTGATTAACGCATGATAATCAGCGGCGCCTAACACCCGATGCAGTTGATCGAGACCCCATACTTCATCAAAGTACGCCAAGGGCTCCGGATTCCTTTTGATTCCGATGACCTTCATATCAAAGGCTTTGGCCTTTTTCGCTATTTCTTTGCCGATACTTCCCGCTCCAATAATACTCAAGGTCTGCCCGGTTAATTCGTTGACCGTCCAAGGAGAACGCCATTCCCGACGTAGTTGGCTGCGGTAACACCAGTTCAATTGCCGGCTAAAAGCGATCATGATCCCGATTGTGTGTTCCGCCATCTGCGTCCCATGAATCCCTCGCACATTGGAGACAACAATCCCCCGTTCAACCAAATCAGCCCATGGAAGCAAGTCCATTCCGGCGCTCAGACTGAACAACCATTTCAACCGCGGGCAGGCTTGCAGGATTTCGGAATTCAACTCGCCAAAGATCAGGAGGATCTCAGCAGCCGCCAACAGGCCGGGATTGCTTTTGACATCGTGGATAATATGAAGTGTTTCGCCGGTACGCTCAGTAAAACGCGCAAGGTCAGCTTCGGTAAATAATCTTGGGGGCGCTAAAGTTACGATCATGCTTATCTCCCTCACTATGGTCATTTCTACTCTTTCTTTATTCTGTTACCATTTTAACGAGATTAACCATGGTTATCAATAGGCACCAACCATCTACTTTAGTACAAAATACAGAATCAATAGCACAAAAAAAGAAGTGAAACCAGTCACTTCTTTTTTTGTAGAAATATTGAATATTGATACGGTTTATCGATCAACCCGGGCGCCGCCGCCACCCATGATTTTTTCGACTTCTTTTAAGCTAGCCATGGTGGTATCTCCAGGAGTGGTCATGGCCAAAGCGCCGTGAGCCGCTCCATAGTTAACGGCTTTCTCAGGATCGCCGCTGGTGATCAAACCGTAAACCAATCCGGAAGCGAAGCTGTCGCCGCCGCCGACCCGGTCCATAATCTCCAAGGCCGGGTAATCTTTGGCTTTGTAAATTTGACCGTCAGCCCAACACATTGCGGACCAGTCATTAACGGTTGCGGTTTTGACCGTACGTAAAGTGGTGGCGACCACTTTGAAGTTCGGATAGGTCTTGACCACTTCGTTGATCATGTTCTTATAACCGTCAAGGTTCAATTCTTTGAGGTTCTCATCGGCGCCTTCGATTTCGAAACCGAGCGAAGCGGTGAAGTCTTCTTCATTGCCGATCATGACGTCGATGTATTTGGCGATCTCTTGGTTGACTTCTTGAGCCTTCTCTTTACCGCCGATACCTTTCCAAAGGGAAGGACGATAGTTTAAGTCGTAAGAAACCAACGTACCGTATTGCTTAGCCTTTTGAACCGCTTCAATGACCACATCCGGAGTGGTTGCGGAAAGGGCGGCGTAGATACCGCCGGTATGAAGCCAACGGCAACCTAAAGTTCCGAAGATGTAATCCCAATCAATGTCGCCTTTTTTCAGTTGTGAAGCGGCGGTATTGGCCCGGTCGGACACACCGACGGCGCCACGGATACCAAAACCTCTTTCGGTAAAGTTGAGACCATTACGGACATTCCGGCCGATTCCATCATAAGGGAACCATTTGATAAGCGAAGTGTCAACGCCGCCCTGCATAATGAAATCTTCAACCAGATGACCCACTTCATTGTCGGCAAATGCGGTTACGACTGCGACGTCCATCCCAAAGCATTTTTTGAGTCCACGGGAGACATTGTACTCACCGCCGCCTTCCCAGGCTTTGAATTGCCGGGCGGTTTTGATCCGACCTTCACCGGGATCGAGGCGCAACATAACTTCGCCCAAGGAGATACAGTCATATTTACAACTGCTCTTTGGTTTGACGTTTAAATCTAAGGACATTGATGATTACCCTCCTATGTATTTATTATGATTTTTTTATTATTTAAAAATTCGTTCCGTACTTCTTACACTGCTTAAGTTCTGCCACCCGGCTTATTTTATCATACGTTCCGAAGCCCTTCAAGACAACGGCGATCCCATAAAATTACAGGACAATTTATACAAATTACGTAAAGACATTGTGTTTGAAGGGATCCCCCCTTCAATGGTATTTGCAGGAAACCGATTTTATAACAGAATTTTAACATAAACCGGTTTCCACCGCGACGAATGTCAGAAATCCTGAAAAAATAACTTTTTCGTTCAAATTGTTTATCGCATTAAAGTAAGTATTTAACGAAAACTTAATCCACTCTTGAGCGGAGCTATTCACAATCCTGCTACAATTAAGTCGTTCTTTGAAATAAACCAGGGAGGTTCAGCAATGAATCCTGCGCAGATTAAGAAGTTAATTCATATCGCCCAAGCAATCAATGCCAGTATCGTTGTTCCCGACGAATGCTTGCAATGTCAGTTGAATGACTGTTCCGACTGTACCTGCCGCCATATCACCCATCCCGGAATAAATTTCCATCGGGTCATCGCGTAAGACATATCATTCCAAACGGAAACAAAAAAAGCTTTGCATCACCTGCATCGCTTTTTCACGGGGTCTCCCAGTTCTCACGCTTCTGATGTAATATTGCGTGCTGAATTAATAATTTCTCTAGCTCGTTCAAGTTGGTTGGGGTAAAGACTGATTGGGACCATTTCGCTGCCTAGCGCCGCAAAGACCAGGTAACGGGCGCAATTGTCGCTGTTGGATCGGCATAATCGTCTTTTCATAATCGTGGCGGTCGTTGGCATGGATTCCATTTTACCATTGAAGAAAGGGCACATGGGTAAACACTCGCAATCCGGCAACAGTGATACCTCCTATCGATTCAGAATAAATTAGATATTCGCCATTCCCGGAGAATTGCCTCCATTTTTTGTATATAAATTCCATATTTTGAGTTACGCAGCATCAATGGAACGTTCTTCCGCAACCGCATTAGTCGATATCATTTCCTAAACAAAAAAACCCGGAGCAATCCGGGTTTTTCTATACGCAAGTTCAATAGGGAATGATTAGTTCAGGCTAAAGCCGCTTGGCAGATTGACTTGATCAGGGGTAAAGGCGCCATCGAAAGTATACATGATCCAGTCAAGCGAACCCATATAGCCCGAGCTGCCGGAACCGTCGCCGAAACGGAAATAACCGGAAGTGTCAGTCGTATCGGATGTTCCTTGAACGATCGGAGTAGTGGCTCCGTCAACATAAATTTTGGTGACAAGCTTCAAGCTGCCGTCCTTAATGACTTCAAAGGTCATAAAATAAGTATGCCAATCGGTGGTCTTGACTGTCGTATCGTTGATTTTCGAGGTATTCAGGCTGATTCCCGATCCCAATAGTTGAACCCGTTCCCGCACGCCGGTCCGGAAATCAAAATCCATTCCGAATTCACTGTTGACTTTCGCTCTGGCCACGACGGTCATTTTAAAACCCGGTTTCGGGGGGGAGATCCGCAGTTTATAGGTTGGCCCGGCTTTCGGATCGGACATTGTGTTAAAAACTAAAACGCCGTCTTCAATCTTGCAATAGTAAGACATAGGGCTGCTACCGGTTCCCTCTTCAAATCCTGGCGGGGGCTCGACTTGGGTTGTGTAATCGTACGCCACCCATTTCGGAGTCACCGGCGCGGCGCAGACGAGGGAAGTTCCCAGCAACGCGACTAGTAACACTGCTGCTGCAATACCGATTCTTTGTTTCATTCACTCATTCCTCCCATTTCGCTCTATCTTTTTTGGATAACTGGAGTTGTAACCTTCTCTATTGTAACAAGAGTTGACACTTCAAGTCAATCAATCCATTTTTTAGGCTGATTCTTTCGTGCGACAGACCACTTGCGGTTCCGCCGGGGTTGCTTTCTCCTGTTCGATTAACCGGTAGGCAATGACTGCGGTTATAGCGACTAACGCCAGCTCAATCAGCGCAATAATCCCTAGGTTTAAACCTAATTTATCGAATGCCACCTGATAGACGGCAATTAGCCCGAAAATGATAAAAGCGGCGGCTGAAACCAATTTGATCGTTCGCTCCGGAATCTGCTTACAGGCGACGACACCGATCATAATTCCCAACGCGTCGGCGATTAACATCCCGGTGGTTGTCCCTAGTAAAATCCAGACTGGAACCGTCGGAAATTTGGTCGCCAGCGCAATGGTGGCCAGTTGCGTTTTATCACCCAACTCAGCAATAAAAAAGGCAATGGTTACGGTAGTAATCACGCCGAATTTGGAAATACGGTTTTCTTCCCCTTCCAGCTTGTCCCCGCGAATTGTCCACAAACCGAAAAAGATGAATGAAAGTGCCGCAAGCCCCTGAATCCACACTTCCGCTTGGTGAAATTTGGTCAATAAGTTACCGACGGCAACGGCGAGAGCATGATTAAAAATGGTCGCGATAAACACTCCAATCATGACTTTCGACGCTTTGTACTTACACGCGAAGGCCATGGCCAATAGTTGGGTTTTGTCCCCCATCTCCGCCAAGGTGACCGCGCCTACCGAGAAGAGAAATGCCATTATTCCTGAACTCACTGTCATCCGCTCCTTTTAAATTTTTCGATAAAAAAAGACTTTTAACATAATCCATGGTCTGGATTATGTTAAAAGTCTCGTTACCCAAAATGTCGGGTTACAAAGCCAGGTAAACCGGAAGGTTTAACCAGTGTGTTGACTTTGTAATTTCAACTACTCCCTCTTAACATCTAGTATGTTACCTGATATTTCAGGCAATGTCAATTCCATTTCCCTGGGTTTTATTCAAATGACACATTTTTTCGGCGAATCTATGGTATAATCTTAGCAATAATTTGGTATTCCACAGCTGAGGTGTAAAATGAGCGAATCGCAAACCGTCGACCAATCACGAAGCGCTAAAAAACCGTCGGAATCCGCAGTTGAAATGACCGAATTGGTCCTGCCTAATGACACCAATTTACTTGGCAACCTGCTCGGGGGCAGGATGATGCATTGGATGGATATTGCCGGGGCAATGGCCGCAACACGCCATTCCAACAAGGTGGTGGCGACCATCGCCGTCGATTGTATCGACTTCAGACACCCAGTGAAGATGGGTGAAATTGTGACAGTCAAAGCCCGCCTAACTTGGGTCGGCACCACCTCAATGGAGGTCGTAATCCACGCGTACGCCGAAAATCCCTACTCGGGAGCGAAAATCCTAACCAACGAAGCCTACTTCACCTTCGTCGCTCTGAATGACCAAGGGAGACCTTCCCCGGTTCCTCAATTAGAACCGGAAACTCCCGAAGAACATGCAGAATTTGCCAACGCCGAAAAACGCCGTTTGAGCCGGTGCCGTAAATGTGAAGAATAACCTTAACGAAAGACTTTTCCAATTTAACGTTGATTGGGAAAGTCTTTCTTTTCAAACAAACCCCGTCACTGCCGGCGGGCTTTTTTCATAGACTATCTCAGCAAATTGAGCGAATTGCATCGGCAAATCGCTCCCTGAGAAGGATGTGAAATGATGTCGATCTACGGAAATTATTTTTATCCCGAAGTCGATCCCCCGTGCCCGGCCGGCTCGTCGGCTTACACAATCCGATCCGGCGATACCCTGTACACCATTGCCCAGCGGTTACGGACAACGGTGACGGCAATTACCGCATTAAATCCCGGGATCAATCCCAACCAGCTCCAAGTCGGACAAGTGATCTGCGTTCCCGGGACTTCACCAACCCCAACCCCGGGGAGTTGTCCTGGCGGGACCAGTTACGCCATTCAAGCCGGCGATACGTTTTATGCATTAGCCTCCCGCTACGGTATAAGCGTGCAGGCGTTGATCAACGCCAACCCTAACGTTGACCCCAGCCGTTTAGTAATCGGGCAAACCGTCTGTATTCCGGGTGGTGCGCCAACTCCGCAACCGGTATTGATCCGCACCCCGGTCTGCTCCTTAATTCAACCGGTTCTATCGGCCATCCCAGGCGCGGCGGATATTCCGATTGGTTCCGTTACCATCCGGCAAGTCGCCATGAGCACCCGGGCCTACACCATCGCCGCCGCCCCTCTCCCCGATCCGGCAAGCCTTGGCAATTATAACTCTTATATCGGCGTTCTAAACCTGATCACCGATGATCCCGCTTCTCCAAGGGCAACGGTCAATATCCGCTTGGTCTCTTCCAACTTTGGCAATCAATTAACCACTTGGGCCGGTACCATCATTACCACGTACCCGCCGATTGTCGGCGACACGGTGGAGATTCGCCCCTTCAACAGCAGTACCGGAGCGCAAGGAACCGCCTTATTGCGGAGCGATATTACTGCTTGTGGTTGAGCGCGAAAAAAGACGGTGCGGGCTTCTCCGCTACCGTCTTTTGTAATTGGTCTGCATAGCGCGCTATCATTCTAAAATGGATTCGATCAACGCCAATTCCGCCGCGCTGAAATCTAAAAAATCCAAGGCCTTCACACAATCGTCGATCTGACTGACTTTGCTGGCGCCGATCAATACCGAGGTGACCCGTTGTCCGCGCAGCACCCAGGCTAACGCCATTTGCGCCAGACTTTGCCCCCGTTCCTGCGCCAACTGATTTAAGCGCCGCACCTTTTCCAATTTCGCGGGGGTAATATCTTCGGCTTTTAAAAACACGCTGGGTCCGGCAGCCCGCGAGTCGGTCGGAATCCCGGCAAGATAGCGGTCGGTCAGTAACCCTTTGGCCAACGGCGAAAAAGCGATACAGCCCACTCCGGCGGCGTCTAAAAGATCGAGCAAGCCCTCCTCAACCCAGCGATTAACCATGGAGTACGACGGTTGATGGATCACACAAGGCGTCCCCAACTCCTGTAAAATTTGAAAGGCTTGACGGGCTTCGGCCGGTTGATAATTGGAGAGACCGACATAAAGCGCTTTCCCCTGTCGGACCGCTTCCGCCAGCGTTGCCATGGTTTCTGCCAGCGGCGTCTCCGGATCAGGGCGGTGATGATAAAAAATATCGACATACTCTACGCCCAGCCGCTTTAAACTTTGGTCCAGACTGGCCCGGAGATATTTGCGCGAACCCCAATCCCCGTACGGACCCGGCCACATTAGATACCCAGCTTTGGTCGCGATGATCAATTCATCGCGATACGGCAACAGATCCTGCTTTAAAATTCGGCCGAAGTTTGCTTCGGCGGCTCCGGGCGGCGGCCCATAATTATTCGCCAGATCAAAATGGGTTATTCCCAGATCAAAAGCTCGCCGGATCATGGCCCGGCTGTTTTCAAACAGCGTCACGTCACCGAAGTTATGCCAGAGTCCCAACGAAATCGCCGGCAATTTCAGGCCGCTCCGCCCAGAGCGCTGGTAACGCATTGCTTGATACCGCTCGGAATGGGGCCGGTAATCCAAGATCATCACCTCTTCGTAATTTTCCCAAATAAAGCAAACGAGGAACTGAGTATGGCACTCAGTTCCGCTCCGTTGCAACGTTCAGGCATAAATCCATACCGTTATTTCTTCGCCAGGTACTTCCGGATATCCACTGCCACGGCGCTAACGATGATGAGCCCTTTGATAATCATTTGCCAATAGGGGTTTAAGCCGATGAAGGTCAAGCCATAGTTGATCACTCCGAAGATCAGGACACCGGCGGCAATGCCAGGGACCGAACCGATCCCGCCGGTGGTGGAGACGCCGCCGACAACGCACGCGGCGATGGCGTCAAGCTCATAGCCGTTGCCATAGTTATTGGTGGCGCCACCGGTCCGGGCTGCCTCCAACACGCCGGCCAAACCGTATAACGCGCCGGCGATGGTATACATCATGATGATGGTCTTGCCGACATTGATCCCGGAGACCCGGGCCGCATTGACGTTACCGCCAATCGCATAGGTGTTTTTGCCAAAGCGGGTCTTGTTTAATAGCACCCACATCAACACCGTGACAACCACGGCAATGATCACGATATACGGTATGGAAAACTCGCCGCTCCCAATGGCGCCCGATCCCAAATTGGTAAAGTCGGTCCGCAGACCGCCAATCGGTTGGGATTGGTTCGGCGGCATATCAAAATAGATCGAGTTGATGCCATAAATGATAACCATCGTGCCCAATGTGGCGATAAAGGGCGGCACACTAAAACGGGCGACGATAAACCCGTTGATAAAACCAAAAAACGTACAGGCGCCGATCGCCAGTAAAATCGGTATGACCAACGGCAGATGGGGCAATCCCGGAAAAAACAACCGGAGATAATCCGGGGCTTGCAACATGGAAGCCGAAATGACCGCCGCCAAACCCACCATCCGTCCGGCCGAGAGATCGGCGCCGGCGGTTAAAATGGCAAAAACCGCGCCCAAGGCGATGATCATCCGCGTTGACGACTGTAATAAAATATCGCGCAAACAAGTGATCTGGATGATCCGCGGATCAATAAACGCCATTACAACGACCAAGGCTAATAAAACAAAATAAATTGCATTCTGATAAATGAAACTGGTGACCTTTTTCAAATCCATTGCCGTACCCTCCTTCAATTATGCCATAAACTGCGTTGCCAGGCGCATGATTGCTTCTTGGGTGGCGTCTTTGCCTTCGACGATCCCTGCCAGACGCCCTTCGCACATCACCATGATCCGGTCGGACATTCCTAAAAGCTCCGGCATTTCCGATGAGATCATAATGATACTCTTCCCTTGTTGGGCCAATTCCGTAATAATGTTATAAATCTCATATTTAGCGCCCACATCGATGCCGCGGGTCGGCTCATCCAGCAACAGGATTTCCGGTTCCGTCAGCAACCATCGGGCAAACAACACTTTCTGCTGATTACCGCCGGACAAATCTTTGATCAGGGTTTTCAAGGACGGGGTTTTAACCCGGAGCCGATTGACGCTGTTGTCGGCATCGTCGCGGCGGGCTTTCTCATCAAGCAGTCCGTAACTGACGTAACGGCCCAGATTGGCGATGAGCGCATTCTCCAATACCGAGAGTACCGGAAAGATTCCGGTCACACGCCGTTCCTCGGTTAACAGCGCTATTTTATGGCGGATCGCCTGTTCCGACGAACGAATCTTCACCAATTGCCCATTGAGATAAATATTGCCGGACTGAATGGCGCGTAATCCAAAGAGGGCTTCAATCAACTCGGTCCGTTGCGCTCCCACCAGGCCGCCAATCCCTAAAATTTCGCCTTTGCGAAGCTCGAACGAAATATTTTGAAATGAACGGGGTTGCGGCGAGGTCAGTCCCGCGACTTTCAAAACCACATCGCCCGGAACATTACGACGTTCCGGAAAACGATTGGTCAAATCGCGACCGACCATCCGGGCGATAATCAATTCATTGGTCAACTCGGCAGCGGGCCAAGTCCCGACTTTCTTGCCGTCCCGCATGATGGTTACTTCATCGGAGATCTGCAAGATCTCTTCCATCTTGTGCGAAATATAAATAATTGCAACACCTTGTTGTTTTAAGTCGCCAATAATTCTGAAAAGGTGTTCCACTTCATTTTCGGTTAACGATGAGGTCGGTTCGTCCATGATAATCACCTTTGAGTGATAGGAGACAGCTTTGGCAATTTCCATGGATTGCAGCTTTGAAACCGACATATTTCCGGCGATCGCTTTTGGTTGAATATCCATATCCAGACTCTGAAAAAGCTCCACCGTATCTTGGGCCATTTTTTTATGATCAATAAACTGAAACGGACCGAACCGTTTTAACGGAAACCGTCCCAGCCAAATATTCTCCATAACATTTCGGAAGGGTACCGGATGCAACTCCTGGTGAATCATTGAGATCCCTTTTTCTAAGGCGTCTTGCGGAGCGTTAATCACTTCCGAGCGACCGTCTAAAATAATCTCTCCGGCATCCGGTTTGTAAATTCCAAACAGACACTTCATTAAGGTGGATTTGCCGGCCCCGTTTTCACCCATCAATGCATGAACAGTACCCGGACGTACTTTTAAGGTCACATCGTCAAGCGCTTTTACACCGGGAAACTCTTTGGAGATGTTATTCATTTCAAGGAGAAATTCTTTTTCACTCATTGTAACGCCCCCTGAGTGCAATAAATACTATAAAACAAGGGGGCAATTTAGCATTTTTGCCCCCCTGCCTTTAATAAATCACAGTTTATTTCGCGTCGTTGATATTGGCTTTGGTGATCTTCTTATACGGAACCCAGACATATTTGCCATCGGTGATGTCATAACCGGTGGCAACTTTGGTGGGAACTTTGCCTTGGGCAAGGACATACGCGACATTAAAGGTAGCTTTTCCTTGATTCTTCGCGTCGTTCAAAACCGTACCGAGCATGGTGCCGTCTTGCAGCGCTTTGATTCCAGGAGCGGTAGCGTCAACGCCGACAACCGGCATATATTTGCTGCCTTTGAAATAACCGGCGGCTTTCAACGCTTCGATGGCTCCGAGCGCCATGTCGTCGTTGTTGGCTAACACGACTTCAATCTTATCACCGTGAGCGGCGAGGAAAGCAGCCATCTTCTCTTGGCCTTTCACCCGATCCCACATTGCGGTATCTTCAGCCAGTTTTTGAACTTTAATGCCGTTGTCTTCAATGGTTTTGATGGAGAATTTGGTCCGAAGCTCAGCGTCTTGATGGCCGGGTTCGCCTTTGAGCATGACATACTGTAAAACACCGTCTTTGTTTTTATCGGCTGCCGGATGCGATTTCCAATAATCGACGACCAATTGGCCTTCGATGACGCCGGATTGCTCGGCTTTGGCGCCGACATAATAAACTTTATCCCATTTTTTCATATCTTCTGCAAGCGGTTCACGGTTAAAGAAGACAACCGGGGTATTGGCTTTCTTCGCTTTGTCGATAATCACGCCGGCCGCAGTGCGGTCTACCGGATTAATTGCCAAAGCGTTCACTTTTTTGGTGATGAAAAGGTCAACTTTATCATTTTGAGTCGGTTGGGAATTTTGACTGTCAACCATATCCACTTTCGCTTTTTGCGCGGAAGCACCGATGATGGCATTGCGAACACCGGTCATAAAGGTGTCGTCAAACTTGTAGATCGCACAACCAATTGTAACGTTCGTTGCGGCGAATGCCAGAACTCCGGAAACGAGAATCACAACTGCTGCCACTAGAGCAAAAACAACTGTCTTCTTCAAAAATGTTCCCTCCTAAATTTTAATACATTGGTTGGTGTATCACCAATCACCTCTTTTTATGATAGCACCCGCAATTGTTAAAAACAAGTAACAACGGTAAAAATTATAAATATACTCGCATTTCAAACGCTGGAGTTTCATAAAAAAATTCAAATTAAATCACCAAAAACGAAAACAAACGAAACATACCGAAGCGAAACGAAAGAAAGCGCAACCAAAAGAAGAACTTGCTAATGCATAAAAAAACTCATGATTGGAATTTTTATAATAATTGATTCGCCGTTTGGGGATGATTCCTCCCGGCCCCAGCAATTAACTTTTATCTAACCGAACGATCTGGCATTCTTTGACCCGTCTCTTACACCAAACAAAGCTGCCCCGTACATGTAGCGGGGCAGCTCGTCTTTACCGGCAATTGCTTAATCCGCGCTTATTGGGCAAACGGTCCTTTGCCGGCTCCGGCATGGGTTAAGACGATATTTTTCACATTCAAAGCATTATCAAGCCGGTAGGTGTAGGGGGTTGTAAAAACCGCATCAGTGCCGGGAACCATATTGGTTACCGTTCCATCTTTATGGTTGATCGTCCCCGACCAGGTTACACCGTAAGCGTTTTCCAGGAAGCCCACGTTATTGCCGGCGGCATAAAGTTTGCCTTGCGTTCCGGTGCCGGTGACATATTGCTCCCAAGGATTTAGGACGTTTTCATAATAATTGTTCTCTACAATTAGCTCCGCGCCAATTCGAGTACGGGCGCAATAGCTGTTTCCCGGCGCATTGTAATAGTTGTTATAAATGTGAACGCGGCCGAAACGTACCGACGGCATCCGTTCGCGGCAGAGCTCGCCCCACCAATTGTGATGGAAGGTAATATGATATTGCGTATTGTTATCCGCATCATTGGCGGCGATTAAATTGACGAAATTATGACCGTTATCTTCGGTGTAATAGAATTTGCACCAAGATATGGTGATATAATCGGAGCCTTGGGTCATATCGACATTACCGTCCGTCGAATTGCTGAACGTGCAATGATCAATCCAGATATGATCCGAGTAGTGAATTCCGATATTGTCCTCACTGGAACCGGTAATCGTCAGATTGCGGATGATCACGTTTTTGGAGCGGTACAGATACAATCCGCCTCCGGAGAGGGTGATATTTCCCAAACCGATCACGGTTTTGTTGGAGCGGATATGGGCGCTCATCCCGGAGAGATTGAAAGAGGCAGTGATATAAATCGTATACGGTCCTTCGATATCAGCGTATTGGGCCAATTGTTCCGCGCTGGAAACATAAACGGTCGGTCCGGCCGCGCCGCCGGTGATGATGCTGCCGTCATTACAGAAACCAATCGGGCTGAAATCCGGTTGACCGACCGGCGGCAGGGTTGGGGTCGGACCCGGAATGGTCGTCGCAGTTGGGGTCGGTGTCGCCGTCGGCGGGATCGACACGATGGCGGTCGGGGTGGCAGTCGGTCTAACTGTTACAACTGGAGTAGCAGTTGATGTCGGTGTCGGCAAAACCGTTCCGTCGACCAAGACATCATCAAATTCGGCACTGGTATAAAGCGCTAACAAACCGCTTTTCCCTGTCTTCAACGCTGAATCGGTCCCGGACAATTGCAACACGCCGTCAACATAACCCTGCAATTGACTGCCGTTGACAACCAGTTTCAGAGTATACCAGGTACCCGTGGTCACGGTAATGGTCTTCGAAACCAGGACTGCGCTGCCGCTGCTGGACTTTTTGCCAAGACTCAGTTTATTGTCGTTTCCCAATGTTAAGTAGTAGTAGTTGCTGGTGCTCGAATACCGGGCGGTTACTCCGAAGGTTCGGGCGCTGCCGTTAAAACTCAACGCTTTGACCCGCGCTTGGACCGAATAATCAGCCCAAGACGAGGTCCCGGTATAGGAATAAGCGCTTGCAGAGGTGCTGGACTGTTTATACACCTTGCTCCCATCGGTCACCACCGACCAAGAGCCGCTGGAAGTACTCCAACCGGTTGAATTACCGTCTTCAAAATCATCGCTGAGCAATGTCGCGGCGTCGACAAAATGTTGACCGGCCCAGAAAAGCGCCGCAACCGTTACGAGAAATAGCAGAAAAAACAGTTTTTTCAACATGTATTCCTCCCTTAATGTTTGTGTCACGACTCGTTGCGAATTGACATAATTATTACAGAATATCCCATGGAACAATTCCAAAGATCCATCTAATTATCCCATTTCTCACAATGTAAACAGTTACCTTATCACTTCCCTCCATCGACTGGGTTGAGCAAGCCTTTTTGGGACCACCTCCATTCCATTCCTTGGCCGTTGGTATGATTAATTTCCTTTTGTGGAAAATTAATGCAATTCATATTATATCGAAATGTTTGAAAAAAATCGCTTCATATCTTGCCTTTTTCACCATTCTCAAGTATTAAAAAGCAAATTCTATCCCAAGGAGCAGTTTATGCAGATAAATACCGGCGTCACTGATCTTTCTTTTACAATTCCGGCCAAAAAATCAACGATTGGACCAAAGGTTTTTCAAACCCGTTGTTGAAATAAATCATTCAGCGCAATATTTGGAAATATTCGAAAGGAATCGCACAACATGAATACCGCCAAACCAATTGCCCTGCCTGCGAACTTTCTACTCTATCTTCCCGGCAGTAAAAATGCGGACAATCCCCAGGCCGACCTGGAAGCCCACGGCTTTTTGACTTCGGTTACCTGCAATGATCATTTCTCATTCGTATCCGATCAGAACGGCCGGAAAATTTTAAAACTCGATACCTTGGATGCCCGGAAAGAGCTGATCACGCTCCCGCTCACCGGTTCCGAAACCAAACTGACTTTGTTATTTAAAGCCAAAGGCGCCGCGCTGCCGGAGATCGGAACTCCGTACGGGCTTTTTTGGGTGTTGTGGCAAAACGGAACATACCAATCGTTATTACGGCACAATGCCACCAATCAGATCAAAGGCAGCACCGGTCAGACCGGTTTGAACCCGGAAAACCTGGTCGCCGACTGGCATGATTACCGGCTGGTCTTTGTCCGCGCGGCCGACGGTAAAGCCGTCACCGCGACCGCTTATATCGACGGCGTCCAACGCCATCAGACCGTCAACTTTACCAAACAAAACGGCGACGGACATTGCTTGCAATTTGGCGCGAACACCGTCAGCACTAACGGCTTAGCCCGATACCCCTACCTGTTGTTCATTCAAGATGAAGACGTCAGTGACAAAAGCCTCGCCGAATTAAGCCGGATGGTCGGATTTGACTTGGAAGCCCGGCCGGTTTTGATCAATGATCCCGACCCGGTCAGCAAAAAGCCGGCCCATAAACCGGCAGGCATCAATCTGACCGCTGCCGCAGCGAGCCGCGCCGACGTCAATTACCGCGACCCGTCTTTCATCGATGGCGGAACGATTGATCTGAAGCGAATGCCTTTTAATAAAAACGCGGCGCAAAAAGTCACCGCAACACCGGAACTTCCCGCCAACCTCGCCGCTATCGCCGCCGCCGTGGTTGATCCCTCCGGGGCCAATGGCGCCTATGAAACTATCGCCGCCGCCATTGCCGCGGTTAATCCGGGCGCGCTCATTTATATCAAACCCGGCTTTTATCAGGAGAAATTAAAGGTAACCAAACCCAACCTCAGTTTGATTGGCGAAAGTCCGGCGAACACCGTCATTTATGGGTATGAAGCCGATACCGGCCAGTTGGCCGGCAATATTTTAGTCGAGATCAATCTCGGCGAATCCGGTTATTTCACTGCTGAAAACCTCACCTTCTATAATAAAGGCGCCGAATGGAATCGTACCTGGGATTATGTTGAGCGCCGTTCCATCGCGTTATCAACCAATAACGTCCACGGCGGTTATCTGAAGAATTGCATGTTCCTTGGACAGCAGGACACGTTAAACCTCCGTTCGGGACGACAATATTTTGAAGGGTGTTATATCGAAGGCGACGTCGACTTCATTTGCGGCGGGGCGACCGTCGAATTCAACCGTTGCCACATTCACTCGTTATACTTCCCCGAGGACGCCTATATCGGCGCGCCGGCTCCGTCCGACACCAACGGAGCGGGATTCAATCACGGTTATGTCTTCACTGGCTGTTTGTTTACGGTTGACGCCAAGGTGACCACGGAAGCGATTTTCTTAGCGCGCGGCGCTTGGAAAAAAGGCAGCGACGGCGGGGACGCCCCGGCCAAAATGATTGTGACCGGTTCGCAACTTCATGCCAAGATCCACCCTAACGGTTGGGCCGATTGGGACAATATCTCCACCGCAGCCGACCAGTTCTTTCGCGAATACCAAAACACCGGCCCCGGAGCTGCCCCCGTCGAGTCAACCGGACGGCGTTGGCTCTCCCCGGCCGAATACCATGGGACGTATGCTTCCACCGCCAAAATTCTCGGCTTTGTACCCAAAATGCCATATTAGCCGCTTCGCTCAGCCAGTGTTTCCGTAAGCGAGTTTGTTGACAAGCCGAGTCATATCGATCCCAGCGACCGTATATATATTACGATAATGTCGATACTGGCGGTAGATTGATTAAAAGCCAAAAGTAAAGGCGCCTCCGCTGACTCGCGGGTTTGCCTTTCAATACACCCAATCGAAAAAACGCTAAAACATTGGTAAGAAGGAATTGACATGAATGAGATTTTGAAAGCGATTACGACGCGGCGTAGTGTCCGCACGTTTAAAGCGGAGCAGCTAAAAGAGCATGAGCTGCAGGCAATTATCGAAGCCGGCCAATACGCGCCCAGCGCCCGCAATGAACAAGCCTGGCATTTTTCGGTGGTTCAAAACCCGGCGATCCTCGCCAAGATCAACACCACCTTGCAGGAGATCTTCGCAAACTCCGGCAATCCGGTGCTGGCGGAACGGGCCAAAGCCGAGAATTTTAGCCCGTTTCACCATGCTCCGACCTTGATCATCGTTTCCGGGGACCAAAACGCCATTGCGCCCGAGCCTGACGTTAGCCTGGCGCTGGGCAATTGTTTTCTGGCCGCGCACGCCCTGGGAATCAGTTCGGTTTGGATTCACTCGCTCCGCCAATTATTCAACGCGCCGGCCGGCAAAGCCTTACAGCAGACGTTGGGGATTCCCGAAGGTTATGTCATTTATGGTTCGGGTGCATTCGGATATAATGCCGGTGATCTTCCCGCAGCCGAACCACGCCGCGCCGGAACCGTCACCTTTGTAAGATAATAAAAGATCATTAAAAAAGAGGTTGTCCACTGACAACCTCTTTTTTGTTTCTTACGACCAAAAGCCCAAAACCTAGTGTCCCCGCGCGCCAAGATCAGTGCCGGCCGGGGTTCCGGCGCCGATTAGATCGCTGCCGGCAGCCAATTTCAAGAAATTACCCAGGTTGAGGCTACCGTCGGCGTTGCGGCTGACGATGGGCGTGAGACTCATAAAGTCGGACGCATCCACCGCTAAACCTTTGCCATTTACGCTGGTGCCGTTGGATTTCCACCACACGTTGGAATTATCGACATCAGTCCCGTAGTGATAGTCGGTGTCCGGGCTCAGATAGGATAAGTTATTTTTAAAGATATGGGTCCCTTTGTCGAACCGGAAATTGCCGCCGTCTTTATTGTCAAATCCGGTACAATTGGTAACGGTCATGGTCCCGCCGTTGCCATTGCCCCAGAATCCTTTAACGCGGTTTTGAAACGCGATGCAACGAATGAGAATATTATCGCAGGGCATCCCGTTGCCGCCGAGTTTAAAACCGTTGCCATCCCCCGGTGAGGAGCTCCCGTCCAAATGATAACCGTTGGCGTAAGCAACACAATCTTCCAGCGTGACCGGTCCGATTACGCCGGTCTCCGGTTTCATGAACAAATCCCAGCCGTCATCGTTATTGTGATGGGCGACACAACCGCGGAAAACATTGCCGTAACCCGTGGTCAACTTACAACCGTAACCGTCGGCGTCTTCGTGATTGTCGGGATCGTCATTGGCGTACGAATCGCAGTTTAAAATCAGGTTGTACGACGGCCATTGATTGATCGAGATATAGCTCTCCGCATATCTTCCCAGTTGTAAGCCACTGTCCCGATTGTGATGGAAGACGCAACGCTCGACGGTGTTGTAATTGCCGCTGATATACATGCCGTTATCAGCCGCGCCCGTAATTTCCAATCCCTTGATATGCCAGTAGCTTCCGTCCAGTCGTATACCGCGGGGATTCACATCGTTGGAGATATAGGGCTGACTTGAAAAATCAAGCACCGGCTTTTCGGAGCCGTAGGCAAAAAGCCGTTTGGGATTGGCTGACGTGCCGCTATTATTTTGGGCGATGGTAATTTGAACTGAATAGGCATATGTGCCGCCCCGCAGATAAATCGTGCCGCCGGTTTGAATCCGTGACAACGCACTGGTTAAGCTGATCGGGGAGTCAATGGTGCCAAGGTTGCTGTCGGAACCGTTCGGCGCCACATAGATCGCCCCGGTAATCGGCGGTAGGGTCGGCGTTGGCGTGACCGATCCCGGTGATGTTGGCGTCGGCGTTGGAGTTGCCGTCGCCGGCCGGGTCGCGGTCGGAGTAGCCGTCACTGCGGCAGTCGGAGTCGGAGTGGGTGTTGCACCGCTGTCAACCACCACATCGTCAAATTCGGCGCTGGCATAAAGCGCCATAAAACCGACTTTGCCGGTGGCGAGCGCCGAGTCGGTGGCGGTTAGCTGCAAGACCCCGTCCACATAGGCTTGGAGCTGGTTGCCGGTCACTGTCAACTTTAGCGTATACCAGGTGTTGGTCTGGACGGTAACGGCCTTTGAGGCCAGAACCGCGCTGCCGCTGCTGGCCTTCTTGCCGAGTTGGATCTGGTTGGCGTTGCTCAACGCCAAATAATAGTAATTGCTGGTGCTGGCATAACGCGCGGTGATTCCCACGGTGCGACCGGTCCCGTTAAAGCTGAGCGCTTTAACGCGGGCTTGCACCGAATAATCGGCCCAGCTGGAAGTGCCGGTGTAGGAGTAAGCATTGGCCGACGTGCTGGATTGTTTGTCGACTTTGGTTCCGTCGGTAACAACGGACCAGGAACCGCCGGAGGTACTCCAACCGGTGGAATTGCCGTCTTCAAAATCATCGCTGAACAGGTTGGCAGCGCCGACAAAATGATGGCCTGCCCAACCAAACGCCGTAATCAGCAGCAATAACAAAACGAAATTCAGCTTTTTCAAGTCGATATCCTCCTTACTCAACGATCGATTTAGAATGAAAATTTCCCGGCGCCGACGCCGTTCTGAACAATGTTGGGGACGTCAGAGGTCGCGTCAAGTCGGTAACCATAAGTCGGAGCCCAATTGACAACCTCCGGATGATAGTTTAAAGCAACGTTGGAACCGAAGTCCTTCACGCCGCCGGGACGGTCGACCGTGTCATAGCCTTCCACCGGGGTGGCGACGCCGATCATGTAGTTATTCTCCGAAAGGATTTTGGCGTCGCAACCGGGTCCCATACCGTAATACATTATGTTCCGGAAATAGTTGTTATAGACGTGGACTTGCCCGTAACGGACCCGCGGCTGACGTTGGCCGGTGCCGTCAAAGAAGTTGTGGTGGATAGTCACCCGGTATTGGCCGGAGTCGCTATCGCTGGAAGCGATTAACAACACCTTATTGTGATTGTAGAAGTAGTTCCAAGAGATGGTCACATAATCGGAACCTTGCACCACGTCAAGCGCTCCGTCGCAATGATGCGTAATGGTGCAGTGGTCGATCCAGACATGGTGCGTGCCGCCTTCAAGTTTCAGTCCGTCCCACGGTTTGGACTTGCCGTCCCAATCGCCGTCCACATAGGTGTCACTGATGGTCAAATTACGGATGATCACATTGGAGACGCCTTCCAAGAAGACGCAACCATAACGGATTGTGGCGTCGGGGGTGATTCCAATCAGGGTTTTATCGGATTCGACCGGTACGTTACGACCCTTCGGCGAAATGTCGATGACGCCCTTAACCTGGATAATATACTTGCCTGTGGCTTGAGTGGCGCTTAATAATTCCGCTTGATTGGTGACGGTCACAACTTGACCGCCTTGACCGCCGGTGGTTCCGGCTGCCCAACCGATCGGACCGTCGCTCGGAAGCGGGGGTTGACTACCGATTGGCGTCGGCGTCGGGGCAACTGTTGCCGGCGCTGTCGGCGTCGGAGTCAAAGTCGGCGCCGGAGTACCGATTGAGGTTGCGGTCGGCGTCGGGGTGTTGGCAATGGTCCCGTCAACGATCACATCATCAAATTCGGCGCTGGCGTAGAGAGCCAACAATCCGGCTTTGCCGGTCTTTAACGACGTGTCGGTGGAGGTTAATTGCAAAACTCCGTCGACATAACCCTGGAGTTGATTGCCGACGACCGTTAGTTTCAGTGTGTACCATGTCCCGGTTTGCACCGTGAATGTTTGCGAAGCCAAAACCGCACTGCCGCTGCTGGCTTTCTTCCCTAACTGAAGCTGGTTGGCATTGCTCAATACGAAATAATAATAATTGCTGGTGCTGGTATAACGGGCGGTAATTCCCACGGTGCGGCCGGTCCCGTTAAAACTCAACGCCTTAACCCGGGTTTGCAGCGTATAATCGGACCAGGTTGAATTGCCATTGTAGGAATAGGCATTGGCTGAAGTGCTGGATTGTTTGTAGACTCTGGTTCCGTCGGTAACGACCGACCACGAACCGCCCGATGTGCTCCAGCCGGTGGAGTTACCGTCTTCAAAATCATCGCTGAAGAGTACTGCGGCGCTGACACCGCTCCAATTGTAAGCAAACGCTGAGATGATCAGGGATAAAGCAACTACCAGGAAAACCAGTGTTTGTTTTCTCATCGACCTTTTTTGCTCCTTTTTATTTTTTTATGTAAAGGACTGTCCCAGCAAAACGTCGGGACAGTCTCATTACCACAAACTAGCTGGCGGGAAGACTTAAAGATTCAGTTTTCCAACCCCGGCTCCCAAGGGAACGATGCTCGGAATGAGCGCTTCGTCATCGAGAGTATATCGATAGTATGTGCTGGGTTCGGGAACCGGCCCACGCTCCTCGATCGGGTGGTTGCAATCGACCAGGATGTTGTGACGTTGGACAATATACCCTTCGGTTCCGCTGAAGATCACCCGGCCCGGATTGTTAACGGAATAGAAGTAATTCCCTTCGAGCATCAGTCTGGCGTCGCAGACCGAAACAACGCCGTAGCTGTTGTCATAGTAGTAGTTATTATAGACATGACAGAGCGCGCTAAAACGCACCCGTGGGTTCCGTTGGTCGGAACGGTCGAAGAAGTTGTGATGATAGGTTACGCGGAGCCGTCCGGCGTCTTGGGCGCCGTTGGCGTCGTCGTGACCCAATAGGCTGGTCTTGTAATGGTCGTGGAAGCGGTTCCAAGAGACCGTGACATAGTCGGAACCCCGTTTGATGTCAACCAGACCGTCGCCGCCGTTGGAGAGGTCGCAGTGATCGATCCAGATATGGTGCGAGAACATTTGGACATTGATCGCATCGTCGGAGGCGCCGGAGAAGCTGAGATTGCGGATGATAATATTGTGAACCGCATTCGCCGGCGGCGCGGTAACGGCGTCATCCATCGGCAGCCCGATTAACAGTCCCCCGCCGACCAGCGCGGCATTGGAACCCACTCCGAGAATGGATTTATCCGATGCGACGCTATGCATGCCGTCGGTGGTTCCGCGCGGCAACGTAATGGTGCCGACCACCCGGATGATATACGGTCCGGGTCGCGAGATGTAATCCAAGAACTGTTCGGTGGTGGTAACCGTCACGGTGGGACCACCCGCTCCACCGGTCGTGCCGTTTTGACCCATGGCATTCACGGAAGCGAAACCAATCGGACCGTCCGCCGGGTTAATGGGCGTCGGCGTGATGGCCGGCGTACCGGTTGGGGTTGGCGTTGCCGAAGTTGGCGGAGTCGGCGCTAGGGAACTGGTGGTCGTCGGCGTCGGGGTAGCGGTCAGGGTGGCGATGGGAGTCGGCGTCGCCGGATTGGTGCCCTCCACTGCGACGTCATCAAATTCGGCGCTGGTATAGAGCGCCAGCAAGCCGGCTTTGCCAGCCTTTAATGAGCTATCGGTGGCTGTCAACTGCAAAACGCCGTCCACATAAGCCTGAAGTTGATTGCCAATCACCGCTAATTTCAGCGTATACCAGGTTCCGGTTTGCGCCGTAAAGGTCTTGGAAGCCAGCACGCCGCTGCCGGTGCTGGATTTTTTGCCGAGTTGAAGCTGGTTGGCGTTACTGATAGCTAAATAATAATAGTTGCTGGTGCTGGAGTAACGGGCGGTGATCCCGAAAGTCCGGCCGGTTCCGTTGAAGCTGAGCGCTTTGGCGCGGACCTGCACCGAATAGTCAGTCCAGGCGGAGTTGCCCGTATACGAATAGGCATTGGCCGAGGCGCCGGCTTGTTTGTACACTTTGCTCCCGTCGGTAACAACCGACCAGGAACCGCCGGATGTGCTCCAGCCGGTGGAGTTGCCGTCTTCAAAATCATCGCTGAACAAATTGGCGGCGCTGACTAAGCTATGGCCTGTCCAACAAAGGACGGCAATGAGGAATAATACGCAGAGTAATTTCAGTGTCTTCAAGGTCATTTCCCTCCCTCAATGTAAGTGTTGGCCGTTTCGGGATTGTGAGCAATGACAATGATGTGTTATGGGTACATGGCGCTGTGTTTGGCTGCTACCCCCTTTCAACTGGCAAATAAGCAATTTCATAAATTCGGTTGATTTGGGAATTTGTTCTGTATTTATTATACCAGAAAATGTAACAAAATCGATTTAAAATATTTGGATTATGTCCAATCTTTGTTGAAATTCAAAATGAAGCGTTGGCGGACACAGCTCGGAGAGCGTTAAACAGTAGGATTGTTGATAATAAGCGCTTACATCGCGCGCCAAATTCCTGATGCGCCGGATGGGGCAGATGGGCGTCGCGGTCCGCCGCCGAATTGGCATTGTCGGAATCATCGTCGCAAATACGATATAATTCTCGATATTTGCATTTTTGACGCTGTAAAATTATTTGTGTAAACCTCCGATAACAACAATAAGAAACGGGAGGAACACAAATGGGAATCTTAAGCAGCGAACAAATCAGAGGATTAATTAAAGAACATAACTTAAAAGACGCAA
>JAEYPR010000031.1 GCA_023410535.1 Bacillota bacterium | reverse complement strand
GACTCAGCAAGCTTACTTATTCACATATCCAGCTTGCCGAACGACTCAGCAAGCTTACTTATTCACATATCCAGCTTGCCGAACGACTCAGCAAGCTTACTTATTCACATATCCAGCTTGCCGAACGGCTCAGCAAGCTCACTTATCCACAAATCCAGCTTGCCAAGGGACTCAGTAAGCTTACTTATCAGTTAAAACATATTTTTACGCCGCAGCAACAGAATCCCGCAGATGCAAAGGATCATGGTGCCCACAAAAATCACGCCGAAAGCATGCGTGGAGTTGGCGAAGGGGACCGGCACGTTCATTCCAAAAAAACTGGCGACCATGGTCGGCAAGGCCATGATAATGGTCACCGAAGTTAAAAACTTCATCACCATATTTAAGTTATTGGAAATAATCGAAGCAAAGGCGTCCATCGTCCCGCTCAAGATATTGGTGTGGGTGGCGCACATCTCGATGGCCTGTTTGTTTTCGGTGATCACGTCCTCCAACAGTTCTTCATCCTCCGGATACATCCAGAGGATCTGCGAGGTCAACACCGTATCCGGGTCGGCTTTGACCGTCGAATTCTTCAATTGCGACCGTAATAACTTCTCCATGACAATCTGATTGGCCCGGAGCGAGGTGGTGAAGTAGACCAGGCTCTTCTCCAAGCTTAGCAGCTTAATTAATTCTTCGTTCTTCATCGACCCGTGCAGATGGTTCTCGATTTCATCGGAACGTTTGGCGATCTGTTTGAGGTAGCGCAGATAATAGGTGGCGGTTTTCAACAAGATCTGCAAAATAAAACGGGTCTTCTTAAACGTATATAACGAACGGTTCCGGTTGGCTTCAAACTCTCCCAAGATTGGGTTATCCTTCAGACAAACGGTGATCAGCGAGTTTTCGGTGACGACAATCCCCAGCGGGACCGTGTCGTGACTGATGTTGGCGTCGCTCTCGGCTTCAACCGGAATATTGATCAGGATCAAAAGTTGATTGTCGTCAACCTCAATCCGGGATCGTTCCTCTTCATCCAAGGCCGCTCGGAGCAGATCCGGGATGATGCCCAGCTCCGATCCGACTTGTTCCAGCTCGGCTTCGGACGGTTCGATCAGATGGATCCAAGCCCCTTTTTCATTTAGCTTCTCGGCCACCGTCAGTTGATCATTGACCGTTAAATAACATTTCAGCATGAGAACTCCTCCTTTAGTAAAAAAAATCAGGGCCGGCCGCGATCGCCCAAACCCTGAATCTTGCTTACCTAAGTCGGAATACCTAACCAACCCCCTCTAAACTAACCGAGAGGGAAATACCCGCCCATTGGCAACCTTCAATTCAAACGTTTGACGACGATTATTACCCGGATATTGCAAATAACTAGGGCCATCTTCCATTTTCGTCGCGTACCTCTAAAATACTCAGTTTAGCTATCCAACCTTCACTATACTCCCTGTTTTTTTATTTGTCAATTTACAAAATGATTATGCGTGTGATTGGTTTATGGTAAAATTAGTTTAATCATTCATATCGGAGGCATTCCCATGTTCCAACCGGCCAACCCTTCTATCATCATCACCCCGGCCGATCCTTATACCGCTGCTGCCCAAGAACTAATCGCCGAACTGTCGGCGGCTTTGGAAATCATCACCGGCAACAGCGGCCGTCATTCCTTTCAACCGTCCGACGTCTGCGTGCCGCGGTCCTTATTTGTCATCGCCCGCGATCCGACCGGGACACTGGTGGGTTGCGGCGCCTTTCGCCCGATGACCGAAACTGTCGCCGAGGTCAAACGGATGTATGCCCGTGCCAAAGCCCAGGGCGTCGGCAGCGCCATCCTGCGCTACCTGGAGACCGCAGCCGCCACCATGGACTACACGGCATTCCGTTTGGAAACCCGGCTGATCAATCAAAAAGCCGTCGCTTTCTACGAACGCCACGGCTACCGGCAGATCCCTAACTACGGTCATTATATCGGCCATCCCGAATCAGTCTGTTTTGAGAAAGCGCTTTAACGGGGTGACTCACCCCCCTTACGATCAGCGAGTGCCGGTTGAAACGAAGTACCATCCCCCTCTCTGCGACTGCGCAGCGAGGGGGTGCCATGCAACAATGGGTTGAAATTTAGGAATTCTTCAAATAATATTTCGCTTCGGAACTGCTTCTGGTGAATAATGCAATTTGCTCAAAAATAACATGATTCGCCTCTCTTTACTGACTTTTTAACCCTATTTCAAAAGAGAGGGGAAAGTCACTCAGTTCCTCGTGGCAGCATCAACCTCAAGGGGTGAGTTCAAGTTTCGCCCAAACAAAAAAGACCCTTGCGGGTCTTTTTACGATCTAACTTAAAATCTATTACCGTTTCCAACTCGGCACTTCCGGCAGCAATCCCTTAAACTCCTCGATCGCCAACGCTTCATAGGTTCCCTCGTACTCTTCATTAAAGAACTTATCGAGCACTTCATCATGGAAACGTTTCCAGGAAGCTTCTTCAAAGCCGGGATTGATCGGATAAAAAAGCACGCCGTTGGCTTTGGCCGCTTCCAGATCGCCCAATGCGTCGCCCACCATCAGGATATGGTTGTTGGGATATTTGCCGACCGCGCCCAGTTTCAAGTGTTCCTTTTTGGTCCCCAGCTCCTGCCCGGCGATGATCGCCGCATATCCGGCGATATCGTGTTCGGCCCATTCCCGTTCCAGCGCTTCGCTGGGGGTTTGGGAGACGCAGATCAGATCGGCCTTTTGACTTAATTTTTCCATGCTTTCGCGCACATACGGATAGGGCGGAATATCACAAACGGTCTCGGCAATGGTCCGGTTAATCGCCTCGCTCCAGTCCAGAACCCGCTGCAATTCGGGGTCGCCGGTCCGCGCCACCAGCTCTTCGAGGTTGGCGTTGCTCAACGGCGCGCCGGAGGCGATCCATTCCCGCAATTTCGGCAGTTCCGGAACATGAAAGCCGCGTTTTTTCACTTCATCCCGTTCCGCCAAAAATTCCAACACTTTCGCCAACGCCGGAAACCGGTTGCTGCCACGCCACTTGGAGTAGAGATTGACGAACTCCGTCGCTTCCCGGGCGTATTTGGAAACCGGTTGCAGCTTCCAAAATTTAATGTTATTCGGACAGAAGCACTCTTTTTGCTTAATCTCCATGGTGTCAAAGACGCAACCGTCCGAGTCGAAACCGATAAAAAATTGGTGTTGCGGTTGAAATTGCCGCAAAACTTCCGGTGAATGTTCCATCCCAGTTCCTCCGCATGTTGAAAATTTTCGAGCATTAACTAACTTCGTGATGATGGTTGCTTCGTCCTTGTTCCTAAGTTGGGATTCTTTGTTCTTAAATTTAGTTTTAGGATTGATGTTTTCGATTTTGGTTATGCAATGCTCAAGTCCCTTTCACGGCGGAATGGACAGCCGCTACCGGCCCGAATACCGGAACAACAAGTCGCCGGCTTCGGGGACCAACAGATACCCTTCGTCCTCCCGGTTGGCCCAGTCGTCCGGATTAATGGTCCGGTAATCCAGATAACCCAAGTTGATTTTGCGGCATCGCTCTTCCGGAATGGCAGTCGCCAGGATCACATTGATCCGCGGCTTCTCAATGCCGTTCTCAAACGTGCCGGCTCCCTTGACGTGAGTCGAGTGGGCGATGATTCCCCGCGGAATATGGGAAAATTCGTTCATACGCCGGTAGTAAAAGTCGCGGCAGTGATAACCGATTTGATCGATCAAATGGCCGTGAACATAGGAAACCTCGTCAATCTTCGGCGCGTAAATAATCAGATCGCCGCCGTCCTCCACAATGTTTTGCAATTTATACGAGACCTTCCCGCCGGTCCAGAGGTCGTCGAACTTGGGCGGGGCCAGGCCTAAAATGCTCTTATAGCGTTTATCTTTATAAACGATATGCAGTTTGTCGGAAAGGTCGGCGGCGCCGGCCCACGCTTCCTCCGGCGTGCCGGTAAAGAAGCCCGTCAATTGGTGATCGTTGATGACAAAACAAAACGCCGACCGGGGCACCGTCAGAAACTGCGCCGACCGGTTTAACACCCGACGCACCGCGGTATCCTTGACCCCGATGATATCGGGGATAGTGATCAAAGCGCCCAACCAGTGGAAGAAGTCAATAATCTCCTGGCCGGCAATGCCCGGGAAGAGATACTTATTGCCGCCGGAGAACCCAACCACTTCATGCGGGACCACCGGTCCGGTGATCAACAACCGGTCGTAATCGTAGATCATTTTATTGATCGTCACCGCGACGTCTTCCGACATCAAGCCGCCGGTGATCTCCGCCATTTCGCCGGCGGGAATCGTCCCGCAAACCGTCAGCGCGCTGGGATCATCCCAGGCGTGATTGAAAAAGCGGGTCTTATAGTACTTTTTCTTATGTTCTTCGGCGGTGATGCCCACCCATTCTAAAATCTTCGCTTCCGGCATCGCCGGATGGGTTCCCAAAGCGACCATCACATCGAGCTTGGCGACTTTCTCACCAATCAGGTCATACACCGTTTGGTAGATCAACGGCATCGGAGCCGTCCGGGTGGTATCGGGGATGATCATTAAAACCCGTTTCCCCACCAGATCCAACTGGCCTAACGCTTCGGCCATAATCCCCTTGGCTTCCTGATCGGACATAAACCCTTGCTCATAACCTTTTCCAATCATCGCTACTCCTCCTCAAGATAATATGTCTTATTGAACATCAGGACTCTCATCGCAATCGTTCATTAACGCTTGATTCCCGAATCACCAGCTTACAAGGTAATACGATCTGCGCTTCCCCAATTTCCTCGCCGCGAATCTGCCGCACCAGCAGCGCGGCCGCCAACTCGCCCATTCGCGCCGTTGGCTGGGCTACGGTGGTCAACGGCACCTTGAAGAATCGGGCCGGATCCGAATCGCCAAAAGCCACCACCGCAATATCCTGTGGAATTTGATAACCGCGGTTCAGCAGTAACCCCGCCGCCCCGGTCGCCAACACTTCCGACGAACAGAAGAGAGCGGTCAACGCCGGCTCGCGCTCCAGCAACTCGCGGGCTCCGGCCACTCCTTCGTCATAGGTGAAATTCTTTTGCCAACTGATCCAATTGTCTCGGCATTCCAACCCGGCGGCAGTAAACCCTTCCAGAAATCCGGCGGCCCGGTCGGCCGCAGTCGCTTTCCCGCTCCCGCCGATTACCGCGCCAATCCGGCGGTGGCCGCCTGCAACCAGATGCGCCACGGCTTCTTTAGCGCCGTTCCGGTCATCGGTGATCACATACGGAAAACCCGTCCCCGGAAAATAATGATTAAACAAAACAAACTTCACGCCTTGCTGAGCTAACCGCTGATATGCCTCAACCTCCTGCGAGGGAGAGACCAATAACCCCTGGCAGCCGCTCTCCACAAAACGGTTAATCTGGCTCCGCTCCAATTCCGGTTGCCATTGCGAATGGGCGATGGTCAGCTGGGCGTTGACTGAAGCCAAAAATTGCTCGGTGCCGTGAATAATCTCTGAAAAAAACGAATTCTGAATCGAAGAAACGACCATCCCCAAATGCAGCAGTTGGGTCCGGTTAACCTGCCACTCCTGTTCGGGCGCCACATAACAACCTTTCCCCTGGCGCCGCAGGATATACCCGTCGTCCGACAACTTCTCCAAGGCCCGACGGACAGTGATCAGACTGATCTGATGCGCATCGATCAATTGCTGCTGGGACGGGATCGGCTCAAAACAGGCATATTTCCCGGAGACAATCTCCGCTTTTAATAACTGATATAGCTGCATAAAGCGCGGAACGCTCAAATTTTTGTCAATCATTGATAATGACTTGCAATCCTCTCAAAACCTCGCTCAAGCTCATGCGCATGAGTCATTTTCAATTTATCATATCCTTCCATCCCTGTCAATCCGGACAACGGGCAACGGGCAACGGGCAACCCGCCGCCCTTGGCCTTCAAGGTTGTTTCGTCCATGGATCTTTGAAATTACGAATTTTTAACCCCTTGTCACAATACATATAATACCATGCACACCGATAGGACAAATCCTCACCGTATCTTATCGTAACAATGAAGGAGGTAATTCGCAAATGTCATTTCGCATCACCAGTTTCGTTTTGGCCGTTTTCCTACTTGCGCTTTGGGCTACACCGCTTCTGGCGGCCACTCCGGTAACCGTCACGCCGGACTCCGGTTTCAATAACGGGCCGGTTACCGTCACCATCACCGGCATCCGCTATACGGAAGCCACCGTCATTCAACTCACCAAAAACGGCGAATTTCCAATCGAGGGAACCCAAGTCAAGCAACTATCAAAAAAGTCCGTCTCCGTTGTTTTCAACCTCAACAATCGGGCTCCGGGCCAATGGGACCTCTCCGTCACCCAAAAAGACTACTGCAGTTGTCTGAAACGGACTTCGGTCTATCGTGAAGTCCTGACCGTCAACGCTCCGCCGCAACCGACTCCGATACCCACGCCGGTTCCAACGGTAGCCCCAACCCCGGTGCCAACACCAATTCCCACGCCGCTTCCAGTGATCAAACCGGCCTTAAACGCGATCGATCCGAATCACGGTTACAATAACGCCGCGCTAAAAGCCGTTCTTAGCGGCGCCAACTTCCATCCCAACGCCACCGTTAAATTCAACCAAGGCGGAATCGCGCTGCCGATCACCAGCGTGGAAGTGGTCAATTCAACCAGGATTCTGGCGACGGTGGACCTTGCCGGTCAACCGGCCGGCGGTTATGACGTCACCGTTACCAACCCCGACGGGTTCCAAGCGAAACTGGTCAACGGCTTGTCCGTCACACAATATTTACCGACCTCGACCGAAATGAATCAGTTGTTAAAACCGGTCTATTTCGACTTTAATAAGTCTAACATCCGGGATGATCAAATCAATGTGCTTGATCAGGACATTGCGGTACTCAACGCTAATCCGCATCTTAACATCGTCGTCCTCGGCGGGCACGCCGATGAACGCGGCGCCAGTCAATACAATCTGGTCCTCTCCACCCAACGGGCCGAAGCGGTGAAACAATATTTGGTCGCCCATGAGATCGACGAGTCCCGGATCACCATTTACGCCTATGGGGAAGCCCACCCAGCTAAACCGGATCATAACGAAAACGCCTGGAAATTCAACCGTCGCGTTGATATCCAAGTCTGGGAGAGTATTCCCACCCAGGAACAAGTGCTCGACGCCGTGAGCTTGGAATAACTCAAAGCAAAGCCGGATTGTCTCACGACGATCCGGCTTTTGTTTAATGCAACACATCCCGTTTGGTAAATAGCCACCAATCAACCAGGTAAAACACCCCAAGATACGCTAGGACCACCAACAATGAAACCGTCAACCCGTTTGCGCCCCCGGCTCCCGGAACGGTTTTGGCGAATTGGGCCAAACTGCTATGATTGAACAACAACCACTTACCCCAGGTTTTCCCCAAAAATAAACGACTAAACTCGGGCCCGAACAACATCAGGAAAAAGGTCAACCCGATCGCAAAGGCGTTGCTCCGCACCACCACCGAGCAGCAAAAAGCGATGCTGGCATAGATCAACGTTTCCATGCCGAGCAATACGTATAAACGAAAAACCTCTCCGGCCGACCATTGCAACTCCGCTACCAACGGGGTTGCGCCAGCGCCGCCACCCCGCCCCGTCAGATAAAACAGTCCGTTCCAAAGCAGGGAGGTGCCCGCGAGTAAAATTAACAGCCATAACGCAAACAGAATCACCGTTAGATATTTGGCCAATAAAACCTGGGAACGGGTTACCGGCC
Organism: Bacillota bacterium; assembly: GCA_023410535.1. Lineage (GTDB taxonomy): Bacteria > Bacillota > UBA4882 > UBA8346 > UBA8346 > JAEYPR01. The sequence continues at coordinate 382,696 of JAEYPR010000031.1, read as the reverse complement.
GGATCAATAATAGTTTCAATGTTCCCCAGTTATATTCGTTAGCGATGACTCCTCCCGCCACAATAATGGTAAAGATCTTAACCAAAAAGACTAACCATGATTGGCCGCCGACCGCGCTCCAGAAACTCTCCCGCACCGGGGAAGCTAACCGTTCCTGCGTGATCAAAACCAGATTGAGCAAGACCAGTCCGCCGGCCATCAGTTGCGTATTACGGCGTAACCAGAGCTTCATTTGTTCACTGAAGATCAATCCCGTTATTTTCAGACCCGGTCACCTCCATAAACAAATCCTCCAATGATTGGGTTTGGGATTGGATCCCGTAAACCGGGATGGCATGCCGGACCAAACAGGCATTAACTTGGGCCGCCATGTTCCGATCAACGGCAACGGCCACTCCCTCCTTCACCGCGACGACCGGCAGCTCCGGAAAATTCTCCCGGATCACTTCCAATGCTTGAGCGTTGGGATCGGATTCAAACCGGAACCAGGCTTTGGTTGGCGTTTTCAGATCGCGTACCGCTAAGAGCCGTCCTTGCTTGATAATTGCGACCCGGTCGCAAAGCAATTCCATCTCCGCCAGCAGGTGGCTGGAGACGACCACCGCCACCCGCTCGCGCTCGGCCAAGACCCGGAGGTGCTCACGAAGTTCTTTGATTCCGGCCGGATCAAGACCGTTGGTCGGCTCATCCAAAATCAATACCGACGGATGGTGCAACAGCGCTTGAGCTACTCCCAACCGCTGCCGCATACCCAGTGAATATGTATCCACCCGGTCATGAATGTAATCGGCCATTCCCAAAAAAGCAATGATCTCTTCCAAGCGGTCCGGCGTCACCTTGGGTGTGAGATGCAAAAAATGGTTCATGTTTTGATACCCTGTTAAAAACCGGTAGAACTCCGGCGTTTCGACAATCGCCCCTACCTGGCGGATGGCCGCGGTAAAGTCCCGCCGGATACTGTGGCCGTGAATCAGGACTTCCCCGGCCGTTGGTCGGATTAATCCCACCATCATTCGGATCGCGGTGGTTTTCCCCGCCCCATTGGGGCCGAGTAGTCCAAAAACTTCTCCGGCCCGAACGTTAAAGCTTAATTGATCAACGACCGTCTTCCGGCCAAACTGTTTCGAAAGACCGATCAATTCCAAGTTTACTGCGGTCATTGTTCATCCTTTCCCAACGACATTATGACTAGTGTCCCCACCCGCGTTCACTTTATCGGCACAACCGACCTAGTGCAAAGCACCGCTTCCCTGCCGTTGAAGCTCAAAAATGTTATCAATGGTTAAAAAATTCCTTGGTTAGTTTGCGCAGACGAAACATTCTGTGGTATGTTATTATCAATATCAAGTACGATGTAGATAACTTCCCCCTTCGCTGGCGCGAACGACTACATAAATTATAATATATCCAATGAAAGGCAGGCGATCAAGATGTCCGATCCGATCAAAAACGAACGTAAATTTGCCGGAATTGACCAATTATCGCTGCGTAGCATCATTTTAGGTACATTAGGTTCTTGCATTATCACCGCCAGTTCCATGTATATTGCCTTACGGATGAGCGCGTTGCCCTGGCCCACGATGTTTGTGGCCGTTTTATCCATGGCGCTCTTAAAACTTTTTGGCAAAACAACGCTCAACGAGATCAATATCACCCAAAGCGCCATGTCGGCCGGAGCAATGGTCGCCGGAGGTTTGGCATTTACATTGCCCGGTTTGTGGATCACCGGCGTCTGGAAGGATACCGTATTAACACCGGGGCGTTTTTGGATGGTCTTGGCCATCGCTCTCGCCGGAACCCTGCTTGGCTCGTTACTCACTTGGGTGCTGCGCCAACGTTTTGTCGAGCAGGAAGCGTTGCCTTATCCGATTGGCGAAGCCGCCGCCGCCACCTTACAAGTGGGCGACGCCGGCGGTAAACGCTCTAAAATGCTCTTCGGCACCATGGGTTTTTCGGCCGTTTTCACCTTGCTGCGGGACAACTTCGGTTGGATCCCCGGCGCTTTGGTATCGAAATGGCTTTACGCCCGAAACTTTTACATTGGAATCTGGGTTTCCCCGATGGCGGCCGGAATCGGCTATATGATCGGAACGCTTTATACCGGAGTCTGGTTCTTAGGGGCGTTGCTCTCTTTTGGTTTAATCGTTCCGCTCGGGACGGCGCTGCGCTTCTTCCCTTCAGCCCAAGCGGCGGTTGAGTTTAAAAACACTGCCGGAATCGGTTTAATGATTGGCACCGGAATTGGAATCCTGCTGATGTATCTCGTTAGCTCTATTCGTCAAGCCCGGGCGGCGCGGACTTCCCAATCCGGAACCCGGCAATCCGGTCCTGAATTTTCCCAACCAAGATGGACTTGGTCGATTCTCACCCTATGCCTATCGTTTATTCTGACGGTTGCCGCCGGCTTGAGCCCGCTGCTTTCGGTCCTGTTATTATTAGGAGTGCTGGCCGCCTCGACCATGGCGTCGACCATCACCGGCCAAACCGGGATCAATCCGATGGAGATCTTCGGGATCATCATCTTACTGGCCATTCGCTGGTTGGTTCCGGTCGATACCGTCAGCGCGTTTCTGATTGCGGCCGGCGTCGCGGTCGCCTGCGGTTATTCGGGCGATTTAATGAATGATTATAAAGCCGGACATACCCTTGGTACCAATCCGATGGCGCAATTGGTCTCCCAAGTGATTGGAGGATTGGCCGGTACCGTCATCGCAACCTTCGCGTTGTTCGCATTGGTCCACCAATACGGCGGTTTCGGTGCGGCCAAAGGACTTCCTGCCGCGCAGGCTTTCGCCGTCACCCAAATGGTGGGCGGCATTGGCAATCCAACGGTCCTTGGGATTGCCGTTGGAATCGGAATTTTACTCTACATTGTCAAAGTTCCCGCCATGACCTTAGGAATCGGAATGTACCTGCCGTTTGAGATCAGTTCCATTGTTTTCCTCGGCGGGTTGGCCCGCTGGATTGTTGACCGGATCAAGCCGAACGCTGTCGATACCGGGAACATTGCCGCCTCCGGTTTATTGGGCGGCGAGGGAATCACCGGGGTCGGGATTGCAATCTATAAGATGTTGATCGGCGGGTAAACTGCTTTTTACGGAATGGAAACGGTAAATTGCAATCTTTATTGCAACGTATGAATTAAAGAAAATATGTCGCTAAAATAAGACAAATCGAGCGATATATTTAGGGGGAAGTCTTTTGGGTAAAATTATCGGAATCGACATCGGCGGCAGCACCACCAAGATTATCGGCTTTAATCAAGGGGAACTCTTCAGTCCGTTGCTGGTTAAAGCGACCGATCCCATCGCCTCGGTCTATGGCGCTTTCGGGAAATTCCTTGACGCCAACGGTTTACGCCTTGAAGACGTCGAGCGGATCATGGTGACCGGTGTCGGTTCATCCCATATTGTTTCGAAGCTGTATGGCATCCCCACCGGCAAGGTTGACGAATTCCGCGCAATCGGCCGGGGCGGTCTCTTTTTAAGCGGTCTCTCCAATGCCATTATCGTCAGTATGGGGACCGGCACCGCCTTAGTCAAAGCCGATCATTCCGGCGTCCGTCATTTGGGTGGCACCGGCGTTGGCGGCGGCACTCTGCTTGGGTTGTCCAACCGGATGTTAAATGTCCGCGATTTTGATAATCTGGTGGAAACCGCGCTGGAAGGCAACCTGACCCAGATCGACTTGACCATTGGCGATATCAGTCATGACGAAGTAATCGGATTGCCGCCGGACAGCACCGCCTCCAACTTTGGCAAAATCAGCGACTTGGCGACCAAAGCCGATGTCGCTTTGGGCATCATCAATCTGGTCTTTCAGACCATTGGAATGATCGCTATCTTCGCCACCCGGATCGATCATACCCGGGATGTTATTCTCACCGGGAATCTGACTAATGTCCCGCAATCCCATGAGATTTTCGTCCGTTTGGGCGAGTTGTTTGATGTCAATTTCATCACTCCGCCCAGCGCCGAATATGCCACTGCCGCCGGAGCGGCGATCTGTTACGCCCAAGCGATGCCGTTTACCGAGATTGAAAGCTAATCCCCACCATCCCACGATCCTTTCCCGGATCCGATCAACCGTTTCATTTATTCACAAAATAAGATCATCTATTCAGAAAAAGATCTTATTGAACGACTCACGGAGCCGTTATTTATCTTATTTTCACTTTTACTGTGTTGGTTCCCAGACCACTTTGCCGGCTAAATTAACATACCCTTTCTTCTCCATTTTTTTACCGATATAAATCTCGGCCAGCCCATTTTGGAAATTGCCGCAATAATCATAGATCGGTTCCACCAACATTTGCCCGTTGGCTTTGAGGAAACCGTATTTCCCTCCAGTCACAAAACCCAATTCGCTGCTATCTCCACCTAAATTGACTGCGATGAGCCCGTTTTTGAACCCATTGCTGGTATACCCAAAACCACTATAGACCGGTTTAATCACCATCTGGCCTTTAGAGTTGATGAAACCCCATTTGCCACCGGCCATGTATCCGGAATCATTAGGTTTCGCTCCAATATTGACGGCAGCCAGGCCCTCGGAAAAAGGATAGAAATCATCAAATCGGGGTTCAATCACCAGCTGTCCTTGCAAATCGATAAAACCCCATTTGCCGGGGGAGAATTTACCGTCAACTTCCTTTCCGCCCAAATTGACCGCAGCCAACCCTTCCGAAAATGGGAAAGCTTTGGCATAGATTGGCTTAATGATCACCTTGCCGTCGCGAGCGAGATAGCCCCAACGATCCTTCACCCGGAACGGGTGTAACCGGTCGGAACTGTCATACGATAGCTCATCATAAAGCGGTTCGATCACGACCACTCCGTCTTTATTGATCAAGCCCCATTTGCCATTTTCAATGGACCATGAAAATGTTTCCGGCGGGTCGCCTCCCACGCAGATTAGGGCCATGCCCGCGCCACAAACCTGCAAATAGGAGTATCGCGGTTTGATGACGATCTTTCCACTAATATCGATTGCACCCCACTTACCGCCAAGGATATCCCCGGAATCATTGGGCTTGCCGCCGACCGCAACCGCCGCCAACCCATCGGTATAGCTTCCAATCTCATCATAAACCAGAGGGGCAATTACTTTTCCTTTCCGGTCGATCAAACCCCATCTGCCGCCAACCCGGTTGCCGTATTGACCCAATTGGGTTCCGGAACATACTTTGGCGACACCCTGATCAAATTGTTCCACCTTGTCATAAAGGGGTTCGACCACAAATTTCCCGGTTCGATCAATAAAACCCCACTTACCACCTTTAACTACCTCGTTTTCCGTCTCTTCGCCGCCCACATTGACTGCAGCAAGTCCATTGGAGAATGAATAGGCGTCAACAAACTGTGGCGCAATGACCGCTTTCCCGGTTTGATCAATGAAACCCCATTTGAAAGAGGCTGTTTTTTCGTCATAATCTTTCACCAAGGCAAGTCCCTCGTTAAAATCCAGGGCTCGTTGAAATTGCGGCTTAATGACCACCTTGCCGGTGATGTCGATATATCCCCAGAGGTTGTACTGGGAGATGACAAACAACGGCGGTTCTTTTACGGAAGGCGTTTCCGCACCCAAACCATATGAAGCGCAACAAAAACTGAAAATCATTAACACTCCTAAAAACAACCACTTTTTCCCCATCGCGATTCCTCCGCTCATTTAATATTACCTTCCATACTTAAGCCGCAACTTTCGGTTCGTTATTTCGTTGCTCTTTGATCCGTTTCAAATGCGCCACAATGATGAAACTGATGATCACCAACAAAAACCAGGAGCTGATCTTGCCCAAGTGCACCGGATGCCAGACCGTCGTCTGATTGGGATACTGCCAAGCCCCGAAGAAGGTGGAGATATTCTCGGCGATCCAGATAAAAAAGCCGATCAGCAAATAGGAGAGGACAACCGGCATCCGGTATGGATAACGATTGATCGTAAAACAGACTTTGGTCCGGTAAAAAATGGGGATTAACGCCAGCATTAGCAGCCAACGCAGATCCGGCAGAAAGTGATGTAAAAAGAAATTCGCATAGACTGCTACACATAAGAGGACCGTAAGTCGCGCCGACGGCCAATTGAGGAGACGGAGATCAAACCGCCGCCAGGCCTGACAGATATAACTGGCGACACTGGCATACATGAATCCGCTGTACAACGGAACCCCACCGATTTTAGCCCAGGCCGGCTCCGGGTATGACCAGGAACCCATTTGGACTTTGAAGAGTTCCAATCCCAAACCGATCCCATGAAAGACCGTGATCACTTTCAACTCGTCTTTGGTCTCCAAGCGGCCTCGGACCATCGCGTATTGCATTATCAAACAGGCAATCAAAATCAGGTCGTACCGGGGGAGCCAGGGTAGCCGGACCAGTTTCGACAGGGCTAACGTCACAAAGATAAACCCTGGAAAGATGCAACATAACGCTTGTTGAAGCGTAAACGTAACCAACTGTTTTGTCCAAAATCGCAAGGCGTCACCGATCATCGAATTAGCGGAGGTTCCTTCCCAATATTTGTTTGTTGTTCATTTCGCTTCAAAACCGTCTTTCCCTGCCGGCGGTCGCCATAATAAAAAACCAGATCGTTTCGGAGCTTTCATTGGCTGCTCCAAAGCGTTCCGGCTATATATTATCCTGAGAACAAGAAATTATAGATCAAACAATCCCCGGATATCATCCCAGGTCAAGCTACTAACCGGGCTCTGGTTCTTCTCGATCACCGCATCAAAGATGGACTGTTTGCGCCCCTGGAGTTTGAGCATCTTCTCTTCGACGGTTCCCGAGGCAATCAGTTTATAGACCATCACCTGATTCTTCTGGCCGATCCGGTGCACCCGGTCGGTCGCTTGATTTTCGGTCATCGGATTCCACCACGGGTCGACATGGATCACGATGTCGGCGGCGGTGAGGTTGATCCCGACTCCGCCGGCTTTCAGGCTAATCAGGAAGGCGGCCACGCTCTGGTCCTCGTTGAAGCGGTTAATCCGCTCCATCCGGTCGCGGGTGGAGCCGTCGAGGTATTCATAACGGATCCCCGCCTCGCTAAACTTCGGCTCAATCAATTTCAGCATCTTGACGAACTGGCTGAAGATGACGACCTTATGTTCGCCATCCCGCGCCTCCTGTACCAGTTCCATCAGGGATTCCAATTTACCCGATTCGGTCTCCGGATTCAGGTCCGGCAACACCAGCCGGGGGTGATTGCAGACCAAACGCAATTTCGTGAGGGCGGCCAAGATGGTGATCTGGGACTTCTCAACCCCTTTGTCGCGGATACTGTCCATAACTTCTTGCCGCACCTGCTCCAGGATGGTCCGGTAGGTATCTTCCTGCAGTTGCGTCATCAGCACCTTCTGGAGCATAATCACCTTCTCCGGCAGTTCGGCCAAGACCTCTTCCTTCCGCCGACGCAGGATAAACGGGGCCACTTTCTGTTTCAACAACCGTAACCGCTCCGGGTCGCCATCTTTTTGAATGGGATTGGCATAGAAAACCCCAAATTTCTGTTTCGTCCCAAGATATCCCGGCATCAGAAAGTCAAAGATCGACCATAACTCATCCAATCCGTTCTCAATCGGGGTACCGGTGATCGCTAAGCGGTGCCGGGCCTTGAGCCGTTTTACCGTCTGGGTTCGCTGGGTCAAATGGTTCTTGATACTTTGCGCCTCATCCAAAATGCAATACTCAAATTCCCGCATCCGTAAGGCTTTTTCATCCCGGTTCACAATATCATACGTGGTGATGATGATCCGTTGGGCGGCGAACGCCGGCCGCAACCGTTCCCGTTCCTCCGGCGTTCCGTGATAGACCAGATACGGCAGTCCGGGGTAAAATTTGTCGATCTCGGCCGCCCAGTTATAAAGGAGGCTGCGGGGACAGACCACTAAAACGGGCAACCCTTCGGGCAAGCTTCGGATCAAGGTCAAAACCTGAATGGTCTTGCCCAGCCCCATATCGTCGGCAAGGATCCCCGACAGTTTATAATGGTGCAAAAAACGCAACCAATAAAAACCGTCCCGCTGATAACTGCGTAGTTCGCCCACCAGTTCCGCCGGTAAGGGAACGGCTTCGACCAGATTGTGGTGGGAAAGCTCCTCATTCAACTGGTTATACACTTGATTGCCTTGAACCCGGACCCCGTTTTCGAGCAATAATTGCCGGTAGAAAAAGAAGTTGAAAAACTCCTGACGTTGCTGCGCGTTTCCGGTGTCGCCCGAACTCAAAACCCGGTTGATCACATCAAGCTTGTCGGATTCTTCAATCATAAAGATCTGGCCGTCGATCCGGAGATATTTTTGACCCGACTGATTCTGCCGGATCATGGCCATGATCTCTTGATGACTGTATGTTTTGCCGCCAAGATTATAGTAGATCTTAAACTCAAACCAATCAATCTCCGCATCCAGATTCAACTCGACAATCGGCTCCAATACCATCGGTTCGATGGTCAATCCTTGAAACGCTTCACTCTCCTCAACCTGCCATTCCGGAGGAAGTTGTTTCAGCCCCGCCAGTTTCAGACCGATGATCGCGTCCGGATCCTTGACGACGATTCCGTCTTTGGAGACGATGAACTGATTATCATTGAAGAAATTGCCGAACGCCTCCAGCGCCTGCTGATCAATGCTCCACCATTCATTGCTTTCGGGCGCGGTCCGGTTATACTGCGGTTGATTGGCCGGTTGAAAACAGTCCAGCCCTTGATAACGTTCCGCGCCGATGGTCAATTCCGGTTCGCAAAAAACCTGATTGTCTTGATAGTCAAGCCGCAGTCGCACCTGAGGTTGGACCACCCGCAACGTGTGCGCCCGTAAATTAGGAACCACTTTCAATCCCAGCTCTTGGCGGAGTTTCGGCAATATTTCAAATAACAGCTCTCCCTGGCGCTCCGGCGGAACCGCAATCTCCAGCGGCAACCGCTCCATGCCCGCCCGTTCCACCGGATGAAATACCGAGTCGACCAACAGATAGGACAAGTCTTGGCAATATAGCCCCTGTTCCGCCAAACCGTCGTAATCAAACCGGATTTTGAGCCGATTCTCGTCGCCGGAGGCATATCCAACCGGTTTGACCGGCTCACCGCATTTAAGGGCTTTTTGCGTCTCATCCAAACGTACCGTCCGGTTCTCCAGCATGGTCTGGATGAACTGCAAATTTTGGGGGCTTTTGGCAATAAAGATTGTCTTGCGTTCCGAATCGCTCCGGGCTTGAATCGTCCGGAGATGTTCCAAGGCCAACCGGTCGAAGCTGCTTAACCGGCGGATAATGGTCCGTTCGGTCTGACGGTAGACCAATGACGAGTGCGAGCCGTAATAGGAATCGACCGCATAATCATAAAGTTCGCGGAGTTCTTGATCGGTTGCCTCCGGAAAATCAAAACCAATCCGGAAATTGGCCATTGCCAGTTTAGCCAAACCTTTGATCGTGTAGGTCAATTGGATCTCCGGCAGGGCTAATTCACCGCTAAGCCGCTTTAAAAGATCGAATTCACGGTAGACGGTTTGGGCGTCGGCGCGGGTCAACGAACGGAACCGCGGCGTCTCTTGATCCATACTCACCGCCAACGATTCGGTTAAAAATTTATAAATCACCGCTACCGCATGTTTGCACAGATCTTCCCAATCATACGGACAGCCGCATTCTTTTGAAAAATAGACGGTTTGACCGCGCACTCCCACCTGAACGTCGACCGGATACTCTTCCATTCCGGCCACAACCGCTTTGAGCCGCCACTCTTGTTCCCCGGTGGGAATCACTTGGTACTTGCGAATATGGCCCTTTTCATAATATTGAACACCCCGGGCATAGACCGGGAGACTGACCGAGCTCTGAAGTTTCTTGAGGATTAACTGTTTCATCATGACCCTGATTTCGTTTATTTATAAAAAAACCTATCCTTTTATTATACACCAATTTGCAACGGAACAAAAATATTTACATGATGAACATTCCGATTTAGCGCATAAAGAAAGACCAGTTATGATAGCGACTGGTCTTTTCATCCGTAATCTTTATTTTATCCCGCCGTAATCTGGTCGACACCCAAATACGGCCGCAGCGCCTCCGGAACGGCGACACTGCCGTCGGCATTCTGGTAGTTTTCCAGGATCGCCGCCACCGTACGACCGACAGCCAATCCCGAACCGTTTAGGGTATGGACAAACTCCGGTTTCGCGCCGGGCGCCGGACGGTAACGGATATTGGCGCGCCGGGCTTGGAAATCCTCAAAATTACTACAGCTTGAGATCTCGCGGTAGGTATTGAAACTGGGCAGCCATACCTCAAGGTCATAACATTTGGCGGCGGAAAACCCTTGGTCGCCACTGCATAACAGCATCACCCGGTAGGGCAATCCCAGCTGTTGCAAGACGGTCTCGGCGTCGTTGACCAACTTTTCGTGCTCGGCGTATGATTCCTCCGGTTTGGTGAACTTGACCAACTCGACTTTATTGAATTGATGCTGGCGGATGATGCCGCGGGTGTCGCGCCCCGCCGAACCGGCTTCAGCCCGGAAACAAGCGGTATAGGCGGCGTATTTAATCGGCAAGACTTCCAGGTCGACAATTTCGTCCCGGTGCAGATTGGTCACAGGAACCTCCGCCGTCGGCACCATGTAAAACTCGCCGGGGTTACATTTGAACATATCCTCTTCAAACTTGGGTAACTGACCGGTGCCGGTCATCGAAGCCCGGTTAACCAAAAACGGTGGAAAAACTTCCGTGTAACCGTGGTTTCTCGTATGTAAATCCAACATAAAATTGATTAAAGCCCGTTCCAGTTTAGCACCCCAATGACGCATCACCACAAAGCGGGCGCCGCTGATTTTGGCGGCCCGTTCAAAGTCCATCATCCCCAAACCAACGCCAACTTCATCGTGGGATTTGGGTTCAAACGTAAATTGCCGCGGTTCACCCCAGGTCCGGACCACTTGGTTCTGGGTTTCATCCTTTCCGACCGGAACCGATTCGTGGGGAATGTTGGGGATGACCATCAGAATCTGGTTTAAGCGCTCCTCGATCTCCCGGACTTCCAAGTCTAGCTTGGCAATGTCCTCGCCAACTTGCTGCATTTCGGCAATGATCGCCGAAGCGTCTTGCCCTTGCGCCTTTAACTTGCCGACTTCTTTTGAAACAACATTGCGCCGGTTTTTCAGCTGTTCCACTTCCACCAAGCGTTTACGCCGGTCTTCATCCAGCCGCAAAAACTCGTCCAAGGGCACATTGGCGTTGCGTTTGGTCATTCCTTCCCGCACCCGGTCGGGATCGGTCCGCACCAGTTTAATATCAAGCATGGTAGCCACTCCTTTTTATCGTAAGGGAGCTTTCCCTTTGTCAGTCCGTAAATTCCGTATTTATTATAAACGAATCCCCGTCAAATAGCAATTTGCTTCGTTAATATTTCTTCACTAACTCCGTCCCCGGATAATAGTAACTCAAAATTTCCCGGAAACTCGAGCCGCGCGCCGCCATGCCCGCAGCGCCGGTCTGACTCATCCCGACGCCATGCCCCCAACCGCCGCCCTGAAAGACGAAAAACTCCGGTAGCCCATCCTTGTCAAGCTTCGGAGCGACCACAAACAAACTGCTGCGCAAGTTGCCCATCAGATAGGGGAGCGAGTCCCCTTGGACCACGTAATCTCCTGTGGCGCCTCGGACCAAAACCCGGCGCACCCGGCCGCTGATGCCGCGTTCCAAGGGGATTACGGCGGTGATCTTGCCCACCGGCGCTTTGGCGTTAATCCGTTCCTCCAGTAAATCCCGGGAGACCCAGGCGGTCCAGCGATACGTGCCTTGTGTGTAAAAGCCTTTGACACAACCGGATGAATCCGGCGTATCATTCAACCAATCCTGCAGTTGCGCGGGGGACAAAAATTCAGTGCGCTCGTTCAGCGGCTGCTCCGGGAGAGCTTTCAAATAAGGAAGCCGAGTGCTCCAGACCGACTCGGCCGCTTCGGTGTAACCGCCGCTGTTGTCATGATAAAAGGTCGCAGCCGGTTTCCCGCCATAGGTCAGGATCAGACCCCGGGTTGAATCCACAGCGGCCCGGGCCCGTTCCGTTTCTTCCCGGATCCCCTTATAGGCCTGTGAAACCGGAGTTGCCAATAAATCGAAACCTTGGGCCGCATAACGGCCGAGGTTCGCCAAGGCGTAAGTCCGGGCCGCCACCGTTTGCGCTTGCAAAGCCCCCAACGGCCAACGACTGGGGATCTCGGACGGCAAGACCGAATATAAATAGTCTTCCAACCCGATCTGGTTCACGACGGTCAAACCGTTGGCGCCGGGTATGAAACGGAAGTTCCCCCGGTAAGCTTGCGGAATCCGGCCGATCCAATCGGAGCCGTCGCGATAACGTCCATCATAGAGTCCGGTCGTCGCTCCGGAAGAAAGATATTTTAAATCAAGATTTCCCTGGACTGTGCAGACTACCCGCTCCAATTCATTTTTGACGGTAACGCCGTCTCCGGCCCCCGCAACAATTAACACTGTCGGACCACTGCTATAATAGACAGCCTCGCCGTTGGCGCGTTGTAAAACAAAACCCGCATTGGTCTTAAGCTTCACGATGCTGACCCCGTTGCCTAAGCCGATTTTAAGCTCCGGCTGTTCGGAGCTTGCTTTTTCCGCTTCGCTGAGCACCGGCTCGGTTAAGACGCCTAGATCGGTTAATTTTCCAATCATTTCGGTCTGAGTGACTGCTTGAGACGATTGCGTTGCTTGAGCCCGTTGCAATAAATCGTAAACCGGGGAAAGCTTACCCGGACCGTAGACAACATTCCCCAACGGAGTAAAAAAACCTAATAAGCGGGGTTCTACTGAGAAGGCTTTCCTGTACCAGGTCGCGGCCTCGAGTGGATCGTTGTTATGATGGTGGATTAGACCAAGTAAGTAATAAGCGTAAGCATTTTGGGTATTGGCCAGGACCATCCGATTGAGCAACAACGCCGCTTCCACCGGTTTGGACTGTTCAACGAAGGATAAAGCCTGCCAAAACAGATCATCACCCGGTTCCAGCTCCCAATAAGTAGCTGCAAACCGGACCGGTTTCCCCGCCAGATAGGCAGTCTCGGCCAGTTCGGCACGGATTTTGGGATTCACCGGGTCTTCGTTATTGGCAATTATCAATTGGTTGAGGGCTTCCTCAAGCAACCCCGATTGACGCAGCACCGTGGCCAGATCCCGTCGCGCCATGGTCTGATTGGGTTGGGCGGCGACAACTTTCCGGAGCATCTGGACGGATTCGCTGATCCGGCCTTGATAATAAAGGTTGATGGCTGTCTGCCACGAATCGCCATCGGCGTAAACTCCTTGCCCGAGCAGGATGTTTAATATCAGCAGAACTAACCCATACTTACAGAGAGTCTTTAGCCGGCGATGTTGTCTGCCCGGCCAGAACGATTGGTTTCGCATGATAATCTCCTTATTCTAAGCGCATCAGTCAACACCCTGAATCCATAGGGAATGAATTTCCGTGAACGTGCATATTTGATACGAAGGGAATTGGTTAGCCTCCATCCCAGCTCTTCGCTTGGTTGATTGCCCGTTGGGAACGGCATTAGGGCGAATAACATTTTGGACGTTATTGGTTATCTTTACTACATTTCTCCCTAAAATACCATTTTACCTCTTTTCCCTTGGGAAGCCATCAAACAAAGCCAGATCGTCATCTTTTTCAATTTAACCGGCGTTCTATTTAAATCTTGCCATTTCAATAAGAACCGAGTAAAATGATAACAAAAACCTGAGCATCGTTCCGCAGCGACTACTTGCAATGAGGAACAGTAGCGAAGTATTTCTTAGTAAGGAGTAAGTAATGGCTGGATCCAACCACAAAATTGCCATCTCCGGTGATTTGGGAAGTGGCAAAAGTACCGTGTGTAAGTTACTGCTTGAAAAACTGCCGGGGTTTCGAATCTTTTCCATGGGCGAAGCCTGGCGTCGTCTTGCCGAAGAACGCAACATGACAATTCTGGAGTTAAATCAATATTCGGAGACCCATCCCCTCGACGAAGAGATGGATCAAGCCATGGCTAAAATCGGAATCCAACCCGAGAATATTATCTTCGATTCCAGGCTGGCTTGGCACTTCGTTCCCCATTCCTTCAAGGTGCGGTTGATTGTTGACCCGTTGGTTGCGGCGGAGCGAATTTTCCGTGACAATCGCCGCGGCGACGCCGAAGGATACCGAAGCGTCGAAGAGGCGCTGGTCAAAGTGAATGAACGCTACCGCAGCGAACAACAGCGCTACCTGAATAAATACGGTATTGACTGCACCAAACCGGAGAACTTTGATTTAATTATCGATACGTCGCACATTGAGCCCGTCGATGTGGCGGAGCGGATTGTTACCGGTTTCCGCCAGTGGCTGAGTGACTAAATATGTCCGATCAAAGACCTCTTGTTTCTAAGAGGTTTTGATTTTTATAACGGCAAAGGAATCTTGGATTGAATTGTCTAATATTATAATTTACGGAATTTAGAAAGCAAAGGAGGACAAATATGGATATCGGTAAAAATCTCCAATTAAGCATTGACGTTTACTTGAAGAATTTTGTTGTACTCTTTGTCGCTTCCTTACTCACAGGTATTCTTTCCTGCGTTACATTCCTAATCCTCGCCGGCCCGCTGTCGGCCGGGTTGTTTGTCATTCTCCGGAAAGTGCTACGGGGTGAACCGGCCGAGATCGGTGAGATCTTCAATCATTTTGACAAATTTGGCGTGACGTTTGTCTTTACTTTACTGATTGTCATCATTACCATCGTTGCCGGAATCATTACCATCATTCCGTTCCTTGGTAAACTGGCTCTATTAATTGTGGTCTATCCCCTGCTTACCTTCGCTTATTTTATCGGTATCGGTTTGATTGTCGAACAAAATCAACAACCCACCGTAATGTTGGCTAACATCGTTTCCTATATCACCGCCGACTTCGTCCAAATATGGATCTACGCGTTAGTCCACTTCATCCTCGGCGCAATCCCGGTCTTGGCCATTTTCTCCAATCCGCTTATGAGCTTGGGGTTAATTCAAGCCTATGACGAACTGACGAACCAGACGCCGACCACTCCGGGAGTCTCTGCCTAAATCCGACCATTTATCGATTAACAAAGGAAACCTTGTTCCGGGGTTTCCTTTTTGTTTTGGGTGGTCCGGCAATTTGGCTGCGGGTGGCGTAGGCAAATCTCTGCCCAGCCGTGAACGACAGCTAGGTATATAAGCCCCTCCAGGGCTCGGCAAGACTTCGAAGCACAACCCAGCCCGGCTTCAGCCGGGGTTGAGACTGGTTTTCAGCTTAGCCCAGACCTTCAGGTCTGGGTGGACAGAAGTGCATTCAGCGTATTTTCAAGTTGTAGTAAGCTTACTCATTTCCTTAGCAAGCTGGATATGTGGATAAGTAAGCTTGCTGAGTCGTTCCGCAAGCTGGATATGTGGATAAGTAAGCTTGCTGAGTCATTCCGCAAGCTGGATATGTGGATAAGTAAGCTTGCTGAGTCATTCCGCAAGCTGGATTTGTGGATAAGTAAGCTTGCTGAGTCGTTCCGCAAGCTGGATTTGTGGATAAGTGAGCTTGCTGAGTCGTTCCGCAAGCTGGATTAGCGGTAGGCGAAAAAAGAAGGCTGATTGCTCAGCCTTCTTTTCATCATCGTTAACTGCTTATTGCGATAAGCGTTTGTACATCTCGTAACGGGTTTTAGCGTCTTGCTCGGCCCGTTGATAGAGATTTTCGGCAACATCCGGGAATTGCTTCATCAAGGTCGCGTAACGAACCTCGCTGCGGATGAAGTCTTGGAAGCTGTATGTCGGGTCTTTGGACTCGAGCACGAACGGATTTTTACCGTCGAGCGCCAATTGCGGATTGTAGCGGTATAACGGCCAGTAACCGGCGTCAACTGCCAACTTTCCTTGATTTTGGCTACGGCCCATGTTGATACCATGGTTGATACAAGGAGCATAAGCGATGATCACGGACGGACCTTGGTACTTCTCGGCCTCAAGCACCGCTTTCATCAACTGGTTCTTGTTGGCGCCCATGGAGACGGAAGCAACATAGACATAACCATAGGACATCATCATCAAACCGAGGTCTTTCTTCCGAATGTTCTTACCGGCAGCGGCGAATTTCGCGATCGCACCGGTCGGAGTGGATTTGGAGGATTGACCACCGGTATTGGAGTAAACTTCGGTATCAAGCACGAGGACGTTGATGTCTTCGCCGGAAGCGAGCACATGGTCCAAACCGCCGAAACCGATATCATAGGCCCAGCCGTCGCCACCGAAGACCCAGATGGACTTCTTAATATAGAGGTCCTTCATCGCGGCGATCTGGCTTAAAACGTCTTTCAATTCGCCCGAAGCCTTGGCCGCTTCGGCATCGATCAATTCTTTCATCGTCTCGCCGGTTTTCCGGGAGATGGTGGCATCGTTTTTGCCCGGGACCCATTCTTCGAAGGCGGCTTTGAGTTCGCCAGCGACGCCGAGTTCCAGCGCTTTTTGAACGAGATCTTTCAGTTTGCCACGACGTTGGATATACGCTAACGCCATACCGAAACCAAACTCCGCGTTATCTTCGAACAGGGAGTTCGCCCAAGCCGGACCGTGTCCCTTTTCATTCGTAGTGTACGGGTTGGTCGGTGCGCTACCGCCGTAAATGGAGGAGCATCCGGTGGCGTTGGCGACGACCATCCGGTCGCCATACAGTTGGGTAATGAGCTTAACGTACGGGGTCTCACCACAACCGGCGCAAGCACCGGAGAATTCGAAGAGCGGTTGTTTGAACTGACTGCCTTTGACGGTGTCAGCGTTGATGGCGATATCCGGAATCGGTTGGGCTTGCGAGAAGCCGTAGAATTCGCCTTCAGCCATTGCCACATCTTCGAGGTTGGTCATGACCAACGGTTTTTCCTTGGCCGGACAAATATCGGCGCAGTTACCGCAGCCCGAGCAGTCGAGCGGGGAGAGCTGCATCCGGAATTCATAACCCGCAAACTCTTTACCAATCGCGGCTTTGGTCTCATAACCTTGCGGAGCGTCTTTCAACGCTTCGGATTTGACGAGCACCGGACGAATGGCGGCGTGCGGACAGACGAAAGCGCATTGGTTACATTGGATACAGGTTTCGGCTTTCCAAACCGGCACTTTAATCGCGATCCCGCGTTTTTCGTACTGGGTGGTGCCAACCGGAACCGTACCGTCAACCGTAAATGCGCTAACCGGCAGTTTATCGCCTTCCTGACGCAGGATCGGGGCGATGATGTTCTTGAAGTGTTCCGGAACTTTCATCTCTTCGAGCACTGCGCCGGTAGTAGCGGTAGCCCAATCAGCCGGGTAATTAATCTCTTCAATGGCTTCAGCTGAACGTTCGACAGCGGCAATGTTCATGTTAACAACTTTGTCGCCTTTTTTGCCATAGGTCTTTTTGATGGCGCCTTTGATATATTCGAATGCTTCTTCAGCCGGGATGACATTGGCGATCTTGAAGAAAGCCGATTGCATCACGGTGTTGATCCGACCGCCCATTCCAACTTCGGAAGCGATCTTCACCGCATCGATATTATAGAATTTGAGTTTCTTCTGAGCAATGGTCTGCTTCATGGCAGCCGGCAGTTTCTCGTTCATATCTGCTGCGGACCATGAGGAGTTCAATAAGAAGATACCGCCTTCTTTGATCCCTTCTAAGACATCGTAACGGATGACGTAGGAAGGATTGTGACAAGCGATGAAATCGGCTTGGTCAATCAAGTAAGGAGATTTGATTGGCTTGTCGCCGAAGCGCAAGTGCGAAATGGTGATACCACCGGATTTCTTGGAGTCATATACGAAGTAACCTTGCGCATATTTCTCGGTATGGTCACCGATGATCTTGATCGAGTTCTTGTTGGCGCCAACGGTACCGTCGGAACCCAAACCCCAGAACTTACACCGGGAAACACCAGCCGGAGCGGCATTGATGAACTCTTTCACATCCAACGAGGTGAAGGTGACATCATCAATGATACCCACGGTGAAGTGGTTTTTCGGTTCAGCAGCGTTTAAATTGTCATAGATCGCTTTCACCATGGACGGCGTAAACTCTTTGGAACCCAAACCATAACGGCCGCCAACGATCATGGGAGTTTCTTTTTTCTCCATATAGACGGTGCAAACGTCTTGGTATAACGGTTCGCCGACGGACCCCGGCTCTTTGGTCCGGTCGAGCACCGCAATTTTCTGCACGGATTTCGGCATTACGGCCAAGAAGTGTTCGGCGGAGAACGGACGATAGAGACGGACTTTGATCAAGCCGACTTTTTCGCCACGCGCATTCAAGTAGTCAACCGTCTCTTCAATGGTGTCGCAACCGGAACCCATCGCGATAATCACGCGTTCGGCATCGGCAGCGCCGTAATAATCAAACGGTTTGTAGTTGCGACCGGTCAATTGGCCAACTTTCTCCATGGTCCGGGCAACAATACCGGGAACTGCTTCATAATATTTGTTGGAAGCTTCGCGGCCTTGGAAGTAGATGTCCGGGTTTTGAGCGGTACCGCGTTGATGCGGATGTTCCGGATTCAAAGAGCGGCCCCGGAAATCTTCAATGGTTTTCCAATCGACCAACTTCGCCATTTCTTCGTAGGAGATTTCGTCGATCTTTTGCACTTCATGCGAGGTCCGGAAACCGTCAAAGAAGTGTAAGAACGGTACGCGGGATTCTAACGTTGCCAAGTGAGCGACCAACGCCAAATCCATTACTTCTTGAACCGAAGCGGATGCGAGCATCGCAAAACCGGTTTGGCGACAAGCGTTGATGTCGGAATGGTCGCCGAAAATTGAGAGGGCATGGGTTGCTAACGCACGAGCCGAAACATGAAAAACGCTCGGTAAAAGCTCACCGGCGATTTTGTACATATTCGGGATCATGAGCAACAAACCTTGTGAAGCAGTAAAGGTGGCGGTCATCGCGCCTGCGGCTAACGAGCCGTGTACCGCACCGGCGGCACCTGCTTCAGATTGCATCTCGGCAAACTTAACAGTTTGTCCAAACAGATTTTTACGACCATGGGCAGCCCAATCGTCCCCAACTTCAGCCATCGGCGATGACGGGGTAATCGGATAGATGGCGGCAACATCGCTAAATGCATAGGCTACATGGCCGGCAGCGGTGTTACCGTCGATGGTAACTTTTCTTGCCATATGTCTTCCCCCTTAAATTAAAGTAACTTCGGGATTTGATTTGAAAAATATGGAAACCGCGGTCCGAGTGAGACAAAGTTCCCAAAATAATGCCCTAAATATCATAACGCATTTCGTGGTTCGTGTGAAGGTACTTAACAAAAAAATAACACCTTCCAGCAACTGCCGAAACTCGATCAATTCGTTAGCTCCACTTACTTTAATCATTGCCCGCCATTTTCATGCAACATCTCCACCCCAGATTTTCCCAGGATTTGCACTATTTCAGCCGGTCATATCAAACGCGAAGCAATTTGTCATAAAACTGGCGAAATTTGGCCGTCAACTCCGGATCAAACTGCGTGCCGCCGGCCGATTCAATCTCCCGCAGCGCCACATCAGGCATTTGGGCTTTTTGATACGTCCGGTCATGAGTGATCAGATCATAAACATCAATAATGGCGAATAACCGCGCCCAAAAGGGAATCTGTTCCCTTTGGAGTCCATAAGGGTATCCATGTCCATCCCAACGTTCATGCAAGGCGAGAATAATATCGGCCAACAACGGTTCGCCGATGGATTGCGCCATCCGGTAGCCGATTTCACTATGGCTTTTGACGATCTCCCATTCATTAGGGCTTAACGGGCCGGCTTTTCCTAAAATCTCTTTGGCAATCGCTACTTTCCCGCTATCGTGGAGCACCGCCAATTTATTCAAAGTTTTGGCAGTAATGGCGTTGGGATGTAACCCTAAGAAATTAGCGAAATCGACTGTCAACTGATAGGTTCGGCCACTATGGCCTTCCGTCTCGAAACAACGGCTCTGAAGCATATTTTCAAACTTGGCAATGATACTTTGGCGTACCTCGCGGCTACGTAACAATTTATCGTTGTACATCCGGCTCTCGGCGACCCCAAACATTTCCACCAACGATATGGCTCCTTCCGTCTGCGTCACCGAACCCAATGCGGCATTTAACGGAATCGGAATATCAACCATCCCTTGACAAGCTTGACTGATCCGCTCGCAAACCGCTTGGCAGTCCGACTGAGCGGTTTGCGGCAATACGACGAGAAATTCATCGCCGCCCCAACGCGAGATGATATCCGTCGGACGACAGGCGATTCTCAAGGCATCGCCCATCGCCGCCAAGATCCGGTCTCCTTGCTCATGGCCAAACACATCGTTGACCAATTTAAGGGCATTCATATCGGCCATAATCAAGCTCAACGGAGTCACTGCAGCGGTATCCAGCTCCGTCAGCAGCACCTCGACATAGGCGCGATTATGCAATCCTGTCAATTTATCATGGTAACTGAGATAACGAATCTGTTCTTCCGCCCGCAATTTGTCGGTAATGTCGGTTAAGATCATCATCAGCACCACTTCGTTTCCAGCGGCAAATGACTGATTGATCAGCTTCCATTCGATCCGTACGTCCCGTTGGTTAATACGAAAAACCGACGGGAGCTTTCCCAGTAATGTCGGGAGCTTATCCGGTCGGCCCCAGAACACTTGTTGCAAAATCTCTCCCAGATCGACCGGGGCTTCCTCACCGAAGAGTTGAGTGATCTTCAGTCCGGCGATCTTGCGACCAAAAATCCGGATACATTCGGCGCTATATTTTTGGTTGACGAGCAGATCGGGTCCGAAAGTCAAAAAGCCTTGATTGGCATTGTCCAAAAGATTTTGAATCTCACTTTGTTGCTGCTGTAAGAGCTGTCCTTGACTGTCGCTGATCCGAAAGATCTTTCGGGTATTGCGGAGGAGTTTGTGATAATACTCAATTAAAATTTGGTAATGAGGTAATAGTTCATTGCCGCTATATCGGTTACTTTTTAGATCGGCCGTTGCCTTGGACAACATCCGATGCTCAGCTTCGAAGAGGTTTTCATCAATCTTGATCGCGCTCAAACTCGCCAACTCCCACACGCTTAAACAACGCTTTTTATCGCCGCCACACTAAATATTTAGTAAGGATGAAAAAATCACCGATAGAATGCTCACTTTAAAACGAAAATCCTATAACCGTAATATCGTCTCTCTGCGATTCATTCCCCATATATTTTTGTAAACTCGTTTTAAAAACTTCCGCTTGCAAAACCATCGAAACCTTGTTGCCCGCCACGATGGCTTCGGTGAAACGTTGCCGTCCAAAAGGCAAGTCTTTCTCCCCGCCGTTTTGATCAACGTAACCGTCGGTCAATAGATAGAAACGATCGCCCGGTTCAATCGGCAGTTCATGATCGGTAAACTGCCAATCAGCATTGGAACGCCGGTAGCCGATACTGCGATTGTCGCCTTTGATGATCTCCACCCGGTCGGCCCGGTTCCGGTAGAGATGGAGTTTGGCGCCGGCGAAAGTCAGCCGTTTACCATGGTCGATAAAACAGATGGCGATATCCAAACCGTCATCGGTGATCTGATTTTGGTCGTAACGATGCAAGATCGCTTTGACTCTGCGGTTCAACAGGACGAGTAACTCGGCTGGGGATTCCGGTTTTTGATCGATCATTTCATTGAGGATCGAATGGACCGCCATCGTCATCAAGGCGCCCGGGACGCCATGTCCGGTGCAATCGGCGACGATCACCAAACTTCGTTCGGGATCGATCCTGCGTACCGCGTAGAAATCGCCGCCGACCGTATCGCGGGGTTTCCAAACAACGAAGTAGTCCTTAAACACCGCCGCCAATTCTTTGGCGGAGGGCAAAATCGATTCCTGCAGCCGTTTGGCATAATCAATGCTATCCATGATCTTTTGATTTTTTTCCACCAATTCATAGGTGCGTTCATTAACCTTCTTCTCCATCTCTTGCGCCAGTTGCACAGCTCGCCGCAACGGGTTGGCAATCCGCCGCGACACGGTGAAGAAAACCAGGACGGCCAAGATCAATGAAAGAACGCTGGCAATCGTCGCATTAAGCTTAATGGTATTTAAGATCGCAATACTTTCACTGCGCGGTATTTGATAGACCAATTTCCAGTCGGTCGATCGGGTCGTTTGGAAAGCCATATCCATGACTGCGCCGTTAGCCGCCTTGTATTCAATGATCTTCGGTTTGTCGGACGCGTGATCCATATCCCGAATCAGCCGGTTTGCCACGTTTGTTGGGATCACATCGTACAAACTCTTCCCGTTAGTAGTCAAGTCGTCGGATAAATGAATTTTACCAAAACGGTCGACCAACCACATATTACTCCGCTGACTCGCCGTATAACTTCGAAATTCTTTCGCCACATCTTGCAGGCTTAACCCGACTCCAACGACGCCTAATGGTTGCTTCACATTACCAACCAAGGCGTTGAGAAAAACGAACGTATCATGACGGTTAACATTATAATCAATATTTACGTCAACCGCTTTACCGGACTGCAGGGCATCATAGAACCAACGGGAATTGGGATCGGATTTGGACATCACCTGCACCATCCGCGAGCCCTCCGCCCAATAATGGTTGGTTACCGCGCTAATTATGAAGGAGTTGGCGTAATCATAATCTTGAGCAATTCCGTTAATCTTGGATTTGGCGTATTCCCCCAAACGATGATCGGACTCGGCTCCAATAATCCAGTCAATAATCGCAGGATCTTTCGCTAAAATCAAGGAAGTTTCCTTCGCCCGGGCGATTCTGCCGTCCAACTTACTGGCAATGGAATCCACCACATTTGCCAAATCGTACATTTTCAACTTGGTCACCACGGCGTTCCGGGTAATAAAATAACCGATGCCACCGGTTAAGACCACAGCGATGATAATGATAAAGCAAGCTAACACCACAACCTTGATCGTATCCCGATCATAACCAAGCTTGCGTAACTCCTTGGTGGTCGACCCCAACGCTTCTCGGTTTCCGCTCATTTAAACTTGCGCCTCCACCGGAGTGATCTCAAACGGGAGGGTCAAATCCTCTTTAAACTCTTCGGCACATTCCAACGCCGTCTCGTTTCCCAGATCATAATACCAGCGGATGGTGACATTTTTTCCGCTTTGATGCGCATCATCCAGTTTCTCCATAAGCATCATGATACATTTGGTACTGCTGGTGTTGATGTAAGGCATGTTGAAATATAATTCCAACACGATTTCCTGCTCCAGCTCATCCAAATAAACATCAAGCCATTTTAGAACCGGTTCATAAAACTTAAAAGCATTCTCCGGATATGATTGCCCGGTGATCTGTAATTTACTTTTTCCCGCATCAAATGAGATCTCCGGGGTTGATTTGGTTTTTTCAATAAATAACGACTCCATTGTCCCTCCTATACTTGTGCCTTCAATGTAAAGAAACATAGGTTTTGGTCTATCGTTTCAATGGAGTATTCCAAGGGTTTATTCGAACGCCGCGCCATATCGATCAGACCAAGACCGGCTCCGTCCGCATCGGGAGCGATCTCTTTTTTTATTTGCTCTTTATACAACTTTTTCAACCCCTGTTTATCAAGGGCGATCACTTCATCCAATCTAGCGGTCAACCCAACTGCATCGGCCGCTTCGATCACATTGCCCGATGAAACGAAATAGCCGGCTTCGGATTTGCCGATTGCAACGATCCCGGACCTGGAGATACGATCGCCAAAAGACGAATCCGCCTTGTGAACACTGTAGTTTTTGATGTTCTGTGTCTGTTCGATAAAGACTGAGAAGACATTATACGTATCGTTTTGGGAAGTCGCCTCGGTCTCCAAGTATTTTCGAACCGCGTCCCCCAGTTCTTCGATGATCTCTTGGGAAAAACGGCCGGCAAAACAGATTAAGGCACCGTAATTTGCCATTGTTCTTTGTAGATTTTGCAGTTGCATATCCACCATCAGCAAACCTCCTCTTTGAAATCAAAATAAGTTTCGATTCGTTATCATCAGCCACATTGCAACCTTTGCTTTTTTGAGTTATTCGCCATCCTGTTTATTACAATCATTCCATTGGTCGACAACGAAGCGCTGCGGATTCTAAAAGTAATTGGACAAATTTCGACATCTTCCTGCAAATTCAGTTCGTGATGATGATTTTCAACCCTAAAATTAAGTAAAAAAAAGAACCGACACAAACGCGTCGGTTCTTTTTTGCTTTAAGCTTGACAT
This sequence comes from Bacillota bacterium, assembly GCA_023410535.1. Lineage (GTDB taxonomy): Bacteria > Bacillota > UBA4882 > UBA8346 > UBA8346 > JAEYPR01. The sequence goes on along the minus strand of JAEYPR010000031.1, from coordinate 358,460 downwards.
AAACTTAAAAAATATTGATGAATTCGCAAATCCGCAGTTAGTTCGGGATGAAACGCCGCCACCAAGAGATTGCCCTGACGGGCTAATAGGATTTTCTCATCCAACCGGGCCAATACGGTAACCCCGGCGCCAACTTCGGTGATATACGGCGCCCGGATAAAGATGGCGTGAAAATCGGGTCCATCGATCCCAGCCAGCGGCAGATCCGTTTCAAAGCTTGCGATCTGACGGCCAAACGCATTCCGGTTGACGGTGATATCCATAAGACCCAACCGTGGTTGGTCGCTGCCTTCAATATTCTTGGCAAGCAAGATCAAGCCGGTGCAAGTACCGAAGATCGGGAATCCCACTTGGCCTTTTGCTTTCAATGGCTCCAACATCTCATAGCGGACCAACAGTTTACCGACGGTGGTACTTTCGCCGCCCGGTATGATCAATCCGGCAACCGTATCGAGTTGTTCCGGATAACGAATCGCAACCGCTTCAACGCCGCACGCTTCCAGGGCCTTGCAGTGTTCCCGGACTGCTCCTTGTAAAGCTAATACTCCGATTTTCATGGTGACCTCTATACTTCCGCCTTACCAACCGCGTTTGGCGATTTTCTCTTCATCCCGCATCGCGCTGACACTCAACCCGCGCATCGCGATTCCGATCCCCCGCGAGACTTCGCCGAGGAGTTTGCCGTCGGTGTAGTGGGCGGTCGCTTCGACAATCGCTTTGGCCCGTTTGGCCGGATTATCGGATTTGAAAATCCCGGAACCGACAAAGATTCCGTCGCAACCGAGTTGCATCATCAAAGCCGCATCAGCCGGAGTGGCAATCCCACCGGCAGCGAAGTTGACCACCGGCAACCGTCCGGCCTTTCTGACTTCCCAAACTAATTCAAACGGAGCGCCCAAGTCTTTGGCGATGGTCATTAATTCTTCTTCGGAAGCGCTCACCACGCGACGAATATCTTCATTGACCTGCCGGATATGACGGACCGCCTCCACCACGTCGCCGGTTCCCGCTTCCCCTTTGGTCCGGATCATCGCCGCGCCTTCGCCGATCCGGCGCAACGCTTCGCCAAGATTACGGGCGCCGCAGACAAACGGAACTTTAAAAGCGTGTTTGTTAATGTGGTACGCTTCGTCAGCCGGAGTTAAAACTTCACTTTCATCGATATAGTCAATCTCGAGCGCTTCGAGGATTTGTGCTTCAACAAAATGACCGATCCGCGCTTTCGCCATGACCGGAATGGTCACCGCTTCCATAATCTTAATGATAATATCGGGATCCGACATCCGAGCGACACCGCCTTCAGCCCGAATATCCGACGGAACCCGTTCCAGCGCCATAACAGCGACCGCTCCGGCTTCCTCCGCGATTTTTGCCTGTTCCGGTGTGGTTACATCCATAATCACACCGCCTTTAAGCATTTCGGCCAAACCGCGTTTAACCATAACTGTTCCTGTTTCCATCGTCTAGACCTCCGATAATCTTTCCAAAATTGGGGAATTTGCATAATTGCCTAGACTCCCAGACGATTGAATTATGCAATTTCCTATTTGGTTTTCATTTTATAATAAGATAGATTTTGGTTCAAGTTACATTTCCGTTGCAGATAGCGTAAAACAGGCCTTTAGTTCCAATGATAACTGGTTTAATGCAAATCCGATTGAATTACTTGGCTTTATGCTGACCGATGTTTTTCCACAAAACGCCCCATCCGAACCAACGCCTCTTTCAGATTGGCCATTGACGAGGCATACGAACAGCGGACAAACCCTTCGCCGGATTGACCAAACGCATCACCGGGCACTACCGCCACCTTCTCCTCTTTCAACAACGTTTCGGCGAACGTGGTTGAGTCCATTCCCGTCACCGCGACAGAGGGGAAGGCGTAGAAAGCCCCTTTCGGTTCGAAGCAGGTCAAACCGATCTGATTAAGGCCGTTGACGAACAAACGGCGGCGCCGGTTGTACTCCACGACCATGTTGTTCCGGTGGGTTTCACCGTGGCGTAACGCTTCAATCGCCGCTTTTTGGGCCGTGATCGGCGCACAGAGCATCGTATATTGGTGAATCTTATTCATCACCGCGATCAATTCCTGCGGTCCAGCCGCATAACCCAGCCGCCAACCGGTCATGGCGTAGGCTTTCGAGAAGCCGTTGAAGAGAAGGGCCCGTTCCCGCATCCCGGGCAGCGTTGCAAAACAAATATGCTCTCCTTCATAAGTAAGATGAGCGTAAACTTCGTCGGAAAGTATCAGCAGATCATGCTTACATGCTAATTCGGCAAGCTCCAGCGCGATTTCGCGGGTCATTACCCCACCGGTGGGATTGTTGGGATAACACAGCAGGATCGCTTTGGTTTTAGGGGTAATGAGCGGCTCGATGTCCCTGGCCCGGACCCGGAACTCCTCCTCGGCGCGGGTGATCACATTTACCGGTTTACCGCCGGCCATAGTTACACAGGGATTATACGATACGTAACAAGGTTCGGGGATAATGACTTCGTCGCCCGGCTCGATAATCGCTCGAAACGCCAAATCAAGCGCTTCGCTTACCCCAACGGTGACCAGTATCTCATGACGCGGATCGTACTCGGCTTGATAGTTTTTCTTCAGATCCCGGGCGATCTCCTCCCGCAATTCCAGTAAACCAAAGTTGGAGGTATACATGGTATACCCTTTCTCCAACGAATAAAAACAAGCTTCCCGGATGTGCCACGGCGTAACAAAGTCCGGCTCGCCGACACCTAACGAGATGACTCCTTTCATCTCCGTAACCATATCAAAGAAACGCCGGATTCCCGAAGGAGGCAGCGCTTGAATGGTGGGATTGATCCACTGCCGGGTCATGGAGCGACCACCAACCTCTCCACCTCTTCGCGGTCTTCCAGGATGACCCCTTCCAATTTATATTTCTTCAACACAAAATGCGTGGCCGTGCTAAGCACGTTCTCGATGGTCGCTAATTTTTGCGAAACAAATAAAGCCACTTCTTTCATGGTGGTGCCTTCGATCAACACGATTAGGTCATAGGCGCCGGACATTAGATAGACCGACTTTACCTCATCGAAACGGTAAATCCGTTCGGCGATCTCATCAAAACCGACATCCCGCTGCGGGGTGACCCGTACTTCGATGACAGCGGAGACCTTTTCGACTCCGGCTTTCTCCCAATTGACCATCGCCCGATAATCAAGGATTACTTTGTCTGCTTCCAGGGCGGCAATCTTCGCTTTCACTTCAGCCTCGCTCATCCCGAGCATTACGCCAAGCTCTGCCGGGGTTAACCGGTCATTGGCCTCTAAAAGTTCCAATAATTCTTTCATTGCACTAAACCCCCTGTCAGTTTCGGTCAAGTCTTATCCTGTTGAATGTTAAAGCTGGATATAAAAAATAGGCGTCCGCAAGGACTGTCCCTATTTTATACCAATCTTTGTATTAAAATATCACTTTACAGAACAAATTTCAAATAGTTTTTTACAAAACCGCCATTCGCGCGAGCTATGACCTACGCTTCGCTCCCGGGTTCGTTGTCCCCGGCAGTTTCGCCCGCTGTTTCTTCATCGGTCTCCAGATCGGCATTGACGTCGGGTTCGTCGTAATCGACCGCTTCAAACTCCTGTTTCTCGGACTCCTCCGCCTCTTCGCTCTCTTCTTTGTCCTCGTCGCCGATGACCCGTGCCAAAGCCACGACGCGGTCTTCCGCGTCCAAGCGCATAATCCGCACCCCTTGGGTATCGCGCCCGGTCCGGGAGATATTGTTAACCCGGGTCCGGATGATGATCCCTTCGGCGGTGATTACCATGACGCCGTCGGTTTCTTGGACGATTTCAATGCCGACAACCTGACCGTGGCGTTGGGTGAGTTTCATCACCTTCACTCCTTTGCCGCCACGGGTTTGGATCCGGTATTCGTCAAGGCTGGTGCGTTTCCCGATACCGGCCGAAGTAATCACCAGCAAGTCAGCTTTTTCTTTAATGGTTTCCATACCGACGACCTGATCGTGAGCGCCCAGGGAGATTCCCTTCACTCCGCGCGCGGTCCGGCCCAAGGGGCGGGCGTCCGTCTCCGGGAAACGGATCGCCAAACCGCGTTCGGTGACCATAATCACCTCTTGATTACCGTCGGTCAGTTTGACATCGATCAGTTCGTCGTTCTCATCCAAGTTGATGGCGATCAAACCGCCTTTGCGAATGGAGGAGAACTCTTCCAAGGAAGTTTTCTTAACCACGCCGTTCCGGGTCCCCATAAAGAGGAAGCAGTTCGGAACGAATTCCCGGATCGGAATGATGGCGTTAACCCGTTCGCCCGGGCCAACCTGAATCAGGTTGACAATGGCGGTGCCGCGCGCCTGCCGTCCCGCTTCCGGAATCTCATAGCCTTTGAGGTGGTAAACCCGGCCGAGATTAGTGAAGAAGAGGATATTTTCGTGGGTCGACGAGACAAATAGTTGCTCCACAAAATCCTCGTCCTTGGTAGACATCCCGGCGATGCCCCGGCCGCCACGGCGTTGACTCTTGTAAGCGTTGACCGGCAACCGTTTGATATAACCCAAGTGGGTCATGGTGACCACGATATCTTCGTCGGCGATCAGATCCTCGATCGCAAAGGCTTCGCCTTCGTCGGCGATGATCTCGGTCCGCCGCGGGTCGCTGAATTTCCGTTTGATCTCCAGCATCTCTTCTTTAACGACTTGCATCAATTTATGGACGTCACCCAACAATTCCTTGTAATAAGTGATCATCTTCAACAATTCGTCATATTCGGCCTCGATCTTATCCCGTTCCAAACCGGTCAACCGTTGCAAACGCATGTCCAGGATAGCCTGGGCTTGACGTTCGGAGAGGCCGAACTTTTCCATCAAGCCGTTCCGGGCGATCTCCACCGTTTGCGAGGAGCGGATCAGGTTGATCACTTCGTCGATATGGTCGAGGGCGATGCGCAATCCTTCCAAGATATGCGCTCTTTCTTCCGCTTTCGCCAGTTCAAACTGGGTCCGGCGCGTGACGACATCGCGCTGATGTTCCAGATAATATTCGAGAATCTGCCGGAGTGAAAGCACTTTGGGTTGGTTATTCACCAAAACCAGCATGATCACGCCGAAGCTCTGTTGCAACGGCGTATGCTTGTAAAGTTGGTTCAAAATGATATTCGGATTAACATCCCGCCGCAATTCGATCACAACATGCATGCCCTTGCGGTCGGACTCATCGCGCAGATCGGTGATGCCGTCGATGGTCTTTTCCCGGACCAGCCCCGCAATTTGTTCAACCAACCGGGCTTTATTGACTTGATAGGGCAATTCGGTAACGATAATCCGGTTTTTACCGTTGGGCATCTCTTCAATCATGGTGCGCGCCCGGACTTTGATGGAGCCGCGGCCGTTTAAGTAGGCGTTGCGAATCCCTTCCCGGCCCAGGATAATCCCGGCGGTCGGAAAGTCCGGCCCCTTGATCAGACGCATCAATTCCTTATCGTCCGCCTCGGGGTTTTCGATCAACAGCACCGCACCGTCGATCACCTCGCCCAAATTGTGGGGCGGAATATTGGTGGCCATCCCAACCGCGATACCGGCGGAGCCGTTAACGAGCAGATTGGGGAAACGCGACGGCAAAACTACCGGTTCCTCCAAACTTTCATCAAAGTTCGGCCGGAAATCAACGGTTTTCTTCTCAATGTCCGAGAGCATCTCCATGGCCAGTTTGGTCAGACGCACTTCGGTATAACGCATCGCCGCCGGCGGATCGCCGTCCACCGAACCGAAATTCCCATGGCCGTCAACCAACATATGCCGATAAGAGAAATTCTGCGCCATCCGGACGGTTGTATCGTAAATCGACGCATCACCGTGCGGATGATAACGACCCATGACATCTCCGACGATACGGGCAGACTTCTTATAGGGTTTATCCGGGGTCGTGTTGGACTCGTACATACCGTAAAGCACCCGCCGGTGTACCGGTTTTAAACCGTCACGCACGTCGGGCAGCGCCCGGTCGACGATAACGCTCATCGCATAAGCGAGGAACGAATCTTTCATCTCTTTTTCCAGGACGATTGGGATAATCTTGCCATCCGTCAATTCCGCCATAAAGACACCTCTTTGTTATGTAGACCACATATCATTATTTCTTAAAACCCGTTGAATCATGTATCGGGTATTGAAATTTAGGTTTGATTGGTAGGACTGATTGCTTTGGATTTTGCGCACGAAAATCAGACGATTTGCAACAGCACGGTTAATGCAACCGTTTAGCCGGTTTGACCAATGTATCAACCGTTAGGCCCTCATTCCGTCCGACCAGCACCTTTTGGGCTAAATCGTAAAAAAGTCCGGTCTCAATCACGCCCGGAATCCGGTGTAACTCTTGATCGATCGGGCGTAGGTCGGTTCCAGTGGCAAAACGGACATCGATGACAAACTGGCCGTTATCGGTGATCACCGGTCCGTCTTTTTTGACGCCCAACCGTAGTTCGGAGTGGCCGCCTAAGGCTTTGATCCGGGCGGTGACAAACTGCAACGCGCTGGGGATCACTTCGACCGGAACCGGAAAAGCCTGTCCCACCCGCGGCACCTGTTTGGACTCGTCGATAATGATCACAAACTGCTTGGCCATGGCAGCCACGACCTTCTCCCGGGTATGGGCGGCGCCGCCGCCTTTGATCGCGTTAAACTCCGGATCAACCTCGTCGGCTCCATCGATCGCCAAGTCCAACTCGGCACAATCCTGGATCTCCAAAACCGGAATGCCATATTGCTTACAGAGCAAACGCGATTGAAACGAGGTGGCGACCCCGGTGAAGCGCAATTTTTCTTCCCGCACGCGCCGACCGAGTTCCTCAATGAGAAAGGTGACGGTGGAACCGGTCCCAATCCCGCAGACCATTCCCGGCTGCACGAGTTGGGCGGCGGCGACACCGACCAACTTCTTTAACTCTTTATTACTTTCAGCACTTTTCATTTTCCTTGTTTATCTTCCTATCAATCCTAAATTTTCAAATACGGTCCGGGTATGTTCCGACCGGTTCATGGTGTAATAATGAATCCCTTCAACGCCGTTCTCCAGCAAGTCCCGCATCTGTTCGGTGGCATACTCCAGACCCGCTTTTTGAAAATCGGCGGGATGGTCGGCGTACTTATCAAACAACTGCAATAGTTTGGCCGGGATCGAAGCGCCGGAGAGGTTGATCATCCGCCGGATCCGTTTACTGTCCAAAATCGGCATGATCCCCGCCGACACCGGCACGGTAACGCCCAGGCGCAACAGATTCTCTTTAAAATTGTAAAAAAGACGGTTGTCAAAGTACAGTTGAGTGACTAAAAAATCCACTCCCGCCTCAACTTTGTCCCGAAGATGGTCCCAGTCATCCTGCCAGCGTTTGGACTCGACATGGCCTTCGGTGTACGCCGCCGCGCCGATGCAAAAACGGTTTTTGGCGCGTAAATGCTTTACCAACTCAGTTGCATAACGGTAATGGCCGGGTTGAAAAGTAAAGTTCGGTTCATTGCGGGGCGGATCGCCGCGCAACGCCAAAACATTTTCAATCTGGTTGGCTTCCAACTGTTCGATAACACTGTCCAATTCCGCCGGGGAATGGCCCACACAGGTCAGGTGGGCCATAGTTTCAATCTGATATTGTTTTTTGATCTGGGCCGCGATCTCAACCGTCCGCGCCCGGGTCGCCCCGCCGGCGCCGTATGTCACGCTAATATAATCGGGATTGAGATCCCGGAGTTCGGCAATGGTCTGATAAACCGTCTCGACCGGATAATCTTGATTCGGTGGAAAAATCTCCAGCGATAACACCGGCTTTGTCTGGTTGTACAACTCTTTTATCTGCATACCGTTATTCCCTTTTCACTTTAATTGTGGCTGAAAAACAAAGGATTGAATTATTTCACCTTTGGTTCCAAATATTTCGTGCGACATATCTGATGGTCCAGTATGTTACATTTCGCCATTGGCACCCTTTTTCCTTTTTAAATCTTTGTGATGGTTTTTGAATTATGAAATTTGAATTTGATGACCATAAGCAGCCATTTCTCTTCAAACTACAATTGAACAACACTTCATAAAGCGTTGGCCTGAGGCCGGCGCTATTTTATTTTGGACTCTACCGCTAAACCAAACCGACTCGAAAACGGACACACTTTAAGGTACCTTAAAATATGTATTGACAAACAATTTTCCAAAGTGCCATAATCATATTAAGGTACCTTATTATAATAAAAGAACTAAACTCAATTCGCTTTACGATCATTAACCGTAGTCATGAAACAGACTTTATAAAGGTGGAAATCAAAATGAGTGACAACAAATTCTGCTCGTCGAAGATCGGCTTGATCAGTTGCATCCTGCTCCTCGTGACGGCAATCACCGGCGGCATCTGGTGGTGGCACGAACTGCACGTCTCAATCAGCACCGACAATGCTCAGGTGACAGGCAATATCGCCTACATCGGCCCCAAGCTATCCGGTTGTTTAACTAAGTTATACGTGACGGTCGGCGCTACCGTAACCGCCGGCCAGAAATTAGCCGAGTTGGACTCCGGTGCGCTGGCGCTGGCGTTGCAACAGGCCGAAGCCGCTTTGGAATTGGCCAAGGCCAATTACGCCAAACTTCCGTATGATCTTCGCTCCGCGCAGTTAACTGTCGACAAATCCAATCACGAATTAGCGGCAACCGCGGCCCAAAAAACCAAAGATCTAAGTATTCTAGCCGGTGCCAAACGCGATCTCGACCGCAAAAATACCTTATACCGCTCCGGTGTTATTTCCAAAGCGGAGGCTGACGAGGCACAGTCAACGTTTGACCAAGCCCAGGCGATCCTAGACGCCGATCAACGGACGATCCAGGCCGCTCAAGCCCGTGTCGCGGAAGCGACGACGCAACTGAAAGCGCTGAACAATGCCGGCTTCAACTCTTATTTGGCACAGCTAAAACAGGCTCAAACCGCCTACGCAAGCGCCAAGTTAAATTACGAGGATGCTTTGATCAATGCCCCGATCAGCGGCACGGTGGTTCAAATACCGGCGGTGGTGGGCGAAAACCTAGTTGCCAATCAAACCATTCTCGCTCTCTCCAACCTTCAAACTACTTGGGTAGCGGCCAACATCAAGGAAAATTTATATGGTCGTCTTCGTCTGGGTCAACAAGCGGAAGTGAAGGTGGACGCCTACCCCGGCCGGATTTTTCATGGGAAGATCGTTGAGTTAGGAAAGGCTACCCAATCAACCTTTGCACTCATTCCGACCCAAAATGATGCCGGCAATTACACCAAAGTGACTCAGTTGCTGCCGGTCAAAATTGCAATCGACCCGCTTCGGTTAAAGCGGGAAAAGGTTCAGCTAATGCCGGGTATGTCCGCGGCAGTGAAGATTCATACGGCGGAGTAGCATCCCCCGACTTAGCGACGAAAGGAACGAACTATCCATGGGAATTGAACCTGAAAATCGTGGAGGACAAGCGGATGATTCTCCCAAAACCGTCAACTGGCTTGCCTTGGGCGTGTTGATCATCGGCACGTTAATGGCGGAGCTGGATGGCACCATCGTCACAGTGTCCCTTCCCAAAATGATGACCATTTTCAACGTCAACGCGACCACCATTAACTGGATTCTCACCGCTTATATGTTGACGATGGGTGTTACGATGCCGTTGGCCGGGTTTCTTGGAGATAATTTCGGCTATAAGCGCTGTTTTTTTATAGCGATTGCTTTATTTACATTGGGATCAGCACTTTGTGTGATGGCCTGGAATTTTAATACCCTGATCGTTGCCCGGGTTATCCAGGGCATTGGCGGCGGGTTGATCATGCCGAGCACGATGGTGATCTTTTATAAAATTTGCCCAAGGGATCGCATCGGACTGGTGATGGGGATCAGCGGAGTGGCCGGAGCGGCGGCGCCGGCAATGGGGCCGCTGCTCGGTGGCTTATTGATTGAAAATGTCGACTGGCGCGTGATCTTTCTGATCAATCTGCCGTTTGGAATTATCGATCTGTTGCTAATTGGAAAACTGCTCAAGGAGACTGAACTCATTAAAGGCACGAAGGTCGACAGCTGGGGTATCGCACTATCAATCGTTGGCTTTTTCACGCTGTTATTAGCTTTGGATCAGAGCACCAGCCTCGGCTGGAATGATCCCCGCATTGTGCTCTTACTGTTCATCGCCGGGGTCAGTTTGCTCTTATTTGTAATCAATGAGTTACGCGTCGCCAACCCCATTTTAGAACTACGGCTTTATGCCATGCCGATCTTCGCCATCTCCAGCCTCGTTTTCTGGGTGCTGCAAGGCGGTTTAAACGGCGCAGTTTTCCTGGAGCCCATTTTGATCCAAAACGTGCTTGGCCATTCCGCCTTGACTTCCGGCCTGATTACGTTTCCGGCGGTCATCGCCACCAGCATCATGATGCCGATCAGCGGCTGGATCTTTGATCGATTTGGCGTGAAGGTGATCGCCATCGCCGGTGTGGCCGTCACCACTTGGACAACGTATATGATGCATACTTTCAATGGGCTGACGCCATTTTGGCTCATGTCACTGTGGATGATGCTTCGCGGCATTGGCCTCGGCCTTTGTATGCAGCCGATCGGCACCGCTTGTTTGAACGCGGTACCCGAGGCGTTGCTTGGCAGAGCTTCGGCGTCGTTTGAGGTGTCGACGCAAATCTGTTCCTCGATGGGCATTGCTCTGCTGGCAACCATGATGCAGCAAAGAACCGCTTTTCACTATGCCCGGCTAGCCGCTACGGTCAATGGTTCAGGAGGCGTCTTTTACCACCTTCAAGACGCGTTGCAAGGTATGGCGATCCGGTCAGGAAAAACGCTCGAACGTATCGCCACTGCGGTAATTTCCGGAAAAGTCGGGACCAGCGCCGCGGTTCAAGCGATTGACGATTGCTTTTTGATCGCGGCGGCCGCTTGCGCGATCGGCTTGATCGCCTGCTTTTTCTTAAAGGGACGCGCGGCACAAGCGCTTAAAAACGATCCGCCATTACAATAACAAGCATTTTTTCGAGATAGGCCATTTTTTTATAACAAAACCGGCCGGGTGGTATATAATCGATTTAGGTACCTTATCAACGAAAGGAGCCATTGCGATGGGGCATACAGCTGAACAACTGCTTGAGCAATTTCGCTATTTTACCAATCTCATGCATCGTGAACGTTCCCGCTCCGATTTCGGCGGCGCCGGAGGCAGCCTAAATCGAAGCCAGGGGCATTTATTGGGGTTGTTGCTGCAAAGCGACGGTCTGAGCCAAAAAGAACTGAGTCAACAGTTGCAAATCCGCCCGGCTTCCCTTGGCGAATTGGTGGACAAGTTGGAACGCAACGGCTATGTCGAGCGGCGGATCAACTCTAAAGACAAACGGCTGCTGAATGTTTATTTAACCCCAGCCGGCCGCCAAGTCGTCAGCGAAGTCATTCAAGCCAGACGAGCCATGCTCGATACGATATTTGCCGCGTTATCCGATGCTGAGAAAAGCCAACTTCATGTTTTGATGGCAAAGTTGATTCATTCATTGGAAGCAGCGGACCATGAGGATTTCGAATAGCAGCTACCGACAAGGCGATGGCCCGTTAGGTCAATCGGTTACCCTCCGTAAATTTTCATCCTGGAATCTCTTTACAAATGAACATACGTTCGGTATACTGAGTTCATCACATGATATAAATCGAAGCGGGAGGTTTCCAATGGATTTATATGAAACGATTTACGCGCGCCGGACAGTCCGGGATTTTAGGGAGAAGGAAGTTGACACGGAAGTTATTCAAAAGATGATTGATGCGGGGTTGCAGGCGCCGACCAATAATCACCTGCGGGAGTGGGAATTTATTGTGGTCAAGGAACGCGCGGCCAAAATCGAACTGCTACGCCGGATCAATCAAGATACGACCGCAGCGCACGCCAAATCAATCGTCGACAGTTGGGGGTTGGTTGATGGAAACCAGCGCGAAATGTATCTTGACGCGATCCCCAAGCAATACCGGATGTTACTTAACGCCGGGTGCATCGTCATCCCCTGCTTTCGCCAGACTGCTCCGCTGTTGCAACCCCAAACCTTATTCGCGTTAAACGGTTTCGCCTCCATCTGGTGTTGCATTGAAAACATTTTACTGGCTGCCGTCAACGAAGGAATCTACGGCGTGACCCGAATTCCATCCGCAGCGGAAGTAGCGCATCTCAAAGCGGTTACGCAAATACCCGCCGATTATGAAATTCCCTGCTATCTTGCCTTGGGATATCCTGATGAGCAGGCCAAGCCCGTCGCGCAACATATCGTCCGCGCCGCGGAACGGATCCATTTCAATCAATGGAGCGCGCAATCATAATCGAAGGCACTCCGGGTGGGGTGCCTTTCAGTGATTCGCCTCAGTTGTTCCGCGGTCAGGCCGGTTTTTCATCCCAATTGGCCAACACGACTTCATAAGCGGCGACGGTCGCCGCCAGTTCCGTCTCTTTAATTTCACCGCGCCCCTCCCAATTGTTGTCAATATTGACGTAGTAGGTTTGCAGCAATTCTTGGAGCTGGTCTTTGGTGAAGGAGGGATCGTGGGCTTTCCGGTCCAGGGTACTTTGATAAACGAGGTCAAAAACACTGTCGTAGACGTTTTGCAGGTATTCGTTCATGGGGTGTCCTTTCTAAGCTCGGATGGATTGTCGGAGAATGTTCAGACAAATTATACCGGATTGGGGTGAGCGGCGCAAGGTGGAAGGGGCAGAACGTTTGGTTAACCTGATTTAATCCTGGTCAATAGTAAAAAAGCGATACCGCTCCCTTCCGGGAAAGGTATCGCTTTCGTTTACAGCTTTGCCGAACCTTTTTTAGTATTTGCCGAAATCATTCCCTTGGAAAAGCCTTTTTTTCGTTTCAAAGGCCGCGGGAGACTGGTGGGTCACGGCCGGGGCGTTGATTCCGTTGGGTAACGCGGCGATCGACCGGGCGTCAAGACCGGTTTGATCATTCAGCTGGAACCGTTCCACCATGCCTTTCAAAAATTCAGCCTGGCTGGACAACTCCTCGCTTGTTGCCGCCGACTCCTCGGCGGTCGCCGTATTGGTCAGGGTCACTTGGGAGACTTGTTCCAGTCCGGTATTGATTTGGGTTATGCCGGAAGCCTGTTGATTCGAAGCGATGGCAATCTCCCCGACCAGGCTGGCGACAGCGGAGACGGTCTCGACAATGGCATGCAAGGCGGTGACTGTCTCGGCCGTAATGGCGGTTCCGGTTTGAACCTTATCGATCGAACCCTCGATCATTGCGGCGGTCTCCTTGGCCGCGCCGGCGCTCCGGGAGGCTAAATTGCGGACCTCTTCGGCTACGACCGCAAATCCCTTGCCGTGTTGACCGGCCCGGGCCGCTTCCACGGCGGCGTTCAGGGCCAAGATATTGGTTTGGAAGGCGATTTCATCAATTACCTTGATAATCTTGGAGATGCTATGGGAGGCTTCTTTGATTTCATCCATCGCCTTCGCCAACTGTTGCATCCGTTCGTCGCCGTTCAGCGCGCTCTCTTTCGCCGATGTGGACAGGTTATTGGCCCGGTCGGCGTTGAGCGCGTTTTGTTTGGTTTGGGAAGCAATTTCGGCAATGGACGAAGTAATCTCCTCCAAGGAACTGGCCTGTTCCGTCGATCCTTGCGATAGGGCTTGCGAAGAGTTGGCCACGTGATTGGAGCCAAGCGCCACCTGTTCCGTGGCTTGGCGAATCTCGCTAATCACCTCGTTTAAGTTATCGATCGTATCGTTGAGCGCATCTTTGATTTGGGCGTGATCGCCCTGGTAATCCCCGGCCACTCTGCAGGACAGGTTGCCGCGCGACACTTCCGCCAGCACCGTTGCCGCTTCCCGGATCGGCTCGGTAATACCGTCCAATATTCCATTTAAGCCCTGAATCAGCTTCGCCCAATCCCCAGTGAACCGTTGGGCGGCGGCCCGTTCTTGTAACCGGCCCGCTTGCGCCGCGGCGATCAGCTTCTGAATCTCGCCATTGACCTCTTGGAGGTTCTGGCGCAACCCTTCGATATGGTCATTGATAAACGCCTTTTTACCCGGGAATTGTTCCAGTTCGGCGTCGAAATTGCCTTTGGCGAACTCGGCCACGCAAGCCATGGCCTTCTTTTTCACCGTGATATGGCCTTTCACCATCTCGTTGACGCCTTGCGCCATCACACGATAGGCTCCCTGGAACTGTTCTTCCGGCACAAAAACATCGATATCGCCGGCATCGTGCTGGTCGGACATATATTTCATTTCGTTGATCAATTGCGTGACATTATGCCGCAACAATTCGATATTGTCGTTGATAAACGCTTTTTTGCCAGGGAATTGTTCCAACTCGGTGTCGAAATTGCCGTTGGCGAACTCAGCCACGCAGGCCATGGCCTTCTTTTTCACCGTGATATGGCCTTTCACCATCTCGTTGACGCCTTGCGCCATTTCCCGATAAGCCCCTTGGAACTGTTCTTCCGGCATAAACACCTCGATATCGCCGGCATCATGCTCGGTCGCCATGTGATGCATTTCATCAATAAATTGGGTAAGGCTTTGACGCAACTGTTCAATATGCTCGTTGATAAACGCTTTTTTGCCGGGAAACTGTTCCAACTCGGTGTCGAAATTGCCGTTGGCGAACTCAGCCACGCAGGCCATGGCCTTCTTTTTGACGGTGATATGTTCTTTGACCATCGCGTTGACACTAGCCGCCATCGTCCGGAAAGCCCCTTCGAACCGTTCTTCCGGCATAAACACTCCGATATCGCCGGCCGCGTGTTGCCGCGCCATTTCCTGTAATTCCGCCATGAACTCCCGTAAGGTTTGTTGCATTTGCGTCAGACCGCCCATCAACTCGGTTGGGGCAGTATTCACAGCATCAGGCCCCTCAGCTAAATCAATATCCAAATCCCCTTGCGCCATTTGCTTGGCGAGCGTTCCGACGGTCAAGACGTTTTGGGATAACCGGCCGTTGCTTTCGGTCTGTTGACGAAGCTCTTCAGCCATTTTGGCGAACGTCTCCGTCAATTCGCCAAGGTCACGCCGGGCTTTACCCGGCACACCGGCTGATTCATCCGCCGCCGCCAGTTGCGCGGTTACCGCGCCCAACCGTTGCAAAGACTTGGTAAAACTGCGGGCGACCAACCAGCCCAGGCCCAGCGTCACCAGCGCCCCACCAAGGGTTAGGCCGGCGATCGGCAGCGTCTCCGCTGCCAGCGGATCGGCGAAGGATCCGTTTAATTTAAGAAATCCCAATGTCCCGATGGTCAATTCGAATCCTGCCGCCGCAATAAATCCCAGATATATTTTGCGACGGATTTTTGCTTTCCTGAAACCGGTCCCCATTTGTAAGTTCCTCCTTGATGATGTAGTGTTTTTTATAAAAGGATTGCGATGAATTCCCGCCTTCTTTCGTTACTTGCTTTGCCTACTTCTTGGACGGCATTGCGTTTATGTCGGCAATCCCGTTGTAGGAGAAAGGGCATTTATTATCCTATCGGAATTTTTTTGAGGAATCTTCATAGGGAAAACCGGGTGAAACGGAGTTTTAGGAAATAAAAAAACCAATTCGTCTTCCCCATCCAACATCAGCGTTTATCCACAGAAATAGCTTACTTATCCACATATCCAGCTTGCGGAACGACTCAGCAAGCTTACTTATCCACAAATCCACCTTGCGGAACGACTCGGCAAGCTTACTTATTCACAAATCCACCTTGCGGAACGACTCGGCAAGCTTACTTATTCACATATCAGGCTTGCCGGAAAATAAAAAACCATCCACACGTTAGCAGCGGTGGATGATTTAATCTTTAAATTCACCTGTTTTGTCTTTCTTTTCCGCCCACGGTTGCGGCGGCGCAGTACTTTTTGACCGAAAAAAGTACTCAAAAACTCCCGGAAACTACGTTTCCGAACCTTCCTTAAATCATCCCGGTTCTAGCCTGCCGCCGCCATCCCTAGCAAGCCGACTGGCTACCGGGTGGCGGCTTTCGAGGCCGACCGCCGTTTTTCGTCCGGGAAAAGAGGCGGCGTGTTAGGGCCATCCGTGATAATTTTCAGCCAAACTCCAACACTGATTCCCCGGATATACTTAACCTTCCACGGGCGGAAGGCGCTAACCGTCACTTCAAAAGCTCCACATTCCCGTCCCGTTCAATCAACCGCCCATAAACCATCTTTGGATAAAACGCGATCTCATTGTTCTGCAAATAATATCCTTCCATATCCCGCATCACTTTTAGCTCCACCCAAGTGTCCTTTTGCATCTCCACCGCCACTCGGTCGTCCCGGCGCAATTGGTGAAACAATCCCCGGCTGCAGATGGCGTAATGGCCTTGATGGTGCATGACGAGGAAACCTTCGATGGGCTGAGGCGGTTCGTCTTGGGGTAGTTGTAGCTCCAGATTGATGCTGCCCGGCCGGACCCGAACCCGGATGGGGCGGCCGATCTGAAACCCGTTTTGCGTCAACCATTGGCCGGACAGGCGGATGAGGGGGAGTTTGCGGTTATTTTTATGGTAGAAACCCACGGTACCGCTATGGTCTTTCATTTTACGGTCACTCCTCGATCGTTTCTTGCCTTGGAAGATATTGTAGCGTTGTTAAAATATTTGTTAGCTTTTATTTATTTTTATTTGCTATATTTTATTATAATTTATCAACCGCGTCAAGCGATAAAGGTGAATTATTGTCGTCAATAAAAACCTATGATAGACTATAACTAATAATGGAGGAGATATGGAAGAATTATATACCGTTAAAGAAGTCGCCAAAAAATTAAAGGTCTCGGAAAGCACCATTAACCGCTGGGTAGCCGATGGTAAATTGAAAGCGTTGAAGCTATCGGAAGGTAGAAAAGGCGCGGTGCGGTTCCGGGAAGAGGATATTCGGAATTTTTTGAAGTCGTTGGAGTAGGAATGAGGTAGTTGGTTTTGGTTGGGAAAGAAGCGGGAACTGAAAACCATCCACGCGGTAGAAAAGCGGTAGATGGTTTTTTATTTAAATTCGTATTTTCGGTTGTCTAAAACCTATTTCTTTTGTCTTTCTTTTCCGCCCACGGTTGCGGCGGCGCAGTACTTTTTGACCGCAAAAAGTACCCAAAAACTCCCGGAAACTACGTTTCCGAACCTTCCTTAAATCATCCCGGTTCTAGCATGCCGTCGCCATCCCTGGCAAGTCGACTGGCTACCGGGTAGAGGCTTCCGGAGCCAACCGCCGTTTTTCGTCCGGGAAAAGAGGCGGCGCGGGGGGCCATCCGTGGTAATTTTCAGCCAACACTAAAACACTGATTACCCGGATTTTAAGTTTTCCACGGATGGAAGGTACGCCGCTCAAAACCTTGTAACATTATTACTTGATACCCCCGTTGACGTCTTGAACCTCACCCCCGCTGCGCCTTCCCTCTCCGACGTCGCTTCTCCGGCAAGCAGATCAGCGGCGAGGGGTGAACCATTGGAATCTCGGGTCGACACAGTTATATTTTTCATAATTCAACACGGCATCGGCCCTGGGTTCCGGCTCCGTCACCCCTCGCCGCTGAACAACCTACGGTACATCTCCGTCGGAGAGGGGCCATGGGTGAGGTCAAAACGAAGCACAACCCAGATTATAAAACCGCCCTACGAACATTCACAGAACGGTTTATTATGCCACGCCTTACTTCACCATCTCACACGCATCCAAAAACGCCTCCGCCAAAGTCGGGTGGGCATGCACGGTTTGGGTAATCGCCGCCGCGGTCAAGCCTTGTTTCACCGCCAAGGTCGCCTCGGCAATCAAGTCGCTGGCGTTGGGGCCGATGATGTGGACGCCGCGCAGCTTGCCGCTACCCTTTTCGGCCACCACTTTCACAAAACCGACCGCTTCGCCTTGGGTTTGGGCTTTGCCGTTGGCGAGAAAAGCCAGTTTGGCGGTGGTGACCGCGATCCCTTGGGCCGTCGCTTCGTCCGCCGTCAACCCGACCGCCGCCACTTCCGGCTCGGTAAAGATGCAGTTGGGAATGGCTTCATTGGTCCATACGCCCTCCGCCCCCGCCAGATGGTGCGCGACGCAAATCCCTTGGAAGGACGCGGTATGCGCCAGGTCGAACGGCTGGTCGTTCAGATCGCCAATCGCATATAACCAGGGCAAGTTGGTCTGGAGGTGTTCGTTCACCGGCACCCGGCCATTAGACGCGATGGTCACGCCCAGAGCTTCCAAACCCAAATTGCCCGAGTTGGGACGGCGCCCGATCGCTACCAGCAATTGCGCGGCCGCAATGACTTGACCGTTAGCTAAGGTAATCTCGACCGCCGCCGCGGTTTTGCGGACCGACTGCACCGCGACGCCGGTCTGAACGGCGATGCCTTTCTTCTTAAACTGCAAACGCAGGGTGGAACTGATCTCTTTATCCGCAAAGGGCAGCAGGTTCTCCAACATCTCGATGATGGTCACCTTCACGCCGAAGCCGGCCATAATCGAGGCGAACTCGCAACCGACCACCCCGCCCCCGACGATCGCCAACGACTCCGGCAAGGCCGCCATCGTCAACGCTTCGTTGCTGGTGATCACCTGCCGGCCGTCATAGTCAAACAACCCCGGCACCAACGGCTGCGAACCGGTGGCTAAAATAATCCGGTCGGCGCTGATCTGGCTTGTTTGGCCGTCGGCGGTAGTGATAACGAGCGTTTGAACGCCGCTCAGTTGGGCCGTGCCCCGGATCAGCTCGACTTGCGCCTGTTGCAGCAGATACATGACTCCGGTGACCAACCGTTTGACCACACCCGCCTGACGTTCCCTGACTTTGGTCCAGTCGACCGTGGGCGCGCCGACCGCGATTCCGTATTCGGCCGCCTTTTGAATATTGGCAAACACTTTCGCCGAAGCCACCAACGCCTTGGTCGGAATACAGCCCCAATTCAGACAGACGCCGCCGACTTCATCCCGTTCGATCAAGCAGACCCGCTTGCCAAGTTTGGCGGCGTGCAACGCTGCCACATAACCGCCCGGTCCGGCGCCGATCACCACTACATCGTAATCCATCATCTCACCCCGTTGCAATGAATCTCCTTAACTAGTCGCCCGATATTTTCCCGACAAATAAGCTGAAATAAATTTCGCGGTTTCCCCTTCCTCAACCGTGCCTTAACGATGAGAAAGCCCGTTCGCATTATTTCGTTCATCTTATCTATATTGTTCGCGCTTGTTTTCCAGTTAACCTTCCCCAGGACAAAAAATGCAGATTCAATATCAACTGAATTTCACTAAAAACTCTCGAAATTGCCCATGTTTCCGTGAAATTTCATCCTCAATCATTCTGACATAATTTGACATGATTTAACGATCAATGGTAGGATATAATTGGTCAACGATCCATAATTTTACTTACGTCTTATTTGATTGATCGATTACCCTGGCTCATCTTATTCCAGCATTATTCTGCTTTACTACGTACAAGCCCTAGCTTAAATTATGAGAAATCATCGCCCCAAGCACCACGACATACTTTCCTCTGTTTATAAGTTGGGGTCAGGCCCCGATTCGCTTATGGCGGTCAGCCTTGATTTCAACTATATAAAATAAATTAAGGGAGGATCTTGTATGAACAAAAAAATCTTAGCTCTGGTCGGGGTGGCAGTGGTGTTATTATTCGCCGCCTTGACGATGGTCGGCGCCGCCACACTGTTCAGTGACGACTTCCAAGACGGCAACGCCACCGGTTGGTCCACCTCCAGCGGCACGTGGTCGGTCGTGACGGACGGCAGTTATGTGTACAAACAAGCGAGCACTTCCGCCAATTGTTTCTCCTACACCGGTTCCGCCTGGACCAATTATACGGTCCAAGCCCGAGTGAAGATCCTGGCGTTTAACGGTTCCAACCGTCCCGTCGGAATCTTGGCCCGCTACTCCAGCACCAGCAACTACTATGCGGCGGCATTAACCAATGCCAACACCGCGGTCATCCAAAAAAAGGTCAGCGGCTCCCTCAGCACATTGGCTTCCAAAGCTTACACTGTTACCACCGGGACCTGGTACACACTGAAACTGGTACTCACCGGCACCAAGTTAGATTTCTATGTTAACGACGTTTTACAAGCGTCCGTGACCGACTCGTCATTATCCTCCGGTAAAGTTGGCTTTACCATGACCAATGCCAGCGCCGAGTTTGACGATATTATCGTCAGCGATAACGGCAGTACGCCAACCCCAACCGTGACGGCAACGGCCACCGCTACTACGGCCGCAACCAGTACGGTCCGGCCGACTTCAACTCCAACACCGACCAGCACCAGCAGCAATCCGCCGACCGCAACGCCGATACCCACCCCGACCGGACCGATTCCGGACATTCCAGTGATCGGTAGCCCGGTTGGTTGGGCCGCGCTTAACGCGCTTGGTCAAAACGGCACCACCGGCGGTGCCGGCGGACAGGTAATCCATATCTATGACAAAGCCACCTTAGAAAGCGTCCTGTATAAAGACGACAACCCGGCGATCATTGTCATTCACGGTACTCTTACCGGCGGCCCCGGCATGATTAACGTGAAATCCAACAAAACCATCGTCGGCGCTGGCAGCGGCGCTTACCTCAACTTTGGTTTATACCTGCGCGGCAGTAACATCATCATCAAAAACTTGGATATCATGAACGGCGGCTTTGAAGCCGGAGACTCCGAAGGTCTCGATGCGGTCACCTTCGCCCAGGACGTCCATCACGTCTGGGTCGATCACTGCACCATGCACGAGACCCGTGACGGCTTGGTCGATCCCACCCGGAACGCCCGGTTTGTCACCATCTCCTATAACTACTTCCATTATCAAAAGACCGCCGTCTTGATCGGTTCCAGCGATAGCGACTCCGCCGCCAAATCGGCCCAGTCCAACACCGACAAGAGTCTCTGGCATTACACGGTGACCGTTCATCACAACTACTGGCAAAACGTCTACGAACGGGCGCCACGCGTCCGGTTCGGAGCCGTCCACGTTTATAACAACTACTATGACAACAACCCGAATTATGCGATCGGCCGGGGCGACCGCGCGAACATTTATTCAGAAGCCAACTACTTCCTGAATACGCATGACGCGTTCGCCGCCTATGACGATTCCAGCAACCCCGGTTATGTCACTGACGTCAACAGCTTGTTCGAAGGCGACAACGGCACTTCAACCCCCAACCCGCCAACCGGCACTTGGGTCTGGACCCCGGGTCAATACTATTCCTATACGCCGCATACCGCCGTATGGATTAAACAGAACTTAAAGAACTACGTCGGGATTGGCAAAGGCAACCCTTGAGATGAACCCGCTCTAACCAACCAGGGGCTGACTCCATCGTCAGCCCCTTTTTTCTTAAAAAAACCGGAGCTGTCGATAGACGGCTCCGGTTGGTCGTTTATTTTAGATTTCAATGATAATCGGAATGATCATCGGCGTCCGTTTGGTCTTCTGATAAAGGAAGCTGCTTAACCCGTCTTTGATCAGCTTCTTTTTGGTCGACCAATTCTGCCCTTCGCTTTGCTGGACCGATTTTTTGGTGATCTGCTTGATCTCATCCAGCAACCCTTCCGATTCACGAACATAGATGAAGCCTCGCGAGATCACATCGGGTTCGTTAAGCAAACTGCCCGTCTCTTTTTGGAGCGTCGCGATTACCACGATCATGCCGTCTTCCGATAAATGTTTACGGTCGCGTAACACAATATTGCCAACATCGCCGACACCCAAACCATCCACCAGTACTTTGCCCGCGGCGACCCGGCCGTTCTTGGCAGCGCCCTGACTGCTAATCTCCAACACCTCGCCGATATCCATGATGAAGGTGTTTTCTTTCGGCATCCCCAAACTCTGCGCCAGATTGGCGTGTTGTTTCAAGTGGCGGTACTCGCCATGGACTGGCATGAAGTACTTCGGATTGACCAACCGCTGCATCAGCTTTAACTCTTCCTGGCAGGCATGTCCTGAAACATGGATCTCGTTCCACGATTCGTAAATGACATTGGCGCCTTTCTTAAACAACTCATTGATCACCCCGGAAATGGTCTTCTCATTTCCCGGAATCGGACTGGCTGAGATCACTACCAGGTCGCCTTCGACAATCTCAATCTGCCGGTGCTCACCCATGGCCATCCGGGCCAGCGCCGACATGGGCTCGCCCTGACTCCCGGTGGTAATGATCACCAGGTGATCGGCACGTTTATTTTTGACATGATCAATATCGACCGAAATACCTTCCGGCATTTGTAAGTATCCAAGCTCAATCGCTTTGCTGCTGACATTGACCAAACTGCGGCCGCAGAGCGCCACTTTCCGTTTGAACTTGGCCGCCGCATTGATTACCTGTTGAATCCGATGGATGTTGGAGGCGAAGGTCGCAACCAAAATCCGGCCTTTGGCGTTGGCAAAGATATCTTCAAACGAGTCGCCGACGATCCGCTCCGACATGGTATACCCCTTGCGCTCGATGTTGGTGCTGTCCGACATCAAAAGCAAGACGCCTTTCTTGCCCAACTCCGCGAAACGCGGCAGGTCAATGGTCTCCCCGCCAATCGGAGTATGATCGATCTTAAAATCGGCGGTATGGACCACCACCCCGATCGGGGTATGAATCGCCAACGCCACGGTGTCGGCGATGCTATGGGTCGAGCGGATAAACTCCACCTTAAAAGCGCCCAATTCAATCGTCTCGCCCTGCCGGACGGTCTGCAATTTGCAACTGGTCAAAATGCCGTGTTCGGCTAATTTTGACTCGATCAATCCCAGCGAGAGCCGGGTCCCGTAGACCGGGACATTTACTTCTTTCAGCACGTAAGGAAGAGCACCGATATGGTCTTCATGCCCATGAGTGATAATAATTCCCTTAACCTTGGCTAAATTTTTCACCAGGTAACTGGTGTCCGGCAGTACCAGGTCGACGCCGGGCATATCTTCCTCGGGGAAGGCCATCCCGCAGTCGACCACAATAATATCTTGACCGTACTCGAAGACAGTCATGTTTTTACCGATTTCGCCCAAGCCACCCAGTGGAATTACTTTCAATTTTTTTGCTTGTTTTGCCATAATAATCTCCTGAATCCATATAATCGTTTTTACTTATTTTTGCTTATTTTATTTATTTTAAAGAAATTGCCTAATTCGTCCGAATCTGCAATTCCTTTATATATCAAATCGATGTAGCGAATACGTCCCATTCAATATAACGATTCCCATATCTATATTGTTTCGCCTTTTTGAAAAGTTAACCTGCAAAGACTAGAAAACTCACCAAAAATCAAACCATTGCGTCCCACGACAATGGCCTGCCCGGATAGTAGTTCCCAATTTTGGAAAAATTCATTCCAAACCTGCTCCCTGCATGGCTGAGAGCGCCCGTTCGGTATATCGTTTAAAAACCCCGCGCCGCCGCTTCCCTTGCGGGGCTTTCCAAACACTGCGGCGCTGTTCCAACACAGCTAAAACCGTCGACTCATCACAAGGTTCCCCCGCCACTCCGACAATGTTCAATCGTCGGTTGGGAATATCCAATTCGATCAAATCCCCGTCTACGACCAAAGCAATCGGTCCGCCCACCGCCGCCTCCGGCGAAACATGCCCGACGCATGGACCGCGTGTGCCGCCCGAGAAGCGGCCGTCCGTGACCAATACGGTCGACCCGTTCAACCGTTCATCGCAGACAATTGCCTCGGTGGTCATCAGCATTTCCGGCATCCCCGAACCGCGGGGTCCCTCGTGCCGGATGATCAACACTACACCTGGCGCAACGGTGGCGTCGACCACTGCCTGATAACACGCTTCCTCGGAGTCGAAAACCCGGGCTGGGCCCACATGGCATAACATTTCTTTCGTGATGGCGGCATATTTGACCACTGCGCCTTCGGGGGCTAAGTTTCCTTTGAGAATCGCGATCGAACCCAGCTCGGCAGTAGTGGCAACCGGCTTGATCACCTGTTCGCGACGGAGTCCGTAGTTGCTCAGGTACCCCAAATTCCGCTCAAAGAACCCGTCCGTTTCCAACGATTGCAAGTTTTTACCCAAGGTCTGCCCCGTGAC
Organism: Bacillota bacterium; assembly: GCA_023410535.1. Classification (GTDB taxonomy): domain Bacteria; phylum Bacillota; class UBA4882; order UBA8346; family UBA8346; genus JAEYPR01. The sequence continues at coordinate 334,439 of JAEYPR010000031.1, read as the reverse complement.
CGTCAGCACCTCAAGATCCAGATAATCCTTAAGCAGCAGTTGCACCATAGGCACCGCGCCGGCGAACCAGAACGCTTCAGTCGGATACTGGCCGGCCGGATAGATATTGCCAATGTGGGGAATCTTCCGGTTGATGCGGTCAAAGAGCTCCGGCTGGAGTTCGATTCCCAACTCCCGCGCAATCGCCGGCAGATGCAACGTAGCATTGGTGGAGCCGCCGATCGCCGCGTGAACTTTGATCGCATTTTCGAACGCCGCCGGCGTCAAAATCTGGGATACGGTGATGCCGCGTTCGGCCAAGATCATGATCTGTTTGCCGGCCCAACGGGCCAAGGCTAAAATATCGCGCATCGTCGCGGGAGCTAACGCGCTTCCCGGCAACGCCAAACCCAACGCCTCCGCCATACACTGCATGGTACTGGCGGTCCCGAGAAACTGACAGGCGCCCACCGAAGGACAGCCGGTCAGTTTAAAGTCGCGAATCTCAGCCGGCGTAATTTGGTCTTGCTTTTTCTCGCGCAACGAGATCTCCCCAGCCTTAATCGAGGTTGACATGCCCGGCCCCGGACGCATGCTGCCGCCGGGAACGAAGATGGTCGGCCGGTTCAACCGGGCCGCCGCCATTAAATGCGCGGGAATCGATTTATCGCAGGACGAGATCAAGACTACGCCGTCCCAGGGCACGAACGACCCGTGGATTTCCACCATATCGGCGATGGCTTCCCTGGAGGCCAACACATAATTCATCCCGTCGTGTCCTTGAGCGCAACCGTCACAGATATCAGTCACATGAAACCGCCCCGGTTTGCCACCCATCTCATAGACGCCGATCGCCGCCTGCCGGTTGAGCTCATGGAGATGACTGCTGCCCGGGTGGCTGTCGCCAAAGACGTCGTCAATCAAGATCTGCGGTTTTTTGATATCCGCTTCATCCCAATCCATCCCCAACTGTAACGCGTCAAATTGGGACCATAACCGTCGTTCCTTATTGCTTAACGGTTCTTTGCCGTTAGTCATGTCAGTTTCCTCGCTTTGCCGTTGTTTCCCACGACCCGTTTTCATTTGAGCAGGCCGGCTTGTCCAAGGATGCTCCGAATTTGTTGCAGCTGTTCCGCTCCCAATCGGCCCGCCGGTTTGCGCGCCGCCGGGCCGATTCCGGCAACGATACATGCGGCGGCGGCCTTAATTGCCGTGACAAACGGTTGCGAGACATCGTATAATCCCATCAACCCGTTGATCCGCCGTTGGAGTTCGGCCACGGTTTGCAAGTCACCATCTCGATATGCCTGATATTGCCGGACAAACAGTTGCGGCGCCAAATTGGAGAGCCCGCCGATTAAACCGTTGCCGCCGCCGTTTAGATTGGGGATGAAATATTCGTCGAAACCGGAGAAGACCGTAAACTGCGGCAATTGGCTCTTGACTGTCTGAATCAGTTTCCGGGTATGGCTAATGTTATCCACCGTATCTTTAATCCCCACAATTGTCGGGAAATCCTGAGCCAGTCTCAAAACCAGCTGCGGACCGAGATCGACCGCGGTCCGGTCCGGGAAATTGTAAAGGAGCAACGGCAGGTCCGACGCTTGAGCAACAGCAGCATAATAGCGGTACAAACTTTCTTCATCCAATTTAAAATAGTAAGGCGATATCGCTACGGCATAATCGGCGCCGGCACGGTCCGCGTATTGGGTTAATTCCACGACTTCATCGACCACGGTGCCGCCGGTGCCGATCAATACGGGTACTCGTCGGTTGACTGTCGCCACTGCGAAGTCTATAAACGCTTTCTTCTCGGGCATGGTAAGATTGAAAAACTCACCGATGCTGCCTTGAAAGAGGATCCCGTTAACCCCCTGCTCGATCAAGCGGTTAATGAGCAGCGCGTTTCCTTGATAATCCAATCGCCCCGCATCGTCAAAAACGGTAATGATTGGGGTGATGACCCCTTGTAGCATTTGTTGCCTCCCTGTAGCCACTGTTGCTGTTTAAACAATTATTCGCTACCAATCGGTTGAAACCTGCGAACTTTGATTCAAGAAACGTAGTATTTTTGAACCCACCCCCTGCACATATTATTCTTAAAAAGGAGTCGGTACAGACGACAAACGGCGGGATGCTTTTTCAGGCATTCATCTTACTATTTTTAGTGGCGATCAACGCTTTCTTTGCCGCCTCGGAGATCGCGATCATTTCCTTAAACGATCAAAAGTTACGGAAAACCGCCGAGCAGGGCGATAAGAAAGCCAAACTCATCTACAACCTGTTACGGGAACCCAGTCAATTCCTGGCAACCATTCAAGTCGGGGTTACCTTATCCGGTTTATTAGCCAGCGCGGTTGCTTCGGAGAGTTTCTCCGACGCCTTGGTCGACCTATTGGATGGCTTGGGATTGCCGGTCAGCCGTTCGGTGCTTAAATTAATCGCGGTCATTATCATCACGCTCTCCCTCTCCTATTTCTCCTTGGTCCTTGGCGAACTGGTCCCGAAACGTTTAGCGATGAAAAATCCCGACGCCATCTCGCGCCGGACGATTCAACCGCTACGCGTCATTTACCTGCTCGCCAAACCGTTCATCAAACTGTTGAGTCTCTCCACCAATCTGGTACTGCGGCTGTTCGGCATCAACCCCGCCTTGGAAGAGGAACGGATCACCGAAGAAGAGATCCGTTTAATGGTCGACGTCGGTCAACAAAAAGGCGTGATCCCCAGCGCTGAAAAGGAGATGATCGACAACATCTTCGACTTCGACAACACTGCGGTTTCGGAAGTGATGACTCACCGCACCGAGATGGTCGCCCTACCCCTCGACGCCAGTCGCGACCAGATCTTACAGATCGTGATTCAGGAGCAGTTCTCCCGGATACCGGTCTACCAAGAGTCGCTGGACAACATCGTTGGCATCTTGCATACCCGGGATTTGATCCCGCTGCTTAAACAGCCGAATACGGTGGAGATCCGTCTCGCGGGGTTGATTAAGGAACCGTATTATGTCCCCGAGTCCAAGAAAAACAACGACCTCCTCCGCGAGTTGCAGAAACACCGGATCCATCTGGCGGTGGTCGTCGACGAATACGGCGGCACGGCCGGGATTGTCTCCATCGAGGATCTGTTGGAAGAGATCGTCGGCAACATCTTCGACGAAAACGACGAGGAAGAAACGGAGTTTGAAAAGGTTGACGAGGACACCTATCTGATCGACGGCACGGTCGCCGTGGAAGACGTCAATAAATTACTCGGCATCAATCTACCGTCAACCCGGTTTGACACGTTAAGCGGATATTTAGTCAGCAAGTTGGGCCGGATTCCCCGGGCCGGGGAAACCCCGGTGATCGAAGCGGAAAAAGTGGTGTTTAAAGTCGAGGCGGTGGAAGAGCGGCGGATCACCCGCGTGAAAGCGTGCCGGAGATAGCTAGATGTCGCACGATATTTCAGATATCTTGACAACGACATATTTCACCTAAATCGATAGCAAATCATCGCCCAGGGATAAAACCCTGGGCGTTTGTAGTGTCACAGATCCTTTCTTCCTTGTTTATCCCTGCTTCGCCAACTCCACTACTGCCGCGATGGCGATCGCGATGGTATTTTTCTCCGCCGCGTAATAAAGCCGTTCTTTCTCCTCTAGCGGCAATTGCTGCTTGAGAAAGATATTGGAGTCAGTCCCAACAATGGCGCCGGTCCGTAAGTTCCGTTTCGACCCTACCGCAAAAACCGTCGCGCACTCCATCTCGGAGACCGTGACATCGGTATCTTTAAATAGCTCGTTCAGTTCGGGGTTTTGGACATAAAAGGCGTCGCGGCTGTAACTGACCCCGGTGAAAAAGGGGACTTCGCCTAACAGCGTTTGGGCCGCTTCCATTAAAGCGGAAGTCACCTTTACATCGGCGACCGCCGGATGAATTGCCGGCAGATAAGCATTGCTGGTACCGTCGGCTTTCACGGCGGCGTTCACCACGACCACGCTGCCTACCGGTAGGTGTTCTTTGCGGCCGCCGGCCGAACCAACCCGGATAAAGGTATGGGCGCCGATCTTCGCTAATTCTTCCATGGCGATGGCGGTGGAAGGACCGCCGATACCGGTCGAACAGGCGCTGATCCGCACTCCGTCCTTAAATCCGGTGAAAACGACATATTCCCGGTTTTCCGCTACTTTCTCGTACGTGTCAAAACACTTGGCAATCCGCTCCGCCCGGGCCGGATCGCCGGGGATTAACACATATTCGGCAACATCTCCCTGTTTACAACGGATGTGTTTCTGCAAGGTGCTGTCATAAGCCATTTAAATTTCCTCCGCTAATATATCAACAAGTTGTTTCCGGTCATACCGGATTAAGCCCCGGTCCGTGATCTTCAACAGCGGGCTGACCGGCAACCCTTGGGTGCTGAAGGACATTACCGGGTTATAATGCTCATATCCTAATTCCCGCATAGCCGCGGTGACCGCCGCCAGCTCCCGGCCGATGCTCGGCAAATCCTTGGCGGAAAGGATGCCGCCGATCGGCAGTTCAATCCCTGCCTGCACCTGTCCATCCTCAACCACAAAATAACCGCCTTGCCGTTCGATCACCGTATTGATGGCCAGGATGATGTCGGGTAACGACTTCCCTACCGCCAGAATGTTATGATGGTCATGGGCGTAGGAGGCCGCCACCGCGCCGCGTTTGATGGTCGCGCCGGTGACCAGTCCCAAGCCGATATTGTTATTTTTGCCGTAACGTTCCAAGACCGCGATCAAGCAATACGGCGAACTCTCCCAATCCAGCCTGCCGTCCCGCACCGCAACCTCGGCCACCATCTCCTCGGTTGCCGTCGTCCCGTCCTGAACTTTGATGATCCGGCAACGGACCGGCCCGTCAGGGCGGTCGCAGGCGAGAAGCAAATCGTCCGTTGTAACCGGCGACCGTTGAATGCTGTGATAATAGGTTTCCGGGAAACGATACGAAAGTTCCGGTGGCTTTGCCGTCAGGTCAAGGGAGCTTACCGCCGCTCCCCGTTTGTAGACAGCCTGGATCGTAAACTGCTCCGGGTCATTCAGGAAAACCAGATCGGCGATTTTCCCCGGGGCGATACTGCCCCGGTCATGCAGGTTCATCCGGCGCGCCGGCGTATAGGTGGCGCAATAGATCGCTTGTTCCACCGGCATCCCCAACGCCACCGCTTTCTGAATCAACCGGTCGAGATGGCCGTGGTGAACCAGTTTATCAGCCATGACATCATCGGTGACCAGAGCGACTTGTTCGTAAAGGTCATTGGTTACGATATAGGCGACGTTCGCTTGGTTCAGCGACTTCTCCTGTAACTCGATGAACATCCCCGCCGCCAGTTTCTCCGCCAGTGTCGCTACGGTCTGCTGGGTATGGTCCGAGGTGACTCCGGCCGCCAGAACCTTAGCCAACCCGAAGCCGGAGACTCGGTTGCAATGCCCTTCGATCGGCAAGTGACCGTATTCGCTCCGGCAAAATTCGAGGAACTGATGGGTTTTGGTATCCTGTCCATGGATCAGGTCATAACAGTTCATCACTTCGCCAAGGCAAATCACCCGGTCTTCCCGCATCAGTTCGGCCAACTCGATCAGGCCGATCTCCGCGCCGGTGGTCTCGAACTCCGGGGTCGTTGACGGTACCGAACTGGGAACCCCGTAAAAGACGTCAACCACCGCGCCGGCTCCCGCCTTAATCATCTCCCGGACTCCTTCAATCCCAAAAACATTGGCGATCTCATGGGGTTCCGAGACAATGCTGGTTACCCCGTGTTTAATGACTTCGGCCGCAAAGGCCAGCGGCGTAGCCATGGAACTCTCAATATGCATGTGAATATCGATCAATCCCGGCACGATGAATTTCCCCGCCGCCGTCACGGTCATCCGGTAATCAAAATCCAACGCCGCAGCATCGCCGACAAACGCAATCATGCCGTCATTCACCACGATATCGACGGGGCGAAACTTTTTTAGATACACGTTGAATACCTGTCCGCCCTGAATCAACAAATCCATGTCAGCCAAATCACGTCAGCTCCGATCGTTAAAAAGAAGAGTATCCGATTGCAGGATACTCTTCACGCTTTTCTCAACAAAAACCCGAAAGCTTAATTGGAGACCTGCTCGTTCCATTGACCGAGCCATTTGGGCATCACACCGTTGATATAGTTAAAATCCAACGTTTTCATCTTCTTGAACACTTTATCGCCATAAGTCAACCCAACCGCTTGTTCCTCGGTCAACACGACTTTCTTGTTGACCGGCGAATCCAACTTGTCAAGGGCGTTGGCTTTTTGAACCTGCTCGCTTAACCACCAGTCGATAAACTTATACGACAATTCGACATTTTTAGAACCTTTCACGATATTGATGGTGTTCCGGTTAGCAATGGATCCCTCTTTGGGGTCGACAAACACCGCGTTTGGAATCGCCTCTTTGATCTTCGGAAACGCGAAGTCCAACCCGACGCCGACCACAACTTCCCGCTGGATGAACATGTTGTTCAGATCCGACGATTTGCTGTAGATCTTCACGACATTCGGTTTCAATGCCACCAATTGTTGGAAGATCTTCGAATCTTGCTTGCCGATGACCGTTCCGGCTTTGACCGCGGCGCCGGAAACGATGGCCGGACCGGAAGTGATGGTCAAATCGGGAATGGTGATCTTTTGTTTCAGATCGGCCCGCCAAAGATCAGCCCAGGACTTAATCGGTTTGGTAACCGCTTTGGCGTCGTACATGATGCCGGTCCGGTTCATGGTGTAAGCCGGGCCGTAACCATCTTTCACCGGCTGTCTGGCAACTTCGTAAATGTTTTTCAAATTGGGAACCTTGTTGGCGTCGAACTTCTCGAACACGCCGGCTTTGGCGCCGTCCATTGCGAACGACTCAGCCAGACAGATCACGTCCACCGGGCTGTTCTTCATCATCTTCAACTTGTTCAGCCGCTCGCCGTTGTTACCGACTTCCAACACGATCTTGACATTGTTGGCTTTTTCAAACGGGGTAAAAACATTCTTGCGGAATTGATCCTCGTTGTAACCCCAAGTCGAGACGACCAATGTCCGGGGTTCATTGGCGGCGAAACCGACGCCCATTGCAAAACTCAACGTCAGCAAAAGTAGGAATAACCAGGTAACTTTTTTCACTCTCAAACACCTCTTTAGACTAAGATTAATTTTTCTTTGGGGAGATATAAAAGCACAGTGTCGCCTTGCCGGAACTCATGCGCCGCGTCACCGTTAACCACCAACGGGCCTAACTTGGTATTAACAATATATTGATACTCTTTGCCCAAAAACGTACTGATCCCAACGGTTCCTTCAACATGGTTATTGGCCGCGGCGTCCCCCGCGGTCACAATCCGGATCTCATCGGGGCGAATCGCGCCTTTACCCGATGGGATGCCCAAACATACTTGGTTTCCCTGAACTTCAAAACCATGCCCGGTCTCCGTGACATAAAACCCCCGGTCGCCTTGGCCGGATTGGCGTTTCAGTTCGATAAAGTTTTCAAATCCGACAAACCGCGCCACAAACTCCGTGGCCGGGGTCTTATAAATTTGCTGCGGCCGGTCGAGTTGTTCGATGACTCCCTGATTCATGATCGCCACCTTGTCCGAGATCGAGAAACACTCTTCCTGGTCATGGGTGACATAAACCGAAGTGATTTTCAATTCTTGCTGAATCCGTTTGATCTCCACCCGCATCTTCACCCGGAGTTTGGCATCGAGGTTGCTCAACGGTTCATCGAAGAGCAGCAGGTCCGGTTTGATCACCAACGCCCGAGCCAAAGCGACCCGCTGCCGTTGTCCGCCGGAAAGTTCTTTGGGGAAGCGTTTGGCGTATTCTTTGAGATCGACAATCTCCAGTATCTCCGCCACCCTGCGGTCGGCCTCAGCTTTGCCGATCTTACGCAACTTCAACCCAAACGCAACATTATCCGTGACATTCAAATGGGGAAACAGCGCGTAGTTTTGAAAAACGAAACCAAAATTCCGTTTATGGACCGGGGTGTGGGTATAATCCTTACCGTCGAAATAAAAATTCCCTTGTTTGGCCTGGATAAATCCGGCGATCGTCCGCAACGTGGTGGTTTTGCCGCAACCGCTGGGACCAAGGAGCGATACCAATTCGCCCTGTTCGATCTCAAGGTTCAGCTTCTCCAAAACAACCTGCTTGCCATAGGCGACTTTGATATCTTTCAATGCAAGTAGACTCATTCAATGGCCTCCCAAAATCAAATCAACATGCTAACAACGCTGGACCCTTGGCTGAATTTGCTCACTTAACCACGATCCCCAGTCCCAGGGTTTTCTCCACTACCAACATCAACGCGGCGGTCATCGCCATCAACAATACCGACAACGCCGCAATGGTCGGATCGTAATAATACTCGACGTAACTCATCATCTGAATCGGCAAAGTGCTTAGGCCCGGGCCAGTCAGAAAGACCGAGATGGGCACGTTGTTGAACGAATTAATGAATGCCAAAATGAAGGCGGCAATTACTCCGGAAGTGATATTGGGAATCACCACCGCGAAGAACGCCCGGACCGGACTGGCGCCAAGCGAGATGGCGCACTCTTCGATCGAATAGTCCAGATTGTCAAGGCTCGCCGACATCACCCGGATAATATACGGCAGGATGACGATGGTATGGCCGAGCAAAAGACTGGTGTACACCGGCAGACCAATCTGGATGATTAACAGTTTCAACAGCGCAAACCCGAAGACGATTCCCGGCACGATCACCGGGGACATAAATAACGACTTCAAAGCGGTCTTACCGGCGAAGTGATAACGGCTTAACACATATGCCGCCGGCATACCCACTGAAAACGCCAGCAAGGTTCCGAGCGCCGCAATCTCCAGGCTGATTTTGAAGGTCTTCATAAACATCTCGACCTGAAAGATATTGGCGACCCAATGGAACGAAAACCCGCTGGGCGGAAATTTCAAATAGTTGTCTTTCCCAAAACCGGTAATGGTGATAATCACCAACGGAAATAACAAAAACGCATAGACGAGGGATGTAAATACCGCCAGCCACCGATTTTTCATCAGACTCCACCTTTCCCTTGCAGCCGGAGGGTCAATTGATTGATGATGCCGCTAATCGCGATGGTTGTGACAATCATGATAGTCGCGATCACCGCCGCGCCGTTCCAGTCCGATAGGGTCATCGCGTTTTGATAAATCAACGTCGCCAACACTTTGGATTTATTCCCACCCAACAACTGCGGGGTAGTATAGGCAGTAAAACTTCCGGTAAAAACCAAAATGCACCCGACGATCAGGCCGGGAACGCTCAACGGGAAGACCACTTTCAGAAAGGATTTGATCTTCGAGGCTCCCAAACTCTCGGCCGCTTCCACCAGATGGTGATCGATGTTCTCCATCACCCCGATTAGGGACATGATCATTAGGGGTAAAAAGAGATTAACCAGTCCGATGACGATCGCAAACTCGTTATAGAGCAACTTAAGCGGTTCTTCAATCAACTTCAAGGCCATCAACGTGTTATTGACAATTCCGAACTTACCCAATACCACGATCCAACTGAAGCTGCGCACTACCGGGCTGGTCAACAACGGGAAAACCGCTAAAATGGTATAGATCCCTTTCCGGTTGGAGGCGGTTTTGGAGATATAATAGGCGGTGGGAAATCCTAAAACCACCGAAATCGCGGTGGCGATCAACGACAAATTTAAGGTCCGCCAGTAGATTTTGAGATAATAACCGTCACTGAAAAAGCTGATGTAATTGGCGAGCGTCCAACCTTTTCCGGTTTCCTGCAACGTTGGAACCACTGTCGCGAACAATGGCAGGATTAAGAATAAGGCGATAATCATCAGCCCCGGGATTAATAACAAAAAGTGCGCAGACTTAAATTTCATAACAAACCTTCTTTCCGTTGGCAGTGATGGGCGACGGGAGCGCAACTTTCCCGGATCACCAGTTTCGGAAAGAGCGTCACGGCTTCGGTCGGATATTCCTCTTGCTTGATCTGGCGGAGGATCAGGCTGATCACCCGTTCGCTCATCTGTTCCATCGGATATTCGACCGTCGTCAACGCCGGATCGATATTCACCGCCAATTCAATATTGTCAAAGCCGATTACCGAAATATCCTCGGCCACATGTAATCCAACCTTGTGCAGTTGTTGCACCGCCCCGATCGCCATCAAATCATTGGCGGCAATCACCGCGGTGATCTCCGGATGTTCCTTGAGCAATCGCCCCATGCATTCAAAACCGCTTTGCAGCGTATAGTCGCCATAACAAATATAGCGTCCGGCAACCGGTATCCCATATTCCTGCAGCGCCCGGAGGTATCCTTCCTTCCGCCGCACCGAGATCTCCATATTAACGGCGCCTCCGATGTAGGCGATTCGCTCATGGCCCAGTTTGATCAGGTATTCGGTGGCGATAAAAGCGCCATAATTGTTATTAATGGTCACCGAGTTGATCTTGGCGTTTTTACTTTCCCGGTCCAACACGACCATCGGAAGGTTGCGGCGCTGGGCCGCCTGAATAACCTCCATACTGCGATGGGATGAAGCGTAGATCAGACCGTCCACCCGGTTGCCCAGCCGTTCAAATAAACTGTCATCGGCATGATTGGCCGTTCCCTCAACATTGCACAACAAAATGTCATATCCAAAAGCATTCGCCGCGTGGTTCAAATAACGCGCCATCTTCCCGAAAAAAGGATTTTCAATATTGGGAACGATCAGCCCGATGGTCCGGCTGCCAGAAAACTCGCTGCGTTCCAACGGTTTATAGTTCAACGTCTTGATGGCTTCAAGAATCTTGGCGCGGGTCGCTTGTTTAACATACCCGGTATTGTTAATCACCCGCGAAACAGTAGTTATGGACGAATTGGCTAATTTTGCAACATCTTTTATGTTAGCCATGAATCCTCCGATATGAAAGGATTTTCACATTCCATCTGCAGTTTTTACAATGTAAAATTTTCTCTCGAAATGTTTATTTATGAAAACATTTTCATAAATTTCGACAGGGATTAATCAATTCCTTTTCCGTTTACAATTTGTTGATTTAGAAAATAAAAAAATCCCACCCTCATTGGAGCGTGGGATTGGTTCATATTCTCTTTCTTGGGGTTTAACCGACCGCTAATTGCGGATTTCCCTCATGTAACCATGTCTCAATCAACTGCACCACTTCGGCCACGGCGTCGGCGTAATGATAGCCGCAACAAAATTTGGCGGCTTGTTTGACCTCCGGATGCGCGTTGGCCACGGCGATACCGAGATCTGCCATGGCGATCATTTCGAGATCGTTTTGGTTATCACCCATTGCCACCGTCTTCCGGGACGTCCCACCAACCAACTTCGCCAGTTCTTGCAAGGCTTGGCCTTTGGAGACGCCGAGCGGCAGCAGTTCCAAGTAATAACGCTCCGAATAAACCATTCGGAAGGACTGCGGTTGATGTTTCAAAAATGTCTCGGCCACTGCCAACTGTTCCGGTTCCCCAATTAACAACACCTTGACCCAAGGCAATGCAACCTGCTCAATCGCGACCGTTTCAACCGGCCAGCCGAGCAGTTCCCGTTCGTTGACGGTTCTTTGATTATGCTGGATAAAGCGGGTTTCACCGCTCTGGTAAATCTGAATCCCGATCTCCGGACAATGGACCATCAATTCCCTGACCACTTGTTGCGTTTCATTTGGCAAACCGATCGTCATTAAATTGGTTTGGGTCGCGAAATCATAGATGACCGCTCCGTTATAAAGAATCGCCGGCGCGTTCATCGGTAGAACCGACCGGTATTGACCGGCGGAATGCTCGTTCCGTCCGGTGGCGATGGCGAATACTCCGCCGTTTTCCACAAAATATTCCAACGCCGCCTGATTCTTCGGACTAACGCGCGATTGTTTGTCAAGCAATGTGCCGTCAAGATCCGAAACCAACATAATATTACTGAAACGTCCCGTCATCGCAAAGCTCCTTTTGGTTATCAAACCAATCGCGTTTGTTTAAACATTTCAATATGTCGCAATCAGTAAACGTCGATTTTCGTGCGACATTAATATTATAAAGGGTTTTTTCCCAACTTCCTAGTCAATCTGACCAGCTTTAAGCGAATATTAAAAAACGAACCGCCCATTGCCTAAACAACGGACGGCACGCCTATTCCCGCTTTCCCGGAGGAGGTTGAACCGGAAAGCGGTGCTAACGTAGGTTCTTGTCGCTTCCGAATGTATCAAAGTCTAGTCGTTCACTCCGCATCTTCTGACATCGCTTAAGCGAGCGGTTGCTAGTGTGGACGACTACCTGGATGACTTCGCCAGGAAACCCAAGAACAATACGATAAAAAGGGAGGTAAGTTTAAGAATGAAAAGTTTTGCTCTCGTTGGAACGATCATAACAAAGGGATGTGGATGGAATATCAAGAAGTTGTGGAGATTTGGTGGAGATTATTTTAACGTTCCGATCGACAGGTTGACTCGGTAGTTCCCGAACTGCAGCAAACGGTTTAAAAAGCCGTTCAACTCGTCATTGGAAGCGACGACAACTTTAAGAAGATAACAGCCCTCTCCGCTGATGCGATCGGCGGCAATGATCACGTCTTGCGCCCCGATGAATTGGTGAAACGAAGCATGATCGGTGGTTTTCATAAAGACTGTTACATAGGCTGTGACAGTCTTCGCTAACTTTTGATGATCGAGCGCCACTGTATAATGTTTGATCACTCCCAGCGCTTCCAGACGGCGAATTCGGTTGGCCACGGCTTGTCCGGTCAAATGGACCTGCTCGCCGATTTCCCGCCATTGCAGCCGGGCGTTTTTGGTTAAAACTGCTAAGATTTGATGGTCGGTCGGATCGAGCATGGACGGCGTTTTCCTTTCATCGTGAAAGCGGTTTCCGGCTAAGACTTGCGCGGCCGCTTTCAATCTTCGTTATAATGAAGTTATCCCATTCCATTATTCTGCTTTTAGTATATCAGGATTTAAAGGAGGAATAAATCATGAAGATTCGGTTATTGCGTCATGCCACCTGTGTCATTGTTGTCAACGGCCAGCAGCTGATACTGGACCCCATGTTCAGCCCTGCCGGAGCGCTGGAGCCGATCCCCAACGTCCCTAATCCGTCGCCCAACCCGCTGGTCGGCTTGCCGGAAACCAACAACTTGCTTCAAGCGCTTGACGCCGTGATCGTCACCCATACCCACCGCGACCACTTCGACAACCGGGCGCAGGAGTTGTTGCCCAAACATTTGCCATTGTTTTGTCAACCGCAGGATACCGCAAAGATCACCGACGCCGGTTTCAGTGACGTCCGGCCGGTCCCATCAGCCATCCAATGGCAAGGCATCACGCTCCATCGTACCGGAGGTCAACACGGCACCGGCGCCATCGGCGCCCGGATGGCTCCGGTTTCGGGGTTTGTGCTTACCGCTCCCGGTGAACCAACCCTCTATATTACCGGAGATACGGTTTTCTGCCCGGAAGTAGCCGAAGCGTTAAAAACCCACCAACCCGACCTCGTGCTGGCTTTCGCCGGAAACGCGCAATTCCACGAAGGGGATCCTATCACCATGGGCTGGCCGGACCTACTGCAAGTAACCCAAGCGGTCCCCCAGGCCAAACTCTGCGTAATCCATATGGAGGCTTGGAACCATTGCCGTTTATCCCGGGCGGAACTGGGCCGGCTGATTCAAACCCATCATCTGGCCGAGCGGGTGTTTGTCCCGGCCGACGGAACATGGTTTCATGATCCGGTTGAGGATCCAATGGAATGTCCTTTAAAAAGGCCTCTCCGGTAAATCGTTCCCAGCAATATCGTACGCAACTCGCTTTGAGTACGGGGATGATTACTCGATAATCTATTTCAACTTCCATCCAAACTCCCTCGGTTTGGCATGATTTTTGAAACAGGAGTATCGCGTAATTCTTCGAGAATGTATTAAAAAGAGTATTTTTTTGGTCGCTTCTCATTTTCAGTTACTTTACCCGGTTCAGCAACAGTTTCATTTCATATGATGGACTGGAGGTGAAGAAGATGAGTACAGCCTCGGTTATCTTAGCCATTGAAAACCTGGCCCAATCGGTAGCGGCATTACTGGGTAACATCGGTGCGTTTAATGCAACCTACGGCAACACTCTGATTAGCACCATTGAGTTGATCAAAACCCAGGTTGCGTCCCTTCCGATCCAAGCAGACCAAAAGACCCAGATCATTAATTTACTCAACTTGGCCGAGAATATCATCACCTCAGCAATTACAGCCGGATCGATCACCCCGACCCAGGTCAATTCGCTGCTTGATATCTTCCAGCTTGAGGTATTAAAAGCCTTAACATTCAGCTTATTGACCTAAAAAACAAAACGCCGTCGCGATACGAAAGCGTTTTAGGCAGCTTCGGCTGCCTTTTCCTTTACGAACCGGTGGAGCGGTAGTGTTTCACGCCAAAGTTCCAAACCCAAAGACAGGGAATGATGGATACGATCCCGGCTAACGGCGCAAAAAAGTATGGAATCCGATGGCCATCGACTTTATCGAGCAGAAACAGCAGCGGCAAGTAATTAACACAACCAAACGGGATAACCGTCGTAAAAAACCGGGTCACCCATTTCTCATAAATGTCCAGCGGATATTGGGCCATCTCCCGCCCACCGTCGGTAAAAATATTGGCGACTTCCAATCCTTGCACCGTCCAAAAACAAAGCGTCGCCGCAAGAATAAAGATTCCGGCGAAGATAAACACGCCGCTCCCGATCATCATACCAAGCAAAACCACCTTAAGTACACTCCAGTGAATCGGCAAATTTACCAACGACCATCCCAACACCACCGTGCTCTGCGCTAACCGGCCGATCCGGGTAAATTCGAACCGCGATCCCAGCACCTGAAGCACCGTACTGCGCGGCCGGACCAAGATCCGGTCAAAATCGCCGTTAACGATCAGATGCGAAAAACTGTCGAAACCCCGCACAAAGCATTCGCTGATGGCAAAGGCAATATGAATGACGGCGAAACAGAGCGCCACCTCAAAAAAGCTCCAGCCCCGGATCTGACCGAAACGTTGAAACAAAAAGTATAATCCGGCAAAGACAAAAAAGGGAACAAAAAATTGGCCAAACGAAAGCAGCCAAAATGAAGTCCGGTATTGCAACTGCGATTTGCAAAGCATCAATAAATAACGGAGATACAGTTTCACGACCTCAACCTCCTTGCACCACAACCCGGCGTAACGCTCGGTTCATAGCGAACTTGCCGCAGCCGACCAAGATCGTCAACCAAAAAATTTGAACGCCAATCCCCAGCAACGCGTCGTGCGGAGCGATATTGCCGCTGTAGATCCGAAAAGGCAAGTCGGCGGCTAAACGAAATGGCAACCGGTAAACGATCCATTGCAACCAATCCGGCATCAACGGTACCGGGATCACCATTCCGCCCAAAAACTCTCCGGTGACACTGAACAACAGCATCGAACCGACCGGCGACATGGTATAAAAAACCGAAATATAAATGAACATGGAGATGGCGACCAAGACCACCACGCCAAGCCCCAGCGTGATCAAGAACAGGAGCAGCGTCAATTCGTCGGCCGGCCAACCCATCCGGTACGGCGGCGGCAAGCAGAACGCCACCAATAGGATGGGACCACAACGTAGCATCGCCCCGACTAACCGCTGCGCCAATAGTTTGGCAAACCAAAAATGATAGATCCCGCAAGGGCGGCAGAGTTCATACGCAATGTTCCCACTGGTAATCAAGTTGAATAATTCGTTATCGCGCAACCATAACATGATAAAGACCAGAAACGCTTGTTGCAACCAAATATACGTCACCAACTGCGGTAACACGAACGCCGGCGCTTCCTGGGCGTTTTGATAAAAAGCCCGGTAGATCATGATGAAAATAAAACCCCAAAAAAATTGGGTGGCGACTCCCGCCACCGCGGCAATCCGGTACTGCAAGCCGTTAAGAAAACGCAATTTCAGAACCGACAGATATGGTTTCATAGACGATACTCCCGGTACAACTGGACCAAAAGTTCTTCCACCGGCGGCGTATCAACCGTCACGTCCAACAGGTCCAGGCGTCGCGCCAGTTCAGCGATGCAGTCGGAAACCGCGATCCGTTGAATATCCACGCTGAAAACCGCCCGTTCCGCGGTGCGCGACAGCAAAACCGCGCCGGGAAACGCCAAAGGAGTCAGGTTCTCCCGAAAATCAACCGTAATCGTGCGTTGACTGGAAAAGCGACTGCGCAATCCGGTTAAATTTCCATCGTAGAGCAGCCGTCCCTTGCCAATCAACAGGATCCGTTGCGCCAACGCTTCAATATCATTCATATCGTGGGTGGTCAGGATCACCGTCACGCCTTTAGTCCGGTTTATCTCTTTGATAAACCGCCGTACCGCCAGTTTTGAGACCGCGTCCAAACCGATGGTCGGTTCGTCGAGAAACAAAATCGCCGGGTCATGCAATAACGAAGCCGCAATCTCACAACGCATCCGTTGGCCGAGACTGAGTTGGCGGACCGGGGTAGTCAGCAGCTCCGACAGTTCCAGCGTTGCGGTTAGCAGTTCTAAATTGGCCCGGTATTGCGCTTGGGGTACCCGGTAAATATCCCGGAGCAATTCAAAGGAATCCACCACCGGCACATCCCACCAGAGCTGCGACCGTTGTCCAAAAACAACCCCAATGTGTTTGACATAGGCTATCCGGTCGACCCAGGGCGTATATCCCATGATGTTGCAGCGGCCGCAGTCCGGGACTAAGATCCCGCTCATCACCTTGATGGTTGTGGACTTGCCCGCGCCGTTGGGCCCGATATAACCCACAATTTCCCCGGGAGCGATCTGAAATGAGACATTTTGCAACGCCGCCACCGCGGTGTACTCCCGGTGAAACAACGCCTTGATCGCCTGCTTGAGTCCGGCGGTTCGTTTGGCTACCCGGTATGTTTTTGAAATTCCTTGAAGTTCGATCAAACCTTCCACCTCCTTGACTTTTATTGGTTTTATCACGACAGGGTTTATTATTTTATTACTAAATAATGGATGTGTCAAGGGGATATTGGAAAAATCCTTCAAACAAAGAAAACCAGCGGCATAACCGCTGGAAGCCAAACACTGATAAATATCCGTTTGGTATAAACTTGATCTGTCAAACAAAAAGGCCCCCGGTGTCCCGGAGGCTGTTTCTACTTTTAGCAGCAACAACTATTGTTGAAACTGCTGCCACAACTACCGCAACAAGAAGAGGTACAGGTAAAACGCTGACAGCATACTCCGCGGCCGCAACCGCGTTGGGGCTTAAAGGTCAGAATCGAGAAACTGAAGGCGCTGACCTTTTGGCTTGCCAACTGTAACAGATTGAGGATCGTATTGAGTTGTTCGGTTGTAATAAAACCAACTGCACTAGCCTGGTTATTAATGACTTCGGCTTGGTTTAAAACATTGATAATCTCATTAATCTGAGTTGTGGTAAATGGCAAGGTCACAACCTGAGCTTTAATGGCTTCGATGGTCTGGGTGATGGTGGCGGCGTAAGTTGGGGTATAAGCAGCCAGGTTTCCAAATAAAGCGGCCACGGATTGTTGTAAATTTACAAGAGCCTGCAACGTTATATTAATTGATTGACTCGATGTACTACTTAACATATCGATCACCTCTTACATCATCTTATGATCGATTAATATTTTCGCAACGGATTTAATGTATAAAATGATTATCGCCTTCAAATGCCCGCTTTTTTATATTTTTGCCTAATATGCCATGATGCCTCTAACATTATCATTTGAGGAGTTTGCCTAATCATATCAGTCACATTAACTATTTTGGGACTGCAACTTAGACTCTTTGGAATATATTCGATAATCGCAAATTACGCTAATATCCGCGCATTATCGCGTAATCTCCGCCGTGTATTGATCAACCCATTGATGATTAGCTTATTTGAGTAAAACAAAAAAGTTCCCCGCGCTAAAATGATTTTGTTTATCCTAATTTTCAGATTCTACACTCAACTCTGTTATTTCAACCTAGCTAATAACTCTTCAAGATCGTGACAGAAGATAACCCTTTCCACCTGTTCCTCATAAAACACCGCACCGGCGTTTCGCTCCCGCAAAGCGACGACCTGCAACCCGCTGCGGACAGCATAATGCAGCAATTCCCGGTTTCGTTCGTTGGTCAACCCAAACGGAAAACCCGGGTCGATTACGGTCTTGACCTTCTCCAACTCCGCGCGAGCCTGACCGAAAGCTTCCTCGCTGATGGGCTGGAAGGCGGCGTTAATCGCCATCGGGATTCCCATCGAGCGCCCGATCTGATAATCAAGGTCGTTTTGGTGAATGACACCGCTCGCCAAGCCGATTCCATGCTTGGTCAACAACCGGTAAACCGGCGTTCCGCACCCGCCGCCGCCCACAACAAAACAGGTTGGCGGTCCCGGGTTTGGCAATTCCACGCTGCCGAAGCTCTCATTATAATTGAAACGTCCCAAACCATAGAGTTTTTGAATATTGGTCTCGGTCAGTACTGTTTCCGCCAATCCGCTGTCAATGATCCGGCCTTCGCGGATCAAAACCGCCCATTTGCAACATTTAAGCGCCAGCTCCACCTCATGCAACGAAAGCAAGACGGTCAATCCCTGTTCGGTGGTGAGTCGGGCTAAAATCGTTAAAAACTCCATGCGGTTGCGTAGATCGAGAAAACTGGTAGGCTCATCTAAAATGATTAACTCCGGTTCTTGTGCCAACGCTCTGGCAAGCAGGGCCTTTTGTTTTTGGCCGTCGCTTAATTGGTTATATGGTTGGGTCGCCAGGTCGCTGATACCGACCAAGTCGATCACCGCTTCGATTCGTTGTTGATCGGCAGGAGTTAACCGTTGCAAAAAATCGGTATACGGATAACGGCCGGCCGCCACCAAATCGAAAACCGTCAATCGCTCCGGTTCGATCCGGTCGGTCAGGACAACGGCAACCTTGCGCGCCAGTTCCATCCGGGAGTAATCCCCGATCAGCCGGTTCTCGACGCGGACCGTCCCCGCCAACGGCGCTAATAGACCGGCAATCGTTGCTAAAAGCGTGGTTTTGCCGGTCCCGTTGGGTCCCAGTAAAGCGACCATCTGGCCTTTGCATGCTTTGAGATCGATGCCGCTGACAACGGCTTTCCGACCATAACCGGCAGCCAGTCCTTGGGTCTCTACAATACTCATCCGACGGTTCTCCTCTTCAGCAGCAGTGCGATCACGAGCGGCGCGCCAAAAAACGAAGTGACGGCGCTGATCGGTAACTCCAACGGCGCTAGCGCGATCCGGGCCGCCAAATCGCAGATCCCGGTGACCGCCGCACCCAATAAAAAAGTGGCCGGGATCAACAGCCGGTTGTCCGAAGTCCGGCAGATCATCCGCGCCAGATGCGGCACCGCCAAGCCGACAAAGGCCACCGGACCGCTAAAAGCGGTGACCGCTCCCCCCAATACACTGGAGATGGCAATGATCGCCAATCGTAACATGGAAATATTCAAACCGCTGCTTTGGGCGTACCGTTCTCCCAACAGCAGCGCATTGAGCGGCTTCGACAGGAAAAAGGCGGCCAACACCAACGGGATCGCCACTCCGGTTAAGATCAGCGCTTCGGCCAAGGTATAACCGGAAAAACTGCCCAAACTCCACAAAATAAAATTACGCAACTGATCCCGTTGGGCTAACGCCATCAAGCAACTGGTAATACCGCTGCACAAATAACCGACCATCAATCCGGCCACCAATAAGGTAAGCACGTTTTTGACGCGGCGCGCCAAAGCCATCACTAATAACATGACCAAAACGGCGCCCAAAAACGCGGCGGTCATCATTAACTCCGGCCCGGTGCCGTTCAAACCGAAAACGCTGCCCGCCAAAATGGCGACTCCCACCAGCAAACTGGAGCCCGAGGAGATCCCTAAGATAAAAGAATCGACCACCGGGTTCTGAAAAAAGATCTGCAACAATAGTCCGGTGACTGCCAATGCCGCGCCGCCAAAGGCCGCCGCCAGCGCTCTCGGCAGCCGGATATCCCAAACAATGACTTGAAAGTCCGGGTCGCCGTGGGAGTGAATCAGGATCTTAACTACTTTGTCCAGGGGAATTTGCACCGATCCCAACGCGATATTGAGCAAAAAAACCGCCAAAGCCAAGCAACTTAGACCGAGTAGTACTGTATAACCGTATTTCCGCCGTATCATGATTCACCCCATCTTCCCTCGACCCAAATTCAACGTAGCTTGACGAAATGCCGCAGCCGGTTTTGGGGGAAGGCTTCCGGATGGCATAACGCTGCCAGATCGGCAACCACCTCGTCGCTCCGGTCCAATAACTGATTGTACCAAGGTTGCAAACACCAAACCCGCTTTTGTTTGATCACCGCCAGTTCCGCCAAGACCGGCGCATTTTGGATCAACGCGGCGATGTTGGGAGTGACTGCGGGAAAGGTTGGACTAATATAAATATCCGCCCGGCGCGCCAGCTGATAGAACTCTTCCAAACTAATATTGATGTTGCCCAGATTACCGCCGCGTTGCCGCGTCTGGAAAACATACTCTCCGCCCGCCTGTTGGATCATGCGCGCTACAAACGAGTCGCTGCTCGGAACGTACACTTTTCCGTCATAAATCATACTCCAGAGCACTTTCGGCCGGGGAAGCCCACGCACCCGTTCACCCGCTCCCAGCGCCCGCTTTGCGGCAGCTCGGACATAGGCCGAAGCCTCTTGGTCTTTCCCGTAAAAGGCGGCCATAAATTTTACCCATTCCAACCGCCCCTGCAGATCCGGCTCTAAATAATCGTTATCGACAATATAGGGAATCCCTAAGGTCCGCAACCCCTTGATCAATCGAAATTGTCCGCTGGGTCCGGTATAAACGAAAGCTACTTCCGGCCGGAGCAACCGCATCCGTTCAAAATCCGGACTCATGCTGTCGCCCAAATAGGTGATGGCGCCCGAACGCAACCCCTGCTTGATCGGGTTCAGATACCATTCTCCCGCCGGCGTGGTCACCCCAACCACGCTCCGCCAAACCGCCGGATCCGCAAAGGGTCGTAAACAGCATACCTGGGTCGGGGAGGTAAACAGCGCCCGTTGTAACGGGATCCGGATGACCGGCAATTTACTGAACTTCAAAGGAATAGACTTGCCACGGGGCGCCAATAAAAACACCCGGTGGTTGGCATCGCGAATCGTTTTAAAACCATCCCCGAATTGCGTGATGGCAAACTGCCGCTGCACTCCTTCCGGGGCTGCGGCAACCGAAGCGATACCGGCGCTTGTCCCCTGCCATCCCAGCAAACAAGCGAAGCTGAGCCCAACCAGGACCCGCCGCAACACATTATGGGAAACCAACCTGTTCATCCAACCATCCCCCAGTTATTCAACGGTCCGGGCCTCCAAAGCGATCTTGGTCAACTCCGCCGCTTTGGCCTGATCCAACAGGGTAATTACCGTTTGATAACGGCAATCCCGGTCGGCTTTGATCACCAACACCGCCCCCGGCGGCTGGGATTGGAACAACGTCTGCAGTTCGGCGCGGCTCATCCGGTTACCGTTCCAATAAATCGCGGCGTCCTTGGTCACTTCCAGGACCAACCGGGCCGGTGGTTGAACCCTAGCCGCTTTGGCTTGGCCGGCTTCCGGCAGATTCACTCCGAATTGCCGGTTGTTTTCGATAAAAACCGAAGTCATCATGAAAAAAGCGATTAGGGTGATCAGGACGTCAATCAGATTCATGATCTCCAATCGTGGCGGCGGTAACGGCTTCAGCTCGATCGGCAGTCGTTTAGCCATGGTCCTGCTCCGTCCGGATCGCGGTATTATAGTCATAGACGTAATCTTCCAAACGGGAATTAAAGTAATTATAAAAAGCCGTGGCGATGATGGTGATCAACAGCCCCGCCGCCGTCGTGATCAACGCTTCGGCAATCCCTAAACTAAGCAATTTGGGGTTGTAAACACCGGTTTGCTTGCCGAGCAGATTGAAGCACTTCATCAGACCGGTGACCGTCCCCAGCAAACCCAGCATCGGCGCGATGACCATCAGCGTATATAACGTCATCAGATGCCGGCGGAGTTTTTTAATCTCCAACGCCGGATTTTCCCGTTCGCTCAATGGCGTTGGCAGGGTTTTGGCAAAGACGTAAAGCCGTTCGCCGATAATCGCCACCATCAGCACCGAACAGAGCAGTAAGGGAATGATAAAGAAGCCGCCTTGCTGTAGAATGTTCATTTTAAAGCCTCCAAATTGAACTGATGACTCTGAATTTTGATTGATTCGACAGGTTTGCCATCTTTTAAAGCCGGTCGATACTTCCACAAGCGGCCCGCTTGAATCGCCGCCTTATCCATACAATCGTACCCGCTGGATTGAATGACAATAATCTGACCGACTCTGCCATTCCTTAATATTTGCACTTGCAACTTTACCACGCCCTGCCATCCATTGTCCCTAGCCTCTTTGGGATAGATCGGTTCAATTTTGTCACGTAAAATTGCCGGGTGGTCAACCACCGCACCACCGGTCGGATTCATACCATTCCCTGTCGGTCCCGGGAATACGGGTTGATTCCCCGCACTCGTGCCCTGACTGCTTGAACCTGTGGTGTTCAATGATACGTTGACATTCGTCCCGACATCCTTGCCGGTATACGGAACACTCTCTACATTTTCCTGGTTATTTGCAACGTTTGATAAGTTATGTGCCCCGGTTTCAACGGTTATTTGATATCTTTGCGTCGTCCCTTCGGGCATGGGTACTTCGGACGGGGGCGGAGCCGCCGAAACCGGAGCGACTTTGCTTGCTTGATCATAATTATTGGGCTTGGACTTGTGAGTGAGCAACCGGTTAACATTTACCGGTTTAAGTTGATTGTTACTCGGATTAAATTTTAATTGAAGCTGACCCGATTCGCTAACACCGGAATCGTTCATCATTTCAAAATATACTGGTGATTCCGGCAACCCTCGCTCAGCGGGTAGCAAAAGGGTTAACCCTCCGAGAACGACGCCATGAAAAATCACCGATCCAATCAACCAGCGACTCCACATTTTAATCCATCCTTAATTAAAAGGTATAATTCAACGTTAACAGGCCCGATCGTCCCGGCATGGGATAATCGGTATGTACTTCGTATTTTTCGTCGGTGATATTGGCGATGTTGAGATTCATGTTGAAGTTGGAATGGAAACGATAGCGCCAATTAAGATTTGCAACTCCGTAATCGGGCATTTTCACTTCCTTAGAACTCCAGTCGGCAAAGAACTTCGTTTGATTGGTACGATCGATAATATATCGGTAGTTTACGTTCAAGTCATATTTTGGTTTACTTACTCCAAAAGTCAAATTTAGATTCTGGCGTCCAAATAAATTATTCGCTTGATAATTGCCAGTGTTGTTTTTATCATCCTCACGGTCGATGATTTGATAACTAATTCCCTGGGTGAACGATTCACTCCAATTCCGCTTCCATCCAAGCACAACTCCTTGGGTGCGCGATTGGGCGACGTTTGATGCTTTAGATTGTGATGCAATATTTACCCATTCGATCCCGTCTTCAAGACGATTTCGGAACACGTTGACCGTCCACGCCGAAGCTCCTTGACGGATTTCAGCATTAACATCGAACCGTTTTCCTTTTTCGGGTTTCAGATCGGAGTTGTCGACGCCTTGGTAATACAATTCATTAACGGTTGGCACCCGAAAACTTTCACCATAACCGTATTTTAACGTCAAATTATTGGTGACGTTATGGATCAATGCGACTCTGGGCGTTACCGGCGAATTATACTTCGTGCTAAAGTCGCGTCGTACCCCGCCAACCAAGCGAAGATTATCAGCCAGCTTCCACGTATCCTGGGCAAAAACCCCCCAATCGTTTTGGGTACGGTCTCCTGCTTGCGAACTGTGAATAAACGACCGTTTGGTCGCCAATCCGGTGATTATTTCTTGATTTCCCACGTTATAAAGGCCGGCCAGATCCGTTCCGTAATTCGTAATACGGTAATGATCCTCCGTATATTCCTGGTATTGTTCATCCCAAAGCTGACTATAAACTTTATACTCCCAAATCCCATTCAATATTTGCTCTTTCCCGCTCAAATGAATCTGATAGTTTTCATCCTCCTGGTCAGCCTGTATGCTTGGAATTTGAAGTGAACCGGGTATTTGCGCATTTTTCTTGCTGGCATTTACGTACAGTTTCAAATAGTTCCGCTCGGTTTCGTAAAAATTATATTGAGCGTTGAAAAAATTGTTATAAGCGCCGGAACGTTCTCGGTCGCCTTGCGTAGCATTACTGCCAATCGCCAAGCCCCATTTATCATGGATTGAAGTATAATTAAACTTGCCGGTCTCAAAGCTTCCCCCGGCAATCGCCACTTTTTCCTGAGCTTTTCCCGTCAAATCGGTGATGATATTGACAACCCCACCAAGCGCGTTGCCACCATACAAGGCCGACAACGGACCATGGGCGATTTCAATCCGTTCTACGCCGGAAGCGAGATAACAACTCAAGTCCACTTGACCCAAAGTCCCGGTATTCGCAGGAATCCCATTAATCATAATTAATGTCTGCTCAGTCTTTGCGCCATCGACTTGCACATTGGCCGTACCGGTGCTACTATATTGGGAAACATTGATCCCGTTTTCAATTAACACATCCGCTACACTACCCTGACTACTACCGGACTTCTCAATGTCGTCTTTTGTAATGACTTCGGTGTGTCCCGGCGCTTCGGACTGTGGCTGTTCGGTCCGACTGGCGGTTACCACCACTTCGTCCTCCTCGTAAACATTTTCTGCGGCATTAACTACTATAAACAGACAATTCCATATTATCAATGTTATAATAAAAACACGTAACAAGCGACGTTTCACTTGATTTCCTCCTCGATTTTAAATTGACTGGCAAAGTTTCCCGTGGAACAAGCCGAATGAGCTGATTGCCAACAATGTTCATCTCCAAAAACATCAAAAGCCCTTAACCTGATCGTAGAGGTTAAAGGCTTACAAAATCGCGCAATCATCCTCCTATCCTCCGTAGGTCTGAGTGGATTCTCAAGGCAGGTCTCCTGACTTCAGGATCATCATTTCCGGTAACCCCTTCCCGGTTGAACCCCAGTGGGTTACGTTACCAAACTCCCCTGTCACAGTGGCGGGACCGTACCGGATTGACACCGGTTTCCCCATTAAGCCGCAAGGCACCTTGAATGATATTTCAACTGTCTCTTTGTATTATAGACTGTACGGTAAAACTGATCAATTATACCGCAAAAATTGCTGGAGCCGCAACCGAAAATTCAGAAACGGCAAAAGTCCAATCTTTCCGAACCTCGGTTATATTGACTTGTAAATCGCAGTATACTATGATTTATACGTATCAATAAAATAACTTTCGCAATGGGGTAACGATGATTAAGTCCTCCCATATTTCCAGTAAGGATGTGGCCAAAGCGGCCGGCGTCTCCCAAGCGACCGTCTCCTATGTCCTCAATAACGTGGCCGGGGTGAAGATCAAACCGGAGACGCGGGAGTTGGTCCTGGCGACCGCGAAACGCCTCAATTATCACCCGAACGTCATCGCCCGGAGCATGCGCCTGAAGCGGTCAATGTCGATCGGGATCGTTTCCGACAAAAACGTCTCCAACTTCAACTTCATGAAAACGCTGGAAGGGATTAAAGATGCCCTGTTGCCGCAGAACTACTCGATCACCCTTTGTTTTGAACGTTCCGCCGAGATTGAAACCGCCGAACATATCCGTTATTACAATTCCAACCGGATTGACGGGATCATCTTCGCCTTGGCCCATCTCGCCGACGACCATCACGCATACTTAGTCCAGCACAATATTCCGTTTGTCGTGATCCATCCCAATCTCAAAGCGGAAATGGCCAATCTGGTCAAGACCGAATTGGATAGCGCCATCGACGCCGCCGTCGCCAGTTTAACCCGCAAAGGCATCCATGAGATCGCCTTTTGGGGAACGGGGGCGGGCGACCCCTCGGACCGGCGTTTTCGGGGGTATTGCAAGGCATTGGCTCGCCACCAACTAACGTTAAACGAACAAATCCTGTTAAAAACGCTCCCGGGCGAAGAGGGGCTGACTGACGCTTTTGACCAATATCTGAATGAATACGGTCATTTGCCCCGAGCGGTGTTGTGCGAGACTCCCACCATCGGCTTTCATCTGCTCCGTTACGCTTCGTTGCATCAAATCGCGGTCCCGCGGGAAACGGCGGTCATTGCCATCGGCACCTCCAGATTCTCGGCCCTTTCCGCACCGGCGTTATCGGCCATTGAAAGTCCCCTGTACGACATGGGCTTCACCGGCTGCGAGATGTTATTCGATATCATGAACGGTAATTTACAACAACACCTGGTCGTTTTGGAATGGTCGTTGGTTGAAAGGGAATCCAGTTGATTTTTGCCGTCAAATGACTTATACGTATCAACAAGAAATTATCCTCAAATAAAATAAAGGTGAAATCATGATCAAAGAACTGATCTTCCACGAGTTTGTCCGGAAAAATGCCTGGAAATACGCTTTGGGCATCACCATCCTGATGGCGTCCAGTTTCACGCAATTGGTCATCCCCAAGCTGCTGGGCTACATTATCGACTGCTTGAAACTACGCTCGCTCAGCCAACACCAGATCGTCTGGCTAACCTTGCAGATGCTTGGGATTTCGGCCGTCCTCTTTTTGCTCAAAAACTGCTGGCGTTATTTATTGATCGGCCGGGCCCGGGATCTGGAGTGTTTTCTCCGGGCGAAGCTCTTTGCCCATTTACAAACCTTGCCGGTGCAATTTTACAATAATAAGAAAACCGGCGACCTGATGGCTTACGCCATTAACGACTTAAACGCGGTCCGGCAGGCCTTCGCCTTCGGACTGGTCTTTCTAATCGACGGGATCATTGTTAATCTGGCCTCGGTGGTGGTG
The DNA here is from genome assembly GCA_023410535.1 of Bacillota bacterium. Taxonomy (GTDB): domain Bacteria; phylum Bacillota; class UBA4882; order UBA8346; family UBA8346; genus JAEYPR01. Next base: position 307,504 of record JAEYPR010000031.1, on the reverse strand, counting down.
ATGGTCAAAACCATTCATCCGGTCTTGACCGCAGTGGCGCTGGGACCGATCATCCTGGCGGTGGTGGTCATTGTCGGGCTGAAGAAACCGATTCGCCAAAACTTCACCAAGGTTCAAGAGTCGTTCGCCAATATTTCCGAAAAAACCCAGGAGAATATCACCGGAATCCGGGTGGTCAAAGCCTATGTCCAGGAGGAGGCGGAGATTGCCAAGATTAAAGCCGCCGGCCAACTCCGGGTCGATGCGCAGATGGCTTACGTCAAACTCTCGGCGCTGTTGGTGCCGGCGGTCCAAGTCTGTTTTGGCGTCAGTTACACCCTGGTTTTGATCATCGGCAGCGCTTATGTTGCCAAGGGTGTGATCAGTTTGGGCGATTTCATTGCTTTCAACACCTATCTCGCGTTGTTGTCCGGACCGATCAACAATACCGGCAAACTGGTCGAGGTCTGGCAACGCGCCTTGGCCTCCATGAAACGGTTGGATGATATCCTGATCACCAAAACCAATATCGTCGACGACCACCCCACCTTTAGCGAACCACGTTTGGCGGGTCGGGTCCGGATCAACGACTTGAACTTCACCTACCCCGGGACACGGCGGCGGGCGTTAAAAGAGATCAATATCGAATTGGCCGCCGGTAAAACGCTGGCGGTGATCGGCAAGACCGGCAGCGGCAAAACCACCCTGATCAATCTGTTATTGCGTCTCTATCCGGTCGAACCGGGCCATATCTTTCTCGACGGCAAGGATATCAACGATATTCCCATCGCGACCATTCGCGACAATATCGGCTGCGTCCCGCAGGACAACTTTCTCTTTTCCGCTTCGATCAAAGAGAATATTGAGTTTTTCCGGCCGGAGTACAGTGATGAAGCCATTGAAGAAGCGGCCAAAATGTCCAGCGTCTACGAGAATATCGTCGACTTTCCGGAAGGCTTCGAAACGGTCGTCGGCGAACGGGGCGTTACCCTTTCCGGCGGTCAAAAACAACGGATCTCCATCGCCCGGGCGCTGATCAAAGACCCGGCGATCCTGGTCCTGGACGACAGCCTCTCCGCCGTCGACACTCAAACCGAGGAAGCGATTCTGGGCAATATTAAAGCGGTGCTCAAGGGGCGAACCGGCATCATCATCGCCCACCGCGTCTCCACCATCAAACACGCCGACGAGATTATCGTCCTGGAGCGCGGCCGGATCGTCGAACGCGGCACCCACGAAACCCTTCTGGCGCTGCAGGGTTATTATTACCGCCTCTACCAATCCCAATTGGCCGAAACCAACCTGACGCTGATGGAGGAGACCGCCATATGAAAACCTCAGCCAACCATCAATTCTTACGGATTTTAACCTATTTCAAACCGTACTGGCATCTGGTGGCGCTCAGCGCGCTGTTCGCTTTGTTGATCAATGCGGCGGAATTGGCAAATCCCTATATCATGAAGATCGCCATCGATGATTACATCAGCGGCGGCAACCCGCATTTAAGCATTGAACTGCTGGGCTTTTATTACCTGGCGGCGGTCATCACCGGCGCGGTCTTTAATTACAGTCAGACCTACCTGCTCAACGCGCTGGTCCAGAAGATCATGCTCAACATCCGGGTACAGTTGTTTGCCCATATTCAAAAGATGCCGCTCCGTTTCTTCGACCGCAACTCGTCCGGCCGTTTATTGACCCGGGTTACCAACGACGTCGAGGCTTTAAACGAGATGTATTCCGGCGTGCTGATCGCTTTCTTCAAAGACTTCTTTATGTTGGCCGGGATTGTGATTGTGATGATCCGGATGAACTTCAAACTGGCGTTGGTCAGCTTTGCGGTGCTGCCGATTATCGTGGTCGTCACTTATCTTTATAACATCAAGGCCCGCTGGAACTTCAAACGGGTACGGCAACTGATCGCGCAGATCAACGGTTTTTTCGCCGAAAATATCGCCGGGATGAAACTGGTCCAGATCTTTCACCGCGAATCGGAAAAATTTGCGGAGTTCTCCACGTTAAACAAAGAATATAACAAGGCCAGTTTGTTCGAGGTAGTACTGACGGCGGTCTTTAAACCCTCCGCCGAACTGATCAACTCCCTCGCCATTTCCATTCTGATCTGGTACTGCACGCCGGGCATCTTCGGCTCCACGCTGGAGATCGGCGTCTTGTTCGCCTTTATTACGTATGTGAAAAAGTTTTTCTCGCCCATCAACGATCTGGCCGACAAATACAACGTGATTATGGCGGGCAGCGTGGCGGCGGACCGCATCTTTGAATTGCTCGATACCCAGGAAGGCAAGGAGGATCTGGAGGCCGGCCTGGATTTAAAGGAGATTCGCGGCGCCATCGAATTTTGCAATGTCTGGTTCTCCTATAACGATCGCGACTGGGTTTTGAAGGACGTCAGTTTTCGGGTGAACCCCGGCGAGACGGTCGCGTTTGTCGGACCGACCGGGTCCGGCAAGTCGACCATCATCAATCTGATCGGCCGTTTTTATGAGATTCAAAAAGGCGAAATCCTGCTGGACGGGGTCAATATCAAGGAGATCAAACTTTCGGTCTTGCGCCGGTTGATTGCTGTGGTGATGCAGGATGTCTTTCTCTTTTCGGGGGATATCCGCTCCAATATCTGCTTGAACAATCAGGAGATCGCCGATGCCGAGGTGGTGAAAGCCGCCCGCTATGTCAACGCCTCCGAATTCATCGAAGGACTGCCCCAGCAATACCGGGAAGAGGTAAAGGAACGGGGTTGCACCCTGTCCGCCGGTCAACGGCAGTTGCTCTCCTTTGCCCGGGCGATTGTTTTCAACCCGGCCATCCTGGTCCTGGATGAAGCGACCGCCAATATTGACACCGAAACCGAACTGATCATCCAAGACTCGTTGAAAAAGGTCTCCCAAGGCCGGACGACCTTGGTTATCGCCCACCGGCTGTCGACTATCAAAGACGCCGATACGATCATCGTGATTCATAAAGGCCGCATCCGCGAGATGGGCAATCACGGGCAATTGCTGGAGCAAGGCGGAATTTATAAAGGGCTGTACGATATGCAGTTTGCGTAAAAAGGCAGAGACCCCCTCAATTTTCTTCCTTAGCGCATCCTTAAAACAGCTTGAACAAATGTTTAATAATGTTCGACTATAATGAAGGCACAACCGAATTTTATTAAGGGGGTGCCTCTCATTTTAAAAGCCGATCTTCATATCCATAGCATCTGCCGGAAACGTTTGAGTTACTGCCCATTCTTATATGACTCGGTCCAAACGGTGAACGCCATTATTCAACGGGCGCTTGACTCCGAAATTCGCATTTTGGCCATTACCGATCACGATACCCTGGCCGGATACCGCAAAGCCAAACGGATTATCGAATCTTGCGGTTTGGACCTGTTGTTGATCCCCGGCTGCGAGATATCCTCGGCCGAAGGACACATCCTGGCCTACCAGATTGAAACCGAGATTCCCAAAGGCTTATCCGCCAATGAAACCGTCGCCCGCATTCACGACCAGGGCGGCTACGCCGTGGCGGCCCACCCTTATTTCGTCGGGTCGTTAAAAGACCGCGTCTTTGATCTGGACTTGGACGCTTTCGAAGGGTTCAACTCCACCGTCTGCATTGTCTCCAATATCAAAAGCATCGACGCGGCCCGCCGCATGGGATTGCCCTACCTCGCCAACAGCGACGCCCATCAGGTGGAAGAGATCGGACGAAGTTATACCCTGTTTCCCGATCAAACCCACAACGCCGCCGACCTCTTCCGGCATCTGCGCGCGGGGGAATATGTCACCTATTTCACCCGTTCCGACAGTCTCCAAATGATCAAACGCCATCTTTACCGCAATCTGCAAATCCAATTCCAGCCCAATCTACGACCCAGCCGGAGCGAAGTCGAGAGCTTTGCAACGTTAAGCTAAACCTCCCGCCCATCAAAAAAGCCAATCCGCCCGGGTTGGCTTTTGCGATATCGCCATCGATTATCCGTCTATTCTTCCCGGGGACCGGCTAACGGAATTCCGGTCGACACTCCCGCGGCATAACAGTGAATAATGTGCTCATCGGCAATAAAAGCCAGCTCCGGAAAGGGACCGGTTAGCGGAAACCACCGCAAGGCTTCAATATCGTCGCCGGCCCGCAAGGTTCCGCCACAAGGCCGTCCCAGGAAAACCGGGACGATCGTGTGCAAGTTGGGGGCTAAAAAATTGGAACAGACATTCAACGTCGCCAACAACTCAATTGCCAGTCCGGTCTCTTCCGCTACTTCCCGTCGCGCCGCCGTCAGGATATCCTCGTCCCATTCCACGAAACCGCCGGGCAGACCCCATTTACCCGCCTCAAAGCTACCCGGTCCCCGTTTCCCCAGCAAGACCCGCCCATCCTCCACAATCAACACCGTCACCCCCGGGCTGGGATTCCGATAATAGACAAACCCGCAGACCGGACAGACCGGCCGCACCCGCCCGCTGCTCTCGCGCCGTTCCAACCAGTTGCCGCAACACGGACAAAACCGGTAAACATCCGGTGCCGCCGCTTCCGTAACCGGATAACTGCAAAAGACTTGTTTTGTGTTCATTGCTATATCACCTGCTGAAAAATAATATTAAAGCTTAGAAAATAGCTGAATGCGCTTCTGTCCGCCCAGACCTGAAGGTCAGGGCTAAGATTAAAACCGGTCTCAAGCCCTTCCGGGCTGGGTGGTGCTTCGAAGTCTTGCCGAGCCCCAGAGGGGCTTTTGAATGGTTTATCTGCCTAGCCAGGTCGTTTACGGCTTGGCGGAGATTGACACCACCAATCTTTTTTTGCTTCCGCCCGGCAAATCAGCCTGGGCGACTACCGGAAAAACCAAGCAACTTACTTCAATAACGTGCTCTTTGTTCGCGAAACGATCTGCAAACATTCTACTTCAATGACCTAGCAACGCAGCAATCTATCCCTTTTCACGGCGCATTCAAAACCACTTCTTCCGCTTGAAATACCAGAGCAAGCCGGCCACCGTGCTCCCCATCACCAACCAGAGAAAGACCAACCCATGCCGCCACCCCAACTCCGGGAAATGCTGAAAATTCATCCCGTAATACCCCACAATCAACGTCAGCGGCAACATGATCGTCGAAACAATCGTCAACGTCATCATGACCTCGTTCATCCGGTTGGAGAGCGCGCTTAAGTAAATCTCCTGCGCACCCGCGATAATATCGCGCTGGGTTTCGCAGAGCTCCTGCAACCGGAGCAACTGGTCATACAGCAGGCTCATAAACGGCAACGCTTCCAAATCCACAAACGGGTTCTCGCGGCGCGATATCAAGCCCAGCACCTCCCGCATCGGGACCATCGCTTTGCGCATGGCGATCAAATCGCGCTTCAGGCTGAAGATCTCATTGAGCAAACTCTGGTCCGGCTTGGGAAAAATCCGGTCCTCGATCGTTTCGGTCAGATCGGCGATCTCGTCCAACACCACGAAACCTTTACTGAGCAACGGTACGACAATGTGATAAAAGAGAACATCGGCCCCTTGACTGAAAAACCGCGGAGGCGGGTCGTTCTTGACGACGCCGATCGCCTCCACCGGCCGCAAATGGATGGAGATCAGAAAGTTGCTCCCCAGGATGAAATGACAGGGATTCAGTTCAATTTCCTTGGCTTCATTATAATTGATCTCTTGCAACAAAACATGCAAATAATCTTCAAACTCGTCCAAAAAAGCCCGGGGTTGGGGCGTGAAGATCCGTTCAACGGTCAGCGGATGCAACAGTTGGAGCTGCTCCAGCGCCGCGCGGACCTCCGTCGCGTCGCCGTCCAGGTCGAGCCAGACAGTATTGGCCGCTTCTTGTCGCACTTGATCAAAACTCGCCGGGGGCGATTGAAATAAACCCGAACTCGGGTTCCAGGTTATCAGCATCAGCGTCACCTCCTTGGAAAAGTTCGGTAGTGATTTGACAAAAACCTGCTTGGTTATTTCATTAACAAAAATCTGTTTTGCAATAAATTTTTAGCTTTTCTCGATAATTCTCACGAGAATTTCCAGATCACTCTGATAAAAATATTTATCAATGGCAAAAAAATAATTCTTCACCACGCAAAAATATTTCTTCATCTCAATTAAATATTTATTGCCATTGAAAAAACATTTATTCACCTGACAAAAATATTTATTCACCTTGCTTAATCATTTATTGCCTTTACTTAAATATTTATTGCCTTATATTAGCTATTTTTTCGTTTGTTTTTATAATTTACCGCGACTTTATTGCAAACCGAGTAACTCATAACAAAAATCGGTTAAGCCCGGACCGTATTTTGTCCCGCTTAACCGATTTTCATTAGGAATAAACATCCCAAATGGATTTTAAAACATTAAAACCCATAAGCAATCGCGCCGCCGTCGACCGCGAAATCCTGGCCGGTGACATATTTTCCGGCATTACTGACCAGATACAAAATCATATTCGCGACATCCTGCATCTCGCCGAACCGGTGCAACGGCATCCGGTTGAGAATCTTCGCCCGGCGCGCCTCGTCCATCACCTGAATCGCCATGGCCGAGGGGAACCAGCCCGGCGCCACCGAGTTGACCAGAATGTTGTCATTGGCCCACTCAATGGCTAAACCCCGCGTAATCCCCAACACCGCCGACTTGGAGGAGCAATAGGGGACGACTTCCGAAAAACCGAAATGTCCGGCCATCGAGGAGATGTTGACAATCCGGCCGACGGATTTGGACTGCTTTAAATAGGGGTAAAGGATCTGCGAGAGTTGAAAGACCGCGTCTACATTGACCGTATGGATCTTATCCCAGAGCTCGGTCGGAAAAATCTCCGCCCGGGTTTTATGGGTCATTCCGGCGTTATTGACCAGAAAGTCAATTCCGCCATTGTCAGCGGCGATCTCCCGCACAATCCGTTCCACCGCAGCACGGTCGGTGATATCCGCCTGAATCCGGACAATATTGTCATGCCGGGCGGCAGCGTCGGTGGTAACCGTCAGGCTTACATCATAGACTTTTGCGCCGGCGTCCGCCAATAAAGTCGCCGTGGCAAGTCCCAAACCGCTGGAAGCGCCGGTCACAATGCCGACCCGGCCTTCCAGCGAAAAAATTTTTTCCAAGGTGTTGCTGATACTCGTTGTCATCGAAAATCCTCCTATATCTGCCGCCCCGACTTGTCAGGACGACCTTGACTGTGACCGATTTCCCGATTCATAAGGCGGCTTTGTTCATTACGCTTCAAGCACTTTATAGGACACACATTGCCGTTCGATCAATTCCCAATCCAATTCCGCCCCGATCCCGGGGGAGTCCGGAACGGTGATCATTCCCTCCCCGTCAATGGGGAGCCAGCCTTTCATCGGCAGTTGGAAATCGGTTTCCGGCACAAAATATTCGAAGTACTCGCAGTTGCGAATGGCGCACGACACGTGCAGATTGACAATATCCATGTAATTCATCGTGGTGGTATGAATCTCGCAGCGTAATCCGAACGCTTCGGCCAGATGGGCGATTTTCAGGGTTCCGGTAATGCCGTTTTTCCAGGAGACATCGGCCCGGACAATATCGGCGGCGTGTTGAGCGATGGATTGGGCGACTCCCCAATGGCAACCCCGGGTGGTTTCGGTCGCCGCCACCGGAATATCCAGGGTTCGGCATAATTCCTGGTATTTGTACAATTCGAAATCCCGGAACGGTTCCTCGAACCAACGGTAATTCAACCGTTCCAATTGCCGACCGATAACGATCGCTTCATCCAGGCTATACTCCGCCACCGGATCGGACAGCAACAGGTAGTCCGGTCCCACCGCGTCGCGCAACGCTTGGTGGATCTCGAGATCCAGCGCCACCGGCCCCGGCGGGTGCGCCTTATAGGCTTTAATTCCCTTGGACTGATAATATAACGCTTCCGTGACATATTCGGCGGTGATCTGATGGAACAGGCCGCTGGCGTAGACCGGCAAACGGTTCCGGTAGGCCCCCAGATATTTGTATAACGGCAGCCCCGCCGCTTTGGCCGCAATATCCCACAACGCCACATCCACCGGACCGGTTAAGTACACCGGGAAAAACGCCAGATGACGGTCGATATTCCAAAGTTCGTGCCAGATCGCTTCCCGGTCATAGGGATCCCGGCCCAGCAAAATCGGCGCCACGTTGTCTTGCAGATAAGCTTCGGTGACCGCGCCCGACCGCGCCGCCAAGGTGGTGGCGACTCCGGTAATCCCCTGATCGGTGGTGATTTTGATCACGACCACATCCCAAGGCATGCTGCTTTTCCCTTGCCGCTTCTCGTCAAAGAGGCATTGGTCCCGCTGGACCCACCAGGATTCGAATTTCGTAATCTTCATTGTAGTCAGTTCCTCGATTCTTCGCTAGTTCGGACGGCGCGCTTATCCTTTGAGCGCGCCTTCCATCAACCCTTTTTCAATAAAGTACTTTTGCATACTTAAAAAGACGGTTAACAACGGGATCAACGATAAGGTAATTACCGAGCAAAGCGTTCCGTACTGCCATGACGACGCTTCGTCGCGCAGGAATGTAATACCGACCGATAAAGTCTGCGCCGCCGGAGAGCTTGACAAGGTGCGGGCAAACATAAATTCGCCCCAGACATTGATAAAGGTGAAGATCATTACCACCGCCAAACCGGGCCGGGCCAACGGCAACATAATCTTGGACCAGGTCTGAAAGAAATTGCAGCCGTCAATCATGGCCGACTCGGCGATTTCATTGGGAATGTTAATAAAGATGCCCCGCATGACAAAGATCGACATCGGCAGATTAATCGCAATATACGGCAGGATGAGTCCCCAATGGGTATTGATCAACCCCATGCGGTTTTCCATGATATAGATCGGAATCAGATAAATCGCATACGGCAAAGTCAAAATGATCATGACAAACAGCAAGTAGACGTTCTTGCCGAAAAATGTCAGTTTCCCAAAGGCGTACCCCATCATCGCGCTCAATAACATGGTTCCGCCGACACTCCACAACGTAATCCAAACCGTGTTGATGAAGAACTTGATAACCTCCTTCATCTGCGTCAGGACCCGGATATAATGCATCAAGGTAACTTGCGTCGGGAAAATGATGATCCGGTTGGAGTAAATCTCCTTGTCAATTTTTAATGAGGTAATGACCGTCCATAGAAACGGCACCAAAAAGATGAAAGAAATAATGAGCAAGCTCACAAACAAGATCGCTTGGGTAATCGTGATCGACTTTTTCAAGGCGCAGCCCTCCTTATTCCGTACGGCTAAATTTCAAGTTTAAAAATGAGAGCAGTAAAATAATCGCCGCCATCACATACGCCATCGCGGAAGCATATCCGATCTCATAAAACTTGAAGGCGTTTTCCCACGTATACTGATATAACACCAATGTGGACGTTCCCGGACCGCCTTGCGTCATAATAAACGGCTGTTCAAAGACTTTGATCGATTGAATGATCGACCAAATGCCGCAGATTACAAAAGTCTCCCGTAAGTTCGGCAAAATCACGTGAAAGATTTTTTGCCATTCCGAAGCGCCGTCGACCGTGGCCGCCTCGTATAATTCCCGGGGAATACTCTGCAATCCGGCCAAATACAACACCACCAGCATCCCCATGTATTTCCAAAGACTCACTCCCACCAGACTGAGCATCGCCCAGCTCGAATCGCCCAGCCAGTTCTTGGCGAGAAAACCCAAATGCAGGAAGTCGGTTAGGAAAAAGTTGAATAAGCCGTAATTCTCATTGAGAATCCATTGGAAAACAATTCCGCTCAACGATAACGGAATGACCACCGGCAGGAAGATCGACGTCCGGAAAAAGCCCGACCAGGGCAGGCGCTTATCGAGAATAATCGCAATTGCCAGTGACAACACCATGATCAACGAGAAAAAAATGACGCTGAAAAACATGGTGTTCCAAAAAGCCACAATAAACGAACTGTCGCTGAACATCTTGGTGAAGTTCTCCAACCCGGCGAAGGTCGGTTTGGGATCGAAGGCAAAGTTATACTTGCAAAAACTTAAATAAAGGGAGTTAAACAACGGATAAATCATAAAAACAAAGATGAAGATGAAACCGGGCATCAGGAAGAAATAACCGGGAATCTGCTGTTTCATCCATTGGCGGACCGCATTGGGTAGGGGCTGGCTCGTCCTGGGCTCTAACGGAGTTTTGTTCAAAATAATCCCTCCCGGGTTTAAAAATACATCGAGGGCTTTTAGGCAAAGCCCTCGATCGAATGGTTAATTCTGGGCTTTCATGCCGACCGATTGATCCAGGGAATCAATGGTCTTTTTCAGGGTGTTCAAGGTCTCATCGACCGTTTGTTTTTCGGTCAGGCATTTTTGAATCTCAACTTGCATGGCCCGCTCCAACTTGTTCCAGTCTTTGTACAGCGGGAAGGTGACGCTTTTGTTGACCGTATCCAAGACCATTTTCCATTGCGGCGACAGCGCTTGTTTGTAATGAGCCGCAATCGGCGACATCTTCCCGAACTTATTCATGGCGTAAAGTTGGAAGTCGCGGCTCATCAGTTCCTCTTTGATGAATTGCTTCGCCAAGGTCTGTTCGGGAGAGGTTCTGGGGATGACGATGCCTTGGGTGTACACGAAGGAACCGTGTTTGTCCGTACCGGGGATGGGGATGACGCTCACCGTGTCGGCGCCCAATAATTCGCCGGCTTCAACCCAGCGGGAAGCGGCCGTCAAATGCATCGCCACTTTTCCGGCTTTGAAATTGGTCCGGCCGGCGTCCATATCGGCGAAAGTGTCGACCGGGGTATACCCGTCTTTGACTAATTTCCGCCAAACACTCAACAATGATTTGGCCTCTTTGCTTGTAAAATCAACCGTCTTTTTATTGGATTCGTAAAAGCTGCCTTTTAACCCTTGTAAACAGGCCAAATAGGAATGGGCCATAAAGTTGGTGCCCCAGTCGATGGAAAGACCGGTCTGGACCACTTTGCCATTTTCAGTGATGGTCGCTTTCTTGGCGAACTCGGCCAATTCGTTCCAAGTTTTCGGAATGAGCGCGTTGCCGTCTTTATCGACCAACCCGGCTTTTTTCATCAGTTTCTTGTTGACGACGATGAACATGACTTCGCCCATCATCGGAATCATATACTGCTTACCGCCGATATTGCCCAATTTGAGAATCGAAGGGACAAAATCGGATTTCTTTAGAGTTTTGTCAAAAAATCCGGAATCAAAATTGATGATGTAATTTTGAGCCGCAAAAATAACCGCTTGCGCCGGAAGGGGTCCAATCACCAGATCGTTGCCGGTTTTCCCTTGCGACCATTGCAAAATGTAAGTTGTCGCGTCCGAGTTATCGACCTTTTCAAAACTGACTTTCACGTCCGGGTGGGTCTTCATAAAATGTTCCGCGGCTTCATTTAATTGATATTTGCCGAAGAACCAGGCTTGCGCGCTAATACGCAACTCTTTCGGCGCCGCCAGTCCCAACGCGCCAAAGGCCGTGCAGAGAATTGCCAACAATAAAACTGTGCCAATCATCCTGATCTGATTTCGTTTCACCATATGGATTGATTCCTCCCTTTATTTTTTACGGCGGGTAGATTCGCCGAATCCCAACGATTTTACTGTTTTTCTATTCTAGAACCCGATCAGCGCTCCGCCATCCACCGGCAGTACCACGCCGTTGACAAATCCGGCCGCCGGCGAAGACAGATAAACCGCGGCCCAGCCAATATCTTCAGCCGCGCCAAACTTCGCCATCGGCGTCCGGCCGAGGATCTTATTGCGGCGGACTTCGTCGCCGTCCACCGCTTGATGGAGCATCGGCGTATCGATCCAACCGGGCGCAATCCCGTTGACTCTAATGCCGTAGCGCGAGATCTCCGTGGCCAGCGTGCGCACCATCCCCAGATAACCCGATTTGGCGCAGGAATAAGCGATGACATAGGGCTGACCGATGAACGCGGTCATCGACGCTTGAAAAATGATGCTGCCCTTGCCGTTGGCTTTCATGTGCGGCACCAACGCCCGCGTTAGCGCAAAAGCGCCCATGATATGGACATCGATCACCTTTCGAAAATCGGCGTCGCTGGTCTCCTCAATCGGTTTTTTACAATGAACGCCGGCGTTATTGACCAAGATCGAAATCGGCCCAATGGTATCAATAATCTCTTGCACCAATTGATCGGTTTCGGCGGTGGCGGTAATGTCAAATTGACGGTAATGAGCTTGCGGACCCAGCGCCGCGCAGGCGGCGGCTCCCGAGACCTCGTCTTCCAAACCGACAATGACCACTTCGGCCCCGGCGGCGGCGAAACACTCGGCCATCGCGTATCCCAGCCCGGTGGTTCCCCCGGTGATCAGCGCCCGTTCTCCCGCCAATCCAAACATTTCTTGATAGTTTCTCATCGATTGCACCTCATTGTTGATATTTCCGGATTTTGATACTTGTAAGGGATAAAATATTCTTTATGACCCAGTCGTTCCGATTGGGTCGGCGCGCCGGAACAGACCGCCGCCACCGTGGCCAGCAGCTCGTCACCGAGTTCCTCAAGGGTTTTTTCCCCCGTCAACGCCGGTCCGGCATTGAAATCCAGATCGTCGCTCATGCTCAAGTAGGTATGGTCATTGCCGGTAATTTTGATCACCGGCGCAACCGCGCTGCCAACCACCGTGCCCCGGCCGGTCACCAGGAAAACCACTTGCGCCCCGGAACAGATCAGATCCATTAAACCTTCGTTGTCGTTGGGGTTGGTATACCCAAACTGCATCCAATGCGGATCGGGAATGCTGTCCAGCAACCAAAGCCCCTTAGTGTCGGGGTTTTGCCCCACTTTCAACACACCCTCGATCGGCTTGGAACCGCTTTTGGCGAACGCCCCCATGCTCTTTTCTTCAATCGTCGTCAGTCCGCCGACAAAATTGCCGGGCGAAATTGAAAATTGCCGGACCGCCTTGCAATATTCCAACGCCTTATCGTAGGTGCAGGCCAACTCGCGCTGGGCCTGCTCGGTGCGGCCGCGGATGATCAGCAACTCCCGGAGCCCGATCGCTTCCGCGACTTCCTCAAAAATCGCGGTGCCGCCCCAATCGACCAACCGGTCAAACGCTTTGCCGACCACCACATTGCCGGCCAAACCGGAGGTAAAATCGGACCCACCGCATTCGGCGCCGATAATCAGGTCAGCCATTCCCATCGGCACCCGGGGCGTTTCGATCGCCAACCGTTCCAACATGGTTTGAACAATCGCCTGACCGCGCGCCACGGTTTTCCGGGTACCGCCGCATTCCTGAATCAAAAGCCAGTCGCTGAGTTTCCCCGCCGCCGCGGCTTTTTCCGCCAGCAGTTTCGCCTGAACATATTCACAACCCAACCCAATCGGTAACACTGCGCCGACGTTGGGATGGCGGATTAACGCCAACAGCATCCGGACTGCGTATTCGTTGTCGGTACATCCGGTAAAACCGACCACATCCACCTCGGCATCGGGAAACGCCGCGCCGATCGTTTTGGCGACAAACGCTGAGCATTCCACCGTGTAGATTACCAACACCTTATTGCGAATCCCTTTGGTGCCGTCAGCGCGCAGAAAACCTTGCCAGGTCGCCGTGCTTTGGAGCGTCATCGTCTCAATCCCTCCGTCTAAAATCATCACCACGGTAATAACCGCGCTTATTCGTATTTGGTATCGGTCGGTACGCCGGTATTCACGTCGAGGGTCGCCGAACGCTCGTCATATAGGCTTTTGCAGTTGTGGAGGTGGACCCATTCCCCTTTTTCAATCAACCGGGTTGCCTTTCCAATTACGACGCCGTATTTGACAATCGGCTCATCCTCCAGAATCAACCGGTTGGCTAGTTTATGTCCGGTCCGGACCGGGGCGGCGATCTCCATTTCCGTCAGGGAGGCCGCGCCGTTGATCTTTACTTTGCCCGGGTTCAACTCCGCCAGCGCCGTACAGACATTATCGTTTTTTTCAATTTGAAAACAGATTTGTTGAAACCGTTCCGTCAATTTCCTCACCAACCCGTACTATAGTCCGAAGTAACGCTCCGCGTTGTAGAAACAAATGTCTTGTACCGTCGCTCCCAACAAGTTTAAATCCCGGGGCAAACGGCCGGAGTCGGCCCAGCCGCCCAGCAGATTGCAAAGAATCCGCCGGAAATACTCATGGCGCGGATAAGAAATGAAACTCCGGGAATCGGTCAACATCCCCACAAACCGGCTGAGCAGTCCCAAATTGGCCAATGCCTGGAGCTGCCGGTTAATGCCATCCTCGGTGTCGTTAAACCACCAACCGGAACCGAACTGAATTTTCCCAGGGCTCAGACCATCCTGGAAGTTGCCGATCATCGTCCCGATCACCTCATTGTCGCTGGGATTGAGACAATAGAGGATCGTCCGGGGCAACTCGTCCTGTTGATCAAGGGCGTCGAGCAGTAACGCCAATGGTTTGGCGAACGGCGCGTCCCCGATCGAATCATAACCGAAGACATTCTGCATCCGGCTGTTATTGAAGCGCATCGCGCCGATATGCAATTGCATCGCCCAATCCAGTTGCTTGTATAACCGGCCAAGGAACAGGAGGGTTTCGGTTTTAAAGATTGCCGCCTCGATTGCGTTCAACGGTTCCCCGCTGATGCGTTTTTTGAAGATCGCCGCCGTCCCGCCGGGAACTTCCCGGGCATACGTCACTTCATCCAAGGCGTGATCGGACAGCCGGCAACCCATTTGGTGAAAATAGCGGACCCGCGCTTCCAGCGCTTCCAGAAACCGCTGATACGAATCACCGACGGCGAGGCCGGAAACCTTCTCCAACTGCCCGACCCATGCCGGAAAATCACTTTTGGCTACCTCCAAGGCCGCATCAGGCCGGAAAGCCGTCGATACTTTAACCGTAAAACCGGCATCCTGCCGAATCCGGCGGTGATATTCCAAATTGTCCAACGGTTCTTCCGTCGTGACTAAAACCGCCACATTCGAACGTTGAATCAAGCTTTGCACTGTGAATCCGGGCTGACGCAACTGGGCGTTGCATTGTTCCCAAATCTCCGCCGCGCTTGAGGCATCCAGCCGCTTCTTGATTCCGAAATAACGCTGCAATTCCAGGTGGGACCAATGATATAAGGGATTCCCGATACATTTTGGCAACGTTTCCGCCCAAGCCGTGAACTTTTCGAAATCAGAGGCCGCGCCGGTGATGTACCGCTCGGGAATGCCGTTGCTCCGCATCGCCCGCCATTTATAGTGGTCACCGCCTAGCCATAATTCGGTCAAATTGGTGAACTGACGGTTCGCGGCAATTTCCGCCGGAGGAATATGACAATGGTAATCATAGATCGGCAACTCTGCGGCATAGGTATGATAAAGCGTTTGGGCTGTCGGCGTATCAAGTAGAAAATTTGCATCCAAAAATTCAGGCATGACTTTCTCCTTTTGTTGCTTCTTTGTAACCGAATTAACTCATCCGTAACCTTTATAAAATCCCAAAATGCTTAAATGCATCCGTGCTCGACATGCCGTTTTCAATCGCCTTGCGAACCACTTTTTCGCCCCGCGCCTTTTCCAGAGCCAACTCAATGACTTCCGCCTCCAGCGCTTTGGGAATGGCCAACACGCCGTCAAGATCGCCAAAGATCAGATCGCCCGGCTCAATCCAAACCCCGCCGATCTCAATCGGCGTCCGGTAGCTCGCCACCTGGGTCCGGACCGAGGAGTCCTGGGCATAACGGCCCCGGGCGAAAACCGGCCAGTTCTGTTCCAATACTTTGGGGGTATCCCGCAGAAAACCGTTGATCACCGCGCCGACCGCCCCGCGTTTCTTGGCGGTTGCCGTTAACAACTCGCCCCAATACGCGCAGCGCATTTCACCGCCGCTGGCCAGATAAATCTCCCCGGCTTCCAGTTGATCGAGAGCTTCGGTCAACAACCCGAACGGTTTGGGTTGCGGCCCGTACACATCAATCATCAACACCGGCATCGCCCGGCCCACCAAGATCATTTCCTCCCGCAAAGGTTGGACTGCTTGCGGCAAAAATTGATGAAATTTGCCCTTTTGATCCAAAATATCGCCGACGACCGGAGTGTACAATTCTTGTTTAATTAAGGCAAAAAGTTCCTGATCGTTTTTCCATTCTGGCATTGTTTTCATCTCTTTCATATTGATTTATAACCTTTTTGTAATATAATTATAGAATAGAATTAACATGATTACATTACGAATAATTGACTGAAAATATATAAAAATTGCATCGGAGAAAATTGATGAGCCGGTATATCTATAAAGTCAACGATGCCTTTTTACCCAACTCCAAATATATTCTTTATACTCCCGGACCGGCTGCGAAAAAGCTGCCGTTCCGGGTGGCCGCCTGCGGTCATTTCTTTGCTACCAGCAGTTATGAGATTGAACGGGAAGGGATAAGCTACCACCTGCTCATCCTGACCTTGTCGGGAGTCGGCGAGATCCGATATGCCGGTAAACACTTCTCAGTCCATAAGGGGCAAGCTTTTTTGATCGATTGCGAAAAACGCCATCATTACAAAACTACGGGCGAAATGTGGGAAATGATGTGGATCCGTTTCGCTTGCAGCCCCGAGGTTGATTATTTACAACTGCTAAACGGGGACTCGCTGGAAATCATCAATCTCGACAACCCGGCGACCGTCACCAAATACATTGAGAAGTTGCTGTATTTAACCCAATCCCACGATCCCACTACCGATTTGAGTCTTTCCAACCTGCTCAGCATGGCTCTGACCGAACTCAGTATCCAAAAGCAAATCCAAAACACTCAAAACCTCCCCCAATCGGCTAAAAAAATAATCTTCGACGCCGTCACCTACTTTGAGGATCACTACGCCGAAGATATTAATATCGACTGTCTCGCCCAGAACTACCATCTGAGCCAATACTCGTTTATCCGTCTTTTTAAAAAGCAAACCGGACTTGCCCCCTACGAATTTTTACAAAAAATCCGGATCACCGAAGCCAAAATCCTTTTGGAACAAAGCGATTATACCATCAATGAAATTTCGCAGCGGGTCGGATTTAACAACCAAAACAATTTTATCCGGATGTTCAAGTTGCTGGTGGCAACCACGCCGTTACGCTACCGCAATCAGATCCGCGGTCCCGGCGCGCCGGCCGAAAGCGATCCGAAGGACAGTCCGCCCGCAACGATGGAATGATTCCTCCCCAAAATTCTCCCGGAAACCGGCGGCCTCACGCCCCGGTTTCTTTTAATCATGACCGGCCTTCCGCTCCAGCAAAGCTTCGCCCTTCGTCCCACCGCCACCGTATGATAATGGCAGCTTTTCCTGAGCTTAACATAATCGATGCCGTTTATATCCGCAGGGTATCGGGGAGGATAACGATGGTGAGCGTTAGGAACAAAACCGATTAAAACATTGCTCACGGGAGGTTTCGCATCATGGCCGCGCCTTACATTCCCGGTGTGATCACCGTCGCTCCCAATGTCTTTTATCTCCGTTCGCTCATTGCCAACCTTTGTTTGGTCGGCCGACCGGAACCCGGCGCGGAATGGGTATTGATCGATACCGGAATAGCCGGCGCCGCCGCGCAGATTCAAAGCGCCGCCGCTAAACTCTTCGGGCCGGGGCAGGCGCCGCGGACGATTTTATTGACGCACGGCCATTTTGATCATATCGGCGCAGTCGAGGAGTTAGTCCAGAATTGGGACGTTACCGTTTACGCCCATGAAGCCGAGCTTCCCTATCTGACCGGACGATTGTGTTACCCGCCGGCCGATCCCGGAGCGAGCGACGGCTTAATGGCTAAAATATCCCCCTTGTATCCCCGCGACCCGGTAGATTTGGGTTCTCGGGTCCAACCCCTGCCGACTGACGGCACCGTCCCTTTTTTGTCCGATTGGCAGTGGCTGGCTTCGCCCGGTCATTCACCGGGACACGTCTCCTTTTTCCGGCCGTTTGACCGCGTCCTGATCGCCGGAGACGCCTTCACCACCGTCAAACAGGAATCGGCGTGGGCGGTCGCCACCCAGCAGGAAGCGGTTCACGACCCGCCCGCTTACTTCGCGATCAATTGGGAGGATGCCGGTCAATCCATCGCCCGGCTGCAGGCCTTGCACCCTTCGGTCGTTATCACCGGCCACGGCAAACCGATGAGCGGCGGCGAACTCCGGGAGGAATTGACCGAGTTAAGTTATCATTTTGAACGCGACGTCATTCCCAAACAGGGACACTACGTCGAACATCCATTGCCGGCATCGCCGCCTTCACTGCCGGATGCCAACCCGGAGCGTCCGCAGTAAGCGCCGGTTTGAATTAATCCACTTACACCCCCTCGGTTGTCGCCCAAGCGCCGAGGGGTTAGTTTTACCCGGATCCGGCGCAATTGTTGCAAAGTTTTTAAACCTGACGCACCCCTCTTGTCGAATCTGCTGGAAAGCATTATGATAAAGATAATTAGTCAACTAATTAATTCGATTCGAGGGAGTTCAAATGAATCCATTTGAAAATGAATCGCTGGAGTTTTTATTGAGCCAAGTCATTCGAATGCACCATAACCGCACCCAAGAGCTGCTTAACCAGTTCAATCTCTACCCCGGCCAGCCCCGAATCCTCTTCATGCTGATCCACCGCGACGGACGCACCCAAAAGGAGTTTGCCGACGCCAGCGGCGTGAAGGCGGCCACGATCACCGTCACCTTACGCCGGATGGAAAAAGCCGGTCTGATTGAACGTCGCCCCGACTCCGCCGATCTCCGGGTCACCCGGGTTTTCATCACTCCCAAAGGGGTTGCAACCGCCAAAAAAGCCCGCACGACGATCGACCAATTAAGCGAAGCTTGTTTTACCGGTTTTAACGATACCGATAAAGCCCTAATGCGCCGTTTTTTACTTCAGATGCGCGATAACCTTCAATTAAATTGTTCACCAAAGTAGCGACGATCGGTCCCAGAAACTTAGGAAGTAGTCGTCCACGCTAGCTACCGCTCGCGCAAGCGAATTATGAAAATGAGGCTAGGTGGTGGTGCCAATCTCGCCCAGCCGTAAACGACAGGGCTAGGTATATAAAATCATTCGAAAGCCCCTCCAGGGCTCAGTAAAGCTTCGAAGCACCACCCAGCCAGGGCTTGAGACCGGTTTTAACTTAGCCCAGATCTTCAGGTCTGGGTGGACAGAAGCGCGTTCAGCGTATTTTCTAGGTAGTTAGTCAACAAAATATCAAAGGAGTATCCGTTTCGTGGCCAAAGTAAAACTTCGCTCTTATCTGAAGCCTTATTGGAAAGTAACTGTGTTGGCGCCGCTCGCCATGGTGTTGGAGGTGGCGATGGACCTGTTGCAACCGGCCTTGATGTCCCGCATCGTCGACCAGGGGATTTTTTCCCACAATTATCAGTTGGTCCTTGAGACCGGTCTACTTATGATCGCCGTTGCCGGCATCGGCATGTTGGGCGGATTCGGGTGCACCATCTTTTCAAGTATCGCCTCGCAAAACTTCGGGGCCGACCTCCGGACCGACCTGTTCACCCGGATCCAAGCGTTCTCCTTTCACAATCTGGACCGTTTCCCAACCGCTTCCCTGATCACCCGGTTGACCAACGACGTGGTCCAGGTGCAAAACGTCGTCTTAATTATGCTGCGTTCACTGGTTCGGGCGCCTTTGTTATGTATCGGCGGTATCATCATGGCGTTAACAATCGATCCTCAGATGGCGAGCGTGCTGCTAATCGCCATTCCGTTGCTGGGTACGATTTTGGGAATGATCATCACCAAAGGCTTTCCGCTTTTCGGTGCGGTCCAACGACGCTTGGACCGGGTCAATACCGTGATCCGCGAAAATTTGGCCGGAGTCCGGGTGGTGAAAGCATTCGTCCGGGCCGATTATGAGCAGCAACGTTTTGCCAAGGCCAATGCCGATTTAACCGTCATTGCCGTCAAAGCCGGCAGGATGGTCGGGTTGACCATGCCGGTGATGGTGTTGGTGATGAACTTCAGCCTGATCGCGGTGGTCTGGTTCGGAGGGATCAAAGTAAACCAAGGCGGAATTGCCGTCGGACAGATTATGGCGCTGATCAACTATATGACGCAGATCCTGTTTGCGTTGATGATGGTCGGCTTTATGTTGATGATGGTCTCCCGGGCCAAAGCGTCGGCGGAACGGATTCAAGAAGTATTGGCGGTAGGGGTCGATATCACCGATCCCGCCGTTCCCGTCCCGGACGCGATTAAGCAAGGCCGGATCCGTTTTGAAAATGTCAGTTTTCGTTACCCCGGCGCCAGCGGGGCGCCGGTGCTCCGGCAGATCAGTTTCGAAGCGTTACCCGGGGAAACTGTGGCGATTCTTGGCGCCACCGGTTCCGGCAAGTCGACCTTGGTCAATTTGCTGCCCCGTTTTTACGACGTGACCGAAGGCCGGATTCTAATCGACGGCACCGATGTGCGCGCCATTACCTTAGATGAACTCCGGCAGAAAATCGGAGCCGTGCCGCAAGAGTCGATCTTGTTTAGCGGCACTGTCATTGAGAATATCCGCTGGGGCCGGACCGACGCGAGCGAAGCCGCGGTCGTCGCGGCTGCCCAAGCCGCCCAAGCCGATGAGTTCATCCGGCAACTGAGCGACGGTTATCAAACTAACTTAAGTCAACGCGGCGTGAATCTTTCCGGCGGCCAAAAACAGCGATTGTCGATCGCGCGCGCCTTGGTCCGCCAGCCGTTGATCCTAATCTTCGATGACAGCACCAGCGCGGTTGACTTAGGAACCGAAGCCCGGATCCGGCGCGCGCTTAAAAACATGCCCCGCACTACCTGTCTGGTGGTTGCCCAACGGATCAGTTCGGTGATGGCAGCCGATAAAATTATCGTGCTCGAAGACGGCGCGATTGCCGCGATCGGCACCCATCGGCAGCTTTTGCAAGAAAGCGCCGTATATCAAGATATCTACCGCTCGCAAATGGGCGTGGAGGAGGTTGTCTAAATGGCCAATGATTTGCGTTCCCGCCAAACCGCGCCCGGCATGCCGACCCGTCCTCCGGGAATGGGAGGCGGGCCAAACGGTCCGACCTACCTCGGTCCAAAAGCGAAGGCCAAAAACACTTGGGTAACCTTGCTCCGTTTATGGGCTTACCTTAGCCTGCAGAAAAAAGCGTTGTTGCTGATTTTTCTAATGGTGCTGGCAAGCTCGCTGGCCGCCTTAGCCGGGCCGTTTCTGATCGGCCGGGCGATCGATAATATGGTTGCCGGAACAGGCCGCGTCAATTTTACGGGGCTGACGGCGATCATCGCCCTAATGGCGGGAGTGTATGCCTTAAACGCCTTATTTACCTGGATTCAGACCTATCTCATGGTCGGAGTGGCCCAAAAAACCGTTAATCAACTTCGTAACGATCTTTTCGGCAAACTCCAGACCTTGTCGGTCCGTTTTTTTGACCGGCAGCCCCATGGGGAACTGATGAGCCGCTTGACCAATGATGTCGAAAACATCAACACCACCTTAAACCAAAGCGTCACGCAAGTGTTCGCCAGTTTAATCACGGTCGTCGGTTCGTTATCGCTGATGATCGCCTTAAGCCCGTTATTAACTTTATGTAGCTTACTTTCCGTCCCGATCGGCATGGGGCTGACTGCCAAGATCGCGGGTTGGACCCGGAAATATTTTAGCGCCCAACAAAAGGAACTGGGCGAGTTGAACGGTTATATCGAGGAGACTGTCTCCGGTCAGCGGGTCGTCAAAGCGTTCCGGCACGAGGCCGAGGCGATTGCTCATTTCAATCAGATCAGCCGGAACCTGACGCAAGCCGGAATTCGCGCTCAAATCTTCGCCGGGGTGATTCCGCCGTTAATGAACGCCGTTAACAACCTAAGCTTCGCCGTGATCGCCGGAGCGGGCGGTTGGATGGCGCTGAAGGGGTTCATCACCGTCGGCGTGATCGCCAGCTTTTTAAATTATTCAAAGCAATTTGGCCGTCCCATTAACGAAATCGCCAACCAGTTCAACATGATTCAAGCGGCCATCGCCGGAGCGGAGCGGGTTTTTGAAGTAATGGACGAAACGCCCGAAATCACCGATTCCGAACAGGCTTATCCGCTCAAAGCCGTTGCCGGCGCGGTGGTCTTTGAAAATGTCAGCTTTGGTTACCAGCCTGACCGGACCATCTTAAAAAATATCGATCTCCACGCCATTCCCGGGCAGACCATTGCCTTAATCGGCCCGACCGGCGCCGGCAAGACAACCATTGTTAACCTACTCACCCGGTTTTATGATGTCGATCAAGGTTCGATCACCATTGACGGCCGGGAGATCCGGAGTTTGGCCAAGGACAGTCTCCGCCGTTCGTTGGGGATTGTGCTCCAGGATACCTATCTCTTTTCGGAAACGGTCCGCGAAAACATCCGTTACGGCCGGTTGGCGGCGAGCGACGCCGAGGTGGAAACCGCGGCGCGGCTGGCTAACGCTCATCCGTTTATCGAACGGTTACCCAAGGGGTACGACACGGTCCTGACGGAAGACGGAGGCAATCTCAGTCAAGGTCAACGCCAACTGCTAACCATCGCCCGGGCGATCCTGGCCGATCCCGCGGTTCTGATCTTGGACGAAGCGACCAGCAGCGTGGATACCCGGACCGAGATGCATATTCAAGCCGCCATGTTGGAGCTGATGAAAGGCCGGACCAGTTTTGTCATTGCTCACCGCCTCTCCACCATTCGCGAGGCCGATCAAATTTTGGTGATTCGCGACGGCAGCATTGTCGAACGGGGCAATCACCATCAACTGCTGGAAAAGGGCGGATTCTATCATCAGTTGTATACAACCCAGTTTGCTAAGGAAAATTAATCCCAACCATCATGATTACCGGAGGAACTCATGGAAACAGGAACCCGCTCAGAAGCAATCTTTAAAAATCGCTGGCTGATTTTGTTTAATGTGATTACCTTAACCTTTATGGCGACCTTGGACAGTAGCATTGTTAATGTCGCCTTGCCGGAGATGGCCCATAAGCTGTCCGTCTCCATGGCGGCGATTGAATGGGTGGTTACCAGCTATCTCATTATTATCTGCGCTTCGATTCTACTGTTCGGTCGCTTGGGCGATATCTTCGGCAAGATGCGCATCTTTCGTTTCGGAATGGCCTGCTTTACCGTTGGTTCCTTGCTTTGCGGCATCTCCACCACCTTGCCCGTGCTGATCTTCGCCCGGGTGATCCAGGCCATCGGCGCAGCGGGAACCATGTCTACCAATCAAGGAATAATTACCCAAGTGTTCCCGCCTCACGAACGCGGCAGAGCCTTGGGGACCTCCGGCGCCGCAGTCGCTTTGGGAACCATGGTTGGCCCGCCGTTGGGCGGCATTATCGTCGCTTCGTTGAGTTGGCAATATATCTTTTTGATCAATATTCCGATCGGTTTGTTTGCATGGATTTGGAGTCAAAAAAACCTTAACCACGACGGCCCCTTTCAAAAAGAACCGGTGGATCTGGCCGGGGCATCTCTGTTCATGGTGGCGATTGTCGCCCTTTTTGGTAGCCTGACCCAAGGGCAGACGGTCGGTTTTGATCATCCTCTGATTATTGGCGGGATGATTTTATCCGTGATCGCCTTCAGCGGATTTTTAATGCTGGAAGGCAGGGTCAAAGCCCCAATCCTCCAACTGTCAATCTTTCAAAACCGGCTGTTCTCGTTGAGCATTTTTACCGGATTCATCTCGTTTATCGCCATCAGTTCCTCCAATATCATTCTCCCGTTCTATCTTCAGGATGTGATGAAGCTGACCCCGGAGATTACCGGTTTTTATATGATGGTGATGCCGTTGATCATGGTAGTCGTCGCGCCAATCAGCGGTTATCTCTCCGATAAGATCGGATCCGAGGTGCTGACGCTGTTCGGTTTGCTCTTTGGCAGCGCCGGACTGTTTTTAATGTCATCTTTAACCGAACACTCCCATTTGGCTTTGATGGCCGGCTTCCTTGCCGTGCTGTCGTTAGGAAACGGCCTGTTCCAATCGCCTAACACTTCCCTGATCATGTCGACTGTTCCCAAACATAAGTTAGGAATCGCCGGCGGCGTCAATGCGCTCATCCGTAATCTGGGCATGGTCTTTGGAATCACCCTTTCAACCTCGTTATTGTACAACCGGATGAGCGCCCAGCTCGGCTACAGAGTGGCCGACTACATTCCCGGGCGCGACGACGTTTTTATCTATGGAATGCACTATGTCTATCTCACCGCCGGACTGATCTGCTTGTTCGGCGCATTCCTCACCGCTTACCGGCTGTATAACCAACGTTTTAAAAAACGCGCAACTGTGGACGAGCTTTCGGAGGAGAATATCGCCTAATTGGTATTGGCGACCAAAAAAGAACCCGGCCGTAGCCTTGGGTTCTTTTTTTTGCGAATCGCACGGAAATGATTTGTTATAGTGTTCCAGGTATATTCTGTGTAAAACTCCCTATGCTAATTTCACCAAAATAAACAAAACAGGTGAACGCCATGAAACAAAAGCTAACGCATCAACTGTCCCTTTGGGCCGTTTTGGTCGCAGCGCTCTTCCTGATCACCGGTTGCCCGGACCGCAAACAACAGAGCGGCGTTCCGGCGGAGGATTATTTAAACCCGATCGAAAAGAACGCTTTTATGCAGATCAATGATTACCGGGTATCTAAAGGCCTCGCCCCTTTGGAGCTCGACAACCGCATCGTGGATCAGTGCCGCAAACACAGCGACGACATGGCGAAAGGATCTGTTCCTTTCGGTCATGATGGATATGATCAACGGATGAAAGCGACCGGAGTCAAACATGAGGCTTCTTCCGAAAACGTCGCCTATAACCAAGGCATGGAAGATCCGGCGACTGATGCGGTCAAAGGGTGGATCGCCAGTAAAGGACACCGGCAAAATATCGAAGGGAATTATAACTTGACCGGGATGGGTGTGGTCAAAAACAAAAGCGGCGAATATTATTTCACCCAAATCTTTTTAAAAGGCGAAGCCAGTAGCGACACGAGCGCTCCGCAGGCCAAAAAACAGGCCACTGCCGCACCGAGTAGTCAACCCAGCAGTCAGCCGCAGGCCTCCCCCTCCAAAAACAACTGGCAGTCATGGTTTAATTGGTTTCGCTAATAAAAAATGCTGCTCCCAGAGAATAAAGGGGAGCAGCATTTTTTATTCTAAATTTTAATCGTGCCGTAAAGCTTCGATCGGATTTAAACCGCTGGCCTTGTAAGCCGGGTAAACCCCAAAGAATAATCCGACCATTACCGAAAAGACAAAGGCGATGGAAACCGCCGCAGCCGAAACAGTGATTGACCAACCGATGATCTTGCCGAACAACAGGGCTAAACCGCCGCCGCAAACGATCCCGATCACCCCGCCGACCAGACTGAGCGTGATCGCCTCAATCAGAAAGAGAATCAGAATCTCTTCCGGTTGAGCCCCGATCGCTTTCCGGATGCCGATCTCCCGAATCCGTTCAGTCACGGATACCAGCATGATATTCATGATCCCGATCCCGCCAACCACTAAGGACACTCCGGCAATCCCCGCCAATAACATCGTCATAATTCCGGTCATCTCCTGGGCGGTGGCTAAGACATCCGCCATATTGTTGACGGAAAATTTATCATTATCTTCCAGGTCGTCGTATAATACCTTTTGGACTTGTTCAAAAGCGGCATTAACATAAGCTTCGCCTTGAACCTGGATGCTGATCTCCGACAGATTGCGATTGCCGAAGATCCGCTCCTGAGCCGTGGTGAGAGGCATCATCACCATGGTGTCGCTTTGGCCTTTGGCGGTCAACACTCCGACCACTTCCAACCGGACATTCCCCAGTTTAATCTCCTCTCCCAACGGATTTTGGCCGGGAAACAACTCGTTGGCGACTGAAGCGCCAATCACCGCCACTCGTCGCCGCGCGGTCACTTCTTCCTCGGTCAGGAAACGACCGTAACTCACTTTATAATTGCGAACTTTCGCATAATCAGGCGTACAGCCGAGGATGCTCGTATCCAGACTTTTGTCGCCGAATTCCGCCAATTTAGCGCCCCGGACCGCCGGAGCGACCGCATCAAGATAATCTACGGAATCACGGAGCAAATCGGCGGTATTATTGTTGATACTGCTCGGATAGCTCCGGGTCGGAGAGACGATTAAGAGATTGGAACCGATCTCGTTGATCTTCTGGGTAATCTGTTGTTTGGCTCCTTCGCCCAAAGAGACCATCGCAATCACCGCGCCCACCCCGATGATAATTCCTAACATGGTCAGGAAGGAACGAGCTTTGTTATTGCGCAGGTTTTTTAAGGCCATAGCTGTATTTTCAGTTAGTTTCATGACACAGCCACCTTCTCGCCGGCTTGTTTTTGCAGGATCGGCTCGTCCGCAATCACCTTGCCGTCGCGAAACGTAATGATCCGTTCGGTGTATTCGGCAATGTCCGGTTCATGAGTGACCAATACGACCGTAATCCCATTCCGGTGCAACTCTTGAAAGAGCGCC
This sequence comes from Bacillota bacterium, assembly GCA_023410535.1. Taxonomy (GTDB): domain Bacteria; phylum Bacillota; class UBA4882; order UBA8346; family UBA8346; genus JAEYPR01. The sequence continues at coordinate 281,087 of JAEYPR010000031.1, read as the reverse complement.
ATCACTTCCGCACTGGCCTGCGAGTCCAAATTGCCGGTGGGTTCGTCGGCCAAGATTAATGACGGCCGGTTTACCAGTGCCCGGGCGATCGCAACCCGTTGCTGTTGCCCCCCGGAAAGCTCTTTCGGCCGGTGATGCATTCGATGAGACAATCCTACGCGGGCTAAGGCTTCTTGCGCCCGTTCATTCCGTTCCCGCGTCGGAACCCCGGCATAAATCAACGGTAACTCGACGTTTTGAACTGCGGATAAGCGCGGCAAAAGATTAAATGATTGAAAAACAAATCCCAGCTCTTCATTGCGCAAATGGGACAATTCCCGTTGTCCTAACCTGGCGATCTCCCGCCCGCCCAAACAATACGAGCCGGAGGTCGGTTGATCTAAACACCCCAGGATGTTCATGAAGGTCGACTTGCCGGAACCGGACGGCCCCATCACCGCGACCATCTGTCCTTTGGCAATGGTTAACGAAACGCCGTTCAACGCCTTCACTTCAACATCGCCGTCCTGATAAAATTTGCACAACTCCGTCATTTGCAACATCCCGATTACCTCCCTCCGAACGGACCGCCCGCATTACGCGGCGCCGCTCCGGCTTTGGCAAGCATTAACGGTTTCGCCACCGCCACCTGATCCCCCACTTGCAATCCCGAGAGGACCTGCCAGTTCTTGCCTTGTTTCAAACCAAGCTTCACCGGAACCGTTGCCAGTCGTTTTCCGCGCAACACCGCCACCGTATCGCGGCCTTTTTCCTGGGTGACGCTGCCGGCCGGAACCACTAACGCCCCGGAATATTCCGCCGCCGTCACCGTGACATCGACGGTCATGCCCGGCAGCAACCCGCTGGTTGCTCCGGTCATTTTGATCCGTACCGGATAATTAACCACATCTTCGCCTTCATTTTGTCCCAAATTGCTGATCTCTGTGACCGCTCCCGCATTGGCGCTTTGCTTTTCATCTTTCCCGGTCACCACAGCGGTTTGTCCGGCTTTAACCAGACCAATGTCATTTTGGTCGACTTTCGCTTCAACTCCCAAAGCATCCGGTTTCATCACCGTAGCCAGCAGCGTTTGGGGCGTGATTTTATCGCCCGGTTGAATATTGATCCAAGCGATTTGACCGTCGAACGGCGCCCGGATCATCAGTGTTTCATTTTTCGATACGTAATAGCCGTCATTTTTTGCGTTTAAGGCAGCCACCCGTTCCTTGGCCAGTTTGACTTGTTCCTTATAAATCGCCGCTTGATGAGTATACGTGCCTAACTGCAAGGCATTGCTTTTTTGCACCTGATTAACGTAAAGCTCAGTCGCCACCTGACTGGCGGACTGACTCAAGCCCAACTCCGCTTGACGTAATGCCGATTGAGCGTCCTGCCACTGCGCTTTCAAAGTTGCCGAATTAATCACAACTAAAATGTCGCCTTTTTTCACCTTCGTACCGGCCTGAACCTTTACCTGTTCTACCGATCCTTCATAATCAGCATAAAGATCTTTTTTCTCCAACGCCAAAACCTGACCGGTGGCGTCAACTTTCTGACTGATATCCATTCGTTGCACTGTGGTAAAGTCGTATTTTTGGGCAAGTGCTTTCATGCCGTCGCCTTTCGGCCAAGCGAAAAACGCCCCAAGCCCGATGATTGCAACCACACCGATACTTAGCAAAATCGTCTTCCGTTTCACGTCTTGTTCCTCTTTTCAGCTTTGATTTTATTTCAGTAATTTTTTAATCGTGTGCAGTAGTTTCTATATGATCATCGTTGCAATCGGCTAATTAGTTCCGGGAATCGGCGGTGCTTTTAGCGGAAATTCGGGCGGGGAATTCCAAACTTGGAGGAAAAAGGAGGTTTGTCCAGATAAAAAAATTCCGGACACCCAAGCGTTATCAACGATGAACCGAACTCCCGACCCACGCATAAATTGTAGTGCGCTTGCGACAGATATAGCGACGGGAAGGAAAGAACCGATGCCCAATTTTCGAATCACTTCCAGTTTATCCGATCTGGTTGACGTAAATAATGTTTCATTTGCCCAAAGCCAATGCCAGCTTGGGAATTTATATAGCGTGGTCACTGGCGCGCAATCGGTGGCGCTTGGTGGATTTTTTGTCGTCCAGTTGACCAATACCGCCAACTCGACAAAAACGCTCTATGCCCATCAACTCATGATCAGCGTGACCGGGAATACGGCCGTCGACATCTTTCGTAACGCTACCTTTGCAGCAGCCGGCACCGCATTGACCCCACGCAATCTCAACTGGGCGGCCAATGACGCCAGCAGCATCAGCGGTAAATTCCTGGTTCAGGCTACCGATCCCACCATCAACGGCACTCCGTTGATCTCCTTTGTGCAAACCAACGCGGCGCCGACCGTCCAAAACCTCCCCGGATCGCTCATTATGCCCAGCAGCACGTCTAACCGCCAACTATATTTCCGGATGAACTGCGGCGCTTTGACTACCGTTTCTTTCTGTTTCAGTTGGGTTGAACTGTAATCATCCGCAATAGTTCTAAACGCCCTTGCAAGGTATTTTAGTTCGCGCCCTAAATTACGACGCACCCGATTAATCCGAGTGCGTCGTAATGGTTGTTTAATACAACATCATTCCCAATGGCCCATTTTCATCAATGATATTTTGAATCGCGTAGACGGAGATCGGGAAGTACAAAATTCCATAAACGTACGCCGCCAATTCGTAAAGTTGGTAATAGAGAACCAACGATTTATCCGCGATATAAAAATCTTGATCCGCTTTAACTCCGGGAAATTTGTCTAATAACGGAATCTGGCGTTCTTTGATCTGCGCTTCCACCATCGCCGAGAGCACCCGTTGATAGTTACTGCCCGGTTTAAAAAGTTCGGCGAGTGTATATGATTTGCCGGTCTCGACATTAAACGTAAGCGATTTGATAACCGTCATCCCGTGAGCGCCGCCGGAGAACCAATAAATTATCAAGGCCAGGCTGAGCACTCCCCGCTCATTGGTCTTCACTTCATAAGTTCCGGTCACATCTGTGCTTGGGCCCTCATAATATCCGGAGTCCACAATCATCTGGTGAACCAGTTGCTGAATCGCGTGGTTGATCTGACGTTGCGCATTCAAATTGGCCAATCCGTATACTTGCGGATAGGCAAAGGTCAACCGGGGCAGATTCATGTGTTCGGTGTGAATCGACACCGGTAGGCTGTTATTCATCTTTCAATCCCGTCCCTTCTGTCCCTTACATCAAATAAAACCCGAGTTTACAATTCCATTCTATTCAGGGACAAAAGTTTAGGTACATAAATCGGATGGGCTGACACCTTCGATATTACTTTTTGGCTAATCGTGTTCAGTTGCTTTTAACTTCTTATTAATTTGTAATTAAGTTATTGCGTCCCCTTCTCAAAAACGACATCGCACGGTTCTATAATCATGTTTTATGTATTGTTCTTCATTAATAATAAATTATTAATATTGAACACCTGCTAACTTCTTTACAAAAGAGACAAAAGTGTTATACTGGTGGTAAACCCATTTTATCGTAGGGGTGATGCGATGAATCCCTTGATCGGTTTCGATATGGAAACAAAACAGCTGTTTACCATCATTCAAAAACAAGGTCCGATCTCCCGCAGTGATCTTTTAAATCTCTTAAAAACGAACATCGGGACGCTAACACGTATGATGGCGCCGCTTCGCGAGGCTAAGTTAATTACCGAAGTTGGAATCGGCGCATCGACAGGAGGCCGCAAACCAGTCTTGTACGATGTGGATCGCCAATCCCATTTCGTATTGGGCATTGATATCTCGCGCCCTTATACCCGGGTGGTCATTGTCAATCTTAAAATGGAAGTCATCGCCAAGCAACAGTTTGCCATGGATCAAAATTGCACCCCGGACGAGACCGTAAAGCGCATTCACGAGCAATTTCAGATCATGCTTCAAAATATGAATCTGGATAAATCAAAGTTTTTAGGCGCCGGACTCGGTACCGTCGGTCCACTGACCACCCCCCCGAACATCATCATGCAACCGAAGAACTTTATCGCTCCAGGATGGAGCAATGTCCCGATTCAGGAACTTTTGGAGTCCGCACTAAAATTACCGCTGTTGGTCGAAAACGGAGTCAATACAGCTGTGTTAGCCGAGAGTCTTTTTGGCGAAGGCCGAACTTATCGCAATATCGCCTTTCTCAACTGTAGCGGCGGAGTCCGAATGGGCGCCGTTTCCGGTGGGTCGCTCATCCGAACCATTAACAATGATGAAGACGCTTTTGGCCACATGGTCATCGATGTTGACGGCGAACCGTGTCATTGCGGTAACTTTGGTTGCATTGAATGTTACGCTTCGATTTTTGCAATCAAAAAAATGTTTCGCTCCCAGTTAAAAATGGGACGGGCTTCCTCAGTCAAGACACCCCTCGATGAGATTACGATCGCGCAAATCTGCGCCGCGGCCGAAGCCAATGATGATTTGGCAAAAGAAGTCTTGACCAATGCCGCTACATACCTGGGAGTCGGTTTGGCGAATTACATCAACTTATTCGACCCCAATTTGGTGATTTTAAGCGGTCCGTTAGTACGGAATTCGCATTTATTTTATAAAACAACGATGGATGTCGCTTTAAAAAAGTTATATATTGGCGAAAAAGTGTCAATTGTATTTAGTAAAGGCGGTCATTTTGGGGCTGATGCCATTTCGGTCGGAGCGGCGGTGATGCTAGTAGAAAACTATCTTCATTAACGCTTCGGTCTGCCATATTCAAAAAACGTATGGCAGATTCAATATTAATCCCAATTAGGAGGTGATTTTTTTCTCCCCGCCTATCAAATCACGAAAGGATGAACACAAATGAAAGAGGCTGCAGTCGCAGTTATTATCGGGCTTTTCCTCGCTCTCTGGGGACCCACTCCAACCATCACCGGCATTACGCCATCAAGCGCCATCGTCAATACGACCGCTGAAGTGAGCATCTCCGGTGATAAATTCGACAAAACCACTACGGTTAAATTGAGCCATGCCGGACAATCCGATATTGTTGCAAACAATATTAAGTTGGTCTCCAAAAATCAACTAACCTGTTCATTTGATTTAAACGGCAAAGCAATCGGCGCTTGGGACCTCGTCGTTACCAATAAAAAAAAGCTCTCCAAAAAAGAGCGCTCAGCGACTTTCGCCAATGCTTTCCGGATTGAGTACGCCGAACCGACGATTGTTTCAATTACGCCCCAATCGGGTATATGCAATTCGGTTGTTACCGTGCAAATAAACGGCACCGACTTCCGAACCGGTTCCACAGTCAAACTATCAAAAACCGGCAACCCCGATCTGCGGATATCCAATGTCAAAGTCCTTTCCGATCGGCTGATTCAAGGCGATGTTGATTTAAACCAGGCGCAACCTGATACATATGATCTAACTGTCACCAATGACGATGGGAAAGTCGCCGTTCAGGCCGGTTCATTTACAGTTGTCGCGCCGGAACCGGAAGCAGTGCAACCAACTCCTGAAAACAATCATGTCGAGCCGACTCCGTCTCCGGAGCCAGCGACAACGGTTGATCCCAATACCCAACTCCAACCGATCTTTTTTGACTTTGACCGTTATGCAATTCGCTCCGATCAAATCAAAGCGTTGGCAGACGATCTGAACATCTTAAAAAGCAACCCCAATCTGTTCATTCTGATCGGAGGTAATGCCGACGAACGCGGGACAGCCGGCTATAACCTGAAACTCTCGGCGAAACGGGCCGAAGCTGTCAAAACCTATCTGCTTCAAAACGGAATTGACCCGAAACAGATTGTCACTTATGCCTATGGCGAAGCTTATCCCCTCGCTAAAGAACACAATGAAACAGCTTGGCAGTATAACCGGCGCGCCGACATCCTCGTCTTCGCAGCCACGCCCAGTCGCGAACAGGGGATTCGCAGCAAATAACTTATCGCTATTCGTTTCACCTTCATACAGAGAAAACCGGATCTTGGCCTGATCCGGTTTTCTGCTGTTTCATTCTGTTTTCGAATTCAGCGTAATCGTGAGAAATTAAAACCAAAAATTAACCGGAACATCATATGTTCCGGTTGCCCTTTGCCGAATTAATTGCTTTCTTGAAAAAGTGCGGTTGAGAGATACCGTTCACCGGTATCGGGCAATAACACAACAATGGTTTTGCCGGCATTTTCAGGCCGTTTGGCAATCTCAGTCGCTGCATGCGTAGCGGCGCCGGACGATATGCCGACCAGTAGCCCTTCGGATTTTGCCAACAGCCGGGAGGCTTCAAACGCTTCCTCAGTTTTCACTTTAATAATTTCATCGAATGCTTCGCGGTTTAACACATCGGGAACAAAACCCGGTCCAATCCCTTGGATCTTATGCGGTCCCGGCGATCCACCCGAGAGTACCGGCGAATCAAACGGTTCCACGGCGATAATTTTAACGCCGGGTTTTCTTTGTTTCAGAACTTCGCCAACGCCGGTAATGGTACCGCCGGTACCAACACCGGCGACAAAAATATCAACCGCTCCGTCGGTATCCTGCCAAATCTCTTCAGCAGTTGTTTTCCGGTGAATCTCCGGGTTCGCGGGATTTTTGAACTGCTGCAAGATAATGGAATTGGGAGTCTGCGCAGCGATCTCCTCCGCTCGTTTAATCGCACCACGCATCCCTTCGGCTCCGGGAGTTAAAACGAGTTCCGCGCCAAGGGCTTTCATCAGGTTCCGCCGTTCAATACTGAACGTCTCCGGTAATGTAATGATTAAGCGATACCCTTTGGCTGAAGCGACAAAAGCCAAACCAACACCGGTGTTACCACTGGTCGGCTCGATAATTACCGAGTCTTTATTAATCAAGCCTTTCTCCTCGGCGTCTTGAATCATGGCATAAGCAATCCGATCCTTCACGCTGCCGGCTGGATTAAAGTACTCCAGCTTCCCGATGAGCTTGGCATCAATGCCCTTTAAACGGTTATAATTGGACAGCTCGAGGAGTGGTGTGTTGCCAATCAATTCGGTTAGATTCTTCACAATCTTTCCCATAATTTCCCCTCCATTATTTAAATAAATTCCAATCGAATTAGTAGGATATATATCATGATATTTCCTCGTGAGGAAAATGTCAAGCAAAATTCCGAAAATTATTCTTGAATATTTCCGCCGAGAAATATTAACAAACTGATTTCCGCTTAACCCCGCAGGTCATCCATCAGGTCGTCCGAATCTTCCAAACCAACCGATAACCGGATCAGATTATCGGTAATGCCAAGCCGTTCCCGTTCCGCTTTGGGCATCGAGGCGTGCGACATCCGTACCGGATAGGAGAGGATCGACTCGACTCCTCCCAAACTTACCGCCACCGACCAGAGTTTGGTGTTTTTCATAATCCGGATCGCCCGCTCCACCGTATCCGTTTTGAAAGAAAGCACCGCTCCAAAACCAGCCGATTGGGCCTGATTGACTTCATAGCCCGGATGGTCGGGTAAACCGGGATAATAAACATCCGTAACCCACGGTTGCTCTTTTAACCAATCCGCGATCGCCAATGCGCTTGATTGTTGCATTTCCATCCGCGCCCTTAATGTTTTAATCCCGCGCAGCAAGAGCCAGCAATCTTGCGGCCCCAAAATTGCGCCAAAACCGTTCTGGACGAAATAGACCCTAGCTCCAAGCTCCGCGGTTGCCGTGACCACCACCCCACCGACCACGTCGCTATGGCCGCCGAGAAACTTGGTGGCGCTATGGATGACAATATCGACTCCTAAATCGATCGGCCGTTGATAATACGGAGACATAAACGTGTTATCAAGCATAGTGATTAAACCATGGCGTTTGGCAATCGCCACTACTGCGCCGATATCGGTGATTTTTAGCAACGGATTGGACGGTGTCTCCAGAAACAACGCTTTAGTATTGGGTTGAATCGCCCGTTCCACCGCCTCCGGTTGGGTCATATCCACAAAAGTGGCGGTCAGACCAAACTTACTAAAAAAGCGGGAAAGGATCCGGTAGGAACCGCCATAAATATCCTCGGTGGCCACAATATGATCGCCCTGTTCCAAGATGGCCAAGGCCGAAGAAACCGCCGCAATCCCTGAGCCAAACGCATAAGCGTTGGTTCCGTTCTCCAAGGCCGCCACAGTCTTTTCAAGCGCTTCCCGGGTGGGATTACCGGAACGGGAATACTCAAAACGTCCGGGGTGGTCGATATCATGTTGATGAAAGGTCGATGCTTGGTAGATGGGAATACTCAAAGCCCCGGTATGGGGATCAATTTCATTCCCGTTATGTAGTATACGCGTACCATACTTCATGGCAGAACCTCCTTATATCTTTTCCTTGCAATAGGGTAACTTCAGCTTAGCGCTTGCTCAAGGTCGGCAATTAAGTCCGTAACGTCCTCAATTCCCACTGACAACCGGAGCAGATCTTCGGTTACCCCGATCCGGCGCCGCACTTCCGCCGGGATATCGGCATGAGTCTGACGGACCGGGAAGGTGATCAGCGTCTCGACGCCCCCCAAACTTTCGGCATAGGTCAGCACGCGTACCCGATTGATGACTCGGGGCACCAAAGCTGGATCGCCAACCCGGAATGAGAGCATTGCCCCAAACCCCGATCCCTGGGCGGCCTGAATTGTGTGACCGGGATGGTCTTTGAGCCCGGGATAATATACTGCGGTCACTTGCGGTTGCCGGCATAACCATTCGGCAATCCGCTGCGCGTTCTCCTGTTGTTTCACCATCCGTATGCTTAAGGTCTTCAATCCGCGCAACATCAGCCAGCTGTCCTGAGGTCCCAATACCGCGCCGGTGGAGTTTTGAACGAACTTCATCCGTTCGCTCAGTTCAGCAGTCCGCGCGACGACCACGCCGCTGAGAACGTCGTTGTGGCCACCCAAATATTTGGTCCCGCTATGGACAACCAGATCCGCGCCAATTTCTAGCGGCCGTTGAAAATAGGGCGTCATAAACGTATTATCGACAATGGTCAAGAGCTGATATTGCTTTGCCAGTTGAACGGTCTGCCGTAAATCGGTCACTTTCATCAGCGGGTTGGTTGGGGTTTCAACGAACAACGCCTTGGTTTTACCCGGAATAATCGCTCGCTCGACCGCTTGGCAATCACCGGTATCGACATAGCTTACGGTTAGACCGAATTGACGGAAATTTTTCTCGAAAATCCGGTAAGTGCCGCCATAGAGATCGTCAGAGACCACCAGGTGGTCGCCTGAAGTAAACAATAATAAAATCGTTGTAATTGCAGCCATCCCGGAAGCGAACGCAAAACCTTGCCGACCTTTTTCCAGTTCCGCCATGACATCCTCGAACGCTTTCCGGGTTGGGTTAACTGTCCGGGAGTAATCATAACCGGTGCTTTCCCCCAAGGCCGGGTGGCGGAAAGTGGCAGTCTGATAAATCGGGGTGCTTACCGCTCCGGTGGTTTCATCGCTACAGAGTCCGGCATGAGCCAAAATGGTTTCAATTTTCATGGTGCATTATCCTTTCGTGCTTTCTGGCAATCGTAACTTCGCATGTTCAACGAAAAAGCCTCTTTCGACAAATTGAAAGAGGCTAAAGCGACTGTTTTTCCTCTCTCATCTTTCAGGTTTCCCTGACGGACTTGGCACCAACTGATTGGCATTGGTTGCCGAAGGTTCATTGGGCCGGTCCCTCCCCTTCTCTGGATAAGAGTTTAATATATTCGGCATCTGAAATCCATCCTAAATCAACTCATGAATGCAACTGTTCTTGGCTGAGAACCGCATTCATACTGCCGGAACGGAATCCATCCAGATCCAAACTGACATATGGAAATCCCAGCTCATGAAGTTTAGCGGAGATCCGCTCCCGTTGTTGCCAAGCCGCGTCCAACTCTGATTTTCCAATCTCAATCCGGGCAACCGGATGATGATCGCGGACCCGAAATTCGCGAAACCCAAGGTTTTTGAGGAAGGTTTCCGCCAGGTCAATCCGTTGTAGGATGTCCGGCGTAATTTCCCGGCCGTACGGGATCCGTGAAGCCAAACAGGCATACGCCGGTTTATCCCAGGTCGGCAAGGCAAATTCTTGCGAGTAGCGCCGGATGTCGGCTTTGGTGAATCCCGCCTCCTGCAATGGACTGCGGATTCCCAATTCACGGGCCGCTTGATGTCCGGGACGATGGTCGGATCCATCATCCACATTGGCGCCGTCCAACACGACCACCCCGGGGCCTTCTTCATTGGCAATCCGGGTCAAATCTTCAAATAGAGCATGTTTACAAAAGTAACAGCGGTTGGAGGGATTCTTGGTAAATTGCGGATCATCGAATTCATTGGTCTGGATCACGGTATGACGAAATCCATACTTGTCGACAACCGCTTGCGCCTCGGTCAACTGGTCTTCGGGATAGGTCGGGGAAACCGCGGTAACTGCCAGCATTTTGTCGCCTAACGTTTGATGGGCCACATAGGCCAGAAAGGTGCTGTCGACTCCGCCGGAGTAGGCAACCACCGCTCCAGGTAATTGTTTTAATATTTGACGTAGTACTTCTAATTTATCCATTGAACTCACCATTAATATCAAATAAATTTGATAGGAATTATAAATATTAATGGTAATTTTAGCACATCCATCTTATAGAGTCAATCGTAACAAACGATATCGATCACACGAAACATAGCACTATCTTAATCGCAACCGATAATCCCTAATTTAATAGTTAAGTAATTATGGTCGTTTCATCCTCTTCTTCATAATATCTTCACAAAAATAAGATAACATCCCCCTTAGCAAATTATGATCATCCATCTTTCATAAGGAGGCGTTCCAATGAATATGACCCATTATATGGAGCTGTTAGCCACCAATCAGCCTTGGAACCTGATCCGTTTCATGGTTATCCCGGTTGTTTTAGCTGAAACCTTAGTTGCCCTGGAATTTTTTATCGTTTTTAACCGCCAGACCGAAGGCGCTCTACGCAAAACCAGTAAAATCCTTTCCGTCGCCGCAGGCGCTTATTTCTTACTCGCCGTCTTTCTGCCGCTGCTCTTTACAGCCATTCCGGGGATCAAATGGCGCACCGGGGTTGATTTCATCGCCGTTTGGTCATATCTCTTAGGCGTGGTTCCGTTGGGTGCGATGGCGTTATTGGATTTGGGATTGATTGGCAAAGGCAAAACCGAGTTGGAAAAGATGAAGTCCCATTTCATCTGGCTAACCGTTTTCCTGATCGTTGCCCATGTAGCGATGATCTTTGGGATGATTAATCCGGAGATTCTTTCGAAGGCCGCCGGTACCATGAAAACAATGTAATTGCGGAAAAGCAAGGCCCGTTTCATTACCCTTCCCTCACATTGCTTTGCTATACACAGGATATCAACAGGATATCCACAGGAATAGATCGTTTACTCACAGAAATAGATGAGTTATTCACAAAAATAGAAGAGTTATTCACAGAATGAGCTCATTTTGTTAATAACTTAGATCGGTTATTCACAAAAAGAGCTTGTTTTGTTAATAAGTGAGCTGAGTTATTCACAAAAAGAGATCGTTTTGTTAGTAACTTAGATCAGTTATTCACAAAATGAGCTTGTTGAGTCACTCAATGAGCTCTTTTTGTGACTCAAGGGGATAAGTTATCCACAGGCGGGGATCGGGCGGGCGGTTTGCCGCAATCATTCCCCGCCTAACCCCCTGTCTGAAACGGGTTTTCACGGATTTAACGGATTAAAAGGATCAGCAGCTCAGCAAATCTCCTAAATGAGCTGCCCTTCAAAACCTCCTTCATTCCCACCACAAACGCCTCAAAGCTTAATCTTTCAAATCTTACTTAATCCCGGTTCAGACAACGTTCCTTCAAGTATCCCCTAACCGTTTTTGAAATTTTTAGATGATAACATCTCCCAGCGCGGCCAAATGATGTTTCAATCCACGCTCCTGTACAAGGAGCGACGTCGGCAGCGCCCCGACCGTTTGCCGATAATGCCCGGTTTCAATCCACGCTCCTGTACAAGGAGCGACGATATTCCGGATTCCCTTACTTCCGAGTTTGACGGTGTTTCAATCCACGCTCCTGTACAAGGAGCGACATGTTTACTTTGGACTTAGCGCCACCAAAAGATGTTTCAATCCACGCTCCTGTACAAGGAGCGACTTTGTCGGGGTTGAGCTTAAACAGTCTTACTGGGTTTCAATCCACGCTCCTGTGCAAGGAGCGACTACCTTGGAGATTCGTGCGAGATACTTCCGCGAATCGTTTCAATCCACGCTCCTGTACAAGGAGCGACATCAGTTTTGATTTCCCTGGCGGGATTTCGTTTACGTTTCAATCCACGCTCCTGTACAAGGAGCGACATCCTTGGGGGAGTGAACGAACTTGATATCGATGTTTCAATCCACGCTCCTGTACAAGGAGCGACAGTACCCCCTTCAAACCCTTGCCACGCTTGACCTCCAAAGTCGCTTTCCGCGAACCGGCAAATTTTGAGTCATTTTGAAAGCGGTTTTTGACGCAAAATGTCATTTTGCCGCGTGGTTATTGGGCCGCGAACCGCCTAGGGATTTCATGGGAGCTTCCGGTTCGCGGGAAGTTTCATTGTATTATTTGACATAACGTTGAATTCTCCTTTCCACTCGTTTAATTTTGGCCATCCCGTTTTCTCACTACAAGCCAGCACGGAGGCCGGCGCGCGGAATTAATATAGGGACATATCATTGACGTCGCCGTCGTAGCATCACAAAGCAACGCCGCCACGGACGGCAATTCCAAAAGGAAGGGACCCGCGACTTGGAGGAGCGGGAGGGGTGTCCAGAGGGTGCTAATCCTTGGCGGCGGGGTACGGGCCTAGGGGGTTTGCCGCAAAACTCCCTGGCCGACTGTAGCACAGGATTAAATTGGGGTAGACGTTCTTTCGCTTAGATACTCGGCAAGAATACTTGAAACTTCGATCAGTCGACTATGCTGCCCACGATTCCGGCGGCGGGTCTAGACCTCAATCTTCCCGATCCCCTCCCCCACCAACGCCACCCAATAGCCGCTACGAGAAAGGTTTGCGAAACCCGGACCCTGAAACATTAAATATTCTGGCGAACATTTTTAACACGACCATTGATTTTTTATTGGGAAGAGATGCTGCTAAAGAATCCATCGCTCCCTGTCCTATGACTGACGCTCCCACGGAAGATCTCCCCCCGGAAGCGCTAAAAGAGATCGAAGAATTTAAAGCTTTTGTTCGTCACAAATATAAAGATTATTCTAAGAATAAAGGGCTTGGGGGAAATGGGGAATAACATTCGGGAGGATTTTCATCCTCCCGAATTCGGTTTAAAGTGACTTAAAACTAAAATTTAACTCCAAAAGTACAGCCGTATGGGTAGACTGTACAATAAGAGAAAGACATAGTAGGTTTTGATCCTGATTTTTGCCATTGAAAGAGATTCGACAGAAATTTCCGTTAAACCCTTTTTATCAAAGTTGCCATCCCTGAAATTCCCAGTGCCCAAATTAGACTATTAATAACCGTCATAAATTGAAAACTATAGTTAGCCCAATCTCTCGGAATTATATAAAATACCGGGAAGGAAAAGATAGGCCATAATCTTGATAATAAATTATTCGTTTGGTTAAATACTGTATTACCTGGGGCAATACCCCATGCATAAAACTGAAAAATATAATGAATTATGAATACTGCAAAAGCTAACCCTAAACACTTTTTCATATTTACCTCCGATTTAATTCATCCACTTTTATTATCGTCATCGTCGTTCCTAAGTCCACTTGATGGTTTTGATTCTGTCTGAGATTTTTGAGTAGATTGAGTACTCTTTGACGTCGGTCCATCCGGTTCTCCACTTGTAACTGAAGAAACTAGGCCGGGAACTTTAGTTGATAGATTCTTACTTGTATTTCGTTGAGGCGGCGTTCCTGGTTTTCCAATTCCTGATTCTTTTATTGTTTGAAAAATTACTTGAGAAAAATTTCTACATGTTGAAAGTGGAGTATATGGATATTCTGTTCCTACCATCTTATCAAGAGCTTGTTTGAAATTCCTATCTTCTTGTTTCGTTGTTACTAAGTACGAATTTGCCTCAATCTTACCTCCAGGTATTGGATCAATATATATTTCGCCCATAATTCCATGACCATTCATTCCAAAACTATATGCTGTATAATCTCCGTTTGGATTACCCACACAGACACTTTGATGCCCTGCTGGTTCTCCTGGGCTCGGACCTTCAACCCAAATATCCTTCCCATCTGGGTCTGTGAATTTTAAAGGATTATTCAAACAATAGAAAAATCTATTGTAAGTTTGAGGCGATTCAATTTTAAAACTATCTACTTTTGGGTCAACCGTCAAAAACCTCCCCACTTCCGCATCATAAAACCTCGCCCCGAAATACTTCAACCCGGTCCCATCATCTTCCTTCTTCCCGGTATAATCATAGGTCCCTTGGAGACCCGGAACCTTAAGCCGTATTGAATCAAAAAGAATCGTGGAGTCAGGATCGTTTTGGGTTAAGTATATTTCCATTGTAACTGCATTTGCCGGAGCATGAGAATTTAGAGTAAATTGTTTCCATTGCGTTCCAGAGACTCCAAGAGCTCCTGTTTCGTGAATTGCAATAACCGATCCATCCGCGGCATGGTAAATTAGTTTTGCAAAAACATTCCCACCCCAACATTGGGTATAATACCCCGTCAACTGATAATCTGTATCTGGAGAAACATACAAGTTGGGCAAAGACCAGCCTGCACCGCCGTAGTTATTATCTAAGCTTAATGCTCCGCTATGATTTATCCCTGCGTTTTCGTTATAAAAACAATCTCCATTAATTGGTTGATCATTTTTGGGTATCCAGCCTTGAACATCGCCTAAGATATTCTTAAGCTCCATATCCCCATTCACAACCCCCTCATCATACTCATTGGTCGACTCCAGTTTCCCCCAAGCGTCATACTTGCACAATCCCTTCAACTTCCCGTCCTGATCGGTCAACGCCCGGGTACTGCCCAAGTGATCGCGGTGATAGAACGTCTTTTGACCGTCTTTCTCTTCAGCCACCGACTTTTTCCCGGCGTAGATGTAATAGGTCAGCTGGTTGTCGTCGGAGGAATACTCAAGCAACGGGTTCTCGCCCTGATAAACAAAGTAGGTGGTTTTACCGTTGTTCATCTTTTTGACCCGCAGGCCCGAACCGTCGTACGTATTCTGGAGAATCGTCGCGCCGTTCTTCGTCACTTGCGAAAGCCGGTTTTCACCGTCGTATTGATAGCCAAAACTATCGCTGCCTTGCACTTTCTGCGTCCGGTTGCCAAATTCATCATTGGCATAGGTGGTACTGCCGGCCGACCAAAGCCGGTTGGCTAAGTCGTAGCCTAAGGTGATGCTCTGCTGCAATTGACCGTTGGCATAGGTTTGTTTCGCGGTCAGATTCCCGGCGCCGTCGTAAGCCCAGGCCGTGCCCCGGGCGAAGGCACTGGTGGCCGCGCTCTGATTGGCGACATTGCCGGCCCAAATCAGTCGGTTCATGCCATCATAATCGTAACAATCGCCATTGAGTTTGGTAATATTGCCGACCACGTCATAGGTGTAGTTCAGATTGACCAGAGTTCCGGTATTCGCTGCGCCAATGTTGGTGGGCCGATCAACATTGTTATACGTAAAACTATTCTTCAACCCGTTGGCCAAGGCCATGTTGGTCAACTTGTTATCCAAGTCATAACTACAGGAATTGACGAAACCGTCGATGCTTTGCAACCGGTCCAGATCGTCATATTGGTAAGTCACCGGATTGGCGCGATTGGGGTAAGTAATGCTGGTGGTGCGGCCAAACAGGTCGTAGCCGTAACCAAAGACGAAGTTGCGACCGTCGATGGTTGCGGTTGAGTTAGTGACCCGGTTCCGGGCATCATAATCGAAGTGATAATTAACACCGTTTGAAACGATTTGATCGGTAACATTGTCATTATTGTCATACTGATAGATTACCGTTCGGTTGTCCGGTTCGGTCACTTTTGTGACCCGGTAACCGGCGTAAAAATCATACGCCAAGGTTTTCGTTTTGCCGTTGACGGTTTTAGTGATTAAGTTACCCACCTGATCATACGTATACAATTCCGGTTTCATTGGATTCGAACCGTCTTGCGGGTAATCCACTTGGAGCAGTCGACCAAGGTTGTCGTAGGTATAGGTGGTATCAGCGGTCTTGGTTGCAGTTTGCATCGTAGTGACTTTTACTAAATGGGAAGCTTTCTTGTCCGGATCATAAAAAGAATCATACAAATATTTCGTCCCATAAGTAACACCCGCTTGCGGATGCTCGTCCACTTGAATCAGCCGGTCGAGCAGGTTGTAGCTTTGAGTTTTGGTATTGCCTTTGGCATCGGTCACGGTTACTTTCCGGTCATCCCAGGCGAAGGTAGTATACGTCATATCGGGCCGGGTGGTTTTGATTTCCCGGTTTAACGCGTCATACGCATGGGTGGTGGTATGGTTTTCGCCGTCGGTTTCGGCGATCAGCCGACCGCTGCTATCGTAGTCGATGGTTTTGGCGGTAACCCAGTTGTTGCCGTTTTTCCGCTGAATCGATTTTGGTTTCCCGACGATCGGGTCATAGTCAATCCGCCCGTACTCCCAGCGGTTCTCCACCCCGCCGCCGAAGTCCAGTTCGATATGGCTGTCGTTATCATAATAACGAATGACGCGGCTAATGCCGACAGTCGGGGAATTGTTGTCCAAATACTCTTTGGTCAAACGGCCGACGGCGTCGTATTCGTAGCGATAGATATTGCCTTTGGGGTCGGTGGCGGTTTTCTTACGGCCTAATACAAGATCGTATTCAAAGGTGGCGATGGTTTGGTTGCCTGAAAGATTGGGGTTATATACCCGGGTTAGATAGGCGCTGTTGTAGCCGTTGGTGGCTTGATATTCGAACGCCAGCTTGTTGCCTTTGGGGTCGGTTTTGGTTAGGACGTTGCCGTATTGGTCATAAGTGTAGTCCGTATGGAGATAGTCTCCATTATGGTATTCACTCATTCGGAGTAGATTCCCTTTGTTGTCATATTTGTAATGAGTTTGTTGGAGATTATCGGTATTATGGATTGGATCATGGACAATAGTAGCCTTCGTTAGAAGTTTATCAAAACAAGCAGTGACAGGATAATCGCTATATAAAGTGTTTTGATATCCGGTTGGAACTTCATATGTATAGGTATATGTTTCAGTAACAGGTATAAGGTTACCATTCTCATCAAGGTCGTATTGCCAGACTTGTTCGAAATAACAGCTTTCCCCATCTGCAATTAAGATGGTCTTCCAATATCCTTGGAATACTGTATTACCATTACTATCATAAACCTCACGTGTTCCGACACAGTCATAACTTGATATGGATATGTTTTTTTTGCTGTCTGTATTCGCATATGCCATTACCGTTTCGGTTCCATTAGGATCAACTATTTTGGTAATATTCCCCCAATTATCATATTCATATTGATACGATACAGCAACTCCAAGCGTCCCATTTGAATTCACTATTTGAGTTGTTACTTTCTTAGGGCGAGCTACCAAATCATCTATGATCCAATCACCATTATATTCAGGAAGCAAATATTGTTTCGTAAGATAATGATCGGTGGTTTCAACCTTTAATAACTTATTCGTCTTAGAGTCATAGGTTTCAACTCTATATGCCACCGAAATAGGTTCTCCATGATGTTTTAAAAAATAATACTTCTTTTTGATTATCCCATCATCATATTTTACCCCATCCCCATTAAATCCCGAAGGATAGGTAACCGTTCGAAACGGAGTAGATTCCCCCCGTTTATACATTTTATGAGTGAGAGTATACATACCATCTTTGGTATATTCTGATTTCACCCCGTTACAATAATTTATCGTTGATGCTCTCCCTGACAACTGATAGGAAGTCGTCCTCCCCTCGGCATCGGTAAAAGATTCGGTACCATCAGCCGCAATTGAATGAGTCATTAATGTTTTAAAACTCCCATTAGCCAATTCCATCTCGACTTTTGTTAATACCGGCATATTCGAAACAATTCCATCAAAATCCGTACTGGTTATAGGCGAATTAGTATTATACCGAAAATAGATAATTATTCCCGTTGAATCTTGTAAAGAAGTGATTCGCGACATCGATATATCCTGAGTATAATATCTTAAATTCATTTCATCTGAGGTATATTCCCAATAAGGAATTAAGTATGTTCCGATCTTATAAGTCGCATAGGAATAAGTTACCCCATTCCCACTTCGATCCATAAATCCATTTCCGACTCTTGTACCATCACTTAAATAGGTTCCACTGGAACCCATTGTAAAAACCATTCCACCTTCATCGTAAATGTCAGAAGAAACTCCATTGATTTGACATTGGCCAATTAAATTTTTAGGAGAATAAACCTGTCCTCCCGGGAGATACAATTTTTCCGGTTCAACAACGTATTGACCTATGTTACCGTACTGATCATAATAACCCGGGATCGAATAAGACCCACCATCCCAATGAGGGAGGTCCCATACCCAATTTCTACTGATGGCCAAGGGATCAAAAACATTAACTCCAGTTATACTATAATAATCGCTAGGAATCATCCATTCTTCTGAATCCCGCCTTGCAATATACATTCGATCTAAATTGATATCAAAACCTCGAGATTTCAACGAAGCCACTCTAGAAACAATCGACAAATTGGTTAATTCTGTACTATCCGACCCAATTTTAATGTGTTCTTCTCCATTATTAATAAAGTCAGTAAACGGGTTCAAATTAGAACCATCCCAACCGCTAACTACCCCCAGTATATAATCGCTAAAATGGTCCAACCTGCCTTGCAATACTCCTTTTTTTGAATCTATTGATGTTTGGGGTACAACAACTAACGAACCAGCATCCCTATCAATATAAAAGAGTCGAACACGTCCCATCCACAATGGAAGCTTCCCGTTTTTATTTTCGATTTTAATTCTAATATGGGGACCAGTGCCTTTCTTAAATTTCATCCCATGGGGCCCAAATCGAAATGTTTTACCGAGTGTTGCAAAACTCTTGGGTGTTTTGATCCCAGTTAGATCCGAATCAACTTCCTCAATTGTCATATCCCCTTCAAAAGGTCCAGCCGGCATGTCAATTTCCATGTTTTTGAAACTAAATTTTGTACTCTTGTTTAATTGCCGTTGAAATTTGTACGAAGTATCTTGTGCAAAAGTAGCTTGTGTTAATCCAAGAAATAGTGAGATTAATATAATGGTTGTTGTAATCAATGCAATAATCTTTCTTAACATTCATTGACCTCCCAGGTATATAATGTAAAATGTGTTTTCGTATTTCCACTTTATTTTGTAAAACCCTTTTACTGAATCATTTACTAACATAAGGCAGGTTTAGTTGTCGCTTATCTTCTTTAAGTTGATCAATTGTTCTTCGTTTAATTTCTCGTTCTGTTTCAAGATTTCTAATTCTATTATTCGCAGATTTAAACTCTGCTGTAATTCGCTTATTAATTTTAGTGATTCGTTTCTCTGACTTTCTAGCGTTTGGTACATCTATTCTGCTTTTATTATCACGATCAATGTAATAACGGATATACTTTTTCCAATGAGCACTTATTTTAATTTTAGAATCCAGCTGTAGTTTGATATTTAGTTCTGAATTCTTCATAAACTTCTTCCCGTGCGGTCCAAATCGATACGGTTTCCCGACCATCACAAAGTTACGCGGTTTTCTAATCTTTGTTAAATCGACATCACTGTTTTGAACTGTCATTTCGACTTCATCCGACCCCGCCGGGACTTCGATTTCCATATCTCTAAAAGATACCTTGGTCGCTTTACTTTTCTGCCCCCGGAAACTCTGCGGCGTCTCGGCCCAACTCATTTGAACGCCAATGAGGGAGATCATGACAAAACAAACTAATGCGATCCACCAAATCCGTTTACTCATCCACGCAACCTCCAAATATGTAAATATTACTTAATATCTGGATCTAAATACCACGTTATGATTGTTTTTCCTGCAGTTATGGAAATTTATTATGAAATTAGTTTGATTTTAGTGCGGGTTTATTATCTGAAGGAAGTTTTGCTAAAGAGCGGCTAAAACTACTTTCAGTCCACTCGTATTTTTTCTTAAATTAGTTCAGTTTTGTTTTTCACTAATTGGAGGCCACTGAAAATTTTCCAGTGACCTCCTGTCATTGCGGCTTTTTTCATACGCGAAAACGGCTAATTCAGCCTAATCGACCACCCTTCAATCGATACGGGTCAACCCAATCTTTTTGGAAGCAGCCGTTTTCAGGGAATATCTTGCGATGATTGACAGTATCTAGCGATTTATCTATAATTTAATCGTTGTCTTCTTAAAATCGGAACTGTCGCGGCAACCAGTCATCAATTGGTCCAAAGGAAGGATTCTCAATGCCAACTGCCTTAATTACCGGGGCGTCGCGGGGAATCGGCAAAGCCATTGCCGAGTTACTCGCATCTTCAGGTTATCAAGTGTTGATTAATTACCGTTCATCCCAAGCCGCAGCCGAAACGTTGCTGCGCTCCATCCGGGAAACCCAAGGCGAAGCGCTTCTTTATCGGGCCAATGTGGCGAACCGGGCGGAAGTTCAGGCGATGTTCGACTATTGTGTCGCCCAGTTCGGCGGGTTGGATCTGTTGGTCAACAATGCCGGGATCGCCAAGTCCAATCTCTGCTGCGACATTAGCGAGACGGAATGGGATGAGCTGATCGACGTGAACTTAAAAAGCGCCTTCCTTTGTTCGCAAAACGCGCTCCGCTTCATGGTCCCGCAAAAACGGGGCAAAATCATCAACATCAGCTCAATCTGGGGTATTACCGGCGCAGCGTGCGAAGTTCATTATTCGGCGGCCAAAGCCGGTCTGATCGGTCTAACCAAAGCCTTGGCCAAAGAGTTGGGACCTTCAAACATTCAAGTCAATTGCATTGCGCCGGGGGTCATCGCTACCGATATGCTGGCTCCATACAACAGCGCTGAAATTGCCGAACTCACGGAGCAAACCCCCTTGCAACGGTTGGGTACGCCTCGGGATATTGCGCAATGCGTTTTGTTTTTGGCATCCGACGCCGCCAATTTCATTACCGGCCAAGTGATCAGTCCCAACGGCGGGTTCGTGATTTAAAGTTTGGTGTATAAGTTGAAATTATTTCAACCAGTTCCAAATATTTCGTGCGGACATGTCTCAGTGAATTGCATATTTCTTGTGGAGGAACTTATGGGTTCGGAGTTACAACGTTTCGGGGTATCCATCGACAGTCAGTTGTTAACTGAATTTGACAGGCTTATTGAGGCGAAAGGTTATACCAACCGTTCGGAAGCGATTCGCGATCTGATCCGGGATTACCTGGTGGAGGAGGAATGGCGTGATGAAGCCGGAAACGCGGTGGGGACGATTACCATGGTCTATAATCACCACTTACGGGAGATGTCCGATAAACTGAACGATATTCAGCACCAGTTTCATCAGCAGATCACGTCCGTTTTACATGTCCACCTCGACGCCCATAACTGCCTGGAGGTATTGGTGGTCAAAGGCGATAAGTCGGTGATTCAAATGATCGCTGGACGCTTAAGCAGCACCAAAGGGGTTAAACACTGCAAACTGGTGACAACGACTACCGGCGAAAATTTATGAATATTACCGGTTGCAGATCGGGCACCCCTGCATCCGCAAGGGTTTTTCAAGATGGCCTTGCGCCATAATCCGATCATCGTTGAAGATCTGGTGAGTCGGACCGTCGGCAATGATCGTTCCCTGACTCAAAACGATCGTCCGTTCACATAAGTCCAATACTAAGTCCAAATCATGACTGGCAATAATTTTGGTGTGCGTAAAGCCGGCCAACAAGTTGATCAAACGGCGCCTAGCCATTGGGTCCAAGGCCGCGCTCGGCTCATCCATGATCAGAATGTCCGGGGCCATTGCCAACACCGCCGCAATGGCAACCGCGCGTTTTTCACCTCCGGAAAGCTTATATGGCGGCCGTTCTTTAAGATGCGCCGCTCCAACTGTCTCCAACGACCGCGCTACGCGCGCCTCCACCTCAGCGCCAGGCAGTCCCAGGTTAATCGGCCCAAAAGCCACGTCGTCAAAGACCGTGGGCATAAATAACTGGTCATCGGGATTTTGAAAGATCATCCCCACGCTCCGCCGAATCTGGGCCAACGTTTGCCGGGTTACCGGAAAATCGCCCACCCGGACCGTTCCCGCCCGGGGCGTCAAAATACCCGGAAAATGGAGTAATAATGTTGATTTACCCGCGCCATTCGCGCCGACAATCCCAACCGATTCGCCGTGGGTAATCCGGAAGGATAAACCCCGAAGCGCCTGATGTCCATCGGGATATTCGTAAACCAAATCATTAACCTCTACTAAGTGATGGCTCATCGTCCTACCCCCGTCAAAATCGAACCGAGTAACCCCGGAATATTGATGTATCGCGCCACAACCAAAAAAACGCTCCAACCCGATAGATAAAGTCCCTCACGATAACCCCAACGGTAGGTCCGTAGCAACTTAAATTTACCGTCAAAACCCCGGCAAAGCATTGCTTGGTGGATTCGCTCCGCCCGCTCCAACGTTCGCATCAACAATTGACCCACCAACGATCCCCAAACCGGCCAATCGACACCGCGGTGATTCACGGAGCGGATGGCATAGGCTTGCGACACCCGGGCGATCTCATCCAGTAAAACATCAATATAACGATACATAAAAAGTATTTGGGTCACCAACACTTTAGGGATTTTCAACCGCAACAGCACCGCTCCGATATCATTCAAACCGGTGGTGGCGATCAATAACAACGCCGCCATTACCGTTAAGCCAAACTTACCAAGGACCACCAAAAAAGAAATCCAACCGCGGCTGATGGTGACCAACCCGAATAACCGCCACGGTTCGGAGTCGAAAATCGGGTTGAAAATTGCGACAAAAAAAACAAACGGCGCGGCAAGCAATACTTTTTTTAGAAAATAACCCGCCGGCAGGTCGCCTACGATCAAAAGAATCATCGGGTAACCGATCAACGGCACCAGACCGAGCAGCTCATATTTGGGAAACGATACAACCACCACGAGAAAGACCAGCGTCACCAGAATTTTCACTAGTGGATGCAACCGATGCAAAGCGGTGTCTTGCGTTGCGAGATCATCCAGTAAACGAAGGCTGGTTCCCGCTGATTGAATGTTGTTCATCACGCACTCCTGCAACTTTCACAGCGATAATATTCTTATTTTCTAATATTCGTTTAAAAAAAGCAAGCGAAGGATAAACCTTCGCCCCTTATTTTAACAATCTAAGTCGTTCAAATTTCCAGACAGTTTCAGTCCTGTATTCGGAATGGAAAAACTTGTTTAGCGGTTCCGTGTTTTCAGAACTCGCAAGCCCAATCCAATTACCCCGGCTAAAATCAGGGTGATCGCCGCGCCGACCAAACCCGACAATGAGGTCCCGCTATCAACGGCCGGCCAAGCAGCCGCTTGGGGTGCGTCAGCCGAGTCTTCCGGTTTTGATTTAAAACCGTAATCGGGCAATACGGCGGTGTGCTCTTGAATCTTTGCCAATGATCGATGTAACGTCTCTTGCGATGCAATCTCTTCCTTGCCGGAAGTTTGAAACATCGACCACTCCAGTCCGTCCGGGTGGGTTGAGGCAAACCACGATAAAACCCCTCCCGTTAAAACCGTTACAATGATTAATCCGGTCAACACTTTTTTCATTGCAATTTTGCCAAGGGGTTTAGCGGCGGCGGCGTTTTCAAGGATCTCGGGTCGCGCTTTCCAGACAAACGAGATGACGGCCGCCGTGATTAACCCTTCGACAATCCCGATACCCAAATGAATCGGTTGCATCAACAGGACAAACGTCTTAAACGGCAACTCGGAAACACCGGAAAAAACGGTTTCCAGGACCACACTGAAAGCACCCAATTGCAAACCGATCACTGCCGCAAGCATCGCTCCCCAAACAATCCGTTTTGAAGACGATTTTGATTCGTTCAGGCGACGGTAGATTAATGGATATGTAACAAAACAGGTATAAAAGCCCATGTTAAATATATTACAGCCCAACGATAGCAGTCCTCCGTCGGCAAAAAACAACGCTTGCACGATTAAGATCGAGGCCATCGTTAAAAATCCGGCATACGGTCCCAGTAAAATTGCCAGGATCAGACCACCGCCAAGATGTCCGCTGGAACCGGTCCCGGGAATCGAGAAATTGATCATTTGCGCCGCAAAGATAAACGCACCCAATACCCCCATTAATGGAACTTTTTTTTCATCCATTTCCGCTTGGACTTTTTTTGCCGAATAAGCGGCCAACCCTGCCGTGACCGCCCACATCGTTCCACCAACCGCGGGGGAAACAAGAGCATCAGCCATATGCATCTGCGATTCATCCTCTCATTGTGTTACCTCTTTTAAAAAAGTAACACCAAAATCTCAAAAAGTCAATGGGGCATCATTGTAAACTTTGATTTTATTTCTCCGCGGCAACTAAATCAACTAGTATGTCGCTCGATAAATTGCCGTCGACCACGGCATTCTCGCGAGAAAACAAAGCGGTGACGAGTTTCTGTGTAACAAAATTAAATTTTATGGCACCACGCAATAAGAGTAAATTTAAAACTTTTCAAATTCTTTCAGGAAAACTACTATAAACTAATAAAAAGCTGCCGATATATAAGTAATACAATAAATTCATTCCGCCGCAAAGCTGACTATGAATAAAGGAGTATTCACAGTGCTTTATTTGATTGGAATGTTCTGCGCAGGGATTTTTGTGATTGTTTGCGCTCTGTTAAACCAAGTAAACGCCCTCGAAAAGAAGCAAGGACAAGTTTATAGCTTGTTAAAAGGTTTGGGAATTCGGGTGGTCCGTCTGGAAAACAAAGAACTTGAGGAGCCGGGGCTTTTTCTCCATGAAGATTTGGCGCAGAAGCTTGGCGAGATGTATCTT
The DNA here is from genome assembly GCA_023410535.1 of Bacillota bacterium. Classification (GTDB taxonomy): domain Bacteria; phylum Bacillota; class UBA4882; order UBA8346; family UBA8346; genus JAEYPR01. The sequence continues at coordinate 256,119 of JAEYPR010000031.1, read as the reverse complement.
TCGCTCATTGCCGAAGAACATAAGAATCAGATCTATCAGAATTATCAAGAAAGCGAACTGACCAACATTCCTTTCTGGAAATACCTGCTCTACAATTATCCCCTCAATATTGCGATGATCCCCGACATGGAAGCGAAACTTGAACAAACCTTTGAACAATACCGGCAGTTTCAATCCAATTACCGAATGATGCAACAGAGCGCAAACCAAACTAATGGCGGCAGCACCCCTTTGGACAATGCCGATTTGGAGGTTTTAGACCAAACGCCGACCACCACTTCGGAAACGGCGCCGGATAACGCCGGTCGCGCCGTCGAAGCCGACCTGGCCAATAAAGAAAAACTCTTGGCCGAAATGTTGCAGAAACAATATGTCAATTCCGCTTGACACTTCATTGTGATGAACAAGTCACATAAAAACGGTCGCCACCTGTAGCGACCGTTTTATCTCCTCACTAAGACTTCAATTCACCCCAACCAACGTTTGAGCTTACTTTCAATTGTCCGTTTCGGCATCGCCCCGACAAATTCGTCAACCACTTTACCGTCTTTAAAGATTAACATCGTCGGGATTGACATTACCCCATAATTCGATGCCAGTTCCGGGTTTTCATCAATATTGACTTTTGCCACGCGCAAGCGGTCGGCTTGTTCTTTGGCAATTTGCTCAAGGATCGGACCCACCATCCGGCATGGTCCGCACCAAGGCGCCCAGAAATCAACCAGCGTCACGCCTGAGGTATTGATAATCTCGCTCGTAAAGGTATTTGCAGTTACATCCAACATAGCTCACACCTCATTTTTTCTTCTCTCCTGCTTTCTATTCACATTCTGCGAAGGACTTCCCCTGAAGAGATCCAATTTTCAAACGAAATTCATCGACCATCTGCAACAAATAATCCCGCTCTACCGAGTAATACGTCCAATAACCCCGTTTTTCCCCTTTCACTAAACCCGCCCGGCGTAAAATCTGCAAATGCTGCGAAATCGCCGCCTCCGAAAGGTTGATATGCCGGGCAATGGCTTTTACGCAATATGCCTTCTCCAAAAGCAAGGCGATGATCTCAAATCTTGTTTCATCGGCAATCACCTTTAAAACGGTTTGATATTCACCCATCGCTATCGCCCACCACCCGACTCCATTTAAATATTTGCTAAATTAAATTTGATCCCGCTTAATTGGTTACGTCATATATTATGTAGCATTGGTCCAAGAAGTGCTTAAAGGCTGCCCACCTACGCAAGATAACCTTGCCATAAACAAATGACCTAAAGCGGTCCGTCAGAAAATACTTAAACCCTATTTCCCTTAAAATCGCTGCAACATATCATAATATTAACTTCCGTGGGTTGGATGCTCCGAAGGTTTGCTAAGGAGGTGAAAGCTATGGGAGGTTTTGACGGAGGCGGTTGCTGGTGGTGGATCTGGATTATCGTCATTATCGTTATCTTCTGCTGTTTATTGGGCGGCCGGGAACGACGTTGTTGCTAGGATAATTTCGGAATTCACTTAACCGCACCAAGTAACATTTTTGTTGATACGAATCCGTTTCGTGCAGGATTCCGAATAAGTAAGAGCGAAGGCTTCTCAAGCGAGAAGCCTTCTTTTTTTGTCAATTTAAGTTGCAAAATAATTAGACCAGCTTTCCCGTTGATAAGACGAGGAATAATTAACCAATTTTTTGGTATATTACAATGGTATCTTAACTTGAATGGAGGCTGTCGCGATGTACTGGGACGGCATCATCATCGGCGCGGCAATGTTTGTAATTGTGGGGATCTTTCACCCGATTGTCATCTGGGGCGAGTACTTCTTTGGCACCGCCTTGTGGCCCTGTTTTCTGGTTTTAGGCGGCGTAGTCCTAATTGCGGCGGTGATGGCTGAAAATACCATGGTCCGGGCGTTACTCGGCATCACCGGCTTTACATTGCTTTGGAGTATCATCGAGCTTTTCCATCAGCGCGAGCGGGTTAAAAAGGGCTGGTACCCGGAGAATCCCCAACGAAAAAAGATCAATGAGCGGAGGAAACGATGGATCTCTTGAAAAAACTACTGTTAGCGGTCGGATTGTTAACTATTCTTTGGGCTACTCCCGCCATGGCGGAGCAGATCACCATCGTCACCCCTTATTGGGGTATGGAGGAGAATACCTACCAAAACGATGAGTACGGCCTGAAGCTAAAAGATACCCAGGCCACCAAGGGTCTTTATCTGCAATCAATCGATACCGAAAAATACCAGTGGAACCTTTTTCTCTACCGGACTTCCGATATCAACGATAGTGATTTGACAGGAGCCAATTTCATTTATGATTACTACTTCGCCGCGGACGCCAAGGGCAAAAACGCCGTCGGAGTCGGGGTGAACTACTTACAGCTGGATCTCTCGGGCAAAAATTTGCCGCTAATCGGCTCTCCAATGCCCTTACCCGGGTTTGACCTGGATCTGGATGTCGCCAGTCTCTATCTGCGGGCCGGACGGTATTTCAATTATGACGCCGGCTCGTTCCAAGGCACCGTTTTTCCTTGGGTCGGAGGGCAACTGGATCATCAGACCGGCGACGGTTTAGCCGATTATCCCGGTCCGGGATTCGCCGCTTTCAAAATCGACGACGACCAATACTCCTGGATCGCCGGACTGAACTTCAAAGCGACCTACCACCATTTCCTACAGTTAGACGCCAAACATACCGTCACCTACAATCATGACGGCTACTACAACAAAGACACCGCTATGGTCAACCTGTTCTTTAACCAACGGTGGGGTTTGTCGTACCGCTACAATTATCAAGAGACCAGCGTCGGCAATGACCGCTATCATCTGTTTGGGGTCGCGATGGTGTTTTGAGCGAAAGTGAACTTAGCGTAGTATGTCAACAACATAAAAATCAGTTGTCAATAGGCAACTGATTTCTTATTTGCTGCTTTGCGACGAATTCAAAACATTTTGTACTAACCAACCAATTTCTTTAATCAATACAGATGATCGGCAGAGTTAAAATACGTTAAATAATCGCTTTCTTGGCGATAAAATGCACTTTTTATGTTATAATTGTGCTAACTTATTTCATAACATCCACTAAACCATTGCAACGCTGATGGAATGATCATTCGGAAGAGAGGAACGTGACGATGAGTTTTCCTGAATCAACAGCAAACAAGACCGCTGCTGAACCGACTCCCCTTCAATGGGCTGAAAAAGCCTGCGCCACGCTGATGAAGAAATTTGCGCCCGAAGACTTGCCGCCAGTGGGCCGCTTCCACTATCACCAGGGTGTTTTTTTATTGGGGATGGAACGTTGCTGGCGGGCAACGCAAGACGAGAAGTACCTCACCTATATCAAACGCTGGGTCGACAGTCTGATCCGGCCCGACGGCAGTATTGTCAACTATAATTCCGACGAGTTGGACGATATTCAACCGGGCGTGTTGCTTTTTAACCTGTACGAACAGACCCGCGACGAACGGTATCGCAAAGCCTTAACCACCCTGCTTTCGTGGTTACCGGCCTGGAAGTTGAACGCCGAGGGCGGCTTCTGGCACAAAACCCGCTACCCCAATCAGATGTGGTTGGACTCGCTTTATATGGGCGGACCGATTGGAATCCAATACGGAGCCACATTTGATGATCCCAGTTATTTTGAACTGCTGGTCCGTCAAGCGTTGCTCATTGAAAAGCATACCAAGGATCCAAAGACCGGGCTGTTTTATCACGGCTGGGACCAAAGTAAGGAAGCGGTTTGGGCCGACCCCGAAACTGGTTGCGCTCCGGAGTTTTGGGGCCGGGCGATGGGCTGGTACCCGGTCGCGCTGTTGGATATGTTGGATTACCTGCCCGCTGATCATGAAAACCGCGAACAGTTGATTACCATTCTCAAAGACGTGATCATCGCCATCTTGAAATTCCAAGACCCGGCCAGCGGTTTATGGTACCAGATATTGGATAAAGGCGATCGCCCCGACAACTGGCTGGAAACATCCTGCTCCTGTCTGTTTGTCTACGCCGTAGCCAAAGCGGTCCGGAAGGGGTTGCTCGAACCGTCCTATCTCGAATCGGCCTGGAAGGGATACCACGGGGTCATTGACCGGCTCGGCGCGGATGAGAACGGCGGCATTATCATCGGCGACATCTGCATCGGTACCGGCATTGGCGACTATCCGCATTATATTGCCCGTCCGCGCAGTGAAAACGATCTTCACGGCACCGGCGCCTTTCTGTTGATGTGTACCGAAATGAATCTGGCGGCTCCGGAGTGATCGCTACACATCCAAAAAACGGAACCAAATAGGAAAGACCAAATTAATAATCTAAAGTAGCCACTTTCAACAGCAAAGAGGGGCCGACTGATGTGTCGGCCCCTTTGATATTCCACAAAATATTTAACAACTATCGTTTTGTACGCGTGACCAAACTAGCCTCAGTATGTAAGACCACCGATCCCCCGGGTTATCTCCAACGCCCGACCGCTGCCGTCCAACGCGATGGCGTCAACGATGACCCCATAGTAAGTACCGGTTGTCAAACCTTTTCCCGCCAGACTATAGCTGGTCCCACTAATCAGGGTCGCTCCGCTATCATAAAGTCTGGTAGTATAGGTTGAGTCACTGTAAATTCTGACCCGATAGCCATTGGCGCCCGTTACCCCGGTCCAAGCGAGTTGTTGGGTTCCGGAAGCATACGTAATATCGGTTGGGAAATTCCCAAGCGTCATTCCCAAAGACGCTGAAACCGTTGAAAATTGATAAACAACTGCATCCCCGTTTAAAGCATTGATCTGGAACGAATAGGTCCCGGCTGCGGTAATCATCGATAGTTCGCCATCTAAATCCAGATACGCTTGGGGGTCGGCCAAACTAAAAGCGGGGTCGCTTGAACTGACGCTACTGGAGTCCCAAACTTTATTTCCGTTATATGATATTTGGTAGTGCGTTGCGTTTGGCACCTTATCCCAAGTCAAAAAGATATACGTTACGTTCTTGCTCAAAAAATCCGCTGTTACGGCTGCCGTTGCCCGAATCGTCCCGACCGTTTGAGCCCGGAAACCGCGGGCGGTCAGATCCAGCTGTTTCAGGGAAGCATTGATCGGCATGAACGAGGCGCTCTTGATCAAACCGGCAGTTTCATAGGATTTGCTCTGCATAATTACTCCGGTGCCCATCGCTTGGTAAACAGTAGCCGGTTTTGAACCGCCGCCGCCACCACAACCAGCCAGACTCAATACGCCAATTACCAGTATACAGATCGGGAGAAAAACTTTCATCGCCTGTTTTTTGTACATTTCTACACCTTCTTATTATTTCTAAGCTTATATGTCGCACTAAAATTTTGGGACAAAAATTATCGCGACCGATTCCCCTTGACTCATCCGTTGCAATAAATCCCACGATATCCTTTGCCCAGCCATGCTTCAAAGATGAAAAATCCGTTCCCAAAATCTATTGCAACAGGAGGTCTATTTTACCCTGTTCCATTTCCCGCTCTTTTGGCGAAGAGCGGGAAACGGAAAGGTCATCCCTCCCTCGACTCCTCTAACGTTTTCAGTCTTTAGCCGAAACTTCCCTTAAAATCCGGTTTTCGGATCGATAGTGGTCGTAATCGGTTCCGTCCAGACTGCCGCTTCGCCGGTTCCGTTAAGAACAACGACCTTAATGATGTAAGAGACGCTGGGCGTCAGTCCGGTCACCGAATAGGCATCGGCGTTGGAAGCAAGATTCACCCGCCAGAGCACTTCATAATTAGCGGCATTCAGTACCTCGATCCGGTAACCGGTCTCATTCGTAGCCCGATCCGTCCAGGTCAAGGTGACCCGTCCCGAAGAGACGATCTTCCAGGCGAGGTCAACCGGAGCCATTGGGAAATCCGGGGTAGTTACCGTAGCACTCGTGGCATAATCAGAAGAACCATAGGCGTTAACCGCTTTAATCCGGTATTGATATGCGGTGTTTGGTTTTAATTCAAGACCCGGAGCATCCAGAACGGTTGCGTATGCGGTCAAGCTACCCTCGGGAGCGGCGACAACGACCCAGTCACCACCGTTTTCCCGCTGTTCAAGGACATACCAGTTTGCGTTCACCGTATTGTTGGCCCAGGTAAATTGCAGGTTCTGTCCGGAGATAACGACTGTCAAATTGCTCGGCGTGGCCGGTTGCCCGCCACCTACGGTTGGAACCGCGTTGGTCCAAACTTTATTACTATAGTTTCGCAAGCTATCGTAAGCGAAAACCGAGTAATAATAGGTGGTGCCATTGGTCAAGCCTTGATCTGTCACATTGCTTGCGGGTCCGTCGTAAACCAAGGTTCCGTCTAAGGAATCGAAGGGGACTGATCCCGCTTTCCGGACGATTTTCACCCCATTGGAAACCGCCGGCGGAGTCCAAGAGAGCGCGACCTGTTTGTCGCCGGAAACCGCTGTCAAATTTGTGACCGGATCTTGGGAAGCCACACTGCCTTGGGTAAGGTAATTTATTTGCAACATTGGCCGTTTAGCGGCATCCGTCTCAGCCAATCCGTAAAACTCGATACTGTCGCCGGATTGCCAGCCTTCGGAATTATCGATGGTCAGGAACCAACCTTGATTCGATTGACCGCCTAACCAAGCCTGGACCGACGAAGTAACATCCAGTTGAATTTGGCTTTCTCCCTGCGCTTGGAATAAAGCCGGAACAAACCCGAAGGAATCCGCAGCGGAGTTTTCATTCAACAAGCCGGTAATATCGGCTGCATTGTTTTTCCAAGGCAGATTTTTTCCCGCCCGGTGGTCGCGGTAATAGAAATCCAGTCCATTCCGGACTCCGTCCGCACCAAAGCAAGGCGCGCCGTAACCGTCGGGGTCGGTGATGGTGTAGATTTTAAATCCATGCGACGCATAAAGGTTTCCCGTGATGTTTTTTACGGTAAGAACCAGTTTAGCCTGGACGATCTTCGCGTTTGCCGGAATCTGTCCGGTTCCGGAACCGCTGATATTCGGATAGTACAACCAGAGGTCGGAGATCCGGCCGCTGTTTCCTTTGCTCAAAAGCAAAGTAGCTCCATTATATTTTACCGACTGATCGTTTCGGTAGCCCTGCGCCGTCTTGAGCACTGCCGGCGAATTTTCGGATTGATTATTGCCGGGCTGGTTTGTGACAATCGTACCCAGAATCGTATATGATACGCTTGCCGTAGCACTGGGCCTCCAACCGTTCAGGAAGGCTTTCGCTTTTAGCGTCATCGTACTTCCAACAACAATCGGATCGCCGTGATATAAGGCAGCTGTTTCCGAAGGCTCGGTCCCGTCGCTGGTGTAATAGATCTTGGCTCCATCGGTGGCGCAGCTGATAGTTACGGTCTGAGGCGTGTTGTAATTGCCACCGGCCAGGCTGAATGTCGGCGTAGCAGCCGGCACCCGGTCATCATCGAGAATCGTCCCGGTACCGCGACTGGTCGTGACCGTCGCATTGGAAGATGCATTGCTTAAGTCGACATAGAAAAGCTCGTCTTCTTCTTTTTCCGTATCGCCATTAACGATAACGCTAATCGTTTTCGAGGTTTCGCCGCTATTGAAAGTGATGGTTCCGGCGGCGGCTACATAATCGTTGTTCGCTGTAGTCGCGGTACCGTCGACGGTTGCATAATTTACAGTAACCGCTTCTGCAAAAGCCTTGGAGAGACTCACGGTGAAGACAGCGTTCGTCGTCCCACTGTTACCTTCGGTAACGGTAACATCGTTAATACTGATCGATGGCAAAGTATTATTAAGCTTTGCGAGGACAAAGTATCCGGTACATGAGCCGGAATAGCTTTGCGGACCAAGGGTTACTTGATCTCCCGAACCAAAGGTTTTGCTGTATAAACTGAAAGTTACTGATGGAGATTCATCGTCAGTGATATTATCGCCCGTGTCGGTCCAGCTCGACAGCCATGAAGGCTTCGTAGTCACGCGGTCATCAACTGCCACATAAACTATTGCCGCGGTATTGACAGTAAAGGTTGCCAATGTCGTACCGGTATAATTTTTAGAGTCACAGGCGGTACTGATCCAGTCACATCCCACATAAGCTGAAGGGAGTGTTTTTATTTTATAGATTTTACCTCCAGAAGCTCTATCACCAAATATAATCGAGCCTACCTGGATATTGCTCTGTATGGACCAATAAGTAGCGTAGCTTGTATCATTAACCACCAGATTAGAGAGCAGGATGGCTCTCGGCGTCGCACTGACTTCGGCTGAATTTGCGCCTTCTCCGATAGCGTTTACCCCAGAAACTACGTAATAGTATTTTGTTCCGTTGTTTAATCCGGTATCGGTATAATTGGTGGTGGTTAAACCGGTCTTAACCGTTGTATATGACCCGCCGGAAGTCGTTGCCCGTTTTACATTATAACTGACTGCTCCCTTTGATGCCGTCCAGCTTAAGCCGAGCTGTTTGTCTCCAACCGTTATAGCTAGATTGGCGGGTACTGCCGGTAGCGAAAGGACTGGTTTAGCGCTTGCCTCGGCCGAATTTGGACTTTCGCCTCCGGCATTTACGGCGGAAACTACATAATAGTAGGTTGTTCCATTAGTCAGGCCGGTATCTGTATAACTGGTTGCGGTTAGACCTGTCTTAACGGTTGTATACGGTCCGCCGGAAGTCGTTGCCCGTTTCACATTATAGCTGGTTGCTCCGGTCGATGCCGTCCAACTTAAAGTAACTTCCGCATCGCCTGCAGTGGCTGTAAAATTGGCCGGTGTTGCCGGTGCCGCTGGCGGGGTCGGCGTTGCATTGACTTCTAACGAGTTTTCACTTTCTCCCCCAGTGGAATTCATTGCAGTGACAACATAGTAGTATTTTGTTCCATTCGTTAAGCCGGTATCGACATAGCCGGTTGCGACTAACCCCGACTTAACGGTGGTATACGGTCCGCCGGCGGTCGTTGCCCGTTTCACATTATAGCAGACCGCTCCGGAAGAGGCCGTCCAACTTAAAGTAACTTGCGCGTTGTCCGCAGTTGCGGTTAAATTGGTCGGTGCTGCCGGCGCCGGTATTGATTGATCCGGCTGATAGCTTTTAATTTTTTCTTTTAATGCAGTATTGACATCATAAGAGGTATCATCCGCTTCCGTGAAAGTCCATTTAAAGTCGCCGCCGTTCACTCTTCCCGCGTAAGTTGTGACGATTGCTTTCGCAGCTTCCGGCGAATCCGGCGTGTACGAATACATGGTTGAAGCCGTGTCGAAATTGTTATAAGCATTTCCGCCATTAAGCGTCTTGTATGTACTGGAAACCTGTTCATCTCTGGTTGTCGCTAAATAAGCATCGAACTGCGTAGCATCCCCATTATCGCCATTGGCGTAAATAAGCCTGGTTGCGCCTTCTATCTTATTATTGAAGGCTTTATTCATACCGCCCGGTTCGCTTGAAAAAGTTCCCAACTTGGTATCATACGCTCCGGTATCGCTATTATAAATATCCGAACCTTGTAACGAGATTAACATCGGGTATTTACAATGTCTAAAATAATTCGCTTCGACGAAGGCGGAGCCACTGGTGGTGTTACCGACACCATACTTGGAAACACCGTCAAAATAGTTATTGTAAATGTGAACCGTACCGAATCTGATCCGCGGATGTCTGGAATCGGAGTGGTCAAACCAGTTATGGTGGTAGGTTACATGAAATTCCTTCGAATCACCCATGCCGCAAAGGGAACATTTTCCCGAATCCCAAAAGTGATTGTATGAGACGGTAACATAGTCGGAGAAACCCTTCACATCACAGGATCCGTCGCCTTTAGCCTGGTCGGAGTCTCCCCCCGTCGAACCATAAAATATGTCATTATTATGAACCCAAATATTTTGGTTGCCGGTGTCGAGTGAAATCCCATCATCCGGGAATAACATAATTCCCAGGTTTCTAATTTCGACATTGTGCGCTTCTCTGACCAGAATACCCCATTCATAAACAGTGGCATCTTCGCCAATACCCTCTAAAGTTACATTATAACAACCTTTGACTTGGATATAACCACTGCTGTTAAGACCGCTGATATCGGACCCTTTAACTTTGCCGATAAGTCGGATGATCAGCGGGGTTTTATCATAACCTTTTTGCCTCGCCGCCAAGATATTGACCAGGCCCGTGCAAGCCGTTGTAGCGCCCTTATTGTTTGTTATGACAGTTAATGTTACCGTATTGGCGGTACTTGGCGTAATGTAAATAATCTGAGCACCACTTGGCACCGTACCATTATCGTTATACCCGCCGGAGCCCGTCCCCATCGGCGATTGCGCCGAAAACGCGAACCCTTCCCTGGTATGCGCTTTTACCGTAAGCGCTTGCGTAATTGCTGCCGCAGCAGCGACTTCCACATCATTCTCCGTGGGTACTACTTTTAAAACATAATTTCCCGCCGTCAAACCGAGTACATCGGCTCGGTAACGCGATGAATACTGCCTTATTAATGGAGCGTCAATCTTAGCATACTGTGCATCGGAAGCATTCTCAGGCTTGTAATATACGTTGTATCCTGTAGCTCCCGCGACCGGAGTCCATTCTACATAGGCAGTCTCCAGCCACCCCCCGCTTTTTGTAATTGACACGGTTGTTGCAGCCAACGCCGTAATACTGTTGCTTGCAACACAAGCAATAAACGTTGCCACCATGAGTGACAACGCTATGCAGGCTGTAACCCGTGCGCGTCGCGGGATACTCCTCATAACCTTTCCAATCCACCTGGTCCGATTGGATACTTCTCCCATTAAAACCACCCCTGTGCAATTAAATTAAGTTCCTACTTTCACAATTGATACGTACAATTAGAAGATTTTTGTGCCATCAATCGGGTTTATTTTAACATTCTTTAAATAATAGTTCAAGGTTTATTGGTTTTTAAATATAGCACTATAATCACAAATATAGAGCTAAAAGCCATTTTACGAAAATATTTTTTAAATATCGCATTACAAAACAATAAAATTATTTGTACGTACAAATAATTTTATTGTTTCACTAAAAATTGAATATTATATACCCGCTTACCTTTCGCAATGAACACCCGTGCTTTTGGCGAATGATTCCCATCACTCATAACGGCCGGGCGTATTGCAAAAAAGCAGCGCTATTCAATCGCTGCTTTTGCTCGAATTACCGGTGTTGATTCTGCGGAAAACGCCCACTATTAATCACAACTTTTACTTTTCGTCCGATGGATCGTCCAAGACCTGCCCGGAAATTTTTTGCAACAATCGTTCTTTGAACAGAAACACCAGCAACAGCAGGATCCCGACGATGATCAGAATATACAAAGTCGGCCCGAACTGTCGTTGCTTGATATTTTCCCCAATGTAGGAGGACCCAAGCATGCATGGTATCCGGGCCGTTAAAGCCAAGGCCAAAAAACGCACTGGGTTTAATGGGGTCAACCCGACAATGTACGTTAGAATATCTTTGGGAATCTCGGGAATCAGGAACAATAAAAACAACACCCGTTCCGCCTTGGGATGATTGATCAAAAAGTGGAACCGCTCAAACTGTTTGGCGGGAATAAATGTCTTGATCAAACCAGCCCCAAACGTGGCGGAAAGCCAAAAGACAATCGCCATCCCCAGCCCGACTCCGATCAATGAATACAGCGTGCCAAAAAATGTTCCATAGAGATAGCCTCCGGTAATGAAGAGCCATTCGCTGGGAATTGGGGCTAAAATCACCATCAGCGTCTGGAGTAGGATATATACCAATACGCCGAAACCTCCGAAGGAATTCAGGAAGCTATGGATACGTTGGGGATTGTTGATCGCTTCGATGAGAACCGTTCCGTAATTGACAACAAGGCAGACTACGAATCCCAGCAATAAAGTTGCCGTTACGATCTGTATGAGCATCTGTTTCTTTGATAACTCCATCCATTGCTCCTCACGGTATCAATAATCTATTATTGATCATTATCGACGTGAAATTCCCAAAATTGTTCATCGGTTCATACTCAACCCATCGTAGCATCCGATAAAAACAGACGCAACCCGGAAAGATTTCCCCAGGTTGCGTCTGTTTTTAACCACTTTCGATTAATCAAGTTAGCGGGGGCGTCGATCAACAATCCCCTTCAACCATCCGGTCAGTTCATCCAAACCATCTCCGGTGGTGCAGGAGACCTCAAACAAGGGCGCCTTTTGATTTAAAGCCCGGATCCCTTTGACAAAACTTGCTTTGTCAAAGCGGATATAAGGCAGCAGGTCGGTTTTGCTTAAGACGATCACATCAGCCGCTGCAAACATGGAGATATATTTATACGGCTTGTCATGACCTTCCGGGACGCTGGCGATCACCAGCCGGACGGTCTCGCCAAGGTCGAAGGCGGACGGGCAGATCAGATTGCCGACATTCTCGATGAAGAGGACTGAACCTTCTTTAGGCTGCAATTCGGCGACCGCTTCCTTAATCATGTTGGCGTCCAAATGGCACCCGCCGCCAGTATTGATCTGCAACGCCGGAATCCCCATGGCGTCGAACTTCTCGGCATCGATGGCCGACGCGATATCCCCTTCGATGACACTGAAGGATAGTTCGGCCGCGAGCCGGTTGATCAACTCCGTCAACAGGCTGGTTTTGCCGGCGCCCGGCGAAGCCATCACATTGACGGCGGTGATCCCTTTGGCCGCAAACTCCGCCCGATTGGCCGCCGCCAGCTCCTCGTTGCAGGACATGATCTCTTCCATCACCATAATTTTCATCATAAAACCTCGTTCGTGATCAGCTTTGGTTATCGGCCGTATCGACCTCAATGCTTTCCACGTAAAATTCTTTCCCAACTTCGGTGGGCGTTCCGTCGTTGCCGCAAACCGGACAGCTAAAGCCATGGGGCGGTTTGACGAAAGTTTTCCCGCAATGTTCGCAGCAAAACTCGGCCCGGACCCGTCTGAAATTCAGCTGGGCGCCCTCAGCCGGCGTTCCGGCGGCGATCAACGGAAAATATAAACGCACCGAGTCATCGACGACCGTCGCAAGGTCGCCGATGACCAGGTTAATGGTTGTAATTTTGTTGGCCCCGGCTTTTGCGGCTTCGGCGGCCGCAATCCGGATAATACTTTGGGTAACCGAATACTCGTGCATCCCTTACTCAACCGGCCGGAGTAGTGTTGGTTTCCGGCGCTTCCTTCGGCGCTTGGACAAATTTTAACTTATCTTTTGCAGCCGACACCGAACTATGCGCCTCATCCATATAAAGGCACTTTTTCGGACAAACCTCGGAACAAACGCCGCAAATCACACATTTAAAGGGATTAATCTCCCAGCTTTTGCTGTTCCGGTCGACGGTAATCGCGTCGGCGGGACATTTTTTGGCGCAAATCCCGCAGAAAATACACTTCTCGGGATCAATACCCTGGACTTTGCCGCGGCTCGCTGTAAACGCTTCCCGTTTTTCAAACGGATAACGACGGGTCGCCGGTCCTTTGCCCAGGTTTTTAAAGATGTTGCCGATCATATCAAACATGAATCTATCCCTCCTCGAGCGTATCGCTCAATGTCAAATTTTAACGTTCGGTACAACTAATACAAGGGTCAACCGTTAAAATCAGGATCGGGACATCGGCCAAATGATGACCGGGGAGCATCTTTAACAGGGTCGGAATGTTGGCAAAGGTTGGCGTCCGGACCCGCATCCGATCAAGGGTTTTCCCGCCATTGGCCCGCATGTAATACAGCGCTTCGCCCCGCGGTTGTTCAACTCTGGAGATGACCTCGCCGTTGGGGTTGCCTTTGACCGGGACGCTAATTTCGCCCTCCGGAATTTTGGCGATAGCCTGTTTGATCAAATCGACCGATTGGTAAATCTCTCGTAGCCGGCATTTGGTCCTAGCATAGCAGTCGCCGTCAGTCTCCACCACCGGTTCAAAGTCTAATTCGCCGTAGGCGGCGTAACCCAAGGTCCGGATGTCTTCGTTGACCCCGCTGCCCCGGGCCATCGGCCCGACCGCGCCCCATAACATGGCGTTTGCTTTGGAAAGAACGCCGATGCCGACTAAACGGTGTTTGACGGTATAATCTTTAAAGAAGACGTTTTCCACCCGCTCGACGTCGCCTTGAACTTCTTCAACCACTTTGACGATCTTAACCAGGTTTTCCGGGGAAATGTCGCGGCGGGTTCCGCCGATCTGGTTGGTAGAGATGATCACCCGGCTCCCGGCGGTCTCTTCCATAATATCCATAATCTTTTCGCGGTCGCGCCAAACTTGCATAAACAAGCTTTCAAACCCGAACGCGTCAGCCAACAGTCCCAGCCATAACAAGTGGCTGTGCATCCGGTGGAGTTCGCCCCAGATTACCCGTAAATAACGGGCCCGGTCCGGAACGGTGATTCCCATCAGGTTCTCCATGCCTTGGCAATAAGCCAAGCCGTGTTTGAAACTGCAGATGCCGCAGATCCGTTCGATAATCAAGACGTTTTGGGTGAATTCTTTGGTTTCGGTCAGCTTTTCAAGTCCCCGGTGGACGTAGCCGATAGCCGGAATGGCTTCGACGATCTTCTCATCTTCCATCACCAGTTTCAGTTGGAGCGGCTCCGGCAAGACCGGGTGCTGGGGTCCGAAAGGAATGACAGTTTTACTCATTGGCGGATCCCCCTTTTTGAATAATGGTAATCTGACGGGACATCGGCGATACTAACTCATCGTCGTTGAGCAACATCCGTCCGTTATAGTCAATGGCAATATTGGTAATGTTCACTCCGAACAGTTCTTTAACCTCGTTTTCCACTAGCACCGCGCCAAAATAGATCCCGGAAATACTCGGGACTTCCTCGGCTTGACCCACGGTGATCCGGCAGTGTTTCATTGCGAGTTTTTTATCGAAATGATATAAGACATCTTTGGTGCCATCGCCGTTGTCGACGCAAGTGGCAGTGATAAAACGATAGCCGTTATGCAACATATCCTGCGCAAATCCCAACAAAGCGTCGGTTGCGATATTGGTGACATTGTCAATCATTGTAAACCTCCTACGGCCGATACTTTTTGTTGCGTCCGCTTTTGGCTTAACGCTTCGGCTTTCGCTTCCATTTTGGACAAGGCCATCACGATTCCGTCGATGATCGCTTCCGGTTTGGCGCAACAGCCCGGAACATACACATCAACCGGCAATACTTGATCGACGCCGCCCAAAACATTGTAACAATCGGTGAAAACTCCGCCGGTACAGGCGCAAGCTCCGACCGCCACCACTGCTTTAGGTTCCGGCATTTGGTTGTAGAGATTTTTCAAGACCTCAACGTTCCGCTTATTGACCGAGCCGGTAACCACTAAAATATCGGCGTGTTTTGGGTTACCGACGTTGATGATTCCAAACCGTTCCACATCATATAACGGGGTGAGACAGGC
This sequence comes from Bacillota bacterium, assembly GCA_023410535.1. GTDB lineage: Bacteria > Bacillota > UBA4882 > UBA8346 > UBA8346 > JAEYPR01. The sequence goes on along the minus strand of JAEYPR010000031.1, from coordinate 240,785 downwards.
CAATGTCTCGATATCGCAACCATTACAACTGGTGCAGTCATAATGCAGAACCCATGGTGATTTAATGCGTGATTTCTTGATTAGACCCATTTTAGGTTCACCATCCTATCATTTTAAATAAAGCCAGATAATATTAGTCATCGCGATTCCGATCCCCAGGATCCAAGTTGCCTGCAGCATCCATTTCCAGGTCATCCGGGCGCTGATATTATCAATCACAATCTCCAGGAAATAACATCCCAACGCAACAAGGATGCCAATCCAGACCGGTTGGGCGAAGAACATGGTTATCAACCCTAAGAAGAGCATCAGTTCATACCAGTGGGTGATTTCAATGACCGCCAGTTGCGGTCCTGAAAACTCGGTGGTAATCCCCTTAATCAACTCTTGATGCCCATGGTGGGAGGTGGAGAAGTCAAACGGCGATTTCCGCAACTTGATAGTCAATACATAAAGGAAGGCTAAAAACACCAACGGCAGATCGGCCGCGAGCGGTTTCCCGAAACCGAACATATTGGCGAATAACGGTTTAATCATAAAACTGCCGGTTGACAGGAAGATGCCGATTACCATTAAGATCAACACCGGCTCATAGGCCATAATCTGGACAATTTCACGTTGCGCGCCAATTTTGCTGTAGGGCGAACGCACGCTCATGGCGCCCATGATCAGCATCACGGCGGAGAACGCCAGGATAAACAGGAGCATCAACAAGTCCTGACCCAACATAAACATAACCAGGGCCGCGACGGCGAAGAATAGATGGCCAAGGACGAAAACCGTTTGGAGACGGTTGACGATAAACTGCTCTTTCCCCAATAATTTAAAGAAATCATAAAACGGTTGCAGGATCGGCGGGCCGCTCCGGCTTTGCATCCGGGCTGTAATCTTCCGGTCCAAGCCGGTTAAAAAACCGCCAACTACCGGCGCCAAGATGATGGTTGCCAATAAAACAATGAGTTCGTTTGATAAAAGGTTACCCATCTTAAATCACCACCCCGAACATGATCAGTATAATCGCTCCGGCAATGAAATTGACCCAAGGAGTCAACAACGCTTCACCAAACGCGCCGGCTAAATAATAATTTCGGACGACGACATTTTCAACCAAGTTGGCCGGAGCGTTAAATTCCAACCCTTTCGGGTCGTCGGTATTGGCGCCGCAAAGATAGGGCGGTTTCAATTGAGCGGTGGACCGTTTCAGGAAGAACGGCACCAAGATCAGGAGCACCAATAAAATCAGGAAGAAATAACCCGGCGCGAAGCCGCCAACGGTCTTACCCGCCCCGACCAGCCACAAACCATTCGAACCGTTCAACACAGTGCCGGCGGCAGGGAAGAACCCGGCCAGAAACGGCGCTACGGCCGTCTTAAAGATTCCGGAGATATCCACCCCGGTAAAGATCACTCCCACCATTAAGGCAAACAAGGAAATCGCCATGGTGAACGGCAACTTTTCCATCGTATGTTTTTCATGATAGGAAACGGTTAAAACAATTCCAATCCATTTGGCCCAGAAAACCAAGGTCAGCGCACTGCCGACCGTGATAAAGATCAACACCAACGGCAACCGTACCGCAGCTTCGATCGCCAGCCATTTGGTGACCAACACGCCAAACGGCGGCAAGAGCATGGAGATCATGCCGATTAACGCGATAATCGTGGTGAAAGGCATCTTCCGGAACAAGCCTTGCATATCTTCAATATCCCGGCTGCCGATCCCCAATTCGATGGTGCCGACACAGAGGAAGAGCAATCCTTTGGAGACGGCATGGAAGATCATTAACAGGATCGCCGCGCCCATGGCCACATAGGACCCAATCCCGGCGCAACAGATGATCAATCCCAAGTTAGCAATGGTCGAATACGCCAGCACCCGTTTACCGTTGCTCTGGCTGATGGCAATGGCCGACGCGGCCACAAACGTGAATGCGCCAACAACCGCCACAATCGTCCCGAGCATCGTATCCTTAAAGGCCGGGGCCATCCGGACAACCAAGTAAACACCGGCTTTCACCATCGTACTGGAGTGGAGTAAAGCCGAAACCGGCGTGGGCGCCACCATCGCTCCGAGCAACCAGCTTTGGAACGGAAACTGGGCGGACTTGGTAAACGCCGCAAAACACAACAACCCCAGTCCCACCGCAAGCATTCCGGTGAAGGAAGCGCCAGGACTGTGGCGAATGATTTCATCGACCGCCAAGGTGCCGATGCCCTTATAAATCGTAATGATGGCGAAAACAAACCCGACGCCGCCGAGGAGATTAATCCACAAGGCCCGGGTTGCATTCTTCACTGCCTGTTCGTTGCCGTCATGGGAGATTAACAAGAATGAACAAAGGGTGGTCACTTCCCAGAAAAACATCATCCAGGACAGATTATTGGTCATTGCCAACGCGTTCATCGCCGCCAGGAACATGAACAGGATTCCGAAAAACTGGGGTTGGCGCGACTTTTCCAAATGCAGGTGATGTTCGTGCTCTTTCATGTACCCGGTTGCAAAAACCGTGATAATCGGACCGATCACCGATACCAATAAGATCATGATCAGCGATAAGTAGTCGATTACAAACGCGATCTCCGGTTCCTTCACCGAGCCGGTCAATTCAAAAATCAAAAGCGGTATGGCCTGACATAATGTTAAGACGACAATGAGCGGTTTCTTAAGTCGAAATCCGATCGCCGCAATCAACGCCAGCAAAGCAAAATCAGCGATCTCAAACAGCAGCCCCAGATGAACGGGTAGTTGCAAATGTTCCAGGCTGATTTCAACCTTTCCACCGGATTGAATCACTAAATACGTGAACCCTCCCGCCACTGCAAACATGATGATCGCCGTTACAAAGACGATCAGCTTCCGAACCATGGACTGCCGAATGACATAACACAGCAAAGCGCTAAGCGCGGGCAAAAAAATAGCCAACGCCAACAGTTGATACTTATCCACGACATCTGCTCCTTTCGAGTGAGTTACGGTTGTTGTCGATGATTATATTTAATTTTCCAAATAAAATAGCATTAATCATCGGCATATCGGCAAAATTCAATACCAAAATATTGAATCACAAAAGCCTTTATTATTTTAACTTTTTTCATCTAAATAAGCAATCGATAAGTTGTTTGGGCAACTTAACATATTGTACGGAATTTGGGATTTTATGTATCGGCGCCACCCGACGGGGCAACCGGCGAAACCCCTTTGATTGGCGGGATTTCCCGCACGCGGCAATTGCCGGGGATACGAAATTCCTACTTTATGTATTATGAATCCGATTACCAATCGTGCTTTGATCATGATTTTTTAAGGATTTTTTAACATTAGCGAACGTCTTTCCGACCCACAATGCCGCAACAGACTCCTTTCGCATCCTTCCGAAAACCCCAATACAACGTATCTTCCGTTACAAACGTCACTCCACGCTCCCAAAACCGCAACCAAAGGCCGGAATGCTCTTGCCAGGGAGTTGAAAAGACCATTCCGGTCGTTGGATTCGACATTTAGGTTCTTGTTTCGACAATCCCGGCGGTTATATGTCGAATCATACTGGTTGGGAACTCCATTCCAGTCGCCGAATGGAGTTTTGCGGTTGTTTTCTGGATTATTCCGGGAGCCAAATGTCGCGTCTAGTCAGCTTGGGCCGAATTCCGATCAGCGGAGTGGAATTTTCGGTCGTTCGGGCACATCGAACGATCCGATGTTAAAACAGTTTTAATTCCCGTAATATTGCTTCAGCTATAGACATCGCAAGAAGAGTTAAGCGAATAAAAAATTATGCCATCAGCGGCATTGGGCAAGTCCCCATTCCGTGATTTTCAACATACGCTGAACTAAACTCGCAAATGGGGGGTATTTCAATGGTATTGTTGAAAAAGTTTCGCGATCCCCTGCCAATACCCACAAAACTCAAACCGAAAGCGAAAGATAAGCAAGCGACCTATTATGAAGTGCGAATGATTCAAGCCTATCAATCCCTTCACTCCGAACTACCGGATACCTTAATCTGGGGTTATGAGGGAACCTATCCCGGGCCGTTAATTGAAGCCCGGCGCAACGAGAAAGTTTGCATTAAATGGGTAAACAACTTACCGGAAAAACATTTCCTCCCCGTCGATACCACCTTGCACGGCGCAATGGGCAATCCGGCGGTCAGAACCGTCGTCCATCTGCATGGCGCGAAGGTTCGGCCGGAAAGCGACGGATTTCCGGAAGCATGGTATACGAAAGATTTCAAACAAACCGGCGCTTTTTTTGACCGGGAGGTTTATTGTTATCCCAATCGGCAGCCGGCAAGCATGCTTTGGTACCACGACCATGCGTTGGGGATCACTCGCCTCAATGTTTATGCCGGGTTGGCCGGCATCTATTTAATTCGGGATAGCATCGAGAAAACACTGAATCTCCCCAAGGGAAAATATGAAGTTCCGTTGTTGATTCAGGACCGTTCCTTCAACCCGGATGGCTCGTTATTTTATCCGAATCAACCCCAACCGCCGGTATCCGGAGTCAATCCGTGCATCATCCCGGGTTTTGATGGGGAAACCATCGTAGTCAACGGCAAGGTCTGGCCGTATCTGGAAGTGGAACCGCGCAAATACCGCTTCCGGCTGTTAAACGGATCAAACCATCGCATCTATCGGATGAAAATCGATCCGGAACTCCCGTTCTTCCAGATCGGTACCGATGGCGGATTTTTAGCGGCTCCGGTCGCACTGAAAGAATTGATTATGGCTCCGGCAGAGCGGGTCGACGTAATTGTCGATTTCTCCGGTTGCCAAGGCAAACACCTCATTCTCCGCAATGACGCGCCATCCCCTTTCCCGGTCGGAGCGCCGGTTGACCCCGAAACGACCGGGCAGATCATGGAGTTCAGGGTAGTATCGCCCCTAAAGACCGCCGATAGCAGTTGTATCCCGGAACGGCTTGCTCCGGTATTGCCGATACCGGAGCGCCTGGCCAAAGTAAAACGCGATTTCACTGTGATCGTACAGCGCGACCAGTATGGGAGACTCGTTTTTTTATTGAATGGCAAAACGTGGCATGATCCGGCAACCGAAGACCCCCAACGCGGCGTAGTGGAGATCTGGAATCTGATTAATCCCGGTTTTGGGACCCATCCGATTCATTTACACCAGATCCAGTTTCAATTATTAAACCGACAACCGTTTGATGTGAATCATTTCAATCAGACCCAAAAATTAATTTTTACCGGGCCGCCGATCCCTCCGGCGCCGGCTGAACAAGGCTGGAAAGATACAATCCGGAATAATCCGGGCGAGGTCACCCGGATTATTGTCCGTTTCGGACCCTACACGGGACATTATGTTTGGCATTGTCATCTCTTGGAACATGAAGATTATGATATGATGCGGCCATTGAACGTCCGGGGAAAGCCAAACGGCGCAGAATCGTAAGAAACTTTGATGTTCGTTCGTGGATACGGCAAAATACCCCTTCAAATTTTTGAGCGGGTATTTTTTTGTTTAAACTTCGTAACCGGATGACGTTTCCGAGGCACTTTCGTTCGGAAGTAAAGTCAATGTTTCAATTCGTCGTTTTTGTAGGATATTCGGTCATAAATGACGAATATACCCTCCGTGGCGACGACAGAAAAGAACTTGCCATCACCCCGTAAAATAAAAGCAAAGGAGAGAATATCATGGACATTAAAGGAACTAAAACCGAAAAAAACTTGGCAGCAGCATTTGCAGGTGAATCCCAGGCCAGAAACAAGTATACCTACTTTGCATCGGTTGCCAAAAAAGAAGGCTTTGAGCAAATCGCTGCGATCTTTGAAGCAACTGCCAATAACGAAAAAGAACATGCCAAATTATGGTTTAAGGCCCTTGGTGAGCTAGGGGATACAGCGGCGAATCTGTTACACGCCGCCGAAGGGGAAAACTACGAGTGGACCGATATGTACGAAGGTTTCGCCAAAGACGCGGAAGAAGAAGGGTTTAAGGGTCTTGCAGCGCAGTTCAGAATGGTCGCCAAAATTGAAAAAGCTCACGAAGAACGGTATCGCGCCCTGCTTAGCAATGTTGAAATGCAAAAAGTGTTCGAGAAAGCCGATGAAACCATGTGGGAGTGTCGTAACTGCGGCCATCTTGTCATTGGCAAGAAAGCGCCGAATGTTTGCCCGGTTTGCGCCCATCCGCAAAGCTTCTTTGAAGTGAGAAAAGAAAATTATTAAGCCGTTACCCAGAAAGTAACCGCTCCCAACGGTCGCAATCGACGCCTACAGCGAATCAATACCGATCGCTTCCGTGCGCTTCGAAAACCACAAAAATAAACCCCTTCACCGAAAAAGTGAAGGGGTTTATTTGTTCTTCGTTAACTTGCGGAGACTTGGGGTTCCATCGTTTCTTTCGTGGCAAACTGTTTTTGATATAACGCGTGATATAAACCGCCCTTTTCGAGCAGCGCTTCATGGGACCCCGCTTCGACGATCATTCCTTCGTCCATGACCAAAATCCGGTCGGCGTTGCGGATCGTTGACAAGCGATGCGCAATCACAAACGTCGTCCGGTTTTTCATCAACCGTTGCAATGCCTCTTGGACCACAACTTCGGAAGCGGTATCCAAGGCCGAAGTCGCTTCATCCAGGATCAGGATCTTCGGATCGCGCAAGATCGCCCGGGCAATCGCCACCCGTTGCCGTTGGCCGCCGGAGAGCGTTACACCCCGTTCACCCACGATCGTCTGATAACCGTCCGGCAATTCTTTGATGAAATTATGGGCATTGGCCGCCACCGCCGCCATCTCAATCTCCTGCCGGGTGGCATCCATCCGACCGTACGCAATATTCTCATAAATCGTACCGGTAAACAAAACCGTCTCTTGCGGAACAATCCCCATCTGTTTCCGGAAGGATTTCAAATCCACTTCCCGGAGGTTCACTCCGTCCACCCGAATCACGCCTTCGGTCGGATCATAAAACCGCGGGACCAGGTTGACCAAGGTGGTTTTCCCTGCGCCGCTGGATCCCACCAGGGCGACGACTTCACCGGGTTTCACCGTTAAGTCGATGGCTTTTAAAACCGGTTCTCCTTCTTTATAATGAAAGTTGACATTGGCAAAGGCAATCTCGCCGCGGAGCGATGATAGAACAACCGGATGTTCCGGTTCGACAATGTCGGTTTTTACGTCGAGTAATTTAAAAATATTTTCCGCCGCCGCTAAACTATGTTGAATCTGATTGCTGACCTTGCTTAACTTTTTGATCGGATTGGAAATATAACCAATTACCAGAACAAAGGTCCAAAATTGACCCGGTGTCATATCCATATGGTAAACCGCATTCCCGCCGTACCAAATTAATATCCCCAGACCGATGAGGGCTAACAGCTCAATTGAAGGATTTAAGATTCCTTGCAGCTTAACCCCTTTCATCGACACTTTATAATTTTTTTTCGTTTGCAAACGGAACCGATCAACCTCATAGTCCTCCATTGCAAACGACTTGACGACCCGGATCATCGACAAGGTTTCTTGCAGAATGGCCGTCATATTGGCGACGTTTCCTTGAATATCCTTGCCTACCTTCCGCATCATTCGCCCAATCTTGCTAATGAGCAAGGCAATCAGCGGCATCATTAATAAAAAGATTAAGGTCAATTTCCAGTTGATATAGAGAGCCCAAGCGATAGCCAATACCACCATGAGCGGTTCGACCATCAGATCAACCATGGTTGAAGAGAATAACTGTTGCACCATTGCCACATCGTTGAGGACTTTTGACATCAGCTGTCCGGTCTGTTTATGCTCATAAAATCCGAACGAGAGATTCTGCAGATGCTCAAAAATCTCATTACGCAGCCGCATAATCACTTTCTGACCAATGGATGAGGCAAGATACATCTGAAAGTAACCGAAAATACCGCGTAAAATCTGAAAGAAGATCAATAAAAACGGAATAATAAAAACCGTTGGCACTGTAGGAAAAAGTACATTTTTCCGGGCCGCCGGGGCTTGAACAACCCGGGCAATTTCGGCTTCAACGCCTTGCCGCGCTAAATTTTCTTTGATACTTTTGAGGACCACATCGTCATTTACCTGATCCGGTAGCTGATATTTGATTTTGCTATAACCATTCCGGGATTCCACTTGGAGAACCCGGGACCCGGTTTCCGTCACCGCCGATTGAATCAACGGTTCCGGTAACATATGTCCCTTTTCATCCCAAGTCAAAAGCGCTTCACTATTTGTTGCATTTTTACCCGAGGGACGGAAATAAGCATCGGTCGAAATCCCATTCGTCCGCGAGAACAGGGCATCGGTCAAGATCCCTAACGTCGCCGGTTCAACCAGCGTAAAACCGGCTACCAGCGTCGCACAGAGCAATAATGCCATCAAGCGCATTATATATGGTTTAATATAGCTCATAATCCTGATTAGCATAGACTACCTCCCGAACTTAACAAAAAGGTCCTCAACGCAAAGGACCATCAATCAACATTAATATTATAAATTGTTGTTATTCGATTCTCCAGCTGATTTTCCTACCTTATTCTACTTTTTTATCCAGAAAACCCGTTTGCCTGATAAGCCGAATTTATGAAACGCCCGCCGCCGGACGGTTCCGCTTGGCTTTGATGTCTTGCAGCGGCGGCAGACCAAAAAGCCGCCGGTATTCCCGGTTAAATTGCGATGGGCTTTCATAGCCGACTTCCAATGCGGCGGTCGTTACATCCATCGCACCGCTCAACAAAAGGCGTCTAGCTTCCTGAAGGCGGAGTTGCTTTTGATACTGCAACGGGCCCATGGTGGTGATGGTCTTAAATTTGTGATGAAGGCCCGAGACGCTCATATTGACTGATTTGGCGAGTTCCCCGACGGTAAATGACCGAAACGTATTTTCTTTGATCCAGCCAATCGCTTTGCCAACACCCTCGGCTTGTTGATCGTAAAGAACCGGTTGGAGAAAAAAATGCCCATAGTCTCCGGTCAATAAATTGAAGATCATTTCCCGTTTGAGCAGCGAAGCCAGAAAGGGAACCGTCTGGGGCTTGTCAATTAGCTTCAATAACCTGATAAATATGTCGAAAAGATCGGCATCGGCTTTTCCAATCAAGGCTCCGGTTTGCAACTTGTTCGCTTTTGGCTTAACGTCGATTTTCGCCTCCATCGCCACTGAAATGATTTCCTGGGTTGTAAAATCCACCCGCAGCCCGATATACGGCGTCTCCTTGGTAGCACCGACGACCTGTCCCGAGGCGGGTATATCGATCACCGCCGCCAAATAATCGCCGGGATGGTAATCAATAATATCCTGTCCAAGGTGGAATTGCTTGGTTCCTTGCAGAATCAGACAAAATGAGGGCGTCAAAACGCTTCGTTGCAACGAAGCTTGATAACTATACCGGCAAATCGCCAGAAACGGAATGATAGTTTGGGTGGTTCCCTCAGCAACGGTAATTTGTTTGGTCCTCGCAACGAGTTCCGCCAATACTTGTTGATTTGCGACGTTAGCAGTCGGTTCCAACATTTTCCCCTAACCTTGAAGGTATTTCATTGATAAAGCGATTTCCCCAACGCTAATTTCATCAATCCCTCGGTATCTCAATTATACTCCGTTCGCGGCAAGATGCAATAACAATATGGTGTTGTTAAATATTAACGGTTGCAGATTTAGGCAATTTTTAAGCAGGATCGGTCTGTTTGATTTTGCTGTTTCGTGTAATAATATCCCTGACATATTCAATGATTTAACCGCAATAACCGGAAGGAGTGAAAGCGATGCAATATACGCAGTTTGGAAAAACAGGGTTGCAAGTATCCAGATTTGGATTGGGGTGTATGCGTTTCCCGAAAGGCGAACATGAAGCCATCGAGATGGTGCGTTATGCCATCGACCATGGCGTCAACTATCTGGACAGCGCTTATATCTACCAAAACAGCGAAGTGATCACCGGCAAAGCGTTGCAGGACGGTTACCGGGATAAAGTCTATCTTGCTACGAAAAGCCCGATCTGGAATATTGCCAAACATCAGGACTTCGAAAAGTTTCTGGACGAGGAGCTACTACGGCTCGGGACCGATCACATCGACGTCTATCTGTTGCACAATCTCTTCGCCGACAATTGGCAGAAAGTGCAGCGCTATGACGGGCTGACTTTCCTCGACAAGATGGTAACCAAAGGGAAAATCCGGCATAAAGCATTTTCGATCCATAGTTCCCTGGAGGCTTTTAAAACGATTGTCGACTCTTTCGACTGGGAGATGGCCCAACTCCAGCTGAATATCTTAGATGAACACCAGCAAGTTGGTATCGCGGGATTAAAATATGCCGCGCAAAAAGGGCTGGCGACCGTGATCATGGAACCGCTGCGCGGCGGTCAACTCCTGAACAACGCGCCCCGGGAAGTCCGCGACTTGGTGGACGCTTACCCTGAAAAACGTTCCCTCGCCGAATGGTGTTTCCGCTGGCTGTACAATATGCCGGAAGTCTCACTAATCTTAAGCGGGACCAGTAGTCTTGAACAACTACAGGATAATCTGCGAATCTTCGACGAAGCGCAACCGAACATGCTGTCAGAGGAAGATCTCCAGTTGATCCGGAAAATCAAAGAAGCGTTTGAAGCCAAACACAGCATCGGCTGCACCGGATGCCGCTACTGCCTGCCGTGCCCCCGTGGAGTGAACATTCCGGAAGTTTTCAAGATTTACAACAACTATCAGTTGGTAAAACCCCATCCCATCGACCCGGTTTTCTATCAGAGCACAATTGTTCCAACCGGTTCCGGCGCCGATCAATGCACAGCTTGCGGACTTTGCGCGCAACACTGCCCCCAAGGGTTGAAAATACCCGAATTGTTAATCCAAGCGCATGGGGAATTAAGCGAAGATAAAGCTTCTTTAATGGCGAAAGCGTCGCTTTAGACGGCTATAACAAAACCGTCCAGTTCATTGACGATCGCCCTAATGAGCGTTTGACCGGAAACGATCGCTTGGTCCTCAAAATTCAGCAACCAATTATTCTTTGCTAATGATAATCTAAAACGACTGACCCGATACGGGTCAGTCGTTTGTTTGTATAATCGGTATTTGATCCATATATTCCAAATTTCCAATAGTAAACTGATCGTGTAATTTTTTGCTTTACAAGTTACTGTCTTTGTGTTATTTTAAAAAAGTAAACTATCAGTTTACTTTAATTCAATAAAAGTAGAGGATGAAACATGGGTACCACCGATCGTAAAGCCCAAATAAAAAAACTGCGGCAAGAAGATATTATTGATGCCGCCGAAAAAGTCTTTTTTACCAAAGGGATCAACAACGCCACCATGGATGAAGTCGCCGAGGCGGCCGAATACAGCAAACGAACGATCTATATTTATTTTTCCAGCAAGGAACAGATTTATGACGCCATCATCAGCCGGGCTTATCAGGTTTTGAACCGTTTTTTTGCTGAATCGCTTCAAAACGGGCGTCCGGGGAACGGGCTGGAAAAAGTTTTACTAATGGGGCAAGCGTATTTCGACTTTATCGAAAAATATCCCAACTATTTTGCAGCGATCGCCAATTACGATACCCGGGATGACCATTTAACAAGCGAGGACGTATATAAAATTGCCAATTACCAAGAAGGCAATCGCGGTTCCGACATGCTGATCGCCTGCATTCGCGAAGGAATGGCCGACGGCAGCATCTTCAAAGAGCTTGATCCGGTAAGTGCGGCCTTTGTGCTTTACGGTAGCATGATCGGCATTGGTCATATCCTGGCGAAAAAAATGCCCTATATTACTCATACCTATCAAAAAGACGTCTCCCAATTGAAAGATCAGTTGATCCAGATGATTATCCGAAGTTTAACGGCTGAACGACTGCCGAATCATACCAGTTAAGTCGAAAGGAGTGTTTTTTATTGACCCGTCATTTTGCAACGCTGCTCCTCCTATCGGTTGGAGGCATTCTGTTTTTTAACGCTTATTCCCCGGTTCACGGTGACAATCTCAACGTTAATAACCTTGACCAAAAAATTGTTAAAATCGTCGCATACGGCGCGTTAGCCCCGAGTACTCATAATGCCCAAATGTGGCAGGTCAAAGCGGTGGCGGCCGATACGATCCGGCTATGGCTGGATGATCAACATATTTTGCCGCAAGTCGATCCCCAGAATCGCGAATCAATGATTTCGTTAGGCGCCTTTATCGAGAATATGGTGGAGGCAGCCCCCTATTTCGGGCTCCAAGCCAAAGTACGAACTTTAACGCAAGATCCCCATGCCCGCGAGATTGCCGAACTAACATTTCACCCGTTCACCAGTCCGCTTTTGGACAAAGACGGACTGAACACTATCCAAAACCGGCATACAATTCGAACGCCTTATTTACGCCAAGCCTTACGGCAATCCGATTTGCAATGGCTTAAAACCCTCGGCCCCGATTTTTATTATTTTGCAGCCTCCAGCAACGGAGGAAACGCTATTCAAACCGCAATAATCGAAGCCACCAAAAAGCAGGTGGCCAATGACGCCAAGCAACGGGAGTTGGCCGGAATGTTCCGCTTCTCCAAACAGGAGGCGGAACGAACCAAAGACGGCTTAACCCCGGATGGTATGGGACTGTCGGGCATCGCCAAGTGGTTTGTCGCGACGTTTTTCAACCGCGATACCGTCATGACCCGCTCGTTCCGGAACCAAACCATAACCGTCGTCAAAAAGCAAGTCAACAATTGCAGCGGTTTTTTGGTGCTGACCGCTTCCGACAATTCGGTGGCCGCCTTGATTCATTGCGGACGGAGTTTGGAAAAATTTTTACTAATGGCAACCGGAAAAAAGCTAGCTGTCCAGCCAATGAGCGCTCCGCTTGAGGAAAATCCCTGGAAGGAAACAATTTCACAAACACTCGCCCTGGAACGGCCGGTGCAAATGATCTTACGGATCGGCTATGTCAAAGATTACGGTCAGCCGGTCAGTAAACGCAGACCACTGGAGATCACTCAATAACCCTATCCCGGTAAATATATCGAGGAGGAATGATAAATGAAGCTTCCCGGAATGAATCGATTGTTATTACGTTTAATCATTGGAATTTCATTGTGCTTGGTTGCTCCGCTGACGGCTTGCGCCGCGGCTGAAAATGCCAACGTCAGCTTAGGAACGGAGATCGATCTGTTGCCCTTTGTTAGCGACGGTTATTATTCTAGCAGCGTTATCGGCTTCGATCATTATAACGTTAGACTCATCACGGCAAAAACCAAGATTCCAGGTTTTGCGACGCCCGACGGCTATCGGGATTGGAAACTCAAAAATGTGACTGCGGTGATTATTGATTATTTCCCGAATGAAAACCGCGAAGGCATATGGTTTGCCGGCGGTTTTGAACACTGGAAAAGCGCGATTCGTGAAAAATCCTCGGGGGCGACTGGCACGTTTTCACAGAATGTTTTAACGTTGGGCAGCGGCTATGTCTATAACCTGAATGAACATTGGTACATTAACCCTTGGATAGCGCTTCACTATAATTTGAGCGATAAAACCGTCCCGGTCGGGTCCAGCGCGTTGAAGCTGAAGGATATTATGTACGAAACCTCAATTAAGCTGGGATATCGGTTTTAACTTGGTTGCCGTGGCAAATAGCAAGTTACCCTATCCAAACCCCGCAAAAAAGCCTTAACCGTTTTGGTTAAGGCTTTTATCTCTTCATTAATGAGTAATCCTCCGAACCCGAACGCCCACGCTCCAACCATTTAGCTGACGACCATTTTAATCGCGTCCAACTGTTTCAGCATCCGGTGCAGGGTTTGATTCAACTGCTCATAAAGCGCTTGCGCGTCAGCGGGACGGCCGGCTTGATAGGCAAGAATACACTCTTTCCCGAGTTGATGCAGTTCGGTATGGGTAGTCCCCAATTCACGATATGCGGAAATTTTTTTGACCTTAAGGTCAGTGACCGCCTGATACCATGTGGCTAATTTGCAAATTGTCGGATCGCCCATCTGCAGAGGGTTCAATTTTCGAAAGCCCAGAAGCATGTTGTAAATTCGCCATCCATAGACGATATGATCGGTTTTATACAACTCCAGCCATTCGGCGGCGGTGAGCGTCGAAGCCATTCGGGCCAGTCTTCCGCGCACGCCATCGACTAATTGACTGATCTCCATCAGCAATTTATTGGTATTATGGCAGCAATCGGTCAAATGATTCGCTTCCGTGGCCAACCCGCCGATTCCCCGGATAAAGGTTCCGGTGGCGGCGTTTTGCTCTTCGATATTCGCAGCGATCTGGGCCAGGGTCGTATTGATCCCCTGAATCGACTCACTAATGTCAGTGACCGACCGGGCCGCGCTTTCCACCAATTGTTCGCCCGAAACCAGCTGTTGCGATGTTGTATTGAGCTTCGACGCCAACAGCTCGATATCGGATTGCAATAATTGAATAATTTTCTCGATATCCACCACTGAGTTACGGGTATTATCGGCCAGTTTCTTTACTTCCACGGCGACCAGGACAAATCCCTTGCCCGCGTCTCCCGCGTGGGTGGCTTCAATGGCGGCGTTCAAGGATAACAGATTGATCTGCAACGCAATCTTTTTAACAATATCAACAATCTTGGTGATTGCTTGCGTTCGGTATTTAAAGCGGTTAACCTGATCATTGACCTGAATGATCTCATCAAAGGAAATGTTGACGAACTGAATGAAGTGATTGATATCCGTCACACTGCCCTGGGATTTGGCTTCGGCGTCAACGGCATAATCCGTGATCTCCCGGAGCATCTTGGATACGGCGTCAATCGATTGGCTAAGCTGCGCGCCGCTTGCCTCCATCGTTGTCAGCGATTGATTTTGCCGCTCGACGCTGACCATCATCTTTTTCACATAATCGACGCCGGTTACCAGATTGATCGCCTGGTTCGCATCCATTAACGTAGCGTCATTATTGCGATTGTAAATAAATTTCGCTAAGAAGCGGTTCCAGGTTTGCGCGAGATCGGGATCGGTAAACTTTGTTGCATCGGCAAAGAGGTTACTGTTAGTATTCTTGTCGAGTTTTTCCAAGGTTAAGTTCATCAGTTCCATCATTACTTGATTGTCCTGATCCAACTCATTCGGCGGGATCGCGATGGCGGTGCTATTCATCATGTAAGTTCCTTTCGTTTTTAAAGTGCAATCATTTCAGTTGAAAGAGCTTCAATCCTCGCCAACCACCGTTTTAAGCTCGTCCAGCAACTCCAGTACCTTGTTTAAGACGGTGTTCATTTGGGTGTGAATCTCTCTGGCGCGTTCCGGATTGTTGGCCTCGCAGGCCAAAATCGTTTCTTTTCCCAGCTTGTGCAATTCGGCATGACAGTCGCCTAATTGCGAAAAGGCCTGGTGGTTCTGGACTTTTAAGTCTGCTACCGCGTAATACCAGACTCCCAATTTACAAATTTTGAAATCGCCCATTTCTTCCGCGGCTAATTTCTCATATCCCAAAATCGCATTATAGGTCCGCCAAGCATACATGATATGGTCGGTTTTATATTGCTCGATCCATTCTCTCCTTGATAAGGAGGCTGAATATCGTACCAGTTTGCCCCGCACCTGGTTAACTACGCGGCTCATCTTGAAGATTAATTCGCTGGTATGGTTGCAATATTCGACAGACCGGTTCGCTTCCGACGACAGATCGCCGACTTCACTCGTCAGGATTTCGGTCGCTTGATTTTGCTGTTGAATATTGGCGGCGATCCGGCTGATGGTCGCGTCAATTTCCTGCATGGATTGATTGATCTCGACCACCGATTGAATCGCCGTTTCCACCAATTGCTGGCTCGAAGCCAGTCTTTCCGATGTGGTATTCATATGATTGACAAACGTGTCGATATCGGCATAAAGTTCGCCGATATTTTCCTCAATCTCGTTCACCGAATTTTGGGTATCTTCGGCGAGGCGTTTCACTTCATTGGCCACGATCGCGAACCCGCCGCCCGCTTTCCCGGCTTTGGCAGCCTCGATCGAAGCGTTTAGCGCCAGCAGATTGGTTTGAAAGGCGACCGTTTTGACAATGTCGATGATGGCGGTGATTTGGACGGCCCGTGCCTTAAACTCATTAATTTGCCCATTAACCTCGCCAATGTCGGAAAACGACTTTTTGACGAAATCAATCGCGTGATGAATGCTGGAAACACACTCGAGCGATTTACCTTTAGCGCTATTGGCGTTGACCGAGATCTCCCGGACGATCCGGGTCGCGTCGTTAATTGATTGGCGAAGTTTCACGCCGCCCGCATCCATGGTTTTGAGTGCATTATTTTGTTCGTTGACGCCAAGGAGCATCTCATTCACATAATCGACATCCAATACGAGATTAATCGCATTACATAAGTCGAATACTTTTTGGTTATTGCTCTCCACCATCCGTTGCAGCAAATGGTTCCATGTCCTGGCCAGCGCAGGATTGGTAAAAACGGCCTCAGTAGCCAAAACGTCGCCCTTAGCGACCAACGTTGGCTTTTCTAAAGCATTCCTGATTAACGCCGCCAAAATCTGACCATCGTTACGAGGTGTTACCGGAGAATCCATCGCTATCATATTGTCCATTGATTCTTTACCCTTCTATCCGGCGGAATGTTGCCTTTTAGTTAATTTTAGTTTACTATCTATATCGACCAAATAAATATGTCACCTTACATATTTTAAATGAAATATTCAAATTTTTCTAAAAACCAACTCGTTCTTTTCATTTATGCTGAAAAAACAAACTCGTCAAAATTTATTCCAATTCATTAATTTTAGATGGTTTTGTAACCACCCCAATAAAGCCGAACCGCTCATATTCCGCCATGATCAAACCGGGCGCCATGCGCGAAATTCATTGGCATAATAACAATGACGAATTTCAATATTTTATTTCAGGGCAGACGGTATTTGGTGAAAACGGCAAAGCTTGTACTTTTAATTATCGGGCCGGCGACGTGGGTTATGTGCCGGTTGGCTATGTTCACTATATTCAAAATACCGGGAATGAAACGGTTTGGTTTTTGGAGGCTTTTAAAAGCGAACGCTTTGAGAGGATTTCGGTGAATTAAATGATGGCGGTGACTCCTCGGGAGTTAATTGCCAGCAATTTGCGGGTCGGCCCGGACTTTTTGAATGCCCTGAACCCGGAGCATTGTCCGGTCGTGAGACCCAAAATTGCATTGAAGGCCTCGGCGGTTGTTGCCTCGCCATTGAAGGCGATCTCCGGAATCCGGACTTTTGACGCGAAGCGGTTGACCAAGTGATGAACACCTTCGGCGCGATCGACATTTGGGTCAACAACGCCGGCGTTCAATTTCCCCAGGATAGTATTTTGGATATTTCCGACGCGCAATTGGAAGATACTTTTCGTACCAATATTTTCTCGTTTTTTTACATGACCAAAGCAGCCTTACCCCATATGAGGCCCGGTGCTGCCATTATCAATACGGCCTCCGTTACCGCTTACCGCGGCACGCCCGTTTTAATCGACTATTCCGCCACCAAAGGCGCGATCGTCTCGTTCACCCGGTCGCTATCGTTGTCATTGGCGCCTCAATGTATCCGCGTCAATGCCGTCGCCCCCGGTCCCATCTGGACTCCGTTGATCGTATCAAGCTATTCCGCGGAATATGTCAAAACCTTCGGTTTAGACACTCCGATGCAACGGGCCGGACAGCCTTTTGAGCTGGATCCAGCCTATGTATATCTCGCTTCCGACGATTCCAGGTTTGTTTCCGGGCAGGTTATTCATGTCAACGGCGGGATTATTACCGAAACTTGATACTACGCGACGTCGGCTTGCCATTCTCCAAGCGCTTCGGTTTTGCCGTTAGACTCGCTACGTTTTCACGTAGCGAGTCTAACGGCAAAATTTATATTTCCGGTGTTTCATCCAAGCGAACTGCGACAGACCTCGCCCTATCGCAACTTCGGGTGAAGGAATGTTTCTTAAATTATGAGAGCAAGGGCATTTGTCCTTGAATGGCGCATGACAGTCTTCTTTCCACCTCGAACCAGTTGACAAGATTCCACCAGGCTCTGACATAATCGGGACGCCGGTATTGGTAATCCAAGTAATAGGCGTGCTCCCACGCATCGACCACCAGGATGGGAATGCCGCCCCATTGGGTTAAGTTTTGATGCTTTTCCGCATTGAGGATTTCAAGCCGGTTCCAGGCCGGCTGCCAGACCAGTATGGCCCAACCGGAAGCCTCGACATTAATGGCGGCTGCCGTAAACTGTGCTTGAAACGCCGAAAAATTACCGAAGTATCCGTTTACCAACGTTTGGGTTACATGTCCGGGTTGCCCGCCGCTACCCACCGGAGCCATGATCGTCCAGTAGATGCTATGGAGAATGTGACCGGACCCCTGAAAGGCGAGTTCGCGTTCCCAATGTTTCACGAGTTCAAAATCATTTTTGGCTCGGGACTCTACCAGTTTAAGTTCCGCCTTATTTAACCCTTCGACGTATGCGCGATGATGATTGTCGTGATGAAACCGAAGCGTGGTGGCACTGATCACCGGTTCCAACGCATGATAAGAATAAGGCAAGGGAGGTAATTGGTGGCTACCGGGCGCTGACTCTACGTATTGCAACGCAGCGGCCTCCTTGATCATATTTGCTGCAACATTCTATTCCCCCCGGTGAGTAAATGTGCTTTCGGCACCTAAAACGTCTTGTCTAATAACAATTCAACAGCGGGTTAATCTGTTTAGCATGAAGGTTTAATCTTATTGATTTACACTTTAATTGGCTTATTTCTGATCAGAGGTTGATGAATGCGACGACTTAAGATTGCCATAAATTCTTTGATGCTTTGGAGTTGTCCAACCGACCAAGCCGTGCGGCTTGCAGCGCACTATGGGTTCTCCGGGATCGAAGTTTGGATGGAACACGTCCGTTTTTTTGATACGCCCATTACCAGTATTGCCGCTGCCGTGAAGGACGGTCATCAGCGGTTAACCATTCACGGGCCGAGTTGGGATATCAACCTTTGTGCGCTAAACCAAAACATTCGCCAGCAATCCCTGAAGGAACTGCGAACCGCAATTGAGGTTGCCGCCGAACTGCAAGCAAGTGATCTGACGATTCACCCCGGCCGGGCTTCATTACCGGAACCCTATCAAAAACTATCTTTGGATATTATGGTAGACTCCCTCGCGCAATTGGCTGACTATGCAAATAATTTGGGGGTCATTCTCTCCATTGAATTGATGGAACCGGTAAAAGGCGAATTGATCACTGAGCCTCATCAATTAAACGCCCTGATCGAAAAACTGCCTTATCCGATGAAAACGACTCTCGATGTCGCCCATTTGCAATCTGAAGCCGACTTCCCTTTTTATTTCGAATCATTACATCACATCAGTAAAATTCACTTCAGTAATCGCTCGCACACCCAGTATCACCTGCCGTTGGCTACCGGAATTTTCAATTGCCACCGGTTACTCAAAGAAGTGCTACCCACCGGGATTCCGGTAATCATTGAGGGCTTTGACAACAGCCCGGATCATTCCCTCGTTCGTGCCACGTTGGCATTTCTCCAAGCCGATTCCGATTTACAGACTTTATTAATGGAGGTGTAATCCGGAACCTTATCCCTTTTGCAATCGCATATTAAGAATAAAAAGGAGTGCCATTCATGAAAATTAACTATTATATCATGGTCGCTTTATTGCTTTTCACTTTGGTTTCCTCTTTCACCTATGCCGAGAACAATTCCTTATTGCTTTATACTTCCCAACCCGATAGCGACGTTCAAGGATTAATCAAAGCTTTCAATAAAAAATATCCCGATCTTAAGGTCAATGTCTTTCGTTCCGGCACTGAGGAAGTTGTCAGTAAAGTGATGGCGGAAAATCAAAGCGGGAAAATTCAAGCCGACCTGCTGTTGGTGGCCGATGTTGTTACCTTTGAAACGTTGAAAAATCAAAAGTTGCTGGCAGCGTATAAGTCCCCGGAGACCAAACAAATCGATAAACAGTTTATCGATCCCGACAATATGTATACCGGCACCAAAATCATCCCTTCCATCCTGGCGGTAAATACCAAAAACGTCAAAAAAATTCCCGACTCTTGGAAAGTACTCATTGACCCGGCCGCTAAAAACCAAATTATTGTGCCGAGTCCCTTATACTCGGGCGCCGCCGCTTATAACCTTGGCGTTTTTATCCGGGAGAAATCGCTTGGATGGGGCTTTTACGATAAACTAAACAAAAATAATGTGACTATCGTCCAGGGAAATGGCGCAGTAATGAAAGCAGTCGCTGCGGGAGATAAGACCTACGGTATGGTCGTTGATTACATGATCGCCCGAGCCAAACAGGAAGGATCGCCGGTCGAATTGGTTTACCCCAAAGAAGGCGTTACCGCAGTAACCGAACCGATCGGCATTATCAAAAATACGCCCAATATGGCCTCGGCCAAAAAGTTTATTGACTTTGTGCTCTCAATTGACGGCCAACAATTAGCCGTCAGTCAAAACTACACTCCGGTCCGGAAAGACGTAAATGCCCCGGCGGGATTGAAAAACGCCAAACAATTTAAGGTTTTGACCAAACCGGTGAGCGAGTTGCTAAAGACACGGGATGCGGAGAAAAAACAATTTAGCGATCTTTTTAGTATTTAAACGTAATGAGGTAAATAAGCCGCATGAATAATCCGACGCCATTCCAGGGTAAAGAGCTATCCACCAATAGCTCTTTCCCTGTATTTAACTTAAATTGGATCAAGCTGGTTTTGAAAACTGTCATCACCCTTGGCATCTTTGGTTTTTTTCTCGTTCCGACGCTTAAATTGGTCTTTTTGAGCTTGACCAATGATTCCGGCTTAACGCTTGATCATTATCGCCTGATTTTAACGGAAAAAAAGACCTGGACGACACTTTACAACACCATCAATCTTGTGGTTGGCTCCACCCTTTTCGCAATCGCCGTCGGTGTTTCCTTAGCGTTTTTGATCGCCTACACCGATATTAAGTATAAAAAAATCTTTCATCTATTGGCCAACTTACCCTTAATCATCCCCTCCTACATATTTACGTTGGCATGGACGCAACTTTTTAGCGCGCGGGGCCTGATCGCAACAACCCTCGCGCTATTGCCCGGTTCAGTTCGGCCATTCAATATTTACAGTTTTACAGGCATCCTGCTGGTACTAGGATTAGCCAACTACCCCTTCGTCTATTTGCTGACGTTGGCGGTGCTCCGAAAGCTGCCTCACTCCTTGGAATTGGCGGCGCAAGTTTCCGGGGCGAGCCGGTTAACGGTTTTTATGAAAATCACTCTTCCTTTAGCGTTGTCCGGGATTGGCGGGGGCGGTTTACTGGCTTTTTTAGCCGGACTCGATAACTTCGGAATACCGGCTTTTTTGGGAATTCCGGCCCGAATCCCGGTTTTAAGCACTCTAATCTATTCGGAAGTCGTTGGCTTCGGGCCATCCGCTTTCAGCAGAGCGGCCGTATTATCCACCCTCTTGGGCGTCATTGCCCTGCTGGGCTCGTTGCTGCTTTGGTCTTTTTTCCGGAAATGCAAAACCGTTGAAGTTGGCGCTCCGGACTTAAAACCCCGGTTTCAACTCGGCAGCTGGCGCAAACCCACTGAAATCTGGTTATGGCTGTTTTTTGTTGTAACCGGTGTCGTGCCTTTGATCGCCCTTTTTTTAACTTCGACCGTAAAAGCTTATGGACTGGACGTAAATGTAACGAACTTTACTTTGAAACACTATCATTTTGTTCTTTTTGAAAGCCCGAAGACTGTCAACGCCTTGCGCAACAGCTTAATTCTGGCGCTGATTGTGACCGCCGTTTGTCTCTTGGCGGGTTCGCTGTTGGCGTATTTTCGCGTCCGTCGCTCACCCTGGCTGGGGACCTTATGGGAAACGGTGATCGCCATCCCCTACTCCCTCCCGGGAATGGTTTTTGGGCTCGCCATGATTTTTACTTGGATGGAACCGGTCCCCGGTTGGAACCCCGGTATTTACGGTACGGTAAAAATGATGTTATTGGCTTATGTTATCCGGTTTCTCATCTTGCAAATCCGCTCAAGCTCCGCCTCGCTGATGCAAATCGATCCTGCGCTGGAACAGGCCGCCGAGTGTTCCGGCGCCGGAATCCTGGTTAAATGCCGCAGAATTCTAATCCCGCTAATTTTACCGGGACTGCTTAGTGGGGCGTTTCTGGTTTTCACGCACGTTTTAACCGAATTGACGGTATCGTCGTTACTGGCGTCGAGCGGCGGGGAGACCATTGGCATGGTAATTTTCAACTTTGAACAAGCGGGCGCTACGGTTTACTCGACCGCCTTCTCGGGCATCGTTTTGATCTGGATCGCCGGGGCCGGGTTATTGTTTCATTTAACATTACAATTCAATAAACGGAGGCTTACGCCCAATGTTGGTTCGAATCACAAACGTCGGTAAAAAGTTCGGGGAATTTGCAGCGCTAAAAAATATCAATCTGGAGATTGCGCCAGGAGAGTTTTTAGCGATCTTAGGGCCGTCCGGATGTGGCAAAACCACGCTGTTGAAATTATTGGCCGGGTTCGAAACCCCTTCGACGGGGGTCATCTCCATTGATGAAACGCCCGTCTCCAGCCCCGAGCAAGTTATTCCCCCGGCTTACCGGAATATCGGCATGGTATTTCAATCGTTTGCCCTCTGGCCGCATCTAACCGTCCTGGAACACATTACGTTTGCTTTACGGCATCACCGTTTTGTTCCGTTGGCTTATCGACGAAACGCGGAGCAACGGGCCAGGGAAGTCTTGAAAATAGTCAATTTGGCCGATCTGGCTTCCAGGTTTCCGGACCAATTGTCCGGAGGCCAGAAGCAACGGGTCGCTTTGGCCCGGGCGCTGGCGCCCGCCCCTTCCCTCCTACTGATGGACGAACCCTTAAGCAGTCTTGACGCGGAGTTGCGGGTCGAAATGCGCCGGGAAATTCAAAACATCCGCCAATTTACCAATGCCACCATTGTTTTTGTAACCCACGATCAAGAAGAAGCGTTAGCCATGGCTGACCGCATCATTGTCATGAACCAAGGTTGCATCGAGCAAAATGATTCGCCGCTCGCGATCTACACCAACCCGGCCACCGAGTTTGTCGCAAAATTTGTCGGCAAAGCCAACCTGGTTCAAGGGCGCTGGCAGGACGAGCGTTTCTATCCCAACCTGGGAAACGGCGCGCTCGTTTGGTCGGCTAAACAGGTAGCCGGTGAGTTCCGCCACAAAAATCTCTACCCCGTCCGACCGGAAGAGTTTTATTTAGCGAAAGACGGCCCCGGCATCCCGGGGGTGATCAAGAATATTCTTTACCAAGGCAAGGAAACCCATTATGTAATAGGTATCAATCAAGCTGAATGGCAGGTGAATATGAAATCAACCTTTGGTTTTAAATGCGGTGATCCGGTTGTCCTGCAGTTGATAACCGAATAACGAAAGCCCAAAAACAAGCCGGTCACCCCTTAACTGTAGAAATTTTCTTACGCCGATGTTAGAAAGTAGCGATGATGTAATTACATCGTAATAAGTAAAACTATTGATGGAGGATGATGATATTGAGGGTTGGATGGTGCTCGACCAAATCCGGGCAATTGATAAGGCCAGACTTTGCGATAAAATCGGAATGTTAAACACGGAAGAGATGATTCAAGTAAAAAGGGTTATGAAAGAAATGTTGGTGGATTGATTGCTTCGTTCCAATCCTGAGCAACCCATTGGACCAAAGAAATAATCTGCCGGCACATTACGCTTCTGTTGGGCTCAAGCTTAGTTGAATTATTACCGTTAAACCCGAATCTTTTCTACCCCCCGACCGATCAGGGCCACCCAATAGCCCATTAAGATTCCGTCCATCAACCCTTCATTATAGATCAGTTCGTCTTGACGGCAGCTCCGCGTCGTGCAAGCACCGTCATACTCGTCCAGCAAGGACTGGTCTTCGCGGTTTAGTTTGGCGGCGAGCTGTTTTAACAGTTCGTCCGGGCGCTCTCCCAATTGCCGATACTCCGGATCCGAACCGACGATCTCCTCATGGATCTGGACCAAGCGGTTGAAGATTAATTTTTGAATGCCGGTGTTGTGGCAGTTTAGCATGGGATGGCCTCCTTATGGATAATTAAGCTCCGGATCGGTGTAACCTTTTTCATTCCATAATCGCTGCATCTGCTCGCGGACAATCTCGATCTGTTGATAGATGGATATCTCCGCTTGATACCTCGAACCTTTCACAGGAATAACCGAGTTTTTTTGAATCTTTGCTTCGTATAAGGATTGTTCGGCTTTTACAGCATGCCTTTTAACTAAAACTCAACTCTTCTCTAGTAATTTCCTTACAAATTTATCCTCATTATACCACATGTATCTTCAGAATAGAATATTTATATCTAATTTACGCAAGTGCAATGATTAAATTACCTCCGTATAATGAACATAACAAGTATTCGTAACTGCTTAATTAATTAGGAGTGCATACTTCCATGCGAAAAAAAGATAAAGATAGGTTTTTTCCAATATATAAAGAAGTTGGACAAAGGATTGCGTTCTTTCGTAACCTGCGCGGATTGAGTCAGGAAGAACTTGCCGCAAAGATTGATATTAGCGCAAGTCATTTAAGTAAAATCGAAGCGCCAAACATCCAAATAAGTTTTTCATTTGATATGATTTTATTAATTGCTGAGGGATTGGACATCCAGGTTGCAGCACTTTTTGCTCCAGTGGATACAATCAGTGTCCGGTTTGATAATAATTTTTTGAATCATGAGACCGAAAAAGATGGGTCGGTTTGAAAGATAATTTTTTAGATAAATATCGGGAGATCGGCAGAAGAATTGCTTTTTACCGCAATAAACGTGGTCACTCACAGGACTCTTTGGGTGAAAAAATTAGTTACAGTAAAAGTTATATCAGCAAGATTGAGGCATCCGGCTCGGATGTATCTTATTCATTGGATATTTTGTTTGCAATAGCCGCCGGATTAGAATTAGATCCGGTTATTTTTCTTTTACC
This sequence comes from Bacillota bacterium, assembly GCA_023410535.1. GTDB lineage: Bacteria > Bacillota > UBA4882 > UBA8346 > UBA8346 > JAEYPR01. The sequence continues at coordinate 215,835 of JAEYPR010000031.1, read as the reverse complement.
GATCAGTGAGGAGAATTTCGAAAAATATCGAACAGATAAATAAACCGGATTCGAAGTGTAGAAATTAATAACTTCTAAATTGATAGTATTTTTGCATGATCCAACACAAGTACCATGCCTTGAGCAACCAACCTGATTATGGTAAAATCAAATTAAATGCTTACGACTCAATTTCCAAGTGACTTGTAGTTAAATAAATATTATTTATGTATTTAATTACATTCATATTGTATTATACTACATACTTTATGTCAATAATTTTTTACCAATTGTATCCTAGGAGTTTAATGATATGAAATTTGCTCAAGTTTTAAAAAGGCTTCGACAGGAGAATAATTGGAGCCAGGAAGAATTGGCCGAAAAGATTGGCGTTAAACGTTTGGCCGTCGGGAAATATGAAAGCGGACAGACTAAGCCATCCGCTGAAACACTTCAAAGAATATCCGAAACTTTTGATGTTTCTATCGATTATCTTTTATCCGATGAACCTGACAAATTTACAAAGACGGAAATAAACGATAAAACTTTGTTGGAATACATGTCTGAAATTGAACAGATGAGCGAGGAAGAGCAACGGTTTGTAAAGTACTTTTTGGATGCTGTAGTTTTACGACATAAAACGAAAAGGTAATCAGACGATCGACTACAGAGTTCTTATGGATCAATCTTTGCTCCGATGTCCACGGGACTATTCCTGCCTCGAACCCCAGGACAAAAGGGTGTGATCGGACACCCTTTTGAATCCCCCGTCTCGGAACCTAGTTTCCGAGACCTCCTGATGCATCCATGTCTCGTCTTCGCCATCCTGGTCGCTCCACCTGGTTATCGGGTGGTGGCTGTCGATGTCCCCTTCGCCGGGCGACCGCTGTTTGACTTCCTTGCCAAGAAGCGTCGCGAGACTCCGTACGTGGAACCTCTTGGAAGTCAACATATACACTGAAAAGAAACTTTTTTCTTACTGTCGAATAATATCGTTGAGAGTCTTATTCAAATGTAATAATTATTAAATCGCCTACCTACCGGGCGGGCCTAAGTAACGCGGTGTTACACGACGTTCCTAACCTAAACAGCGGGTATTCGCTTTCGCGCCAGCTGAACCATGGATGGTTAACTGGTCAGCATCAATACTAATCAATCTCTTTCTCTAAATATTCCGCAACTTTTCTTATACAATCTTTACATGTCGTATTAAATAAACCGAATTCTCGACCTTTTTTCCTTCCCTCTTCTGTTAAAATCTCTATTCCTAATAATTCATGACAAGATGAAGAGCCCATTTCTTTTTCAAACCAATTGATAAAATCTCGAACTTGAGTATAGGTTTCCTCTTTTATCTTAAAATCTTTACCTTCTTCATTTCCGTATTTTAATGATAAAACTAATGCACCAGCACTTACTGCTCCACATAAATATTGTTTTCTACCAAATCCAGCTCCTAATCCTGCCCCAAGTTTATGTGCAGTTTTTTCATCAAGACCAAAATATGGTGCAAACGTTAACAATATTACCTGAGAACAACACGAACCTTTGTCAAATCCTTCAATGCATTTATCAATATTGCTCATGTTTATCACTCTTTTCTCGGAAAATTTTATCTAATCTTATCTTTTAATCCAGTTCCTTGCAAAATCACCTTCGATATAACTGATTTCCAATAATTTTTACTATAATCTAATTCCAATTCATTAAATGGAATCATTGTCTATATTCAGCAAGGAACTGCAAAGTCCTTTCTTAAATTGATAGCTTAAGTCGTTTTTCAATTCCTTAAAGCCTCATCCATGCCTTCATATTGCTTTCTAATCCTCGTTTTTTGCTCTAGGTCCCAAGGCCGGAACCGTGCGACGCTTCTTGGCACGGAAGCCAAACAGCGATCGCTCCCAACGTGGACATCGAAAGCCATCACTAAGTAACCAGGCGGAGTGGCAGGAAGGTGAAAACCGGGACATCGATGAATCACGAGATCCTGGAAACTAAGCTCCGTCTGTCTTTGGGTTGGGGCCAAAAATCGCCCCGGAACCCTCAGAGCACCGGAAAGTAATATTTGGAGCCTTAGCAAAAAAGGAAATCAAGCTACGAAAAATGAATTATTCAAAAAAGGCAACATGCAAGCTAGTTATTTAAGGAGCAAAAAATGAAACAAACGTTGCTAGTCATTTCTTGTACCATACTCTTTTCTTTCATTGTATCCATCGGCATTTATTTCGTTAGCCCAAGTCCGGTTGCCGAGCATAAAGAACAAGAAATTTATCAATCCATCAAACCGGATATGCCCCTTGCTGAAGTTGAAAAAAGAGTCGGTAAACCGCTCGAAGTAAAAAAAATCTCAAATCAATCAATTAGTGAAACGCGATTATACGACATCTATCAAAAAAGTCAAATTGTTGGTTTTGATCTGAATCTCTATTTAGTGGTTTACTATAATACAAGTAAGCAAGTAGTCAAAACCTATATTGGCCATTAATATACCGGTCAGGACCAGGCTCACTAACTGCCTGGTCCTTTTTTCTAAATATTCACTCGAAACAGCGTTACCACAATGAATATCGTTACCGCAATAAATTAGTTATTCACAAAATAAGCCCTTAAAAATCTCCATAACCATAAAGGAGTTCCTCGCTTATTTCCTTGCTACCCAACCCAATCGGAAATGGGTCACAGCTATGTTACCACTCTCAGGTACGGCTGAATTTTTTTTTGGCAGCGGTTCTAAACTCCTTGGCTGAAGCTTCAAACGACTCAAGCGCCTCGGCAAGTGTTACCCCGGCTGTACTTCGGGCAGCTGGAATCATCGTATTGCATTCATTGGCATCCATAAAAGCGGCTGCCTCCACTAATCGTTCCTGATCCTCATCGGGAATTGCCAGGAACCCGTGTTTGTCGGCATGAATCAACTGGCCGGGTTTCACCTTACAACCAAATACCTCAACTTCGCAATCCCACCGAATTGGAGTGCAATGAGCGTTACCCACGCACATCCGTCTGGCAATCGCCTTGAAACCGGCATTGGTCATTTCATCGACATCACGAATCGCCCCGTCAGTAATTGTGCCGATACAGCCCAGCGCACGATGAACATTACTGTTCACTTCTCCCCAGAACGCCCCGATTACCGCCGGTTTATCCAGATCTTGCACTACTACGATCTTCGGCCCGGGCACACTCGCTACATATTTGCGGTATTCGCTGACTGCATTTGGATTATTGGTTTTATGCTCTTTGTTACTCGGTTCAATCACCAAAGTAACTGCATATCCCACCATCGGTCCCATCTGCGGCATAAAATCCCGTGTCTCATCCAAATTAAAAAAGCCTTTTGAAGCATCATGCTTGGTAATTTGCTCCCAGCCATTAGCAACAGTAGGAGTATTCCAACGCTTTAACTTTAATAGATCGGCATATGGCAATTTTCCAGCACTCATATTTTTCATCTCCAATGATACATCCGAAGATGTAATTATTTTAAAACCCATTCGATAGTTTCTAAATTTCGCCTGATACTATCGATCAACTTTTGCAAGCGGTCTGTATCCAACAACCAATAAACATAATGTGGATAGGCAGTCCCGTTTAACCGCTGAATTAGTCTTTCCCGATAATTTATCAGTTCATTTAAATAGCCGTTCGCTTCGGTCAGGTCTGCCAAATTACGGGTCTGTAATGTTTTTTTAGCCAGAAAACAAGCTCCGGCAGAATAATAGTAACCTTCCACCAAGTAATGGTATAACTCCAACATGGTTTCCAATTCCGCGGCGAATTCATCGGGAATATCCAGGGAGCGGGGTTGCAAAATACTTGGTAATTGCGCCACTTCATTTAAAGCGGCCCGTTTTTCCTCTAATATGATCCGGGTATTGGCAGCCGTTGGCTCGACCAATTGGGACGCATTTGGATCCCACTGATCGCGGCCGTGAATCTCAGTCATCATCTCAAAAGCCAATTGCAACGACTGATGAAACATCATATCCTCATGAAAAACATGGCCTCTAACGTAAACTGTTTTTTCTATTACCGACCAGGAGGCAATCATAAACTTTTTCAATTTTTGCAGGTCGTTTTCTTTTGAAATCGGGAGAGGCGATACAAAAACAGACTCCGGTTTCAATGGCGAAAATAATCCAAAACTTGCCCAAGTCCGGTATATTTCATCCAAAGGGGTTCCGGGATCCCTTGCCAGCATCCCTCCGGCAAATACATTTAATAAATTAAAACTATTAAACGAACTCGCCTCGGTCATTACTTCCCAATCCGACCGGAACCAAACTCCATCGACACAACGCTCTTGACAAAAGTCGATCCGTTGCTTCATATCCTCAACTACACTGCATGGAAAGAAGCCGATTCCAAAAAATTGCCCCCAAGTGTCAAACTCTACCCATTGTGGATGGCCGTGAGTATGGCCAATCCGGTTGTTACTGGGGAAAGTCGGATAAAAATCATGGGGAGTGTTCTTTAAAGCAATGACAATATCTTGCGAACATAACGAGGCGGCATTAATCGCCATGTCTTGATGAGCGGCGGTATAGGAAAAATCTCTAACTGCTAAAGTCTTGCCCTTTTCCTGCAGTGGCCGGTACATGGAATCTAATAGCCGGTGATACCATTCTGAAGGTTCCATTGCCTGACAACGCGCACAATGACAATCATTATTCGAGATAGAGACCTTACTTTCACGGGAAGCGGGGCTGACAATCATTCCTGCAATATCCGGGACTTCTTCTAATAACTCCTGAATTTTCGCCTCAATAAACTCCCACCAAAAAGGGTTACTGGCGCAGATTGAACCATCGGATTGGCGGAGTTCCGGGTTGAGTTCCAACAAACCTTCAGGATAGTAAATCTCTTTAACTTCCAAATAAAAACCGATCCCTCTATTTTTTGCTTCTCCGATAACTTTCCGGATATATTGACGGTTATTAAAAATCGTATGCATCCGGACCGGCCAGCTCTTCCACATATCCGCTACACTAAAATACTTTTCCGGAAAAACCAGCTGATCAACTAGATCATTTTGATGAAAGATCAAGGCGTTTAATCCAATCTTACCCATAACGTCCAGGCTTCGCTCTACCGATGCCCAGCGCCACATACGCGAACTATGGAGCTCTAAGCCTCTTAATTTAAATGAACTCATCCCTTCTCCCTCCTTTATGCCATTGGGCTTAAATGGTTTTACCGCTATCTACGACAATTACATGTCCATTGACAAAGTCGGATGCATGGGAAGCCAAATAAATTGCCGCCCCCACATAGTCTTCCGGCCTTCCCAATCTGCCAAAGGGATGATTTTTACACGTAGCTTCCTTCCGTTCCGGAAATTTGGCATAATAATCATTGGTAAACCCAGTTTCCGTTGCCGTTGGCGCAATTGCATTAACATTAATCCGATACGGGGCCAATTCTAAAGCTAAAGCCTTAATCAAATGAACCTGGCCCGCTTTGCTTGCGCCGTAAGCCGAAAAATTCACACCCGGCCTTACAGCGCCAGTCGATGATATATGAATCATTTTACCCTTTTTTTCCCGAATCATCTCTTTAGCTACAGCTTTGCTAAGAATAAAGGCTGAGTTTAAATTGACATTGATAATATTCAGCCATTCCTCGGTAGTAATATCCAAAGCTGGCTTTCTGACGGTTGCCCCAACACCATTCAATAAAATATCAATTTTCCCAAATTGTTGCATGGTTTTATGAACGACTGTTTCAATTTCTGCGGGGTTAGTTATATTCAATGACATCGCAACGGATGTAACGCCCATTTTTGCAACCTTTTCCGCGACTTGTTCCGCTGCCGCCAGATTAATATCAGCCACAACAATATTTGCCCCAAATTCGGCCAGTCCCATGGCACATGCACCGGGTATATCCCCGGCGCCGCCCACTATCAAAGCAACCTCCCCCCGGAGATCGAACATTTCACGATACATCGCCAACACCACACTTTTATGTAATTGTTACGGGGGCTATCTGAAAAGTTCGGATAGCCCCAAGTTGGAAATTGAAAATTTATTTTTTGATATTGCTGTTAATGATTCGGTCCATATTTGTCAGTGTGGTATTGACGGATTGTTGGCCGCTAACATAGGCGCTTAATTCTTGCAAAAGCTTATCACGACCGGCGGCATATATATCGGTAACTTGATCGATTTGAAGCTTTTTAGGCATTGCTTTGGCCTGTTCCATAAAAAATTCCTCTAATTCCGGGCGAAGTTTCCACTCGACTTTAACATCATTCCGCGCAGGAATTGAAGAATAAGCAGTTGCATAGATGGACATTTGCGGCGGGCTTACTAGATACAATAACAAATCCCAGGCTTCCTTGGAACGCTTGCCTTTAAATACAACCCAATCGGTACCACCGACAACCGTTGCCTGTTGCTTGTCTTTTGGCATAAAAGTAAATCCGTATTTGAACTTCATTTGCGGCTCAAGAGCTTCAATTGAGGTGTTGGTGGTTTCCCACAGTACCGATAAACCGGATGCGAAAGCACGCAATGGATCTTGAGTGCCATCAATAATCCCTGACATTGCAGTCCCGTCTTGATGAAGTTTCAGAGTCCATTCGAGAGCCCGGCGGGTTTGGGGCGAATTGATCGCTGATTTTTTTAAATCATTGGAAAGTATTTGACCACCGGCTTGATATAAGAAGGGCATCCAGCCATCGAAACTGGCTTTTTCAAATTCAAACGCATATTTAGCGCCGGAAACGGCTTGTACTTTTTTAGCGATGGTAATCATTTGATCCCAAGTCCAAGCGTCACTCAGTTTAGTAGGAGGAGTAATTCCCGCCTTTGTAAAATAATCCGCATTATAAGCAATGGCCCGAACTGAAGAAGTAACCGGCAAGCCGTAAATCTTTTTGCCGACTCGGTCGGAAAGGCTACGGATCGGGTCGAATTGTTTCAAAACTTCGCCAGGAATATATTTGTTTCCTTCTTGGAGTAATCCTTGAGCAGCCCAATTGCCAACCCACTGCGCGCTCATCATCGCCAGATCCGGAACATCTTGAGCAACAGCACGGGTTTGCAGCGTAGATAGATATTTACTCTGAGCCATAACTTGAACATTTAAACGAATGTTGGGATGTTTCGCCTGATATTCATCTAACATCTTCTGGACAACCGCTTTTTGGACTTCATTGGTATAATAATATGCCACAGATAAAGTGGTCTGGCTGTCGGCGTTCACAAAAACTACCGACACCAGCAGGAACATGAGCATCAACGAGGACATTACTACTCTTCGGCTAAAATTTAATCGTAACTTCATTCTCTTCATCCTTTCATTTCGCTCCTTTTCTAAGCGTTTTAGGTATCCGCATTATTTCCCAATCGTACTCCCCGTTCATCACCTTCCTCTAGCTAGATTAAGTTATCTTCCGTAAAATATTGACCGGGTAAAACCTGTCATTGATTTATTCCTTCATACCGGACATTGCAATCCCTTGCACAAAATACTTTTGGAACGCAAAGAAAAGAATAACAATGGGTAACACGGATACAATCGCCATCGCCATGATCGGTCCGCCGGCTACTGAAGGATCTTCTCTAAAAAAAGCTAAGCCTTGTTGAATTGTATACATACGTTCGCTTCGCAAAATAATCAAGGGCCACAATAAATCGTTCCAGCGCCACATAAACTGAAAAATTACGTTGACCGCCATGGCTGGTCTGCAAAGCGGAAAAACAATCTGCCAAAAGGTCCGAAAATCGGAACAGCCGTCGATCCGGGCGGATTCCAACAATTCATCCGGAATAGTCAGACAATATTGCCGCATCAAGAAAACTCCAAACGCTTGACTAATCGTGGGCAAGATCGCCCCTTGATAGGTATTCACCCAATGCATCCCCGAAGTCAACAAATAAAGCGGGACCGTCTTGACTTGAATCGGGACCATTAATGCCGCTAAAATAAAGAAGAAGATGCCGTCACGGCCGGGAAATTTGTATTTAGCCAATGCGAAACCGGCCATTGAATTAAAGAAAACCGAAGCCAACACCGCCCCTGCCGCGATAATGAGGGTGTTGAAAAAATAGTGGCCAAAACCCGATTGGACCCAACCGGATACATAGTTGGACCACATTGGTATTTTGGGAAACAAGGATAACTGTAATGAGTAAACTTCCATCGGCGCCTTCAATGAAATGGAGGCCATCCAAAATAGTGGAAAAATCATAAATAGGGTCCCAACCGACAAACCAAGATATAGCCAGATTTTGTATAATCGTCCCCGATCGCCAAGGATTGAAGTGCTCATCCGATTAGCCCTCCACATCTTTATCTTTAAATATGAGCCGTTGAATAACGGTTAAACCAAGAATAGCCAAGAACAAGAGCATTGAGAGGGCGGATGCGTATCCTAACCTCATCTCCTGAAAGGATATTGAGATAATATAATTGACAATCATCAGGGAAGCCCGGCCCGGGCCACCGGAGGTCATTACATAAATCTGGTCGAAAACTTTAAATGAGTTGATTGTGGCTAATACAACCACAATAAAAAGAATCGGTTTAAGAAGCGGCAACGTAATTGATTTAAACTGCTGCCAGGCATTCGCCCCATCAATCCTGGCCGCCTCGTAATATGAGGGCGAAATCGATTGTAAGCCTGCTAGGATAATGACCATATAGTATCCTACATCATGCCAAACAGTGGCTACAATAATCGAAGGGATCGTTAATTTCGGATCTTGAAGCCAACGAATACCATGGATTCCGAAGAAACCTAAAATTTGATTAAATACCCCATAATCTACGGAGTACATCCATTGCCAAATTAAACCGATGACAACCCAAGAGACCAAATTCGGAAAAAGAAACGCGGTTCGAAACAGCGCCCTGCCTTTGATTTGCTGGTTTAAAGCAATGGCTGCCAACAAGGCGATGACGGCGGTAAAAGGAACTGTTCCGATACTATAAATGACAGTATTAATAAAGGTTTGATGAAAAACTGGATCGACAAATAAACTGGAGTAATTTGATAAGCCGACAAATTGGCTACCGTTAAATTGAAAGTCCTGAAAACTAAGCACCAAATTGTACAGAAAAGGATATAACGAAAATGCTCCAACTAAAATTAGTTGAGGAAGCAAAAATAAATAGGGTATACTCAATCGCCACATTGACTTACCGGCTCGCATATTATCACCTCAAAAATGCTGCTTGATTTGTTATATTAACCGTTTATTCAACCGTTTGTTACATCCAATTTCTCTCCTTATCCTTTTTCTCATAAATATTTGACGAAGCTCAAGCATATCTGTAATTCAACTTTAACATGTTTATAACAAGATGTCTGCCAACTGCCGTACCGATTTTGGGAACAAAAAACCCCCGAAAGTACTTTCGTACCGATACGGGGTTTTACATAATTTTAACATCATGATGTCGTCCGTTACGCCGTATCTAAGCCGGCTTCCGATGCGATGCGGGCGGCTTGGACCCGATCTCTCGCTCCAATTTTTAAATAAATGATACTTACGTAATTTTTCACGGTTTGCTCAGCAATAAACAATCGTCGCGCGATTTCCTTATTGTTGTATCCCTTTGCGATTAAGCTCAGAATTTCCTTTTCCTTATTGCTTAGCTCCTTGATCCAGGGATTGGAGTTTATCCGCTTGGGAACCGGTTTGTCCCCTTGGTTGGTTTGAAACAGTTTTTCTGCCAGTTTAGTGGCCATTTTCGGTGATACTGTTACTCCGCCACGGTAGATGGAGTGGATCGCGGCGATCAGTTCATTGGGCGGGACATCTTTCAGCAGGTACCCGACTGCGCCGTATTGAAACGCTTCCATTACGTATTCTTCATCTTCGAATGTAGTCAAGATTAAAATCTTAACCTGCGGAAACTTCTCCTTGATCAACCGGGTGCTTTCGACCCCGTCCATTTCCGGCATGCGAATGTCCATCAAAATGATATCGGGTTTGGTTTCAACGGTCATTTCCAATGCCACTTTGCCGTTTGGCGCGATGCCAACCACTTCAATTTCTTTAACGGTCATCTCCAGGAGTTTCTTTAAGCTCTCTACAAACAGAACTTGATCATCCACCAGTAATAATTTAATTTTGTTCATCAGTTTCACCTTCTATAAGCGGAATCCAAGCCGATAAAAGAAAATATTTTCCCGGTTCGTTACTACATTCAAGTATTCCGTTTAATTTCTCAATTCGTTCTCGCATTACAGTCAGGCCCATGCCATCTTTGGAAGTCTTCATTAACCCGCAGCCGTCGTCTTTTAAACGAATTCGGACTCCTTTATCTTCCCGGTAAAAAGAGATCTCAATTAATGTTGCTCGACCATGCCGTAAAGCGTTGGTGATTCCTTCCTGTACCAGATGATAAACTGCCCAATCCGCTTCTTCGCCAAAATGGGAAGGAGCATCTCCGAAGTTTAAATCGACCCGGATATGTGTCGCTTGGGTAAATGTTTCAACCAGATGGTAGATTGCCGTGAGTCCTGTTTCTTCTTTTACTGATACCGGACGTAACGCTTGCAACGCACTCCGGGCATCCGCCAATCCTTTTTTAGCAATATCCCGGATTTGTTCAAGTTGGGTTTTTAACTCCGCCTTATCTCCATGAGTTAATGCGATCGCCACTTCCAACATCATCAGCAGGTTGGTAAATGTATAAGCGATCGTATCATGCATTTCTCCAGCTAAGCGTTTGCGCTCGTTGATTTTAGCCTCCCGTTCGACTAATACTGCGTATTCCTGTAACTGTAAATTAACCTGAGCCAATTGCAAAGTCGTGTCGTTCAGATGACGGGTAAGATCCGATGCGAAAATCTGGTTATTCTGTGAAGACCGGATTATCCCGGCCAATATTGCGATAATTAAAGCAATCATTGTGAATGAAATCCGATCCATAGCAGTTGGGGCAGGTAAGGAATTTCCCCAAGCAACGATGGGGATCTGCATTTTTAATAAACCGACAACCAGTAACCCACTGAAGACCGCGCTTTTTACCAACGTACCATTTGCAAAGATTTCAAGTATTAACGTCCCCATCAAAATGGTTTCGATGGTCAGATCAGGGCTGAACGACAAGCCGATCAAAACAAGAATGATGGCGCGAATAATTAAGCTAGTCCAAAAAAAGTATGGATACTTGGAGTATAACAATAACCCCAAGGATAATAGCAACGAAAAAATTACCAACACATAAAATTGCCCCGGCCAATCAACTGGAAGTTTAATTTTTTTCATAATCAAATAAAATTGCAAAATGGCTGTAAAATGGGCAATGATCGAGATAACGAAGCACAAAACTCGGAATGTGTGTTTGGGCATGCAACAATTCTCCATCACAAAATGTAGTAAATTTATCGGTATAACTTGGTCACGCCTTTACATTTGAGCTGTAATAAACCACAAAGTCTAATTATACTTAGATATTTCTTTACGTGAGAAAAGATTCCCCCTGCTAAATATTGTAATGTTTGAAGAAAAGAAAACATAAGGCCCGCTAAAAGCTTAGAAGCATAGCGAGCCCAATATGTATTGCTCTAAAGATGAATACCGCTACCCCTTAGGCAATTCCATTTACCGTTTTCAATCTTTGCGTTAAATCATCATGCAAAGCGATTAAACGCTCCGGATCTAACAGGATATATACCGTATGTTGGAATGAGGTTCGTTTACCAAACTCCTTTAACTCTCCAGCCATAATCAGAAGATCGTTTAGTTTTTCAATGATCATTCCCGGAGCCGCCTTGGAAAAATCGGAATCGTCATTTTCGGCTTTCTCCAATAGATACTTGGTTAATATAATGGCATGGACCGCAGCACGAAAAGCTTTCACATACTTCTCAAATACCTCAAACCGATCCGTCAAAAATTGATCGGCTTCTGAAGTAATTCCCGGAATACCCTTTTGAACCGCTTCCTTTAACCGGGAAACAATGGCTAACGCTTCATCTTTCTCCTTGAGAATCGCCTGGACATTTTGAGCCTTGGCTTGTAAAGCTGTTGCTTTCGAGGAAACCCAGTCCTTAAGACTGTTTTTCTCCTCCGCCAGCCATAATGCATGCTCCATGCTTACCGGTATCGTGCTGGAATCGGAAAATACGCACTCATTAACAAAATCGGTCCGTTTAATCACATCCCAAGTCTGGCTCAGGATTTTTTCCAAGCGCCGAGCGGTTTCCCGTTGCATTTCCGCTGTAAGCTCCGGCTGATAAAAACTTTGTTCTGTAAGCCAGCGTTGATAGATCGCTGTACTATCGCAGGCAAGATTGTCCGATAGCGCCGCCGCAGCATACAGGTTGATGAAATTCAAGGTTTTAAAACAAGAATGACCATCCAGACTCTCCCAATCGGTCCGAATAATAACGCCGGTGGCCCCCTTATCATGGGCCGACTTCATTCTCCGCCGGTAATCGTCAACCATGATACTGGGCCCGATTCCCCACCCAAAATACTGGCCCATCGAATCGAACTCAATCCATTGATCATGATCACCGACATTGCCAATTCGCGGATTATCCGGGAACGTCGGGTAATAATCGTGAGGCGTATTTTTTAAGGACATAATCACATCGTTTGGTAATTGTTCCATAGTGGAAGCAATATCATGATGAGCTTTCGTATTAAAAACGAAGTCGCGGATGATCAATTTTTTGCCGGCGGCCGATATCGGCTCGTACATTGCCATCAGTAACTTTTGATACCATTCATGTTTAGCGGTTTTCTTACATAAATCACAAGTACACCTGCTGGAGGAGATGGAGACTTTACTCTCCCCAGTCGCCGGTGCGGTGATGATTCCGCTGATCTCCGGAAATTCTTCAAAAAACTCCTGATATTTGGTTCTGGTAAATTCCCACCAGAAAGGCTCGTTGGGACAAACTGTGCCGTTTTTCACCAACTCCGGATGGAATTCTAATATGATTCCCGGAAAATACAGTTCCTTATTTTCAATATAAACATCGATCCCCTCACGGCCGGCCAACTCAAGCACCCGTTTCATGTAGGCGCGCCGTTGAAACGGACCGCTCCTCCGGGTAGGAGTGTATTTATATAGAGTCCGGAATGCATCTTGATACCGTTCAAAAATGTTCTTGTATTCCGGTCGTTGACAACCAAAATATTTTCCCGGATAGATGATGCGTTCAATAAAATCGTTTCGATGCAGGATCAATGTGTTCAGATTGTGGTCTTTACAAAACTCAATGGATTTCTTAACCCAGTCGAAATCCCACACATACTGGCTGTGAAGTTCCAGCGCACGTACTTTAAAGTCACTCATGTCATATCTCCTCGCTAATCAAAATCCTAATTAGACTTAAACCGAAAAATTTGTTACATTAAATTAAACTTATCATGTTTTTGAAAAGATGTCTGCCAACTATCGTACCGATTTTGGAAACAAAAAGCTCCCAAAAGTACTTTCGTACCGATACTCAAATTTACATAACATTGCAAACATAATAAGTGCCGTTGCCATCAGAGGCCGGAAAGTAATATGTAGTCAAAACCTATGTTGGCTATTAATAATAAGGAGGCCAAATAGCCGTCGCCCCCGGAGCTGAACCTTACTCCAAAATCTCAATACACCCCTGAACCCCGTCAACCCTTATTTTGTCCCCATCGTGGATCAGCGTAGTTGCCTCATCAACCCCAACGACTGCCGGTATCCCGTATTCACGGGCGATCACTGCGCCGTGCGTCATTAATCCGCCGACTTCCGTGATGATGGCAATAGCCGATTGGAAAAGCGGGGTCCAGCCCGGGTCGGTATGCGGTGCTACCAGAATTTCCCCTTCATTCAAAACGGCATTCTCCGGCCTGCTGATCACCCGCGCGATTCCTTCGGCAATCCCCGCACTGACTGGGCTGCCAATGAGGGTACCCTCGGGCAGCTTGCCCTTATTTGGCGGAACCACCACACTCTCGCCTTCACTGGTCATGATGCGCGGCGGTTTTAAACCCTGAAACCATTGATACTCTTCCTTACGCCGGGCAATCAATGCGGCGACATCTTCCTTAAAATTGTTTTGCAATATTTGGAGTAACTCGTCCAGCTCCAAATAATAAACGTCAGTGGCTTCCGAGAGCACTCCCGTTTTGACAAGTTCCTCGGCCTCCGCCATGACTGCTTTTTTGCATTCGCCCATCACGGCAATGAGTAAATATTTATGGTGTTCCCGTAATCCGCCGAGGTTGCGAAAAACCGTGATCAGCCGTTGCACAATTTTCGTTTTAAAAGGGTTTCCTTGCACCGCATCCAAAATGGTTTCGCTTGCGGTTTCCGCTTCTTTGGCGCCTTCGGCGAATCGTTGGCGGTGCTCGCCCGGTTTCAGACTGCGTAGGTGACTGAACAACGCCGAGATTAGCAGGGTAGGCGCCTCAGACCAACGTGGCTTGGTAAGATCAATTTCACCGGGGCAGCGCATGCCGTATTGGCGGATAAATTCTGCAAAAGCATCCCGGAACTTCGCGCCGCCCGGCACCCCGGCCAGACCGGAATAGAAGGTTTGATTATCGGCAGTTTTAAGGTATTCTTGCACCTCGGGAAGTTCCCGCAGCAGCTCGGCCAGGTCACCTAGTTTAAGCCCCATCTCGCTTGTGACATTGCCGGGAAGCGACTTATTTAACTTATTTAATTCGGCGGCATCACCAAACTTACGCACAACGATTCTGCGCAGGATGGCGTTGGCCATGATTCCCGGCAGAACATACGGGGGAACGATCTGAAAAACAGCCGCGACTAACGTAGCCAATTGTTGCCGAACCGCCTCGACTCGGGCCGCGCCAAATTTACCGGCGAGCGCTTGCTGGGTTTCGGCGAGCCGCTCCCGGATCAAGGTTTCAATTTCCGGTTTGGCAAGTTGGGGGTCGCCGCTGCGAAGATTTTTCAAGGCCTTTCCGACCAGGGGCGCCGCCGTTTTCCGGAAAACGGCGAAACCCGCTGCGTTTGCGCCTTGGCTATCTTTACGGAATTCCGGACGTTTAACAATCGCCTCCAAGGCCCGGCTCATCGCTTCATCCACATTGGTAAGCAATTTCGGCACAATCAGGCGCGCGATTCGATTATGCAAAATATCGGTCAGGTCAATATAGATCCTTCCCCCTGCCTCTTTAAAGTGACTCGCGGGGAAGATGGTTTTTAATACCGATAACCCGAGCGGTTTCATTGCTTCGGTCATCATTTGGACGTGGCCGAATGAAAATAGTAGCCGCAACGGCCGCTGCGGCAGCTCCGGCAGCGGATAAAGCGTCGTGATCGGGCGGCTCTGGACAATCCAGAACTTGCCGTCAGCCAAACAAAACTCGATATCCTGCGGTACGCCGTAGTATTTTTCAATCCTTCTCCCGAGTTCAGCCAGGTCAATAATTTGCCGATCGGTTAGCGCTTGCCGCGCTTGCTGCTCAAGCGGCAGTTCTTTGGTAATTGTGCCGCCTTCGGGCAAAGCGTAGATTGCGATTTTCTTTGGCGCGATCTGCTTGCTTAAGATGCTCTGATCTTGAACTTTGTACAGATCGGCGGAGACCATGCCGGATACCAACGCTTCTCCCAAACCAAAACCGGCGTCAATGGAAACAACGGTGCGCTTGCCGTTTACCGGATCGGCGGTGAACATAATCCCGGAAGTTTCGGGGATTACCATTTGCTGAACAACGATTGACAGCTGAACCTGACGATGATTAAACTTACTTTTCGCCCGGTAGACAATGGCGCGATCGGTAAATAGCGACGCCCAGCAATTCCGGACCTGCCGCAGCAGTTCGGCTTCTCCTTTAACGTTTAGGTACGTATCCTGCTGGCCCGCAAACGAGGCGTTCGGCAAATCTTCGGCAGTCGCACTCGACCGGACCGCATAAAAGTTCGCCCTCCCTTGCTCAGCCCAGGCCTGGAGAATCGCCGCCTGAATCTGATCGGGAACGGGCAATTGCCGCAAGTGGGTTCGGATACGCTCGCCAAGTCCCTTGATCCGGTCCAAACGGGCCGGATCAATTTGGTCCAGGTCATTGAAGAACCGATCCATTTCAGTACTTGTCTCAATGAACCCTTGATAGGCATTGGTCGTGATGCAAAATCCACCGGGTACCGGCAACCCTGCCTGCGTCATTTCACCTAAGTTGGCTCCCTTGCCGCCGACATCCGGCAGACTTGAAACGTCTATTTGATTAAAAAAAAGAACATAGGGGTTCATCGCCCAATCCTCCGTAAAGAATACCGCCGCCACCAACAATTAGTATCGGGTCGGCTCCCGAAATTTATGTTCAATGTAAAAAAGCAGCATCAATGCTGCTTTTGTTATGCGGTCATCAAACTTATCCACAACCCAAACCGTTCACCCCATCCAACATCACCGTTTATCCACAGAAATAGCTGACTTATTCACATATCCAGCTTACTTATTAACAAATCCAGCTTGCTTATTCACATATCCAGCTTGCTGAACGACCCAGCGAGCTGACTAGTCATCTCCCCAACGCAGCAATCAAAAAAGGGCTGCCGCCGCAGGAACCGGAGTTCTGGCGGCGACAGCCCTTTTATCGTTGGTCATGCCAATTACTGAATACTGACATCCCAGCGCAGGTAACCCATAGCGGCTGCGTGAGCGGAATCGTTTTTCAATTGATAAATAAATTTAAGATCTTGCGCGTCGTTGATCGTATATTTGACTTTTACGCTAACGTACGGATCATCACAGCCGTCCTGCTTCAACAGGTCAATTCCGGCGCGGAAATTATCGGTGAAGGAGTACATGACTTGACCTTCAACGTTTTTCCAGCCATCGGTACTGTATCGATAACGCGCTTCGGCGCCGAGCGCGTCAAAGGCGGCGGTTACCCCGATTTCATCGTACGCGCCATAATTATTATTGTACATCCCGGCGCCCAAGGTATAATTATCGTTCAGCTTGACGCTGACGCTCAAGGCGAACTCATTGTCGACATCGCCATAAACATCTTTGTTCGGGAAATAAAATTGGCCCAGCACTTTCGTCGTATCGGTAAAATGCTTAAGGTCGAGTTCGTACCCGAGCACACCGGTTTGGTAACTAGTGAGCATAATATTGTCAACGTGGGCTACGTAATCGACGCTGGTTGCGAGATAGCTGCCGTTGGAGTCAATATCCCAACGGTAGCCAGCGTCGACCGTGGTGTGACCAAAATTGCCCCAAAAATTGTCATCAGCTGCGTAATAATCCAGCCCCAAGAAAAGGCCGTTCGCCCATTTGTAGCTGCCGCGCAAACCGGTGATCGTGTAGTCGCCGCCGCCTAGGCTGGTATAAAATAAATCAGCGAAGGTTTGATCGTCGCCATAGTATTCGCCGCCCAGGCCCCAAATCTCGTCTTGCTTTAAGTAATCAACTCTGGCGCCGGGACGGTCATGGTCAATGGTATACCAACCGTCGAAATCGGGGAGACTGATTAAATCACTTGGGTAGTTGGTGAAATCGCCGGTGACGTTATGAATCGCCGCCAGGGCGCTTCCGGAGACCAGAAGCATGAGCGCGCCAACCAAGGTGAGCAAAAGCAATTTTTTCATTGTGGTTCCTCCTTAAATTAGGTGATGCTAAATTTGGGTACCAAATTTTATAATATATATTTTTATTATACCGTCCGCCACTTAACCACCACTAAACCGGTTTTGAGGTGAAAATTGCTAAAACCTCACTAATTTAAGGGTTTGACTGTTTTTCCGACGAATAAAAATTTTTACGGCGATTTCCGCCAATCCATCGATTCGTCACGCCAAAATTATTCCGCTACCAAAATTGACGGGCAATTTATCCCGGGCAAGATCACCTTACCCCAGCAACTCCCGAAAACTGTCATCCGGTTTCCGTCCCAGCTTTCGCGCCAGCTCACTCCGGTAGATATCGTAATAGCGACCGGCCGCGATCAGATCGTTGACCGCCACCAGGGCTTCCAACAACCGATAATTCAACTCCCGATGCAGCGGTTCGTGAATCAGGCCTTGTTTCATCCAGGTTACAATTTTAGCGGCGTCGCCGGCGGTTTTGTAATAATCCGTCAGGTTGAGCAACAACCGGATCAACTGATCCTTGACCATTTGCCTTTGACGCTCCGCCCAGTTAAACGGGGTATCCACTAAATAATTCCCCCGGTATAGCCCGATAATTTCTTCACATGCCGCGACATTGTTCCGGCTTACACTCCCCGTTTTCGCCGCAAACGCCTGAAACCGCCAAGCATCGCAGTCCAATTCGGCACCATTCAGGCGATAGCTGCCGCGCTGATGTTCAATGGGGATTGCCGCCCCCTGCTGCAATAATGCTTTTTTCATATAATACAGCGTCGTATGAAAATGAATCAGCGCCCGGTCACCGTCGTAATCCTCCCATAGGCAGTCGCAGATCTCCCCCCGGTGCACAAAATCACCTTGACGGTCGATTAAAAAAGCCAGCAATTCACGGGCTTTCTCAGTACGGAACTTCACCGCGGCGTTTCCAATATTGACGTCGAACTTTCCGAAACAACACACCTGAACCGCCCGGGAGTATGGCGCGGCTGTTTGCGCGGCGCTGAGCCGTTTCAGCGTCTCTTGCAACCGCTCCGCCGTCACTGGTTTCAACAGATAATCCAGCGCATTCAGCCGGAAGGCTTCCACCGCATACTGGTTATACGCTGTGACAAAAACAACGGCCACCCCTTCTTGCAAGTCCATGAGCCGGTTGGCGAACTCGATGCCGTCCAAATCCGGCATTTCAATATCCAAAAAAGCCGCCTGAACCGGATAAGTCTTCAAGAACGCCAGCGCTTCCAGCGGTTGCGTAAATTTTCCCACAATCTCCACCATTCCGCTTTCTTGCAGCGACTTTGCCAGTTTCGCCACCGACAGTTCTTCGTCGTCCAAAATGATTACCTTACGCAATTGACTCCACCTCCGGCGGAATGATAAACGTCACGGTGGTCCCCCGGCCCGGCTCGCTGACGATGTTTAAGCCTTTGCCGCAAAGTTTGCGCAGCCGGAAATCGATATTCCATAACCCGACCCCCCGTCCGGCCTCCCCCTTCATAATCCGCTCCAACCGGTCCCGGGGAATCCCTATCCCGTCGTCCGCCACGGTAACCCGAACCCCTTCGGCCGTATTGCGCACCGCCACGGTCACCGTGCCGCTGCCGCCTTTCTTCCGGATCCCGTGCCGAATGGCGTTTTCCACCAGCGGTTGGATCGACAGCGACGGTATTTTGACCTCACCCACTTCATCCAGCAGAAACTCCACGCGCAAACTGGCGCCAAAACGCGCTTTTTCAATCTCCACGTAAGATTGGACCAAACTCAGCTCATTCGCCAGCGCCACATACATCTTGGGGTTCTTAAAGTCAAAACTTTGCCGCAAATAGTTGGAAAACTCGTCAATCAACCGCCGCGCTTGCTCCGGCTCGGTATCGCAAAAGTACGAAATAATATTGAGCGTGTTATAGAGAAAATGAGGTTTGATTTGCGCTTGCATAAAAGCCACTTCGGCGGCGATGGTCTTGTCCACCGATTTTTTCAGATTAACCAGCGTGCCCACGCGCGCCAACAGTTCCTCCGCTTCAAACGGCTTCTGCAGGTAATCGTTGGCGCCCGCGGCAAAACCGGTCACAATATCGGCGCTGGCCGCCTTGGAGGTCAACATCAACACCGGCATTTCAAACGGAGTTTTGTCCTCCCGGAGCTTACGGCAGACTTCATAGCCGGACATTTCCGGCATCATGACATCCAAAATCACCAAAGCGTAATCGGGATGCCGGTTGAGCTCCGTCAGCGCGGCCTTACCGCCGGTCACGGCGGTAACGCCATATCCGCCGATCCGCAGCAACGTCGCCGAAGATTGCAGATTCACCGGATCGTCGTCGACCAGAAGGATGTCGCTCCCCTGGGCCGGCTGCTGAAACGAACCCGCCGGTTCATCCAAAACCGCCACCACCGGCTCGGGCAAGTCCAGCCCGGCCTGATTCGCCGGAAGCCCTTCCGCCGCCAGCGGCAAGGTAAAATAAAATTCGGAACCGGATCCGAGCGTTGATTGAACCCAGATGCGTCCGCCTTGCAACTCCACCAGTTGCTTGGTGATGGCCAATCCCAAACCCGTGCCGCCATGAATCCGGTTTAGCGACGTATCGACCTGTTCAAAGGATTTGAAGATATCCTCCAGTTTGTCCGCGGGGATTCCGGCGCCGGTATCGCTGACGCAGATCTCCAGCATTGCCTGGTCGACCCGCGCCGTAATCCGCACTGCGCCCAACTTCGTAAATTTAACGGCATTACCCAGCAAGTTGTATAATATTTGCACCACCCGGTTTTCATCCGCCAAAACCGCCGGCAAGTCCACCGGGAAATCACAGCTTACCGTAAACCCCTTGGCTTTGCACAACTGTTGAAAAACTTTCACCACCGTCTGGATTAATCCGTCGACCCGCACCGGCTTGACGTTTAAGCGCAGGTCGCCGTATTTCAACTTGGAATAGTCCAGAATATCATTGACCAAATTCGCCAAACGTCGGCTATTGGAGGCGATCAGCGCCAAACTCTGTTTTTGTCCGGCATTAAGCTCGCCTTCATTGCCCCGCAACATCCCTTCGACCACCCCAAGCATCCCGCTCAACGGCGTCCGCAGTTCATGAGAAGTATTGGCTAAAAATTCGTCTTTGATCTTGTCCAGTTTCAGCAGTTGTTGCGACAGCGCTTCCACATCGCGAAATGCCCCTGAAAAACGCCGGGCTAAAACGAATGACTGCATCAAAAGCAAGCTAAATAAGCCGACCTGGACAAACTCGCCATAGTCGCTGAGGATCACGTTATTTTGATACAACATGTCGTGAACCGCGCAGAAAATGACCATTAGCGCCCCAAACAACACCAGCAAGGCATCTTTTTTGCGATTGAAAAACGCCTTGATTACGCAAGCGATCGCATACAACCCAATGGTAATCGCGCCAACCTGAACCAGGTAAACCAAACGGGTATAAAAGGCAATCGGAGTAGCCAAAAATAGCGCCGCCATCACCGTACCATACCCCAGCGCCGCTTGCAATGTCTTAACCGCGGTTTCCTCCGGGAACAGCTCTTTAATCATCAGGGTGGCAAAGATCGGAAACCAACAAACGGTAATATATTCAATGGCGACGATCGCCGCAAAAGGAAGCGCGGGAACCATCCGATAGATTAAATAATCGCCATAGACCGCCGTCCTACCCACAAACATCAGACACATACAGACGAAGTACAAACTGCTTTTGTCCTCGCGGCGCAACAAAAAGAGACTTAGATAATAAAAAGCCATCATCGATAACGCGCCGCACAGCAACAAATCCTTATCGACAATCGACCGGTCCAGACGGCGGATTTGGGCGGGGGTCCCCAGCTTGAGGGCATACCACATGCCGCCCCGGGCATAGGTAAAATTGGCTACTTGAATAATCAGTTCAAAGCGAGTGGCGACCGGCGTAAATTCCACAACCGTCGGCCGGTATTGGGGGGCGGATTGCTTGCCGTTGCGGCCGACTTTCCCGTTGGCGGCGACCAATCGGTCATTGATAAATAAACGGTATGCAGTGGAAAAGGTAGGAATCCGCAACGCCAACGGCATTCCTCGCGGAACATTGATCACTTTGAGTCGGTAAGTGGCATACCCAAAGCCCGGCAAGGGTTTACCCTGAATCCGATAATTGTTCCAAACTTCAGGCACCTTGGCATTGAGGTCGGGGCGGGGAGCGTCGTTGATCAAGTCCTGATACGTAAGAAACCGGTTCCAATAAAAATCCCAATTGCCGCTGAGATTCAAACTTTCCTGGCCTTGATTCCAACTTCGCAGATCGATCCGGCCGTGCACCGGCTTGATTTGATGACCGCTTGGCTTTGCGAGGCTAAATAGATATGTAAAGGCAACTGCCACAACGATAATACCGAATAGCAACGGTAAGATTGGCTGATTAACTGTTCGTCGTTTCACCATTTCCGTTCGATCCTTGTTTTTTCTGTCTATAGATGTCGCACTAAACATTTGGAACAAGCTTGACTGCGACATATTTTCCTTGATTCATAAGTTGAAATAAATTCAATATTTTCTTTTCCATCCGCGTTGCCAGGTCGACTTATATATTTCGATAACAATTCGAATTACCCTATATTGGTTCGAAATTTATACTCAAACGCCGGCGGTACTTCCCATCCGCAATTTTTTTACGATAAAAAAAGCTGCCAATGAATCTATTGGCAGCAGCTCTTTTGCTCTTTCACTTATTTCCCCAACAACTTCTCCACCGCAACCAGCCGGATACACAGCGTCACCAAATGCATCGCCTTTTCCAACTCTTCCAGCGGCGGGAAGGTCGGAGCGATCCGGATGTTACGGTCCAAGGGGTCTTTGCCGTACGGAAAGGTGGCTCCGGCGTTGGTCAAGACCACGCCGGCTTCGGCCGCCAGCTTCACCACCCGTTGCGCGTTGTGGTCCATGGTGTCGAGACTGATGAAATAGCCGCCCAAGGGACGGCTCCAGGTCGCGACCCCCGTCTCCGCCAACTCTTGGTCGAGAATAGCCAACACCCGGTCAAACTTTGGTTTGATGATGGCCGCATGTTTCCGCATATGGGCGTTGATCCCGGCCAAATCCTTAAAGAACCGCACGTGGCGTAGTTGATTCAATTTGTCGGGACCGATCGTCTGGATCCCCAACTGCTTCCGGGTGAAATCAATGTTTTTCTTACTGGCCGCCAGCGCCGCCACGCCGGCGCCGGCGAAACTGATCTTGGCCGTGGAACCAAAGATGAAGACCCGTTCCGGGTGCCCGGCCGCTTTACACGCGTCCAGGATATTCCGAAGTTGCGGGGGTCGCTCGGTCAGGTGGTGCACGGTATAGGCGTTATCCCAGAAGATCCGGAAATCCGGCGCTTTGGTCTGCATCCGCGCCAACCGGTCCACCACGGCGTCGGAGTAAACCACTCCGCCGGGGTTGCTGTATTTGGGCACGCACCAAATCCCCTTGATGCTTTCGTCCGCCGCCACCAGGTCTTCCACCGCATCCATATCCGGACCGTCGTCGTTCAGCGCGACATTGATCATGGTAATGTTCAACAATTCGCAGATCGCGAAGTGGCGGTCATAACCGGGCACCGGACAGAGGAATTTAACCTCCGGCAAACGGCCCCACGGTTGCTCGCCGTCGACCACCCCCAGCAGCATCGCCCGGGCGATCGCGTCATACATCATCGTCAGGCTGGAATTGCCGCCCACGATCACTTCCTCCGGAGTCACCTCCAGCAGCGCGGCCAATAAGGCCTTGGCCGACGGCAACCCGTCCACACCGCCGTAATTGCGGCAGTCGGTTCCATCGGTCTTATATTCGGCACACTCAAGCAAATTCAAGGAAAGGTCAAGTTGTTCCGGGCACGGTTTGCCCCGCGACATGTCCAATTTCAGATTTTGCGCCTTCACTTCATGATAGGCTTGTTGCAACTCGGCGTGAAGCTCATTCAATTGGCGCTGATCCAACTCGTGATAATTCATCGATATAACCTCAATAACAACAATTTTAAATTCGTTCTCTTATCATTTAAAAGGTTTTTGACGCAGAAAACAAGAGGATATATCAAAGTACATTGTATACTTAGTTTATGTTTCCATTATGGGTAAAACTGGATGGCAAATTATCGAACGAATCCGCCTCTGTTGGTTGGGTCTAATTCCCCAACTCCTGATCCAGTTTGGCGAGGTCGGTTATATATGAGGCGACTGCTTGATAGTAGTTGTTCCTGGCTTTGTCCAGCGCCAACTGGCGGTCCCGCACATCCATAATGGTTGACATTCCGGCGGTATAACGGATCTCCGTCAACCGCAAATCTTCTTTGGTCAAGTTAATATTGGCTTGATACGCTTGAATATGTTCCAGATCGACCAAAATGGTCTGGTATACTTTTTGAACGTTTTGCCGCATTTGGTCCCGGGTCTTAACCGCGCTTAACCGGGCAATTTTAATCTTTTCCTCCGCCGTCCTCACTTTGGCGGCGGTCGATTGGTTATCATATAAGGTACCGCTCACGCCGAGCGTATATTGGAATTGCTTATTTAAATCGTTTTGCGTCCCTGACAACGCGAAGGTCGGATTGTTCGTTGCTTTGACGATGTCCACGTTCAACTTGGCGATTTCGATCTTTTGCGTCGCTTGCCGGAGATCCGGCCGCTGCTTTTCCGCTTGGGCCAGCAAGGTCGGCAGTTCAATGGGATATTGTTCCGGTGCTTGTTGGATGGATGCGTCATAAACAATCTGAAAACCCTGCTCCCGATCCAGCCCGATCAGCATTGCCAATGTCAGTTTGGCTAACGTAACATTGCTGCGGGCGGAGCTGACTTCGGCCTTCTGTTCTTTCCAAGCGACCTCCGCCTCCAGCAACTCATACTCGGCTTTCTTACCAACTTCACAATACTTTTTGATGGTTTGGTAATGTTCACCGAAGTTTTCATCTGAACTTACCGCCACCGCCAACTTTTGTTCCTTTAACCATAAATCATAAAAAGCGTTTTTAATATCGTAAGTCAATTCCAATTTGGCTTGACGTTCATCCTCCCGGGCGTTTGCCAATTGCAACTCGGCGACTTTTAAGTTGTTCAGCAGTTTATTCCGGTTAAACACCGGAAAATCCAACGAAACCGTACCACTATTATAATTAGCGGCGCCGGACTCAACGTGGCTGACACTGTAGCCAAGCGACGGGCCCAAAGCCGCCTTCGCTTGATTGACGCTTTCCTGGGCGATGCGGATATTGCTTGTTGCAGTTTGCAAATCCTGACTATAGGCGAACCCCGCCTCCAAACAAGCCGCTAAGGTCAGTTTGGGGGTAGACTGCGGCGGAGTTGCCGCCTTCGCCATTGCGGCCGGGACTAAAATCAAACCGATCAGCAGGGTTAATATTCGTTTCCGTAACACCGATACCACCTCTTCCTTCGCGCTCATGCCGGTAGCTTGTTTGCGCGTTCTTCGACCGCCGGTTGCGGCGCCGTTTTTTTATTTCGCCCAAAGAACTCTCTCACTTGTTCCACCAAGGTATAAATAATGGGCACTACCACCAGCGTCATTAACATCGATGACGTTAATCCGCCGATCAACGCCCAGCCCATACCGCGTTTAAATTCGGAACCGTATGAAGTCGCCATCGCCAATGGCAACATCCCTAAGATCATCGTCAGCGTCGTCATTAAAATCGGGCGAATCCGTTCCCGACCAGCCTCTACCAACGCTTCAACCACACCGGCGCCCTCCGCCCGGGCCCGGTTAACGAAGTCCACCAATAAAATGGCGTTTTTACTGACCAATCCGACCAGCATAATAATGCCGAGGAATGAAAAGATCGATAGGGTGTTGTTTGATAAGCCCAAAGCCAGAATCGTTCCGATTAACGCCAGCGGAACAGAGAAAAATACGACAAACGGGTAGACAAACGAGTTATAGAGCGCCGTCATAATCAAATAAACCAAGATAATTGCGGCAAAAAGAGCCAACCCCAAGCTGGCAAAGGCATCGCCTTGATTTTTCTGCTGACCGCCCGGTCCGACTGTTACACCATCCGGGAACTTGGTTTCCTTGAGCAGCTTGCCAATTTTTTCGGATATCGCGCCGCTGCTTAATCCGATGGCCTGTGACGAAACAGCAATCGTATAGTTACGGTCTTTCCGGGTTAACTCCGTTGGTCCTGTGCCATTGATTAACGTAGCGAACTGGTTGAGCTGAATCACTTGACCGGCAGTATTGACAAAACTTTGGGACCCGAGGGTATCGGTACGGGTACGGTCATTCAAGTCATAACGAACCCGGATATCGTATTCATCCCCGTTTTCGTCACGAAACTTCGAAGCGGTGTTGCCGGTAAAGCCGGTTTGCAGCACTGAACCAACGTCATTGATACTTAACCCAAACTGACTCAATTTATCCCGGTCAATATTGACCTGGACCTCGGGACTCGCTTCCTCGGTTGATATCTGAATATCTTTCGTCCCTGGTACTTGGGCGAAAATCTGCTTCACTGTTAAAGCCGCTTGGTACGCTTTCTCCCAATTGGGGGCAATTATTTCGTATTTGATCGGGGTCATCGCGACCCCGAAAATGGTCGCCGCGTCGACATGGACCGTGCAGTCAAGGCTGGCATCCAGCTTATCTTTGATAATGTTTACAATGTCATCCGTTGCGCGCGACCGTTTTGCTTTTCCTACCAAAACCACTGTAATTTCAGCCGAGTTGCTTGGCGCGGAAGACGAAAAAGCGTTACCGCCGGAGCCAATCGTCGTAAAGAGTTTCTCGACTTCGGGAATTTTCCAGAGAATTTGCTCGGCCTTTTTTACAACCTGATCCGTCTGCTCTAATTTGGCACGGGACGGCAATTCAATGGTCACGGTTAGTTCACCCATATCACCGGAGGGCATAAATTCCGATCCCACAAATCCCGCCGGAATCATTGCAATCGACATGACGAAGAGCAAAAACGTCGCCAACAACACCTTGCCGCGGTGACATAAACACCAGCGGAGTAACTTCAAATACGAATCGACCATTTTGTTGTATCGCGCTTCGAACCAGCAGCCGAACCGGCCCATCAACGTTCTCCTGGTGAGTTTTTCGGCTTTTGAAAAACGGGACGCCAACATCGGCGTAACGGTGAATGATACAAACAAGCTGACCAAGGTGGACATCACAATGACTAACGAAAATTGGTGAATCAAACTTCCAATCATTCCGGAAACCAAAGATAAAGGCAAGAACACCACAACGTCGACCAAGGTAATGGAGAGCGCGGTAAAACCAATCTCATTCCGTCCGTTTAAAGCAGCGCTCTGTTGATCTTCGCCTTTTTCAAGGTGGTTGTGAATATTTTCGAGCACGACAATGGAATCATCCACCAAAATACCGATGACCAGCGACATCGCCAGGAGCGTGATGATATTCATCGTACAGCCCGTCGCCCACATCCCGATCAAGGTGGTTACCAGTGACGTCGGAATCGCGACCATGACAATCACCGAACTCCGTAAACTATGTAAGAAAACAAGCATCACCATGGCAACTAAAAGAACCGCGATCAGCAAGTCTTCCTTAACGGCTGCAACCGAAGCAAGCGTAAAGTCGGAGCTGTTTTGGATCATGACAAATTTTAAATTGATCGCACGGTATTCCGCTTCCAACTCCGGAATCATCTTGCGGATTGAATTACAAACCTCAACCTGATTAGCGTCGGATTGTTTATACACTTTAATCCCGACGGACGGGATCCTGTTAACCCGCGCAATCGTCGATTGATCCGCACTACCGTCCTGGACGTCGGCAACATCCGCCAATCGCACCTGTCCTTTACCGGAACTTTTGATCACTAGATTTTTCAGTTGCGCCACGGAGTTGATTTTACCGGACAAACGCAAAGTATACTGGCCATCACGATCTTTCACCTTTCCCGTCGGATAATCCAGGTTGGCATTGGCAATCGCGTTGGCAATCGCCTGATTGGCGATTCCATAGGCTTGTAACTTCTGATGATCGACATTGACATGAATCTCGCGATCGGCCGCACCGCTAAAGGTAACTTGCGCGACACCCGGCTGTTTACTCAATTGCGGTTTAATGTTATTGGTTAGGAATATTGAAAACTCTTTGGACGGCATGGTACTGGTTACCCCAATGGACATCACCGACGTATCGTCCAATGACAACTTGGAGTAAGTTGGCTGGTCGACGCCTTCGGGAAGGCTTGAGAGGATCCGGCTCACTTTATTTTGAACATCGCGGAGCGCCGCATTAATATCGGTGCCATTAATGAACTGCACCATGACCATAGAATTGCCTTCCGAAGAAGTGGAGCTGATCGCGTCGATATTATTAACTCCCGAGATGGCGTCTTCGATTTTTTTGGTGACCGTCGACTCCACGACACTGGCGGAAGCGCCGGAATAGGTGGTGGTAATGGTAACCATCGGCGCGGTCATGCTTGGGAACGTTTCATATTTTAACTGAGTGTAAGCAAACAAACCAAGTAACGTAATCGCCATAAATAGCACGATCACTAAAATTGGACGTTTGATCGATAGCTCGGTAATCGTCATGTTATTCACCTGCTTTTTCGCTAAAATGCGTAAGAAATCAACTGTTATTTCGAAAAATTGCAAATTACCGCCATGCGCCCATCGCGATTTGCAATCTTCTCATTTAATTACTTTTACAGCGACGTTGCTATTTAAATTCTCCTGACCGTTCACTACAACCTGATCATTTTCATTTAAGCCGGATTTAACGACTAAATACGAGTTGATCTCCCGGTCGATAACAAGATCGCGCGACACCGCCCGCCCGTTTTCGACCACATAAACCTGGGGCGTTTTGATACTGCCAACCAAGGCTTCCCGCGGAATCGCCAAAACATTGGCGGCGTTTCCAAGTTCAAAGACTACTTTACCGAATACGCCCGATTTTAGCGGATGGGCTTTATCGTTAAGAATGGTGATCTCCACCGGGAACGTATGCACGGCATCACTTTTCACGCTGACACTTTTGATCCGGCCGGCCAGTTTGACATCGGGATAAACCGCTGTTTCAATTGAGACCATCTCGCCGGCAGTCAATTGAAAGGCTTGCGTTTCATCCACATTCACTGAAACCTTAAAAACAGAAGTATCGACCACTGTGGCGATGGTCGTTCCGGAGGCAACGGTGGCGCCCAGATCCACAGCCCGGTCACTGATCACACCGGAGACCGGCGCGCTGATGGTTGTATTATTATAATTATCTTGGGCCGAGTCCAAATCGGCTTTTGCGGTTTGAAGCGCTTTTTCCGCTGCTTCAAGGTCGGAATCGGAAATGATTTTTTCCGCATGTAATTTACGGGACCGTTCCCAATCCTTTTGGGCGACGGCAAAAGCGGTACGCGCGGAATTTAATTTGGACTTACATACCAAATCTTCAACTTTGGCAATGGGCGAACCGGCTTTCACTTGGGATCCGATGCTAACATACATTGCAATGACTTTTCCGGAAGTTTGCGATACTACGGCGACTTCATTATTGGCCTCAATCGTTCCGGTTTTACTGAAAGTCGCTTGGAGCGTTTGCCGATGCACTCCATACGTTGACACCGGGATCGAAATTTCCTGATTGGCATTTTTGGCTTTTTGATCGGCAACCGTTTTGTTATGTATTAGCGCCAACCCCATCAATCCCAACAGACAGAGCATACTTAACCCAAGCAGTATTTTTTTCATTATCCATCACCCTTTCCGAAACTTGGTTCGTTCGGTTTTATCGACTAAACACTAACTAAAGCCGCTAAATTTCTAAATAACATCATCATCAAGGATAATATTTTGCTGATAATACCGATCACCACCTTATTGAACTACTGAATATTGCTTTCAAATGTTCATCGACTGGAAGGCGAGCGCTCATTGCAAAACCATCATACCGGACCTTTGTGTTCAGTTTGTGACCACAATGTTGCGATTGATTGAACAAATGAACATTTCTTTAATGTGTTCATTCAAGAACAAAAAAATTACGCCCGTTTAATGCTTTTAAGCAAAAACGCAAACAACGCCTCGGCATCTTTCACTACGGCCTCATGTTCCCGCTCTAAAACAAACGGTCCCAGCAGAAGAACGCTTCCAAAGGCTAAAAAGATCATTCGGGCGGTCTCCGCTAAATCGTCAACCTGAAAACAGCCTTCTTTTACTCCTTGTTCCAAAACCTGTTGAATTGCTCTGATTCGTTTGGCCTCAAAAGGCATCCGCACTTCTTTTAGATTCTTTTTAATATGCTTGATCGCATCATTATGAAAAAGCTCAAACAAGCTTTGATTTTCGCGCATGTGTTTGCTGGCGTTCACCACATCGCCGACCATTACGTCATGGAGTTTTTGTTCGGCCGGCGTCGGTTGACTCAAAATATCTTCGACAAAACGGTGAATTCCCTCAAAAATCCGCTGCGCGAAAGCGTCAACCAACTCTTCTTTATTTTTGAAGTCCAAATAAATAGTACCGACGCTAATTCCGACCGCCTTTGCGACATCCTGCATCGTGGTATTGTCCAATCCTTTTCTGGTTCCGATCTTAATGAAAGCATCAATAATCTCTTCACGGCGCGTTGTTGACATCGATTGGTCCTTCTTCCTAAATGATTGAACAGTTTTTTTATATATTCATATTATGATGCTTTTATTTCCCTGTCAAGAACGATAACTCCGCCTTCGAAATCTTCTCTATCAACATGGCACCGTCGTTATCGCTGATTTTTCGGGGC
This sequence comes from Bacillota bacterium, assembly GCA_023410535.1. Taxonomy (GTDB): domain Bacteria; phylum Bacillota; class UBA4882; order UBA8346; family UBA8346; genus JAEYPR01. The sequence goes on along the minus strand of JAEYPR010000031.1, from coordinate 185,606 downwards.
GGCCGCCGGGGACATTCAATTTTTAACGTACAAACTGCCTGATGATTGTGATCGCCAGGCCCTCTTGGTTATTCCGAAAAAAAGGCCGGTCAGAACTGAATCCGACCGGCCTTTACGCGTTACATTAATCAAGGTTGTTTGCCGATGTAGGCTAAGATCCCGCCGTCGACGTAGAGAATATGACCATTGACGAAGTTGGAGGCGTCGGAAGCCAGGAAAACTGCCGGTCCGACCAGATCTTCCGCCGTTCCCCAACGGGCCGCCGGGGTTTTGGCAATGATGAAGCTATTGAAGGGGTGACCTTCCACGCGCAACGGCGCGGTTTGCGGCGTCTCAATGTAACCCGGTCCAAGGCCGTTGCATTGAATGTTGGCCCCGCCGTATTCGGAACAGATGTTGCGGGTCAACATCTTCAAACCGCCTTTGGCGGCGGCGTAAGCGGAGACGGTTTCCCGGCCCAGCTCGCTCATCATCGAGCAGATATTGATGATCTTGCCATGGCCTTTCTTAATCATGCTGGGAATTACCGCTTTGGAGACGATGAACGGGGCGTTCAAATCGACATCGATCACTTGACGGAAATCGGCGGCGGTCATTTCGACCATCGGAATCCGTTTGATGATTCCGGCGTTGTTGACCAAAATATCGATCACGCCGACTTCTTTTTCGATCTGGGCGACCAGCGCATTAACGGCTTCCTCGTTGGTGACGTCGCAGACATACCCTTTGGCGTCAATGCCGACTTCTTTGTAAGCCGCGATCCCTTTGTCGACCAGTTCTTGTTTGATATCGTTAAAAACGATCTTGGCGCCGACTTCGGCGAGGCCTTTGGCGATGGCGAATCCGATCCCATAGGAAGCGCCGGTGACCAAAGCGACTTTACCTTCTAACGAAAAGTTTTTTAAAAAATCCAATGTAAATAATCCTCCCTTTATAGTTAATGACCATCTTACCCGTTGGCGGCATCAAGGGCAACCTTGTCCGGTGTGAATTCCGCTTCGCGCCGGATCAAGCCTCAAAGCCAAAATAAGATCTACCGAATGCTAAAAAAATTATAACATAATCGATCAATCGATTAAAACCAAAATGAGCCAGAAGCAAATTAAAATTTACAAACCTGTTCAATCTTTCACCATATCCTCCGCTTCGCTCAACCGCGCCGCCCGTCGAAGGCGAAAAGTCCGTTTCCCGCCGGCCATAATTTAGTTGGAGCCTCGCTAGTTCTATCGTAAGCCAAATGCATTATATATTTATTAGCAATTGATTTTTCATGGGAGGTCGCAACAATGGCCAATCGATCCGGCCGGCATGTTCCCAAACGGTGCGCGCTTCAAGAACCTTATCCAACGGTAAAAGCGGTGACGCCCAACCACTATTACGCCGATCTGTTGCTCGAAGATTATACCGGGGCAGTGAGTGAATTAACCGCAATCAATCAATATCTTTATCATCATTTTACTTTCGGGAACTATCCCGATTTAAGCGAGTTGGAACGGTGCATTTCCATTGTTGAGATGCATCACCTGGACCTCCTGGCCGGAGTCATCTTGTTGTTGGGGGTTGAACCTCAATTTCGCACCTTTTCGACCTGCGGGCCGTTATTTTGGAATGCGGCCAATATCCATTACGGGACTGGTGTGTGTGACAAATTGACGGCGGACATCCGCTCCGAAGTGCAAGCCATCCAAAATTACCGCCGCCATCAAGAATTGATTGACGACGTGAACATCAAATCCTTATTGGAACGCATCATCCGCGACGAAGAATACCATTATCAGCTGTTTTGCGAAGCCTATCAACGATATTGTCCCCAATCGCCGCAATGATTGAGAAATGCCCCGGATATTGTTCCTGTCCGACCCGCTACCCGTTGGCGCGCCGGCGGCACTCCATCGCTTCGTGGAGCGACCAGGTCGCCCCTTGGTCGCCGGACGACACGTAGCGCCACTGGAACGAATCCGGAGTGATCTCCGAAAAGATCCACCGGATGATGCCCCGTTCCGGATCAAGTTGTTCGATGACGATCTCTTCCCCAATCCGCTTGGCGGTGAAGGTCCGCAGATTGTTGTGGCCGGGACCGGCCCAGATAACGCGCCAGACGTCAAGCTTGGCATCATAAAAACGGAGCGTCGTTCCATATTCGCCGGAAGGGGCCCCGGGGGTTACCCGTTCCGCACGGGACGGACAAATCCAAACGTCCTGAATCGCCCGGCCCTCCAGGACCCAGCCAAAGATCCACTCCCCCTTGACCGTCATTGAGCTACCATCGGCTTGATAACCTGTCCAATCGAGATCCCAGACGCCGACAAATTGCCCAAACAGTTGCAGCTGCGCTTGCCATTGCGGATGGGGTCCGTCCGCCACCAGCGCTTCGGTGAATGCTGATTGAATCATCAAGCTTCCTCCTTTAAATCGTTGCCGAATGATTATGATCGAAACCTCCCCGCAAACATGCCGGGAGCCGTCTCTAGGCCGGTTCGCCCTCACCGGATTTCGTTTTACTTTGCTGCCGCAACCGCCTGACAATACTGTAAACGGCAAGGCCGCCAATGATTACGAGCGAATAACCGGTTGCATAATGGGCCAACATGGCGAAGAAAAATACCGCCAGGAGCGCTCCGGCTATTTTGATCCTCCGGTTTTTAATCAGCCGGATACCGGCGCAGATACAGATCAGGGCGTTGGCAATGAAGAACCCGTTTGACAAGGCAATCAGGTTTTCGATCGTAAACACTCTAAACGTGAAGCACCAAAACACGATGTTATGGAGTAAAAAGAGCGACAGGATGGCAAAAACGGGCGTATTGTTGCGTAAGCGCCGCCCCAAAACCGCCGGGAGAACCTTTTCCGATGCCAACGACGCAATCAGCCGCACCACGCTGCCGACGAACAACAAATAAGTTGAGGAGCAAAGCACCAGCGTTACCAGCGCGATAACCGCCTGACCCTCTCCCTGAAAAACACTGGCGACAATCGGGGTAATCGTAACGTCATTCCCGCCTTGGGCCATCCCGACCCGTTGCATGGCCGCGGCGATTGTCAATTCGACCGCCGCAATGACGATCGCACTCAGCGTAATGGCCTTCGTGATCGTTTTCCGGGGCTCTTTCACTTCGGCGCTGTAATTGCCGACCACTTCCCAACCGAAGAGAGTCCAAAACAACAATAATAGCGCATAGCCGAATTGGACGGGATTAAATTCCTTCGCCACCTGCGTTGGGATAGGGAAAACCGTCAAAACGGTCACCCCGCCCGCGAACAGAATCACCGCCGCAATGATCGACATGATTAAGGCGACGTTTCCGATAAAGGAGATTCGGGTCAGCAATAAGCCGGCGCATAGGCAGAGCAAGCCGTAACCGATCCACGAAACCGGCAGGTTGATCAGCGCTCCCAGATAGTTGGCGGCAGTCATTAAGACGGCCACCGCCCCGAAAACGACCCCGATGATCAGCAAAAACGAGGTCAACCGTTTGATTTCGGCGCCAAACGCGACTTCCACCGCATTGGTAACCCCTCCCTCGCCGGGAAACTCGATCGTAAGCTGCCCGATGATCCACGCGAACAAAAAAGCGATCCCGATCATCAACATCCAGGCGTAAATTGCCCATGTTCCGATCTGCCGCACAATCAGCGGGGGTAAAATCAGGATTCCCGATCCCAGAATCGGGCCGATCATCAATCCACTCAAGGCCAACGCGCCGATTTTATTTTTCATAGCTTGAATCCTCCAACCAATTTTGTAACTGTTAAAAGTATAATAGATAGTTACAATGATATTAGCATACCGTATCCCCCGGTAACTGTCAATATTTCTTTATCCAGTTACTTTCGTTTGCACGCAAAAAAAGTTATACTAGGAATGTCGTCTGATTATTGGGAACCGTCAGCGCGGCGGGGGAGTGGAAAATGGAGCTTCTTTGCATTTATTTTATGAACAGTCGTTGGTACAACAGCCACGATCTGCACCGTGAACCGTTAGCCGACCCGCAATGGGTAGCGGAATTTCTAAACCGTTGGAGTTTGACCCCGGTTAATGGATTTTGCGACCGGCAATTGCCGGAATTGATCGCGTTGCGGGATTTGCTGCTGCGCGCCGTGGATGAACTGGAAGCCGGCCAACGACTGTCCGCCGCCTCGCTTGACGCGATTAACCATTACCTGTCCCAGACATCGTTGCATTATCAATTATCAAACACCGCCGGGGGATTGAGCGCGACCTTGAAACCATTGCAACCGGATTGGCCGAACGTCCTTACCCAGATTTGCATCTCGTTTTCCCAATTGCTGCTCGAAGCCGCGGCCGACCGGATCAAACGCTGCAAAAACGCCGATTGCCAATGGGTTTTTTATGACGAGAGCAAAAACAACTCCCGCAAATGGTGCTGCAATACTTGCGCCAGTCTGATCAAGGTCCGTCAATTTCGCCGGAAGCAACAATAACGCCTTTGTGTCAAATGCCCGTCATTTCCCCGAGTTATTGCGCTAAAACCTCTTGCCAGGTCGTCACCGGCCATTCGGTCCTAAACAATTCGGCGATGGCGGGTTGCGCTTCGATCCGGAACGCCTCGGCATCGGGAATGATCATTCCCCGCCGCTGGGTTTTCGGTCAAAACAAAAAGCAGGGAAAACCCTGCCTTTCACGCCAATCCGCCGGTTATTCAGCGTTATCTCCGTAAATCCGGTTACATCAAGCGATACCCCACGCCGGGTTCGGTGATCAAATGAACCGGCCGGGACGGATTTTGCTCGATCTTCCGCCGCAACTGCCCGATGAACACCCGCAAATAGTGCGTCTCGTGTTCATAACCGGGACCCCAGATCAATTTTAACAGTTGGGCATTGGTGAAGACCCGTCCCGGTTTTGAAGCCAGCGTTTTCAGAAGGTCATATTCGGTTGGGGTGAGTTTGACCGGGTTGCCGTGAACCGCCACGAGCCGTTTGGCGCGGTCAATCGTTAGCTCGCCCAGTCGCAGCGTCGGCTCGTCGGTCTCTTTGACCGCGCGGCGCAACGCCACCCGAATCCGGGCCAGCAGTTCCCCCATTCCAAACGGTTTGGTCACATAATCCTCGGCCCCGGCATCCAGCATCGCAATTTTGGTATCTTCCTGCTCCTTGACGGATAAGACAATCACCGGCACTTGCGACCACTCGCGGAGCTGCCGCAGCACTTCCATTCCGTCCAGATCCGGCAGCCCCAGGTCGAGAATGACCAGATCCGGCTTGAACAGTACCGCTTGGTTTAAACCGTCGCGACCCAACGCCGCCTCGGCCATTTCAAAACCATGGGCGGTCAGCGCCACCTTTAAGAAACGCCGGATTTGCGATTCATCATCAATGACCAAAATTCGCGAACCGGTATCATTCATGTCCGATCAACTCATTTCTGTCGGAATGGCCTTGGGCGGATGGGCGGCTAGCGGCAGGGAAAATGTAATGGTCGTTCCCAGACCTTTTTCGCTTTCAGCCCAAATCGTTCCTTCATGGGCTGCGACGATCGCCTTACAGATCGTCAGTCCCAGCCCGGTTCCCCGTACCGCCTGCGACGTTTTGCCCCGGTAAAATTGATCGAAGATTGCGCCCACTTCGTTTTGGGGAACCCCCTCGCCGTGATCGCGGACCGCTATCCAAAGTCCGTTGCCCCGGCGCTTGACTTGCAGAAGCAATTCGGTATCGGGGAGCGAGTACTTAATGGCATTGTCCAATATATTGACCAATACTTGCTCGATTAAACCCATATCCGCCTGGATCAACGGCAGTTCCGGTTCGATTTCCACCCGGACGGGCCGGTTGCCCAGCGAACGCCGCAGACCGTTCAAGGCGATGCCGACGATCTCTTCGATGTCACACCATTCTTTTTTCAACTGCAACATGCCGCTCTGCAGCCGGGCCATATCGAACAAATTGCCGACGAGGCGGTTCATGCGCAGCGCCTCCTGCTCGACGGTACGCAGCAATTCGTTGCGGGCGGCGGGATCGAACAGTTCCGCCTCCTCTAATAGACTGGTCACCGCCCCGATGATCGCGGCCAGCGGCGTCCGCAAATCGTGCGATAGCGAATTGAACAAAGCCATCCAGAGCCGTTCCGATTCCTGCAACAAATAGGTCTGCTTGGACGCTTCGGCCAGGGTGATCCGCTTCACCGCTAAAACAATCAGATTGGCAAACGCCTCGATTAAATGGCGTTTTTCCGGATCAACCACTTGATCGCTGCCGGAAAACTCAATGGCAATCACCCCGACCGCTTGTTCATCGGAGACTAACGGCATATATAATCCTTTGGCTCCGTGTAGGGTATCGGTGCCATGCCCGGCAAGCTGGCGGTGATGATAGACCCAAGCTGCCACCGCCAGTTCGTTTTCAGCGAGCAAGGCGGCGCTGCTCTCCCCCGGCGGGTGGGAATGAGCTTTGATTTTCAATTCCCCCGCCTCGTTCGCCAGCAGCATCATTACCGATGCGTTGAGCGATTCGGACATCCGCTGCGCCGCCATTTCCAGAACCCGACCCAACCCTTCGGCGCCCATAATGTTTTTACTGAGCGTATACAACGCGGCGATGCGGATTTCCCGTTTGCGCGCTTCGTGGGCGTGATGGCGCAAGCGGCCCGCCAGGGTTCCGGTAACATAGGCAACCAGATGAAACATGATAAAACTGAATAAATACCGAAAATCCACCATGTTAAAACGAAAAACCGGTGGAATAAATAAAAAGTCGAAGCAGATGGTGGCGAGGAAAGCCCCCAGCAACGCGGTGTAGCGACCCCAGATGATCCCCGCGACCATCACCGGCAGCAAAAATCCTAACGCGATATTAACCAACCCAAACGTCGGCTCGACCAACTTGCCGAGACCGGTAACGGCTCCGACCATTCCGATGGTAATCAGCGCCGGAACCAGTTTCAGCTTGGCAGGCGCCCGGCGCGGGGCGAAACGTAGCGGCGGATGGTTGGTCGGTTCGGAGATGATATGGACGCTGATTCCTTCGCTTTGTCTAAGGATTTTACGAAAGACCGAGCCGCGCAGCAGCTGGCGAATATTGTCCAACGCCGGTTTGCCGATCAGCAGGTGCGTCACGTTGCGCCGCCTGGCCAAGCGGATTACCTCCGCCGCGATGTCGTCGCCAACGATGGTGATAATTTCGGCGCCCAATTCTTCGGCGAGTCCCAAATTGTAAGCCAAAGCCTGTTTCTCCTGGTCCCCGGCCACCTCGCTCCGGGGTAGCTCCACATAAGTGGCGATCCAAGGCGACTTTAAGCTAGCCGCCAAACGGTAAGCCGCCCGCACCAGTTGTGCCGAGAAGGGACTGGCGCTCACGCAGACCATGATCCGTTCGGCGGCGGGCCAGGGACCGGGAATCGCGTGGGCGCGCATATAGGTTTCCAAATCGGTATCAATGTGTTGAGTCGCATAACGGAGCAACAATTCGCGCAGGGCGGTCAAATTGCCGGCCCGGAAAAAGTGCTTAGCCGCTTCGTGGGCTTGGGTGGGAATATAAACTTTCCCTTCGTCCAAGCGTTTTAAAAGTCCTTCGGGGGGAATATCGATCAACTTAATCTCGGCGTCCCGCAGGATCCGGTCCGGCACCGTCTCGCGCATCACGACTCCGGTGATGCGGGCGACCACATCGTTCAAGCTCTCAATGTGTTGAATATTGAGCGTGGTATAGACATCGATTCCGGCGTTCAGCAACTCTTCAACATCTTGATAGCGCCGGAGATGCAGCGAACCGGGAATATTGGTATGGGCCAACTCATCCACCAGCGCCACTTGGGGATGAAGACGCAAAATTTCATTGAGGTTTAATTCCCGAAATGTTTTGCCTTGATAGTCAATGGCGAGTGGTTCAATCGCCGGGATGCCTTGAACCAACGCTGCCGTGTCCGGGCGGCCATGGGTCTCGATCCAGCCGATCACCAGGGAGACTCCTCCGGTCAGACGTTCTTTGGCCGCCAATAACATCGCATAGGTTTTCCCGGCGCCAGCCGAAGCGCCAAGGAAAACCGTGAGTTTCCCCCGCTCTGACTGGCGAATCTTTGTTAACAACGCATCGGGATCAGCCCGTGATTCCAATGGGACCATCACCATCAACCTCTATTTTGCAAGGAATCCAACGCTACATTCAGGCGAAGCACATTGACCCGGGAGACGCCGAACAGACCGAGGAACGGACGTTCCGTGGCTTGGTCGATCAACCGGCTAACCGTTTCCAGGGTCAGCTTCCGGATTTTCGCCACCCGCGACGCTTGCAGCTGGGCGCCGGCCGGTGTGATATGGGGATCCAATCCGCTTGCCGCGGCGGTCACCAGCTCGCTCGGCACGGGTTGGTTCTTTGCCAGCCGATTCTCTTGCCGCACCGCATTAACCCGTTCGCCAACCGTGGCGATCAATTGGCGATTGGTCGGAGCCTGATTGGAACCTCCGGACGCCTGAGCGTCATAGCCCGAAGCGGAGGGCCGACCATGAAAATATTGTTCCCCCTGAAAGTCCTGCCCAATGAGGGATGAGCCGACCGGACGGCTCTGAACGTAAATCAACGAGCCGTTCGCCTGGGCCGGAAAGCAAACTTCCGCAATGCCGGTTACCGCCAAGGGATACAGCACTCCGGTCAACAACGTCAAACCAAGTAAAAGTAAAAATGCTTTGACAATAGTTTTCCACATGGTTTTGCTCTTTCCTTTCTATTTAGAAAATACGCTGAATGCGCTTCTGTCCACCCAGACCTAAAGGTCAGGGCTACGTTGAAAACCGGTCTCAAGCCCTTCCGGGCTGGGTGGTGCTGGGCGGAGATGACATCACCCAGTTCCCTCCCTATCGCTACCCCCGGCGTGCCAGGTGGTCGACTACCTAGAAAATAACCTTGATATTTGGTTGGTCTGTTAATTCTGGATCTTGGTTTTTTTACGAATAAAGTATCATGGCACCCCCTCTCTGCGCAGTCGAAGAGAGGGGGCTTGCAATAATTACCGTCCGGCACCGTATCACCTTAGGGGGGTGAGTCGCGCCCCATTTCAGCCTTCCGCTTGCCCCAGTAAGCGGGGTAGCCGACTACCCAGAAATACCTCAAGCTGAGGTCGGATCAGAACAGATTAATCAGCAGGTCGATTAATTTGATCCCGATAAACGGGACCAGCAGTCCGCCCAGGCCATAGATTAACATGTTGCGGCGCAACAGTTCATTGGCGCCCAGCGGGCGATAGGCCACCCCTTTTAACGCCAGGGGCACCAGCGCGATGATGATCAAGGCGTTGAAGATCACCGCCGCTAAAATGGCGCTTTCGGAGTTGGCCAGCCCCATGACGTTCATTTTATTGAGCACCGGATAGGCGCCGGTGAACATCGCCGGGATAATCGCGAAGTATTTGGCCACATCATTGGCGATACTGAAGGTAGTGAGCGAACCTCTGGTCATCAGCAGTTGTTTCCCGATCCCGACCACCTCAATCAGCTTGGTCGGATTACTGTCCAAATCAACCATATTGCCGGCTTCCTTGGCAGCCTGGGTTCCGCTGTTCATCGCCACCCCCACGTCGGCTTGGGCCAAAGCCGGGGCGTCATTGGTCCCGTCGCCGGTCATGGCGACCAAGTGTCCTTGGGCCTGGTATTCGCGAATCCGTTTCAGCTTGGTCTCCGGCGTCGCTTCGGCCATGAAGTCATCCACTCCGGCTTCGGCGGCGATCGCGGCGGCGGTCAAGGGATTGTCGCCGGTGATCATTACGGTCTTAATTCCCATCCGGCGCAATTCGGCGAACCGTTCCTTCATCCCGCCCTTGACGACGTCTTTTAGATAAATTACTCCCAAGGCCCGCCGGCCTTCGGCCACCACCAACGGCGTACCGCCTTCCTGGGCGATCCGCTCGGCGTCTTTTTGAACCTCCGGCGGGACCGCGCCGCCTTGGCTTTTGACGTAGTTTACAATGGCCTCGGTGGCGCCTTTGCGAATCTCGCGGGTCTCCAAGTTTACTCCGCTCATCCGGGTTTGGGCGCTAAACGGGACAAAAACCGCTCCCAATTTGGTCAGATCGCGTCCGCGGATGTTGTATTTTTCTTTGGCTAAAATCACGATACTGCGACCCTCGGGGGTTTCATCCGACAAGGACGCAATCTGGGCGGCGTCCGCCAATTGGGCCGCGGTCACGCCCGGAGCCGGCAGAAATTCGGTGGCCATCCGGTTGCCCAGGGTGATGGTTCCGGTCTTATCAAGCAGCAGGACGTCGACATCGCCGGCGGCTTCGGCGGCCCGGCCCGAAAGGGCGATCACATTGCGTTTTAACAATCGATCCATTCCGGCGATGCCGATGGCGCTTAAGAGTCCGCCGATGGTCGTCGGAATCAGACAGACCAATAACGCGACCAGCACCGTTACCGTCGGCGGAGCCCCCGCGTAAATCGCCATGGGCTCCAAGGTCACCACCGCCAGCAGGAACACGATGGTCAAGGCAATCAGTAAAATCGTCAAAGCGATTTCGTTCGGGGTTTTCTGGCGTTTGGCCCCTTCGACGAGATGAATCATCCGGTCTAAAAAGGTCTCGCCGGGATTCGCGGTAACCTGAACTTTGATCCAGTCGGACAGAACCCGCGTCCCGCCAGTGACGGAACTACGGTCGCCGCCCGCTTCGCGAATCACCGGCGCTGATTCGCCGGTAATGGCGCTTTCGTCCACCGAGGCGATCCCTTCCACCACTTCGCCGTCGCCGGGGATGATATCGCCCGGCTCGACCAAGACCAGATCGCCTTTGCGAAGTTCCGCCGCTGGAGTTGGAACGGTCTTTGCGCCGACCAACTTTTTGGCCACCGTCTCGCTGCGGGTCCGGCGCAACGCCGCCGCCTGGGCTTTACCGCGCCCCTCGGCCAAGGCTTCGGCGAAATTGGCGAAGAGGACGGTCACCCAGAGCCAAAAGGCGATTTGCAAATTAAACCCCAGCCCGGTAGTTTGCCGGACCCAGAGATCACGCAGGAGCGCTAAGGTCGCCAACGTTGCCACGACTGCGACGACGAACATTACCGGGTTTTTCCAGAGCGTTCCCGGGTTGAGTTTAATAAATGATTCTTTGGCCGCTTGCCAGACCATCGCGGCGTTTAAACTTTGCGGCTTGTTCTCAGCATTCATGGTAATTCCCCCATTTGATCTTATATGTCGCAATAAGTTTTTACCTCTTTGACTGCGACATCTATTCCGCAATTTATAAATTTAAAACAATTTACCGGCGTTCATCAGCAATTGCTCAATGACCGGACCTAAAGCGAGCGCCGGAAAAAAGGTCAACGCCCCGACAATGATAATGGTCCCGATTAACACGCCCATAAATAACGGCCCTTTGGTCTGAAAGGTCCCCGGCCCGGCCGGGATCAATTTCTTCCCGGCCATACTGCCCGCAATCGCCAGTACCGGGAGGATTACTCCAAAACGGCCGAAGAACATCGCCAATGCCAGAGATATATTATAAAAGTTCGTGTTGGCGTTAAGGCCCGCGAAAGCGCTGCCATTATTGCCCGAAGCGGAAGCAAAGGCATAAAGAATTTGACTTAAGCCATGGGGTCCCTTGTTTGACAATGAACTCAAACCAGCCGGCGTGACTGCGGCGATGGCGCTACCGATCAAGATTAAGGCCGAAGGAATTACGATTCCCAACACCGCCATTTTCATCTCGGCGCTTTCGATCTTCTTCCCTAGGTATTCAGGGGTCCGACCCACCATCAATCCGACAATGAAGACCGCCAAAATGACAAAGATCAAAATTGAGTAAAGCCCAGCCCCGACCCCGCCAAAGATCACTTCCCCGAGCATCATTTGAAAGAGCGGAATCATTCCCCCGAACGGTGTAAAGCTATCGTGCATGGAATTAACCGCGCCAGTGGATGTGGCGGTGGTCGCCGTAGCAAACAACGCGGAACCGGCGATCCCGAAACGGACTTCCTTGCCTTCCAGCGCTGTCGGACTGCTGACTCCAAGCGCGGCGATCTGGGGATTTCCCCTCAATTCGCTGCCATAGCAGACTGCTAAGCCCGCCAGGAAGAGGAGTAGCATGGTCCCGAGGATTACAGTTCCCTGACGGCGGTCCCCAACCATTCTTCCAAAAGTGAAGGTTAAAGCGGATGGGATTAAGAGTATCGCCATGATCTCTAAGAGATTGGTGAAAGGATTCGGGTTTTCGAAAGGATGGGCTGAGTTGGCATTGAAGAAACCGCCGCCATTGGTGCCCAATTCTTTAATGGCTTCTTGAGAAGCGAGCGGCCCCATCGGTAAGACTTGAGTCTCTCCTTCCACCGTCTTGACGGCAACATAGGGTTTAAAGCTTTGAATTACCCCCTGCGAGACCAGCGCGACCGCTAAAATTAATGATAACGGCAATAAGATCCTGATCGTCGCCCGGGTCAGGTCGGCCCAAAAGTTTCCGATGTGACGGTTGGTTTTCCGAGCGAACCCCCGGATTAATGCAATGACGACCGCAATACCGGTAGCAGCCGAAACAAAATTTTGCACCGCCAAGCCGACCATTTGCGTCAGATAACTCATAGTACTTTCACCGACATAAGACTGCCAGTTGGTATTGGTCACAAAACTGACGGCGGTATTGAATGCGATCGCACTGGGAACCGCCCCAAGATTTTGAGGATTCAGCGGCAAGCCGTTTTGCAAACGCTGCAATACAAAGACTACGACAAGGCCCAATACGTTAAAAGCCATTAAGGCTCCGGCATATTGTTTCCAATCCATCTCCTGCTCCGGGTTGATGCCGGCAACTCGATAGAGAAGCCGCTCGATGGGCCGTGCCACCGGGTCGATGAAGGTCCGCTCCCCTTGAAACACGCGCGCAATAAACCGGCCCAACGGCCAAGCCAGTAACAGCGTAATCCCTAAAATCAATCCCATTTGCATGATATCGCTTGCCATTATAAATCCTCCGCCTTTACTAATGCATAAACCAGGTAGATTAATAAAAAAACCGCCACGATCCCCCCGATAACCAAATCCATCGGACAACCACCTCTCGATCCCTCAATTCATGAAGCGCGGACATAACTGGTCTTCCTTGCTTCATCACGGATCCGCTTGCCCTCATTATAAAATGATTCAAGGTCAAAACGGGATCAAGATCCGCAAGGTAGCCGTAAAGAAAATATAAAGACCAAAACGGGCCGCCTCGGTGATTGGATTCGACATAGCGGTCCCGGAACTACGGATTAGGAGGGTTGAATGCGACATCAAGGTTCCCGGGAACACCAGTCGGGTTCCGGAAGCCGTTTCCGGGGGAGCGGAATCAACCGTTCCGCTTGTGGAAAGTACGGCGGGGGGAAGATTCCGGAGCGCTGCGAGTCATTGATTCACGATTGAGATTGCCAAAAAGAAAACCCGGGCGGCGGCGACCCGGGTTTACCACCAGAAGATAACTTGATGCGCATTCTATTCGCCCAGCTCTGAAGCGCTGGGCTAAAATCGCTTCAATTGGTACGCACAAATTCAGAAGATTATCGAACCCATAGAAAAATATTTTTTTATGGGAAATTTGATTTATACCTCTTCTTTAAGTTAATGCCAATTTTTTATGTCAAAAAACCGTATTGATTGCACAAATTAGACCGTGTTATAATTTGGGAGAATCAAACAATTTTAAAGGTACGTACCAATTTTTATAGCCAAATGACCAATTTTAATGGATAGTTTCGTTATAAATTACCAAATAACTCCAATTACAATGGAGTGATGGTAATTTTATAAATCAGGTAATTTTTTTGAGGGTTGCTCATTTCCCAATCTTCAAAACACTGCCCATAGGAGGTGAACCGGCTTAAAAGAACCCGTCAAAAACTTACCTGTAAAACACAAAAACAGAGAGGTGGGGATGGGATGATAGTATCCCAAAAAAACAACCCGAGCGCGAGACGTTTTTATAAAGTCTCCCCGGGAGTGCTGGGACTCATTTGTATGGTATTATTTTTAGTTTTACCGACGTTGATCGCGATTGTTTCAAGCGGCAACAACGGGGTTACCGCCCTGGCGGCAACCACCAACGTAACCTTCACCAAAAGCGGCGGCTGGCTGGAATCGGCCTATGCGGAGTGGAGTCCGGTAAGCGGCGCCAACGGTTATAATGTTTATTACAAACTGGCCGCTGCTTCCGATTCGCAATATCTCAAACTCGACGGACAATTGGTGCGGCAGTATCCGACCTATTTCAGAGCCGACGCGCTGGGATTAACCGCAGGAAGTTACGTCTTAAAGGTCGTGCCGACCGCCAGCGGGGTAGAAATTCTTTCCGCAGCGGCAACCACAACCACACTCACCGTCAAGGCGCACACCAGGGAAGGTTTTGCGTTTTCCGCCCAATCGCCGATGAAAACAGGTTCCGGTGGCTATAACAATAACGGTACTGTCCCGAGCAACGCGCAGATCATTTACATCACATCGAAAACCGCCAACACCGTGACATTAGATGTTATCACCAGCAGCAGCGGGAAACTAACGACTTATACCGGCCTTGTCAATATTTTGTCGGGCAGACAAAAAGGGTATGATAAGACACCTTTAATCATCCGTTTAATCGGTCAAGTCAAAGGAGCGGATATCAGCGGCCTTAACAGCAGCGGCTATATCCAAGTCAAAGGTTGTTACAATATCACTATTGAAGGCGTGGGCCAAGACGCCACGGTTTATCAATGGGGCATGCTGGTCCGGAGCGCTCATAATATCGAGATTCGCAATCTTGGCATCATGTTGTTCCCCGACGACGCCATCTCGCTCGACACCGATAACCAAAACATCTGGGTCCATAACAACGACATCTTTTACGGCGCCCCCGGCAGCGACGCCGATCAGGTCAAAGGTGACGGTTCCTGTGACGTGAAAGGGTTTTCGGATTACATCACCGTATCCTACAATCACTTCTGGGATTCGGGCAAAGCTTCCCTTTGCGGCATGAGCGATTCCCAGGAGTTTCATGTCACCTATCATCACAACTGGTTTGACCACTCCGATTCCAGACATCCGCGGATCCGCGTCGGAACCGTTCATGTCTACAATAACTATTTCGACGGCGTTTCCAAATACGGCGTCGGCAACACTAACGGCGGGTCGGCCTTTGTCGAAGCCAACTATTTCCGGAATTGCAAATACCCGATGTTAATTTCGATGCAAGGCACCGACATTTATGGCGGTAGCCAGGGAACCTTCTCCAGCGAACCCGGCGGGATCAACAAAGCCTACAATAACAAAGTCGAAGGCGCTACGCGGCTCGTTTACCACACCAGCGACTCCACCCAATTCGACGCCTACTTAGCCAGCTCAAGAAATGAAGTCGTGTCCAGCACCTATAAGACGGTCAACGGCGGCAATACCTATAACAATTTTGACACCGCCTCCACCATGTACGCCTATACCCCCGATGCGCCGGATAATGTCAAAACCGCGGTTACCTCCTACGCCGGCCGGGTCAACGGCGGTGATTTCAAATGGACGTTCACTGCGGCCGACGATACCGACTCTGGTGTAAACGCCGCCTTAAAACAAGCCATTACCAATTATGTATCGCCATTGGTCGCTACGCCGGTTACCTCCGCAACGCCGACTCCGGCAGCAACTGCCACACCGACGGCGACTGTTAAAGTTTCACCGACGCCAACGGCTACCACCGGCGCCGCGACTCCCACGCCGACTGTCAAAGCGACTGCGACTCCGACGGCGACACCCGTATCCACACCGGTTGCTACCGCAACTCCGTCCGGGAGCGTCTTGTTCACCGATAATTTCGAATCCGGCAGCTTTGCCAATTGGACCGCGACCCAAGGCACCTGGTCGGTAGTGACCGACGGTACCAAAGCGTTGGCGCAAACCAGCACCTCGGACGAGGGACGCATTTCCGCCGGTAGCTCCGCCTGGACCAATTATAGCGTGAAAGCCTCTATCAAGGTCGACAACTATAACTCCAACCGGGTCCAACTGTGCGGCCGCTATAGCGACGGCAACAACTACTACGCCGCATCGCTCTATAAGGGCACCACGCTCGAGATTCGCAAAAAAGTTAACGGCTCCTCAAGCACCATCACCAGCAAAACCTTGGCAATCGCCACCGGAGCCTACCATACCATCGAGCTTGAAATGATCGGTTCCAACATCAAAGTTTACGTCGACGGCACGTTACAACTTTCGACGACTGAAAGCACGCTGAAATCCGGCGCGATCGGCCTGGTTCCAATCAAGGCCGTCGCCAAATTCGACAACATCGTGGTTACAGCGAAATAAACCATTAAAATAACCGGATTGTAACTCATGGCTGTTGCAAGACGAACTGAAAAGTGCGTTTTGCAACGGCTTTTTTTATTCAGATTTACAGATCAATCATGATTTGCGGGGCGTATAATATTTTTTGTCGCACCGCCGCCGCCAACACGTCGGGGTTCGTCAGGGGATTGTCGGCACTTAACCCACCGATCGTTTCAATAATCCGAAGCGCTCCCTTTACAATCGTTTCTTTCCGAAGCTGGACCGCTCTCGCTTCCTTCATATCGGGCATGTCCCGGAAAGCGCGGTGCAGCACGCCCTGGACAATCTGACAACTCTCCACGATATCCTCGGGAGTGGCGGCGTGATCTCCCTCACAAAATCCTACAACGTGAACGATATGAGGTTCAACCTGTAAAGCCAATGCTGTCGAAGCCGCCAACTCTCCCTTAGCAATATTCGGTTGCGGCGAAAGACTGGCGAGTCCGGCGCGTACTTCGCGCCAGATCCGGAAATTGGCGTCGGCCAATGGTTGGAGCAACTCCAATTTGGCCAGCATTTTTGCCAAGTCCTCCGTCGGAGTGGTCCGGACCGGCGTATTCCACATCATTTGCAAAATAAAATCCTTCACCCCATGTTGCTTGGCGTTGCAGGCCGCCAAATACGCCGCGGCTACCGCAACTTCCGCGGGAGCATCACGCAAACTCCAATGATGCGCGTCATTGACTTCCACCGGAAGGTTTTTCCGGCCGTACCAAGCCATCGCCTGTTGGTTTTCGGCAATTGCCGCATTTAATGTTCTGCCCGAACGGCCATCCAAAACGCTATACCAAAAAAGGGGAATCGCGGCCCAGGCATTATGCAACTCCTTCACGCTCAACTCGGCCCATGCGATTAAATCTTGCGTCCCGCTGTAAATCCGCAACAACGGAAAGTTGCCGGTTTGCGCCGCCCGGTAAATCGCCCGCAAGTCGGCGGCGCGCCGCAACGGCACTCCGCCCGCCCCGTCCTGGCTTTTTACCATCTCCTGTTGCCGAAAGAAAAATTGCTGGGCATTTTGGTCCGGGCCGATTGAAATGATATCCACAGTCTTGGAGTTGGCAATGGTATTCACGCCTTCAATCGTCGCCTCAAGGTTCGGCAAGCCAAAATGATGACGCAACAGAGGGTACGGGGCTTGGTTGGCGATCCGCCCCAACAGCGTATCCGCCCATTGCAACCCGGCTATCGTTTGGTCTTGGCCATTCAACCACCGCAACACTTCGGCCTCGCTCTCCGCGCTAGTCCCGAAGATCTTTTGAAACAGGCCGGTCTTTTGCGCCTCCCGGCACACCGGAGGCGTTCCTCCAAACAACCATTGTGTCCCGGGGAATTTGCGGTGAGCCGTTTTCGTTTGAAGCTCGGTCAAAATTGTGGCAGCGACCGCCGGTGTCAGACGATAACTCAATCCAACGTAATCCGGACGCTCCTGACCAATTCCCTCCAGAATTTGATCGACCGACAGACCGACGCCGCCCCAGACGGTTTGATAGCCGCATTCCTCGGCCAAATGAAGAAAGCGGTAAATTCCCGCCACATGTACACAGTTACCGAGCGTGCATCCCCAAATCTTTCTTTTTCGCGTCATCGAAATCCCTCCAGCGCAATGTAGCGAATCTCCTTATGATTGCGTCCCGTCAACCCCATTTGGGTGACGGTTCTTCCCTCCGCCCAATAGTCGCATCCATTCATCAATCCCGCTAAATGAATAATATGTTTGATCGTGGGCGTCGCAACGCTCAACAAATCCCCCAGCGAAGCGATGGGGACCAGACTCATCGGAACATCTTCCCAAAGATAACGGTGATCGACGGTTGCCGGAGCCATAATCCCCTTGTACCCGGAGTTATTTCGAATGGCGTTATATAAAGTTTTACCATGGGCGTCGTAGGCCATATAAAGCCACTCCCGGGCCGTCATCGCCTTGATGCCAAGCGCGGCGGCGACCGCCACCCGCTCATTGTCGATCTGCTCCAGCACCTGCGAAACCGCTTTGGTAATTCCTTCGAAGTAAAATTGAAATTCGCCCCGGGTCGACTCAATGCGCGCCGCATTCAACACCATCAGCGCCGGATGAAACACAGCGCCGATATTGTCCAACCCAGTTTTAATCACATTATCGCCCGGCACAAATTGCGGGAAAGCCGGCTGGATGATCTTCAGCAAATCAACGGTCTGGTTTCCCGGCAAAGCCGCTAACGGAACTGAATTTTTAATTCCAAAGATCCGCACCTGCGCCGGATTGGTATTGCGGCAAGCGTACAGCAGGGTCTGCGCTTCCCCGATCAACACATCCTTATCCATCCCTTGTTCTTTAAAAACCTGGAGCACTTCAAGGGCGCCCCCGGTCCGTCCGGGATTCAAAATAACCACTTGTCCGTTACGCAGATGCGGGCTCATGATTGTCGCCATATACCGATGCGCGTTGGCCGGCACGACCACCATCACCACATCCGCTTCCGCAATCGCTTCCCCAATATCGGCGGTAACCAGCTCAATGTAACCGCTCCCTTCGACGGCGCCAAACACCTCAATCCGACCCGCAAGTTTGATCGGGCTTAACCGTTCCGCGCCACGGTTAAACAAACGGACCGGGAAACCCAGCAGACCCAAATGTCCCGCCATCGCCATTCCGCCATGCCCCGCTCCCAAAACCGCAAAACGTAATACTCCCATTTTCCCCGCCCCTTTCCATTATGATTGACCTTCGATCTCTGCCTTGAAGCGGCATCGCGCCGGAACAACCGTTCCGGTCTTTGGCTGATTCTCCCTTTAGATTTACATAATAAAAACATGGAGATAATAAAAGACCATGGAGGTTAACCATGGTCTTGAAAATTTTGGCACCTCTCTTACAACGCTTACGAGGTTAGCTGACGGATTCGGGTCGAAGAGTAACCCTAAACAAAGACCACTGCCAATCTTTGTTACTCACCCCACTGAAATGGTTCCCCCGTTCTCGGTGATCGGGATTAAGCGTTTAAAGGATATGTAATTATCAACAACGGACCGATAACCATAATAATTACCGATTGGTTCTAAAAAAACCTTCCTTATTTCATAAACAATTTTTTCCAAAAACGACTGGAGCATTATTGCGATCCACGGTTTTTTGGTGATAAACGGTTTGGTAACAGCTTTTTAATGATCTCAACAATCTGTTTCGGCCGTTCCGCGAACTCCACCCCGCCGATGTTCTCCAACTCCTTCATCAACGGAACACTAATAGAAGTGCTTTTACTGCTGCCAAGGATTTGACTGGCATACACGCTGCGATGCCCGGCGGCAATATAGCTGACCAGGCAAGCAATTGCCGCATAAGCGCCAACTTCCGGCCCGAACATTTCCATCGCCATCACCGAAGCGGCGATAGGGGTGTTTGCCGCGCCCGCCAAAAGGGCTACCATCCCGATGGCCGCAAATACGGTCGGATTCAGATGAAATAGATCGGCAAACGCGCTCCCGGCGGTTGAACCGATGAAAAATACCGGCGTTAAAATTCCACCGCTGCCACCCATGCTTAAAGTGACCGAAGTAAATAGGATTTTCCCCAAGAAGGCCAACGGTGGAATTTGGGCTCCGGTAATGGCAGCTTCAATTTCTTTGACTCCCAGTCCTAAATACCGTGGTGAAAACACGAATGCCAATCCCACTAAAGTTGCGCCGCCGATCAATCCTTTCAGCGGTTTCCACATTTTCAGCTTCTTCGACAGTTGCTCGGCCGCTTTCAATGTCTCTACCAATATTAACGAAACAAGTCCAAAAAAGATTCCACTGAGCAAAACTTCAAAATATAACGCTTGCGAAAATTGCGGCAAATGAATGACATGGTGAAAATAAGCAATTTTAAACTGCATCGTAATGTGAAAACTGACGATGGCGGCGACTAACGCCGGAAACAGAACTTCCTGCAATACCTTTCCCAAAACCAAAACCTCAACCGCAAACAACGCACCGGCAATCGGAGTGCCGAAGACTGCGGCAAATCCGGCGCTGATGCCACAAATCACTAATTTACGCCGATCTTCCTTCGAAAGTTTCAGCAGGTCGGCCACTCCCGAAGCCATCCCCGCACCAATCTGCGCGCAAGGCCCTTCTTTTCCCGCTGATCCACCCATCGCCAACGTGATAATGGTTGCTACCAGTTTCACGGGCACCACCATTAAATTAATCTTACCCCAGCGTTTATGAACCGCCTCAATAACTTTCTCGGTGCCATGACCTTCGGCGTCCGGCGCCAGATATTTGACCAGTGCGCTGCTGCCAAAAAAGGCCACGGGCAGTAACAGAAAATAGTAAGAATGCATTTGAACAACTTCGGTACTCCATCCTAACGTCTTTAAGAAAACCGTTGTTGAGAGTCCGACCACAATCCCTACAACCAGGGCGAGAATCGCCCATTTGACAATACTGATAAATAGAATAGCCTCTTCAATCACTTTCTTTTTCATGCTGCCTCTTCGTTGTTTTTAGGGAAACCGTCTAAGAAACTATAGGTTTTCCATATAATTTTTTTATTTCACGCCTTTAATTTTAGTCCATTGATTGATGGCAATCAAGTTGAGAAGCCCCGGATAAAAAGATTTAGGAGGTAAAATGTACTAAATTTTTTTTCCGAACAAAAGTTGCTTCTCCTGCGGAATTATTTCTCCCGAATATGATTTCCCCGGAGAATCCTGATAAAAATTAACGGTGAAAGCAGGCAAGTTACCATCGATAACAGAATCAACGTGTAATATGAACTCGTTTGAATAACGCCCTCTTGCCAAGCCAAGCTAGCAATGGCGATAATCAAACTCAATCGCGCCGATAATAAAACACCGGTTCCCAACGCTTCCCGCAGGGAGTACCAATAACTCAAAAACAGCGCCGGAATAACTTTAACCACGTACACAAGGTACAAAAATAACGGCAATATTGCCAGGGTTTCAACTTTTAGCAACGGTTGCAAGTCAAACTTGATCCCAACCACGATAAAAAAGATCGGAATCAAAAAACCATAACCAATCGCTTCCAGTTTCGGCTGAAGTTCCGAACGCGCCCTGCCGATCAGCACCGAATAACAGATTCCGGCCAGAAACGCTCCCAAAATCATTTCAACTCCCGCAGTCTCCGTCAGCCAAACCAATATCAAAATTACCGCTATTGCAGTGCGGACTAACCATTGGGAACTTTCTGCCACCGAATTGTCGAACTTGGCAACCAGCTTATGTTTGCCGGTCCAGTAGATCACGGCGAGAAATCCCATCAAAATCAGCAAAAATATCCCTTTGATCTCTCCGGTGCCCGCTTGAAAAAACATGACTAGCGGAACCAATATCATCGTCATGAAATCGGCGATTAACGCTGCGATTAGAATCGTTTGGCCAATCGGCCGTTCCATGATTCCCGTTTCCCTTAACGTCGGAACTACCACTCCCAACGAGGTAGTGGAGAAGATTAGCGTTAAAAACCAGGGACTCGTGCTCAGCCCTTGCCTGGAGAGAATCAGCGCAAAAAGTAACGATAATAAAAAAGTGCTGCCAAAAAGAATTAACCCGGTTATGAGAACGTTTTGCCCTTTTTGAGCCCGCCGCCTTTGGAAAAGCAACGGCAAATCAACCTCCATGCCGCTTAGAAACATTAAAAACACCAAGCCAAGTAAAGCGAGGAACTCAAGCCACGGGTCTTCATGAATAATATTTAAGCCGCTTTTCCCGATAACCATGCCAACGAGGATCTCTGCCACAGTGACAGGAATATTAACCAGCCTGATCTGATGAACAACCAAGGGTATCAAAAAAGCGAAGACTCCCAGAATCAATAAGGATTCAACACCATTGGCAGCACCCATCATTCGCTCCTATCCATTGAGATGATCGTCCGGCAAACGTATTCTTACGATAATATACCAGTCGTCATCCGTTCCTAGACCTTAAAGAAAGATCCATCTGTTTCCGCTCCCTCCCAAAAAAAGAAAAGAGCGACTGAATGCCGCCCTTTCTCTCATCTTTTATTTTCCATGCGTTTAAGGATACAGATATTCGTCTTGCGGCGGTGTCACCTTAGCGGCGGCGGTTGCCGTCATATACGGGAACAACTTCTCCGGCGTGGCCATGATTGCCAGCGGATCAATATTCTTTAACTTGGGATCAAACCGGAGCAGTTGAATACTTCCTTCCACCCCAACCCAATCATTCTCCCGATAGGCACCGGATTTTGGCAACTTCACCAAAACTCCGGCCGGCAAACCGTCGGCTGCGCAACAGCTGATGATCATCCGGTACACGACAATCTCATCCTCCTGTAAGAGCGGCGACTTCATCACCTTGCCAATCAAGCGGATCTTGGAATTGAGCAGCTTTTGTTTCGGAGCTTTCGGCGTATCAAAAATAATATCGCCGATTTGCAGTTGAGTATATTCCGGCAGTTGACCGGTATCCATCGTTGTTTTGGTCTTTGTTGCGTCAGTCCCCGCGGCAATTTGATATTCGTTGGCCCCGGCTACCGTCTCGGCATTCGGTTCACCCTGACCGGAGGGGCGCTGGGACTGAATTACCGTTCCCGGCTGGGGGAGGTAATCCCCAATATTCACAGCGTTGGAACTGTTCCCCGAATTATTGTTGGTGACTGATCGCGGCTGGTAACTCCACGCATTGGGATTGGGGTTCGCTTGATAAGTGAGCGTTTCCGGCGCTACCATCATCGATAACAATAAGGGCAAAAACAGGATATAGCTGCTCATGGGGACGGTCTCGGCATGATGGTGTCCGCAGTCGCCATCATCATGATGATGACCACAGTCGCAATCGTCCTCATGGTGATGACCAGCGCAGCCTTTGTCATGAGAGTGTTTTTTCGGTCGAACGACGATACTCGCAAAGTTATGGAAAAGCATCGCGCCCAAGATCACTAGGGTTAAAACAGTCAGGAAAGAAAGCCTAGGATTGACATATTTACGGAGCGACCCTGTCTGCAACAGGAATAACAGGAAGATGAAATAACCACTCAAGTTTACCGTTATGAAATAGCGTTTCAGCTTCGTCAAGTTTAAAACCTCCCCCACAGCAGGCGGTCAGCCGCTAAAAGATTGAAAAAAATACAAAAGATCAATACCAACAACGCACAAAATCCAAAAATGAACAGCAACGCTTTCAAGCGAAAACTCTTCAGCAACAGCAACCCGTTTTTGATATCCAGCATCTGTCCAAAGACCATAAAAGCCATTACGCTCCCTAACGGGAAATGCAGGGTGAACGAACGGGCGACAAAAGCGTCCGCTTCAGCGCAAAGCGACAAGCTCAAGGCCAGCAACATCATTACCAACACTGACAAAACCGGATTTTGCGTGAACACCATCAGCGCTTGTTTCGGAACCATGGTTTGAATGGTCGCGGCAATCAACGAGCCAATGATTAGAAACTTCCCAACTTCCAGGAACTCCTCATTGGCATGTTCGAAAATTGCCCTGATTTTAGAGTAACGGGGCTGATGACACGCGCACGAGCCATGGGAGTGAGCGGCATGATCGTGGTCTTCGCACGTCGTTGCCTCAGTAGTGGCGGCTTCCGTCATCTCCCGAAGCGTTTTTGGTGAAAAGACATCATGAATGGTCGGTAAAAATTGGCTGGAGAGTAACGCGATGATGATACCGACCCCGACCGCCATACCCAGCCGGATCAGGGTGATCGGAAGATTATAGCCAAACGCGGTAGCGGTGGCCCAAACCGTGATCGGATTCACCAAAGGAGCGGTCACCAAAAAAGCAATCGCCATATAGGGCGGGACTTTTTTCATCAGTAGACGTCGCACCACCGGAATGACTCCGCAGTCGCACACCGGGAAAAAGAAGCCGGCGCCGATCGCAAGCAATATCCCCGGTAATTTCCGAGTCCGGGCCAATTTGCGTTCCACCATTTCGGGCGTGATCAAATTCTGCATTAAAGCCGATCCGAAAACGCCAATGAGTACAAACGGCATGGCCTGGATTATAATACTTAAAAAGATCGTCACCAATTTGGGCAATTGGCTCAAAATGGCGGTTGGAATGGTCAGACCATGCAACGCGATAAACGTGAGAATAAACGCCAAAAAAAATAGGGAAAAGGCTGTTTTGACTAGCTTTTGCATCCTTTCATTCCTCTCAATCCGGTGTCATTAATTATCGCTAAGCTCCAGCTGCTTCCGGTAGCCTGAACCCAATCTCAAGCTTATATCGTTCACCCAGAGCGGTAGCTAGGGTGGACGACCACCAGAAAAGCGCGCCGGTATTAGTTATTGATTGTGCAGAGAGGATTGAGCGGAGGTCCGCGGAACGGTTTGCCGAAATAAAACGTTAGCCGCCGAATCGGTCCGACGGCAATACGAAACGTCAGCAATCGGATGAGGAATACCACAAGCGTAAAACTCAGAGAACCGGTAAATCCGGATATTAATAACTGACAAACGACACAATGCCCGTCTTCATCATACCATTCGGTACGATAATGCCCATGGCAAAGCAGTCCCGCCAAAACAACGATGAGCAAGGGGATCAGTAGTTTTCGTAAAGTTTGCTGTTTCATGGTCACCACCAATGATGACATTATTTTATGCAATTTGCACGATTCATTGATCCATTGTCAAACTAATCCGCTTCCCCGAAGGGGCCAGCGTCCCACATGAACATCCGGAGCCGCAATTGCCTTCATGGCGAATCAGGCCGATCCCTTTCCCGTAGTAATTCTCTTCATATCCAACATATTCGATGGTCGACGTTCTCCTTCCTTCCGCCGGATAATGGATCTCCGTTTGTTTGCGAACCACAATGCAAGGGACGACTGTATTGTCCAAATGGAAATCCATGACTTTTTGCAAAGTCAAAAAACTCAGGATACGCTTGCCGGCAACGGTCCGGTCGTCAATGTAGCTTTTACCTAATTCCATTTCCTTTTTTAACAATAAATCCGGCTCTTCGAAAAACTTGACATACCAGTCGGTCAAATAATAACCAACCCGGTAAATATTCCCCAGATCATCCACGTTATATACCGATCTGTTGGCCAGACGTTCCGCAGCGCCTTTGTGACTGGTATAGGTCGCTGTACCATAAAATTGGCGTTCCTTTATCTGAATCAATCCGAGAAACTCCGTGCGGTATTTAACCGCTCCGGCCGTTGCGGAATACTGATGCGGCATTTCCAACGGGAAATACTCCATGGTGCTTACCATTTTCTTTGCCGCGCTGACATTAACGCCAATCACAAAAAGCAAAACAACAATCAACAATCGGCCGTTTTTTCGCCTCATCATGGCTTCTCTCCATTACAATCAGTTTATCCGTTTACAAATATCGGAATAATCAAAGGTCGATTCGCTTGACTGGCAACGTCAACCTGTGATAAAATCTAAATGCGAAAATTTCTATTTTGTTTGATGCCAAAGATATTAAGATTCCGAAATGAAATTTTAATAATTTCAGTGTATAATTTGCGATTAGTAGCATCATACTTAACTGAAGCATTTGATTTTTAGTAGCAAAAATCCTTTTTTTAAATGCAAATTTTTTTTAACTGGGCGGGATCTAAGTGGAAGACCAATTCTCCAAACTTAAAAAAAACGGTTACAAATTGACGAAACAACGCCGGGAAATTTTAGAAGCGTTGGACGATAGTCCGCCTTTAGTAGCCGAAGAAATCCTCAATCTCGTCAAAAAGCATTGCAATGTCAATTTGAGTACCGTTTACCGCAATTTGGGGATTCTTCAGAAAATGGGCTTGGTCCGTAAAGTCAACAGTCTTGGTCAAGCCGATCAGTATGAATTGGTCAAAAACAACTGCCGGCATACGGTGGAATGTTTAAAATGCGGCGCCAAGGTATTTTTTTCAGAATGTTTTTTTGACCAGATGGTCAGTGATGTCGAATCAAAAACTCACTTTAAAATTAAAAAACATACTTTGGAATTTTACGGCACCTGTCCAAACTGCAATTGTTAATTGTTCACGGTAACATTAAAGTTGAGGTACCCATGGGAAAACGCTTTTCGGTCTTGTTCTTTTTCCTGTTAATTTTTTCATTATTTTTACTAACCGGTCATGTCCATCTCCATGACGATGGCGCTCATTGTCCTTTTTGCGCCCTGATCAATACCGGTCTTTGCATTGCCGTGCCGTTTCATCTTTATCTGTTTTTCGCTGTACTTATGGCGATTGGTAAGAATCCGCAAGTTATCTTATGCCCTGAAGAGTTTTTAAACACGTATTTGCGGTCGCCGCCGTTACGCCTTGAACCGGCCCGGTAACAATGAATACGATAATGGAGGCGTAAAAATGAATTCAAAATTCGTTAAAATAATCACTGGAATATTGCTTGTTTCCTTGGCTATCGGCGCTTTGGTCAGCTTCAACCATCAGCCCCTCGAGGCCAAACCCGCCGATAACCAATTCACAATTGCCACTTCGTTTTATCCGATGTATGTTCACACCATCAACGTGACGAAGGGTGTCAAAGGGGTCACAGTCATCAATATGACGAAACCGCAAACCGGTTGTCTCCATGATTATCAGATGACCCCGGACGATTTGAAAACTTTGGAAAAAGCCAAGGTTTTCGTGGTGAACGGCGCGGGCATGGAGGCTTTTCTGGGTAAGGTGATCAAACAAATGCCCAAATTAAAGATTATCGAAGCCAGTACGGGGATTCCCTTAATCAAAGGCGATGGCGAAGAAGGCGACAATCCTCACGTCTGGGTCAGCGTCTCTCATGCCATCCAACAAGTTAAGACCATCGGGGATCAATTGGCGAAAATCGATCCCGCCCATGGCGCCCAATACCAAAAAAACGCCGTTGCTTATGTTCAAAAACTGGAAGCCTTGCGAAAGAAAATGCACCAAGGATTGGATCCGATTCGCAATCGCAACATTATCACTTTTCACGAAGCTTTTCCTTACTTCGCCAAAGAGTTTAATCTGAAGATCGTGGCGGTGATTGAACGGGAACCGGGATCGGAGCCCAGTGCGAAAGAATTGGCCGAAACCATAAAAATTATCAAGCAAGCCAAAGTAAAGGGCTTATTTGCCGAACCGCAGTATCCGGCAAAAGCCGCCGAGACGATCGCCCGTGAGACCGGCATTAAAGTTTCCTTCCTTGACCCGGCCGTTACCGGCGCCGCCAACGGCGACACCGACGCCTATCTCAAGACGATGGAACAGAATTTAAAATCTTTAAAAGAGGCATTGCAATGAATCAACGCCATCCCGGTTGCGCCGGTATTCCCGGCAACGCCTGCAATCTTTGCTGCACCAAAATTGAGGATTTTAACGTCACCTTCGGAAATACGGAAATCCTTAAAGATATTAACTTGCATATTCATTGCGGGGAATTGACGGCAATTATCGGCCCGAACGGCGCCGGAAAAAGCACTTTGCTTAAAGCGATTTTGGGAGAGATCAAACATACCGGGCGATTACGTTTTCTGGGTCCGCAAGGGAAACAAACGAACCACCCCGTGATCGGATATGTTCCCCAAAGCATCCAGTTTGACGTCGGTTCCCCGATGAATGTGACGGATCTGTTTCTGGCGTCCCTAACCAATCACCCGGTTTGGTTGGGACACGCCAAAGCGGAACGCGGCCAAACCCTGGAGGCTCTCTCCAGGGTTCAAGCCGAACATCTCATCCATAAACGCCTCGGCAATCTGTCCGGAGGGGAAATGCAACGCGTCTTATTGGCGCTGGCGCTCCAACCCGTTCCCGACCTTTTGCTTTTGGACGAACCCATCTCCGGCATCGACCAACGCGGAATGGAGTTGTTTTACAATCTTGTTTCTAAGCTGCGCGAAGAGTATGATTTATCGATTATTTTAGTCTCTCACGATCTGGGTATGGTTCAACAATACGCCAACCGGGTTGTGCTGCTAAATCACTCCATCGAATGCATCGGTACCCCCGGGGAAGTCTTTACCAACCCCCAATTTTTAGAAACATTCGGTTCAGTATGGTTATCAAACAAACCCGCGGGAGAAAAAAACGATGCATTTATGGTATAGCCTAACCGATCTTTTACCCTGCGCCTGGCTGCAGCATCTCTTCATGAAAAACGCTTTGCTGGCCATCATCTTCGTCACGCCGGTTTTCGGTATTTTGGGGACCATGGTGGTTAGCAACAAGATGGCCTTTTTCGCCGATTCGTTAGGCCATTCCGCCTTAACCGGCATCGCCATCGGCGTTATTTTGGGGATCCGTAATCCAATCTGGTCAATGATTGGGTTTGCATTACTCTTCGCGGCAGGTATCCTGGTTGTCAAAAACGGCAATAAAACCTCTACCGACACGGTCATCGGCGTTTTTTCCGCCGTGGCGGTGGCCCTTGGCATCGTCATTCTTTCCCGGGGCGGCGGCTTTAACAAATATTCCACCTATTTGATCGGGGATTTGCTAAGCATTTCCCCGGAAGAGATCGGCATGCTCGCCCTGGTTTTGATTGCCGTGATTGTGTTCTGGTATTTTTCCTTTAACAAATTGCTTTTGGTCAGCATGAACGAATCGTTGGCCAAAAGCCGCGGCGTCAAAATTCATGTCATGGAAGTCTTATTCACGGCTTTTATCGCGGTGATCATCACCATCTCCATTCAATGGATCGGCATCCTCATCATCAATTCGCTGTTGATCCTGCCGGCGGCGGGCGCCCGGAATATTGCCGGCAGCGCCAAACAATATCATATGTATTCTGTCGTTATCGCTTTACTTTCCGGCATATCCGGCTTGATTCTCTCGTATTATTGGGGGACGGCGACCGGAGCCACCATTGTTTTGATCGCGTCCCTATGTTTCTTTATTACCTTTTGTTTACGAAGGTTTTTCAATATTTAGAGTTATGATTGATTATTGGAGAAGGACGGATATTTTTATTATCCTTCGATGAAAAGTGGCGTTTCAAAAGTGAACTTTTGAAACGCTACTTTTCATATAATTACTGATCGTTCAACCGGGAACGATACTGGCAACCTCTTTCAAGTCTCAGCATCGTATCCAAGTGCCCACTCCCTAGCCAATAACTCGGGGCCTATATCGCTCCACCTAGCTTATTTTCATAATTGGCTTGCGCGAGCGGAAGCCAGCGAGGACGACTACTTAGTCAAAATGTGTGTTACTGCCCATCTTGACGATTCCCTTTCCGCTTTTACAACGGGTCCGCTTCCATTTTGAAGGCTTCTCCCGACTTCTTGTCCCATCGTTATTCCATGCGAATCTAACTGCAGTCGACAGATAAATATTGACACTGAAGTGAAGTTATATTACGATATAACCAATTTATACCCATACCCCTATGGGTATCCCTAATCTAAAGGAGTGAATCGGATGCGTCAATGTATGGACATTCCAAATATCCAGGCCCGCATTAAAAAGGCCGAGGGTCAACTGCGCGCGATCTCGGCGATGGTTGACAAAGATGTTCCTTGCGAAGATATTTTGATCCAGATTAACGCCGCCAAAAGCGCGTTGCACAAAGTCGGTCAAATGGTTCTGGAAGGGCATTTGCAACATTGTGTCCGTGACGGCATCGAACATGGCGACGCCGAAAAAACCATAGCCGAATTCGCCAAAGCCGTCGAGCATTTTTCGAGAATGGGATAGGAGAACCGCCTTATCATGCAGCAATTCATACTCTTTTTCAAAGACGAAGCCAAAAGGACCCTGCTGTTTCTGTCATTATCGGCGCTTGCCCTAATCCTCAGCTTCCTGTGGCTCGGTATTTTTGCCATTGATCCGGCTTGGGTCGCCATTATCTTCTGCGGCGTTCCAATTATCAAAGGAGCGCTTGAGGGTCTGATTCATGAGTTCGATATAAAAGCCGATCTGTTGGTCTCCCTTGCCTTAATCGCCGCGGTGATTATCGGTGAAATCTTCGCTGCGGGCGAAGTCGCCTTTATTATGGCGCTTGGGGCGTTGTTGGAGGAACGTACCGTCGCGAAAGCCCGCGCCGGAATCGAAAAATTAGTCCGCCTCACCCCGCGCACTGCCCGGGTGGTGCGGGACGGCGTTGAAAGTGTCATCCCGGCCGAACAAGTGCAAGTGGGTGACCGGCTCCGGGTGCTCGCCGGCGAAACCATCGCGGTGGACGGCATGATTGTCGCGGGACAGACCTCGATCAACCAAGCGGTTATGACCGGGGAATCGTTGCCGGTCGACAAAGGAGCCGGCGATCCGGTTTCCAGCGGAACGGTAAACCAGTTTGGCACCTTCGAGATGGTTGCGACCAAAGTCGGAGAAGACAGTTCGTTGCAACGCATGATTCGCCTGGTCGAATCGGCGGATGCCGGCAAAGCCAAGATTGTGGGAATGGCCGACCGTTGGGCTACCTGGATTGTGGTAATTGCGCTGGTCGCCGCCGCCGGCGCGTGGCTGATTACTCATGAAGTGATCCGGGCGGTCACAATTTTAGTCGTCTTCTGCCCCTGCGCGCTGGTGCTTGCCACTCCGACTGCCATTATGGCCGGAATCGGCAACGCCACGAAATATGGTGTTTTAATCCGTGAAGGCGACGCCTTGGAACGGTTAGCGAAGGTTTCGCACATCGCGTTTGATAAAACCGGAACCCTTACTTACGGCAAACCCGCCGTGGTGGGCGTTCATAGCTTTCATCCGGAAATTGCCGCGGAACAATTACTAGTTTTAACCGCCGCCGCCGAAGCCCGGTCGGAGCATCCATTGGGGAAAGCGATTGGGCATCATTATCGAACCGTCGCCAACGCCCCGCTGCCCGAACCGGAAGATTTCGCCCTGATCCCCGGCCGTGGCGTCAAAGCAACCATCGCCACCCAGGCTATCTTGGCGGGAAATGCCGAGCTGTTGAAGGAACAGTCCGTTCCAATCTCCCCGGCGTTGTCGGATGCCGCCGCAACCTACCGCGACGAAGGCTGCACCATTATTTATGTCGCAATCAATGGCTTGGCGGCCGGATTGGTGGTTTTATCCGATCTGTTGCGCAAAGATTCTGCCGCGATGATTAACAAACTTCATGCGTTGAAGGTCCAATCGCTGCTCATCACCGGCGACAATCCCCAAGCCGCTTCCCACATCGCCAAAAATGCCGGTATTCGCAATGTTTTTTCCGAATGTCTGCCCGAGCATAAAATGTCGATTATCGAACGTTTTCAAGCCCAAAACGAACCGGTTTGTATGGTTGGCGATGGCGTCAATGACGCTCCGGCTTTGAAAAAAGCTTTTGTCGGAATTGCCATGGGGACTATCGGTAGCGATATCGCGGTGGATGCCGCCGACATCGCCCTGGTGCGGGATGATATTTACACCCTGCCGCATCTGGTGAGCCTCGCCCAAAAAACCATGACCACGATCAAATGGAATTTAGCCCTGTCGCTGCTGCTCAACTTCGCCGCGATTATCCTCGCCATGTACGGCGTTTTAAATCCGATCCTCGGCGCCTTGGTGCACAATGTCGGTTCGGTGGCGGTCGTTTTAAACTCCGCAGTATTATTAAATTACAAAACCAAATAATAGTCCACGCTTAGTCAGGCGCCAATTAACCAAGTTAACAAAAGACCTCTCTGTTAAAAGCGAGGTCTCTTCTTTATGGCAACCTATCTTCACCGAATTACTGGTAGCCGGGTATATTTAACAAGGCGGGAATGGTCGCAAAATTGTAGCCTTCGCTCCGTAAAATTTCAATAATATAGGGCAACGATTGTACCGTACCCGTACCGGCCTGAACGGTCCCTTCGCAAGCGTTGTGCATCAGAATGATCGACCCTGAGGTTGTCGCTGAGACGACCCGCGCCGCAACTTGCGGACCGGTCAGTCCCATCCAGTCCAAACTGTCGACATTCCACATGATAATTTTATAACCCATGGCGAGGACGACTTGAATAACTTTCTCATCAATAAAGCCGTACGGAGGACGAAAAAGCGCCGTTTTTAAACCGGTGATCATTTGAATCTCGTCTTGGGTCGATTGGATCTCCGTCCGGATCTGTTCCGGGGTAAGCGTGGTCAAGTCGGGATGATTATAAGAATGGTTGGCAAGGATGTGCCCGTCTTTAAATATCCGGTAGATCATGTCGGGATTTTTATGCATACAGCTGCCGAGAACGAAAAAAGTCGCTTTGACATTATATTGGGCCAATACATCCAAAAGCACCGGGGCGAACAAGGCATCAGGCACGTCGTCGAAGGTTAAGGCGATGGATTTGTTATCGGTCGGTCCATGATAGAAGATCTGCCCGGGATACTGGGCTGCCCAATTTCGATCGCTTTGGTAGGGCTGTTTTCCAGTTGGGGGTTGGTTATTGAGCGTGTTCATTATACTCTCACCTCTTTTGATGATACCTATAATATAATGAAAAAAGCCCAAGTGTTCCTTTTTTGCAAAGAGAACCCTTTCACCGCAGCGATTTTCCGGAACGATTGCGAACATTACTAGAATAATCGGCAGCGGAGCAAAGCTCCAACGCCCAAAACCCAACTTATCCACAATCCAAACCATTTACCCCGCCCAACACCGCCGTTTATCCACAGAAATAGATGACTTATTCACAAATCCAGCTTACTTATTAACAAATCCAGCTCTCTTATCCACATATCCAGCTTGCGGAAGACTTCGGCAAGCTTTCTTATTCACAAATCCAGCTTGCCGAACGACTCAGCAAGCTTACTTATTCACAAATCCAGCTTGCCGAACGACTCAGCAAGCTTACTTATCCACAAATCCAGCTTGCTGAACGACTCAGCAAGCTCACTTATTCACATATCGCGATGGGTTTTCTCCCGGTACTCCACATCTTCTAAGCCAAACGTCGCTTCCGGACGCTTTTCTTCCGCTGGCCTAGTCTGTTTTACCATACCGCAAAACCCGCGAAGCATTAAAAACGGCCAACAAGGTCACTCCCACATCGGCAAAGACCGCTTCCCAAATGCTCGCCACACCGAAAGTGCCCAGTAAGATGAAGAAGGCTTTGACTCCTAACGCCAGATAAATATTCTGGCGGACAATCCGTCCGGTGCTGCGGGCGGTCTCGACCGCGACCGCCAGTTTGGAAGGGGCGTCCTCCATTAAGACGACATCCGCGGCTTCAATGGCGGCGTCGCTGCCTAATCCGCCCATGGCGATTCCGATATCGGCGCGGGTGATGACCGGAGCATCATTGATTCCATCCCCGACAAAGGCCAATTTCTGTTTGCGGCGATTGAGCAAAGCTTGCTCAATCGCTTCTACCTTTTCGACCTTTTCTTCGGGCAGCAATTCCGCATAATACGAGTCGATTCCCAGTTCCCGGCTCACCCGTTCGGCGACGGATTTTTCATCCCCGGTCAGCATGACGGTTTTTCTGACCCCAAGTTGTTTTAATCGGCGGATCGCCGCTTTGGCGTCGGCTTTCAACTCATCGGAAATGACAATATAACCGGCGTAAACGCCGTCGATTGCCACATAAACGGCAGTGCCCGCAATATCGCAATCTTCATGAGGAATATTGGCTTGATGCATTAACCGGTCATTACCGGCCAAGACTTTGCGCCCGTCAACAATAGCGCTGATCCCGTGGGCCGGTATTTCACGATAGTCCTGCACCAAATCTTCGGCAACCTCCTGGCCGGTAAGTTCCCGATAAGCATCCCGGATTGATTTGGCGATGGGGTGGGTGCTGAAAACTTCGGCGCCGGCCGCCGCCGCTAACAGCGCTTCCTTTGAAACGTTATTTTTAGGGGTAAGCTCCGTCACTTTAAATACCCCTTTGGTTAATGTTCCGGTTTTGTCGAAAACAACGGTGTCCACCCGTGCCAACGCATCAAGAAAGTTCGCTCCTTTAATCAGGACTCCCCTTCGCGACGCGGCTCCGATCCCCCCGAAATAGCCCAGCGGAATCGAAACCATTAACGCGCAAGGACAGGAGATAACAAGTAGAACCAACGCCCGGTAAAGCCATTCGCTAAATGAAGCCCCCTGAATCAACAACGGCGGTAAAAAGGCGATGACGGCCGCGATGACCACAACTGCCGGTGTATAATAATTCGAAAACACCGTAATAAACTGCTCGGTCGGAGCCTTCCGTTCGCTGGCTTTTTCGACCAGATTCAAGATCCGGGCGACCGAGGAATCTTCAAAAGGTTTGGCTACTTGGACGACCAAAAGTCCCTGGCCGTTAATCATCCCCGACAATACGCTTTCGCCGGGTTCCACTTTGCGGGGAACTGACTCGCCGGTTAAGGCCGAAGTATCCACAAACGAATTCCCTTCCGTCACTTCCCCGTCCAAGGGAACCTTTTCCCCCGGTTTAACGATGATGAGCTGACCGACTTGAACTTCTTCCGGTTTTACCTGCCGCGAGCCGCCATTTTCTTTTAGGTTGGCGTATTCCGGCCGGATATTTAAAAGCGCGGTGATTGAACGCCGGGATCGATTAACGGCCCGGCCTTGAAAATACTCGCCGATCGCATAAAACAACATCACGCCGACCGCTTCCGGCAGCTGATGAATTGCCAACGCTCCACCGGTGGCGATGGTCATCAAAAAATTCTCATCAAACCATTGACCCCGGATTAACTTTTTAAAAGCGCCCGTAACCACCGGCCAACCCACCATAAAGTAAGCCGGAGTTAAAACCGCCCATTCACCCCAGGAAAACGGCGTCCGATGTAGTTGCTCGTTAAAAATAAATCCAATCAAAAACAAAACCGCTGAA
The DNA here is from genome assembly GCA_023410535.1 of Bacillota bacterium. Lineage (GTDB taxonomy): Bacteria > Bacillota > UBA4882 > UBA8346 > UBA8346 > JAEYPR01. The sequence continues at coordinate 150,700 of JAEYPR010000031.1, read as the reverse complement.
GCCACAATCCGGCCAATCTCACCGCGGCCCTCCGCCGCTTCGGATTCGGCCGCAGCCTTTGCAGCGTCTTTTTTCCGCAGAATTACACCGGGTTCTATTTTCGCAATGACTGCCCTGGCTTGTTGAAAATACTCCTCAGGTAGCTCGACGCTTTTGGTGGCAAAGTTTACTTTGACATTTTCCAACCCCGGAACCTTATTTAACTCAGCTTCAATCACCGCCGCGCAATTAGCGCAATCTAACCCGTCAAGTGAACAACGAATGGCGGTTTTCTTCGTTGGTTCCAGCCGCACCTCGGGTTCCACCCGGGCAATCACGCTCCGGACTTCATCCGACAGTTCTTCCGGGATATCAATGCTCAACGTGTGAAAATTTACGCTGACTTCTTCAAGCCGCTTAATTTTCCGAAGTTCCCGTTCGATCTTTCCCGCACAATTTGGGCAGTCCAAACCCACTAAGGTGTAACGCATCGATCCTTCCTTCTTTCGTATTGATGATGAACGCAATAAAACCAGGCGATATTTACTTTGGCCAGTTCGCTTCCGGATTATCGTTCTTCGGCGAAATGTTCTTGGGCTTCTCGGATTAAGTGTACGATATGTTCATCGTCCAGAGAGTAATAAACCATCTTGCCATCACGGGCGTATTTGACGAGCCGCAGCGCTTTTAAAAGCCGGAGATGATGGGATACCGCCGGCAGAGTCATTTCTAAGATTTCGGCAATATCACAAACACAAAGCGTACGATGGGCTAAAAGGTAGAGAATTTTGGTTCGGGTCTCATCTCCTAAGACCTTAAAAATTTCGGAGAGTCCGGCTACTTCCAATACCTTATCTTGTAACGTCGCCACGTTTTCTTTGGATGGGCATATACTGTCGCAAAGGTCTTCATTATGAACTTGCGGTGAGCTTTTTCGGTCAGTCATTCCCAATTTTCACCTCGAAAAACAATTAAGCAACTGTTTAATCGTATTATATGCCAGCCTTGATTCATCTGTCAAGTTCGGTAAAAGATTATCCACCGCCCTATTAACCCATCCACAGACCCATTTATTCACATAGAACAATGAACCGCCCCTTGATTAAAAAACGAATCTGTTTCGTAACAATTTATTAAATATTATCCGAAATGTGTCGATATAGGATAATAATAGCCATCCCAAATTACCGACAAACCGTAATTCCAAAATATCTACAACGATATCAATATCCACATCGAAAGGAGCCAAAAGATCATGATTTGGAAAGCAAAATATCAATTGGGCGTCCCCCAGATCGACGACCAGCATCAGGAACTTTTCCAGCGGGTCACCGATTTCGTCGAAACCTTACGCCAGCCGATCGCTTGGGAAGCCAAGGTGGATAAGGTCAACCAAACGCTGAATTTCATGAAGGATTACGTGGTCACGCATTTTCACGATGAAGAAGCTTATCAACGTGAGATTGGCTATCCCAACTTCGACGCCCATCGCAAAATCCACAACGACATGGTCGCTTACGTGGTAGCGTTCGGCCAACAATACGAACGAGAGGGCTATCAGGAGCAATTGATGCAGCAGTTCGCCGGCAAGCTTTTGGCTTGGCTCATCAATCATGTCGCCGCCGAAGATCAGCAGATTGCGCTCTATGCCCAAACGAAGGGGGTGGCGTCCCATGGCTGATCAACTCTATCAACTTTTCTACAACGCTACCCGCGATGTGTTCAGTTTAATGCTCGACTTGGAGAACATTTCAGCGATTACCGACGACCGGCAAGCCACCACCTCCTCCGACGGCAAGCTTAACATCGCCATCGGTGTCACCGGCGATTTGCAGGGCGAAATTGTCTATCATTTTCCCAAGGATACGACGCTGGAGATGGTCAAGATCATGAGCGGAATGGATTTTGCGGAGATCGACGATTTTGTCACCTCCGCCATTGGTGAGATTACCAATATCATCAGCGGCAAAGCCTTAATTGCCCTGTCCGAGCAGAAGGTCACCTGCGATATCTTGCCGCCCAAGTTTGGCGTTGATGCCCCGGTGTGCAGCGAAGCGACCCTGATCTCCACCAGCACCCGGATCAGCACCGATATCGGCGCAATCGACCTGGATATCCGGCTTCAAAGCGGACAGGCCTGAGTTAACCCGGTGAAAATTTCAAGCACTGTAGGCAACTTCTTTAACCGAAAACTCCGGTCATCCTACCGGAGTTTTCGGTTACTATGATATAATAAAAGCATCAAGCTAGCTTAGGGGGTAAAAAATGCAAAATATTATTGAAAAAATTCGCAATGTTGTTCTCTTATCGCTGCTAATTTCGGTCTTTTTCGTAAGCAACTTAACCATTATTGTCCGAGCGGCCGATGCGTCATCCCCAGCTTCAACTAATCCGGGCGAATGGAAAAGTATCATCTTTGGCCAATCGACTTCGAACAATCAAGTGAAAATCGCCGACGACAACCAAACCGTAACGCTGATCGCCGGCACCAAGGACGGTAGTTTAGCCGGGGGGAAAATCACCGGTTCCCATGATGGGATTTCCTATTACTATACTGAAATCCCTTCCTCGCAAAATTTTGAGCTTTCCGCTAAAATCACCGTCAATTATTTCGCCAAACCGACCCCGGATAACCAGGAAGGCTTCGGGATCATGGCCCGGGACGCGATCGGCAAACCCTCCGATAGTTCGGTCTTCGCCTCAAACATGGTCTTGGTCGGTGGTTATCGCGGCGCATTGCAATCGGTATTCCGCAACAATGTCAAAGAAATATCGGGCATGGGCGCAACCATGGATGATGTGTTTAAGTTTGGGGAACGGCCTGCCAATGATGGCAGCGCCACCTATCTGTTACGATTACGAAAAACCAACACCGGTTATCATGTCGCGGTGGATAATCAACCCGAAAAAATCTACTACCGGCCAAAACAACTGGAAGTGATTGATCCGGACCGGATTTATGTCGGATTCTTCGCCGCCCGGATCGCCTCCATCACTGTTTCCAATATTACCTTGAAAACCTCCGCGGTAGCCACCGATCCGCCCGGGGTTGCCGAACCGGCGAAAACGGTCGCTCCGATCATCACCGTAACGTCTCCGGTCACCGCGTCGACCGCCGGTTATCAACTGAATATTTCGTTAAATGTCAAAGGGAAACTAGTGATTGAACAAGCCGGAGCCGTTCTCTATAACGGTCCGATTGACGCCAACCAATTACTGGCGAAGGACACAACGCTTGTTTCTGGTCCGAACGCCTTTAATCTGAAATTTACACCTGATACCGCCGATAATACCAAAGCCGCAGAGATAACTTTCCGCCATGTGGTGAATTTTAAGACCTACGGCGCCCCCGGCGGGATCGTTTATGTCGCGCCAAACGGTTTACCAACCGCCGCCGGAACCGTGCAAGATCCGATTGACATTGATTCGGCTCTCCAATACTTACAACCAGGACAAACGATTTATGTCCGCGCCGGTATTTATCACCGAACCGCTCCGTTGGTGATCGCAAAAGGGAACAATGGCACTCCCGACAAGCTGAAGATGCTTGCGGCCGCTCCCAATGAACGGCCTATTTTTGATTTTGGCAAGAAAACCAACGGCTTCACCGTTGGCGGCGATTACTGGAAAATTGCCGGCATCGACGTCACCGGCGCGGCCAGTAACGGCGTCCGGGTCTCCGGACATCACAACCTGCTTGAACGGATCAACACCTATGCCAACGGCGACACCGGGTTACAGATTTCGGGAGCCGCTACGGATAAACCCGACCAATGGCCGTCCCACAACCTGGTTTTAAACTGCACTTCATATGATAACCGCGACGCTTCGGAAAACAACGCCGACGGCTTTGCCGCCAAGTTAACTTGCGGCGTCGGAAATGTCTTTCGCGGTTGTATCGCCTATCATAATTGCGACGACGGTTTCGATTTATATTCGAAACTGGAAACCGGTCCAATTGGCGCCATCATCATCGAAGATAGCATTGCCTATGGCAATGGAACCCTCTCCGACGGTACCAAAACCAAAGGCGACGGCAACGGTTTCAAATTAGGCGGCGAGGGTTTGGCTGTCAAACATGTCCTGCGCAACAGTTTGGCGTTTGCCAATGTCAGCAGCGGCGTGACCAGCAATAGCGATCCGGCGATTATTGTGGAAAACACCACCTCCGTTGATAACGGCAAAGCCAATTTCAATTTTTTCTATTATTCCAATGCGACCCCGCAATTCATCGCGAGCCATAACCTTTCCCTCCGGACCGTCGCCGGCGGAGCCGATACGTTTCCGGCAAGTTTGCAATCGGATACCAATTACTTTTACGATGGCAATGGATCGGTCAACGCAAGCGGTAAAAAGGTAACCACCGCCGACTTTAAAAAAGTCACTCCCGGCGGCCCGTTCCAACGCAACCCCGACGGCTCCATTGCCGCCAATGATTTTATGGCGCTGGCTTCATCTGCAACGATCAGCGGCGGATTTCAAATTCCGCCTCAGTCGAAAAAATGATTTCTGAAAAATAGCAAAAGCGTGATCGGCAACAATCCCGCCAATTAGGAAAAGAAGATCTGACAAACTAAATGCTCCCCTGGTACTACTGTAAGGGGAGCATTTACCTTTCTCTAAAAAGTTTGTTCTCCACCGGAAAGCTTATTGATCGCCCGAATCCAAGCATCCCGTTCTTTTTTAAACGGTTCATCGGCAAACCGGTAATCCTGTTTTCTGAGAAACTCCTGCAGTTGCCCCTCAAGTTCGTTTAATTTGGTTGCTTCAACTTGGCGGAGGTAACCGACTAACTCTGCATCTTTGATAACTGTTGATACCAGCTCTACATGGGCTAAACATAAGCCATTCGAATTTTCATAAGCAGCTCTAAATTCCGGTTCTTGTAATGCTTCCACAAAAACACTCAAATAACGCTCACGGTTTTCTAATTGGTTTCGACAAGTCGGACAAATTGGTCTATTCGATTGACTGCCGGTGTTTTTTGATTGAAGAGCCAACCGGTCTTTCATTAATCGAATTTGATCCAAATAAAGAATTGCCACTCCAAAACTGTCCCGCATTTTGAGAAGATAATGAGCATGTCGATGGCAATAACCCAAGGCGTTCCGAAGCTCGCTCCGCACTTTAGGATCGTTAACACCTTCGTATAGAATTGCCGTGAAATAATCATGCGCCGCAACATCTTCTAATCGGCAAAAAGGGCATTCGCTAGCCGTTTGAATCGCTTCTAGGACTGTATAATAAGTCGAATGTTTATCCATGAATCCACCTAACGATTAGCCGCTTGCAGGACGGAGTCACGGCGAATCATCCCTTTGTATATCGCGTTGGAATCAACGACCGGTAACCTTTTTAGACCATGCTCTGTCATTATCTTAACAGCTTCTTCAATTGCCGTATTTTCATGAATTGAAATTACGTCCTGAAGCATAACATCGGCAGCGTTTCTTGCCCGTGACTGTTGTAATAACGTATTCATTTGGCGGCCTGTTTCGGTAAAAGTCAGTTTGCCGATAAAGACATCCCAGACGCCCGGATGACCGGAAATAACCGGCAGTAGCTCTACATCGGAGATAATTCCCAAGAACTTCCCAAGCTGATCTACAACCGCGATTCGTTGAATCTCTTCACTGCCTAGCTTGGCGATCACCTCGGCAATCGGGGTTTCCGGGAAAACTGTATGCAAATCTCGTTCTAAAATCACTTTAACAGGCTGTGTATTGTTGACAACAACGTTTTGTTCTTGCAGCGAATCCCAATGGGGAGCCTGTTTCGTAATCGTCTGAAAGATGTCAATGCGAGAGAGCATTCCGGTTATAACACCATCGTTGTCGACCACCGGCAACCGCTTATAATGGTGCTTAATCATCAATTGTACTGTTTCACGCAGCGTTTGATCCTCATGAATCACCGCTACCGGTTGACTCATTATGTCTTTGGCGCTTTTACCAATAATGCTATCCATAAAAGAGTTGACAATTCCCTGATTCAACTTTTTCAAAAGCCCAAGCCGAATTGGCATTTTAACTTTTTCCATCAAATCGCCTTGGGTTATCATTCCGATGGGGTGCCCCTTGCTATCCACGACCGGGACTCCTTTTAACGAATTTTTCAACATTAAATCAACCACTACAGTCAGCGCTGTATCCGGGAGTACCGTTTTCGGTGAAGGAGTCATGATTTCATTTACTCTCAGTTGTTGAGGAATAAGTTTTTTGGAAGAATGATAGGATCGAACCTCAATGTCAACAATTGAAACAATGCCATCGGTTACCATTTCAGATAACTTGGGAAGGATTGTTTCCAAGTCTGTTTCCGGAGCGACGATTTCGATGGTGAGCGGTAGGTTATATGAAGCATCTAAAATATTTTGCGAAGCAATCTCACCGTTTTCATAACAGCCTGCGGCTCCACGACAGATCGTACAACGGATGGCCCGTTTCAAACTGCGAATATATTCAATGATCCCATGATAAAGCGGTTTACCATTCCAACGAACATCTTCGCTGGTGTCGATGCGAATTACTTTATATTTTAATGACATCTTTGACCTCCTTAAATCGTCCTCCTAGCCGGATTCCAATAAGGTAAAGGCATACGACGAGTTGAAATTCAATATTATTTTCCGAAAAGAGCTGTTTTCCCCAACTCCGCTTCAATTTCTAATAAACGATTGTATTTTGCAATTCGCTCACTTCTGCAAGCGGAACCGGTTTTAATTTGACCGCCGCCCATCGCCACTGCGTAATCGGCCATAAAGGTATCTTCCGTTTCACCGCTGCGATGCGAGATTACAAAACCCCAGCCGGCACGGCGACACATATGAATTGCTTGGTTAGTTTCAGTGACCGTTCCGATCTGATTCAGCTTTATTAAGACCGCATTCGAACTTTGTTCATGAACACCCCGTTCGATGAATTTCGTGTTGGTAACATACAAATCGTCTCCGACAATTTGGATTTTGGCGCCGATTACGGCAGTTAAGTCTCTAAATCCTGCCCAATCGTTCTCTGCTAAACCGTCTTCCAAGGAGATAATCGGATATTTTGTGATCCATGATTGATAGAGAGCAATCATTTCTTGACTATTCTTTTTCCCTTGCCCTGATTTCGCGAGATTATATCCGCCATTTTCATAAAAAGAACTGGAGGCAGGATCAAGCGCAATGGCTACATCGGTACCCGGTTTAAAACCCGCCTGTTCAATCGCTTCCACAATCACTTCACAAGCTTCATCGTTACTTTTTAAGTTAGGGGCAAAGCCGCCTTCATCACCGACACTGGTAGCGTAACCTTTTTTATGCAAAATGCTCTTTAAGGTGTGGAACGTCTCGGCGCCATAGCGCAATGCTTCGGCAAAAGTCGGCGCGCCGACCGGCATCACCATAAATTCTTGAAAATCGACACTATTGTCCGCGTGTTTACCGCCGTTCAAAATGTTCATCATTGGTACCGGGATATTTACCGCTCCTGTGCCGCCCAAGTAAGCATATAAGGGTAAGTTTGAGGCAACGGCTGCCGCTCTTGCTACCGCCATCGATACGCCCAAGAGTGCATTAGCTCCTAATTTACTTTTATTCGGAGTCCCGTCCAGCTCAATCATGAGTTGATCAATTTCAGCTTGACGAGTAGGATCTAGTCCTTTCAATTGCGGCGCAATTACCGAATTTACATTAGCTACGGCTTTTAAGACACCTTTCCCGTTATAACGTTTCTTATCGCCATCTCGTAATTCAACTGCTTCATTTTCTCCAGTCGAAGCTCCGGAAGGTACGGAAGCCGCCGCCGTTATTCCATTGCTTAACGTGACAAAGACCCGTACCGTTGGATTCCCCCGGGAATCCAGAACTTCCATGGCTCGAATTGTATCAATGGTTTTTTTCAATTCAATCACTCCTTGTTATAATTAGCCGTTGCACGGCTTTTTTCGACTCAAGCTCCCCAAAACGGACAAACAAAAAACTCCTGCGAAAATTAAATCGCAGGAGTTATCAGCCTCATTGTAGCGGCGGTTATGGCGAACTCCATCGCCTGATTGATTTGATTATACTATACCACACGATATTTCGACTGTCTAATATTAATTTCGTGGTTTTTTACCGTAGTCTCGAAGATGCGGTCGATCCCAAATCGTTCATCCCAATTACGAATACCCCCGGAGGTTATCGGGAAAGGGGTTCGGTGCATCTGACGATCGTTTCCGTACGGTCAGTCTCTACGAAAATTAAATCCCACAAAATCAGGCAATCAATTTATCCAGCACGATTCTGCCGCAGCGCCTCGTTTCGTTCAGATCGATGATGCGCTGATTCTGGCTGCCGCTGAACATGAGCGTCAAATCCTTCTGTCCTAGAACGAACGGGCCGTCGATTAAAATATCGGTCTGTTCCAGTAAAGCGGTCACACCATTACTTCGCATGGCCGTCAACTCTTCGTAGTGATATCCGGTGAAGGTCGTTACGTCCAACCCACGCCCGTGAACCATCCGGGCCAGTTCGACGAGGGGTTCCGGTTGACAAAACGGTTCTCCGCCGCTGAAGGTAACACCCCGGAGTAGCGGATTGCCGACTATTTCCGCAAATAAGTCCCTGATCGTCACCACTTTTCCGCCTTCAAACGAATGGGATTGCGGATTATGGCAGCCGGGACAATGATGCGGACAACCCTGGACGAACAAGACGTAGCGGATCCCCCGGCCATCCACGATCGATTCCGGTTCGATGCCGCAGATTCTCACTTTAGAGGCCATGTTTGACTCGCTCACTTTCCTCGGCACGCTTGGCGTTGTTCCAACGTTCCGTGGTGCCCACCAGATAGCCGGTGATCCGACGGATCCGCTCAAATTTTAGTCCGCCGTCAACTTCACTGCGATGGCATTTTGGGCACTCGTTGTCGATAATGCCATTATAACCGCAAACCGGATCACGATCGACCGGATGGTTGACCGAACCATAGCCGATCCCGTTTTCCTTCATGTAACGAATGATCGCCTCAAAGGCATCAAGGTTTTTGCTAGTGTCGCCGTCCATCTCCACGTAACTGATATGGCCCGCATTAGTCAGCGCATGGTAAGGGGCTTCCAATTGGATCTTTTTAAAAGCTTTGATGGGGTAATACACCGGGATATGAAAGGAGTTGGTATAATATCCGCGATCCGTCACTCCCGGGATCAAGCCGTACTTCTTTCGATCAATGACCACAAAACGGCCTGAAAGGCCTTCCGCCGGAGTTGCCAATAACGTAAAGTTAAGGCGGGTTTTTTGGGCTTCTTCGTCCATCCGTCGGCGCATGTGCCCGATGATTTCCAGCCCCAATTGCTGACTGGCGCTGTTTTCACCGTGGTGGGTTCCGGTCAGTACCTTTAAACATTCCGCCAACCCAATAAAGCCCAGACTTAAAGTGCCGTGTTTCAACACCTCGGCCACACTACCATCCGGGCCTAGTTTTTCACTATCGATCCAAACGCCTTGACCCATCAGGAAGGGATAATTGTAAACCCTTTTCGAGGCTTGAATTTTGAAACGGTGTAACAATTGACGAATGACTAGTTCGATTCGTTGGTCCAACAGTTGATAGAATGTCGCGATATCCCCGCGCGCTTCAATGCCAATCCGGGGGAGGTTGATCGAAGTAAAGCTTAAATTACCCCGGCCACATGTAGTCTGGCGGCTGTCGTCATAGACATTGCCCATGACGCGCGTCCGGCATCCCATATAAGCGACTTCGCTGTCATAATTGCCCGGTTGGTAATACTGCAGGTTGAACGGCGCATCCAAAAAACTGAAATTCGGAAAGAGCCGTTGGGCGCTGACCCGCATTGCCAATCGAAACAAATCATAGTTGATATCGTCGGGATTGTAGTTCACCCCGGCTTTCACTTTGAAAATTTGCACCGGAAAAATCGGGGTTTCCCCTTCGCCCAATCCCGCTTCGGTCGCAAGCAACAGGTTTTTAATTACCATCCGTCCTTCCGGCGAGGTATCCGTTCCATAATTGAGAGAACTGAACGGCACCTGGGCGCCGGCCCGGGAGTTCATCGTATTTAAATTATGGATCAAGGCTTCCATCGCCTGATAGGTCTGGCGTTCCGTCTGAAGGAGCGCGCCACGGCAGGCGAACCCATGGGCTTTTTCGACCGCTTCCGGACTGATGGCCGGGAAGTCTGTCTCGCCTTGATGTTGGGTTATGGTTCGGACCAGCTTCGCCTGGTATGGAGTTGTGTCTTGCAGCGAAATTTCGCCCGTATCCCGCTGAATAACGGCAACTAGGGCATCCGCTTCATCCCGTTCCAGGTCAAGGACGGCCTGAAAATAACGGGAAAACTCTTTATAATAGGACCGCTGAAAAGTTTTCGCTACGCCCGGCGCCATGCAATAATCAAAATTAGGTACGCTTTGGCCGCCATGCATCTCGTTCTGATTCGCCTGAATCGCGATACACGCCAGCGCCGCATAAGAACTGATGTCGTTAGGTTCGCGGAGAGTGCCGTGGCCGGTGCAGAATCCGCCGTTTAACAATTTGAGCAGATCGATTTGACAACACGTTTCGGTTAGCAGATAAAAATCTTGATCATGAATGTGGATGTCGCCTTCCAGGTGCGCCGCAGCAATGTCTTTGGGAAGGACGTAATTATTGATAAAATACTTCGCCCCTTCCGATCCGTACTTCAACATGGTTCCCATCGCCGTATCGGCATCGATGTTGGCATTCTCCCGTTTCAAATCGACATCCCTGGCGTCTTTGTAAGTAAGCTGCTGGTAGATGTCCATTAGGCCATCCTCAGCCTGGCGGATTTTGGTGTGTTCCGCGCGGTAAAGGATATACGCTTTGGCTGTTTTGGGATAATCAGCGCCGATCAAAGCCTCTTCCACGATATCCTGCACTTCTTCCACGGTCGGGACAGCACTGCCCATGAATCGAGCGCTTACCTTCGCGGTGAGTGCATCCAATTCTTGCTCACCCATCGGTTCAATTTCTACCGCTTGGTTCGCCTGATGGATCGCGTTGCGGATCTTCCGGGAATCGAACGGTACCACCGCGCCGGTTCTTTTCCTAATTTCTGTCGCCATCAAACACCACTTCTTTCCTTTGATCACTGGTCGAGTATTAATTGATAAGTTCCTGCGGAATTGGTTGAACCATAACGGAATCAACCCGAAATGCATTTAAATTTTACCATGGTTGAATAATATTTTCAACCAAAAAATACTATATATTGTGTTTATATAAACCATGAAATACTATATGTTGATTTAAAGTTCAGACTCCATCATAGTCGAGGCCGTTTTTTCGGCTATCGGCACAGGAAGCAGTAGCATCCGCTCTTGACGCAATTTTGAACGCATGATAATATTTGGTATAATTTAAGCAATAGGTGGCCAAGAAAGCCTTGGCTTTGCTCGGCTGAAAAGGGAAGCAGGTGCAATTCCTGCACGGTCCCGCCGCTGTATCGGAGAAGCTTTCCACATAAAATGTCACTGGACTCACCGGGAAGACAATGGAAAGCTGATGATCCGGAGTCAGAAGACCTGCCTATGCTAATACACCATTCACTCTACGGAAGATAGGGGGTGTCAATTGCGGTTAATTCTGCCCTGATGGGGTAGCGTTAGAGCCTCTTGACGTTCATTCCGTCGGGGGCTTTTATTTTTTTGCGAGGAGGAGATTCCATGTCAAAGATTTCCGTAATCAGTTACCCGAGAATCGGCGCGCAGCGCGAATTAAAGAAATGGACTGAAAGCTATTTTTCCCATCAACTATCCGCTGACGTGTTGCAAAAAAATGCGGCGGAGCTTCGGGCGCGGCATTGGTCCTACCAACGGGAGCACCGGGTTGATTTCATTCCTTCTAATGATTTTTCATTTTATGATACAATGCTAGATACCGCCTTTTTATTGAACGCGATTCCCGAACGGTACCGCCAATTAGCGCTGAACCCTTTGGACACTTACTTTGCCATGGCCAAGGGCTATCAGGAACGGAACCGCGATGTAAAAGCACTACCGTTGCGAAAGTGGTTCAACACCAATTACCATTACCTCGTCCCCACGCTGGAAGCGGGAATGGAACTCAAACTAAACAGCGCCAAACCCTTTCTCGAATATCAAGAGGCCCTTTCCCTGGGCATTGAGACCAAGCCGGTCCTGATCGGGCCCTTCACTTTTTTAAAGTTGGCCAAAGTTGAAATGGAACAGTATGATTACGTCGCAGCAATCAGCGGAGTTTACCGGGAAATCTTCGCCCGGTTCAACGCGCTTCACGTCCAATGGGTCCAGTTGGATGAACCGGCGCTTGTCACCGATCTGACTCCGGAGGAGGTTCAACTGTTTGAAGCCATTTATCAAAGTCTGCTCCCCCATAAACTCAATCTGCATATTTTGCTCCAAACCTATTTTGGAGATGTCCGCGATGTCTATCAACAATTAATGGCGCTGGATTTTGACGGAATCGGCCTGGACTTTGCGGAAGGCAGTCAAAACATGGATCTGATCACTGCTAATGGTTTTCCTGCGGGCAAGCTGCTCTTCGCCGGGGTGATCAATGGCAAAAACATCTGGGTCAATGATTTCCGCGCGACGCTAACGACGCTGGAGCGCCTCGCCGGAGCAATTGACCGGAAGCAGCTCGTGTTAAGTACTTCTTGTTCCCTGTTACATCTACCTTATTCGCTGCAATCTGAGCGACATTTGCAGCCCGGGCACCGGAAGCAGCTGGCCTTCGCTGAGGAGAAACTCGAAGAATTACGGACCATTGCAGCGCTTTGGGAACTGGCCGATTATCAAACCGACCCAAGATTGGCCGCTAATACGGCAATCATCGCGGCTAAAAAAAATGACCCCGCCAATGAAATCCCGGCCATCCGGGAGCAGGTCGCCAGTCTATCCGAAACTGACTTTATTCGGAACCCGCCATTCAGTGAACGCCGAACCGTTCAACGCGCCTGGCTTAAGCTGCCGCTGTTGCCTACAACAACGATTGGGTCCTTCCCTCAAACGTCCGAGGTTCGCAAACTGCGCCGTTCCTACCGGGACGGAGCGATCAACGCCGAACAGTACCAGGCCGCCATCGGGGAAATGATTGCCGCCACCGTTCGCCTGCAGGACGAGATTGGCTTGGATGTTTTGGTCCACGGCGAATTTGAACGGAACGACATGGTCGAATATTTCGGCGAAAATCTATCGGGTTTCCTCTTCACCAACAACGGGTGGGTCCAGTCTTACGGAACCCGTTGCGTCAAACCGCCAATCATCTTCGGCGACGTGCGGCGGACGAAGCCCATCACCGTCGATACGATTCATTATGCCCAAAGCCTGACTACGAAGCCGGTGAAGGGTATGCTGACCGGCCCGGTGACCATTTTGAACTGGTCTTTTCCCCGAGAAGATCTGGACTTACGCGAAATTGCCTATCAAATTGCCTGGGCCATCCGGGCGGAAGTCTTGGATTTGGAAGCTGCGGGCATCCGGATCATTCAAATTGACGAAGCGGCTTTTCGCGAGAAACTACCATTGCGCAAGACAGATTGGGACAGCTACTTCGATTGGGCGATTCGCGCCTTTCGGTTGACTCATACGGCGGTCCTGCCGGAGACACAAATTCATACGCACATGTGCTATAGTGAGTTTGCAGCAATTATCCCCGCGATCGCGGCTCTAGACGCCGACGTTTTCACCTTTGAAGCAGCCCGCTCCGATCTTTCCATTCTCGATGCCTTGAATTCCTGCGGTTTTCCGATGGAAACCGGGCCCGGCATCTATGATATCCATTCTTCGAGAGTCCCGGGAAAAGAGGAGTTAAAGGAAATTCTCCGGCAGATGCTGGTCAAGATACCGCGGGAAAAATTGTGGGTGAATCCGGATTGCGGGTTAAAAACCCGGGGAATGGAGGAGACTCTTGCCAGCCTAAGCAACCTGACTGCCGCAGCCCAAGAGCTACGGGAGGAATTGGCGGACGACCCGGAAAGTGATTAATAATTCAAGTTATTTCGGTCGATAAAGCTAAACCCGGATGCTCTTTTCGTGAACATCCGGGTTTTTTAGTGGACCGGAAATTACCCCGGTAAATATGAATCGTGTCATCGTAGCGAAAAACAGAGTTTACTAGCGGATAATTCTTGCATGAAATACTCTGGTTATGCAAATCCAAATTCTCCCCAGATTAATTTCCGAGCCAATTTCACGGCTTCGTAGGCATCCTTGGCATAACCGTCGGCGCCGATTTCCCGGGCGTAATCTTCATTGACCACTGCCCCGCCGACCATAATTCGGCATTTGAGTCCTTCCCGCCGCGCCAATTGGATGACTTCTTTCATCTCCGTCATCGTTGTCGTCATTAACGCGGACATTCCGACAATTTCCGCGCCAACCGTTTTTGCTTCCGCCACAATCCGGTCCGCGCTTACGTCTTTACCCAAATCGTATACAAGAAAACCATAGTTTTTCAACATTAAGCCCACGATATTTTTCCCGATATCGTGAACATCGCCTTTTACCGTAGCCAACACTATTTTGGCCGCGCCCGACTTACTGCTTTTTTGATCGACCTCAATCAACGGTTCAATCTTGTCAAAACCCAATTTCATCGTCTCGGCGCTCCGGATAAGTTGCGGCAAATAATATTTTTTGGCATCGAACAATTGGCCGACTTCATTAATGGCCGGGATCATACAATTATCAACAATTTCTCCAGGCAGAACCGCCTCTTGCAACGCCTGATCGATCAGCGGATGGATATCCTCCTTCTCCCCCCTCAGCACCGCCCGGTAAATTTTTTCCCGAATTGACAGTACCTCCGGTTCAGCAACATTCCCGGAAGATTGTTTTTCACCTTGTGCAAATCTGGCAATATAGCGTAGACTATCGCGATCGCGGGTGGTTAAGACATCGGAAGCCAGCTTGATTCCCATCAACAGCTCACTGGACGGATTAGCGATCGCTAAAGTCAATCCCCGTCCGATCGCCATGGCCAAAAAAGCCGCATTGACCCAGCTTCGTTCCGGTAGACCGAAGGATATGTTCGAGAGGCCGACGATGGAAGGCGACCCGAATTCCCGGGCGCACCATTCGATCTGACTCAAAGTTTCTAGGGCCGCTTGTTGATTGGAGGATACGGTCATTACCAAGCCGTCGACGACCACGTCCTCTTTGCGAAACCCATATTTTTGAGCATTCCGGAAAACCTCCCCGATAATCTCGCGCCGTTTTTCGTTCGTCCCCGGCACCCCCTCATCACTGACGGGCAGCAATATAAACATGGACCCATACTTCGCGGCGAGGGGCAGGAGTTTTTCGATCTTCTCCTTTTCCAGCGAAATCGAATTAATTAACGCGCGTCCCGGATATAACCGCAAGGCCGCTTCCAACACTGCGGGGGACGAAGAATCCAGACAGAGCGGCGCATCGGTAAAACTGCTTAACAAGGTGGTAATTTCGGTCATCACTTGTTTTTCGTCGATTCCCGGCATGCCGACATTGACATCCAGGATCTCCGCCCCATTTTGGGTTTGTTCCATCGTCAACCGCCGGACTTCTTGAGTTAAGCCGTTTTTAAGTTCCTCTTGCAGTTTTTTCTTGCCGGTCGGATTGATCCGTTCGCCCACCACTTTGACAGGATGGTCCATCCCAAAGAAGATAGTTTTTCGGGCTGACGTTACTCCGCTAAACATGGGGCTAGCAGACGCCGGTCGGCTTTGTCCCGCGGTTTTATTTTTTAGTTCCCGGATATACTCGGGGGTTGTACCGCAACACCCTCCGAGGAAACTGACGCCGGCATCGATCAGAACGTCAGCGTAGCCGGCAAATTCCGCCACGTCCATATCGAACACGGTAACACCGTTGATCAGCCTTGGTAAACCGGCATTCGGTTTGGCGAGCAGCGGCACCCGGGCATACGGTTTCATCTGCGCGATCAAAGCCGCCATTTCCGCCGGGCCGGTGGAACAATTGCAGCCCACTACATCCGCGCCCAGACTTTGCAGGGTAATTAAGGCCGTTACCGGGTCTGTTCCCGTTAAGGATCGCTGCCCCTGATCGAAAGTCATAGAAACAAGGACCGGAAGATCGCACATTTCTTTCACGGCGATCAGCGCCGCCCGGGCTTCCTGAATATCCATCATGGTCTCAATCGTGAAAAGATCGACACCGCCGGCCAACAACCCTTGGATTTGCTCTTTGTAAACCGCCACACACTCCTCAAAGGGCAAATTCCCCAACGGTTCGATCATGCTGCCGGTCGGGGCGAGATCACCGGCCACCAACGCTTTTGCTCCGGCAGCTTGCTTGGACAATGCGGCCAATTTTTGATTCAGGCCAACCACTGAATCTCCCAAGCCGAACTCTGCCAGTTTGATCCGGTTGCCGCCGAATGTGCAAGTGTAAATAATATCCGAACCCGCTTCTACGTATTGATTTTGAATCGCTAAAATGATCTCCGGATGTTCCGCTACCCATTGTTCGGGGCAAACTCCCTTGGGCATGTTCCGTTTCTGCAGTTCCGTTCCTGTTGCGCCGTCAAGCAAAACAAACCGGTGATTGATAAAATTATAAAAAGCCGTTTTATCCATGGTCTCGATTACTCCTTTGGTTCAATTCCCGCGATGGCGATGACCGATTTCTCCGGAACCAACATATATTTCTCGGTAAGGTTGATCCCGACTTCACTTAGTTTTAATGTTTCAAAAATCGGTTTTTGGTATACCAACGGCAAATCTCCATAACCCGGGCTATAGCGATGTTTGGTCAGTTTCCGGCCCTTTTTGGCGAGCAAGGTATTTAAATAATCCATCATCCAGTCCAAGATGGCATCGGCCGTTTCCGAGGCGATGGCATCGAGGATTACTCCCAGGGCCGCATCTTTTTGCGTAATCTCATTCATAATTGCGTCAACGATTTCCGGTCCTACCGTAGCCGCCATTAAAACCGTTTCCGCGCTATTTTGCAACAATCGGGACAGCGATTGGCTTTGAAAATTGATTTCATTTTCGAGTGTAACGAAATCCAAGGTTCGTTGGGAAATTTTTAACGGGAGGTATAATCCGGTAGGGTGGCATAAAATTCTGGCCTGCCGCATCCCTTCTTCCAGCATTCCGGATAAGCCGGCGTCGATTGAAGCGTTTTTGGGGATCCCCAAGCGAATTAACACGCTTTCCAGTTTCGGAGCGAGCGGAATATTATAAAAGCATTGGATCGACGAACCGGTCATCAGGATTTCCTCCAATATCTGAACCGCTATATTAAACGCTCAACAACCGGATCCGAAAGTTCGCGGACCGATCATTGCCAATCTATTTTTTATTTCAACCTCATGTCCGTACCGCTGCTAAAATTCTGCCGTAAGCGGAGCAACCTGCCCAGCTTCTTTCGAACTCATCAGTCATTGCTTGCCTCGGGTCGGAGTAAAAAAAAGCCCGTTCCTGTTAACGGAAAGGCTTTATAGGCATAGATCACCGGTCGTCGCCGCCTTCCCGCCGAAGGAAATTATCGAAAATACCAGGCAGGTCTCCTGACTCGTGATTCATCCGCATCCAATTTCCTTCCCGGTTGCCCAGTGGTTCTTTCAATTGGAGCATCCTCACTCACAGTAGCGGGGGCTGTGGCGGATTTGCACCGCTTTCCCTTTTCATCCGAAAATTTCGGACACCTTAAATGTATGAAATTGCAAGTTAATCTTATCATTTTGCATCTTTTGAATCAAGTTAAATAAAAGCAACCGTATTTTGCACATTCGACATTTTGGTCCGGCGCTTCATTTTCTCATCCAAACCCACTCCCAAATCCTTTTAATCCTGCGAATCCGTGGAATCCTGGTTCAGACGCTCCAACGCCTCACCCTACCGTCCCTTCAACCATACTTATCCACAACCCCATCCCTTTACCATATTCAACATCACCGTTTATCCACAGAAATAGATGACTTATTCACATATCCAGCTTGCCGAACGACTCAGCAAGCTTACTTATCCACAAATCCAGCTTGCCGAACGACCCAGCAAGCTTACTTATTCACATATCCAGCTTGCCGAACGACTCGGCAAGCTCACTTATTCACATATCCAGTAATCTCATTTTTCATAAAAATGAGATTGCGGAACGACCGGAAATTTCTTTAACATTGTTGAAATAGCACCAAAAGTTTAATATATTATTGTTAATGCACCAACGGGCGGGAGGACAGGCATGAACAAAGAAGAACAAATCATCATCGGTTTCACGGACTTAGTATACAAGCTGGCTTCGCTCAATAAGTTTAAGATGAAAGACAGTCTGAAGGGTTATCAGTCTTCTGAAGTACATTGCATCGAAACCATTGGCAAAAATGCCGATTCTAACGTGACAAAACTTGCGGAGTCCTTTTATGTGACTCGGGGCGCCATCAGTAAAATAACGAAGAAGCTCCAAAAAAAAGGCCTTATCGAAAGCTACCAGAAGCCGGATAACAAGAAAGAAATCTATTTTCGCTTGACTTCGCAAGGGAAAGCAATTTACAAAGTCCATGAGGAACTGCATAAAGAGTTTCAAGAGCGTGACAAAGCCGTTTTTGCGCAGGTAACCGAGGAACAATTTGACAGCATGCTTCACTTCGTGGAAAAGTATAGTCGGCATTTGGATGCCGAAATAAAGAAACTCGGCGTAGCCATAACCAATGGAAACGATTTTGAATAAAGGGTTGTATCGAAAAATAGTCTAAAGGCTGTATCAAAACGCTGAAACATCGGCGCACGATACAGCCTTGTTTTATTGTTGACGAGGAAACAAAATAATGATAAAATGATTGTGTTTCCACGGAAACAATAATGAGAGTTTCTTTTTGAGGTGAGAATTTAAATGGGTATATCAAAATCAATCAATACACAATCTACAGAGCAAATCGTTGCTACGGAGGGAGGCGGCACAATGAAAATCATCGGATTTACCGCAAGTCCGCACAAAAAAGGCAATACCGCCTGGACTGTAAACAAAATACTCGAAGGGGCAAAAGAGCAAGGCGCCGAAACAGAGTCCTGGTATTCCAGCGATCTTAATATCAAACCATGCCAGGGTTGTCTTTGCTGCCACAAGGGCGACCGGGGTTGTATTATCAACGACGACATGCAGCAACTTTACGGCACGATTGAACAGGCCGACGCCATCGTTTTCGGCTCGCCGATTTACATGGGGCAGATGAGCGCCCAGGCGAAGATCTTCACCGACCGGTTGTTTGCGCAAATCTCGCCGCGATTCTCGCCGTATTACCAAGAAAAGGCCGTGAAAAAAAAGCTGGTTCTGGTGTTTAATCAGGGTAATCCCGATCCCGGCATGTTCCAGACGTATATTGATTATACGAAACACATGTTTCAGTTGCTGGAATTTGATGCTCGAGTGGCGCCGGTCGTTACCGGTATGCGAAACGAACCGGCGCATGAAAGAAAAGATCTACCCACTGTCATGAAGGATATCGGTTCATCGTTGGTCGCGGAACAATTCCCGGAATAATAAGTATTCTTGGTTTTCTGTGATGTGCGGTCGCCTCCCATGATTGAAAATAAAAACTGAACCATGAGTTCCCCCATGGTTCAGTTTTCTACTTTATTTGTAAGGTTCCAACATTATTCTACCGGATCATCAAATCTAAAGCCAATCCTTCCCTTACTCCACCGTCACGCTTTTGGCCAAATTTCGCGGTTTATCCACATCGCACCCTCTGGCCTTCGCCGCGTAATAAGCGAACAACTGCAACGGAATTACCGACAGGATCGGGGTCAACATATCGTGAGTTTGGGGAATCCGCAAGACGTAGTCGACCGACTTCTCCGTCTCGCGATCGCCGTCTACCGCCAAGGCGACCACCGTCGCTTCTCTGGCCTTGACTTCCTTGATGTTGCTGATCATCTTGTCGTAAAGATCCGTTTGCGTCACCAACGCGAAGACCGGAACCCCCTCGACAATCAGCGCCAACGTGCCGTGTTTCAACTCCCCGGCCGCATAGGCCTCGGCGTGAATATAGGAGATCTCTTTCAGCTTCAAAGCGCCTTCCAGGGAGACCGCATAATCCAAACCCCGGCCGATGAAGAAGATATCTTCGCACCCCTTGAAATCCTCGGCAAAGTCCCGGATTTTCGCTTCGGTACTCATTACCCCTTCAATCTGCTCCGGCAGCTTCAACAACGCTTCAATCAAGGTCATCCGGTCCGCCTCAGGCAATGTCCCTTTCTCTTGGGCCAAGTAGATACCGAGCAGGTACAGAGAGAGCAATTGGGTGGTGTAAGCTTTGGTCGAAGCCACCGCGATCTCCGGCCCGGCCAAAGTCAGGATCAGATCGTCCGCTTCCCGGGCAACCGAGCTGCCGACGACGTTGGTGATGGCCAAAATCCGCGCGCCCAACCGGCGCGCTTCCCGCAACCCCGCCAATGTATCGGCGGTCTCGCCGGACTGGGAGATGATGATGGTCAACTCGCCGTCATTAACCAACGGTTCCCGGTAGCGGAACTCCGAAGCCACCTCCACTGAGACCGGAATCCGCACCAACTTTTCGATCAAATATTTTCCGACCAGACCCGCGTGGTAAGCGGTACCGCATGCCACCACGTGAATGGCCGAGAGTTTCCGGAGATATTCGGGAGTTAAGTTGACGCCCGGCAAATTCACCTTCAGCGTCGCACGGTCGATCTTCCCGGTCATCGTGTCGCGAATCGCCCGGGGCTGTTCGTGAATCTCCTTTAACATGAAGTCGTCGTAACCGCCCTTCTCGGCCGCCTCGACATCCCAGTTGACATGATAAGGTTTCTTTTCGATCACATTCCCGTTGAAGTCGCTAACCAGAACCTTGCTCGCTTCAATGATTGCCATTTCCCCGTCTTCCAGGATAAAGATCTCCCGGGTGTACGGCAACACCGCCGGAATATCCGACGCCACAAAGTTCTCGCCTTCGCCCAACCCGATAATCAACGGGCTGGCTTTCCGCGCGACCACCAACCGGTCCGGCGCTTCGTCGCTAACCACCACCAAAGCGAAAGCGCCCTCCACATCCTGTAAAGTCGCCCGCACCGCGGCAACCAAATCGCCCTGGAAATGTTCCTCGATCAGATGCGGCAATACCTCGGTATCGGTCTCCGAAACAAAGACATGCCCCTTGGCTTGCAGCGTTTCTTTTAACTCGATATAATTCTCGATGATCCCATTATGCACCACTGAGATCTTCTGCTGACAATCATAATGCGGATGGGCGTTACGGTCGGAAGGGCGGCCGTGGGTCGCCCAACGGGTATGGCCGATCCCTAACGTCCCCGGTAACGGACTCTCTTGAAGCACCTGCTCCACCTTGCTTAAACGGCCGACCGCTTTTTTGGTCTGCAGCTTACCATCATTAACGACCGTCACGCCCGCCGAATCGTACCCCCGGTACTCCAACCGTTTCAACCCGTCAATCAATACCGGAACCGCTTGCTGTTTCCCAATATATCCAACAATACCACACATGGTAATACCTCCTTAAAATTTGGCAATAAAATAGCCGCTTTCAGTGTAGCGGCTGTAAAAAAATTCATTTTTAGCATCAGAAAAATAAGACGTTTAAATACCTACTCCAAAACAAATTTATTGGCAGGCAACGTAAAAATTACCAAAATCTCAACCATACCATTGACACCTTGCCAAACCGCCAATACCCGGATCCGCCAGCGCTAGCCAGCACGGAGGATTCCCTTGAAAAAGGCATAGCAATCCCTTCCGATATCTTTGTCGGTTAAGCACGGCAAAATGGTATACCAAAATAACGCATAAATCATGCGTTGAATCAGCCGACTACGTATTCAGTCACATAAGGCCTTATTGTCCCGGGCATCACTGCCGGATTTGTCAGGCCTGTTACGGTGGTGTTACACCGGGGGTCACCCGCCGATGATCCGAGATCCCCCTCCTCGTCAACTCTCCCACAAATACCGAAGAGTCCTGGCGCTAAGGTTGTTTGTTCAGCAGCTGTTTCCTTTCATCAATCGCCCGCTTTCGTTAAATTTTCCGTGCCGCGGCCATCCGCTTCTTCCGATCCGCCTCCTTTCCACTCAAGTATGATTTATTTTACCATAATCGGACCCAAAAGAAAACAGCCAACCCAAAGGGCGGGGTCAACCGCCCAATTCATTGCGGATCACTTGGGCGACCGTCCCGACCAAATATTCCAGTTGCTCCTGGGAAGGACCCTCGGCCATCACCCGGATCAACGGTTCCGTCCCCGAAGCCCGGACAAAGATCCGTCCTTTGCCCTCCAACTCCGTCTCCGCCTGACCGATCACGGCTTTGATTGCCGCGCTTTTTTCCCAGCCCTCTTTCCGCTGCACCCGTACATTCTCGAGTACCTGCGGGAACTTTTCCATCTGGCCGGCCAACTCCGACAACTGCTTGCCCGATTGAGCCACCGCCGCGATCAGGTGCAACGCTGTCATAATCCCGTCGCCGGTGCTGTTTTTTTCTAAGAAAATAATGTGCCCGGATTGTTCCCCGCCCAACACCAACTGCTGTTGGCGCAAAGCTTCCAGCACATAACGGTCGCCGTTGGCGGTAACCACCGTCTCAATTCCCTGATTTTTCAGTGTTTGAATCAACCCCAAGTTAGAATAGACCGTCACCGCCACCTTGTCATTGCGCAATAAACCCTGTTCTTTCAAATACAACGCACAGACGGTAATGATCTGATCGCCGTCCACCATTCCGCCGTTCTCATCCACTGCAATCACCCGGTCGGCGTCGCCGTCATGAGCGATTCCGAGCACCGCGCCACTTGCGACCACTTCGCGCTGTAGTCCCCCGGTATGGGTCGAGCCGCATTGAACATTGATCCGGCTGCCGTCGTCCTTAGCGTTCAGCGCGATCACCTCGGCTCCCAGCCGCCGCAATACCGCCGGAGCCAGTTGAAAGGCAGCGCCAAACCCGCAATCCACCGCAATTTTCAAACCATCAAAACGCCCCGGTACCGCCGCAACCAGATAATCCTCATAAAGCTTCACCGCGTCAGGCCGCTCGATGATCTGCCCTACGGCCACCCCGGTCGGTCGCGCCTCGGCTGGTACCGGTTGATGAAAAATCGCCTCAATCTCATCTTCCACCGCGTCGGTCAGTTTAAAGCCTTGACCGTCAAAAAACTTGATCCCGTTATCAGCCACCGGATTATGAGAGGCCGAAATCATCACCCCGGCTGTCGCCTGCAAACTCCGGCAGAGAAAGGCCACTCCCGGCGTAGGCAAGACCCCCAACCGGAACACATCCGCGCCAATCGAAGTCAACCCGGCCGCCAATGCCGCTTCCAGCATAGCGCCGGATACCCGGGTGTCTTTCCCAATGATCACGCGCGGTTTAGCCGTTGTATGTTGTTTAAAATATAATCCGGCCGCCTGCCCCAACTTAAAAGCGATTTCCGGCGTCAAGCCTTCATTGGCGACTCCTCTCACTCCATCGGTCCCAAACATCCGTTCCACCATGATTCCCCCTAAATCCCCTGATTCGTATCTTGATAAAATCCGCCGGTTCGGCTTCGATTAAGAACAATATTGCATATTTGACGCTTTTTTTCAACCCTTTTCCGGGATTTGCTTATTTTTCGGCACAACAAAATCGGTTTGTCAAAAAAGTCGTCTGTCTTCATCTTATGCAATGTCGAGCAAACCGCTACTATCGCCGCTTATTCTCCGGAACAATTCAGTTGTTCCAAGATGGCTTCGGCAGTTTTCCATCCGTCCAATGCCGAGCTAACAATGCCGCCGGCGTAACCCGCGCCTTCCCCGACTGGATAAATCCCGGGGAAACCCGGCGCTTCGCGACGATCATCCCGTACGATCCGTACTGGTGCGGAGGTCCGGGTCTCCACTCCTGTCAAAACGGCGTCAGCCCAGTCAAATCCTTTCACTTTCCGGCCAAAAGCGCCAAGCCCATCGGCGATTGCCGCGGCAATCCCCGCCGGCAACAACTCCCATAAGTCCGCCGGTTTGACGCCCGGTAAATACGATGGTTTTAGCGGCCCGAACGTCGTGGTCGGCTGCCGCTTAATAAAATCGCCCACCCGCTGCGCCGGCGCCTTAAAGCCACCCCCGCCACAGGTAAAAGCCCGTTGTTCCAACGCCTCCTGAAACTCCATCCCGGCAAAGACCGACCCGGCGCCATAATCCGCTTCATTAACCGTCGCAATGATCGCGGCATTGGCCAACCCCGAGTCTCGGGCATGAAAACTCATCCCATTGGTCACCACACCGCCGGGAGTCGAAGCGGCCCCGATCACCCGCCCGCCCGGGCACATGCAAAAAGAATACACGCCTCGCCCGCTCGCCGCATGTTGGTGGGTGAGATGGTATTCCGCCGCGCCTAACTTAACATGTCCGGCCCAACGCCCATACTGGGCCCGGTCGATCAGGTCTTGCGGGTGTTCGATCCGCAACCCAACCGCAAACTGCTTCGCCGTGAGCGGTATCCCTTTTTTCCCTAGCAAGCGGTAAACATCGCGGGCGCTGTTGCCGGTCGCCAAGACCAGGCGATCGGTTTCGACTTCTTCTTGCTGATTAATCCGTATCCGGATCGGTTGACCGTTTTGATATGTAAGATCAGTTAAACAGGCGCGAAAACGGACCATTCCGCCCCGCTCCACAATAAACCGCTCCAATCCCGCCACCACCTGACGGAGCAGATCGGTTCCAATATGGGGATATTGCCAATAACGGATCTCCGGCGGCGCCCCAAAATCGATCAGCGTATCCAAGATGACCTGAATCCGCGGGTCCTTGATCCGCGTGGTCAGTTTCCCGTCGGAGAACGTTCCGGCGCCCCCGATTCCGTATTGAATATTGGACTCCGGGTCTAACTCCCCCCGGTCCCAAAAACGGGTGACCTTGGCAACCCGATCTTCAAGCCCGTCGCCCCGCTCCAGGATGATCGGCTGCCAACCGGCGACCGCCAAGCGAAAACCGGCAAATAATCCCGCCGGTCCGGCTCCGATAATTACCGGACGGAATTGCCGCGCGACCGGAGTACACTGGGCGAGAGCCGGCAACGCCTGCGGTTCATACACTTCCAAATTGGCAGTCTTGACAAGCAATGCTTCAAGTTCATAGGGACTGTATTCAACCTGAAAAACCAGGGTATAAACAAAGACCGGTTCTTTGCGGGCGTCCAATGATTTGCGTCGAATCGCCAAATCGCGGATCGCGGCTTCCGGTAGTTTCAGTGATTGCGCAACCAGCTTGGCTAGCCCGCTCTCGTCAAAATCCAATAACGTTTTAAATTGGGATAACTGGAGCCACATTGATCAACGAACCTCCGTTTTCGTTTCCGGCGACCGGTTGACCGGAGGGAGACCACTCTCCCCAGACTGCCGGGTCAAATCATATAACTTGCTCCGTAAAAGCTCAGAAGATAAATTTCGCTCCAAACTACCCCGGTGGGCCAATGCGATCTGACCGGTCTCCTCCGACACGATCACGATTAACGCATCGGATTGCGCCGATAAACTCAACCCCGCCCGGTGCCGGCTACCCAACTCCTGGGGTAAATACAAGCCGTTATCCAACGGCAAGAAACAACCTGCCGCTAAAATCCGGTTTCCCCTGATCAAAATCGCTCCATCGTGCAACGGCGAATTCGGATAAAATAACTGTTCCACCAGTACTCCGTTGACCACCCCGTCAATTACCGAACCGGAATCACCGACAACGGTCAACGGGTCTTCCCGTTCAAAGACAATTAAGGCGCCGGTTTTGGTTTGCGCGAGTTTCTGGGCCGCCTGGGTCACGATATCAATACATTTGGACTCAATCGGCTGAGGTTTTAAGAACCACTTGATCAGCGGATTTTTGTGCCCTAACGACTCCAAGGCCCGCTTCAGTTCATTCTGGAAGATAATCGGGATGGCCACAATCAGCATCATCATAATCCAGTTCAACAAGGTGCTTAACCAACGAAAATCCAATGAGGAACTGAGGATATACAATAAATACAAAATGACAATTCCGTTTAAAAGCAAAATACCCTTGGTGCCACGCATGATCTTGAAAGCCTGGATGATGATGACGATAACCAATAAAATATCGATGAAAGATGTAAATTTGGCCAAAGTTCTCACCACCCTCTCCAAATTTTCGGACAGTCTTAGTATTCTTAATTTAAATAATTCATAGTTATTAGCCAATGCTACCTAGAAAATACACTGAACGCGCTTCTGTCCGCCCAGACTGAAGGTCAGGGCTAAGTTGAAAACCGGTCTCAAGCCCTTCCGGGCTGGGTGGTGCTTCGAAGTTTTACCGAACCCTGGAGGAGCTTTCGAATGATCTTAATAACCTTAGCCCTGTCGTATACGGCTGGACGAGATTGGCACCACCGTTTTCATTCCTTCGCTTGCCCCGACCAGTCGGGGTGGACGACTCTCTAGTGATTATATTTGACATTGAACCCTTTATTCCCTTTAACAAAAAAACCCTGCATTAAGCAGGGTTTAATTAAATGAATTCTTCTTTTAAACGGTATGGGTTACATCCGGCTGGCTAAGAAGAAGTCAATCACAAAGAAGATCGAAGTAATATACATCAGCGGATGGACATCCTTCCCTTTCCCGCTGAACAATTTGATCAATACATAAGAAATGAAGCCGTAACCAATTCCTTTGGAAATGCTATAAGTTAACGGAATCATGATAATGGTCAGGGAAGCCGGGATTGAAATGGTCAGGTCATCCCAATTGATATTTTTAACAACCGCTAACATTAAGAAACCGACCACGATTAAAGCCGGCGCGGTGGCGTACCCGGGAACGACCCCAATGAGCGGCGCTAAAAAAATCGCCAGGAAAAAGAGGATACCGGTGACCACCGATGTTAAACCCGTCCGGCCGCCTTCACCGACACCGGAAGCACTTTCAATATATGTCGTAATCGAACTGCAACCAAACAACCCGCCGCATATGGCAGCTAAGGAATCAATTAACAGCACATTGCGTAAACGCGGCACTTTTCCGTCTTTGGTCACAAAACCAGCTTCTTCGCCGACCGCGACGACAGTTCCCATAGTATCAAAAAAGTCGCTGATCAAAAAGGAAAAGATCGTCGTGATCAAAACCAAGCTAAAGGCCGACTTAATGTCGAGTTGAAAAAAGGTGCTAAAATATTCCGGCTTAATCGCACTAAAATATGCTGTCGGTATTTTAACGAGGTGAAAAACGATCGCCGCGATAGTCGATGCAACAATCCCGATTAAAATGGCGCCTTTGATCCGACGCGCCATCAAAACCGCCGTGATTAACAGACCAAACAAAGCAATGCCGTTTTGGGCGGTAATCTTACCAAACGTTAAAAAGGTTACCGGGTCGGCCACCACCAAACCGGCATTCTTTAAACCGATAAAAGCGATAAACAAACCGATTCCAACGCCGATCGCCCGTTTTAGATCAGTTGGAATCGCATCCATTACCCATTCGCGAACCCGGGTCAATACCAATATGGTAACAATCACGCCTTCTAGGAAGATCACACCCATGGCGGTTTGCCAAGACAATTTCATCCCCAGGACCAACCCGTAGGCCACCGCGGCGTTTAATCCCATTCCCGAGGCCAATGCCAATGGATAATTGGTGAATAGGCCCATACAGATCGTCATAATTCCCGCGCCAACGCAAGTGGCAACCGCTAAAGCCGGAAACAGCTCTTTTCCCATGGCGTCGGCGAGGATTCCGGGATTAACAAAGATAATGTAAGCCATCGTCATAAATGTAACGATACCGGCCATAATCTCCCGGGAAACGGTCGTGCGATTTTCTTTTAGTTTAAATAATTTCTCCAGCATTTTACTCCCCCTCTATTCATTGATAACCTTTAATAATAACCTGCTAAATCAGAAAAATGCAAATTACCATAATGTACCCTGAAGGGTACATTATATAGTAATTAACCCCGATGTATCATCAATATATTGTATCCCGAAGCTTATTCCTTAGAAATTTGCAATTTTCCCCTAATTTAATCAACCCAGCAAGGATTGCCCCACTGGGTTAATATTAACGTTAATTTTTAGCAAATTACGCTTTAATGGTATCAAAAACACTCTTGCAAGTCAATATTTCTAGCGAAGTTAAACAAATATTGGATCATCTTTTCCATCGGAAAAGATGATTGAAAAAGAGAGTTTTCAAAATTTATTCACCTGATAAACCAAACACAATCTATCGCTAAAATTATTGAAAATGTTTTAGGCGTTATATTTGCCACGGAGATTAACGATTTTCGTATACTTCTGCTTTTAACACTCCGATATAGGGTAGATTGCGATATTTTTCCGCATAGTCGAGCCCAAATCCAACCACGAATACATCGGGAATGGTAAAACCATTATAATCCGGCTCAACCTCCGCCTTCCGCCTGCTTGGCTTGTCCAGTAAGGTACAAGTCTTGAGGGAATTAACCTTCCGGGAGCGTAAATTCTCCTGCAAATATTTGAGTGTCAGTCCGGTGTCCACAATGTCTTCAACGATGATCACATCTTGATTTTCAATGCTGATGTCCAAGTCTTTCATAATCCGTACGGTCCCGCTGGACTTAGTGGATGCGCCGTAGCTGGAGACCGCCATTAAGTCATAGGAGAGGGGCAAATCGATTGCCATCAACAATTGGGCAAAAAACGGCACCGCCCCTTTCATAATTCCCACCAATACCGGCGCTTTTCCCGCGTAATCGTGGGTGATCTGCCGTCCCAACTCCAGGGTGCGGTTCCGAATCTGGGTTTCAGTTAACAAGACTTCTTTTAAATCATTAGCTTCGAACATAAATAAACCTCCTTGGAATTAGCAAAACAAAGACAGTGGGACACTTGCACCTTTTGTCAAATTAGAAATACAAACCCTCCTTTGCGTAAAAGCGCAAGAGAGGGGGGAAGCTATTGTTTCTATATTCAATTAAATTATATTTGTTCCGTCGAATATATTTGTATCTTACCCAAACAGCTTGCCTCTGTCAATCCTATTTGAAAGAGAAAAATAAAAAAAGCGGGAGATTGCTCTCCCGCCCTTGGTAAGTAACTTTAGATTAGAATTGAACGCGGAACCGGAACAGGTTCTTCGCATCATTTTTAGCGTTAACATTGGTCAATTCATACTCTAAGCGCAGGTTGTTTTTGAAGGTATAGATGGCTTGAACACCATAAGGATGTTCATCCCATTCGGTATTACTGGCTTTACGTTCATCAATGCTGTATTCAAAGCTTGCTTGTAAATTAGTACCGGCAATCTTTGTGAATAAGAGACCAAGCATAGTTTCTTGTTCAAACTTTACGTTGCTCGCATTATTGTTTAAATTATAGTAGGTCGGATCGGTTCCATAAACATACGCTTTGAAAGTGTTGGTTACTTGATAATAGGCATCATAGTTGAAGGTTTTCTTGAGATTACCATTAGCCCGTTTTGCAGCGGTCTCGTAGTAATGCAACTCAACACCAGCAGCTTTGCCGAACTTGTAACCTAACATAAAATCATAAGCATTGTCTCTCAGTTTATCAGAGCTACCATCAATTACATAAGCACCACCGGTGTATAACCCGGTTTCGCCAATAGGGATGTTAGCAGTGACCATGGTCGGATTTCTTTCAACGAAGATATTGTTGTCACAAGCTTTGGCAAGGATACGGCTCGGGTGAACTTTGTAATCGAAAGCACCGACTTTCACAGTACCCCAAGTTTGTTTGAAATTGAAGAAAAATTCGTCGGCATAAATGGAGCTAGCAGCTTCGTTCGAAACTGAGACACTCTTAATAACATTAACGTACGTAGGATTCCCATTGCTATCCAATACGGGCTGGTTGTTGCTGTTTAAAGCAGGAACCGAAGTGGTAGTCGTTGAGAGAGATGCTGATGCAGTTCCCGGTTTCACTTTGGTTTGGGCTCTCAACATTAAAGAAGCGTCAATGGTATCGCTAACTTTGCCCGCGAATTTGATTCGGAAATCGGCATTGTCAGTCCACGCATCTTGACTTGCAGTCTTGGAAGCGTCTTTGATGATTTCATACCGGAAATCAGCGGTGGTGGTCACAGCCGCCAGAGAGACCGCAGCGATCGAAAGCAACATTGCTACGGTTACGACGAGAACTAATAACTTTTTCATTCTCAAACTTTCCTCCTTATTTTTTGAAAAGATAGTTGATACTCGCACCTGAAAACGCGTCGTATCCTCCACATACCCCCCCTCGATTGTTTAACCAAGCTACATGAGGGTTTCCAGGTTGTCCTCAGTGCAACTGGTTGCTATCGAAAAGCGCTGGGAAAATATTCCTTGATTTCAGGCGTTTTCTCTTATCTCATTGTAAATGATACATGAACAACCTGTCAAGGAAATCTTTATCCCTTTTAGAAACTTTGCCCGAATACGCTGGTTTGTTGGTTAAAAATCCATCGTTTGGAGCTTTTGGAATTTAACTTGTTTGTAAGATATATTATTCGCCACCGTAACAAAAACCTCTTTAAATCATTCGGGAATTCTATTTTTTAATTGACGGAATTTCTTGCTATCACGATAAAACAGCTCTGGCATGGCTCTGCCAGAGCTGTTAACATTTGATTTTACTTGTCGGTTTTCTTGGAAGCCCGTTGCATGGCAATCTGACCGGTCCGAACAATTTCCCGCACCCCAAACGGTTTTAACAAGCCGATCAAGGCTTCCACTTTCTCGGCGCTCCCGGTAATTTCGACTGTCACCGACCGGCTGGCGACATCGACGATCTTGGCCCGGAAGATATCGACGATCTGCATGATCTCGGCCCGCGTCTGCGAGCTGGCGTTGACTTTGATTAGCGCCAATTCCCGTTCAACAATTTCCCGGGGCGGTAGATCATTCACTTTGACCACGTCGATCAATTTGTATAACTGTTTGATGATCTGCTCCAAGGCCTGCTCCGCCTCGGCCTCGACCACGATAGTGATCCGTGATAGATCCGGTTCCTCGGAATGTCCGACCGCAATACTTTCGATATTAAAACCGCGCCGGCTGAACAAACCGGCCACCCGGACCAGCACGCCGGCATGATTGACGACTAAAACCGAAATTACGTGGCGCATCATTGATTCACCCCGATCATTTGGTCTAACGGGCAATTGGCCGGAACCATCGGTAGAACGTTTTCATCCCGGTCCACCCGGCAATCGACGATCACCGGCCCGGGAGTCCGAAGCGCTTCCGCCATGACCGGGCCCAATTCGGCGGCGTTCTGGATCCGGAATCCTTTCGCCCCATATGCCTCGGCGATTTTAACAAAGTCCGGATTGCTGTCAAGCACCGTGGCTGAGTAGCGTTTATTCTGAAAAAACTCCTGCCACTGCCGGACCATGCCTAAGTAAAAATTGTTCATAATCACGACTTTAACCGGGATCCGGTTGGCAACCGCCGTGCCCAGTTCCTGAATGTTCATTTGAAAGCTGCCATCTCCGGCAATATCGATGACCAGCTTGTCGGGATTGCCGATTTGCGCGCCGATGGCCGCCGGGAAACCAAAACCCATCGTCCCTAAACCGCCGGAGGTTACGAGCGAACGGGGCCGTTTAAACTTAAAATATTGCGCCACCCACATCTGATGTTGGCCGACTTCGGTACAGATAATTGCTTCGCCTTGGGTGATCCGGCTGATCTCTTCGATCACCCGCTGCGGCTTTAGACTTTGCTCCGACGCTTCATAACAAAGCGGGTACTGCCGCTGCCAGTCGTTGACTTGCTTGCTCCACGCGCCAATCGTCCCACCGGACGGTAATCGCTCCAACAGCATTTCCAGCACCATGCGACAGTCGCCAACGATCGGCACATCCGCGTGGATGTTTTTACCGATCTCGGCCGGATCAATATCAATATGAATCACCTTGGCGTGTTTCGCAAACACATCCACTTTACCGGTCACCCGGTCGTCAAAGCGGGCGCCGACCGCAATCAGCAAATCCGTCTCATTGACCGCAAAATTGGCGGCAGCAGTCCCATGCATCCCCAGCATCCCTAAGAACAACGGATGATCGCTGGGGAATCCGCCCAATCCCATCAGAGTGGCCACCACCGGTATATTGGTCCGTTCCGCCAAGCGGAGCAATTCTTGTTCAGCCCCGGCAATGATCACTCCGCCGCCAATATAAAGCAAAGGCTTTTTCGCTGCTAAAATTGCGTCAGCCGCTTCCTTGACTTGACGGGCATTCCCGGTATAGTTCGGTTTGTAACCCGGCAAATCAAGTGTGTCCGGGTAATCCAGTTTGGCCTTGGCGGTCGTTACATCATAGGCAATATCGATCAAAACCGGTCCCGGCCGTCCGGTACTGGCAATATGAAATGCTTCTTTGACAATGCGCGGCAACTCATGAATATCGGTGACAAGATAATTGTGTTTCGTAATAGGCAGCGTAATACTGGTAATATCGGCTTCTTGAAACGAATCGCGACCTAATTGAAACGTCGGCACCTGACCGGTAATTGCTACCAGTGGAATGGAGTCCATATAGGCATTGGCGATTCCGGTGACCAAGTTGGTCGCGCCGGGTCCAGAGGTCGCGAGGCAAACTCCGGTTTTGCCGGTACTGCGGGCATAACCGTCCGCAGCGTGCACCGCGCCTTGCTCATGCCGGGCCAGGACATTCCGAATCTTCGAATCATACAACGCGTCATAAATGGGGATGACCTTTCCGCCCGGATACCCGAAAATAACCTCGACTCCTTCCCGCTGCAAACAGTCCAGCAAAATCTCAGCTCCCGAATTTTTCATTTGCACTCCCCCATTTCCCTGGTTTTGGTATTTCAATTATCATAATGCATGACATATTATTTGTCAAGTCAGTTTATAATCGATGAAAACGGCGTCACGATTGAGTTATGTGCTATCTAATTGTTATTAATACAGTAGTGACGCGCATTACGAAATTTGATCATTGAAAAACACGCGTCAATAATCAGTTTTTATGATTACAAAATTTATGTATGACTTTATTCATTAATAATTTCTCCTGCTATTACAAAAATAGATAAATCACGGGGAACCCAAATGCCCCGGTAAATCAAAAGGATCTGCCGTTAGGCAAATCCTTTGTTCTTAGAAAATAAGGTCGTCCAGACCTGAAGATCAGGGCTAAGCTCAAAACCGGACTCAATCCCAGCCGAAGCCGGGCTGGATTGTGCGTCAAAGCTTTGCCGGACCCCGAAGAGCCTTTAAGAATGGTTTATATGCCTAGCCAGGTCGTTTACGGCTTGGCGGAGATTGAGCCCAACATTTTCATTCCTTTGCTTGCCCCGACGAGTCGGGGGGCAGACCTACTTAGAAATAATTCGATGCACAATTGATAAAAATCGTAATTAATATTAAATATCGCGGAAAAGAACATTTTTGCGGGGGATAAAAACATCAATTATCGGTATTAAATATTTCTAACACTGACAATAATATTTCTAGACCTGCAAAATATATTTATCGACTGCAATAAAATATTTTTTGCCATTGCAAAAGTATTTTTTACCTTAAAATAATATTTCTCCCCTTGGAAAAAATATTTATTGCCTTGGAAAAAACAATTATCAACCGAATATTGTTATTTAAACCAAAGATCGACTATTTTAAAACGGCTCCGGTGTTGGCCGAAGTAACTAAACGGCTGTACCGGCTCAAGTATCCTGTTTTAACTTTTGGTTCCGGAGCGGACCAGGTATCACGACGTTTTTGCAACTCGGCTTCGTCAACCAACACGTCAATCCGGTTTCCGGGGATGTCGATCTGAATGCGATCTCCCTCCCGGACCAGGCTAATCGGACCGCCTTCCATCGCTTCCGGTGAGATATGTCCGATCGAAGCGCCGCGGGACGCTCCGGAAAAACGGCCGTCGGTCAATAACGCGACCTCTTTATCCAAACCCATCCCCGCAATGGCCGAAGTTGGCCCGAGCATTTCCCGCATTCCGGGTCCGCCTTTGGGTCCTTCGTAGCGAATGACGATTACATCACCGGCCCGGATCTTTCCTTCCAGGATCGCCGCGATCGCCGCTTCCTCTCCGTCAAAGACGCGGGCCGGGCCTTGGTGCCGCATCATCTCCGGCGCGACCGCCGCTTGTTTCACAACCGCCCCGTCCGGCGCCAGATTACCCCAGAGTACTGCCAAGCCGCCTTCATGATGATACGGCGCTTCCACCGAACGGATTACATCGTTGCGTTTTACGGTGACGCCGGCAATATTTTGAGCGACGGTTTTCCCGGTTACGGTCAGCTCCTCCGTCGCGATGAGCCCTTTGCTACTTAAGACCGCTAAAACAGCGGCAATTCCGCCCGCTTCGTCAAGATCTTGAATATGATGAACTCCGCCCGGACGCAAGTAGGCGATATGCGGTGTCTTCCGGCTGATTTCGTTCACCCAGTTAAGATCAAGCGCGATACCGACTTCATGGGCGATCGCCGGTAAATGCAGAACCGTATTGGTGGATCCCCCAATCGCCATGTCAACCGTGAAAGCATTGGTAAAAGCCGCTTCGGTCATAATTTGACGCGGCCGGAGATCCTGCTCCACCAGCTCCAGCACTTTCATGCCGGCTTGTTTCGCGAGGCGAATCCGGCGGGCGTCAACGGCCGGAATCGTTCCGTTGCCAGACAGGCCCATCCCCAGGACTTCCGTCATACAGTTCATGGTGTTGGCGGTGAACATTCCGGAACAGGAGCCGCAACCGGGGCAGGCGGTTTCTTCCAACTCATGCAATTCCGCTTCACTCATCTTACCGGCGGAAACAGCGCCGACACCCTCGAACACCGTATTCAGATCGGCCCGTTCCCCCTTGAAACGTCCGGCCAGCATCGGGCCGCCACTCACAAAAATACTGGGTAAATTGATCCGGCCCGCCGCCATTAACATGCCCGGAACGATCTTATCACAGTTCGGAACAAAAACGACTCCATCAAAAGCATGGCCTTTGATCATACACTCAATCGAATCGGCAATCAATTCCCGGCTGGCCAGCGAATATTTCATTCCTTCGTGTCCCATGGCAATTCCGTCGCAGACGCCAATCACGCCAAACTCGATCGGCGTGCCACCCGCCATCCGAATCCCGGCTTTGACCGCTTCGACAATTGTATCCAAATGAATATGACCGGGAATAATCTCATTGGCAGGATTCGCGATTGCGATCAGCGGACGCGCCAATTCTTCATCGGTATACCCCATCGCCTTAAACAAGGAACGATGCGGAGCGCGTTGGAATCCTGTTTTAACATTTTCTGACTTCATCGGACGTACCTCCAACTTTTACGAAAATTATTTTATATGTCGCACTTAAATATTGCGGATGGTGATCCGGCGTATTTTCCTTCATTCAGGACGACTCTTTAAAAATATCTATTCGCCAAGGCCTTAACCTTTCCTGCCGTTTCAACGCGGTGAACGTAAAATTTGTCTGACATTTTAAACCTTCGTTATGCTTACCTACGAAACTCTTTTCATAAGTTCCCCGGTGAATAAACTGCAACAAAAAAGAAGGCGAATGCCTTCTTTTTTAAGTTTGGAATCTTGAATAAAAATGGAGACGAATCTTTACGTCTTACTCGATCTTTGCTTTTTTTCCATAGGCGGTTGTTGATAACAGGTAAAAATGAAATAACCACTCACCCAAAGTTAGAACGCCGGCAATCACGACGATCCCGAAACCGCTGATCCGCGTCTGTGGCAGCATTTGGTCCATCGTCCAAATGAATGCCGCGCTAATCAGGAAGTCGACCACGAGCGCGGTTCCGTTCCCGTATTTGGGCAGCACCCATAGATCCCCCAGTAAATATGACAGCAGCGTCAGGATTAGCGCTGAAACAATTGTCTGGGTCCAAGTGCTTTTGCCATAAATCGGAATGAACACTGCCAGGATGACGAGGACCATTGCCACTTTGATTATAAGATTCACTAAATTTTTAATCGTACTCACCTCGCTTAAAATTGGCTTTTCAGTTTCGAGACGGGTTTGTCGGCGACCAGCATGGTCAAGACCGCGATCACGAGTGATGCCAATAACGTGGCGCCTAAGGGGACATGCCCTCCTTCAATCGCATAACTGGCGATAAACACCACCACTGTAGTTACTAAAAAGGTAATTAAAAATTGCCCCCAACGATTGATTTCCCGCCCAATCATCCGAACGGCTAACCAACTGCCTAACACGATCATGATGGAGAAACTGACGATCCAACCCACGGTTAACGCGCTAAAACCGGGAACGTAAAAACCGATCGTATACAAAACTATTATTGGAATCAGAAATCGTAGGATCCACTTTAAAATACTCATTGCACTCCCCCTTATATTGCGAAAACATGCTTTCCGATCCGGTTGATAATTCGGCGCGCCCAAATCCACCGATTATTGGTTTTGGCAGGATTAAAAAAGTAGATTGCCCCTCCTGAAGGATCCCACCCGTTAATCGCATCACGCGCTGCTTTCTGCGATTCACTGCTTGGTTGCCGATTGATAATCCCATTGCTTACCGACTCAAAAGCATGGGGTTGATAAACCACTCCGGCCATGGTTTTCGGAAATTTGGAATTTTGAATGCGGTTCATCACTACCCCACCTACCGCTACCTTTCCGGTGTAGGTCTCCGCTCCGGCCTCAGCGTGGATCAAATGCGCCAGCAAGTTCACGTCACCCGAAGTTCGAGTTGGGGCAACCCGCGCTTTCGAAGCCGTTTGAGTACTGGGAATGATCAAACGTTGCCCGATTCGCAGACTCCAACCGATTCCGTTACGACTACGGATCGCTGCCACTTTTACTCCGGTTTTTCTAGAGATCGAATACAACGAGTCTCCGCGGTTCACGGTGTATGTCCAATCAGCGTTGGCTTCTTTACCTACAAATAAAAGGGTTCCAGTAAACAACAACAGACAACAAACAATGCGTCCAATTCTCATAGCCATCCCCCATTCTCATTTAGTGGTACATCGTAAGAAATCACCTAAGACTTTTTTCAGCGACACGCAGGTAATTTCAGCTCATTGATAGTATGGGATGTTTACCGTAAAATATCCAAACTGAACCAGACCCTTTTTCCGGTGTTTCAGTTGCAACTTCCCTCATTTTTCATAGAGGAAATTCCCCATCAACCAACGAATTTTTGCAAAAAAGGAGGGGTAGACCACGTGAAAAAAGCCACGATCATTGCCGTTTCCATTTCGGTGTTTGCCGCCGCATTTACATGCTCGTACGCTCAAAAAAGTATCCCCATCAAGAAAACGCTGCCCAACCCCAACAAGCAGGCTCAAGTTACCCAAAATTCCACTACTGTCAAACCGGTAACGATGCAAGCACTTCGTAAGTTTGCCGTTCCCCAACCGCTTCGTGGTGTGTATAGCACCGCTTGGATCGCCGGTTCCCAAAAAATTGACGATATCATTAGTTTTATGAAAAAAGCCAATCTAAATTCACTGGTTATCGATGTCAAGGACGATACCGGGATTATCAGTTTTCCTTCGGAGATCCCACTAGCCAAGGAGATCGGCGCCCGGTCCTACCGAATTAGTAAACTCAAGGAATTAGTCGCCCGGTTGCGCAAAGAAAATATTTACACCATTGCCCGGATTGTCGTTTTTAAAGATCCGTTGCTTGCCCAAAAACATACCGAACTAGCGGTCTTGGATAAAAACGGCGGCTTATGGCGGGATTTTAAAGGAATGATCTGGGTTGATCCCAACAACCCCAAAGTCTGGAAGTACAATCTTGATGTTGCTAAAGAAGCGGTGGAACTTGGGTTTAACGAAATTCAATTTGACTATGTTCGTTTCGTAAGTGACGGCAAGATCAACCGTTGCGTCTACCCTTCTTCCAAGGGCGCACCCAAAGAAGATGTCATCCGCGATTTTCTACTTTACGCGAAAAAAGACTTAAACGCCATGGGCGTGCCGGTGTCCGCCGATATTTTCGGCTTGGTCCTTTCGGTGCCCGATGACAACAATATTGGTCAGAAACTGGAGAAAATCATGACTGCGGTGGACTTTATATCGCCAATGGTCTATCCCTCCCATTATCCGAAAGGGTACTTTAATATTAACGAACCAAACCTGCATCCTTATGAGGTTGTCAATAACTCTATGAAAGATGTCTTGCGACGAATGCCGAACAGTCAAGCCAAAATCCGTCCTTGGTTGCAAGACTTTAATCTCGGGGTCCATTACGGGCGGCCTGAACTTAATGCTCAGATCAAAGCCCTTAGCGATAATGGCGTTCACGATTGGATTTTTTGGAATCCAAGCAACCGTTATGACGCCTCGAAATATGGTGTCCAATAAAAAGCTGGTTGACGTTTGAGAAATAATTGCGGAAATCGGATTCCGATCCCGAAATGCAAAAAACCAAGACTGGAGCTTACCAGTCTTGGTTTTTTAAGCGGTGATCAATTATTTATTGGTTTGCTTCGTTAATTAAGTCCGGAACCGTATCCAATACCCGACGGGCGCCCCGGTAACGCGTGGCATAGTATCCTTCACTCAGTGGGCTAACCCGTACGGCCCCATAACCGGAAGAGGCGTGAATGAACTGGCCGTCGCCGATATAAATTCCTACATGATTGATGGTTTTCGAGCCTAGCGTTGCAAAAAAGACCAAATCGCCTTGGCGTAAATTTTCCCGGGCCACCGAGACACCGGTCCCGGCTTGGGCCGCTGCATTATGCGGGAGTTCTACGCCTAATTGACGATAAATGTACATTGTAAATCCCGAACAATCAAACCCTCGGGTTGAACCGCCACCATAGATGTAGCGCGTACCCATATAACTCCGCGCCCGGCTGACCACCTCACGACCACCCCGGAGCAAAGCCCGGTTGTCGGGCGTTCCTACCGTTACATACTTTTCATAAAGCCAACCCTCGCTTTGATCGGCCAGGCAAACTTTGATCCAAGGTTTTTGCGACTCCACAATCGTAACGGTATCCCCGAGATTTAAGACCGTAATTACCGTTGCCGAAAGTTCCGGCGCTGATCGAAAATTGACTTGGTCGGCATTGACAAAACCATCATTGGCTGAATCGGCAAATACCGGAACGGCCAAGACCAATAGCATAATAACAAAAAGGATTAACGATTTGTGCATGACGCCTCCCTCGTATTGAAGTTTATTTGGCCCGTCCAGTCCGTTTGCTTGTTCTATGCTCCGAAACCGCGACATAGTATCCTACGGGAGGCGAGCCCAATGAAACAATTGCTTTATAATAGTCTCTTTTGTCTTTTGTTCAACACTTGGTTGCTTATTTTACCAATTGTCTTCTTTTTATTAAGCCTGTATTGGCAAAATGAACAGATTTTGGATTTATTTCTATGGATCTATCTTATATTCCTGCTTTCGAGTCCAATTTTAACATTATTGATCGCTTTTCGCACCGCTGCTCGTTTTCATGACTATCAACGTTGTTTTGCGCCCTTTTTAATCTGTTTTATCGCATACTTACCGTTATGGGTAATTTCAATTCAAGTCAATACGCTTTGGGGTATACGGGAGTATGCACAAGTATTGTTAATTCCGTTGGGATTGGGCACGCTTGATCTCGTGCTGTTATCAATCATACCCTTTTTTCACGCAAAACATGCCTCGCATTAAAATCCATCGCGATACTTTGGAAATCTTCTGTCCGGTTGCAGGATTTTCTTGGCGACTTTCGAATATTAATATAATCACAACGGACCGATTGAGCTTTGTTTAGGATCAAACCTATTCATTGAGGGTCTTGGTATAGATTCGCATAAATATCGGGATGATGATTGCGGAAGAGTGCTTGTAATAGCCACCGAAGGAGCAAACTGTTATTAGCCAATTAACAGTGAACCTCTCAGGTCCCATGACCGCAATCGGACTAGACTCTGGAGAGTCCGGCTGGACACCAACGGGGTAACCAAGGACGATGTC
This sequence comes from Bacillota bacterium, assembly GCA_023410535.1. Taxonomy (GTDB): domain Bacteria; phylum Bacillota; class UBA4882; order UBA8346; family UBA8346; genus JAEYPR01. Next base: position 110,856 of record JAEYPR010000031.1, on the reverse strand, counting down.
GGAAAGCTTGGGCGACCAAGAACCGGTACGATAGATGTCATGGGATTCTCTCAGGTAAGCGGACAGGGTAAGGCAATATCACCTTACCTTGTCTTTTTTTATCTGTTGCAGAAAGGAGCTCTCGTTATGAAAACACCGTTATTTCCGATTTACGAACGTTACCAAGGAAAAGTAATCGACTTCCACGGCTGGGATTTACCGGTTCAATTCAGCGGCATTATTCAGGAGCACCTTACGGTCCGCAATCAAGTCGGACTGTTCGATGTCTCCCATATGGGCGAGTTCTTGGTAACCGGAGAACAAGCCGCCGATTTCCTGGAGGCCGCCTTAACCAACCGAATTAGAAACCTCCAACCCGGCGCCATCCGTTACTCGCCCTTATGTTATGAACACGGCGGCACGGTCGACGATTTACTGGTTTATTGCTTTTCGGCGACCGAATTTTTATTGGTGGTCAATGCCTCAAACATCCCGAAAGATTTTGCATATCTTCAATCGTTAACTCAAGGGTACCGGGTTCAACTCGAAGACCGCTCCGCCGAAACCGCCCAAATTGCGGTGCAAGGTCCTTTCGCCCAATCGTTACTCCAGAAAATCCTCGGAGTCTCCTTAGACTCGCTTCGTTATTATCATTTCATTCCGGAAATCAAATTGAACCAGGCGCCGGTATTGCTTTCGCGGACCGGCTACACCGGCGAAGACGGCTTTGAGCTTTATGTGCGACCCCAAGACGCGACCATGGTCTGGGAAATCTTGATGGCGGAAGGCGCACCGAGCGGTATTCAACCGATTGGCCTCGGCGCCCGGGATACCTTGCGTTTTGAAGCCGGACTGCCTTTGTACGGACAAGAACTTTCCGAGACGATCTCGCCGCTGGAAGCGGGACTGGGCCGGTTTGTCAAGTTTGATAAACCGCATTTTGTGGGAAAAGCCGCTTTATGGGAACAGCAACAGCAGGGTTTACCCCGGATCGTCACCGGATTAACAATGATTGAACGGGGAATTCCCCGGACCGGCTATACGGTATTGGCTGACGGCGCCGCGATCGGTTGGGTTACCTCCGGTAGTTTCGCTCCTTCGCTGAATCAGAACTTAGCCATGGTCCTCATTGATTCGGCTTTCAATCAACCGGAGGCCGCGGTTCAGGTGGAAATTCGCGGGAAACGGCTAGCCGCCAAACTAACTGCGCTTCCTTTTTATATCCGCCCCACCAAACTACGAAAGGAGACCAACGGATGAATCACCCCTACCTGCCGCTTAGCCCCGATCAGCGGACAGCGATGCTCGCTACAATAGGTGTCAACCAGTTCACAGACCTAATCAAGGATATTCCGGAGACCGTGCGGCTAGCAAGACCGCTTCAGTTGCCGGACGGTTTATCGGAAATGGAATTGGCCGCAGAATTTACTATGTTGGCTGATCAAAATAACCGAGCCCAATTATGCTTTTTAGGGGCTGGCGCTTATCAGCACTATATCCCGTCAGTTGTCAACCATCTATCCAAACGGTCGGAATTTTATACTGCTTATACGCCATATCAACCGGAGATCTCCCAGGGTATGCTCCAGGCGATCTTTGAGTACCAGTCGTATGTTGCCGAACTATTCGGTTTACCGGTCGCTAACGCCTCATTGTATGACGGACCCACTGCGTTAGTGGAAGCGATTATCATGGCCATCCGCGAAACCCGGCGGAAGCAGGTTGTGGTGCTTGATACCCTGAACCCGTTGGCGCTGCAAGTGATTCAAACTTACTTACGCAATATGGATTTTGAACTGGTCATTGTGCCAAGTACCAACGGAGCGGTCTCAGCCGCAACGCTCCAAGCTCACTGCAACAGCGCAACTGCTGCGGTGGTAGTGCAAAGTCCCAACTTTTACGGAATCATCGAAGATCTTCCGGAACTAAACGGCGTCGCCAATCAATGCCAGGCGGTACCGATCACCTATACGTTACCGATTCCCCTGGCTGTCCTGGAGTCACCCGGCCGGTTGGGCGCGCAAATTGTGGTAGCGGAAGGTCAATCCTTGGGAATGCCGCTGGCTTATGGCGGGCCATACCTCGGCATGATGGCCGCCTCGGAACGTTTTATACGACGGATTCCCGGACGTTTGGTCGGCGAATCCCTCGATCAGCATGGTAAACGCTCATTTGTCCTGACCCTGCAAGCTCGCGAACAACACATCCGCCGCGAAAAAGCCACTTCTAATATTTGTTCCAACCAAGCTTGGTGCGCTTTACGGGCGGCAATTTACCTTTCGGCGCTTGGTCCCTGCGGCTTCCGGCAAGTCGCCCAACGTTGTTTCGATAACGCCCATTACCTGGCCGGGCAACTCGAAGCCAACGGGTTTCCCTTACGCTTTCAACAGCCATTTTTTATGGAGTTTGCAGTACAGACGCCCAAACCTGCCGCTTATTATCTCGAAAAATTACAAGCCAAAAAGATCATTCCCGGTCTGGATCTCCAGCATTATTCCAACACCGGTCCAAACACCCTGTTAATCTGTGCGACTGAGATCTTCACCCAAAACCAACTTGACCGGCTGGTTGCAGAAATGAGGGATTTGCGATGAACGATACGATACAATTAATCATTGAAAAATCGGCTCCCGGCCAATGCGCCTGGAAACTGCCGCCAACCACAGTTCCCGCGGACGGAATGTTCCCGTTGCCCCAGAACCAACTCCGGCAAACCCCGCTTAATCTGCCGGAAGTTGCCGAGGTCGAAGTGGTAAGGCATTATACAAATCTCTCCAATCGCAACCATGGCGTGGATTCCGGATTTTATCCCTTGGGTTCCTGCACGATGAAGTATAATCCGAAAATTAATGAAGATATTGCCGATTTAGCCGGTTTTCAACACATTCATCCCTTGCAGGACGCTGCGACGGTTCAAGGTTCATTGGCAGTTCTCGGCGAACTGAATCAAGCGCTTTGCGAAGTTACCGGAATGGACCAGTTTACGCTGCAACCGGCCGCCGGAGCTCACGGCGAGTTAACCGCGATGTTTATTATCAAGGCGTACCATCAACAACACGACGGAGCGCATCGTACTAAGGTCTTGGTTCCCAGCTCGGCTCATGGAACCAACCCGGCCAGCGCAGCGATGGCCGGATTCGAAACCGTTACTGTCAACTGTGATGAACGCGGCTTAGTCGATATTGAACATCTTACCAGTTTGCTCGACCAAAATGTTGCCGCTTTAATGCTTACCAATCCCAACACCGTCGGTTTGTTTGAGAAAGAGATCGCGACGATCGCGACATTGGTTCACCAGGCAGGTGGGTTGCTGTATTACGACGGGGCCAATCTCAACGCCATTATGGGCATTACCCGTCCTGGCGACATGGGTTTCGATCTGATTCATGTCAATGTCCATAAAACCTTTGCGACACCCCATGGCGGTGGCGGACCCGGTGGCGGGCCGGTGGGCGTCAAATCCTTTCTCGCGCCGTTACTGCCGTATCCTGTATTGATTGGCGAACCTTCCGGTTATCGTTGGGACTGGGACCGCCCGCTCAGTATCGGACGGGTCATTGGCTTTCATGGCAACTTTACTGTCTTATTAAAAGCGTTGGCCTATATCAAAGCGCTGGGCGGGGACGGCTTGACGCAAGTCAGCCAGGATGCCGTCACTAACGCCAATTATTTACGGGCCCTACTCCGGACAGTTTACCACATTCCCTATGAGCAAACCTGTATGCATGAGTTTGTTATCGCCGCTGCGAATCTTCCGAATCAGATTCGCGCTTTAGACATTGCCAAACGCTTAATTGATTTTGGCTATCATCCGCCAACCATTTATTTTCCGCTGATTGTGCATGAAGCGTTGATGATTGAGCCAACCGAAACCGAGAGTAAGGCGACCCTCGATCAATTCGCCCAAGTCCTCTTGGCGATCTTTCAGGAAGCGGTCGACGATCCCGAGTTGCTCCGAACCGCTCCCCAAACCACTACCGTGTCGCGAGTCGATGAAACTCGGGCAGCCCGATCTCCGAAGCTGCATTGGTAATCGTCTCAAGGCTGTGGATAACATTGTGAATTGTGGGGATATACCTTGGATTTCCTGTGGATAACATGTTGATATTGTTGATAACTTCTCATTTTTATCAAAAATAAACATTGAGCTTTACTTTTCCTGTGGATAACCTGTTAATCTGTGGATAACGTTACTTTTCTTATATTGAAAGCTTTTTATCAAGAATCACAAAACTTTTTGCAGTAAGTCCCAGCTTAGACAAACCTTAGCCACGGCCGACAATTTTTTCACGTATATTATTTGCAAGACTTCCCAATAATCGATATGTATTACGATGTATTATTTGGGGAGGGTCTTGTATCATGTCGCTTTACAAGTTCTTGATTATCTTTATCATTGTATTACTGACCTATTTCGGATCGCTTACGGTCATCGCAGCTCAACCGGAAGCAGAATCCATTGTTCCAATCGCGGTATATAATCCGAAAACCGTTCAAAAAACAATGATCATAAAGATGATTGATGAATATAATCCGAAACTGAGCACCAGTCAGAAAGAGTCAATCAGTTTCCATATTATTAAAAACGCCGAAGCGAATGGTTTTGATCCCTTCTTGCTGGCCAGTGTCATCGCAACCGAGTCATCGTTCCGGCCGAAAGCAGTCTCTCGCTGTCAAGCCCGCGGTTTGATGCAATTAACCGGAGCTGTCTTAACAATGATGAAAGTCAGCGATCCGTATAACATTGAACAAAATATTGCCGCCGGTACCCGTTACCTAAAACTCTTAGGCAGACGTTTTTATCGTCAAGAATTAGTATTGGCAGCTTATAACGCCGGTCCGACCCGGGTAGCCCGCTTAATGAGAATACCAAAGATTGCCGAGACCCGGAATTATGTCCGGAAGATTATGAGTTCTCAGTTATCCCTGCGAGAAAACTTTCTCGCCGCCCTACAATGCATGTTTATTAAGCCGGTGGTCTATCCGTCTCTAACCGAATTGGAGGAACCGCTGCTGGCTTCTTCCTTTTACCAGGGGTCAGTCACGAGAACGGCAGCAAACCACTTGGATATTTGTGATCAGCGTCGTTCCTGGATTTTCGCAACCACGTAAAGCGCCAATTTGTTAACTTTTGACGATAACCCATGTAAGGATATGGGAAATAATTGACATTTGGCTAACATTTTCGTATACTTAATACAACGGAATTTAAGATAGGTGATATCTATGCCAAATAACGAATCGATCTTTCCAATCAGTGTTGTGATGAATATGACGAATTTAACCGCGCGTCAGATCCGCTACTATGAGTCGCACGAACTGATTAAGCCCGCCCGTTCCAAAGGGAACCAACGTCTTTATACTCAAACCGACGTTGAAAAATTATTGTTAATCAAATCACTACTTGAAAAAGGGCTTAATCTGGATGGCATTAAAGCTGTTTTAAGCGGAGAAAAACCCTCCGAAGCAATCAGCGAACCGGCCAACCTTTCAACAACGCGCCCCACCGAGATTTACAATCCGCAACGAGCCACGGCCCAAAAGCTAACTTCTTTATATCCGGTAAATAATCAAGAAGCACTTTCTCACTGGTTACAGCACAAAAGAAAATGAGGGGTCCATTGATGAACAAGCAAGAGATATTAGCGAAATGCAAAGAGTTGGATGTACGATTTATTCGCTTACAATTCACCGACATTTTAGGAGTGGTAAAGAACGTCGCGATTCCGGTCAGTCAACTTGAAAAAGCGCTCAATAATGAGATTATGTTCGATGGTTCATCCATTGAAGGATTCACCCGGGTTGAAGAGTCGGACATGATCTTAAAACCGGACCTTGATTCTTTTGCGATCTTCCCCTGGCGCCCCCGGGACGGCGCCGTCGCCCGTCTGATCTGTGATATATACAGTCCCGATCTGAAGGCGTTTGAAGGCGATCCCCGGTATGTTTTGCAGAAAACCCTAAAAGAAGTTTCCGATCTCGGTTATTCTGTTAATGTTGGCCCGGAATGTGAATTTTTCCTGTTTAAGTCAAATCCCGACGGTACTCCCTCGACCATAACGCAGGATAAAGGGGGTTATTTTGATCTTTCCCCGGTTGATTTAGGCGAAAACGCCCGCCGGGAAATCGTTTTGACCCTAGAAGAAATGGGATTCGAAATTGAAGCCTCCCATCATGAAGTATCTCCTGGTCAACATGAAATTGACTTTAAGTATTCGGATCCATTGAGCACCGCCGACCGCGTGACCACCCTGAAGTTTGTTACCCGGATCATTGCCCAACATCGCAATCTTCATGCGACATTTATGCCCAAGCCTTTGTTTGGGGTAAACGGCTCAGGGATGCATATTCATCTTTCCCTTTTTAAAGACGGTAAAAATGCCTTTTTTGACCCCCAATCCAAAAACCAACTCAGTCAAACCGCGCTTTACTTTATTGGAGGCATATTAAAACATATTAAAGCGATTACAGCGGTTACCAATCCCTTGGTCAATTCCTATAAACGCTTAATTCCCGGTTACGAAGCCCCGGTTTACCAATCCTGGTCTGTCTCCAACCGGAGTGCTTTAATTCGGGTACCTGCTTCGCGTCATGATAGCACGCGAATCGAAATTCGAAATCCCGATCCCTGTTGCAATCCTTATCTGGCATTTAGCTTATTAATTAAAGCCGGTATTGACGGGATTCAAAACAAAATTTCCCCTGGAGAACCGATTCATAAAAATGTCTATATGATGACCCCCGCTGAGCGAGCGCTGGAGAACATTTCAAATCTGCCGAGTTCATTATATGAAGCCTTGGAAGAGTTGGAAAAAGATCCTTTATGTATTGAGACTATGGGTGAACATATTTTGAATCGATACCTCGAAGCCAAGATGATTGAATGGGAAGTCTATCGCAGTCAAATTCATCAATGGGAGATTGACCAGTATCTCGGAGTGTTTTAATTTGCCAATTCAGCGTCATCCTGCTTTCCAAAATAACTATGGAAAAGCTGAGCCTTTAAAAAAGCTCAGCTTTTTTACTTGTTTAGAGACACGGGAAATTTATTTCACCACTAAATGGCCATTTTTCGTTTTGCTGTGTCTCCAAATCAATCGTTATTAAACTCATTTTGCAACCGGTTATCCACATTCGGGAACCACTTATCCACAATCCGGTTCCGGTTATCCCCAAAAAAGTTCCTTGGAGACCGATTCCGGTTTTACTTATTCACATTCCACTTCCAGTTATCCACAAATAACTTCTTGGCGGCAATATTTAGCTACCGACTATCCACAACCGGGTCCTGTTTCCCCTCCAAACGGCGATATAAAAATTCGGTTGATACTCAAATAATCGTTATTGATAACAAAAAACTCCTTTTTCAAGGAGTTTTCGCTCTTACCAAGGTAACGGGAGATTCATCCGCAGTCTCCGCCAATAAGGACTTTCCGCGTTCTTTGATGTCCCCGCGCGGAATTGGAGCGCACATTCCTTGGAGGAAAGCTCCGTCTTCAACAATCAATACTGCCATTTTAGCATCTCCGGTCATTCTGGCCGACGGAGTCAGTTCCAATTTACCGCGGGCTTCCACAGTCCCTTTAATTTCTCCGGCCACAATAATATTCTTGGCAATGATGTTACCAACCACACAACCGGTTTCCCCAACGATCAGGTCGCCTCCGATGTTAAACTCCCCTTCATAGTAACCATCGATCCGTACGGTTCCTCCCGGCGCTTCAAAATTGCCTTTGAAACGACATTCCTTTCCAATGATTGTTTCAACTTTTGCCGGATTCACTGTTGTTTCTTTGCGCGATAACATGGTGGGACACCCCTCTCTCATTTTTTCAAAAACATGATTGGATTCACTGGTTCATTATTAATATGGACCTCATAATGAAGATGTGGACCGGTACTTGTTCCTGAATTACCCGACAAGCTAATAATCTGGCCTTTTTTCACTCTTGCTCCGGCCTGGATTAATAGTTTGGAATTATGGGCGTATAACGTTTCATAACCGTAACCATGATTGACCACTACCGTATAACCATATCCGCTACGCCAACCCGAGTAACTTACGATTCCCGCTGCGGCGACTTTGACTTTAGACCCGTACTGAGCCTTGAGATCGACTCCGGTATGCGCCCGATAATAGTGTAGCTTGGGATGAAAACGCCTCCCGAACAATGACGTGACCATTGATTGAACCGGCCATAATGTCGGTGTGTGGTCAAGCTTGGACTCGTAATCCTGTAATGATTTTAAAAGGCGTGCCTGTTCTTGAGACTCTTCTTTAATATAAAGATCCAAATCATGAATGGAGGCATCTAACTTTTGTAATGTTGTTTCGCCTGCACTGTCGGTTGTTTGAATATTGAAACGATACGATCGTACAAATACACCCCGGCTGACCGGCACACCACTCCGGCCGCTTTTCTGTTGAATATTACGCCAAGTCGTAAGCAGTTGTTCCCGTTCTTTCTTTAATTGGTTTAACTCTTCCAATGTTTTTCTGGCTTTATCCAAGGTTGGCTTGACATGACCCTGTTCCCGTTTTAACAAATGAATCTGGCGATTCTTTGCAGAGATCTGTCTCTTGATACTATCGAGCTTCCAAATTTGAGTTGTATACCCGATAAATATATAGAGATTAAAAGAGATTACGACGAGAATAAGTACAATTGCATAAAACGGAATGGCAATACTGCGGATCTGTCCTGAAGTGTTGGGAACCACCATAAAGGTGAATCCTCTTTTACAACGCGAATAGAGCAACTTTAAAAACTTTGGCATAGATACACCTCCTGTTTTGCTTCATGGGAGTGTGTACGATAACTTTTTTTATTCGTCAAGTCATTAGCGATTTCCTGCAAAGATACAAAATAACCTTTTTCACTCAAAAATACTATTTTTTACTTTCTCCGAGCGCTTTGTGGATCGCTTCTTTTTCTTCGGCTGACAAAGCATAGCTGGAAACCCCTTTCAAAACCGGCTTACAATACACACGGGATTCTTCCCGGCCAAAGATACTGCTCAAAACAAACCCGTCGCCGGCTTCGTCCAATATCGCTAGCGCAAAACTCTGGTCACCGCCGGTATTCTCAAACGCTTTGAACCGCAACAAATTCCATTTTTGAAAATGTTTCGCCTCATAGACCTGGTTGGCAGTGAAACTTTCCTCCAATTTTTGAATGCTGTTTTGAACCACATGAACCTTTTCCGCCGTATTTAGCAGTAGCGTATTGAGGTCAATATTCTCGTTCCCCTGAAAAAGATAGCGATACTTCTTCAACTTTTTATTGATGATAATGACATAAATGAACACTAATAATATCAATAGGAGATTTCCAGCAAGTATCAGGAAGCTATTATCGGCGATCCAGTGATTGAGTGTCGCGATTTCCATCAATTGCACCTTCCCTTTTCAGAAATAGCCGGCATTCCATCGCTTTGCAGGACGATTTTGGCTTGAAACCAGGCATCCTCATAAACCTGTTTCACCGAAAGCCCCTTCATCTCTGCAACTTTACGACAATCTTCATATTCCGGGGCAAATTTTATTACTTTGCCGTTTTGCAAGGCAACTTTTACCCGAATCAGTTGATCATCAACTTCCACCGTCATTTCCCGACGCTCCAAACAGCGTCTTTGCACCGAATATTTCCGAACACCCAAGGTCGATGTCTGAGTTAATAGGATGTCCTCAATCTTATATTGTTTTTCTGGACCAACCAGCACCGACAGCAACGTTCCCAAGCGACCTTTTTTCATATAAATGGGCGTATAATAATAGTCCTTGGCTCCTGCCTCCAACAATACATTCCCCAACGAACTAAAAAACTCCGGATTCATATCGTCAATATTTGTCTCAATCATTACCGCGTTTTCTTCCGTTTCACTTTGGGTCTCGCCTACAACCAGTCGCAGCACGTTTGGAATCGTCCGGTTCGCCGTGCCCGCTCCATAACCAATCTTATTGACTTTCAGAACCGGCATTGCTTGGACTGGTTTTCCAAAACTCTTAATAATAGCTGCACCGGTTGGAGTCGTCCATTCTCCCTCCAACTCACCACCGTATGTAAAGAACCCTTGCAACAATTCCAGCGCGGCTGGAGCCGGTAGCGGAATTAGACCGTGAGCGCATTTGACCGTACCAAATCCCACCCGAATTGGCGATACCCGTATTTCATCAATTCCCAAACGGTTTAAAGCAAGGCTTGTTCCAACGATATCAATGATGGCGTCCACCGCCCCTACCTCGTGAAAATGGATCTCTTCTTTGGTCACTCCGTGAATTTTTGCTTCCGCCTCTGCCAAAACCTCAAAACAACTAATTGCCGACTTAGCGACCGCCGCGTCAAAACCCGCTCCTTCAATAATCGCTACGATATCATTTAAATGACGGTGCGCGTGTTCATGAAAGACTTCAACATCAAAATGACTTGCAGTTATCCCGTTCTTGGTGACCGTCGTCAACTTCAACTCCGGCGTGGGAACCGGTAGCTTTGCCAACTCGGTTTGTAATTCCTCAAATGAAAAGCCCAAATTTAATAGGGCTCCTAGAAACATGTTTCCACTTGCTCCAGCTTGACAATCAACGTATAGTACTTTCATCCGTGGACTCTCCTATTAAATTGATTCGATGGGCCAAAACACCAGCGCCAAAACCGTTATCGATATTAACGACTCCCACGCCACTTGCGCAAGAGTTTAACATACTTAGTAATGGAGCTACCCCTTGAAAATTGGTTCCATAGCCGACACTGGTTGGAACCGCGACAATTGGTTTTGAAACCAATCCTCCGACTACGCTTGCCAATGCTCCTTCCATTCCGGCAACTACAATGAGCACGCGGCAGCGATCAATCAATTCTTTACTATCAAACAACCGATGAATCCCAGCAACTCCTACATCATAAATTCGTAATACTTTGCTTCCCATCAACTCTGCTGTTACGCAAGCTTCTTCAGCTACTCCCAAATCGGCAGTCCCCGCCGAAACAACTCCAATAATCCCTTGGGTAAGGCTTTTATTGCGATGTAAAGCGACAATCCGAGCCCGTTCAAAATAGATTGCTTCCGGAATTAATGTTTGGACTTTCTTAAAAATCCTTTGTGATGCTCTAGTCGCCATTACATTTTGGGATCGCTCTGCTAACGAACTGAAAATTTGCGTAATTTGATCGATGGTTTTCCCTGGACAATAAATAACTTCTGAATTTCCGTTTCGTAAATTACGATGAAAATCTACTTTTGCAAAGCCCAAGTCCTTATAAGGAAGATTTTCGAGTTTATCCATCGCCTCGTCGAGTGAAACATTACCCCTGGCCACCGACTTCAAAATACCGTATAGGTACTCTTTATCCATTATGCCCCCATCATCAATAAATGTTTCACGTGGAACTTTTATTGATATCGTGTTGTAATCTTCTCCAAGATTCTTGTGAAATCATCGTTAGAATAATAATCAATTTCAATTTTTCCACCATCGCCCGACGGTTTAATCTTTACCTTCGTTCCAAAAATATGTTGGAGTTCTTCTTCAAACTCATAGATATTTGGATCAGCAATGCTTTTAGCTGGTTCATTCTTTTTTGTTTCACGTGAAACATTGGCTTGGTCAATCAAAGCTTTAACAAGTTCTTCGGTTTGTCTCACCGATAATTGTTGCTGCTGCGTAATTATCCAAGCCTTTAATTGTTCCTCGGGAGTTTTTAACCCAAGAATTGCTCGGGCATGCCCCATGGAGAGGCCCCCCGAAGTAAGATCGTTTTGAATTTCAATTGGCAAGTTCAGGAGACGTAAGAAGTTTGCGATCGCCGGACGGCTCTTCCCAACTTTTTTTGCCACATCATCTTGAGTCAAATTAAACTCAGTAACTAAACGTTGATAAGCCTGCGCTTCTTCGATTGGATTTAAATCTTCCCGTTGTAAATTTTCGACCAATGCCACTTCCATCATCGATTGGTCGGTCATCGGCAAGATAACAATCGGTACCGCATCCAACCCGACTAATTTTGCAGCCCGAAGGCGGCGTTCCCCGGCAATTAATTGATAGCTACCGTCGACCTCGCGTACAACCAAGGGTTGGATGATCCCGTGAGTACGAATGGAATCGGCTAATTCAGCCAACTTCTCTTCGGAAAATTCTTTACGCGGTTGATAAGGATTGGGAGCAATTTTATTGATATCAAGATCCTGTTGTTTTTCAAGTTTTTGTTCATCCAATTCCGGTATTAAAGCGCCGAGGCCTTTCCCTAGGCCACGATTTTTAACCATTAGCAATCACTTCCTTAGCAAGTTCAATATATGCTTCCGCACCTTTAGATTTTTCATCGTAAAGGGTAATCGGCAACCCGAAACTCGGCGCTTCACTAAGCCGGATGTTTCGGGGGATAATTGTTTTATAAACCTTCTCATTAAAATAATGCCGAACTTCCTCAGTAACCTGGGAAGACAAATTTGTCCGGTTATCGTACATTGTTAATACAACCCCTTCAATTTTTAAGTCGGGATTGGAGTATTTTTGGACCAGCTGAACCGTTTTCATTAATTGGCTTAAACCCTCTAGGGCATAATACTCGCATTGAATTGGAACGATAATGGAATCTGAAGCAGCCAATGCATTAATTGTCAGATTCCCTAATGAAGGTGGGCAATCAATTAAAATATATTCAAATCTGGATCGGATCGGCTCAATGGAACGCTTTAATCGTTGATCACGAGCCATCATGCCAACCAATTCGGCCTCAGCACCAGCTAAACGAATCGTAGCAGGGATGATCGCAAGATTTGGCACTTGAGTTTCGATTAAAACTTCCTCACTTGGAATCTCATTAATTAAAACATCATAAATACATTTTTTAATATCACTCTTCTTTAAGCCGATTCCACTGGTCGAGTTGCCTTGAGGATCATGATCAATAATTAAGGTTTTCTTCCCCTGCTGGGCTAGACAGGTGCCTAAATTGACAGCAGTTGTCGTTTTACCAACCCCACCTTTTTGATTTGCAACGGCAATTACTTTTCCCATCTGTACTTGCTCCTCCCTCTGACTATTCATAGTAGAAGTAGTTTCGTTATAGCTTGATATATTGGAAATTGTTCCAAACAACTCAAAGGTTCGTTTTTTTAAAACTTCTAAAGTTTTTTTGGATGAGCCAGACATAGCAATCACCTTTTTGCAATCCCAATTATTTTAGATTTTCGCGATTGTAAAAAAACTTCCTTCTAAATAAGTAGAAACTTTACGGAAATCCTGGTTCAGAGCGGTTTTTTTTGTGGTGTTCCGGGTTTGCGGGGATACTTTGATGAAGTAAGCGACAGTTTTTTATAGATTACAAGACAGCGTTGACCAAATTGTTGCGGAAGCGAGTAAGGGATTACTCGTTCCAACGCAACACCCAGGCATTTTTCAGCGTTGCTTGCATTAGTGATTTCGCTTTGATAATCTGGACCTTTATAGAAAAATAACAACCCGCCGACTTTTGCAAAAGGAACAGTAATTTCCAATAACACATTGATTTGTGATACGGCTCGGGCCGTTACAATATCAAACGTTTCACGATAGTGCAAATCGTGCCCTAACTCTTCGGCTCGCCCCCAGACTCCGGTAAAATTGGTTAGTTGAAGCGATTCAGCGCTTAATTTTTGAAAGTTTATTTTCTTTTGGGTTGAATCCAACGAATGAAAGCTTTTATCGTGAAATGTTATCGCTAACGGAAGAACCGGAAATCCACCACCACTTCCGATGTCAATCACTGAAGTAGCATGAAGAAATTCTGGAACAGTGCCAATTGCCAGTGAATCAAACAAATGTTTAACTAACCCCTCCTCAAAATCGGTGATTGCGGTTAAATTAAGATTTTGATTGGTTTCAAGAACAATATTTAAAAATTGAATCAGTTTTTCCTTGGTAGGTTTTGATAATGATAATTTTGTTTCCAAAAAAATTTTATCCGATTGTTCGATAATCTGATCCATAATTACTCCTTGCGACTTTCAACATAAAATAACAAAGCCGTCATATCCGCCGGATTAATTCCACTAATGCGCATGGCTTGACCAAAAGTTTCGGGCCGGAACTTGGTTAATTTTTCACGGGCTTCCCGGGCCAAGTTCGGAACTTTAGCGTAGTCAAGATTAGCAGCAATTTTTCGTTGTTCGAGGTTATGGAGTTTTTTCGCTTGTTCGCGTTCCTTATTTAAATAACCTTCGTAACGATATTCAATCGATAGTTCCTTAAAGACTTGAGGGTCAATAGACTGATCGTTAAAAAGTTGTTGAATCAACCCCAAGTCAATCTCGGGCCTTTTTAAAAGTTCAGCAATATTAAAACGATTTTTCGGGGAAGACATATTGCGAGCCTCAAAAAGCTGACGGACTTGCTCATCCGGGGAAAAGAACGTTTCAGTAAAAACTTTACGATATTCGGCTTTGATTGCTTGTTTTGCCTGATACTTTTGAGCTTCAGCAGATCCCAAAAGACCGATATCCAAGCCATACTGCGCCAACCTGGCATCCGCATTGTCCGAACGCAGCGAGAGTCGAAATTCGGCCCGGGAAGTTAACACGCGGTAAGGTTCGAAATTCTCTTTGGTTACTAGATCGTCGATTAAAACGCCAATATAAGCTTCGGAACGTTTCAGAATCAGCGGTTCTTTTCCTTGAACCCTTCGCGCGGCATTAATTCCGGCAATCAATCCTTGAGCGGCAGCCTCTTCATAACCGGAACTGCCATTCACTTGCCCGGCGGAGAAGAGGCCGGACACTACTTTTGATTCCAATGAAGCATAAAATTGATCACTGCATAAAGCGTCATACTCAATGGCATAACCGGGACGAACAATTTCCACGTTTTCCAGGCCGGGAATCGTACGTAAAAACAACTCTTGGACATACTCCGGCAAACTGGTGGATAAACCGGCGAGATACATCTCATCGCGGTGCCGCCCTTCCGGTTCGATAAACACTTGATGACGTTCCTTATCCGGAAACTGAATCAATTTACTCTCAATTGAGGGGCAATAGCGCGGTCCAACCCCTGAAATGTCACCGGTGTAAAGCGCTGCTTCATGAAGGTGCGCGCGAATCACTTGATGGGTTTCAGCCTGAGTATAAGTAAGCCAGCATAATTGTTCAGTCCGTTCTTGCCAATCCTGCCAAAAGGAAAAACCATGTTCACGAAAACCACCCGGTTGTGGAATGGTTTTGGAAAAATCGATCGAACGCCGGCGGACCCGGGCAGGAGTCCCGGTCTTATAACGGGTTAAGGACAACCCAATCTTTTTTAAATTTTCCGACAAAGCGTTGGCGGGCAACTGCCCCATGGGTCCCGAAGGATAATTAAGTTTTCCAATAAAGATCCTACCTTGCAGAAAAGTCCCGGTCGCTAAAACAATTGCGCGGGTTTCGTAGATTATTCCGGTACGAACTTTAACCCCGGAGACCAAACCGTTTTGATCGAGTAAAACTTCCTCAACTTCAGCTTGGCGAATTGTCAGGTTGGGCAAACGCTCCAGTTCCTCGATCATTACTTGTTGATAGAGATTCTTATCGGCCTGAGCACGCAATGCCCAGACCGCCGGGCCTTTTTGGGTATTTAAAAGGCGCATTTGCAAGTAAGTCCGGTCCGCTACCCGGCCCATAATTCCACCCAAGGCATCAATTTCCCGAACTAAATGCCCTTTAGCTGGACCACCGATCGAAGGATTACACGGCATAAAAGCAATGTTATTATAATTCAGGGTACATAAAAGCGTCCGTACACCCATTTTAGCAGCGGCATAAGCGGCTTCACAACCGGCATGTCCGGCGCCAATTACAATAACATCATACACTGGTTGTGTCATTTTATCCGGCTCCTTCGACTTTTCCAAACTGCAACAGTAATAGCGCGCGGTCGTCGGCGGTGAGTTCCGCAATCCGCAGCGCCTGTCCCAGGGATAACGGTCGAACCTTTTCCAATAATGCGCGCCCTTGGGAAGATAATTTCACTAAAGTTCGGTAATCAAAATCTTCCGGAATAGACCGTAATTCCAAACGGATTGCTTCATCAAGATTGTTCTGTTGCCGGTTAAGATATCCCGCCAATTTCAGATCGGTTATCGCAAATTCTTTAACCGGTGGCAAGTAATCGTTGAGCTCCGGGAACTCGTTTTCAAGAATCGCCACATCAATCTCGGGGAAGCGAATAATCTCTTTCAATCGATAACTGCGCTCCGGGTTTTTCAACTGATACTTTTGCCAAAACTCAGCATCTTTTTTAACTTTAACGGTCTCCATGGCCGTTTGAAAATCTTGAAATTGTCTGGTAAATTTATCCATTAAATGAACCCGCTCTTCGTTCACCAGTCCAATTTTTCTTGCGTTTTCGGCTAGCCGGACCAAAGCGTTATCCAATCGGAAGAATAACCGGTATTCAGCCAATGAAGTCATCATCCGGTAAGGTTCATCCGTCCCTTTGGTCGCTAAATCGTCAATCATCACTCCAATATAGGAGGAGGTGCGGCTAGGAAGATAGGGCGGTAAATTTTCAACTTTCCGGGCCGCGTTAATTCCGGCGACGATTCCCTGCGCGGCAGCCTCTTCATATCCCGAGGTTCCATTGATTTGCCCGGCGGTAAAAAGGTTACGAATTACCTTCGACTCTAAAGCCGGTGTAAATTGAAATGACTCCAGGCAATCATACTCTACTGCGTAACCTGGCCGCACAATCTCCGCTTTCTCCAGTCCCGGAATTGTCGCAAGGATCTGTTCTTGAATGGTCTCTGGCATCGCGGTGGTCAATCCGAGCAAATACATCTCTTCCGTATAAATGCCTTCGGGTTCCAAGAAGATTAAGTGATCAGTTTTTTTGGGGAAGTTGATCACTTTCCGGTCAATTGAAGGGCAAAAATGCGGTCCTTTACTATTGATTGACCCGGAAAAGATCGGCGACAAGTTTAAATTATTGCGAATAAACTCAATGGTTTCAGGGGTAGTTTTCGTAACCCAACAGTGGTGTTGTTCGCGGGGGTGGTTAATTCCGTCCCACGAAAAGCCCCACTGAATATTTTGAAACGGTTGCGGCGTCATTTTTGAAAAATCAACTGACTGACGGTGAATTCGCGGCGGAGTAGCTGTTTGAAACCGTTTCAATTTGATCCCATGTTTGATAAGGCTCTCGCTCAACTCGGTGGCAGAAGGTTCGCCCTGCCGTCCACCGGCATAACGGATATTTCCCATTACAACTTGGCCGTTAAGAAATGTCCCAGTTGCCAATAGCGTTGTTTTCGAAAAATACTGGCGCCCTGATTTTAAGATAACCCCTTTTACTTGTTGCGCTTCAACGATTAGCTCTTTTACCAGACCCTGTTTCACATGCAAATGGGGTTGACGCAACAGCCGCAAGGTCATCTCGGATTGATACATTCGCTTATCGGCTTGGGCCCGGAGGGCAGTGACCGCAGGACCCCGCGATTCATTAATCCGGCGAATATTAAGATACGAAACGTCAATGACTTTTCCCATCTCGCCGCCCAGGGCGTCTAATTCACGGACCAAATGGCTTTTGGCAGCAGGACCTCCAATTGCCGGATTACATGACATCGCCGCAATTGTATCCGGAGTAATTGTTAGCAATAACGTTTCAGCACCGAGACGGGCGGCTGCTAAAGCAGCTTCACAACCGGCATGTCCGGCTCCTACGACAATTACGTCGTAAATCAAGAGTAGTCATCCTCTCTAAATAAGCATAAATTCTGGTCAAACCATCAAAATGTCAGCGCATGCTTGATCAAGGAGAATTTATTTTCCGATGCAAAACTTTTCAAATATCCCATGGATGACGGCTTCCGAAACATTTTTGCCGGTGATTTCGCCTAACGCTTGAAGTGCAGTTCGTAAGTCGATGGCTAATAAATCTTCAGTCATGCCAAGCTCCAGACCGTTACTGAATGTTTCCAGACTAGCGATGGCGTCGCGTAAAGCATTGCGGTGCCGAATATTGGATAACATCGGGCGATCATCCGGATTAATATCACCAACTCCAACCAAGGTAAGAATAGCCTGAAGAATTTGATCAATGCCGCGATCATTTTTGACTGATACTTCAATCACCTTTTTAGGTTGGAGCCCGTCAATTGATTGGCGTTCTAACACCGAAGGAAGATCGGTTTTATTGATCACAACCAGTAATTTACCGCCCGTAAGTTTGGTAGCAATCGCTTGATCCTCGGGCGTAAACGAAGCATTATTATCGAAGACCAAAAGAACTAAATCCGCTTCCGCAATAATCTGTTCCGCTTTGGATATTCCAATTTGTTCGATGGGATTTGCGGTTTCACGTAACCCCGCCGTGTCAATCAGACGAATCGGTATGCCTTGCACTTGAAAGAAACCTTCAACAATATCGCGAGTGGTTCCCGGTATATCGGTTACGATCGCTTTTTCTTCTTGCAGGAGGGCATTTAAAAGGCTTGATTTGCCGACGTTGGGTCGACCGGCGATCACAACGGAAATTCCCTCTTTAATTTTACGCCCTTCATCGATCGTATCATAGATTGTGCTGAGTTGGTTTTGAATTTCTAAAGTATCGCGAGTGAGCTGATCTCTTTCTAGCTCGTCAATTCCTTCTTCGGGGAAGTCCAATAGCGCTTCAATATGAACTAATATTTGATAGAGTTCTGACTCCAACCGTTGAATATGATTGGAGGTTTTTCCGGAAAGTTGCGCCAAAGCCAGTTGATGCGCTTTATCGGTTTTCGCGCGAATCAAATCAATAATGCCTTCGGCCTGAATCAGATCAATCCGGCCGTTTAAGAAAGCACGTTGAGTAAACTCACCGGGGTTGGCTAACCGGGCACCATTGGCAGTAATCACTTCCAAGACTTTTTGTAATAAAAACATACTGCCGTGCGTTTGGATTTCCACCGTATCTTCGGCAGTAAAACTGCGGGGTTGCGCCGCATAAAAAAATAAGACCTCATCAATTAGCTGGTTTGTCAAAGGATCAATAAAATTTCCATAGTAAAGCTGATGGTCTTGAATTTGCGGAAACGTCAATCCCTTTTTGGTTCGTAGCAAAGCATAAGCCAAATTTAACGAATCAGGACCACTAATCCGGATGACTCCAATTCCGGATTCGCCTAGTGGTGTCGCAATCGCGGCAATCGTATCGTGGAGCAACATGATCTTCCCCCAAAAACATTAGTTAAAGATAAAACCCGGTTAAACCGGGTTTTTTTCCTCGAAGTCTTGTGGAGATATAATTACATGACGGTAAGGGTCTTCCCCTTCACTATAAGTAAAAACTTCTTTATATCCTTGAAGAGTCGAGTGGATAATCCGGCGTTCTTGCGGGCTCATTGGTTCGAGAACTTGTTTTCTTCCTTCCCGCTTCACTTTATCAGCCAATTTTACAGCCAGTCTGCGTAATGCTTCCTCGCGACGGCGACGATATCCTTCCACATCGATAATGATCCGTTCCTTCTCTACTCGACTTTTATTGATCGCCAAATTTACAAGGTATTGGATCGCATCTAAAGTTTGTCCGTGTTTACCGATCAATATTCCAAGGTCTTTGCCGTTGATATTTAAGGTTGTAAAGTCTTTTTTACGAAAGATCTCGACTTGAGCCGGTACTCCCATGTTCACCAACATCTCGCGGAGAAAAAGTCCCGCAGTTTGAGCCAGATCCTCTTTAACCGTTACCGTAGCTTTATAAGTTTTAGTAGTGATAAAACCCAACAGCGATTTGGTACTTTCTTCGGCGACCTGGATATCAACTTGCTCGCGATTCACGCCAAGTTCCCGTAAGGCTTCGGCGATCGCTTCTTCCGAAGTTTTTCCGACTTTCACGACTGATTTCATTATTTACTATACCCTCCTTTGAGCCCAAAGGTAAGTTATTTTTTTCCAGTTGGTTCTTCTTTCTCTTTTTTCTCTTGTAAATGTTCTTTGACGATAAAATACTCATTGATCAAGTATTGTTGTCCAATACCGATTAAGTTACTGGTAACCCAGTATAAGCCGACACCAGCACTGACCGTATATGTAATAAAGCCTAAAAATGCAGGCATAAAATACATTAACATTTTTTGATTGGGATCGGCCGGGGTAGTCACTGAGGTCAGCTTCTGCTGATAAAAAGTGCTTAATCCTGATAAAACAGCTAAAATAATATTATTCTTCGCCATCAGGTCAATCCCAAGAAAGTGGGAGTTTTTCATTAAGTCGCCCAGATATTTGGGGTCTGAAAGCAAATAATAGAACCCAATTAAAATCGGTATCTGCAATAACGTTGGAAGACAACTGCCAAACGGATTTACATTCTCTTTTTTATAAAGCTCCATGGTCCGACGTTGCATTTCTTCGGGATTATCTTTATATTTGTCTTGAATCTCTTTTAACTTGGGTTGAACCTTTTTCATCTTATCCATTGAACGGAATTGCTTAAGCGTTGTCGGGAATAAGATAAATTTCAAAATAAGCGTCAAGACAATAATGGACAATCCCCAATTATTGAAATAATTATTGAAAAAAATCAGAACGTCTTTGAATATGTAAACTAGCCAATCTAAATTCATTCCAAACAAGTGAGACATTCCTTTCCGATTTAGTTGTTTAAGGTATCGGGTCGTACCCTCCCTTAGTAAAGGGGTGACAACGCAATATTCGCTTGATTCCTAAATGTAATCCCTTAAACAAACCAAATTTATTTATTGCTTGAATCATATAATTGGAACATGAAGGATAAAAACGACAAGATTTAGGCAACAATGGTGAAAAAAACTTTTGATAAACAGATATAAAAAAAAGGATTATACCCTTCATGGGGAATCCTCCATCTTTTTGTAAGCTTTTGAAGATCTGAGGTCCGCAATACCAAGTATATGAGAAATTTCATCAATTATACTATTAAATTGGACGGAAAGAATCGAAGCCTTGGCTACAAAAAGGATATCAAGGCCCAGACTGTTTTTTGTCTCATATTGGGCAGCAGCTTCGCGCAATTGACGTTTGATTCGATTGCGCGTAACGGCAATACCTAATTTTTTGCCGACACAGAAACCAAAACGGTGCTGCGGCAAAAAATTAGGAAGAAAATAGACCACTATATACCTACCGGAAATTGAGTGGCCTTTTTCAAAGATCTTTTGGAAATCAGTATTCTTTTTGATAATAACATAACGATTAGTCAATCATAACATCTCACGCAGAAAGTCTTTTACGGCCCTTAGCACGGCGACGATTGATGGTTTTACGACCGGCTTTGGTGGACATGCGAACTAAAAAGCCATGATCCTTTTTATATTTGCGCCGATTCGGCTGATAAGTCATCTTCATAATTGTTCACCTCACTAGTAAAGAAAAATACACGAGTATAATTATAACGGTGGTATTGTAAAGTGTCAATAGTTTAGACAATTTCTCCAAAAAAGAAGTAAAACCTAGTTTACAAATTACCGATACCAGGAGTTTACTTGTGGATAAACGCCATTATTCTACCGGATTTTTGAATTGCCAAAAGTTAGAGATTTTGTTATTATTATTAGGAGTTTAAAAATTATCCACAGGGTGTGTATAATTTTGTGGATAACTCAAATTTTGTGGATAACCTTAATTATCAACCGTTACCAGATTTTTATTTACAACTTTTGAAAGCTTAAAAACCAACGACGGTTTAGGTTTTGGAAGTTTTCCACAATTTATTCACAGGTCTGAATAACTTATGAGGTGTAGATTTATATGGAAGATTTTGTCGTCATTTGGGAAAAAACCTTAGAAGCAGTTTCATCGTTTCTAAGTAAACCAAGTTTCGAAACCTGGTTAAAACCGACGAAACCTGTTTCGTTTGAAGATAAGGTGATGTTGGTGGAAGTCCCGAATGATTTCGCCAGGGATTGGCTTGAGTCTAGATATTCTCCTTTGTTGTCGGCTACGATTAAAGAAATTGCCGATGCTGAGATTGAGATCAAATTTGTCACTCCCGACCGGGAAGAATCGATCCAAAAAATTGCTCCGGTTGTTACCCAAACGCAAGTTAGTCCTGCTCAACCAGGTCAATTAAATCCAAAATACACTTTTGAGAGTTTTGTGGTTGGCGAAAGTAACCGTTTTGCTCACGCGGCTTCGTTAGCGGTTGCCGAGGCGCCGGGGAAAGCATATAACCCTTTATTTATCTATGGCGGTGTCGGTCTTGGAAAAACTCATTTAATGCAAGCCATCGGGCAATTTGTATTAAAAAATCATGCCAACTATCGCGTGGTTTACGTTTCTTCCGAAAAATTCACCAATGAGTTGATTAATGCTATCCGGTATAACCGGACACCCCAGTTTCGTGATACCTATCGCAACGTCGAAGTGTTAATGATCGATGACATTCAATTTTTTGTTGGAAAAGAAAGTACTCAAGAAGAATTTTTCCACACCTTTAATACGTTATATGAATCAGGAAAACAGATTGTGATATCGAGCGACCGGCCACCCAAAGAGATCCCGACCTTGGAAGACCGTTTGCGTTCCCGGTTTGAGTGGGGACTGATCACCGATATTCAAGCGCCTGATCTAGAGACTCGGATCGCAATTTTACGGAAAAAGGCAGCGTTGGAGGGTTGGAATCTTCCCAATGATGTTATTGTCAATATCGCCGACCAGATTAATTCCAACATTCGCGAACTGGAAGGAACCCTGATCCGAATTATTGCCTATGCCTCATTCCATAACAAGCAGGTCAACCTGGAACTGGCCAATGAAGTTTTAAAAGATGTCAATTCCTCCAAATCAAAACGAGTAACCATTCCTTTAATCCAACAGGCAGTGGCGGAGTTCTTCGATATCGAAGTGGAAGAGTTAAAAGCGCAGCGGCGTTCGAAAAATGTCGCGTTCCCACGGCAGATTGCAATGTATTTGGTACGGGAATTAACCGACTATTCGTTGCCTAAGATTGGACAGGAATTTGGCGGCAGAGATCATACGACCGTGATCCATGCTTATGAGAAGATTCAGGACTTGATGAAGTCTGATGTGGAAGTGGATCGGGTCGTTAAAAATTTAATCCACAAACTAGGTCAATAACTTGTGGATATTTATCGGATAATTTGTGGATAAAAGTTATCCACAGGGATTTAATCTTGTGAATTGTGTTAATTTGTGAATAGTTGATCATTTTATCCACATTGAGCCAAACTTTCAAAAGTGCCATTTATAAGGGTTTCAAGAGTTATCCACATATCAACAGTGCCTAATACTACGACTGATCTTATTTCTAATCTTAAATAAAATAAAAGATAGTTGTGAATAGGGGGATTGAAAATGAATATTGTTTGCCAACAAGATGAGTTAGCCCGCTTTCTTCAAATAACGGCTAGAGCTTTAGCCACAAAATCAACCTTGCCTATTTTGACCGGTATATTGCTGGAAACCAAAACTGATAGTCTACGCTGTGTTGCGACCGATCTTGAAATTGCAATTGAAGCGAAAGTACCCAATATTCAAATTATCACTGCCGGGTCGGTTGTATTGCCGGGAAAAACTTTCGTCGAGATCATCCGACATCTGCCGGCGGTTCCGGTAGCGATTGAATACGATGAAAACGCGAAGATGGTTAATATCAAAAGCCAACATTCAACGTATCAACTTCCTACCTTGCCGATTGAAGAGTTTCCCAACTTTCCGGAAGTCAAAAACGAGCAAGTTTTCGAAGTCAACGGAGAACAAGCCAAAGAAGCGATCAAACAGACGGTTTATGCAACATTAGCTGAAGATCCCAGACCGTTTTTATCCAGCATTCTGTGGGAATTTGAAGTGAATAAACTCCGTTTAGTGGCGACCGATGTCAACCGACTGGCAATCAAGGATCTGGCAATCAAAAGCGAAGTACAGAAAAACGCGTTAGTTCCGGTGCGGGCTTTGAAGGAGTTGGCCAATATCTTCGGAACGTTACTTGATGAGAGTTTAAAAATCCAGTTTGATGAGAAACTAATCTTCGTTAAAGGCGCCGGAATCACTTTCTCATCAAGATTGGTAGAAGCGCAATTTCCCCGCTATGAACAGGTTATCCCCAAAGATTTTAACGGCTCGGCGAAAGTGAACCGGTCCAAGTTCATTGAAGCGCTGGAGCGGACCGCTTTGGTCAGTTTCTCGGTTAAGTTAAGTTTGAAAGATCAACAAATGGTGATTACCGCCAAAGAACCGGATAAAGGAAGATCCTATGAGGAAATTGAGATCGAAGCCGATGGTCCTGATATTGATATTGGTTTTAATGCTCGCTTTATCCTGGAATTTTTAAAGACGGTTGATTCCGAATCAGTGTTAATTAAATATATACAGGATCAAAAACCCGTACTATTACTCGGTGAAGGACAAGAAGATTATCGGTACATTGTAATGCCGCTGAAACTTTCCGTATAAAGCCAGGTAATCCTGGCTTTAACTTTATTATTGCTCTCGGGCCGAACCAGGGATGCAATCTGGTGACTGAATGAACTCATTCAATCACTCAACAAGCTCATTTTGTGGATAAATGATCGTTTTTTGTGCATAAATAAAAATATTTTGTGGATGACTTATCTATTTGTGTTAATAACTGATCTGTTTTTGTGACTAAATGAGTTCATTTTGTTAATTAATAAGCTATTGCTGTGAATAAAAGAGATCCATCGGACGAATCGGGATCCGGTTTGCCGGTTCGAAAATATAACTAAGACAGCGATTTAATTTTGATAAGCAGCGTAAAATTTACGAAGATAGCGAAAAAAGAAATTTTAAGTCTTTAGGAGGAGTAGTTCATATCATGGCAGATCATATCGTAAACATTGATACAGACCAGATTAACTTGGGACAGTTTCTTAAATGGGCCGCAATTGTCGGATCGGGAATTGAGGCAAAATTTTTGATCTCAGAAGGAATGGTTTCAGTGAACGAAGAAATAGAAACACAACGAGGACGAAAATTAGTCCCTGGCGATCGGGTAACGGTCCGGAAAGAAACCTATTATGTTAAACACGAATAACGCGAATGCCCATTACTGAACTGGTCATAAGAAATTTCCGCAACTGCGATTCCCAAATTCTACATTTTTCGCCGCATATCAATATCTTTTATGGACAAAATGCCCAGGGAAAAACCAATATTCTTGAGGCAATTGCTCTGTTATGCCTTGGCCGTTCATTTCGGACGCGCAAAGATGATGAGTTAATCCGCTGGGAACATGACAGTTGTTTTCTGAAAGGCCTTTTTCAACAGGAACTTGCCCAGACTCAGATCGAGATTGGTATCGGACATCATGAAAAACGGATCAAAATTGATGGTCAAATTTGTAAAAATCAAGAGCTGTTCGGAAAAATACCGGTAGTTATCTTTGCTCCGGATGATTTGCAGATCGTTAAAGGCAGTCCGCAGCATCGCCGGGATTTCCTTGACTTCTATCTTGCTCAAACCGAACCGCATTATCGGTTTATATATTATAATTATCAACGGGTGCTTCAACAGCGGAACCGTTTGTTAAAGTCCCAACCAAGCTTAGCCGAATTGTCGGTCTGGGATGAACAGCTGATTGAAAAAGGGCTCAAAGTGATTAAGTATCGGTTGTCAATGTTACTTGATGTACTGCCTTATGTTCAAAAAGCCCAAATTGATATCAGCGGGAATGTTGAAACGTTGAAAATGACCTATAGCGGTTTTAATAATCTACCGCTTACTGAATGGGATGAAAACCGAATGCGCCTGGAATATCAAAATGAACTGCACCGGGTGCGACGTCAGGAGATCGAGCGCCAAATCACATTGGTCGGCCCGCACCGTGACGACATCCGGTTGACCTTTGACGATCAGGTGGAGTTGCGTAGTTTCGGTTCACAAGGACAACAAAGAACAACTGTGTTAGCTCTAAAGCTTGGATTGATCGAAAAGATTAAAGCTTCCCGCGGTGAATATCCCATTTTACTGTTTGATGATGTAATGTCGGAATTTGATGATTTACGCAAGCAAAATTTATTAGCGTGTTTGTTAAGTTCGGCCCAGACGGTTTTAACCTCGACCAACCGTGCGGATTTTCCCATCACCGATCATGAAACATTACGATTTGAAGTTTCTAAAGGAGTCGCAACCAATGTCGGTGAATGTATTTAATAAAATTATTGAGAATTATCTGAAACGGAACGGATCTTGGACCCGGATGAAAGGTGAATTGGCGGTCTTCTACTGGCCGAAAATCGCCGGTTCGGATCTTGCTAAAAAGGTGGAGGCCGTCCGTTATCAAGACGGAGCGCTCTTTCTAAAGACCGACAATCCGGCTTTGGCACACCAACTAACCTTAATGAGTATGGATATCGTCAAACGTTATCAGAAAGTCCTTGGTAGAGGCGTGATTCGTAACATCAAACTAAAAGTGGCACCCATTCAAGTAACCACTGAATTGAAAGCGCCGGTCGCGCCGGAGATTGTGTTGAATCATCAAGAAGAATGGTTCATTCAGGAGTGCGCGCAAGAGATTAAAGATCCCGATCTCGAAGCCCGCTTTACGCAGATGATGCGTAAGTCGTTGCAAAATACTAAGCGAAAAGAGCTGGAAGGTTACGGACGTTGCGTCAAATGCGGTACGTGGACTGATAAAAACTATCCACTTTGTTGTTGTTGCCAGTACAAGGCAGGAGATCCGCGATAGGGCTTTGTGCGGTTTCGGTAAGGAGGAGATGACTTGTTTATTCATTTAGGCGGCGATACCTTGGTACGGACTGATGAGATCATTGCGCTAATCAATCTTGAAAGTACCCAAGGGGTCCAAAGTATCCAGGATTTATTGAAAAGATTGGAAGTTAAAGGGTGCGTCGAAAGACTGGATAACACAAATCATAAATCCGCGGCAATTTTAGCCAATAAAGTGATTTTATCGCCGATTTCCACGGTAACTTTGAAAAAACGGGCTGAATTTGTTGATAATTTATAACTGACTTGATCTATGGTTGCTTTGTAATGCGTTGAAGCCAGTTCGGATCGGGTCAATCGGTAAATGCCCAATCTTTGAAAAAGGGGTTTTTGGTGAATGGACGAGGAAATGAACGTGCAAAAGAATCATGCTGAATATAATGCGGACCAGATTCAAGTGTTGGAAGGGCTGGAAGCGGTCCGGAAACGGCCTAGTATGTATATTGGCAGTACCGATATCCGCGGTTTGCACCATCTGGTTTATGAAGTGGTTGATAATAGTATTGACGAGGCGTTAGCCGGCTATTGCGATCAGATCATTGTTACCTTGCATGAAGACGGCGCGGTTTCAGTCGAGGATAACGGCCGCGGGATTCCCGTTGGTATTCAATCGCAAACCCAGAAATCAGCTTTGGAAGTTGTTATGACCATCCTGCATGCCGGCGGAAAGTTTGGCGGCGAAGGGTACAAAGTATCCGGTGGTTTACACGGCGTCGGTGTCTCGGTAGTTAACGCTTTATCCTATAAGTTGGAAGCACGAGTCAAACTGGACGGCCATTTATATTTTCAAAGTTACCAACAGGGGAAACCCGATAATCCGGTGCAAATGATCGGCGATTCCGAAAATACCGGGACCACCATTAAATTTTGGGCTGATCCGGAAATTTTTGAGACCGTCGATTTTAGTTTTGATTATTTAATCCATCGGCTGCGGGAATTAGCCTATTTAAACCGGGGCGTCAAGATTGTCCTCAAAGATGAAAAAGGGAATCGCGAAGCAGTTTATCAATATCAGGGCGGAATTGTCTCGTTTGTTGAAAACTTAAATAAGACCAAAGACCCGATTCACAAGGAGATTATTTATCTCCACAAAAAGATTGAAGATTATGAATTTGAAGTAGCAGTCCAATATAACGACGGTTTTGTGGAGAGTGTCTTCACTTTTGCCAACAATATCAACACCCACGAGGGCGGTTCGCATTTATCCGGTTTTCGGGCTGCGCTAACGCGGAGTTTGAATGATTACGCGCGCAAAAATAATCTGATCAAAGAAAACGAAGCCTCGCTCTCCGGAGATGACGTTCGGGAGGGTTTAACGGCGGTGATCAGCATCAAGTTGCGTTCGCCCCAATTTGAAGGCCAGACCAAAACCAAGTTAGGCAATAGCGAAGTAAAAGGGTTGGTCGAATCTACTGTCAATGACGGTTTAGCGGAGTTTTTCGAGGAAAATCCGACCGCGGCCAAAAAGATTATTGAGAAATGTTTCTTAGCGGCCAAAGCACGGGAAGCTGCCAGAAAAGCCAAAGAATTGACCCGGCGCAAAAGCGCCCTGGAGGTAGGTTCCCTCCCGGGCAAGCTGGCCGACTGTTCGTACCGGGAACCGGAGTTGACCGAGTTATACCTCGTCGAAGGTGATTCGGCCGGCGGTTCTGCCAAACAAGGCCGGGATCGGCGCTTTCAAGCGATTCTCCCGTTGCGGGGTAAAATTCTCAATGTTGAAAAAGCCAGTCTTGACAAGGTTCTTAGTAACGAAGAGATTAAAGCGATGATCACTGCTTTGGGAACCGGATTTGGTGAAGATTTTGATCTGAGCAAGTTACGGTATCACAAGATCATCACCATGACCGATGCCGATGTCGACGGATCCCATATCCGGACTTTATTGTTGACCTTTTTCTATCGTTTCATGACCCCATTGATTGCCAACGGCAATGTCTATATTGCGCAACCGCCGCTTTATTACGTCAAACAGAGCAAAAATGAATATTACGCTTATTCCGATAAAGAACTGGAGGAGTTGTTGGCCCAAATCGGTAAACAAAATATTGTGGTTCAGCGTTATAAAGGTCTCGGTGAAATGAATGCCGAACAATTGTGGGAAACGACCATGAATCCCGAAGGTAGGACCGTGCTCCAAGTTACGTTGGATGACGCCATCGAGGCCGATCAGACCTTCTCCATGTTGATGGGGGATAAAGTGGAGCCGCGACGTGATTATATCCTCGAACATGCGACGGAAGTCCGAAACCTTGACATCTAAACTGGAACAGGGACAATTGCTGTCAGTCGCGGCGATTTTGGCGGCGGTTGTAATCTGGGGCTTTTCGTTTTTAAGCATTAAAGTGACCGTGGCAGTGATTGGACCAATGACCCTGACCTTTCTGCGATTTATCCTGGCGTCTGTGGTGCTTTATTGGGTAAAGCGCTGGTTGAAACCAACGGAGCGGGTAGCCCGTAGTGATTGGTGGTTAATGATCATAACCGGGATTATCGGAATTACCCTGTATTATTTTTTCGAAAACCACGGTGTCAAATTAATCACCGCTTCGGCCGCTTCAATCATCATTGCCACCATTCCGATTTTGACCTTGCTGACGGAATCCTTGTTTTTTAAAGCCAAATTAACTTTCTTTAAAGTTTTTGGAGTCATCCTCTCGTTAATCGGGGTTTATTTAGTGGTTGGCGGTGATGATTTTGGTGTCGGCAACGCTCACACCGGTTTGGGTTATCTCTTGATGAGCGGCGCGGGCGCAATTTGGGTTTTATACGTGATTGTCACCCGGCCGTTATTTGCGAAATACTCGAATTTGACGATCGTGACATATCAGTCATATTTTGCTACCCTCTCGTTGATACCCTTTGTGTTGATGGAAGAGACCCGTTGGTTGGCGGTTACCCCGATCATCATCGCAAACCTGATCTTTATGGGCGTTTTTTGTTCGGCGATGGCTTATTATTTTTACGTATATGCTCTCGAACACTTAGGCGCGAATAAGTCGGCGCTGTTTTTGAATTTTATTCCGGTGGTCTCGGTGATTTGCGCTTGGTTTATTTTAAAAGAACAATTGAGTTGGGTTCAAATGATCGGTGGTTTGTTAATCATGTTGGCGGTTTCGGTGGCTGAATGGCAGTGGCCACGGGTTGCTAAGCGAAAGACGGAATCCCAAATGATTTCCGAATCATGACGGAATATGTCAATTGACATAATCTAACTCAGAAGCAAGTAATTTCTGAAAAACCGTGCTTGCAAAAGTAAAATTGAGTGTGGTAATATAGTTAAGTGTCGATTATGGATACAAGTTGTTCCTTAACAAATCAAGCTCAGCTTGATGCGGAGTTTATGAAACAAGCTTTGGCTGAAGCGGCGCAAGCGGCCGACTTAGGGGAAGTTCCTATCGGAGCCCTGGTGGTTGTGGACGGCCAAGTGATTGGCAGGGGTCACAATCTCCGGGAAAACGACGGTGATCCAACCGCTCATGCCGAAATTATAGCGATCCGTGCTGCAGCCGCAGTACAGAAACACTGGCGATTGGCAACCGCAACCCTTTATACAACATTGGAACCTTGCCCGATGTGTGCCGGCGCGTTGGTCCAAGCCCGGGTGAAGCGGTTGGTTTATGGAGCGACTGATCCCAAAGCTGGCGCAGTCGGAAGTTTAATGAATATCGTTCAGGATAGCCGTTTAAACCACCGTTTGGAGGTCACGGCCGGGGTTTTGGCCGAAGAGTGCGGCCAAATTCTGAAAGATTTTTTTCAAAAGCGCCGCTGATCTTCGGCAAAATTTAGAGAGTGCTTAAGTTTCGGAGAGATGGCTGAGCGGTTGAAGGCGCCCGCCTCGAAAGCGGGTAGGGATTTACGTCCCTCGCGAGTTCGAATCTCGCTCTCTCCGCCATATAAATTACTGTTTGGTTGTTGGTTATTGGCAAAACTTATCAAAAGAAAAAGATAGTTTATTCACAGCTTTTCTGTTATAATATTGCTTGTCCCGGAGAGATGGCCGAGTGGTCGAAGGCGCACGCCTGGAGCGCGTGTAGGTGTAACAGCCTCTAGGGTTCGAATCCCTATCTCTCCGCCATTAAAAAAGGTGGCCAGCTGAAGCTGGTTTTTTTGTTATTTTGGATATGACTGGAGTGGTTTACTCAACCAAAAAAATGGGTAAAAAATGGACTGTTGATTATTTCAATGAATATGATAAAATAGGTATTACTCATTCGTTATTACGTTTTTCAGTTTGTGGCTATGCTAGACGGGGAGGTAGCGGTGCCTTGTAACCTGCAACCCGCTATAGCAGGGTTTAATTCCTTGTCTTAGGCCGGTTTTCGTGAGTCCGGCTGAACCAAGTAGTGTTGAGGATTGGGTCTTGCGCAACGAAAACCTACGAACCCCGTCAGGTCCGGAAGGAAGCAGCGGTAAGTAGGAACCTTCGTGTGCCGCGGGGTTGCCTGGTCGGAGCTGGCTAGTTTGGTACGTTCGGGAAAGCTTGGTCGAAGCAAGGTGCATGGTCACATCATTTTTATAAAACACCGGGATTAAATATCCCGGTGTTTTTTTGAAATAATTTAAATGGCCAATGTTTGACAGGCGAATAATGGCGTACGCCCACAATGAACTCATCTAAAAAACATGGGCGTGCGGGTCAGGAAACGGAGAAAATTAGGGATGTGTAAAATCGAAATCCAATATTGCTATTTTAAGCGAAAAAATATACGATATATTGTATACAGATATTCGAAAACGGCGTTGCGGAAGAGTTTTGTAGCAGGAATTTCCAATAAATAGCCAATAAGACCACCATTATTAAAAATTTAAAAATACTGGAGTCCCTTGTAATGCAGATTCTAGCCCATGCAAAGATCAATTTGGCGTTGGATGTTTTACAAAAACGGCCGGATGGTTATCATGAAGTCGATATGGTGATGCAAACTCTGATGTTGGCCGATACGGTCCACCTAACCGCGGCATCCGCATTGGAAATGGAATGTGATCACCCGGCGGTTCCGTGCGACGAGCATAATATAGCCTGGCGCGCCGCCCGGTTACTTCAGGAAACGATGGGAATATCCCGCGGGGTGCGGATTGTCATTGAAAAGAAAATTCCGGTCGCAGCCGGATTGGCTGGTGGCAGCAGCAATGCCGCCGCCGTATTGATCGGTCTGAACCAACTTTGGCAATTGGGTTTAAGCAGCCGCCAACTTCAAACACTTGGGGTAAAAATCGGCGCCGATGTACCTTTTTGTGTCGTCGGCGGGACGATGCGCGCCCAAGGAATCGGTGAGATCTTGACGCCGATCCGGTCGCAGGCCGCTTGCCGAGTGTTGTTGGTTACGCCAAATACTCCGGTACCGACAGCATATATTTATCAACAGTTACGAGCGGCCGAAATCGCGCAACATCCAAACCTCTCCGGTTTGATAAACTCGCTTGAATCCGGAGCTGTGGAACGGATTGGCGCTGATTGGGGCAATGTTTTGGAACCGATTGCCCTGGCAAACTTTCCGGTAGTGGCTGCGGCCAAACAACTTTTTGACCGTCATGGCTTAGCCAGTCTAATGTCAGGGAGCGGCCCGTCGGTTTTTGCCTTGGACCCGCCGGTGACAACAGCCCAGAATTTATTGAACGATCTACCAGACGCTTGGTTTGGTTGTATAACAAAATTCAAAGCATGAATTATGAGGTGTAACCGATGGACCGAAAACCCTTAGTACCGATCCGCTTGGATAATTACAAACCCCTCCGCGAATTGGTTTTTGAATCATTACGGGAGGCAATTCTTTCCGGGCAGCTCAAACCCGGTGAGCGGTTAATGGAGATCCAACTTGCCGAAGAGATGGGCGTCAGCCGAACCCCGGTGCGGGAAGCCATTCGTAAGCTGGAGCTGGAAGGAACTGTCGTGATGATTCCCAGAAAAGGCGCCTATGTGGCGGGTCTTTCCATGAAAGACATCGCCGATGTGTTCGAAATCCGGGGCGCGTTAGAAGGGCTGGCGGCGGAGTTGGCTTCGGAACGCATTACGGAAGAAGAGATGGAAGAGCTTGAACGGTATCTGGTCAAAACCGCCGAAGATATTGATGTCGGGGATCTGGGCCAAGTGGTTCAGACCGATACCGATTTTCACAGTCTTTTATATCGGGCCAGCCGGAACAGTCGCTTATCGCAGATCATTCATAACTTGCGGGAGCAGATCCAACGTTTCCGCGCGACGTCGTTATCTTATCCCGGGCGTATGAAAAACGCTTTGGAGGAGCATCGTAAAATCGTCGAAGCAATTGCGGCCCGCGACGGGGATCTCGCTCGAAAGTTGGCGCAAGAGCACATCGAAAACGCCGAAAACAGTATGATGAGCATGCTGCATGAAGAGAAAAAGTTTGGGGGTAACTGAATGAATGCTGTCATATTGGCTGGCGCGCTTAACTCCGGTTCGTTACGGACAGTGAGCACGGCAAGGTATGAAGCGGAGATCGAGATCGCCGGCCGGCCAATGTTGGATTATGTGGTTTTGGCATTGCAGGAGGTTTCAGCGATTGACCGGATTGTTGTGGTTGGTTCGGCCCAAATGGTTTCGGCGGAGATTGCCGGTCCCAAAGTGATTCCGGTTGAATCGGGAATAACGATGATTGATAGTTTGCTCAAAGGGATCAACGCCTTAAATACAGTTGAACCGATTTTGGTCGCCACCTCGGATATTCCGTTAATCACCCGTGAAGCGGTGGAAGACTTTTTAAAACGTTGTCAGCAGATTCCGGGGGATATTTACTACTCATTTGTGCCAAAAGAAAACAACGAAGCAAAATATCCGGAAGTGCAACGAACCTACGTAACCCTCAAAGACGGCACGTTTACCGGTGGGAATCTCGCGTTAATCGCTCCCAGTGTCATTCAGGATAACCAGGCTATGTTACGCCGTGCCGCCGATTTACGGAAGAAACCCGTGCAATTATGCAAGATGCTTGGCTGGCGTTACCTGTTAAAACTGATTACCGGTCGGTTGACCATCCAAGAGATTGAGCAACGGGTTAATTCGGCATTTAAAATTCAAGCCGTCGGCGTCGTCTCACCCTACCCCGAGGTTGGAATCGATGTGGATAAGCCCAGTGATTTTCGTTTAGCCACGAAAGTCCTTTCAAAATAATCATAATTACTAATATTCCCCCTTTTTTGCGTTAGCGGCAAAGAAGGGGGTTTTTTATATCTGTTCGAATCGCTGCGGAAGCAAAGGGAAATCGGGAAATATTTTAATTTCAGTTACAAATCTTTAACCCAATTGTAAATAGACATTTCTGGTCAAGTTAGAAAATTTAGTAAAAAACTTTACATAGCCAGAAGGAATTTGAAATTGTTTATGGAATTTACTAAATACTTCAACTGAAGGATTTGAATAGAAAGGTGAGTGGACTTATGAACATCACTGATGTGCGCCTCAAAAAAGTCAGTACCGACGGAAAAATGAAAGCGATTGCCTCGATCACCATCGATGACGCTTTTGTGGTTAGAGATATCCGCGTTATTGAGGGGCAGAATGGCCTTTTTGTGGCGATGCCGAGCCGTAAGACTCCGGAGGGAGAATTCCGTGATATTGCCCACCCGATTACCACAACTGCCCGTGAGCTAATCCAAACCGCCATTTTAAAAGAGTACGAGCGGGCTGAATAATTGAAGCTATTTTTATAAAGCAAATAGCCGCCTGGAGGTGGCTATTTTTGTAATACGTAGAAAACAGATCAAAAATCGCCCCTTTTTTCTCACTTTTCCCGCCATCGATCAAATCATTTTAAGCTGGTGTAGGGAAAGGTTTGTTTACAATATTAACCAATAGAAATTTTATTGACATCCGGTAGAATGCTTGCTATACTATATTTTGTTCAATGGGGCGTAGCCAAGTTGGTAAGGCACGGGACTTTGACTCCCGCATGCGTTGGTTCGAGTCCAGCCGCCCCAGCCATTTATCAGCTAACAAAGAACTCAGCAGAGTTCTTTTTTTATTTGTTTTGGGAAGGAACCCTTATGCCAATTGGCGAATACCACTTTCATAACGAGTTACTAAATTATTAGGGTACATACATACATACAATAGATCAATTGATTTAATTTAAATGATCGTTTCGATAACCAATGATCGTTGGATATAACTTTCGGTCGATCAGATAGGGAGGGTCTTTCAGGATCATGCCGCAATTAGCCGCGATTATTTTAGCTGCCGGCCAGGGGACTCGGATGAAATCAAAATTTCCGAAAGTCATTCATCCGCTTTTGGGTAAACCGATGTTGGCCTACGCCGTAGAGACCGCCAAACAAAGCGGTGCGGAGCCGGTTTTTGTCGTCGTCGGTTTTGGTAAAGAGAAAGTAATAGCGACAATGGGTTCGGAGCTTCAATATGTTTGGCAACAGGAGCAATTGGGGACCGGCCATGCAGTGAAGATCGCTCGCCAGCAATTATTGCCGTTAGCCGGCGAGTTATTGGTTCTCTACGGGGATACGCCCTTGTTGCAGGCGGAAACCATCGGGGAGTTACTTGAGCTAAAACACAGGGAAGCGGCCGCCGCCGCAATTTTGACCATTGAAATGAAAAATCCGGCCGGTTACGGGCGGATGATTCGTAATTCAGCCGGAAATATTGTCGGAATTATCGAAGATAAAGACGCTTCTTCGGAACAGAAAGCCATCACCGAAGTGAATACCGGCGTTTATTGCTTTGATGTCGAAACGCTATTGGAAACCCTGGAAGAAATTGAACCACGGAACGCCCAAGGTGAATATTATTTGACCGATGTCTTCAAAATATTGGTGGACCGCGGTCTTAAAGTTGTCGGATATAAGACCGAAGCTGCAGAAGAGGTGATGGGGCCAAATGACCGGGTCCAACTCGCCCGCACCGAAGGCTATCTGAAGCGCAGTATCAATGAACATTGGATGCGTGAAGGTGTAACCCTCACTGATCCGGATCACACCTATATTGGACCCGATGTCCAAATTGGCCGCGACACCACAATCCTACCCGGAACCATGTTATACGGCAAGACGATTATTGGTGAAGATTGCGTGATTGGGCCAAATTGCCGGATTGAAGATTCAGTCATTGCCGATCAGACCGTGATTCAGTTCAGCCAAGTGCTCCAAGCCAAATTAGGTGCTGCCAATCAGGTGGGACCGTTTGCCTATATCCGCCCCGGGACCGAGACAGCCGCCAATGTGAAAGTCGGCGACTTTGTCGAGTTAAAAAACACCCAGATCGGAGTGGGAAGTAAAGTCCCGCATCTGACCTATCTTGGGGATACGGAAGTCGGGACGGGAGTCAATATCGGGGCAGGGACAATCACCTGCAATTATGATGGCGTCAATAAACACCATACAGTGATCGGGGATAATGCTTTTATTGGCAGTAATGCCAATCTAGTGGCCCCGGTAACGATTGGAGCGGGCGCTACCATTGCCGCCGGGTCGACCATTACTAAAGCCGTCCCGAAAGGCGCATTGGGATTGGCACGTTCCAAACAGGAGAACAAAGCCAATTGGCGCACCCTTCGTAAGCGGAATTGAGTTTGTTCTTTCGTAAAACCAGCAGTTTTTAGAGATGTAAACATTTGCTCGTAATCGGAATGAACGGTGATTTCATAATTGCCGGGTTCCGGCATTGCGGCCGTTATGAAATCGCTTATTCGAGGAGGACATTGGATGAACCTTGTGGTATCAGCCCAACCTCGGGAAGCGTTAGGAACCCGACCGGTCGGGCGGCTTCGAAAGGAAGGAAAGATTCCCGCCGTGATTTACGGTAAAGGGAAATCGAATCAGAATATCACGTTGGATGGCCGCGCGGTCGGCCAAGCATTGCAAAACGCCGTCGGTAAATTGGTGACTTTAAAGTTGGCGAACGGATCAACAGAGACCGAGGAACAGGTACTAATCACCAATCTCCAGCATCACCCGGTGAAACGGAGTATCATCCATATTGATTTTTTCCGGGTGGCAATGGATCGGCCTGTTACAGTGAAAGTTTCAGTAAAACTCGTCAACGAAGGGCAACGGGTGAATGATGGAGCGATCTTGGAGATGCTCCTCCATCAGATTGAGGTAACTTGCCTGCCGGGGCTGCTTCCTGATCAGATCGCCGTGGATGTCAGTGCGTTGAACATCGGCGAGACGATCCAGGTACGGGATCTCAAGTTACCGTCAGGAATTAAAATTGAGGCAAGCCCGGACGATGTGATCGTTGTCGCGGCGGCACCACGGGTAGAACCTGAACCTGAACCCGCCGAAGTGGTTGAAGAACGTGAATTAGTTGAAAGCGCGACATAGAGCAGCGTGATTATACAGTGGTGGTGGTTTCCCAATGTATTGTATCGTAGGGCTTGGAAATCCAGGGCATGAGTATCATGAAACCCGGCATAATGCCGGGTTTTTGGTGGTTGACCGGATTGCGGCAGAGTGTGGCGCAACGATTAGTCGCAATGACTTTCGAAGTTTATATTGTAAAGTCAATTATCAAGGGAATGATATTTTACTGGTTAAGCCGCAGACTTATATGAATTTAAGCGGTGAAGCAGTCGCGGCGATCACTGCATATTATAAAGTGAATCCCGATCAAGTGTTGGTCATTTATGACGACTTGGATCTCCCCCTGGGTGGATTACGCTTTCGCCGGGCGGGCAGCGCCGGTGGGCATAAAGGGTTAACCTCCATCATTAATATATTAAAAACCCAAGCGATTCCTAGATTGCGGGTGGGAATCGGGCGGCCTCCGGCCGGAATCCCAGTAGTCGATTATGTATTGACTAAATTCACCAAACTGGAGCGCCCGGTGTTGGACGAGATTGTTTTGAAAGGCGCCCAAGCCGGCCTGGCCTTTGTTACCCATGGGATCAACTATACGATGAATCATTTCAATATAACACCGTCCGCAACAAACAGTGCCGATCAAGCCAATCGCTGAGATCTGAAAGTAGAAAATCACGCATCAATTCACGTCCAACCATTGCTCAAATCACTCCGAGTGATAGCATAAACAGGGCGGATCAGAGAAAAGCTATTATTAATGAGCGAACTGATGGCAGGTTTGGTTGCGTTAATTGCCGCTTGGCTTTGGGATCGGTTGCTATACCTTAGCGGACTGCCGGAAAAGCTCCGAGTTGGAATCGGAGTTCCGATCGGCGAAGAATTGTTAAAGCTAGGGGCCGCAAGCTATTTCGGTATTCCATTGATCTTGATACACCCAATATTCGGTTTTGGGGAGGGCCTGTTTGAATCATTCAGGCTCTATAGGGTATTGCATTGGCAGACGGTTTTGGTTGGCACAATCATTCATTTATTATTTGGAATTGCCTATGTATCATGTAAATCAACCGTTGTTTGCCTGTTTAGCGCAATCATATTCCATTCGCTTTGGAACCAAGGAATTTTGGCCTATCAAAAACGTTGCAAGTAACTTGGGATCATTGAGAATAAACGATAGAGCGAATTTGCTCTTAAAATTCCGTTCAGGTTAATCCCACTAATGAATAGAATGTAGCGAACCATGTTACCTGGCTCGTTCGGCGTTGCAGGAGGACTTAATGAATCAATTACTAGCGGAACTGGCTAGTCATTCCGAATTTCGGAGGTTGAAAGACCATTTTCGGAAAGGTGAACCAGACCTGATTACCGGCATCAGCGGCACCCAAAAGGCGGCGGTGATCGCCGGATTTACTCATGACTTACACCGCAAATGCCTTGTGATCAGTTATAGTAATTCCCAAGCATACCGTCTTGCGCTTGATCTCGAGTGTTTGCTGGGAGCCGAAACCGTAGCCTACTTTCCGAAAAATGAACTATACCCCCACGAACAGGCGTTTGAACCGGAGGTTACGGCGCAACGGGTTGAAACTCTCGGAAAAATATTGTTACGTGATACGCTGGTAGTGGTTACTTCATGGGAAGCAATGCAACGCCGCTTGCTTCCGCCGGTAAAGTTTTTAGATTTTACCCTCCGGTTCACCGTCGGAACCGAAATCGGGCTCACTGATCTGTTAAACCGGCTCACGGTGATGGGCTACGAACGGGTTGATCTAGTGCAAGCTGCCGGTCAATTTAGCCGTAGAGGGGATATTGTCGATATTTTTCCGTTGGATCGGGACCAACCGATCCGGATGGAGTTTTTTGGCGATGAAATCGACTCGATCCGGAGTTTTCGGGTGGAAGATCAAATCTCCCATGAAACCTTGCGCGAGGTTCTGGTTTTTCCGGCTCGGGAAGGCCTTTGGAACCAGGCCGATTTTGACCGGGTAAAGCCGTTGATCCAAGCCGATCTGAACCGGCAGTTGGAAAAGTTGGAAGAGTTCGGCCGGGTAAAAGAGGCCGAAAATTTGGCAAACCGCATTAACGAGGCGATTGAACGTTTATCCCAGGGCCATCAGCTCCCCGGGGCGGACCAATTTTTACCTTGGGTAGAGCCGCAAATGGGAACATTGTTGAATTATCTTGGCGACGCCCGGATCATTCTCGACGAACCGGTGCGCGGGCGGGACACCTTCCGTTTGACGGAAGAGGAGACGGCCGGAACCTACACCAATTTCTTGGAAAAAGGAGTTGTGCTTCCTAAAGAACAAGAGATTTTTGTGGGATTAGACGAGTTAGAATCGATGTTACGCGCTTACAAGCCTTGGTCGTTATCGTTGCTGGCCAAGACTCCGAAGGGCTTTGCGCCGGATAATACTTTTACTATGTCGTTCCGGACTCCTCCGACGTTCCATGGGAAAGTCGAATTGTTAACCAATGAACTAAATCGTTGGCTGAAAGAGGACCGAACCGTTGTCCTCGCCGTTGCCGTGAAGGAGAAAGCCCGCCGTTTACGGGAGGTCCTGCGCGAACAAGGGGTTACTTCCCATCTAGTGTTGCCGGGGGAGGAACGCGATTTAACGCCGCGTTCGATCCGGATCGAAGTGACCGATTACGAGACCGGTTTTGAATGGTTACCCGGCAATATCATTGTCCTGACCGAAAACGAGATTTACGGACGGCAAAGGAAGAAGTATCAAGCCCGGTTCCAGCAGGAAGGAACCAAAATCAGCGCTTTCACCGAGTTGAAGGTCGGCGATTATGTAGTCCATATCAATCACGGGATCGGCCGGTATATGGGGATCGAAACCTTGGAGATCGCCGGCGGCCATCGCGATTACTTAAAGATAGAATATTCCGGCGAAGACCGGTTGTTTGTCCCGACCGACCAGATTAATTTCCTGCAAAAATACATTGGAGTTGAGGACGCTCCACCTAAAGTGAACAAGTTAGGCGGCAGCGACTGGCAGAAGGTTAAAGCGAAGGTTAAAGAGTCCATCCGCGATATGGCGGAACAACTATTGGAGCTCTACGCCCAGCGCGAAGTGGCCTCGGGGATTATTTTCCCGACGGACACTGTCTGGCAGCATGAATTCGAAGAGGCCTTTTTCTTTGAAGAAACCCCCGATCAGTTACGCGCCATCGAAGAGATCAAGCGCGACATGGAACGGGCCAAACCCATGGACCGGCTCCTCTGCGGCGATGTGGGTTATGGTAAAACCGAGGTGGCGATGCGCGCCGCATTTAAAGCATTGATGGGTGGCAAACAGGTTGGGGTTTTGGTTCCGACAACGATCTTAGCCCAGCAACATTTCATCAATTTCCGAGAGCGTTTCGCCGGATTTCCAGTGAAAATCCGGGTGTTAAGCCGGTTTCAATCACCCAAGGAACAGGCCGAAACGATTCAGGGAATCCTCAGCGGCGAGGTGGATCTAGTCATCGGGACGCACCGGTTGCTCTCGGCGGACCTGCATTTTAAAGACTTGGGACTGCTGGTTGTTGATGAAGAGCAACGGTTTGGCGTCGCCCATAAAGAACGCTTAAAAGAGTTGCGCAAAAACGTCGACGTCCTCACACTGACGGCGACCCCGATCCCGCGCACGTTGCATATGTCATTGGTCGGCATCCGGGATATCAGTATTATTGAGACTCCGCCGATGGGTCGATTCCCCATCCGGACCCATGTCCAGGAGTATAATGAGGAAGTGACCCGGGAAGCAATCCAACGGGAGATGGACCGGGGCGGTCAAGTTTATTTTGTCTATAACCGGGTTGAAACCATTGAACGCATGGCGTCCTATTTGCAGAACCTGCTACCGAAAGCGCGAATCGCCATCGCCCACGGCCAGATGAACGAGGACCAACTGGAACGGGTAATGATGGATTTCTATGATAACGAAGCGGATCTTTTGCTTTGCACTACGATCATCGAAACCGGGTTGGATATTCCGAACGTCAATACTTTGATCGTCTATGACGCCGACCGTTTCGGGCTGGCGCAACTGTATCAATTACGGGGCCGGGTCGGCCGGTCCAACCGGATTGCCCACGCCTATTTCTGTTATCGTAAGGATAAAACCTTAAGTGAGAATGCCGAGAAACGTCTGGCGGCGATTCGTGAATTCACTGAGTTGGGCTCCGGTTTCAAAATTGCCATGCGGGATTTGGAGATTCGCGGCGCCGGCAATCTGTTGGGACCGGAACAACACGGTCAGATCGCGGCAGTCGGGTTTGAGCTATACTGTCGCTTGCTGGAAGAGGCGATTCGTGAGAAAAAAGGGGAAGTGGCCCCGGAACTTCCGGAACCGGTCGTCGAGTTGCCGATGGATGCTTATATTCCTTCGCAATATATTACTGACAACAAGTTGAAAGTGGATATGTATAAGAAGATCGCCAATGCCCTGACAGTGGAGGCGGTCGAGGCGGTTGCCGACGAACTGTTGGACCGGTTTGGCGAGCCGCCCCAAGCCGTTACTAACTTGGTCAATATTGCCCAGATTAAGGCGTTGGCCAAACAGATCGGTTTCTCGTCGATCACCAAAGAACGGAATGAGTTCGTCGCTAAACTGCACTTGGGACTGGTAGTCGATTATGAGAAAGTGCTGGCGGTTTTGCAAAAATACCGTTCCAATTTCCGTTACCAACCGGGCCGGCCTCCGATTTTTAAATGGAAAGCGCTGCCTGATCCGGAGTTGCTTACGATGATCCTGGATACGTTGAAAACCCTCAAGTAGCCGGTAAGGCTATCTTGGCGTTGCGAATCCGGCCATTCAGCATATTTGAGCTTTCAAAAAAAAGAGCGAAGTTTGATCCGGGTGACCCTTGATAACTTCGCTCTTTTTACGAATGCGCTTGGAAAATCGTTTGATGCGCTTCAGTCCGCCGGAAAAGCCTTCTCAACCCCGGCATGCCGGGCTGGTTATGCTTCGAAATCTCACGTGGACGACTACTTAGTCGGCGGATTGTTAATAAAAGATCTTCAATCGGTCGGCTCCTCGCATCTCCTCCATCGCCTCACGATTTATCTTGCAGCCTTGCTTAAATGTTTTTACCCCGGCGGCGCGATTGCCGTTTAAAACTTCCGACCGGGCAATCCGGAAATAAATCCGGTAATTGACCGGAAAATAGGTCAGGGCTTTTTGGTAAGCGCGGATCGCCCGACCATATTGCTGTTGTTGGAAGTATAAGTCTCCGGTCAAACTATACACTTGATAGCGGGCAGGAAAATGTTGTCGTAATTCGTTGACAAGCTGTTCCGCTTGCTCATAATTGCGTTGCGCGAGGATTTCATTGCGGCAACGCGCTCCGGCTCGGATCAGGGTATAGGCGTAACGGTAACGGTATTGATAGTTCCAGGGCGCCATGGCGACTGTCGTCCGATATGCCGCCAATGAACGGGCATAGTGGCGATAGCGGGCTTGGTTGAATGCTTTTTGGTAATACGTATCGGATCGGGCGAAATTAAGCAATAGGCCGCCCCAAACGCTCAAAAAGATGAGCGCCAAACCGATTGCGACCGGTTGGATCCGGCCAAACGGTCGGTTTTGCCGTGATGAAGGAAGCGCCAGACTCAGCAAGATACCGGCTTCCACCCAAAATAAATAGCTATAATGGACCAAAGGATACGCAAACTGGACAAAAACTAAGTAACCGATGGCGGATGCCGATAAAGTAATTATAGCAATGTCGGGAGCGGCAGATTTGAAGTTTCGCAAAGAATATTTGACAATCAGCCCTAACAGCAATAGATACGAGCCGAGCCCGATGATTCCCTGGGTCGCTAAGTAATGCAGCGGTTCATTATGGACTTGGCGCAGGTCGCGGTCGGGACCCCAGTGGTTGACGGCGGTAACAGACTGAATGCGGTGAAAGGAATCTTGAAAAGAACCTAAACCCTGCCCAAACACGGGATGTTCAAGGAAGACCCGCCAGGCGGTTGACCAGATTAACCCGCGGCCGCTGTCTTGACCGGTCGAAAGCGACTGAATCCGGGAATTTAAGTTATAGTCTTTAAACGAACCGGGTTTACAGCTGGCGAGCATTTGGCCGGAGATTAATCCCAGGATCAATATGACCACGAATCCTGGGAACAAAGATTCCGGGTCACTTAATAACCGACAGCGTAGACAGACCCAAAAGAACAATAAAAGCAGCGGAACGGTCACCCAGAATGGCAAATAAGCCATTGAAATCAAGAGGACGGCGCCGGAACCGCCGATCATTCCCCAATTCAGCCAGAATGATTTCTTGTGAAAATTGGAACGGTTCAGGTGGAACCAGCAAAAAATTAAGGAAATCAACAGGCCCAACCAGGCTGCCCGCGAAAAGGTCAACGCCAGGACCGCCATATTTAGGTAAGCGCAGCCAAACAGGAGCGAACGGATCGTCTGGGACGGCTCCCGGTGCAAGCGCCAGAGGAGTAACGGCAGGACCATCATCAAAAATACGCCCAATGAATTGGGATCCCCCAGTAAACTTTTGATCCGGGCGACTTCCTCGCGGGTAATGGGATCGTCGTAAAAGTATTGGAAGACGCCGAAAATAGCGAGAATAAATGATGCGAAGATCATAGTATCTAAAAAAACATGGCGTTCGGAATCTGCTTTAATCATCAGGAAGGCAGCCAGGCCAAAGATTAAAAAGCCCAACTGAACCAGCAGTGATTCGGATTGACCGTAGGCGCCGAATAATCCGTTCAACGGATCGGCCAGCCGCAGTGTTTGCCAGATTTGAACTGCCATAAAAATCAGCGCGGCTCCGGCTAACGGTCGGGGTAATTGGGATAAATCACGCCGGTAGTAAATGACGAACAACAGCAAGATAAATATCGCCATCAGAAAAATCGCCATTTTCGAAGTGGCGAACTGGTCAAAATGGGGTGGCCAATAGGTTAAGGGGAGCAGAAAGCAAAAAGCGAATAAAAGTTTGACAGGCCATGCTAATCTCAAATTCTCACCTCGTTTTTGATTACCCGAGACGCGGATTGATTATCCGCCAGATTTATTTAGGATAGCTCGTTTACGATACGTTGGGACGATGCTTCAGCTAGTTCGCTTAACCTCAGCCGCTTATGCGGATGGTTGTCGGTGTGGATAACTAAAAGAAATTATTGGCTAGATTTTGAAAAACTCCTGCCCTGCATCTTTGTGGTATGGATAAAAAAATTTGGGGTAAGCTAAAAATGCTCAAGTAAGGTTTCAGCATGCCAAAACCAGCGGATCTTGTCAAAAACGCCAGCGAGGGGAGATTCGCCAATCTTTGGTGTGTTTATGAAACCAGTGATTGATAGTACAAAGGCTAAACTGCTGTAAAGTGGAAAAATGAATAAAACATTTGGCTTAGCTATATACTATCAATAAAAGCGCCAGCTTACATTATGAAAGTCCACTCCGGGTCACGCGGGTGGCAGGTCCTCTGCAATCGAAAAAAAGA
Source organism: Bacillota bacterium (assembly GCA_023410535.1). Lineage (GTDB taxonomy): Bacteria > Bacillota > UBA4882 > UBA8346 > UBA8346 > JAEYPR01. Next base: position 66,468 of record JAEYPR010000031.1, on the reverse strand, counting down.
TGAATAAAAGGAGGGATAAGGGGATGAAGGCGACCGGAATTGTACGGCGGATCGATGATCTAGGCCGGGTGGTCATCCCCAAGGAGATCCGTAGAACGTTACGGATTCGAGAGGGCGACCCGTTAGAGATTTTTGTAGACCGGGAAGGGGAAGTTATCCTCAAGAAATATTCTCCCATTGGTGAGTTAGGTGATTTCGCAAAGGAATACGCGGATTCTCTTTACGAATCAACCGGGCATATTGCCTGTATTGCTGACCGGGATATGGTTATCGCAGTATCAGGCGCCCCGAAGAAGGAATTTCTGGATAAACCCATCTCGAAAGCAGTCGAAAAAGCGATCGAAGATCGTAAAGTGGTTCTGATGCCCAAACCCGGCGAGCATAAGTTCTGTGATGCTTGTCCTGTCAAAGAAGAAGAAGGCAAATGCAAATTCTCAGCTCAGGTCATTGCACCGATTATTGCCGAAGGAGATCCGATCGGAGCCGTTATTCTCTCCAGTAAAGAGCCGAATGTAGTCATGGGTGACTTGGAAGTAAAAATAGCCGAGACTGCCGCAGGTTTCTTGGCAAAACAGATGGAGCAATAAGTCAGCATCTCGGCGACATTACGAAACAAAGTGAAAAAGTGGGGGGTAACCACCACTTTTTAGTTTATTTATGGCAATCGAGGAACTGAGGCGGACTACCCCTCAGTTTTATTATTGTTGGAGTTGGTAAACGCCGAGAGGACGGAGTTGATTAATCCGGGGTTAATCTTAGACGTCAGGTCGGAGTTAGAGAGGAAATTCATCAGCAACGGCAATAGATCGGCTAACGGGGGCTGTTCGCCGTTGCCCTTCGAACTTAAACCCTTGACAATATTCATAACATCTAACGCCGGGAATTCATGGGTCTCATCGCCCATACTTAAAAAGAAATTGACCAGCTTTTGGCCGCGGGGGCTTAAAAAAGGTTTTGTTAATGACAAATAGAGCATATCATTAGGTTGCAAAAAAGGATGCTCCACTTTCTCCTGGAGTGAGTCTTTTTTCTCACCATAACTATTGCCGGATTCAGATCGGTGTCCCATTTTGTCTTTACCTCCTATCACTATAATTTATGAATAGGCTAAAGGATTGGGAACCAGGAAGTCCGTTATTTTGAAAGCCCAGACTGGAGACCGGTCAAGAAACGGCAAGCTGTTGCAATGGTATAAAAATAGGCCGCTGACAGATTTGGGAAAATATTTCATAAGAATTATGTAAAAACCTCGCTTGTCAACAGGAAAATCAGTACGGTTGCGAGAATACAAACGTTGCCAAAAGTCATTAACGGTTCATCCGGAACGATTGACCGTTGTTTGAATATGTCCGGCCCAATGCGAATCTTCATAAGCTTTGCCAATGATGGGAAAAGTATTATACTGTTGAAAACGAGAGGAGACCTGCCAATGTCCAATCACGTGATTAAATTTGGAACTGACGGTTGGCGCGATTTGATGTACGACCGTTTTAACCTCCCCAATGTCCGTCGGGTCGTCAAAGCCATCGCCAAATACACCAAGGATAATCAAGGAGCGGAACGCGGAATTGTCATCGGGTATGACGCCCGATTCTTTTCCGATCTGTTTGCCCGCGAGACGGCCCGGCTGTTGGTGGCGGAGGGAATCAAGGTTTTTTTCGGCGTGCGGGACTTCCCGACCCCGGTGGTGGCCTATGCGGTCAAACTGTATGGCGCGTTTGGCGCGGTCATGTTCACCGCCAGTCATAATCCGCCGGAGTACAACGGCATTAAATTTATCCCCGAGTACGCCGGTCCCGCCTCGCTGGAGATTACTCAAGCGATTGAAGCCAATTTGGCGTTGATCTCCGAAGCTGACCAGGACCACGCGGTTGCCGGAGCAAAACTGGCGACGCATCCGTTATTGCAGGAGGTTGACCCGACTGACCGTTACTTGGAACAGTTACGCCAGTTGGTCGATGTCAAAGCCATTCGCGAATCGGGATTACGGATTGTGGTCGATCCGATGAATGCCACCGGCCGCGGTTTTATCGCCAAGTTGCTCGACGGATGCCCGGTCGAAGAGATTCATAGCCAACGCGACCCGTTGTTTGGCGGTTTTATGCCGGATCCCCAGGATAAGTTCTTGGGCGAGCTGAAAGAGCGGGTGAGAAGTTCCCCCAAGGCCATTGGGCTGGCGACCGACGGCGACGCCGACCGGTTCGGCATCGTCGACAGCGACGGGACCTACCTCACGCCGAATCAAGTCATTCCGTTACTGCTCTATCATTTAGTGAAGACCCGGGGTTATCAGGGCGTGGTCGGACGGACGGTCGCCACTACCCATATGATTGACAAACTTGGCGCTTTATTTGAAGTGGCGGCCATTGAAACGCCGGTCGGTTTTAAATATATCGGTGAATTGATGCGCACCCAACCGGTGATTGTCGGCGGCGAAGAGAGCGGCGGCTTAAGCGTGCGCGGCCATATCCCGGAGAAGGACGGCATCTTGGCGTGCGCGTTGATGGCGGAGATGATGGCCGTCACCAAGCAACCGTTGCAGGCGACCCTGAACGAGTTGTATGAAAAGGTCGGCCGCTTCTATACCAATCGCTTGGATATTCACCTGACCGACGCCGAAAAGGCGGCGATCCTCAGCCGCTGTCAAGGGGCTCCGCCGGAAACGGTCGGTTCGCTCAAGGTTCGCGAGCTCCGGACGACCGACGGGTTTAAATTTGTCTTGGAAGACGACAGTTGGTTTTTGATCCGTCCTTCCGGGACAGAATCACTGATCCGCGTGTATTTTGAAGCCGGATCGCCCCAGGCTTTAGACGGCTTGATCCAGCCGGTGCAGGAACTGTTGCAGCAATGGGGGAACTAACGGTTGATTGATCATGAAACTTTGGCGCCGTGGCCCGATTCGGTCCAGGTTTTGGGGACGGAATACCGTTTGGTCACGGTCGAGCTGACTATCGCCGACCGGCAGCTGGAGCTGTTAAAGGTCGCCAATATCGACGATCTGTTGGACCGGGTCGACGACCCGGATGAGATCCCGTTCTGGGCGGACCTGTGGCCTTCCTCGATTGGTTTGGCCCGCTATTTGTTGCAGCACCGCAACCTGATTGCCGGGAAAACATTGTTAGAATTAGGCGCCGGAGTCGGGTTGGCGGGAATCGCCGCCAAGCTGGCCGGAGCCCGGGTGGTCCAGTCGGATTTCAGCCCGGAGGCGCTCAAGTTTACGGCCGCCAATTGCATCCGGAACCGGGTGGCAGTCGGAGCGCAATTATTGGCCGATTGGCGGCAATTTCCGGCGGAAGCCGGCCAGTTTGACTTGATTATCGGCGCGGACATCCTTTATGAGAAGACCCTGCACGGCGCGTTGCGGCAGATTTTTCAGGAGCATCTCCGGCCGGACGGGGCGGTTTGGTTGGCTGATCCCGGCCGGGATTACGCCAGGAAGTTTATGGAGGAATGGCCGGAACCGCATGGGGTCAGCAAGGCGCTAATCCCGGTGGAATATGAACTGAAACAGTTTTCGATCGACCTCTACCGTCTGAACGGATGAGGGGAACCTGCCAACGGAATTATCGTTATAATATTTGACGAATGCAAGACGCGACCAGTATCCAACGCCGCGCTGCACTAGTCATCCGAAACGATTGGCAGGAGGTCTGGCAAACGGTGAACCAATTTCAGTTTGACGCGCATCAACGGCAAACGCCTTATATTATAACGGCTTTGATCGCTGGAATCATGGGAGCGTTGCTGGTGATTCTGGCAGTAAAATTTACCGGACTCGGCATCGCCTTGGTCAATCCGCCCCAAGCTGCGGAAGACCCGGCGCCGACTCAGGTGCCGGTGGCGGCGAAGCCGGTGTCGCTTAGCCAATATGAAAATGCCACGATCGAAGTGATTGACCGGGTAGGGCCGGCGGTGGTCATGATCACCACCAACACCTTGGTCCAGGACTTTGACTTTTTTAGCGGCCCGGAGGTTAAAAACATTCAAGGTTTGGGTTCGGGCGTTATTTACCGGAAAGACGGATATATCTTAACCAATAATCATGTGATCAACGGGTTGACCGGGATGGCCGACAAGATCATGGTGGTCCTCTCCAACGGCAAATCCTATCCGGCCAAGGTGATCGGACTGGACTCCCAGACCGATCTGGCGGTGTTGAAGATCAACGCCACCAATCTGCCGGTGCCGGCTTGGGCTGACTCCGACCGGGTGCAGGTCGGCCAGACCGCGATCGCTATCGGCAATCCGTTGGCCGAAAATCTCAAAAACACCGTGACGGTCGGCGTGGTCAGCGCCAAGGGCCGGATTGTGGCGGTCAGCGAAGATCAACAGCTACGCAATATGATTCAAACCGACGCTTCGATTAATCCCGGGAATTCCGGCGGACCGCTCCTGGACAGCAGCGGCCATATCATCGGCCTGAACACGGCGATCGCGGCCAAGTCTCAGGGAATCGGGTTTACGATTCCCAGCAACACTGTGAAGACCGTCGCCGGACAGCTGATCAGTAAAGGGTATGTCTCCCGGCCGGGTCTGGGAATCGCTTATATCCACTTCACCCCCGAAAATGTCGCGATTTTGGAAGCGCGGCTCCGCCACCAGCTTCCAGTGGACTACGGCATCTTTGTTATGAAGGTGCTCGAAGGCAGCTCGGCCGATAAGGCGGGGATTCTGCCCGGCGATATCATCGTCGCCGTCAATGGCGAAGGAGTCTCCGAACTCGACCCGATCAAGGAAGCCATCGCCAAATATCCGGTGGGGACCAAGTTGAAGCTCAAGTATCAACGGGGCGATAAAATGAAACAGGCGACCGTTAAAATCGGCGAGATGAAACGGTAACCCGGGTATCGTTTTAGAAAGTTGATCAAAAAGACCAAAAACCATTATTCAAACGGATAATGGTTTTTTTATCGGGATAAATTATTAATCGAGGGTGATAAATGTTTTTACATAGGTGATAAATATTTAATTGAGGTCAATAAATATTATTGTCATGGCGATAAATATTTTTTCGTGATGGAGAAATATTTAATTGAGGTATATAAATGTTTTTGTCAGGTCAATAAATAGATTTGCTACATGAATAATATTTCTATTGCCATGGAAAATATTTTTATCAAGGTCAAAAATATTTTTATGAAGGGTTTTGTGATAAATTGTGAAAAAATGGGTATGGAAAACGATGGAGAAAGGTTTAACGAACGTCGATTCCGACCTCACCCCCGCCCCTCTCCCATGCAGCTATTCCAAAGGGTTGAGCTAGAAGAGAGGGGACGAGGGTGAGGTCATGGGCGGTCAGTGGCTCGCTCACTTTCCCGAATCGAGGAATGTAACGCGAATGCTTTGCGAACTGAATTATGTAGATCGATTTTCTAACTAGGAGAACAATTGATAATCCTTCTTAATAATAAACATTGTTAACAAATTAGATCCCGAACGTTATCCTTCCGATAACAAACAAATCCTACTGCGGTGGTAGGATTAAGGTAACAAAGGGTACGAAGATGAAAGGATGGGGTTTTGATGACGACCAAATTCAATACCGGCAAATGGAATCAGGAGATCGACGTCCGCGATTTTATCCAAACCAACTATACCCCGTACGACGGCGATGCCAGTTTTCTGGCGAAGCCAACCGGGACCACCGTCCGGCTCTGGGAGAAGGTCAAGGAACTGATGGATCAGGAGCGGCAACGCGGCGGGATTATGGACATCGATCCCGACACCATCTCTACCATCACTTCCCATCGGCCGGGTTATATCGATCAAGAACTGGAGACCATTGTCGGGTTGCAGACCAACGCGCCGTTAAAACGGGCGATTATGCCTTTCGGCGGGGTCCGGATGGTGCAAACTTCGTTGAAGACGTATGGCCGGACCATGAACCCCGAAGTCGACCACGTTTTTAAATACCGGAAGACCCACAATGACGGAGTGTTTGACGTTTACACCGACGAGATGAAGAAAGCGCGCCATACCGGGATTATTACCGGCTTGCCCGACGCTTACGGCCGGGGCCGGATCATCGGCGATTACCGCCGGGTTCCCCTTTACGGCGTCGATTTTTTGATCGCCAAAAAGAAAGCGGCCAAAGCCAATTATGTCTTTGACATTATGGATTCCCAAGTCATCCAGCAACGGGAGGAACTTAGCGAACAGATCCGGGCGTTGGAGGAGTTGAAGCAGATGGCGGCCGGTTACGGTTTTGACATCAGCGGGCCGGCCCGGGATACCAAAGAGGCTATTCAGTGGTTATACTTCGGCTACCTGGCGGCGATCAAGGAACAAAACGGCGCGGCGATGAGCTTGGGCCGGGTCGCCACCTTCCTCGATATTTACGCCGAGCGGGATCGGCGCGCCGGACGGTATAGCGAAACGCAAATTCAGGAGCTGGTGGACCATTTTGTCCTGAAACTGCGGATGGTCCGTTTCTTGCGCACCCCGTCCTACGACGAGCTGTTTTCGGGCGACCCGACCTGGGTGACCGAATCGCTTGGGGGCGTGGGGACCGACGGCCGGCAGATGGTCACCCGGATGACCTACCGTTTCCTGCACACCCTGACCAACCTGGGTCCGGCGCCGGAGCCGAACATGACGGTGTTATGGTCGCCGCGGCTGCCCGAGCCGTTTAAACGCTACTGCGCTGAACTGTCGGTGGCGACTTCGTCGATTCAATATGAAAACGACGATCTGATGCGCGAGAAGTTCGGCGATGATTACGCCATCGCTTGTTGCGTTTCGGCGATGCGGGTCGGCAAACAAATGCAATTTTTCGGGGCGCGGGCCAATTTGGCCAAAGCGTTGCTCTATGCCATCAACGGCGGGAAAGACGAGATCTATAACGAACAGGTCGGGCCGGCGCTGGCGCCGTTGACCGGCGAAACTTTGGACTACCAAACGGTGCTGGAACGCTTCGACCAGATGCTGGAGTGGCTGGCCAAACTGTATATCAACACCTTGAATATCATCCATTATATGCACGATAAGTACAGCTACGAGCGGATCCAGATGGCGTTGCACGACGAGGAGATCCTGCGCACTTCGGCTTGCGGGATCGCCGGGCTGTCGGTGGCGGTGGATTCGCTGTCGGCCATCAAATACGCCAAGGTGAAAGCCATCCGCAATGAGCAGGGCTTGGTGACCGATTACGAGATTGAAGGGGATTATCCGAAGTTCGGCAATAACGATCCGGCGGTGGATGAGATCGCGGTCGAGTTGGTCAAGAGTTTTATGAACAAACTGAGCAAACACAAGACCTACCGGCATAGCAAACCGACCTTGTCGATCCTGACCATCACCTCCAATGTGGTTTACGGCAAAAAAACCGGCAGCACCCCGGACGGCCGGAAATATGGCGAACCCTTTGCTCCCGGCGCCAATCCGATGCATAAGCGGGACACCAAAGGCTGCGTGGCTTCGATGGCGTCGGTCGCTAAGCTCCCTTACGACTACAGCGAGGACGGGATTTCATACACTTTCTCGATTGTGCCGGGGGCTTTGGGCAAAACCGAGGCGGAACGGTATACCAACCTGTACACTTTAATGGACGGCTACTTCGGCGAAGGCGGTCACCATATCAATGTCAATGTCTTAAACAAAGAAGTGTTGCTGGACGCGATGGACCATCCCGAAAAGTATCCGCAACTGACGATCCGGGTCTCCGGTTACGCGGTCAACTTTATTAAGCTGAACCGGGAACAACAACTCGATGTGATCAACCGGACTTTCCATGAGCGGTTTTGATCCCATCGATAGGGACGTAAGGGAGCTGGCGCAGGGTTAAAGGAGGTGGCGGCGATGACAGGCTACGTGCATTCGATCGAAACCGGCGGTACGGTGGATGGGCCGGGACTCCGTTATGTGGTTTTCTTGCAGGGCTGTCCGTTACGGTGCAAGTTTTGCCATAACCCCGACACCTGGCAATGCAACCGCGGAACCGTTTATACCGTTGACGAGCTGGTTAACGATATTCTAAAGTATAAACGGTTTATCCAGCACGGCGGCGTGACGCTGACCGGCGGGGAACCGCTGTTGCAGGCGGAGTTTACTGCCGAAGTGTTGCGGCGTTGCGCGGAGCACGGCCTGCATACCGCCATCGACACCTCCGGCGCGATTCCGCTGGCCCAAGCTCGGCCCGCCGTGGACGCCGCATCGTTAATCCTGCTTGATATCAAGCAAATTGACGACGCCAAGTGCCGCGCGCTGACCGGTCAAGGCAACGGGCTTGCCCTGGAGTTGCTGGACTATTGCCAGCAGACCGGGAAGGAGGTCTGGATCCGCCATGTGGTGGTCCCCGGAATCACCGACGACCTTCCGGAGCTGGAGCGGCTGGCGCAAACCATCGCCCGCTACCCGGTGGTCAGCCGGGTGGAGATCCTGCCCTTTCATAAACTGGGCGAATACAAATGGCGCCAACTGGGGTTGGCGTATGAATTAACCGCCACCCCGGAACCAACCCCGGAAGCGATTGCGCAGATCCGGGCATTGTTTGCCAAGTATGGCCTGAATGTGACGTGAAACGGTTGGGGCGAAGACCCATCGAAAAAAAGAGGGCTGACTTTAAGGTCAGCCCTTTATCATGGGTTCTCTCGTTCATAAGGAGGAAAGTAAACAAGAGATTAGAACCGGTAAGTAACACCCAAGGTCGCGCCTTGATTGGTGAGACTGGAATCGCCAGGGTTATCAATGTCGGAGCTAATATAGCGATAGCCGAGGAAACCGGAAACTTGATCGGTAAAATTGTAATTTCCTTGAATTTTGGCAATGAGGATATCGGCGTCATTACCGTCATACCCGGCATTTTTGGCATCAATCGAACCATTCACTGAAAAGCCCAGTGATCCGGAGAGCGCAAATTTCTCATTAAACTGATAACTGGCGTCCGCGCCAATGATAACACCGTCAAGCTTAGTGTCGGCTTGGTCGTCGTAGGTTTCTTTGTAATAACCTAAGGTAAGATCGGTATTAAACTGATCGTTTTGGAAGACCCGGTAACCGAATTTAACTTCGTACGAGTTAAAATCTAAATCGCTGCCTGCGGCTTTGCCGTTTTTTTGCGATCCGGAAAGGTATTCCAAGCCGACTTTATATTTGTCAACATTGTATTCGCCATTCAAAATAATACCGACTTTCTGATCGTCATCCCGGTTTGCCAGATCGTTGTTCCATTGTCCGCCGCCAAAAGCTCCGAGTGAAATATTACTGGCCATTGCGGCCGCCGAGAAGGATACAATCATACAACCTACCATTCCAAGGGTTAACAAGCTTTTTTTCATGATAATCGCTCCTTTTTGTGAATATAATTCATGATCGTTCATGAATCTAAAAATAATTATAACAAATATTCACGATATGGGAAGACTTTAGCAAGAGTTTTAATCAAAGTGAAACAACCAATCGTTTTGGAAAAACAGATCTAGCCAATATTGGCGGGTCGAAATTATGGAATGAAAAGGTAATTAATCATCAAACGGCTCATAACAAAAACGAAATAATTAAGAAATAAAACGGTAACAAAACGGAATTAAATAATTGACTTTTACAAAGGCATCATTGTCCAGGAGGAATAATGTTAAACATAGATCCGATCGATTAACGCGTTAATTCACAATGAATTAAAAGTATATATTAAAAATATTATAAAATTTTGCCGAATTACTATTGCACAAGAGTAACGTCTTGTGATATATTATCTATAGACAATGAAATGTTAATCCGGATGAACAAGGAAGCCTGTTCCTTGGCCAGGGAACGCTTCCCAGACAACGTGAAACTACAGCATTTTAAACGAATCATCAAGGGGGATTTGATCATGACCAATCATACCATTTCCGAACGGATTCGCCGGACCCAAAACATGCTGGCGGGGCTGATCACCAACACCGAACGGATGAACAAGCGGGGTTTGGATACCCGGTTTGTCAGTGACTTTACCCTCGCTTACCAGGACACCATCGACCTGGACAACAGTCACGAGGCGGCCAAGGCGCAGATGAAAGCGAAAACGGCGGAGTTCCACGCCCAACTGCGCAAAACCGAGGAGTTTTACCGTGAGGCTAAAAAAGCGATCAAGCTGGAGATGCCGCAGGAGTCGTGGAAACAGTTCGGAATCTACGATCAGCACTAGCGAACCGGAACGCTGTTCTTAACTAAAGAAACTAAATATTGTTTTGCGCGCCGTCACTTGGGTGACGGCGTTGCCATTGCCAAATTTAAATTGCTTGAAGGCGGGATCGCCGGTTTTTCCCGGCGGTGAGCGAAAGGTGTGGCGCCATGGAAAGTTTACAACTCATATCAGGTATTTAATCGTTATTTTTGATAAAATAAGGATGGGGTGAAGTAAATGTCCATTCAAACAATCGAAACAATGGTCCAATGGGTAGAGAATAACGTCAGCAAGCATCCAACCCTAATTGAAATGTCATTAAACGTAGGCTACTCGCCGTACTATTGCTCATTGAAGTTCCGTGAACATGTTGGAATGACGTATAAACAATTTCTTTCAAAATGTCGGTTAAAGGCCGTTGTCCATGATCTAATCAATACCAATGATAAAATCACGGCGATTGCTTTCCGGTATGGTTATTCATCATCCGAATCACTGGCAAGGGCCTTTGTTGCCGCTTTCAAATGTTCGCCGCGACAATTCCGAAAATCTTTCCCGGACCCATCGCTTCCAGAGTTATAAACGATTGCTTCATTCTACTTTGTCAAAGGGGGGTTCGTATGTCAAAGCCAAATAAATTAGGCAGGAATGAAGCGTGCTGGTGCGGCAGCGGCCAAAAATATAAAAAGTGCCATGCAATGATTGATGAAAAAATAGCAGACTACGCTGCCAAAGGCTATGCGACGCCAGACCGCGGCTTACTGAAGACCCAAAAACAGCTTGAGGGCATCCGGGAGAGCAGTAAGCTGAATATCGCGCTGTTGGACTATATCGAAGATTTTGTGACTGAGGGTGTAACCACTGAAGAACTCGACCGGCTTATCCACACCAAAACGCAAGAACTCGGCGGCATACCGGCTACGCTGAACTACCATGGATTTCCAAAAAGCGTTTGTATCTCAATCAATGATGTGGTCTGCCACGGTATCCCGTCCAGTCAAATCAAATTACAAAACGGGGATATTGTAAACATTGACGTGTCGACTATCTATCATGGCTATTTCTCCGACTCATCGCGCATGTTTGGTATCGGCGAAGTCTCCGCCGCAACAAGCAAACTCGTTCATGTGGCAAAAGAATGTATGGAACTGGGAGTGCAACAGGTAAAGCCGTGGGGATTTCTTGGCGATATTGGGCAGGCAGTGAATGACCACGCGCAAAAGAATGGTTATACTGTTGTGGAAGACATCGGCGGTCATGGTATCGGTCTGAAGTTTCATGAAGATCCGTGGGTCGGTTTTGTGGCAAAACGGGGGACCGGAATGTTGCTCGTACCCGGACTGGTTTTCACTGTAGAACCGATGATCAATATGGGAACGGCAGCAATATTTACCGACCAAAAAGACGGCTGGACAGTTTACACAGTTGATGGAAAACCGTCCGCCCAATGGGAGAAGACGGTTCTGGTAACAGAGGTCGGTTGTGAAGTGTTGACGTATTAGCAACTTTTCTGAATCGGCAAGGTATTCGCCGCGTGCGGCATCAGATATGTCCGCAACCGCTCTCCTTTGGCCTGATGAGCGATTTGCAACGCTTCCGCGACCGTCTTCACCACCCGGATGACGGCATTGGCCACCGCCGCCGGCTCCAGCTCCGACACCAGGATTATCAGGCATTGGCTGGCGATCTCGCTGACATAGTAGCCGACAAACTTGGCGATACTGTAATCGGCGCGCAAGCCGTCCTCGCGGGCCAGCAAGGTATCGTAATTTTGAATGATTCCCCGGATCTCCTCATTGCCCAGTCCTTCCCGGCATTCGCTGAGAACAATCATCACGCCGCCCGGTTCAATCGCTTCAAAGACATTGAGAATGGATTTGATGGTCTGATAGAAATTGATATCTTTCGGGAAACCGCCCGCCGAAGCGATGGCTAGTTCGGCCCGTCGGGCAATGGCGACGCTGTCTTGAGCGGCCACGATCCGGCAGCCTGCGGCATGGGCCGCCCGGTAATCGCCGGCGACGGCATGACCGATCCGGCCGTTGGCGTTCATGATCACGTTGAATAAAAAGGCCGGTTTGACCATTGCCGCCGCTTCCAGCATATCTTCATGAATGGGATTGTCAATCACTTTGCCGCTGCGGGCCGCCGGGTTGGAACCGCCGCCGCGTTCGGGATTGAGCGACATGGCGTGGTTAGCCATGATCGTTTGGTAGCTGGCGATGCCCGGAACCACCGACTTTTTCCCGCCGCTCCAACCGGCCAGCAAGTGGTAGACGATGGCGCCGGTCAGAATCAGACGGTCGCAAGCTAAGGCGGCTTGATTGATGGTAACGGGCGTGCCGTAGGAGGTCGTGCCAAGGTAGGTCAGGCTCGCTTCGTCCTGACAGTCGTGATCGATGACCGTAAACCGTTGGGATAAATCCGGGCCGAGCAGCACTTCGTGTTCGGCCGGGGTGTGTTTGCGATGGGAACCGGTGGCCGCCAAGAAGGTAATCTTGGCATCGGGGATGCCGGCGGAGTTTAGCTCGGCGACTAAAAACGGCAAATAGACGCGCATCTTTTGCCACGCCCGGGTAATGTCGGCGATAACGATACAGACCGTCTCTCCCGGTTTGACCAGCTCGCCCAGACGGGGACTGCCGATCGGATGGGCCAAAGCCGCTTGGATCACCTCGGCTTCGGTCCGGCGATCGTCGGGCGGTTGGCTGTCGATGATACCGAGGAGATTCTCGGCCGGGATCGGCACAGTCAGTTCGGTTTGGCCGTATTTCAAGGGATAGTCGGGCATGGCGTTTCCTCCAGACAACCGTTGGATTGCGATGGTAATACTTTTTTAAAGATAACTCCGTTAAGCCCGAATTACAATACCTGAAACCGTTAACAATCCGCAACTGGATCGAAAAACCATTTTGTTGCAGGAAATTGGGGCCGACTTCCGAAATAGTCCGGAAATACGGTGTCATCATAAAGGGGAGCGACGGATTGAAGATCATCACGGTCGGCCGGTTAAAAGAGTCGTATCTGCTGGCGGCCCAGGCCGAATACGTCAAACGGCTGCGGCCCTATCTCAAACTGGAACTGATCGAAGTGCCTGATCTGCCCGGTCCGGACCGGATGAGCCTTGCCGAGGCAGAGCAGCTACGAAAGCGCGAGGGCGAACAGATTGAACGCTATTTGGAGCCCAAGGACTATCTGGTGGTCCTGGATATCGGCGGCAAACAGCTCTCCTCGCCGGAACTGGCCGAGTTTTTGCGGGAGCGGGATTTGAACGCCGAAAACGTGGCTTTTGTGATCGGCGGTTCGCTGGGAGTGGCGGAGGAGTTAAGGCAACAAGCGCGGTTGCGATTGAGCTTTTCCAAGCTGACCTTTCCGCACCAGTTGTTTCGGGTGATGTTGCTGGAGCAGGTGTATCGGGGGTATAAGATTAATCGGGGGGAAAAGTATCATAAGTGAGGGGGAAAAATAATCTCTTCGTTTGTTACTCCGGATAAGTTTTTTTGAATGGTTAAATTCCGCTGACAGGACAATAATTAGGTGATGTGAATTAAGCAAGGCCGCAAAACAACTAAGACGGAGACTTAGTTGAGTTTCTTTCTAGATACTCTACTCCGGTAACACAAGTTCCGACCCAGCCAATTGCCACTGTCCAACCTGCGAGAACGTCACTGGGATAATGAACTCCTAGATAAATCCGACTAATGCCAATTAGAATTGGCAATAAAATAAGTAGTATCGCTAAAGTAACCCTCGAAAAGACGCTTTTACTTTTAATGTTGCGAAATGCCAAATAAGCTAAAAAACCGTATAGAGCGAAAGATATGAGGGTATGCCCGCTTGGAAAGCTATATCCACTCGCTGAAGTTAGCCAAGGCAATTTAGGACGGGAACGCTGAAAAGTTCCTTTTAGTAATTCGGTTAATAGCATGGCTCCGCCAATTGTAATCGCTAAATACATTACCGAACGACGCTTTTTATATTGAAATCCTAAAATAGAAAGCAAGAGGACGAGGCCGGTTATCCACATTGTTGAGCCTAAATTGGTGATTCCTTGCATTACTATGGTTAACCAATTAGCGCGATAAGTGATTATCCATTGGCTGACTACACTATCAAAATGATTTAATTCATGCTCCAATAATTCGGATGCAATTTTAGAAAAGAGAACCAACCCGAAAGTAGTCAGTGTGGCTCCGGCAATCAAATACCAGCTGAACAAACCGGCTGGAAAAAAACGCCGTCGAATATAGGCTACCCAATAGAACCATTGATCACATAACCGGCGAAGGAAAGGAATTAGCTTTGTCGAAACGAGTCTTGTTCTTCTAAGCAGTATAATACCAGCCAACAAAATCGTAAATGTTATTAAAGTTACGGGACCAAGCGTAGATTCTAAGAATCCGATTATTCGTTTGCCATAAAAGACAAGTAGCAACGCTTCTCCAAAAAAACGAATACCCCTAGCGAAAATTGAGGCGGGTATAAATGTAGCAAGCCGGGTACGAAAAGCACCGGCTGCGATGGCAAAGATCTTATAGGGAAGCGGAGTTAATCCTCCGATAGCGGTGGCCCAATCACCATATCGAAGATAAATCGCTTCCATTTGTTTAACAGTTGTTGGTTTAAAGAACTTAATTAAGAATGGATGGCCGAATCGGGAACCGAGAATATACCCAAATAGGCCACCTAAGACAGAACCAATCGTACCGACGAAAGCATAAAAAAAACCTAGCTGTGGTTTAGCCAAAGTCATCGGTATGGATAATAAATACGGTGGGACAGGGAAAAAAGAAGCTTCCACAAAAGATAGGATAAATAGTCCGAAAGCCCCATATTGCATAAAAAAGTGAGCGATGCCAGACATCCATTGAACCAAAGTTAATACCCTCCAAAAGAGCCTATTTTCGTAAAAAGTAAATACTAATCACACTGAGACCCAATAAGACACGATACCAAACAAAAGGCAAATAACTGCTTTTACGTAACCATTTAAGCAGCAGTCCGATGACTAAGAAACCGGTAATTGCGGAGACGAGGACTCCAATAATGAAGGGGAGATTGAACGAACTGGCGTTTAAATGACGGAGTTTTAACAGACCGGCTCCGGCAACAATCGGTGTCGATAAAAGAAAGGAAAAGCGGGCTGCCTCTTGACGTGTTAACCCCAAGAACAATCCGCTGCTTATCGTGATTCCAGAGCGGGATACCCCAGGAATAACGGCTAAGGCTTGGCAAAGTCCGATAATTATACTTTGGCCAAAGGTTAGCGCTTTATCCTCGCGGCGTTTTGTTCCAACCCGGTCGGCGAGAAACAGTATCAGTCCCATGATGATCAGCATCGCTCCAATAATTAAAGGACTACGAAAAGTAGTTTCCACTTTTTGTTCCAATAAAACCCCGGCAATCGCCCCAGGTATTGATGCAGCCAATAAATACCAGAACAATTTACCTTCTTGGGTTGTAAGACCCTTACTTAATCCATGTTGGATGAGTTTTGTCCAATCTTTCCAGAAAAAAGCCACGACTGCAAAAAGTGTTCCAATATGAAGGGCAACGTCAAAGGTAAGACCGGGATCGTGCCATTTACCTAACCATGGAATTAAAACCAGATGGGCAGAACTGGATATCGGTAAAAACTCACCTAGCCCCTGGGCTATACCAAGAATGCAAGCTTGAAATAGTGTCATAATATCCCCCTTAAATTGATTGCGGCTTGACCATTGGGAAATTTAATATTATTGGGTTTAAATTTTTTATTTACCTATTTAAAGGCTACCTGGAGAACTAGACGATTACGCTTAAATCGATCATTGAGCATCAGCGGTTCTCTGTTTGATTGATGAATAGAAAACGCTTTGATGGTGTCTTGGCCCTAGATATAGATCGGGCTATTTCAAAACCGGAGAATAACATGGACTGAGCAGTAGTCACGGATTAATTATACTTCGTGAATCTTAAAAACACCTGAAAAGGAATCCTTTCAGGTGTTTTTAAGATTGGATTGGTATGATATTAATGCGATATTATTAATGGAAGACGACCAAAATCTATCAGAGGCGGTGGAGAAGTCGGATTGACCCTTGATGAAACGGATGGAGATATAAAAGTCACGGTTTCTGATAGTGGTTTTATTTTAAGTGTTATGTTTTAAAAGGAGAGGATAATATGCTTCCGGCATGGGTTTATTTTGCACTGGCATCAGCCTTTTTTGGCGGATTGACCGCTTTATTCGGGAAAATCGGTGTTACCGGAATTAACTCCAATTTGGCAACATTCCTCCGGACCATTGTCGTATTGATATTTTCGGGCGGCATGGTTCTTGCCATGAAAGAATGGCAAAATCCCGTAAAGATTCCTGGTAAAACACTGGCTTTTTTAGTTTTATCGGCCTTGGCTACCGGCGCTTCCTGGCTTTGTTATTATCGGGCGTTACAGCTCGGACCGGCGTCCCGAGTGGCTCCCATTGATAAGCTGGGAGTAGTTTTTGCAATGGTGTTGGCCTTTCTTTTTCTGGGCGAAAAAGCGGATTTGAAAACTTTAGCTGGGGGAGTGTTGATTGTCGCGGGTGCGTTGGTGATAGCTTTTAAATAACTTTTTGGCATTTGCGAAGATCACTGTTAATCTTGCCCTAGCGTGATAACCCTTTGTGTTAGTTTCCTGTTTTATATTTATTTTTATCAAAGGCGTCCTGAATTTGGTTTGTTGGAAGCATTAGGGCATACCCGGCAGACGATTATCGGTAAAGCGCTTTTCGAAATTACCGTTATTAATTTACTCGGATTTTTCGGTGGGTTACTTAGCGCCTTACTATGCGGATGGGCTCTAAATCACTTTGATTTGACGGAGCATGGCTTGCCGCTGGTGCTATGGGATCAAAGTTATATTTTTCGACTGTTATCCACACCGCTAATTGTCACTTTGATTAGTTTGCTTCCGATCTGGCGGATGCTCAAAAAAATTGACCCGATCACAATCATTGAGGCGAAAGTGTAAGTAGCGGTATACGATTATCGTATAAAATGCGAATTTTGGAGAGCCATAAGACGGTTGCTTTTACGCAGTCTTCACATCTTTAAAGCAGGTGTTTGCCTGACACTTCAATGTCCCGAGCGGTGACCCAACCGAAATTATCGGGCAATAAGTTTACAATGACCTTGGCAATATCTTCGGGTTGACCGATTTGGCCGAAGTGAACGAGCTGTTGAGAAAGAAAACCGGTTCGCTCAATCAAACGCATACGCTGAGTCATGAATTGACCCTGTCGTTATAGTAACAGTCAAATGTACGGGAAAAGTAGCGGTAAAAAGTTAGAAATTTTAAAAAAGGCTTGTAGTGTTACCCTATACTTGTATACTGATAGTAACGGCGCCGTAAATAAATGGGAATAGGAGATTTATTTATGGAACAATTTAGATTAAAAGCAATTGGCAAGATTCAGGTAGATGATGATGGCACGAAACTAGTATTAGCCAAGGAATATATTCCTGCAATTACAAACCTTGAGGATTTCCAGTATATCCAGGTGTTATGGTGGTTTGATAAATATGATAAAGCCGAATCCAGGGCAAAACTTATTGAAAAAAGTCCTTACAAAAATGCACCGGAGCGACTGGGAACTTTTGCGACCCGTTCTCCGGAACGTCCAAATCCGATTGGAGTTACATGCAGCTATGTAACGTATATCGATTATCCCAATGGTATTATTGGTTTAGCATATATCGACGCCGACAATGGGACGCCTGTTTTGGATATTAAACCATACATCCCTAGTCTTGATCGGGTAGAAGAGCCACAAATGCCAAAATGGTGTTCGAATTGGCCTAAAAATGTGGAAGAGTCGGGTAAGTTTGATTGGAGTACAGTCTTTAACTTTTAACGCTTGGAAACACTAACGGTGTAAAAAGCTCTCAAACCTTGGAGAATCAGGGTTCGAGAGCTTTTCATTTTTGAAAAAGGCACGCGGGGACGGTGTCTTTCGTTTGAGTCACTAAAAATCAATTCTCCAAACCCAGCTTCTTTATTACCGTCACCGCTAAACGGTCTCCGCTCCGGTCTGCAGCAGGTGCTCTCAAATTGAGGACAATCCCGCTAAAAATGAAATAAGGTTTGCTACATCCGGTCCTCATAACCAATTTATCACGTTCGCATTTTTTGCGTATGAATGATTCAAGCAAAATATAGCGCAATCTTATCATTAGCGGAAGACGAATATGCGGTCTTCCGGCAACCGTATTGTGTTAGGCTTATTTGTAGTATTCGCGCTTCGTGTTGTGTTAACTATTACCAAAAACATTTTTGTCCTATTTCTCCAAAAATTTATTCTTTAATAAAGTACTTGCAAAAAACACAAAACGAATGGCATTTTACAAATACAAAAAGGCAGACAGGGACACTTTTAGAAGAATTTAACTTAATTGCATCTAAATGAACGAATTGTTAATGTTTTGCTTGAATGTTCTAATACGCCGCAATTGTTTAAATTTTGTTAGATCTTTAAATTAAAATATTGTAAATTCAGCACGATCTGTTTAGTATAAAAAATATAAGCTTAATTTACTGCAAAAATTGTCATGGAAACGAATTATGAAAGGAGGGTAGTTGTAATCATAAGTGCTTCAAAAATGGATTTGAAAGGAGCAAATAATGTACCAAAAAATTATTGCGATTTTCTTGGCGGTAGTTTTCGCCATTTCGCTTGCTGCGACAGTTGTTTTAGCGGCGGGCACGCAACTTAATGCGCCACTGGATCCGTCATCGCCGGTATACTTGTACGACGACGGCATTACCGGATCGATCGTTTATGGCGAGCAAACCATTCAATTGGGACCGCATGCGTTATATGTCGACGGCACACTGACCAAAGCTCAAATTGCCGCAATGCCGTCGTATATGCAACCGTATGTTTTTAACGATGTAAGCGGCTCGGTTGATAAGGATGACAAAATTGCAGTCGTACCCTATCTTAACGGGCTGAAAGGCCAAGGAAACGACGGCACGGCGGCGAATCCGGTCAATGTTTACATTGCTCCGTATGTCTATTGGTGCGATGACTATAAAGACCAGACCATCGTCACATCAGCCAGTCCGAACGGTTTGTTTGGCACCGTCATCAGCTGCAACTATCTTAAGCTGAATGGCTTGACCAACGACCGCAATAAAGTGATCTTATGCGGTAACCGTGGACAATCCTATGGCGCTAACGGCAACTGGACGGTATTCAAAATTACCAGCAACGGGTTTGCCACGCAACATCTGACAATTGCCAACTATTGCAGCATCCCGCTGGACTATCCGCTGAAGCCTTCGTTGAGCATGGCGGCGCGGACCAGCACGATCACACAGGCCCAACTTGCCAGCTTGAGCGGCGATATGGCTTACGCTTACGACACTTCCTTTCGGAGCAGGTTGAATCTGTTGCCGTTTTCCGGAACCAGAACCCTCTATAATCAATGCCATTTTGAAAGTACGGCGGACTCGATCGCCGGCGGTTCCGGAGTTGTTTATCTGAATTGCGATTTTGATTTTTATAGCGAGTGCCCTGCCGGCGGAACCAGCGGCGTTTCCTTTTTGGGATGCGTTTTCCGGATTCACGGCACCGACAGCCAAGGTTTTGGGAAATCGCCGGGTGCCGTTACCGCAGTCGATTGTAAATATTATACCGACCCCGGAGTGACGATTGATCCGAAGAATATTGTTTGGTCGGTGTATGCCGATTCGAAGTTACCGACATTGCGTGGGTATCAATACAATGTGACACTTAACGATCAACCGATCACCATCTCCGGAGCTTCTCCATATAACCAAACGACCGATATGAAAGATTATCTGGAGTTGTTGAAGGCGTACAAGTTTACCCATAATGGACAGACCTACTACAATACCTACAACTTGTTGCGCGGCTCGGACGGTTGGGACCCGCTGGGCATTAAAGCCATCGCCAACGAAGCGCTCGGCAACGACACGCGAATTCCAACCGCGCTCACCCTTAAACTGGCGAGCGGTTCGTCGGCGACACTTACCTCGGGTGATTCAACCACGTTAACCGCTTCGTTGAATATTACCGCGACAATGGGCAGTTTAACATGGTCGGTCGTTGGACCGGACGCGTCCGCCGTATCCTTTACCACCACCGGCAATAACGCCACGGCCACCATTAACTTGCCTGCGGATCAAGACATCCCGGAAACCTTTATGATCCAGGCGCGCAATGAGTTAGGACTTTGCGGTGCATATCAAATTACCGTAAACCCGACGCCAACTGACGCGCCAAGCTTTGTGGTCAACCCGACGGTATCCAACCCGTCCAACGGACAGGTTTCGGTATCGTACCGAATTAGTACCGCTAAACCTGATAAATCGTATGTAACTTGGTTCCGCTGCACCGATGCTAGCGGTGCAAACCCAATTGCGGTCGCGGTTACGCGATATCCGGATATTGTCAACGATTTGCCGGTCGATTCTTACACGTTGACCGAAGGCGACGTTGGGTACTATTTAATGGCATCCGTCGCTCCAAAGGACATTCGGTCGTTGGTAGGGACTGCTTTGACGGCGGTGACCAGAAAAGCAGTTATATCCGCTGATGTGAAACGGCAGTATGTTGAGACTGATTTTAAAAACTTTGTTACCGACGGTTCGTTAATTACCAAAGTGCCAACAGCAGGCTTTTGGACGGTGAATCAATACATACCGGTGGATACAACCGACTTTACCACCTATCCGTGGCGTAAAGCGACGCAGATGATTGCCGTCAACAATAATGCACCGTTCACCTATGGAACAGGACAAGACGGGGCGGCCGGCTACGGACTGATGCCGGCAATCCAAGGCGGCGAAGTGTTATATACGCCGGCAACAGGCACGATTGGTGATATGAAGGTGACCCTGCAAGCCGACCCCGAAAAAACGGGCGGCCAAGGGTTTGGCAGCGCGACCAACCAATATCTAGATTTATTCATCAATTATGATCCGATCACCCGTAACGGATACTCCGTTCGGGTCGAACGCACCCCGATCCAGTCGGATGGCGTCAATATCAGTTTGATGGAGTTTAAAAACGGCTATTCGTATTATTTACCCATTGAGCAAGACAGTAACGTTACCGATGCCGATCAAGCCAAATGGGGGAACTCGAATGGTGTAAATCCGGATGCCAAACAAACCATCAAAACCATCGGTTATCTTGCAAATTGCACCATTGCAGTGTGGACGAAAGGCAATAAGATTTATGCTTCTTTAAATACCAATAAT
Organism: Bacillota bacterium; assembly: GCA_023410535.1. Taxonomy (GTDB): domain Bacteria; phylum Bacillota; class UBA4882; order UBA8346; family UBA8346; genus JAEYPR01. The sequence goes on along the minus strand of JAEYPR010000031.1, from coordinate 45,113 downwards.
ACCACTGCGCTCACGCAAAACCAATTGGCGGAAGGGCTGATCCAGAATGTAACGCTATCCGCAACCATGGATGCGTATCTTCAAGCCGGGAATAGCGCCGGATTTGTAAACACCGGCACCATCAGCGCCGGTAACCGCACCATGATTCACAACTTAAAAATCGAGTGGAATCCAAAAGGACCGGCTTTTGATTTGATCAATAACCAGATCATTCAAGTAGGAAAAACCCTTCAGTTTAGCGTCACTGCAACTGATCCCGAGAACGATTCTTTAGACTATTCGACCGGCAATTTGCCTGAAGGAGCCAACTTTGACCCAGCGACTAAGACATTCAGTTGGACTCCGGATGTGAGTCAGGTTGGTAGCCATATAGTCCGTTTCGAAGTGAGCGATGGTCTATCTACGACCGGCAAAGATGTTGTCATTACGGTTGAAGCCGCCGTTGCCGACAGCGCTGTCCTAGTCGGCGAGAACATTCCGGATACAATGGTTGCCGGAAAGACTTATACCGCTCAGTTGACTGTTAAGAATACCGGGACCAGCACTTGGACCCCTGCGGGCGGTTATGAGTTGGTGGCCGTCAATAATTCGGATCCGTTCGCGGCTAACCGCCAAGCCTTGAGCGGTAACGAAAGTGTCGCTCCGGGACAGGTCAAGTCTTTCACGATTGCGATGGCAGCCCCGAGCATGCCTGGGCAATACACCACGGACTGGCAGATGGTCCATGGGACCCAGGCAATTGGAACAGCGGCGCTGGTTGCCAAGACCGTAACTGTAACCAAAGGCGACGATGTCATCTATGTCAGTGATGATATTCCAACCGCAATGATCGCAGGTCAAAGCTATACCGTGCACATTACCGTCGCCAATATCGGCGATACCACCTGGACGGCGGCCAATCGTTATAAATTGGGAGCCGTCGGCGAAACCGATCCCTTCGCAGCTTCGCGGATTCACTTGGATGCCGCCGATGCGATCGCTCCGGGCGCCTCAACGACTTTCGCCTTTACGATGAAAGCTCCCGCAACCGCGGGAACATACACCACCGATTGGCGAATGATTCAAGAGCGCGTCTCTTGGTTCGGACCGTTGCTCGTTCGCAAGGAGGTCACGGTCAGCCCCGCTCCGATCGCTCCGGGAGCGACTGCCACAGCCGGCGTCAATATTATCAACAGCACTGCCGAGTTGGCCGAAGACGAGGCTGCCGCCGTAATTGAGAATACGACCATTCCTGCGACAATGACGGCCGGTCAAAGTTATACGGTAAGTGTTACCGTCAAAAATACCAGCAATCAAACTTGGACTGCCGCTCAAGGGTATAAGTTGGTACCGTTGGCGGATGGGAGCCTGTTCACTCCGGCACAAGGTTTGGATCCGAACGACCAGATCGCTCCTGGACAGGAAAAGACTTTTACCTTCACGATGAAAGCTCCGGCGACCGTCGGAACCTATAATCTCGATTGGCAAATGGTCCAAGTTGAAACTGCTTGGTTAGGAGCGAAACTCTCGATGGATATCGTTGTTCAATAGTCATTGCCGACAGGTATGCGACAGGGCTCCCGGTGGATGCCGGGAGCCCCTCAATGAAAAATGACATTTTAGGAGGTTTATATAGTTATGCCAAAAAGAACACTGTTGATGTTACTTTTGAGCGTATCGTTGGCGGCGGTTCTCGCCGGCTGCGGCGGCGGTGGCGGGAAATCAACCCCTCCCCGGACTGTCAGCACCGATTATTACGGAATGGAAGTCGGCGCCAAGTATTCGTATCATCTAACATATACCGATAAAATTAATAACGCGTTATCGAACGAAAGCGATTTGGCGGCAGTGGTCTACTCCGTAGATACCAGCACAACGCCGGGGACCGCGATTTACAAAGTTGGGGATCAAACCATCGGTTCATCTAATATCGAAGGTGAGTATGTCGCGAAAGTTGCAGCCAATTACTACGGGTATGGCACCTGGAGTAATGATGGAAGCAGCAATCTTAAAAGTTCCGGTGCTTTATTGATGTCAAACCCGATTACCGCCGAATTGAATGCCAACATCCTTCGGCAAGAGTCGGTTACAGTGCCGGCCGGTACCTTCCAAGCGTATGTGCTGAAAGATGTAACCACAAGCGAGGATAGTACGGTGGTCCAAACCACTGAATACTGGTTTGTCCCTTATATCTACGGTTTTGTTAAGAAGATCGAAGACTACACCTTAAATGGTGTCGCCCAATCCCATACCGAAACTGTACTGCGCCAGATTCAATTCGGAGTCAACACGACAATTCCCGCCGCTGCATTCCAAACCAAACTTAGTGCCAAAACTGTTAGCGCTTACTCTGTTTTGAGTCCGTTCCGCAAGCAGTAGACGAAAAGAAATCGGGTTCATTGATAAACGTTAAGATTTATTTCAGAGGCCGTTCCTCATTATAGGGAACGGCCCTTTTGTTGAGCTGACAATAACGGCTTGGACAATCCGTTCCCCTTTAAATACAATGAGGTTCCGCCCCAAAGGCTTGAGATATCGCGCTTGATAATCCTCGTTTCCAACATCTTCGATTACGGTAAGACGATATGGTTTCAAGTAATCCGGAATGTTCGAAGGTTCTAAGCCAAAAAGCCAAGGGGATTGTTGCGCAACAAAATCCAGCAAATGATCAGTACCCGGAATATCCGACCGTCGTTCGATAATGCTTTGCAAGATATAGGTAAATACGAGGATGCTTCCGGGTGACGAATTACTTACAAATGCTAAGGTCCGGCGGACTGATTCCGCGGCAATATATTGAGTAACGCCTTCCCAGATAAATATCGTGGGCTTGGCGAAGCTGAAGGTGGTCCCGGCAAAAACCGATTCCAACGTTTGGATGTCAAAATCAATGGGGATGAACGATACGTGCTCAGGAAAGCGGTCAAGGGATTTCCTGAGCTTTTGCTGCTTGTCACCCTGGACTGCTGGCAGATCGACTTCAAATACCGCTACTTCCTCCATTTTAGGCAGACGATAGGGACGGGTATCGTATCCAGCGCCTAAAATCACCAACTGTTTCATTCCTTGTGCGATTGCCGATTGGACTACATCGTCAATATAGCGGGTACGACAAACCTGAGCGCCGTAGATACCTTTGGCAAAGGCGTCGGTCTGTTTGATCGTGAAATTCCGTATCTGCGCAAATCGCATTAACAATTGCAGGGGTCTGCCAACCAGCTCCTTTGCGATTGGATCATAAAACAATCTGGTTTGTTCCGGTTGATATTGTTCAATTAACCGGCAAATCGCTGCACCAAGCGCAGTCCGGCTCACTGTTTGTTTGGCCATAATTGTTTGCTCCGCCTCAGAGTTAAAATATAGTCTCATGAATTTTTGGTAAATTTATGCGTGAAAAGTACGTTTCCGGCCATCACCTGCACCGCTAGACAATTGACCCTGGTGGCTTCGGTTGGAAGACACTGTGGCAAAACGGGAGATAGCTGCTCATGAACAATATCGCAAAGGGAATCGTCTGATTGAAAAATCGGACAAGACGGTTGCCGACTGTTGCGACGAGTAGGGACAGGGCAAGAGTGGGAAATTACGCAATCGTCCGATGACTATGTCATTATGAATATCAATTAACAGGGATGGCGAGGACATCATGGACAGACAGCCAAGATATAGCTTTATTGATTTTCTCAAAGGGGTGGGTATTTTTTTAGTCGTTTGGGGACATACAATGACTCCGCGTTCCGCTTATATTTATTCCTTTCATATGCCGTTGTTCTTTTTTTTATCAGGTTTTGTCCATCATGACAAGCCAATCGGCAAGTTTATCATTGCCAAAATAAACACCTTATATATTCCCTATGCCCTTTTTACGATATTGTCATGGCTGTTTTATTTAGTCCGATATTGGGTTTCCGGCCGTTATAGTGAAGTTTCCGCCCATTGCTATAAGTTGCTTTCCCTCTTCACGGGAATGGCCGATAATGGGGGTAATAATCCCATTTGGTATTTAACCTGTATTTTTGTAGTAAGCATTCTTTTTCTGTTGATCTCAAAAATTCACAATTCAAAGATTAGGTTCGGTTTAATCGGCTGTTTTTCACTCGTCGGGTACTGGTTAAGTCAAGCCGACATTAGCTTATTTTTTAATGCCGACATTGCCTGTACCGGGCTTGTTTTTTATTACATCGGATATCAAGTCCGGCAACACGATCTCCTTCAGCACCTGGCCCATTTGAAACGGGTGGCTTGGATCGCGATTGTGGTTAGCGCAGAATTATTACATATTTTTAGTACCCGAATGAATATCAAATTTGCCGAAATTACGCGCGTCAATATGGCGGGCAATCTGCTTGGCGATTACTTTTTATTTTATATTGCCTCGCTTTTGGGCGTTTTCGTATTTTTAGCGATTGGGTATCGGATTCGCAATTTCCGTCTCTTTAATTATTTCGGGATGAATTCATTGTTGATTTTGGCCACCCATAAACCATTACTGTTATTATTCGATACGCATATTGGGAAATATTTAAATATTCCGGATAAGCTGTATGGGCTGATCGCCACGGTAACTGTATTGACATTAACGGCGCCGCTCATTTCCTTTTTGAATCGAAAAGCCCCTCAGGTAATTGGGAAGAAACCATTGTTGCGATGGGAGATTCTACCGCTTTATCATAACAAGCAGATCTAAAAAACGCCATTCCAAGGAAACGCAAGCGATATTTACCGTATTTGCCTCCGGATTACTGGTTGGGAATGGGTAACGAAACCAGTGTAAAGCCGTTTATTATGAAAAAGATCAACGAAGAGGCGATGAAATGAATTTTCTAATCATAATTGGAACGGCTATATTGCTGAGCGCTTCCATTTTTGGCTATACCAGTCACGCGACGAAGGATCCGTTACCCAAGGAAACCGAACCAACGGTGCAGTCGCAACAGTCAGTTGCGGAAGCTGAAACGAATATCGTCCGAAAATTGGTGGAGGATTTCGGCAAAAAGCTTCAAATGGTCTCTCTTTCGGCCGCTCCCGAGCTGGCGTCCCAGAGTATCAAGGAGAATTACAGCGCTTTGATCACTCCCGATCTGTTAAGCAAATGGCAGCGTAATCCCGGAAAAGCGCTCGGGCGAACGGTCTCAAGTCCCTGGCCGGACCGGATCGAAATCATGGCGCTGACGAAAGTTGCGGACTCGGTTTATCAAATAAACGGCCGCATTGTGGAAATCACGAGCGTGGAAAAGACCAAGGGCGGGAGTGCCGCGACACGGCCGGTTACTCTCACGGTCAAGAAAATCAACAATCACTGGCTGATTGACGAGGCAACAGCCGGCGCTTACGATGCGCCGCAGACGGTTTACTATCAAAACACTCAATACGGCTTCGGATTTTCCTTGCCGTCCAGTTGGCGTGGGTATACGATTGTGACTGATCAATGGGTGGGTAATACCGTGGGGGATGCGACCGGAAGTGTTCAAGCCGTAACGGGTCCGCTCCTCTCGATTCGTCATCCGCAGTGGACGGCCCAGAATCCCCGTCAGGATATCCCAATCATGATCTTGACGATCGCCCAATGGAATGATCTGCAACAGGAGAAGTTTCACATCGGCGCGGCTCCGATCGGTCCACGCGAACTTGGGCGGACCCAAACCTATGTTTTTGCGCTGCCGGCTCGGTATAATTTTGCCTTTCCGCTGGGATTTGAAGAAGTCGAAACAATTTTGAACGGCAATCCGCTCACGATTTTGAAATAAGCAACAATTTATTAATTGAGGGGTTTTGAAAACCTTCATAATGAAAAACCCGAACATCGGAGAAGCTGTCCGGGTTTTTTCATACGTTGAGTTCCAACATATCGGACGAAAAAAGTCCGCAACATGCGCTACATTTTATTTAAAAAGTCAAAAGCGGACGCGGGTAACGCGGCGGGGTTGTCAAAGATTTCATTGGCCGTTTGGATCGCCAGTTTTTCGGCGAGTGGCAACCCATTGTTACTGTTGGTCATGATAATGACGCCGCTTTTTGATTGCGGATGAATCAACATCATATTTTGGTACGTGACATTATTACCCCACTGCCATAAGAAATTACCGGTAGGGCGGATCAGGATACCGATTCCCAATCCCCAATAAACTTGCGGCAGATATCGGACAACCGGCTTCGCGATTAGCGCCGCGGTTTCCGGTTTGAGCAGGGTGGGCTGGCACAATTCCATGGCAAATTTGGCAATATCGGTCGAAGTGGCAATTAAACTGTAGGAAGCGTTGGTCTTCACCTTGCGCAGGGGTTCTCTTTGAATTTTTTTCCCGGAGAAATGACCCAGCGCCATATCTTTTTCGAAGGAGTCCTGATAACTGAAGCCACTGTGCTTCATCTCAAGCGGTTCGAAGATCACGGTGTTGATAAAAGCATCGAAAGGTTCGCTAGTTACATCTTCGATCACTTGCTGCAAATAACGAAAACCGGCGCTGGAGTATGAAAAGTAAGCGCCCGGGGTGAAATAAATTTTGCGGTTTTTGCCGGAGGCGTCGTTGGAAAGCCCGGAGGTATGGGTCAAAATCATCCGGAGGGTGATTTTTTGCGCATTTTTTTGATCCGGCAGATAGGGAGTTTTTAGGTATTTGGTCAGCGGTTCGTCTAACGACAATAAACCACGTTCCATTAAAATAAGTGCGGCATAGGCGGTCACGGGTTTGCTGATGGAGGCCGCGATGAATAAGGTGTTTTCATCCACCGCGTTGGCGGGGCCGACCGGACGGGAATAGTCTTTCACCCCGAACCCTTTGTTATAAACGAGCTCCCCGTTGGTAAAGGTGGCGATGGTTACACCTGGGACGTGGCGTCTGGCCATTTCCTGCGTGGTGGATTGCTCGATTGAAGTAAAATCCAAAGGATGTTCCGGATTCGAAGGAGTTTCATCACCCCAGACGTGGCCCGTTGTGGTGAAAAGGAACATCAGCGCGATGAAGCCAAAAATTATCCTGACATGTTTCATGCTTTTGCCTCGAACTCGTTGCGGTTGCTATTGATCCTGCCGCCGCTAAAATGAAACGTGCGACATTTCCAGTAAATAATTGAGTTCATTTTCCTTTGTTATACATATGTTATAACATTTTTTGTTTCAGTATTCAAGTTTTGGTAAAACCATCTTTTGTTTTAATATATGGCGGAAGTTGAGGGTGGATTTTGCCATCAGGCAGGATATCAGGCGGGTATTCGCGAAGAATAACTTAATTTTGTCATATGGGTTATTGTAAGTTGAATCATTTAATCAACGTATCGACAATCGAATATTTTGAGGTGAATATGATGAAACAACTGATGACCGGCAACGAGGCGATCGCTCGCGGCGCCTACGAAGCCGGAGTCAAGCTAGGTAGCGCTTATCCCGGCACTCCCAGTACCGAGATTTTTGAAAACCTGGCACAGTATCGCGATTCCATGTATTGCGAATGGGCGCCTAATGAAAAGGTGGCTACGGAAGTAGCCTATGGCGCTTCGATCGCCGGGGTGCGATCCGTTTGCGCGATGAAACATGTTGGTCTCAATGTGGCCGCCGATCCGGTCTTCACTGCCACCTATCAGGGAGTGGGCCGGGGTTTTGTCATCGTCAGCGCCGACGACCCCGATATGCACTCCTCCCAAAATGAGCAGGATAACCGCTATTACGCCAAGTTTGCGAAAATGGCCCTGATCGAGCCCTCCGATAGTCAGGAATGCAAAGACTTTTTAAAAGACGCGTATCAAATTTCCGAAGCCTTTGATATTCCCGTGTTGTTCCGGGTCACCACCCGGGTCTGCCATTCCAAGAGTCTGGTGGAATTGGGTGAACGGGTAGAAGTACCCACGCTGGAGTACCGGCGGAATGCGCGCAAGTTTGTGTGCACCCCGGCTAATGCGAAGCTCAATCACCCGATCTTAGAGCAAAAGCTGCGGGATTTAGAAGTTTTTGCGAACCAAAGCCCTTTGAACAAAGTGGAGTTGAAAGGTACCAAAATCGGGGTGATCACCGCCTCCATCGCCTACCAATACGCCAAGGAAGTTTTTCCGGAAGACACTTCCTTTTTAAAGCTGGGCTTTACTTATCCTTTGCCAATGGATTTAATCCGCGACTTTGCCGCCAAGGTTGAACAACTTTACGTGGTGGAAGAACTGGAACCGTTTATGGAGGAACAAATCAAGGCGGCGGGCGTCGCATGTATTGGCAAAACAGTGATTACCAATGTCGGCGAGCTCAATCCGGAGATCATCGCCCAGGGCGTTTTCGGTCTCCAGCCGGAAACCGTCAAGGTCGCGGCGGAGGTCGTGCCGCGTCCGCCGGCGTTATGTCCGGGCTGCCCCCACCGCGGCTTCTTTTATACCCTGGCGCAAGGGCGCGACTATGTGATCGCCGGCGATATCGGCTGTTATACGTTGGGGTCCGCTCCGCCGTTAGGCGCCATGGATTCAGTGGTCTGTATGGGCGGCGGTTTTTCGGTCGGTATGGGGATGGCGAAGGTGTTTGAAATTACCCGGCAGCCGGAGAAGAAAGTCTTCGGCGTGTTGGGCGACTCCACTTTCTTCCACAGCGGGATGACCGGAGCCGTCGAAATGATTTACAACAAAGGGAAAGTGATTCCCTGTATTTTAGACAACAGTATCACCGGTATGACCGGACATCAGGATAATCCGGGCAGCGGCGCCAACCTGATGGGGGAACCGGCCCCGTTGATCAGGATTGAAAAGATCCTTGAGGCCTATGGCTACGAAAAGGTCATCATTGTTGATCCGCAGGACCTAGCGGCCATGGAACAAGCCGTCCAAGACGCGTTGGCCAGCGAGACGCCGGCGGCCATCATTGCCCGCCGCCCGTGTCTGCTGATCAAAAAACTCAAACACGAGATTGGCAAATGCGTGGTGAACCAGGCGTTATGCCGCGGCTGTAAAAAGTGTCTGAAAGTGGGCTGCCCAGCGCTAGGCCTGCAAGATGGCAAAGCCGCCATCGACCCCACCCTTTGCGTCGGCTGTACGGTGTGCGTCCAGGTCTGCCCGTTTGGCGCAATGGAAAGAGCAGGTGATCAATGATGAATCAGGTAAAGAATATTCTGTTGGTTGGCGTCGGCGGTCAAGGGACGATCCTGGTCAGTAAGATCTTAACTCAAGGGTTGACCAAAGCCGGTTACGATGTCAAGATGAGTGAAATACACGGTATGGCGCAACGGGGCGGCAGCGTCTCCACGCAGGTGCGTTATGGCGAAAAAGTCTATTCGCCCATTATCGGGCGGGGCAGCGCCGATATTTTAGTCGCATTTGAAAAAATGGAGGCGGTTCGGTACGCGGAGTTTTTGAAGCCCGCCGGCATTGCGATCATCAACGATTATGCAATTGCGCCGATGCCGGTGGCGGCCGGAATGGCGGTTTACCCCGAGGGTTCGGTTGCCGCCATGTCCAAGGCGTTTCAAACGATCTCCTTTAACGCGGCGGCAATCGCTCAAAAAATCGGCAACTCCCGGACGATGAATATTGTCCTGTTTGGCGCGATGGTAAAAGCGTTCGGCCTGACCGAGATCGATTGGGAGCAAGTGCTCCGGACCGAATTGCCTGAGAAGCTGCTGGAGGTCAATTTGAAAGCCTTCCGCGCCGGTGGGGAAATGGTGTAAACATCGTAACGCGGATAAGAAACATTGCTTGGGTCGTTTCAGAGCGCTCGTAATCCGGGCGCTTTTCTTTTTAACCATTACTTTGCGACTCAGCAAGTTTGCTGGGTCGCTCGGCAAACTGGATATGTGGATAAGTGAGCTTGCTGGGTCGCTCGGCAAGCTGGATATGTGGATAAGTGAGCTTGCTGGGTCGCTCGGAAAGCTGGATATGTGGATAAGTGAGCTTGCTGAGTCGCTCCGCAAGCTGGATATGTGGATAAGTGAGCTTGCTGAGTCGCTCGGCAAGCTGGATATGTGGATAAGTAAGCTTGCTGGGTCGTTCGGCAAGCTGGATATGTGGATAAGTAAGCTTGCTGGGTCGTTCGGCAAGCTGGATTTGTGAATAAGTCATCTATTCCTGTGGATAAATGGTATTGTTGGATAGAATAAACAGATTGGGTTGTGGATAAGTTGGGTTGTTAGAGCCTCGCAATCGATATTTTGCGTCTCGCTTGACATTTTTTCAATCGAAAAAGCCAAGTTTCTCCGGTTCGACGGAAGGCTTTGCTTTTTTATTATGTTTCAAAACGGTTGTTCTTGTTACAAAAAATAAAATAATAGCATCAATCAAATGGTCGGGTTTGAAAAATTACAACAGCGTTTTTGGGCGTATCGCGGCGAAGAAATCGCGATGATCTTTGAGCAACCGGTGAGTTGCCTTAATCCGGTCTTAAGTATTGGGGAGCAATTAGCGGAGGTACCGAGAAGGACCGTTGAAATGTTTGTAATTATCACTTCTCAAACGATCAAATTAGTGATAAAATCAAAACAAACTAAAACAAGCCATAATTATTTTTAAATAATTATTAATACGAAATGCGATAGGTGCCCTTCGGGGCTTAATAGGGAAGACCGGTGTGATACCGGCGCGGTCCCGCCACTGTAATGGGGAGCGAACCCAAGTAAATGCCACTGGAACGAAGGTTCCGGGAAGGTTTGGGCGAGCAAGGATCCAGAGCCAGGATAACTGCCTATTTAGCAAATCTCCGCATCGACCCACGAGCGACGGGTAGGGGATGTTTCAATACATATTACTCCCTCCCGGCTATATGGCCGGGATTTCTATTGGAGTTCAGTATGTTTTGAATAAACTCAACCTCCCCTCCGGGAGGTTTTTTCATGCGCGGAAAGTCGCGTTTGAGAAAAGAATCAAATAAATATTGAAAAGAGGAGTGAAACCAATGAAAAAAGGTGTTCGGTTTGCCGTGATTACGGCATTCATCGCCCTAAGTCTCGGCGTGACGGGTTGGAGACCGATGACGTACGCGGCGGGAGAAAAACCAGTGAAAAAAGCTATTTTGGTCGTTAGTTTCGGCACAACGTTTGCGGATACCCGCAAGGTGACCACGGACGCAGTGGAAGCCAAAATTCGGAAAACCTTCCCCGATTATGAGGTCCGGCGCGCTTTTACTTCCCGGATCATCATTAAGAAATTAGCCGAGGAGGAAGGTTTGAAAGTTGATACGGAGCGCCAGGCGCTGGAGCGTTTGAAAACCGAAGGGTTTAGCCAGGTGATCGTCCAGCCGTTGCATATTGAAGCGGGCGACGAATACGAAAAACTGAAAAACGCGGTCAGCAGTTATGAAAAAGACTTCGCCAAAATAACGGTTGGCCGGCCGGTGTTGTATTACACGGGTCAAGAGGGTGAAAAGCCCGATGATTACTTATTCCTGATCAAAGCGTTACAAGCGCAATTACCGAAATTGGCGACAGGCGAGGCCATCGCGGTGATGGGCCATGGCGGCGTCCATCCGTCCAATACCGCCTATGCGGCGCTGCAGTTGAAACTCCAAGACGCGGGGATCCACAATGTTTTTGTGTTCACCGTGGAAGGATATCCAACATTTGAAAATCTCTTGGACAAGCTCAAAGAGAAAAAGATTAAAAAAGTGACCTTGATGCCATTAATGTTGGTCGCCGGCGATCATGCCAACAACGACATGGCCGGGACGGAAGATGATTCGTTTAAGACGCAATTGACTAAGGCCGGATTTCAAGTGGCCACCTATCTTCACGGCTTAGGCGAAAATTCGTTGGTGCAAGATATCTACGTGCAGCATGTTAAGGATGCGATCGATAATAAATACAGCGAACGGGGCAAAGACCGGCCACCCATTCCGGTCATTCACTAGAGCATCGACCGAAGTCAGCGCTGACCCACGCGGCCGGAGTTGACTTCGGCTTTTTTCATTTTAGCGAAACCAAACAAAATAGTGAGGTAAGATATGACTGGAGCATTTTACGGTGTGGGCGTGGGACCTGGCGATCCCGAATTATTAACGGTCAAGGCGATTCGGGTGATTCAACAAGCCGATGTCATCATCGCGCCGAAAACGGAGAAAAAAGAGGACAGCGTGGCGCTGACCATCGCCAAGCCATATTTAAAAGAAGCCACGCCCATCGTAAAGCTGGTCTTTCCGATGGTGTTTGATCGGGAGACGCTTACTTCGGCCTGGCAGGAGAATAAAAACGTTATTCTGCAATTGCTGGCGGCCGGAAAAAAGGTGGTCTTCCTGACGTTGGGCGATCCCATGTTTTACAGTACGTATATTTATATCTTTCATTTGTTACAAGACTGCAGTTATCCGATGGAAACAATCCCGGGGGTTCCAGCGTTTTGCGCAATGGCCAGCCGATTGGGGTATCCGTTGGCGGACGGAGACGATATCGTCAGCGTGATTCCGGCGACCGTCGCTGCGGAACAATTGGATCAGGCGTTGGCGCTTTCCGATAATGTGGTGCTGATGAAAGTATATAAAAATTACCGGCAGGTCGTTACCCAACTTAAGCGGCATGGATTAGCCGACAACGCGGTAATGGTCAGCCGTTGCGGTTTGGCCGATGAGCTGGTGCTGCGGAATTTAAGCGATAGCGGCGATCAAAAGATCAATTATTTATCAACGATTTTGGCGCGTCGGACGAAAGCATGATTGCGATACTTATCAACGCGTAAAAGCATTCCCCTTCAATAAAGAAACAAATGAGGTGGCGATCTTGAAAGAGTGTTTGCGCTTGAGCGCTTTCATGGTCCTGTTGGTAGTCATGGGCGTGGCCGCACCTGTCCTGCAGGCTGTACCGGCGGTAACTCAAAAAGGCCCCCAATCCGAATATCTGAAAATTAAGGATGATGCGGATCGAACCGTTGTTGTGCAGGAAAAGCCCAAACGAATCGTAGTTTTGTCGCCGTCGTTCCTGGAACTGGTCTATGAGGTTGGAGGGAAGGCCGTCGGAAGACCCAGCTCCACTGCGGAACTGGAAAGTTTGCCGAAAGAGGGGCGTAAGCTACCGGAAGTCGGGTTTGTCTATAATATTAATATTGAAAAAGTCGTGGCCTTGCGACCGGATCTGGTAATCGCTATGTCAGGTATGCATAACCGGTTGGTTCCGATCCTGGAGAGCAATCAGATTCCGGTCATGGTCCTTAAATATAAAACTTATGACGACGTCTTTGCCAAGATCACGCTGTTTGGTCAAATTGCGGGCACTCAGAACAAAGCGGCCGCTATGGTCCGAATGCTAAAAACAAAACTAAATCAAATCACGGAAAAAGTACCCGCGCAGACTTTCAAAATTGCGATACTTCACGCTACCGCCAAAAGTGTTAGCTTGGAGCTGGAAAACAGCATTGCCGGGAATACCGCCAAACTACTTCGGTTACGCAATATCGCCACCGAGGGCGGGGCGATTAGCAGTGACGCCGACACCATTCCTTACAGTTTAGAACGATTGGTCGCCAGCGATCCTGATCTCATTTTCGTAGTCACCATGGGGAAAGAAGCGGAGATCGCCAGAACCATGAGCGCGGAGGTGGAAAATAATCCGGCCTGGTCAGCTTTGCGGGCGGTACGCAATAAAAAAGTGATTTTCCTGCCGTCGGAGTTGTTTTTGCTCAATCCCGGACTCAGAATTCCCGAAACTGTGTCATACATGGCGAAACTCGTCTATCCGGGAGTTTATGGCAGTGGCAAATAAATTGGAGAATGCGGTCAAACCGGGTTGGGACAAAAATGCTTGGCGGCTGGCAGTGTTGCTTGGTTTAATCGGTTTCGTCGCCGGAGCGCTGGGGATTAGCCTCATGAAAGGGGCGGTGGAGGTTCCGCTAGACGAAATCATTAAAGCGTTTTGCGCCGAGAAACAAAGCGTTTATCAACAAATCATCTGGAACATCCGCTTGCCGCGCACTTTGGTCGGAGCGTTGGTTGGAATGAATCTTGCTCTCGCTGGCGGTATTTTGCAGGCCGTAATGAAAAACCCGCTGGCTGACCCCCATATTATTGGAGTTTCCTCCGGAGCCGGTCTGGCCGGAATGATTGTATTGATCCTGTTTCCACAGCTGGAATCGCTACTGACCCCGGTAGCATTTATCGGAGCGTTGGGAGCAGCATGTCTGGTTTACGCGCTGGCATGGAAAGGCGGTATCCGGCCGGCTCGAATTATTTTGGCCGGAGTTGCCGTAGCGGCGTTGCTTGGGTCAGGGACAACAGCGCTGCTGGTGTTTTACAGCGACCGGGTTCACGGTGCGTTGATGTGGATGGCTGGCGGTTTGGCAGCCCGTAGTTGGCCGCAACTGCGGATTATTTTGCCTTATTCCATTTTAGGTGGGCTCGCGGCATTGGCGGGGGCACGAAAATTGAATGTGCTCAATTTAGGCGATGAAGCTGCTCGCGGGCTGGGACTCAATGTGGAGTTAACCCGGCTGGCGTTGACAGCGGTTGCGGCCTTATTAGCCGCGAGCGCCGTCAGTGTCGTTGGTTTGTTGGGTTTTGTCGGTCTGATTGTTCCCCATACGGCTCGCCTATTGGTGGGTTCGGACCACCGGTTTTTGCTGCCGGCTGCGGCGTTGTTGGGAATGGGTACGGTGATGCTCTGCGATACGTTGGCGCGGCTCCTGTTTGCTCCGATTGAGTTGCCGGTGGGTATTATTATGGCATTGATCGGAGCACCGTTCTTCCTTTATCTCTTACGGAGGGAAACCTGAATGGCAAAATTGATTGGAGACGGGATTGCGGTGCGATTCGGCGATCGGGCCGTCATTCAGCAGCTTTCGTTAGCGGTGGAAGCGGGAACAATTCTCTCGATCATCGGACCCAACGGCTCGGGGAAGAGCACACTGTTGAAAGCATTGTCGCGTAATATCCAACCATTGGCTGGAGTGGTGCTGCTCGATGGAGAGGATATTCGGTGTCTTACCGGTAAACAACTGGCCCGGCGCTTGGCGATTCTCCATCAAACAGCAGCTGCTCCGGCTGACTTGACCGTACGTGATTTGGTGGAATATGGCCGGTTTCCCTTTCGGAAATGGTGGAAAGGAGGGGGTACCGTCGCTGACAAGGACATTGTGGATTGGGCATTAGCCCAGACGGGAATGGAGCCTGTAGCCGATCGAGCAATCAATACGCTTTCGGGCGGAGAGCGGCAGCGGGCCTGGATCGCAATGGCTTTGGCGCAGCGACCCGAGGTTTTGCTATTAGACGAGCCGACCACTCATCTGGATATCAGTCATCAGCTTGAGATTTTGGATCTCGTCGCCAAACTGAATCAAGAACAGCAAATCACCATCCTAATGGTGCTGCATGACATCAATTACGCATCTTATTACTCGGATACGGTCGCGGTGCTGGCGCGGGGAAAGCTGTCGGCAGTCGGTCGGCCGGGGGAAGTTGTGACGCCATCCATGCTCCGGGAGGTGTTTAAAGTGGAAGCCGATGTGTGGTTGAACGCCGACGGCTGTCCGGTTTGCATGGCACGACGTTTGGGGGCGTTACCGTCTACCGTCGGTATGCCGGAGGGAAAGAACGGATGATTGAAATCACTGGATTAACGAAACGGTATGGGAGCCGGACGGCAATTGACAATTTAAGTTTAGCGGTCCCAACGGGAGAAGTCTTTGGCTTGTTAGGGCCCAATGGCGCCGGTAAAACTACGCTTATCAGAATATTAACCATGTTGACCCGGTTTACGGCGGGGCAGATTACTGTCGCCGGTTATCGCATTCCTCAGGAAGAGCAACGGATTAAAGCGTTGATTGGCGTAGTGGCCCAGCATTTTAACCTTGATAACGAGTTGACGGCCTGGGAGAACCTGGAGTTGCATGCCAGATTGCATCGGATTCCAGCCGCGGTAAGGAGAGCCAAGATTGAAGAACTGCTTAATCTGGTGGAATTGAATGAACGTGGCGCCGATATGGTCCAGACCTTCTCCGGCGGGATGAAGCGACGGCTGATGATCGCCCGAGCGTTGTTGCATAAGCCACAGGTATTATTGCTTGACGAACCGACAGTCGGACTTGATCCTCAAGTCCGCCGCCGCTTATGGGAGGTCATCCGTAAACTCGCCGGAGCGGGGCTTACGGTTCTGTTAACGACCCATTATATCGAAGAGGCTCAAAATCTTTGCGGACAGGTGGCAATTTTAGATCAAGGTCGGTTGATTGCGCTGGACGCGCCTGTCAGGCTTTGTCGAGGACTGGGTGAGTACGCAGTGGAATGGTATGTCGACGACGGCGTAAAGAATCGGTTTTTTGCTGACCGGGCCGCAGCGGCACAGTTTGCCGGAGCATTGACTGCGACCGCGTCAATTCGCCACACCAATCTTGAGGATGTATTTTTGGAGTTAACGGGCAGGAAGGTTGACGAGTGAATGATTGGCCAGATTTGGACGGTTTTTTGGCGCGATTGGCTTGTTTTGAAACGACGGTTGGGGCGTTACATATTGGCGCGAATGATCTCACCGATCCTCTATTTGGTAGCGTTTGGTTGGGGATTGGGGCGTTATGCAATTACGACGCAAGGGAATTATCTTGATTTCATCGTGCCGGGAATCATCGCGTTAAATTCGATGAATATCAGTTTTAATGCGGTCGGTAGCCCGGTGAATATGAGCCGTTTATACCATAAGACCCTAGAGGAGTATTTACTGGCTCCGATCAGTGTCTGCTCGTATGTGATCGGGAAAGTTTTGGCTGGAGTTTTGCGGGGAATGATCGCCTCCGCAGTCATTATCATACTGGGATATCTTTTTGGTACGCATTTACAGTTAAATAGCTGGTTTTTGTTGGCGTTGCTCATCAACTGTGCCGTCTTCGCCGCATTGGGTTTGGTAGCGGCACTGTTGATGAATTCTCATGAAGAAATGGGTAATTTTAATACCTACGTCTTGACGCCGATGTCTTTTTTATGCGCCACCTTCTTTTCATCCAACCACTTACCCGTTATTTGGCGTTGGATTATTGAGATTCTGCCGTTAACTCACGCCAGTTATGCATTGCGAATGAGCGGTTTATACGGTACAGCACCCGGCGTATCGGTGATTGTTTTACTGGTTTATCTTTGTTTATTTTTAGGGATTGGAATCATTCAAATGAAACGGGTACGGGAGTGAGAATCCGGGCCGTAAAACGGCTCAAACCACTTCTTCCGAGGCGCTTTTTGTTTTTGAATTTCCGGTGGTATCATTTTGACAATCAATTGAATTCATACTATAGTTATAGTAGAAGTAGGAATTTGATCATTCCATTGAATGGGTCGATCGAAGGGAAGTTGGGTAAAAATCCCACGCGGTCCCGCCGCTGTATCCGGGAGTTATTCTCGGAATGCCACTTGTAACCGGGGAAGGCGAGGATAACAATGAACCAAAGCCAGAATACCTTCTTTGATGCGGTTTTGATACCTACGAGTGATGGGGAGGCAGAGGGAGCAGTCTACCCTTTTGCTTGCCAAAAGAGTTTTTTGTTTAGATAAGGAGTAACATGTTAAAGGATATTAACTGGGTTAAACCCGCAGAAATTGAAAAGGAGAGCTTCCGGCTGATCAGCCAGTTGCTTGGAGCGCGATCTTTTGATCCATGGCATGAACCAGTAATTAAGCGGGTGATCCATACCACGGCCGATTTCGATTATGCCGATTCGTTGGTTTTTAACGAAAACGCGGTTCAAAGAGGAATTGCCGCCATTAAAAACGGGTGTCACCTCGTAACCGATACGCGGATGGCGGAAGCGGGCATTAATAAAAAGGTTTTGGGAATCTTTGGCGGACAGGTGCAATGTTATATGGACCGGGCCGACATTATCGAAAAGGCGCAAGCGTTGGGCGTGACCCGTGCCGCCCTTTGTATGGATCAAGCCGTTTTGGACCCTCAATGTCAAATATTTGTGATTGGTAATGCGCCAACCGCGCTGATTCGGCTTTACGAACTGATCATGGCGTCGCAAGTTCAACCGGAGTTGGTGATCGGGGTGCCGGTTGGTTTTGTCAATGTGGTGGAAGCCAAAGCGATGATGAAAAACGCTCCGGTGCCTTATATCATCGCCGAAGGACGCAAGGGCGGCAGTAACGTCGCGGCCGCTATCGTCAACGCCTTGCTGTATATGGCCAACAATGGATGAATATCGCTTTGATTCGGGCAAAAAATTGCGGAAAGGTTATACGACCGGATCCTGCGCGGCCGGGGCAGCCAAGGCTGCGGTGGTTTTGCTGACTGTCGGCACTCCGGTCACAGCAGTGGAGATCGCTACGCCGGGCGGTCGGAGTTTGATATTACCGGTTTCCGATTGCCTTGTTACAAACGGTATTGCCCATTGCGCCATTGTGAAGGATGCCGGCGACGATCCGGATGTTACCGATGGCATTAAGGTTTTTGCGGAAGCGTCTTTAACCGTTGACGGCGAGGTAAGGATCGAAGGGGGCGCGGGGATCGGGCGGGTGACCTTGCCCGGCCTGAAAATTCCGCCGGGACAAGCGGCAATCAATCCGGTGCCGCTGGCGATGATTGAAAGCGAAGTGAAACGGGTGTTGCCACCCGGTCGGGGCGCCCGGATCGTGCTCAGTATTCCCGGTGGGGCGGAGTTGGCGGCGCGGACCTTCAATCCGAAGTTGGGGATTGTCGGCGGACTTTCGATCCTGGGAACCACCGGCATTGTCGAACCCATGTCCCAGGAAGCGTTGAAAGAATCGTTGGCGTTAAAACTAAGTGTCATGCGTTCGCAAGGGTTATCCCAAGCGGTTTTCGTCTTCGGCAATTACGGTGAGAATTTTGCAATGAAGTTGGGAATCAATCCCCGTTATGAAGTGAAGATCAGCAATTTTATCGGTTTTATGCTGGACAAGGCCTTAGAATACGGGTTTCAGGAGATTTTAATCCTTGGTCACTTGGGCAAGTTGGTGAAAGTGGCGGCGGGGATATTTCAAACCCACAGCCGGGTGGCGGACGCCCGCGCGGAAATTCTCTGCGCCTACGCGGCGTTAGCCGGCGCAACCCAACCGGTGTTGGCGGAGATTTACGCCTGTCCGACCACGGAAGCAGCGGCGGCAATTATGGAACGTTGCAATATTCGCGGAGTGTATCAACGAATCGCCGATCAGGTTGCGCAACGTTGCCAAGGCTATGTCGCTGAAAAAATCAGAGTCGGAGCGATTCTGTTTGATTCGCAAGACCTCTTATTGGCGATGGATGCGACGGCGGCGGAGATCATGAAAGGGATGACAAGATGAGCGGCGTTTGTATCGTGGGGATCGGTCCCGGCCATCCGGATTGGATAACTCCCATTGCGAAAGAAGTAGTCGCCGGATGTCAAGTACTTATCGGCGGGGCGCGTAATCTAGCCTTGTTTCCTGATTGGTCCGGCGAAAAGATTACGGTCGCCGATAACCTGGATGATATTTGTAATTTCCTAGCCGAAAATCATGAAAGAAAACGGATTGGCGTGGTGGTGACCGGCGATCCCGGTCTTTTCAGCATGCTTCAGACCATCCGGACCCGGTTGCCCCAATGCCCGGTGGAAGTGGTCCCGGGCATCAGTTCATTGCAGTGTTTGGCTGCGAAAATCCAAACCTCATGGCATACTTGGCGAATCGTTAGTCTGCATGGCAAAGACAACGCCAATCTCTGGTCCGAACTGGTCCGGCACCGCCAAGTTTGTTTGTTTACGGGCGGTAAATACACCCCCGAGAAAATCTGTCAGGAACTGCTGCGGCAGGGAGTAACGGCAGTCCGGGTTGTAGTGGGAGAGAATCTGTCCTATCCCCGGGAGCGAATCGTGCAGGGGACGATCCAGGAAATAAGCCGCCAACAGTTTGAAAGTCTTGCCCTCATGCTAATTGAATGGATGGAAGCGCCGCCGGTTCAGTGGCCGTTTCAAACTCCCGGCATTCCCGACGCCTTGTTTGTGAGAGGTGAGGTTCCAATGACCAAAGAAGAAGTCAGAGCGGTTTCGCTCACTAAATTACGTTTGCAACCGGGGCACTTGGTCTATGACATCGGCGCCGGAACCGGTTCAGTGGCGGTCGAATGCGCGTTGCAATGCCGGGAAGGCCAAGTCTACGCCATCGAGAAAGCGGCGGTTGCTTGCGACTTAATTGTGGAGAATGCCAACCGGTTTGGGGCTTTCAATCTTCAAGTGATTCCCGGGGAAGCCCCCGGGGCACTCGCCGGCTTACCCGAGCCGGACCGGGTGTTTATCGGCGGAAGCGGCCGTCAATTGTTGCCCATCTTGGCCGGTTTGTCCCGGTTCCGGCGTGAGATCCGAGTGGTTATCAACGCTGTGACCATTGAAACCTGTCACGAAGCGCTAGCCGGATTGACGGAGAATGGCTTTGACGCCGTCGAAGTGGTGAATGTCGCTGTATCCCGGGGAGAGCAGGTTGGCGGGAAACATCTGTTGCGGGCGCTCAATCCGGTTTTCGTAATTAGCGCCCAACGCCGAGCCGTATAAATGCAGCGCTATTAGGGATAGGATGCGCCGTAAGCCGAATTGCGGGTCGGAATCAAAACGAATGGGGATAACAAGATGATTTATTTCGTCGGCGCCGGTCCGGGCGATCCGGAATTGATTACGGTGAAGGGAAAACGGTTATTAGAGACGGCCGATCTGATCATTTACGCCGGCTCGCTGGTTAATCCGGCGTTATTGGCCGATGTCAAACCCGGATGCGCCATTTATGACAGTGCCGGGATGACGTTGGGCGAGGTGTTGGGACTCTTGGAGGCGGGTTACGCGCAAGGACGGAATGTGGTCCGGCTCCACACGGGCGACCCGTCCCTCTTCGGCGCAATTCGCGAACAATTGGACGTTTTGGCCCAAAAGGGGATTCCCTGTCAAATCGTGCCGGGAGTCAGTTCGTTTGCGGCGACTGCAGCGACCTTACAAGCTGAATATACGCTTCCCGGAGTCGCTCAGACTTTAATTTTGACCCGGATGGAAGGACGAACTCCGGTCCCCCCAACCGAAAGTTTGGAAGCACTGGCGTCCCACCAAGCCAGCATGGTGATTTTCTTAAGTATTCAAATGATCGATAAAATGGTGGAGCAATTAATGAAACATTATCCGCCGGCCACTCCGGCGGCGGTGGTTTATAAAGCTTCCTGGCCGGAGGAAAAGATTATCCGCGGTAATCTCGACACAATCGCCGGGATGGTGAAAGAAGCGGGCATTGTTAAAACCGCTTTGCTGACGGTGGGTAATTTTTTAGGATCGGAATATCAATTATCCAAACTGTACGATCCCCACTTCAGCCATGAATACCGCAGCGGGTCGGGAGATCACTCCCAAAACGGCAATTTCCAAAACTCATGCAAAGGATGAAAGCGGAATGAACAATTATCTTGAGATCCTGACGGGAATAAAACCGCTACGTCAAGAGGTTATGACAGAAGCTTGGCGCCGACTGGACAGTCTGCTCAAACCCATCGGGAGTCTGGGACGGCTGGAAGAGATAGCGGCCCAGATCAGCGGCATTACCGGCCAGATGCGGAACGAGATCGCCAAAAAGTGCATTGTGATAATGGCTGCTGATAACGGGGTCTGCGCGGAAGGGGTCAGTTCCTGTCCGAAGGAGATCACCGCGATTCAAACCCTTAATTTTGTCCGCGGCATCGCCGGTGTTAATGTTTTGGCCGGAGTCGCCGGTGCTGATCTGCGGATTATCGATATCGGAATTGACGCCGAACTGGCCAATCCGGGAATCATTGACCGGAAGATCCGGCGCGGCACGTCAAACATGGCTCAGGGTCCGGCAATGTCCCGCGCGGAAGCCGTTCGGGGCATCGAAGCGGGAATCGCGATCGTCGCCCAACTGGCGGATGAAGGATATAACTTGCTGGGCACCGGCGAAATGGGAGCGGGCAATACCAGTACCAGCAGCGCGGTTTTAATGGCGTTTACCGGATGCGATGCGGAGACGGCGGTAGGGAAGGGAGCAGGATTAAATGACGCCGACTTCGCTAAGAAAAAAGCGGTCATTACCACTGCTTTAACCGTTAATCAACCGGACCGAAACGATCCGTTGGATGTCCTGGCGAAAGTGGGCGGTTTTGATATCGCCGGCTTGGTTGGTTGTTATCTGGGAGCCGCTTATTACCGGATTCCCATTGTCATCGATGGGTTTATTGCCGCGGCGGCGGCGTTAACGGCCGTCCGCTTGAATCCGTTGACCAAAGATTATCTGATTGCTTCGCATGCCTCTGCCGAACCGGGCTTCCGGCGGCTGATGCAGGAACTCGAAATGGAAGCGCCGTTCAATCTGCAAATGCGTCTCGGCGAGGGAACGGGCTGCGCGTTGGGTTTCCAATTGATTGAAGCGGCTTTGGCAGTGATGAACCGGATGGGGACGTTTGCCGAGATGAATATGGCAAACGACTTTTTAGTGGATATCCGCTAATGGGTGCGTTGATTCTGATTACCGGCGGCACCCGGAGCGGCAAAAGCGCTTTGGCAGAGCAACTGGCAGTAAACACGGGCGGACCGGTTTTGTACATCGCAACCGCGACAGCTTGCGACGACGAGATGGCGGAACGGATTGCGCAACACCGGCGGCGCCGGCCGGCTACTTGGGAAACCGTTGAGGCGTTTCGCGATTTGGACCGGCTCATTATGGATTCGGTCTCCGGCAAATCCGCCGTTATTTTGGATTGCGTCACGGTGATGCTAAATAACTTGCTGTTTGTTTCGGGACGGGACTGGGATGAAATCACGACCGCCCAAGCCAAGGTTGTGGAGCAAGAAGCGTTGCAGGAGTTTACCAAGTTGACGACAGCGGCGGAAACCGTACCGGTGCCAGTTTTGGTGGTCACCAATGAATTGGGGATGGGCGTAGTGCCCGGAACCAAACTCAGCCGGTTTTTTGTCGACCTTCATGGTGCGGTCAACCGACAATTGGCTGCGGCGGCCCGGGAAGTATACTTTTGTGTGAGCGGAATACCATTGCGGCTGAAGCCGCAGCCGACATCCCCGGCCGAATCCGAGAAACAATGAAAGGGCGTTATCCCGTGAAACAGGCATTGAAGCGACTGTTGTTAATGATCCAGTTTTTAACGACCTTTCCCATCCGTTACGATTTGCGGGCGCAAGCGGTTGATTATGGCAAGGGGTTGGTTTATGCTCCGCTCATCGGTTTGGGAATCGGTTTTTTGCTTCTAGCGGCGCGCGCGATCCTGGGGTACCGGTTTTCGCCGTTGCTTACCGCTACCGGTATGGTGATTTTCTATATCATTTTCACTGGCGGGCTGCACTTGGACGGGTGGAGCGATACCGCCGACGGCGTTTTCTCCAACCGGCCCAAGGAGCGGATGTTGGAGATCATGAAGGATAGCCGGGTGGGGACCTATGCGGTTTTGGCGCTGGTCAGCCTGATTATTTTGAACATATTGTTGTTGGCGGAGTTCACGGAGCGGATGGCGCCGTTTATTTTAATGATGCCGGTAGCCGGCCGGATGGTATTACCGGTGGCGGCCGGGATCGAACAGTACGCCCGTGCCGACGGCTTGGCAAAATCGTTCGTTGACTATTGCGGTTTGCCTGAAGCGATCGGCGGGACACTGGTTTACCTCGGAATCAGCCTGGTTTTCCTGGGCTGGCGCTGGCTCGGTTTTGCCGTATTGCCGGTAGTCTTCGCGTTACTGGTTGTGAAATGGTTGGCGCGCAAGATCGGCGGCGTCACCGGCGACCTCTTGGGAGCGGTCTGTGAATTGACGCAAACGTTTTATCTGCTCATCGCTTATCTCGCCATAAAGTAATTCAGGGAGTGGCTGCAAGAATGCTCGAACTATATCTAATCCGGCATGGCGAGACCGACCGTAACCGTCAGGGTGCTTATCTTGGTTGGACCGACGTTGAATTGAATGAAACCGGTTGGCGTCAGGCGGAGGCGCTCCGGAAAAAACTCCGCGCGGTCAAAGCGGACGCGATTTTCAGTAGCCCGTTGCGGCGGGCGTTGGACACCGCAACGATCATCAATCGCGACCGGGACTTGGAGATTCGTCCCGCGGCAGCATTGAAAGAGAGGAACTTTGGCATCTGGGAGGACCTGACCTTCGCCGAGATTCAGACGAAGTATCCGGTCCAGTGTCAAACGTGGCTCAACGATCCGGACTATGCGACAACCGGCGCTGAGCGCCCAAGCCAGGTTCAGGGTCGGGTCGACGAGTTCCTCCGTAACTTGCTTGAATCATCCCGGCAGGGCTGTTATATCATGGTGAGTCATGCGGGTTGCATTCGGATGATGCTGACTGTTTTATTGGGTTTACCGCCTGAAGCGGCCTGGCGCTTTGCGATTAATCACTGCGGAATTACGCAAGTGAGGATTAATGCAGAGGGCTACGCCAGTTTAATAAGGCTGAACGGATAGCGCGGAGGGGGAAAAGAATGCGTCTGGCGGTGGTTAGTTTAACTAAAAACGGAGCGGCTTTGGCCGAAACGATCGTTGAGCGGTTGCCGGCCGATCATTACGCCCGTTGGAAGCAGGGGATCGAAACCGCAGTCCGTCCGTTTTCCGGCAAATTTACGCCGTTGGTAGGAGAACTTTTTGAGAATTATGACGGAATTATTTTCATTATGGCTTGTGGAATTGTTGTCCGGAGCGTCGCCCGGTTTTTAACGGACAAAAGAAATGACCCGGCGATCCTAGTCGTTGATGAAAAAGGCGAACATGTAATCAGTTTTTTATCCGGTCACTATGGCGGTGCCAATCAATTGGCGCGGCGGGTTGCCGCGCTGATTGGGGGACGCGCCGTGATCACCACGGCTACCGACGTAAATCAGGTGATCGCTTTTGATGTTTTTAGCCGTGACAATGACTGCGTTATTGAGAACGACCCGCTGTTGAAGTCGGTCAGCGCCGTTTTGGTGAACGGCGGGACTGTCGTGTTACACACGCCATACCGGTTGCGGGGGGAACTCTCGCCGCAGCTTCGGTTGGCCGATTCTTCCGAAACGCCGGCGCCGGTCGATTGGGCGGTGGTCGTCGATAATGATACCGCCAATCAACCCGCTGCCCGCCAGGTGCTTTTCATTCGCCCTCAAAATTTGATTTTGGGAATCGGATGCAAAAAAGGCACATCGAAAGCGGCGATTGCCGATGCGATCACGGATTTCTTCCAAAGAAACCACAAGAGTTTTTTAGCGCTTAAAAAGATGGTTTCGATTGAACACAAAGCCGCCGAACCCGGTATTCTCGAATATTGTGCCGAGCACTACGTCGTGTTTCAAACGTTTACCGCGGCGGAGTTGCTTCCCGTCGCTGAACAATTGGCGAGTTCGCCTTTTGTGAAGCAAACGGTCGGAGTCGGAAACGTGGCGGAAGCCGCTGCTTTATCAGGGGGAGACCATACCCGTCTGATCTGCGGCAAGATGGTATATCCCGGAATCACCCTCGCCTTGGCGGAGGAAGAAAGGGAGTTTCAATTGTGAATATTGCGGTCATCGGAATCAACTTTCGTTCTGCCTCGTTGGAAGTGCGAGAACGATTCAGTTTCAATCTTGAAGAACAGCAGTACTTTTTGGAGTACTTCAAACAACGCCATCCCGCGGGAGAATGGGCGCTTTTATCCACCTGCAACCGGACCGAGTTGTATCATCACGGGGCCGAACAGCAATTTAACGGTACGGAGTTCGAAAATGAGCTTTGCCATTATAAAAAGCTCGATAGCAACGAGTTTCGAAAATATTTTTACGTCTATCAAGGTAAAGCCGCCGTGCGCCATCTGTTTCGGGTGGCTTGCGGCCTGGACTCCCTGGTGTTGGGAGAAGATCAGATTTTAGGTCAAGTTAAAAAAGCCCATCAAACCGCTCTGGCAGCGGGAACCAGTAAAGCAGTTCTAAATACTTTATTTCGAAAGGCCGTTACCGGCGTCAAACTGATTAAGAGCCAGACCAAACTCGCCAAAGGGCCGGTCTCCGCAGCGAAGGTCGCGGTGGAGAAGGCGTTGGCAACTTATGGCTCTACCTGCTGCCGGACTGCTTTGGTGATCGGTTCGGGCGCGATGGGGGTCTTAACAGTTGATAGCTTACTAAAGCAGGGCGTAGCTCAGATTTATATAGCAGCGCGGCACTTGAGTAAGGTGCGACCGATCTTCAGCAATCGACCGCAAGTAACCCCGGTAGCCTATGACTGCCGGTATCAATATATGGATGGGGCTGATTTGGTTTTCAGTATGACCGCTAGTCCCCATTACGCAATTTCCTGCTCTGAGCTGGCGCCGGCTTTGATTACTTCCAAAAAGCGGGTCTTTATGGACTTGGCGGTTCCCCGTGATATTGATCGAGAAATTGCCACGCTTCCGGGGATTGGGCTCTTGAATATTGACAGTCTTGGGGAAGCTTGCCGGGAAGAATTGCAACACCACGCTTTAGATATCGCGAAGGCGGAGACGATCATTGACGAACAACTGGCGGGGTTTGAAAAATGGTATCAATCGCGGCAAGTTTTTCCGCTGATCCAACAGATTGAGGCGACGGTCTGGGAAGAGGTGTCCGTCAAGATCAAGCAGACCTTGTTGAAACTTAATATAAGCGATCCCAAGGAGCAAGCGAAGATTGCCCGGGGTATGCGAAGTATCGCCGGTTTATTAATGAATCGTTGCGTGTACCGGATCAAAGATAGCGCTTCGGGCGCCGAAGCCGGTATCTACTATCGATGTTTGGACAGAGCCATGCGTTTGGAGGAAATCAATGAAGATCTACGTGGTCGGAATCGGACCTGGCGCCAAAGAAGATATGACGCCGCGAGCGGTCAAGGCATTACAAAACAGTGATTGGATTATCGGCTACCAAGTTTATGTCGATTTAGTGAAAGACTTATTCCCCGGCAAACAGTTCCTCGCTTCGACGATGACCCGGGAGGTTGAACGTTGCGAAGCGGCGTTGGCGCGAGCGTTGACCGGAGCGACAGTCGCGCTGGTCAGCGGCGGTGACAGCGGTATTTACGGCATGGCTGGAATCATGCTGGAGGTGCTGCATCGTTCCGGAGCCGCTGTGGCGGTGGAAGTTATTCCCGGATTGACCGCGGCGAGCGCCGCCGCCGCGATTCTCGGCGCGCCGTTGATGCACGATTTTGCGGTGATCAGTCTGAGTGACCGGTTGACGCCATGGGAACAGATTGCCGCGCGAATCGCCGCGGCCGCGGCCGCCGATTTCGTAATCTGCCTTTATAATCCCAAAAGTAAACAACGGACGACTCAAATTACGGTCGCGGCCGAGATTATCGGAGGCTATCGGGACGGGAAGACGCCGGTGGGAATTGTCCGTCATGCGGGCCGGGTCGGTGAGAGTCATGATCTGACTACGTTGGAGCAGATGACGGCGATGACAATCGACATGTTCAGCATTGTCATGATCGGCAATTCCCGCACGTATATTGAACGGGGGCGGATGATCACTCCGCGAGGGTACTTCGATGAACAATAAGACATTGGTCATTTTGTTGATCGCCGGCACGAGCGACGCCCGGACCATCATTGAGCGACTAGCGCCGGAACCGGTGCAGCTTCATGCGACCGTAACCACGGATCTGGGAACCGAATATTTGCGGCAATATCCGGGGCTCCGTATCCATCAGGGACGATTGGATCAAGCGGAGATGGTTCAGTTGATCGGGGCCATCAAGCCGGACTTGATGATTGACGCATCGCATCCTTTTGCCAAAGCAGCCTCTTTAAACGCGATGGCGGCTTGTCGCGAGAGCGGGACCTCATACTTGCGGTTTGAGCGTGAAGCCACTGATAGCGCGGGAGCGGACCTGATTTGGGCGAGGGATTTTGACGATGCGGCCCGTAAAGCGGCAGAACTGACCGGTAATATTCTATTGACGATCGGCAGCAATCATCTGGAGCCTTTCACCCGTCAGATCGGCGATTTTCGGGAACGCCTGTTTATCCGGGTATTACCACTGCAGGAGGTCATCGCGAAATGCGAACGCTTCGGATTTTCCGCCGCGCGGATCATTGGGATGAAAGGACCGTTTTCGGTTGAAATGAATCTGGCCATGCTCCGCTATTGTCAGGCGCAAGCGCTGGTGACCAAAGAAAGCGGGGAAGCCGGCGGCAATCAGGCGAAGCTGGCTGCGGCCGAGGAGTTGGCGATCCCGGTGATCATGATCCGGCGACCGGAGCTGGAATATGGTTGGACGGTGGATTCGGTTGAACAAGTGCTGCGGGCGGTTAAGGAGAAGCTGAACTGATCATGGCTTATTTTCCATTCTATATCGATCTGAAAAAGCGAAGGTGTCTGGTGATTGGCGGAGGGCAGGTGGCTTGGCGTAAAATTCAAACCCTACTTCAGTTTGAGGCGGAAATTGTCGTGATTAGCGCTGCAGTGGTTCCCGAAATTCAGCAACTCCACGATCTGAGAAAGTTGACTTATTGGAAGAAATCTTATCAGAGCGGGGATTTAAGCGATTTTTTCTTGGTGATCGCCGCTACCTCCGATCCCGCGTTAAACGATGCGGTTTACGAAGCTGCCGTGCGGATGAACGTCTGGGTTAATTCCGCCGATGATCCGGAAAAATGTACGTTTGTTTTTCCGGCGGTGGTGAAAAATGACGCTTTAGTCGTTGGGGTGACCAGTTCGGGTCGATTTCCCGCCCTCACGCGGTTATTGCGGGAGAAAATTGCGTCGCTCCCAATTTTTAAGCAGGAAACCGCTTTGGAAACCTGGGCTGAGTTCCGGCGCAAAATTCAGAGGGAAGTTGCCGATCCGGATGAACGCCGACAGCTTTTACGGGTTGCCGGAAGGGCCATCCTTGACGACCCGGCCGACGATCCCCGGGCAGTCCTTGAAAAAATTTACGGAGAAAAACGTGATGCGGAAGCTTAAAATCGGCACCCGGGAAAGCCGTTTGGCGATTGCCCAAACCCGGATCGTTATTGATAAAGTTCGTGAGCGCTATCCCGATTTGGAGTTGGAGATGGTGACCATCAAAACCAGCGGTGATCTGATCCTGGATCGGGCTTTGGATCAAGTTGGCGGCAAAGGGCTGTTTATCAAAGAGATTGAATTGGCTTTACTGCAGGGGACAATCGACCTGGCGGTGCACAGTATGAAAGATCTGCCCGTCCAAATCGCTCCGGGACTGACGATCGCCGCCATTTCCGAACGGGAGGATCCGCGCGACGCGTTGGTGAGTCGCGCCGGAGCAACCCTCGCCGAATTGCCGGCGGGAGCGGTGGTGGGCACCAGCAGCTTGCGCCGGAGCAAACAGCTCTTGGCGCTGCGGCCGGATCTGACGATCCGGTTATTACGGGGCAATATCGTCACCCGTCTCGACAAATTGGCGCAACGTCAGTATGATGCCATAATCCTGGCCGCTGCCGGATTGAAACGGCTGGGACTGCAAGACCGGATCACGCAGTATTTTACGGTGGAAGAGATGATCCCCGCGGTATGCCAGGGATTTTTGGCGATCGAAACCCGGCGGGACGACGATGCTGATTTTCTCAAAGAAGTCGTGCATTGTGAGCACGGGGCGGTATGCGCCGGAGCGGAACGCGGTTTTTTGATCCGCTTAAACGGCGGTTGCAGTGTTCCGATGGGCGCGCATGCGGCGACCGATGGCGACTGTTTGAAAATTACCGGAATGCTGGCGGCGAATGATCGACCGGAAATCTACCGGGAAACGGTGGCAGGCCCCGTCGCCCAGGGGAAAGCCTTGGGAGAACGGCTTGCCGAACAAATTCTAGCCCGAAGCGGAGGAGTGCGTTGATGGGAAACGGAGTGGTCCAACTGATCGGAGCCGGCCCGGGCGATAAAAAACTGATGACCGTGAAAGCCGTGGAGTGTTTGGCCCAGGCCGAGGTGATCGTCTACGACCGGCTCCTCGGGGAAGCGATTTTACAATACGCTAATCCCGATGCGGAACTGATCTATGTCGGCAAGGGGCCGGGTTGTCACTGGGCGACGCAAGCGCAGATCAATGCGATCTTAATCGAAAAAGCGCTGACCGGCAAACGGGTGGCCCGGGTGAAAGGGGGCGATCCCTTTGTTTTCGGGCGGGGCGGCGAGGAAGCGGAAGCGTTAGTCGAGCGGGGGATCGCGTTTCAAATTGTGCCGGGCATCTCGTCGGCGGTGGCGGTGCCGGCTTACGCCGGCATTCCGGTGACGCACCGCGATTATTGCTCTTCATTCCACGTGATCACTGGTCACGAAGATCCGGACAAGACCGACGGGCAGTTGAATTACGAACAACTGGCCGTTTTGGATGGGACGTTAATTTTTTTGATGGGTGTCGGCAACCTGGCGGCCATTACCGCCAACTTGATCCGCCATGGCAAGGCGCCGGCGACTCCCGCGGCGATTATCCAAAACGGGACAAGCGTCGCGCAAAGAGTGCTCGTCGCGCCATTGGCGGAACTGGCCGAAACGGCGGCGAAGGCGGGAATCGGTTCACCGGCAGTGATTGTCATTGGTCCAGTGGTTGCCTTGCGGGAGAAATTGAACTGGTTTCCCCACGGTCCGTTGGCCGGAAAACGAATTTTGGTCACCCGGGCCCGGGAACAAGCGTCCAAACTCGTCCGCTTGATTGAAGAATTGGGCGGGATAGCGCTGGAGTATCCGATGATCAAGGTGGTCGCTGCCGACGGGGCGGACCAAACGGAGTTCCGGAATGCCGCGGCGCGGTTGGCGGAGTTCTCCTGGGTGGTCTTCACCAGCGCCAACGGGGTGGATTATTTCTTCCGGTTGTTACAGGAAGAACAGGTCGACCGGCGTCAACTGGCGGGGCTGAAATTTGCCGTCAATGGAGCGGCGACCGCTCAAGCCTTATGGCAGTATGGTTTTAAAGCCGATCTCATTCCTTCTGAATATACTGCGACCGCTTTGCTTGGCGCGATGCTTGCAAGGTTGAATGGTGCGGACCGGGTGTTATTGATCCGGGCTAAGCAGGCTTCGGAAGAATTGGTCCAGGGATTGACGGCGGCGGGAATCGCCTGTGCGGCGGTTGCGGCCTATCAAACAGTGGCGGATGAGAACGCGGCGGTGGCATTCCGCGCCAATTTACCAAAAGACGGGTTTGATATTATAACATTCACGAGTTCGTCAACGGTGCGCCATTTTCTGAATTTGCTCGGGGGAACGCGCCCCGCCTGGCTGGAACGTAGTAAAGTCGTTGCGATCGGTCCGGTGACAACTCAAACTGCGTTGGAAATGGGTCTCAAAGTCGCTGCCACGGCTGAAACCCATACCGTGGAAGGTTTGATCGCTACAATATTGGAACTGGTCAATCAATAAAACCCGGGAACCGGGTTGGAATAACAACATGGATACGGAAAGAAGGTTTAATTATGACAATACGACCGCGCCGGCTGCGGACCAGTCCGGCAATGCGCAGTTTGGTAAGGGAAACGACGGTGCAAACTTCGGATTTGGTGTATCCGTTGTTTGTTGCCGAGGGACTGGCCCAAAAACGGGAAATCCCGTCAATGCCGGGAATTTATAATTTATCATTGCCAGACTACCTAAAGGAACTGGAGGAAGTCGCCGCGCTGGAGATCCCGGCGGTTTTACTCTTCGGGATTCCGGAACACAAAGATGAAACGGGGTCGGAGGCCTACCATCCTGACGGAATTATTCAACAGGCCTTACGGTTGGGTAAAGAGCGTTTTCCGCACTTGTTGTTCATTGCCGATGTTTGTTTATGCGAATATACGTCGCATGGCCATTGCGGCTTGATCCAAGACGGACGGGTCTTAAACGATGCGACCTTACCGCTCTTAAGCGCGACCGCGCTTAGCTATGCGCAGTCCGGCGCCGATATCATCGCGCCTTCGGACATGATGGACGGACGGATCGGCGCGATTCGCCGGACCCTTGACGAACACGGCTATGTCGACACGGCGTTGCTCGCTTATAGCGCCAAATATGCCTCGTCATTTTACGGCCCGTTCCGGGAGGCGGCCCAATCCCGGCCGCTCTTCGGCGATCGCAAAACCTATCAGATGGATTATGCCAATCTCCGGGAAGCGGTGAAAGAGGTGGAGTTGGACTTGGCCGAAGGCGCGGATATGGTGATGGTTAAGCCGGCTTTGGCTTATTTGGATGTGATCCGGGCGATCAGCACGCGAGTTCAGGTTCCGGTGGCCGCCTACAATGTCAGCGGCGAGTATGCGATGATCAAAGCGGCCGCCGCGCAAGGCTGGATCGACGAACCGGGCGTGGTGATGGAGACGGTCACGGCGATCAAGCGGGCCGGCGCCAAGATCATCATCACCTATTTCGCCAAGGCGATTGCGGGGTGGTTGCGCCATGAATAATCCGCTTTCCCACCAATTATTCGCCGCTGCCGGCCGCGTGATTCCGGGTGGGGTGAACAGCCCGGTCAGAGCTTTTCGCAGCGTGGGGTTGGAACCGCTTTTTATCAAAAAAGCCCAGGGTAGCCGGATCACTGATGTCGATGGGCATGAGTATCTGGATTATGTTTGTTCGTGGGGTCCGTTGATTTTGGGTCATACCCATCCCGAAGTGATCGCGGCGATTGCCGAAGCGGCTCAGGACGGAACCAGTTTTGGCGCTCCCACCGAGCGGGAGGTGATCCTGGCGGAAATGATCAGCGCGGCGTTGCCTTCGGTGGAAATGGTGCGCATGGTCAATTCCGGGACGGAAGCGGTGATGAGCGCGCTCCGATTGGCCCGAGGCTACACCGGCCGGTCGAAGATCGTCAAATTCACCGGCTGCTATCACGGGCATAGCGATCCATTGTTAGTGAAGGCCGGTTCGGGTTTGTTGACTTTGGGGACGCCCGATAGCGCCGGGGTACCGGCGGATTTTGTCGCCGCCACGATTATGGCGCCTTATAATGACGGGGATTATTTGACGGATCTGTTCCGGAAGATCGGTCCGGAGCTGGCGGCGGTGATTGTGGAGCCGGTGGCCGGAAACATGGGGCTGGTTGAACCGCAACCGGAATTTTTGCAATTGTTGCGACGTTTAACCGAAGCACACGGTGTTGTGCTCATTTTTGACGAGGTGATCACCGGGTTCCGGGTTTCCTATGGCGGAGCGCAAGGCTATTACGGCGTTACGCCCGATCTGACCACTTTGGGCAAGATCATCGGCGGCGGCATGCCGGTAGGAGCGTACGGCGGCAAAAAAGCGATCATGAACTTGGTGGCGCCGTTGGGCCCGGTCTATCAAGCCGGAACCTTATCGGGCAATCCCGTGGCGATGGCGGCCGGAATCGCCACTTTGCGGCAGTTGCAAACCAATTCCGGCGTCTACCGGGAGCTGGATGCGAAAGCCCAACGGCTGGAGCAAGCGTATGTCGAGGCCGCCGCGCGCTATGGCCTGGCCTTGACGGTTAACCGGGTCGGTTCCTTGCTTAGCCCCTTCTTTACCGCGGACCGGGTCGTGAATTATGAAACGGCACTCCGGGCGGATACGGCAATGTTCGCCCGTTATTTCAAATTAATGTTGGACAAGGGGATTTATCTGCCGCCGTCCCAATTTGAAGCGCTGTTTTTATCGGCCGCCCATAGCGACGCCGACTTGGATCGGACCATCGCGGCAGTGTGGGACAGTTTTGCCGAATTGGGCCGCTGATCGTACGGCGACTTCCATCAATGAAAGGGGGCGACGGCGGATGAGGATGGCCAGGTTGATCCTTGCCGGAACCGGGAGCGGTTGCGGGAAAACGACGCTGACAATGGGATTGCTCTCTTTGTTGCGGCGCCGGGGGCTGACGGTGCAGCCTTTTAAAGTGGGTCCGGACTTTATCGACCCGATGTTTCATCAATATGTTACCGGCAGGCCGTCCGCCAATTTGGACTCCTGGTTGCTGGATGAAGCGACGTTGCGGCGGCTGTTTGCGGCGCGGGCCGCTGACGCCGATCTGGCGGTCATCGAGGGAGTGATGGGACTGTTTGACGGGCAACGCGGCGTTTCCCTCCAGGGCAGTACCGCCCAGATGGCCCAGATCCTGCAAACGCCGATTGTGTTGGTGGTCAACGCGGCGGGAATGTCGTTGAGTGTCGCCGCCTTGATCCGGGGGTTTCAGCAATTTATTCCGGGGCTGCCGATTCAAGGGGTCATTCTCAACCAGCTAAAGAGCAAGAGCCACTTTTTATTGCTCAAACGGATCATTGAAACGGAAAACGGCGTAAACGTCCTGGGTTATCTACCTTATTTGCCGGAAATAACCTTGCCCAGTCGGCATTTGGGGTTGATTCCCCAGGCGGAAATCGACGGTTTGACGGAGAAACTCGGGCATTTGACCGGGATATTGGCCGACACGATCGATCTGGAAGCCCTCGTCGCGTTGGCCAGCGGCGCCGGACCGCTTGACGCGCCGCGGAGCGACCGGCGGGCGCTTGGCCGGGTGCGGTTGGGTGTCGCTCAGGATGCGGCGTTTAACTTTTATTATCATGATAATTTTGCGCTGTTGCGACAGCTCGGAGCGGAATTGATCTTTTTTAGCCCGTTAAGTGACGGTCAACTGCCGGAGGGACTCGACGGCCTTTATTTCGGCGGCGGCTATCCGGAGGTTTTTGCCGCAACGCTCTCCGCCAACCGGTCGATGCGGGAAAACGTACGGCGGGCGGCTGAGCGGGGAATGCCGGTTTACGCCGAATGCGGCGGACTGCTTTACCTCTGTCGCAATCTGACCGATCAGCAAGGGGCGACCCATGAAATGTGCGCCGTTTTTCCGGTGGCCGGTCGAATCACCGGTTCATTGCAGCATTTCGGGTACGTGGAAGTTGAAACGATTCGCGACACGCTTTTGGGACCGGCCGGGCAACGCATCCGCGCCCATGAATTTCATTATTCGGAAATCACCGGTCTAACGGGACAACTGGCGGGGGACCAAGCCTACCGGGTAACCAAAGAGCGGGCGGATGGCGCGGCCAGTTGTTGGTCTGGCGGGTTGACGTATCAAAATGTGCTGGCGGCTTACCCCCATCTCCACTTTGAGGCCAATCCGTCTTTGGCTGAAAACTGGCTGCGCCGTTGCGCGGCCTACGGGAAAGGGAGTTGTTGATGACGCGGACCAAACGTATTATGATCCAAGGCGTGGCTTCGGCGGTCGGTAAAAGTCTGATCACCGCCGGGCTTTGCCGCATCTTCCGGCAAGACGGCTTCAAGGTCGCGCCGTTTAAATCGCAAAATATGGCGCTGAACTCATTTATCACCGCGGACGGCCTGGAGATGGGACGGGCGCAAGTGGTGCAGGCGGAAGCGGCGGGATTGCCGCCCGACGTCCGGATGAATCCGGTGTTGTTGAAACCGACCACCGACCGGAACGCCCAGGTGATCGTGGGCGGCAAGGTTTACGGCAATATGTCGGCCGTGGAATACCATGAATTCAAACCGCAATTGGCCGGTCTGGTTAAGGAGCATTATGACGCCTTGGCCGCCGCCAACGAGATCGTAGTGATCGAAGGGGCCGGCAGTCCGGCGGAGATCAATCTCCGGGACAAGGATATCGTCAATATGGGTATGGCCGAGTTGGCGGACGCGCCGGTATTGCTGGTGGGCGATATCGACCGGGGCGGGGTCTTCGCCGCGCTCGCCGGCACAATGCTGTTGCTGACCGAGAGTGAGCGGGAACGGGTGCAAGGGGTGATCATCAATAAATTCCGGGGCGACCGGAGTATCCTGCAACCGGGAATCGTGATGCTGGAAGAGATCGTCAAACGTCCGGTGCTTGGAGTGGTGCCCTATCTGAAGCTCAATATCGAGGATGAGGACAGTCTGACCGAACGCTTCACCCGGCAGCAATCCCAAACCGCCGGTGTGGACATCGCTGTCGTTAAATTGCCCCGTTTATCAAACTTTACCGATTTTAACGTTTTGGAGAACCTTGAGGATGTCAGTCTCCGCTATGTGGAAACGGCGGCGAGCCTTGGCGAACCGGATCTGATCATTTTGCCGGGCACCAAAAATACCTTGGAAGATCTGGCGTACCTTCGCCGTTCGGGTTTGGAGAACGCCATGATCCGCCAGCACCGGCGCGGGGCGATTATTGCCGGGATTTGCGGCGGTTTTCAGATGCTGGGGAAGACCATTGCCGATCCCTACCGGATGGAAAGCGAACTGGCGCAGAGCACCGGGATGGGGTTGCTGAATATCGACACCGTGTTGGAGCGGGAGAAGCGGACCGTCCAAATCACGGGCAAGCTCCTCCATGATCAGGGACTGTTTGCCGGGTTGGGCGGACTCGTCCTGACCGGGTATGAGATTCATCTCGGCGTCACGACCTGTCATGAAGGGACGGTTCCTTTGATCGAACTGGAGCAGCCCTTTGGGAACGAAAACAACGGGGTCAACGGTGGGGTCTGCAACGTCCAGGGTAGCGTTTTCGGCAGTTATCTGCACGGTTTGTTTGACAATGTCCGGTTCACGGCGGGGCTGATCAATAATATCCGGTCCCGCAAAGGACTGGATCCCTTGGCGGGGACGCCAACCGATTACCGCAGTTTTAAAGAGAGTCAATACGATCTGTTGGCGGAGCAACTCCGGCAAAACCTCGATCTCGGGCGGATTTACCGGATCATGGAAAACTGGGGGTCGTGACGTGACGATCGTGATCGATCTGATCTGCGCTTATTTGCTGGATTTACTAATCGGCGATCCGCACTGGTTGTATCATCCGGTCCGGTTGATCGGCGCTTGGATCCATGGGCTGGAACGAATCCTGCGCTGTTGGACCGGGAGCGGTCGCGCCAAGACGCGTCCGGCCCGGGAACGCTGGGCGGGAATTATTTTGGCCGGGGTCACCACGGCGGTGAGCTTTGGCGCGGTTTGGCTGATGTTGCGGCTGGCGTTTTGGTTGGGCGGCGCGGCGGGGTATCATCTGCTGAATATTTATTTGATCTACACGGCGTTGGCTACCCGTTGCTTAGCGGTGGAGGCGGTCAAGATACGGCGGGCGTTAGCCGGACTGGACTTAACCGCCGCCCGGCGACAATTAGGCATGCTGGTCGGCAGGGAGACGACGAACTTGACGGAGCCGGAAGTGATCCGGGCGGTGGTGGAGACGACGGCCGAGAATACGGTGGACGGAGTGATTGCGCCGCTGTGCTACGCGGTGCTCGGCGGGTGTTTCGGAGTGGCGGCGCCGTTAGTTTACGCCTTTAAGGCGGTTAGCACGTTGGATTCGATGGTGGGTTATAAAAACGAACGGTATCAATATTTTGGCTGGGCTTCCGCCAAACTGGACGATATCGCCAATTTTCTCCCGGCTCGGTTGACCGGACTGTTGATTCCGTGCGCCGCCGGACTGCTGGGGTTTGATTCGCGGCAAAGCTTCCGGACGATGCTCCGGGATCGCCGCCGTCACGACAGCCCTAATTGCGCCTATCCCGAGGCGGCGGTCGCCGGCGCGTTAGGAATTCAACTGGGCGGCGCCAACGTCTATTTTGGCCGGATCGTCGCCAAACCGACCTTGGGCGACCCGTTGAAACCGTTGGAGGCCGGGGATATCGGCGCGACCGTGAAGTTGCTTTACGTGACTTCGCTGCTAGGAATGGGATTGGGGCTAGGACTGTTAATTTTGTATTTTGAGGGGATCTTGTAATGGACGGGCATGGCGGCAACGTGTATCAGGCGGAAGCGGAATGGGGTTGCCAACGGGAGAATTTGTTGGATTTCAGCGCCAATATCAATCCGTTGGGCACGCCGGAAAGTTTAAAAGGTTATCTGCGGGAACGGCTGGAGCGGCTCGGCGATTATCCGGACCCGGACCAGCGCAAGCTGCGCGCCGGTATCGCCCGGTATTTGCAGACGCCGGAGGCAGGGATTATCGCCGGCAACGGCGCGGCGGAAATCATTTATCTGGTGTTCCGGGTCTTGCGACCCCGGCGGGTTTTGATCGTCGCCCCGACGTTTTCGGAGTATCAACCGGCGGCAATGGCGGCGGGCGCGGCGGTGACCTATTTCACGCTGGATCCGGCGGACGGGTTTCAAGTGGATTTGGCGCGGCTTAGCGCGGCGCTTAACGGGATGGATTGCCTGATGCTTTGCAACCCGAACAATCCAACCGCCACGTTGTTGCCCCTGGCGCAACTGCGTCAGTTGGCCGTTCTTACCCAAGCGGCCGGGGCGGCCTTCGTCGTCGACGAGGCGTTTATCGAATTGACGGTGGGCGGCAACGCCAATTCCCTGGTCCCGTTGTTGGACGAGTTTCCGCAATTGTTTCTGATCCGGGCTTTCACGAAAATTTTCGCCATTCCCGGGTTACGGGTGGGATACGGGTTGGGCCGGCCGGAGTTGATCGCCGCGTTGCGCCGGGCGCAATTGCCCTGGTCGGTCAATCTGTTGGCCGACGCGGTCGCCGATTTCCTGCCCCGGGCGGAAGGCTATTTGCAACAGACGCAGGACTGGCTCCGTTCGGAGCCGAAATGGCTGGCCCAATCCTTGCGGACATTGCCGGGCCTGCGGGTGTTTGAACCGTGGACCAACTTTATCTTAGTGGAGCTTTGGGCGGGGATGACGGTTGCAGTCTTACAGCAACGGCTGGCGGCTCGGGGCATTTTAATCCGGGCTGCCGCCAATTTTCAGGGTTTAAACGAACGGTTTTTCCGGGTCGCCGTCCGCGACCGGGCGAGCAACCGGATCTTGCTGCGGCGGTTGGCCGAAATTTTGGGCGCGACGGGCGCGGTGGAAGCGGAAGGAGCGCGGTTTCGATGCGGGGACTGATTCACATTTATACCGGCGACGGCAAGGGAAAAACCACGGCGGCGTTGGGCTTGAGTCTCCGGGCGTACGGCCGGGGCCGGCGGGTGGCGCTGATTCAATTTCTGAAGGGCCGCGAAACCGGGGAATTGGCCGTACTCCGGCAGTTGGGCGCGGGATATCAAATCCGGCGTCATCCGGAACTGACCAAATTTGTTAAAGATCTCAATCCCGTCGAACGGGCGGCTGCGGCGGCGACCGTGAACGAACTGTGGAATTCGGCTCAAACGCTCGCGGCGGACGGCGCTTGCGAGCTGTTGATTTTGGACGAGGTGATGGCGGCGATCGCCACGGGGTTGCTGCCGCTCGCAGCGGTGGTCGCTTGGTTACGGGAAAAACCGGCCGCCATGGAAGTGGTCTTGACGGGGCGGCGCGCTCCGGCGGAACTGCTCGAGCTGGCCGATTACGTTTCCGAGATTCAAGCGGTGAAACATCCCTTTGAGCGCGGGATCGGCGCCAGGGAAGGGATTGAATATTGAGGGCGTATTGAGATATAGCGATCATAAAGGGGCTGTTGCAAATGGACCTGCAAGTTTATTTGCAACAGCCCTTTTTCAGTCCGTATAAATACATCACCGGCGCCCGTTCTATGGTATAATTCATTATGGATACAGCCTGATTTGCCGCCGAGGGAAGAATTAAGCCATATTGTCGGGGTGATTCGATGTTCATTATGGCTTTGGCAATTTTAGTGATTGCATTTACATTAACTTATAAGAATTTAAGTAGTTTATCCACTCGGTTTTTAGTCGGGATCATTGTCGGTTGGCTGTTGGCTGCCGTAGCGCTCCTGCTTTATGTCAACAAAGTGAATTACTACTATAGCATTATTGATAAATTCTTGGGAATTCCGCCGATTTATTGGAGACATGCTTTAGCGTCGATCAATATTGACCTGCTGATTGATCTCCTGAATTTCGGCGTTTGTTTATGTATCTACTCGCTGTTGGGATTTGCCATTGCTTTCACTCGTCACGCCGCGTTTTCACGGAACGATTTATTACTGTATCTGGGGACGGCAATCCCCCCTTTGGTTGAATTCCTATTCAATCAGCCGCAAATTTTTCGAATCCTCGACAATTGGCTGACGTTCGAACCGCAAACGATGATGCTCTTTGATCAGATCTCGGGAATCAACGAAGTATTCCGGGTGATTAATTTCGGTTACATTCTCAGCGCTTTTGGAATTCTTTTTTGGTATTATTTCGATTATCCCAACATTCGATTTTTTAAAAACTATACATTACTCAATATTCTTTGCTTAATTCCGGTGATGATCATTTTTTCGATCATTTTTTCATGGTGGTTTCCCAAGTTGATGTTGCAGCCTACGGCGGTTAAAGGGTTTTATAATTATGTGATCCCGGATATTCAGCGCCCCGCCTTATTTCTTAATTTTTTCTCGTTCATTGTTGATCTGTTTTTTGCCTTTATGGTAGTGTTAATCTTTAAATATAATGCCATTGAAAGCTATAGACGAACCCGCGATGTGCTGATTAATCGCAGTATCAACACTGCCAACCTGGGAGTAAAAACGTTCTCCCATTCTATCAAGAACTATATTGTCGCCATCCAAGCCGAGGCGAAGTATCTGACCAAATGCTGTCCGGATGAACCCGAAATGCGGCGCAGTCTTGATTTAATCCTCGGCTATTGCGCCGAATCCTTGCACAGTATGGAACGGACCCAAAAGTTGAAAAATATCTCGCTCTCGTTAAAACCGCTGGAACTGAAAAATTCACTGGAAAATACCGTGACGCGTTGCAAAACGGTGTCAAATATCCCAATTTCCATCTATAATTCGGCCGAAACGCTCCGGGCGTACATCGATGAACTTCATTTTAGCGAGGTGCTCTTTAACATCATCCGTAACGCTCAAGAAGCGATCGGGGAACGGGGGGACGGCCACATCGAAATCTGCCTTTCGAAACAAGCCCATTGGGCTGTAATTACGATTTCCGATAATGGACCGGGCATTTCCGAGGACATGATTGATCAAATATTTACCCCGTTTATCAGCACTAAAAATAGCAAAACCAATTGGGGAATCGGTTTATCGTATTGTCATAAGATTATCACCGGCCATGACGGGAAAATCGAAGTGAAGAGCGCGCCCGGTCAAGGGGCGTCGTTTGAAATTATGTTGCCTGCGATTGCTTTGTAGTCCTTTTAAAGGCCAAAAGGATCGCAGTTGGATTTCGAAGCCATTTTTTCTACGGATTGGGGAGAGGAGATCGGATGGACGCAATTCGGGTATTGCTGGTTGACGATTTGGAATCTTGCCGCCGCAGTATTGAACGGGCTATCGGCGCGGCCGCCGACATTACTTTAGTCGCCGCGGCGACGAGTGGCGCCGCAGCGGTTCAATCCGCTGAAACGTATCGCCCCGATATCATTTTAATGGATATCGAGATGGAAAACAAATACGCCGGGATTACGGCGTCTCATCTGATTAATCAGCGTTTTCCGGAGATTAAAATCATTATTTTGACCGTCCATCAAGATGACAATATTGTTTGTGCCGCTTTTCAAACCGGGATTGTCGATTATGTGATCAAAACCGCTCCCGAGGCCGAAATTTTGGAAGCGATTCGCGACGCTTACCAAAACCGTTCCCCCATCCGGCCGATGATCGCTGATAAAATTCGTAGTGAATTTCAAAAGTTTAAAATCCGCGAAGAACAGTTGCTTTACATGGTTAAACTGATTTCAACGCTCACGCCGAGCGAAATGGAGATTTTACTATTACTCGCTCAAGGGAAGAATAAACGCCAGCTGTCGGAGATCCGTTGCGTGGAGTCAAGCACTATTAAAAAGCAGATTAGCAGTATCCTGAAGAAATGCGAACAAAAAAGCATTCGGGAATTGCTGACTCAATTAAAACAGTTGAAAATAATCGATGTCTTGCATACATTGACCTCGTAGCCAGGTTGGTTTCCTGCCGCAAACGATTTGATTGGCTTTAAAAACGAAAGCAACGCCGGAAAAGGCGTTGCTTTCGTTTCTTGATGTACGTAATTTAGCGGGAACGGTAGCGTTTTAAGGCGTCTTGATAGATCTTAACCGCTTGCTCGACACCCATCGATTTTAACGTATTGACAAATTGGTCGTAATTATTAATCGGTTCGATACCCATGATAAATTTCAAAACCATTTCGTCGCGGTAGGCGTTTAATTCGTTGACGATTTTGGCTAATTTATCGCTTTCTTCCGGTAGCGGGGTCAGGTTCGGCATCAGATGGCTGGCCGCATTGGTCTTGGCCCAGATCTTTAAAGCCTCTTTTTGCTGCGGGCGTTCCATATATTGTTCCTGATAGCGGTTATCTTGAACGAAAGGACCATCGGCTATCGCGCGGGCGTATTTCGCTAGCGCCTGTCCAAATCCTAAACCATCGGGATTCTTGCGGATAAGGTTGGTGTAGGCGGGATAGCCGTTATCCAGTTGGTAACTGACATTTTCGATCCCGAAATTCATCAGCAGGTGCCCTTCCGGAGAGTAACCGTAATCAAGATAGCGAACGGCTAATTCTTTATTGCTGCAAGTCGTGGTAATTGCGGCGTTTCCGTAAGCTAATGCGGGTACTTTCAGTACCCGTTGCCCAAACTCGGCAATTTCGCCTTTCTTTAATGACGGGTAGGGGACCGGGATCAGATCATACTTGGGATTGGTTTTTTCAACCGCGTCGTAATAACGTCCAATGCCGCTTCCGGCATTACCGATCGTTGCTCCCGCTTT
Source organism: Bacillota bacterium (assembly GCA_023410535.1). Classification (GTDB taxonomy): domain Bacteria; phylum Bacillota; class UBA4882; order UBA8346; family UBA8346; genus JAEYPR01. Next base: position 2,800 of record JAEYPR010000031.1, on the reverse strand, counting down.
TCCGCTCGCCATTTTGGCGTCGAGCGTTTTGGCGTCGATGGAAGCGAAATCATTATCGAGTAATTTCTCCGCATACCACTTGCGCATGGTGATCAGAAACTCTTTGAAACGCGGCTGGACCGGTCCGTAAACAACTTTGCCTTTATTGATATAAAAATCCATGCTGGTGCCGTAAGCGCCGACAAACGTGTTGCTGCTCAATAAAGTGAGATAACGGAAAGATAACGGGGCATCGCATTTTTTCTTCACCTTAAATTCTTTCAAGACATTATACCATTCATCAATCGTGGTTGGAGCCGCTAAGCCCAATTCCTTCAGCCAATCGTTCCGCAAAAACGCGCCCTGAAAAACTTGGGCCATCTCCGCTTGGACAAAGGGAAAGAAGGTCACTTTGCCGGTGTCGGTCTTTGATTCCAGCGCCACTTGTTTATCGGAACTGAACAATTTTTTGAGGTTCGGGGCGCTTTTATTGATTAGACTGTTCAACGGCTGCACATATCCGTCCTCAACCGCTTTCTCCATGCCGCCGGGAATGGTTGACCAACAATATTCGATGATATCCGGAAGCACCCGGGAGGCGATCATGATATTAAACTGTTCCGCTTCATTACCGGCAACCGGGTGGACAAATTTCACTTTAACACCGGTGCGTTTTTCCATTTCTTTATATAGCGGCGTATCGGCCCGGTTTTTATATAATTGCGCCACGCTGGTATCGAGACGGGTCCAGTAGATCAATCCTTTATTGGCAGGCAGTGGATAGATTCCGGCGGTTTTGGCGGCCCAAAGCCCCAATCCGCCGCTTAGCAATAATACGAAGAACCCGATGAAGATCGCTCTTTTTTTCATTACTTTCACCCCTTAGAATATTTGCGTTATTTCGTTGGATTCAAACGACAATGATTGATTCGGCAATTTATTGAATCCTTATTAACAATAGTTTAGATTTATTTTAATTAAAAGTTAAGGGGAAAAATTTTTACGCCTTTTCAATCGATGAAAGTAAGTTTACAATGAGATGAGGGAATTTGCCTAATTCCTTGGCTGCCTTTTGTAATGAATCGCTGATTTTTAGATATTGCCTAAAGAGGTGTCGCTGATGGGTGGTTTTCAGACTGCTATTATCGGCTGCGGAACAATTTGCGGCATCCATGCGGCTGCAGTCCAAGAAACGCCGGAGGCGTCTTTGGCGGCAGTGGTGGATAACGATTGGCAAAAGGCGGTTGCCGCCGCCGGACAATATGATTGTCGCTATTACACCGATTATCGCCAAATGTTACAGGATCCGCAGATCGATGTCGTTCATATCTGTACTCCGCATTATTTACATGCGGAAATGGCCAAGCAAGCGTTGCGATCGGGTAAACACGTTGTGTTGGAGAAACCGATGGCGATTTCACTGGCCGATGCGGCGGAGTTGACCCGAGTCGCCGATGAATCCGGGAAGCAGCTCGGCGTCTGTTTTCAAAATCGTTACAATAGCACATCGCTGCGGATCAAGACGTTACTGGACTCCGGACAAGCCGGCGCGGTCCGTCACGCCCGCGCCAAGCTACAATGGCACCGCGATGCCGATTATTACCGCAATAGCGGGTGGCGGGGCGCTTGGGCCACCGAGGGCGGCGGCGTTTTAATTAATCAAGCCATTCATACCTTGGATCTGCTCCAATGGTTTGTCGGCGAACTGTATCGCATCGAAGGGGCCACCGCCACGAATGGTTTGAAAGGCGTGATTGAAGTGGAAGATACCGCCCAAGCCTTTTTGACCTTTACCAACGGAGTGACGGCCGAATTTTTCGCTACGGTTTGCAATGTGGAAAATGATCCGGTGGAGCTTGAGCTCGAATGTAAACATCAAACCCTGAAGTTGGCCGGAGACCTGACGGTCGTCGACCGGAACGGCGGGGTTGAACAATTTGCGGAACAAAATGTCCGGACCGGCGCCAAAGCTTACTGGGGCTGCAGCCATGCGGCCTTAATCGCTGATTTTTACCGGTGCTTACAAACCGGTGAGCCGTTCGCCCTGGGAGGCCGGGCCGCCTTTACCGCACTCAAGCTTGTCAAAGCGATCTATTATTCGGCCCGGCACCATCGTCCCGTTTTATGGGAGGATCCGGGGATTGATTGAGCGTTTCGGCGCGACTCACCCCCCTCCCTCCGACCGCGCAGAGAGGGGGTGCCATGATCCTTTGTTCGGAAAAACTAAAAACCAAGATCCAGGATCCGGAATTAACGGACTAACGAAACATCAACGTCTATTTCTAAGTAGTCGTCCACCCCGGCGCGCCGGGGCAAGCGAAAGGATGAAAATGGGGGTGTCAATCTCCGCCCAGCCGTGAACGACAGGGCTAGGTATACAAAACCATTCGAAAGCCCCTCCAGGGCTCGGCCAGACTTCGAAGCACAACCCAGCCCGGAAGGGCTTGAGACCGGTTTTCAACTTAGCCCTGACCTTCAGGTCTGGGTGGACAGAAGCGCATTCAGCGTATTTTCTAGGTAGTGAGCTTGCTGGAAGTTTCGGCAAGCTTTTTTGTTTGGGTTTGGCTACGCTTGACCTCACCCCTCGCCGCTGATTTGCTTGCAGAAAAAGCAACGTCGGAGAGGGGAGGCGCAGCGGGGGTGAGGTCAAGGCGTCAACGGCGGTGTCAAGTTATACTGTGACGGATGACTTTTGGACGCTGTAAAATTATTTGTGTAAACCTCCGATAACAACAATAAGAAACGGGAGGAACACAAATGGGAATCTTAAGCAGCGAACAAATCAGAGGATTAATTAAAGAACATAACTTAAAAGACGCAA
>JAEYPR010000020.1 GCA_023410535.1 Bacillota bacterium | reverse complement strand
TTGCGTCTTTTAAGTTATGTTCTTTAATTAATCCTCTGATTTGTTCGCTGCTTAAGATTCCCATTTGTGTTCCTCCCGTTTCTTATTGTTGTTATCGGAGGTTTACACAAATAATTTTACAGCGTCCTGAGAAAAGGAATGCCAATAAAGTGAAACGAAGCAAAAGGAGATCAAATGTTTCTGGCTAATATTATAATGATCTCTTTCCCGCGAACCGGAAGCTCCCATGAATTCCCTAGGCGGTTCGCGGCCCAGTAACCACGCGGAGAAACAGGATTTCGCGCTGAAAATCGCTTTCAAAATCACTGAAAATTTGCCGGTTCGCGGAAACTGGCTTGGGAGGTCAAGCGTGGCAAGGGTTTGAAGGGGGTACTGTCGCTCCTTGCACAGGAGCGTGGATTGAAACGGGGTAGTAATGCGGCAGCACCCGTCCAAAGCCGTCGCTCCTTGCACAGGAGCGTGGATTGAAACATAAACCGCCACAATCAAGCGGGGATCGCATTCAGTCGCTCCTTGCACAGGAGCGTGGATTGAAACGGTTTCACCTCGCTTTGTTTATCCCGTTTTCACTTGTCGCTCCTTGCACAGGAGCGTGGATTGAAACTTCCCGTTTATCGGAATCCCGATGCTGATTGTCGTCGCTCCTTGCACAGGAGCGTGGATTGAAACACCGCCGCTTCGTCTAACCCGACTTTTAAAGTGGTATGTCGCTCCTTGCACAGGAGCGTGGATTGAAACCCGGCTGATGTTTCTATTTATAGTGGGAGTACAATGTCGCTCCTTGCACAGGAGCGTGGAACCATCGCCAACGGGAACAATAGCTGGATTTGCGAGTCAAAAAGAGTTCATTGAGTTACTCAAAGGACTCTTTTTTAATTAGCGTTTTCCAAAGAAATAGAATTGGCGCAATTGATTCCAGTCGAGCGCAGTTTCATGGATGACCGTAAATCCGGCAAACTATGGTAGGGTGATAACCATGGACCAATCCGCCTACCGGATGGAATTTTACAACCAATTAATTATCTTCGAATTTTTTCTACCGCTCGCGCATGAACCGCTGCTCCGTTCGGCGCTGGATGCTTTGTTTTACCGCGATTCGATTCTGGAACGGTTGCAGCGGACCGAACCGGAAGTGCTGCGGCCGTTTTTTCCGCCGCTGGAAAGGGAGTCGCAGGAGGAATACCGGCAGCGTTTGGGTGGTTGGATTGCGGAGCGGTTCACCGGATACTCGATCCAACGGGTGGACGGAAAATTTCGGGCGGCAAGCTTACGCTCTTATTGCGAAGTCAGCGCAATGCTCAAAGCGGGCCAACAATATTTATGTGATGAGACGACGGCGGTGGTCCGGTTTATTTTTCCCTGCGGCGCGCCCCAAGGACTGACGGTACGGTGGGACGAGCCAATGATCGAGTCCTGGGCGGGCGATCGCCCAACCGAACCGGTGGACGCCGAAGCGGCCCAAATCCGGGTGTTGTTTTATATTTTGTTTGTTCAACGAATCGTCGAAGTCATCGCCGACGAAGCGGAGATTTGGCTGTTGGAGTCGGGAATGCGGCAACGATTGACAGTCTGGAAGAAAGCCGACCCGCCCGAAGCTGAATTGCGGTTGAAGCGGTCGCCGGAAATTTGATTGCGGGAGTCTTAGACGGTTGCTCCGAACGGATGTTCGTGATATAATGTCAATAGAACATATGTTTGGAGTATAGAGGTTTAGTTATGGAGCTGATGGAGAAGCTGAAGATCCTAGCCGAAGCGGCGAAGTATGACGCTTCCTGCGCGTCGAGCGGTAGCAACCGGACCAACGACGGCAAGGGGCTCGGCAATAGCGCCGCAGCGCCGATGGGAATCTGTCATAGCTGGGCGGCGGACGGGCGTTGTATTTCCCTATTGAAGCTGCTTTTTTCGAATCAGTGCATTCATAACTGCAGCTATTGCGTGAATCGTCGCAGCAATGATATTTCGCGTTGTGCGTTTACAGTGGACGAGTTGGTCGATCTGACCATCAATTTTTACCGCCGCAATTATATCGAGGGGTTGTTCCTCAGCTCGGGTGTGATGAAAAACGCCGATTATACCATGGAATTGCTGAACCGGGTGATTAAAAAACTCCGGTTGGAGATGCGCTTCAACGGGTATATCCATTTGAAGGTGATTCCCGGCGCCAGCCGGGAGTTGGTGCGCGAAGCGGGGCTGTACGCCGACCGGGTCAGCGTCAATATCGAATTGCCATCGGAACAAGGGTTAAAAATGTTGGCGCCCGAAAAGAAAAAGACCGACATTTTAGTGCCGATGTCCTATATTGGAGCGAAGATTCAAGCCAATATCGAAGAACGCAAGAAGTTTAAGAGCGCGTTATCGTTCGTGCCGGCCGGCCAGAGCACGCAATTGATTGTCGGCGCTTCGCCGGAGCCCGATCACCAAATCTTGCAACTTTCCGAACAACTCTACCGGAAAGTTAATCTGCGGCGGGTTTATTACTCAGCCTATATTCCGATCAACGACAATCCGCTGTTGCCCGCGCCGTTAACCCCGCCGTTGCGGCGGGAGAACCGGTTGTATCAAGCCGACTGGTTGATTCGTTTTTACAAATTTCAAGCCGCCGAGATCGTCAATGCCGACCATCCTAACTTGGATATGGATCTCGATCCCAAAACCAGTTGGGCGTTGCGCAATCTGGACAAGTTTCCGGTTGAGGTCAACCGGGTTAACTTTGAAACCTTGCTTAGGGTCCCGGGCGTGGGGTTGAAGTCGGCGGAACGGTTGATCGAAGCCCGGCGTTTCGGGGGCGTCACGTTTGCGGAGTTGAAAAAGTTTGGCGTGGTCCTCAAACGGGCCCGTTATTTCATCACTTGTCAAGGCCGGTTTTTGGAGAAGCTTGATAACGACCGGCTGATCCGGGCCCGGTTGTTAGCAATTGAACAACCCAAACCGGCGCCGTCGTTATCCGATTTCAAGCAACTGCCGTTGTTCAGCGAGGTATAGGCATCGCGATAACCGGGCGTTGCCCGTTTTCTGAAAGTCCGTAAGCGCCCGACCGCCTTTTTAACAGGAGTGAGAAAGTGATTCATTATCAATACGACGGAACCTTTGAAGGCTTATTAACAGTAGTGGCGACGGCAATCGAGCAGGATCAAGCCGTTGAGGCGATCACCGCCGCCGCGCCGGTTCAACCCGACCTGTTCGCCGAATACGTCACCGTAACCACCGACCCGGACCGGGCGGCGGAATTGTTCGCCCGACTGAAAGCGAAGTTTACCGCGGCAAGCCTGGAGTTTATCGGCTACAGTTTTTTAACCGAGCAACCGGGGATTGAGAAGGCGATCTTCGACTATATCCGGCTTTTATTCGCGACGCGGGGTCAGGCGGCCCGTAATTTTGCCGATCCGGCGGTGTTCCGGCTGCAACGCGCCAGTCAACAGGTTTTCCATGAGATTCATCGGCTGCACGGCTTCGTCCGGTTTCGGAAATTGCATAGCGGCTTGTTTTATGCGCCGATTGAACCGGATTATGCGGTGGTTCAGTTTTTGGCCCCGCATTTCACGGCGCGGTTTGCCGACCAATCCTGGTTGATCCATGACCGGAAACGGAATCAGGGGATCTATTACGATCAGCGGCATTGCCGTTATCTAAGCGAAGTCAGCACGGCATTCGCGAACGGGGATCCGGAAGGGAAGCGCCACGGCTTGTCGCTGTTTGGCTATGAAGCGGCTGAACCGGATTTTCAGCAATTATGGAATGAGTATTTTCACCATATCGCCATTGCGGAGCGGGAAAACCGCCGGGCGCAGCGGCAACGCATGCCCGAACGGTATTGGCGTTGTTTGGTCGAGGATGTCAACGGAACCAAAAATTGCCCGAAGCCGGTTGGCTAAGGGCAATTTTTATAGATCAGTTGAAATAAATAATTGGATTTTTGTTTTTCCATCTTTGAAACGTGGCTGGAAAAGAAAATGTTGAATTTATTTCAACTAGGGAAATTGCATTATGCAATTTCCTTTTATGAATCAAGGAAAATATGTCGCAGTCAGGATAGTCCAAATATTTAGTGCGACATAGATAGAAGCTGAAAGCTATATTTCGCAAATTACTTCAACAACGGGGCGATTGGGCTGATGCCGGATCACTTTCGCGGATTGTTCGGCGCCGTCCACCACCAACCGGTAGGTTCCGGTTTGGCGATTGGTGATTTGGATCCGGTATTCCACGCCCCGGAAACGGCGGGTGATCCGCAATTGGCCGATACTGGCCGGCAGGCAGGGATCGATACACAAACCGTTAAAATCGGGGCGGATCCCTAAAATATATTGGGTCACCGCGACATAATTCCAGGCGGCGCTACCCGTTAACCAGGAGTTCTTCGCTTGACCATGGAGCGGATTATCATCGCCGGCAATCATTTGGGCGTAGATATAGGGTTCCAGCCGGTGTAAATCGCTGATTTCCTCGCGATAGGCCGGAGCGGTCTCCGTGTAGTAAGCATATGCTTCTTCCGGTCGGCCCAATTTGGTTTCGGCAATCATGATCCAGGGGTTGTTGTGGCAAAAGATGCCGGCGTTTTCTTTGAAACCCGGCGGATAGCTCGTGATCTCACCGATTTCCAAGTGATATTGCGAGTAGGCCGGATAAAGCAATTTGATCCCATGGGCGGTGTTTAAGTGCGTTTTAACCGAATCCAAAGCGCGCCGGGCGCTGCCGTCGTTTACACCGATTCCGGCCATGACGCACATTCCTTGCGGCTCGATATAAATTTTTCCCTCGTCGTTCTCCCGACTCCCGATTTTGCGACTTTGATTGTCATACGCCCGGAGAAACCATTCGCCGTCATAACCGTGTTCCATGATGGCCTGCCGCATTTTGGCGACTTCATTTTCGATCCAGACCGCTTCTTGCTCCAGGTTAAGCAGTTGACAAAGCCGGATGTATTCGCTGCCGATATCGACGAACATCGCCGCGATAAAGACTGATTCCGCGGTTTTACCATCCATGTTGGTGCAGGTTTGAAACGGCTCGTCGGGCGTTACCGAAAAACAGTTCAGGTTAAGGCAGTCGTTCCAATCGGCGCGGCCGATCAGCGGCAAGCCATGGGGGCCGCGGTTGGCGATCACATACTGTAACGAACGGCGCAGATGTTCGATTAACGAACTAGCATGGGCGGGATCGTTATTAAACGGCACTTGTTCCGTTAAAATAGCCAGATCGCCGGTTTCTTTAAGATAGGCGATCACCGAGTAAAGCAGCCATAACGGATCATCGTTAAAGCCGCTGCCCAGATCGCTGTTGCCTTTTTTGGTCAGCGGTTGATACTGGTGGTAGGCGCTGCCGTCGGGAAACTGGGTGGCGGCCAAGTCCAGAATACGCTCTTTGGCCCGTTCCGGAAGCATACTGACAAAACCGAGAATATCCTGGTTGGAATCGCGAAATCCCATCCCCCGTCCGATTCCCGATTCAAAATACGAGGCGCTCCGCGAGAGATTAAAAGTCACCATGCATTGATAGGGGTTCCAGATATTGACCATCCGGTCGAGTCGCGCCTCGGGGCTGTCAATTTGGTAGACCGACAACAAGCGCTCCCAGTAGGCGGCCAACGCGTCCAAGGCCAAGTGAACGGCTTGGGGCGACTGGAAGCGGGCTAGGAGCTGTTGCGCTTTGGTTTTATTGATCACACCGGGCTTTTCCCACTTGGCGGCCGGTTCGTTTTCGACGTAACCCAACACAAAGATGATCTCGCGAATTTCACCGGGCTGTAGTTGGATATCCAGTTGATGCGCGGCAATGGGCGAGCCGCCATAGGTCAGGGAATTGGCTAACTGTCCAGAGCGGACGGCGGTTGGGTTACCGAAACCGCTGAACTGCCCGAGAAACGCTTCGCGATTGGTTTCAAAGGCTTGAATCGGCTGATTCACTCCGTAAAAAGCGTAATGATTCCGGCGTTCCCGGTATTCGGTCTTGTGATAGATGATATTGCCGTCCGCCTCGACTTCGGCGGTGCTGAAGTTTCGTTGGAAATTGGTCATGTCATCATAAGCGTTCCAGAGACAAAACTCAAGAAAGGAGAAGAGTTGCAGCTTTCTGATTTGTGTTCCGGTATTGGTTAACGTCAGATGGTGCACTTCGCAATCGTAATCCAAGGGGACGAAAAAATTAATCGCCGTATGAATCTCCTGTTTTGAACTGGTGATGGTGGTATAACCGAGGCCATGCCGGCACTCATAGGAATCCAACTCGGTCTGAACCGGCTGCCAGGTGGGAGACCAAACCGTCTCGCCTTCTTTAAGATAAAAATAACGTCCCCCTTGATCGGCCGGGACTCCATTGTAGCGATACCGTGTCAAACGGCGCAACCGGGCATCGGTGTAAAATGAATATCCGCCCCCGGTATTGGAGATCAGACTAAAAAATTTTTGCGTTCCCAAATAATTGATCCAAGGAGCGGGGGTTTTGGGGGTGGTGATTACATATTCTTTGTTTTGATCGTCAAAAAAGCCGTATTTCATCATTTACCTCCAGTTCAATTCGTTGCATTCCATTTGATCGCAATTTAAGTGTAGTGAATTGCAACATTGCTAACAAGGCGGAAAAAATGCCCTTAAATTTAGGCAGCAACCGCTTTTTTTCAGATGGATGTCTATAAAATCTCGACGCCCTTATCCGACTGTCGCATACTGATTTTGGAAACGCCTAGAAAATATCATTCTGGGCGTTATTGCTTGTCTGGGGGATAATGTTAAATGTAAACAGTTCTTTAAAACGATGAGCCGATCTTGTTAACGGTAGTGCGGTTTTGGCTCGCTCGGGAATATCCGGACGAACCGGAACCAACCGGCACGGAGACAGGATGGTCATCAAAAAAAGATGAAAGGGAGTCGAGAGTGGATGTTTTGTAACAACAAACGGTTCTTAGTTGTCAGCCTCTTGGTCGTGTTGGTAACGGTCGCTTTCTCCAGCTTGGGTTTTACCGCTCCGCGCACTGTTACGGTTTGGAGTTTTGCCGAAAATAACATCGTCGAGTGGCAAAAACGCAAGCCGGATATTGAGAAGAAATTCAATATCAGTCTCAAAGTCGAATTGGTGGCCCAAACAGCGTTTATCCAAAAGTTGCAAGCCGCGATGATGGATGGCAGAGGATATCCGGATATCGTAGAATGGATGATTGAGACCAACCGGATTCTCAATGCCGATCCCAACAAATGTTTCGTCGCCCCGCTCGATAAATACGTCAGTAAATCCCCGGTATTTAAGAATGTGGTGCCCGGTCGGGTGGCATGGGTGAAGTATGGCAAACATACTTACGGTTTGCCCCACGACGTCCATCCCGTGGTGCTTGTTTACAATGATACGCTCTGGAAATCGGTTGGCGTGGATGTCGCCAAATTAGAAACTTGGGACGACTTCTTCAAAGCCGCTCAAAAATTAGCGCAAGAAAAGCGAGACGGCAAACCGTTGCACTACGCCTTACCGGAACTTGGCAGCTTGAACGGGACCATGTTTATGATTATGCAACAAGCCGGCGCCCAAGTCTTGGACAAAAAGGGTGACCCCGCCTTTACCAGCGCGCAATTTAAAACGTTTGTCACCAAATGGATGGAATGGTATAAGACCGGGACGATGTGCTCATGGGATTGGGGTAACTTCCCCGCGTTGTTGAAGAATGGAACCTTGGCGTCCTATGCTTCCCCCGACTGGTGGGTGCCGCAAGTCGATGATGCGGCTAAAGCCGGCCAATACCAATTCCGGGTTCGCCCCCTGCCGTATTATGCCAAGGGCGGCTCGCAGACCGCTTCCTGGGGCGGCACTTTCTTAGCCATCGTTAAATTGGCCAAGAACCAAGACGAGTTATATAAGATTGCCGAATACATGCAATACGACAAAAGCGCGATCACCACCCGGTATAAAGACACCGGCATGTTGCCGCCGTTCGCCGGAGTTTGGGAAGATCCGGTCTTTAAACAAGCCGACTCCCGTTTTGGCGGTCAAAAATTGGCCGAACTCCAAGTGGCGATGGCCAAACAGATGCCTTTGGTCAATACGGGCGATATCTTCTGGGATGCCATCAATGATTTCAATACGCAGTTTACAGAGATTGTTGCCGGAAAAGTCAGTATCGATGCCGGCCTCAAGGCGGCTCAAGCCGACAGCTTGAAACGGCTCAAGTAATCTTTAAGCTTAGCGACGGCAACGACCGCTCGCTTTGATAAAGTCGTAAGTCAGCTTAAGATGAGTGGGGAGTATTAAGCCCAATTCCTCCTTATTGGTACTTAAAACTTCCCACTTGTCTTATATTATTATTACCAAAACGAAGTCGGCCGTGACGGCTTCATGGCTTCGCGAAAAAGGAGATGAATGGGTTGGGCAATACCGTTTTATACACCGAACCGAGAAACCAAACCCACTCGCGACGAGTACGCAATGCGATCACCCCGTATTTGTATATCGCGCCGTTTGTTGTTCTGTTGCTGGTTTTCAACTTGTATGTCTTTGCTAAAGGCGCTTATACCAGCATGACCGATGCTCAAAGCATCAATCCGGGGTCTTGGATCGGATTGCAAAATTATCAAGAAATCATTCATAACACGCGATTTTGGGATTCCTTTTGGATTACCATCCGTTATACGGTTGGATCGTTAGTGACACAGATTCCGGTCGCTTTTCTGTTGGCGGTGATTTTGAATCAGGTTGCGAAAAAGTTTCGGGGGATTTTACGGGCTTCATTTTATGTACCGGCTTTGATAAATAGCGTGGTTGTCGCATTGATCTTCCGGGTGTTATTCAATAAAGACTTTGGAGCGATCAATTGGTTTCTGGGCTTGTTGCATCTACCGAATCACACCAATTGGTTGAATGAATCAACCTATTCTGTGGCGTTGATGATTGCCGTGTCCTTTTGGCAATGGACCGGATTTCATATGGTGTATTTCCTGTCGCAATTGCAAACGATTGATCCGACGATTTACGAGGTGTCAACGTTGGATGGCGCATCGCCATTGCGAACCCTCTTTCAAATTACGGTGCCGTTAATGCGTCCGGCCTTTACTTTTGTGATGATTACCTCGGCCATCGGTTGTTTGATGTTGTTCGATTTACCGTTTATGTTATTCCCCAATAGCGCGCCTTACGGACCGGGTCAAGCCGCCCGAACCTTGGTGGCGTTTGTCTATGACTACGGATTTGGCCAGCAGTTTCAGCTGGGTTACGCCACGGCAGCCGGTTGGCTGGTGTTCTGTATTGTCATGGTAGTCAGCATATTCCAACTCCGTCTCTTTGGCTTAGGCCGGACAGATGAGTAAGCGAAGGGAGGGTGTCTGATGAAAGAACCTAGAGGTGTAACGGTCAAAAGGATAATTGGTTATGGCTTGTTGGGGCTGGCGGCTTTTTTGGCCATGTTGCCGTTGTTATGGCTTTTAGATGTTGCTTTCCGGCCCAAAATCGAGATTTTTCAGGTCCCGCCGGTGCTGTTCCAAAAGGATCTGCTTCATGCATTTTCGAGCTATTCCTGGCAGTCGTTTGGTAGGGCAATCAGTCAATTTCAAATTGGTTTGGCATTTTATAATTCTTTATTAGTGACACTGGCCGGCATCTTTTTGACATTGTGCGTTTGCTCGTTGTGCGCCTATGCGTTTGCTTTTATGGAGTTTAAGGGAAAAAATAGCATCTTTTTCGCCATTCTCGCCACCATGATGTTGCCCACCGGCACCATGGTCGCGCCGTATTATCAGGTGCTGCGAACCCTTGGACTTACCAATCAATTGGCTGGAATTATTATTCCCTACGCCGCTTCGGCCTTCGGAGTGTTTTTGTTGCGGCAGTACTTTATCTGTTTGCCAATGTCGTTGTTTGAAGCGGCAGTGATTGACGGAGCCAGTCGCTTGCGGATCTGGTGGCAGATTATTTTGCCGTTATCCAAACCGGCGCTTGCCGCTTTGGCGATCATTCAATTCCGTTTGATCTGGAACGATTTTATGATCCCAATGATTGTACTCCGGGACGACGCATTATTTACCTTACCCGTGAAATTGCAAGTGATGGACAGTACCAACTTTAATGTGCCGTATGACGCCATCATGGCTACCGGGTTTATCTCGGCGGCTATTCCCATCGTGTTTTTCTTATTCTTCCAGCGCCAGTTTGTCGAGGGGTTGAGCGGCAGCGTCAAAGGGTAAATGAATTTTAGCTTCACAAAACTACCTTCCCAAATAAAAGAAGACCACGGTTAGCCTTGCCGGAGGTCTTCCTTTTTGCGCGCGCCAAAGGCTGCTTAGTAGGCACGCTTGAATCAACGCTTGGCGCATGGCAATCAATTAGCGGGGGGATGACCGAACGGTTGAGGCGAGAGACCGAACGGGTTAAGGCAAGAGATGAACGGTTGAGGCGAGAGACCGAACGGGTTAAGGCAAGAGACTGAAAGGTTGAGGCAAGAGACTGAACGGTTGAGGCGAGAGACCGAACGGGTTAAGGCAAGAGACTGAAAGGTTGAGGCAAGAGGCTGAACGGTTGAGGCGAGTCGGAGTACTGAGCGGATGAATGCAAATGGCTAGTAGCAATGAACAGCCTCCCGTAATACTACGGGAGGCTGTCTGCTTGGACTTTGCGGTTACGTTCCGTTTAAAATTCGAAGTGTACGCCGATATAGAAGAACGGATCGTCAAGCAATTTCGCTTGGTCGCTTTGGCTATAGGCATTCGGGTTCCCGGAGTTAGGTCCCTCGGTATTGCCGTTGGGGAAGCGGGCGTTGGAAATGCCGCCTTTCAGGTCCCAGGCGCCAACCTTATACATGCCGTAGACATCATAGAAACCGGTTTCACTGTCAGTGGCTTCACAGGCCATATACTTGACGCCCGCCAGGAACTTATCAGTGAATTGGTAAGCGCCGCCGATGCCAATCGCATCTTCATAACCAGCGGCTTCGGGTTGCGAGTACATTAATTGACCGGTAATCTTGTCATAGGTCAAGGTCAGTTGGAAGGTGGTATGGCCTTCATTCCCCCAGAACGGCGCGGCGAATTCGCCGTTTTTGGCAATGCCGTCTTTATCGACCCATACGTCGGCTTTTAAACCTAATTGCTCATTGAGTTTTAGATCGGTACCAACGATGTAAACCGGCTTGCTCATTTTATCGGCGACATCTTTCGCTTTTGCTCCAACATAGAATTTTCCAAGATCATTCTTGAAGATTAACGCCAGAGCGTTGGCATTGTTCATCTTATCGCGCGGATTATAATCAGGGTTAGGAATCTTTCCTTCGGCATCTAGAAATTTGCGTTCGTCATAAGGCCGATCCGGATCGGGGATGTATCCGTCTTCCTGTTGGACATGGGTCTCGGCGCGAAGCTCGAAACGGTCGGTGACATATTTAACATTGATGCTGCCGCCCATATCGCAGGTGTTGAATAACGGATCCGCTTTGAAGTCGTTGAAAAGGTCGCCCATGAACTGTTGGCCTAAATTGGCAGTGCCGGTATCATGGGTATCGAACCCGAGGCTCCAAGGAGTTCCGGCGATGTTGTTGATGCCGAAATCATAAAAAATGTGTTGGTTCCAAGTATCCGCAATATACTTAATTCCGGCCCAGGTGTTTTTCTCGGTAACTTTGGCATACAAAATCGCATCCCAACAGTCAGTGCCCGGCGACGGATTGAACCCTTTATCGCCATCAACGGTCGTGAAGTAAGAGTAATATCTGCCGCCCATCCAGGAAGTAACTTCGGGAGCTGCCATGGCCACGGATGCCATGGAAAGAAGCATTAACGCTACGACTGTGAATACTAAGTACTTTTTCACTCACAAAACCTCCATTTGTTAATATTTTTCGAAGGACATCCGATGCGATTGAAATTGATACTGCTTGGGAAGTAACTTGGGCCGATGTCGTCTCAGCCAGCTCATTTTTTTGATTCGCTTGCGCGAACCGGCGCCGGCATGGACGACGACCTGGGGATAACTTGGAAGAGCTCCACCTCCTGAGCTAGCGTCTTCAAGGAATGGTGCGTTTTCATGTCTCCAACCATTCGCGGACGCCAGTAATTGTCATGGAATAAAATGAATTTCCATGAAATGGTTTATTACAAATTAATTATCATCTTGTAAATAGAAAAAACCCAGACTGATATTTTGTGGACAAAGCGTAACAAAAATGAAAACGGGGAATCATGGTGTGGAACTTTTATCGACACTTTACATAATTATTTTACAATCATGTTGTTTGATTTTTGGATAACATACATATTTGTTTGCGTTTGCAAAATAAAAAAAGTACCGGATAACAGTTGTTCCGTAATTTGAAACGTGGTTTTTTACATGGAAAAAACAATTAGTTTACGGAATTATATGGAAAAAATATTGAGTTCCCAAAGGATGTTTGTTAACATTTCATTACGGAATGCACAAAATGTAACAGGGAAATTTGGGAAATTGCCGAACTTATGAAATAAGGAGATAAACAGTTGAAATTGGTTTCGGTGGTGGGATCGGGCTTGCGGAACGAAACTTGAATTTGGATGACCATTACAGAGGAGGCAGATTCAATGCTTTTTTTAGCCGTCTTCTTTCTGGTATTTGCGCTGTTTATGGCGGTCCGAGTGTTTCGGGGACATCACGCCATCTGGTTGGGATTGGCTCTTTTCTCGTTTGGGTGTTCCTTGTTGGGTTTGGTGGGGATGGTGCCCCGCTTCGGCAATTATGAAATGGAGGGGTTATTCCACTTCTCGCTGGAACAACCGTTTTGGCTCGGTCATCTCTTAAGCCGTCTTTCGTTATACGATTTCATGCGCTTTCGT
The DNA here is from genome assembly GCA_023410535.1 of Bacillota bacterium. Classification (GTDB taxonomy): domain Bacteria; phylum Bacillota; class UBA4882; order UBA8346; family UBA8346; genus JAEYPR01. The sequence continues at coordinate 177,458 of JAEYPR010000020.1, read as the reverse complement.
CTCTGGAGCGCCTTCGGTTTTATCATTGCCATCAGTTGCTTTGCTTTTTCATACTCGGTGAAACGTTGGAAGTACGGTGAAATCCTCGCCGTTACCGCGTTCATCTTTTTCATGTTGCTTTTGTTTTTACGTTACGAACCGGCCAGCCTTTTTCGGGCCTTTCAGGAAGGAGCGCAGTTGCTGACCCGGCCGGCGCAACATGCCCAATGGGAACGGCAACTGTTCGTTTATGACCGGTTTACTCTCGGAGCGATCATCCTCATTTTGGTTCTGGCGGTCGCCCGGATTTTCATGGTGCATGTGCGGAGTTCCATCTTTCAGAAGCGAATCCAGGCGCTCTGTATTGGGAGCGGCGTATCGATTTTAGCGACATTTTTTGTCATTCTTTTTTGTACGGGTCGCGGCAGCATTCTTAATGCGCTGACCATGGCGGCGACCTTGCTGCCGTTGGGTAAGGATTACCCCTTGTTGGACACGACCTATTTGCAGGTTGCGCCGTATGCGATCATCATCGTGATCGTGGCAGTGCTGATTTCAATGATGCGTTATGGTTTTTTGGGAACCTGGCGGATTGACGGACACGACTTGGAGAAACAGATCAGTGTGGCGAACCGGGCGGTGCGTTTGGCGCTCCATTCGTTTAAAAACCGTTTTCTTGCGGTGCAAATGGGGATTGATATTGCATTCAATCAATTAAAACCGTTGGAAGGAGAAACAGTCAATCAGGCGAACGCCCAAATCATGGCGGCCCGGAATATCTGTTCCGAAGCGCTAAGCCAATTGGATCTGTTGCATAATCAAGCGGAACGGTTGCAACCCAACCCGCGCTGGCTATTCATTAACGAACTGGTGGACAAAGCGTTGCAAAGTTGTAATAAAAGGCTGGACGGCGTGACAATCACCAAGATCTTCCCGGCAGTTCCTTTATATGTGTGGGGAGACCGGGAACATTTGGCGGCGGTGGTGGAAAACCTGTTGCATAACGCGCTTGACGCCTTGGTGGAACGTTCGGCGCCAACGGAACCGCCCGTCATTGAAATCCGGATCGGCCGCGAATACGAATGGAGTTTTATCCGGATTCGCGACAATGGGGCCGGGATCGCCAAATGTAATCTCCATAAGGTTTTTCGTCCTTTTTTTACCACGAAACCCGCCAAAAACAATTGGGGTTTAGGTTTAACCTACTGTCACCGGGTCGTCAAAATGCACCATGGTTTTATCAATCTGTCCAGCCGGGTCGGAGCGGGGACCACGGTGGAAGTGGTGCTGCGCGGGCGCGAGAGTGTGATTGTTCCCCATAAACTCCCTTGGCCGCAGAATTTGAAAGAATATTGGCGGAGGATCGACCGTTTGGCTGCCGCCAGGTTCAACGGTTTTACGGTGCTCAAAAGGAGGCGCGGCAATGAAGAGGAAATTTAGAACCGGTGCCGGACATTCCGGAAGGCGGATGGTATTGCGGCGTTGGTCGCTTTTGATCTGCAGTATGGTCTTAATCGGCTTTTCGATCGGAACCTGTCAGGCTTTACCGATCACCAAATTGTCGCTGTGGACGCATCAACGGCATATAGCGAATCTGGTCCGGCAACTGGTAACGCAGTTTAACGATACGGTGGGCCGTAAGAAAGGGATTTCGGTATCGGTTCGGGTGATCGGCGATGATATGCTCAATGTTTTTCAAGAGGCGCAACGGAACGGCGATGGTCCAGATTTGTACAGCGGCGGTTTTATCACCGGATATGAGGATCCGATTAAAGCCGGCGCCCAAATTTGTTTTGACGATCTGCCGGGATTTAAAGAATGGAAAGCCAGTTGGCCCTCATGGTATTGGATCGAGGGGTTAACCACCTATAAAGGCAAGGTCTTCGCCATCCCGGTTCAGGTATTTAATTCCCGGTTGATCTATAACCGGGATCTCTTCCGGAAAGTCGGACTCGATCCCGATCGTCCCCCCCGGTCGTATCAAGAAGTGCGGGAAGCGGCCCGTGTGATCAGTCGGCGGAGCAAGGGGCAAGCTTTTGGGTTTGCCTATTGCGGCGGAGAAGCCTGGCCCATGGAATGGATGCCAAGCCAATGGGCGGAGGCCAATGGCGATCCGGCCTATTGGGATTGGCGGACCGGACGTTGGGCGCTACGGGGCTACCAAAAGGTATGGCAGCTGATTTTGGATCTGGAACAGGACGGTTCGCTCTTCCCGGGAACGGCGCTTTTAACCAATGATGCGCTCCGGGCTCAATTCGCCGAAGGCCGGATAGGCATGTTTATGGGTGAGTTCTGGGATGTGGGAGTCCTGACCGATCAATTTCCCGCCAAATGCGATTGGGGCGTCGCCCCGGTCCCTACCTTCGACGGACAATTTCATGGTAAACCCCGGGCGATGATGATCGCCGGTTATTGGAATATCAACGGCCAAAGTCGTTATAAAAATGAAGCCTGGGAGGTAGTCAAGTGGTTTTGCCGCTACGAGGTCCGGGCCAGATTTTATGAACAGGGAAAAGGAATCGATCCCGACCCGGCGGTCAAGGACTATGTCAAGGCGAGTCCGCCCATTCCGCAATTTAAAGCCTTTGCAGCTTACTTTGATCAGGATTATTTGGCAAGCTACCCGATTTTACCGGGGTGGAAAGCTCCCAAAACGAACCCTTGTGTGTTGTTCCGGGAGGTCTTGATCGGGAAAAAGGCCGATCTTGGCGCTCAACTGGCAGCCTTGGAATCATTATGGAATCGCCAACTGGCGCAATATTTCAAAGACAATCGCGATGTGAAAGCGGAGTGGAATATTTACCCTCATTTTGACCGGCGGAAAGGCCGCTTGGGTCCGCCATTGGTTCGACCGGTTTTCTAGAAATAGCCAGCTGTTGACGGGCGCGGACAATCGACAACATACGAGTTAAAGGTTGGTGGATGGTCATGATTTCAGAACAAATTCGGCTGCTGATTGCCGACGACATGCAACCGATTCGCGAATATTTGAGCATGGTCTTGGGGCATGAACCGGATATGGAGATTGTGGCTGCGGTGGGCACAGGGATTGACGCGGTGGCGCAGGCTGTCAAATTCCAGCCCGATGTCGTGCTGATCGACCTGGAGATGGAAACACCACGGGCCGGGATTGAGGCAATTCGGATCCTCGCCGCCAAAACGCCGCAGATCCGTTGCGTTGTGCTGACTCATTTTGGGGACGATCAGACGGTTTTTGCCGCGTTTGAAGTCGGGGCTATCGATTACGTTTTAAAAGATGCCTCCGCTGCCGAAATATTGGAGGCAATCCGCAATGCGGCCAAAGGAGCATCGCCCTTGCGACCGCAAATTGCCAGCCGGATCCGGGACGAATTTCGGACGCTCCGTACCGAGCGCGCTCAATTAATCAACACGCTAAATATCGTTTACCGGCTCACCCCAACCGAGCTTGGGCTGTTGCGCCTTTTGGCGGAAGGCAAAACCAAGACGCAAATTGCCGAGTTACGCCATGTGGAGTCTTCAACCATCCGGACCCATGTCGGGAACATTTTGAAAAAGTTCGATGAAGAAACGGTTCAAGACGTGGTAAACCGGCTCCGGCGGTTGGGAATCTTCGAGATCTTCGTCACGGAGGAATTAATTTAGTTTAATTGCCGGAAAATATTATTATTGGTTTGGAAACAACGGGCACGGCCCGTTGTTTTTTTAATGAAATAATACAAACATCATCAAATTATTCATGTTGCGAAATGTAAAAACGTATTAAACTATAATTAAGATTAAGTCGTTCTTCCGTTTCCTGGGCAAGGATGATGAAAGTAAAATAGTATAAACCAAAGGATGATCAAGATGAAAATGATCTTTCGCTGGTTCGGCGAACGCGACGACAGTGTCGCCCTGTGGCAGATTCGCCAGATACCGGGGGTAAACGGAGTTGTCAGCGCTTTGCAAGATATTCCGGTCGGCGAGGTATGGCCGCTGGAACGGATCTTGGAATTGAAACGCACCATCAACGACGCCGGTTTGGAGTTTGAAGCGGTTGAAAGTGTCAATGTCCACGAAGACATCAAGTTGGGCTTGGCGACCCGAGACCGTTATATTCAGAATTATGTCGAGACCATTAAAAATCTGGGTCAAGCCGGAATCAAAATGATCTGCTATAACTTTATGCCGGTCTTCGACTGGACCCGGTCTGATCTGGCGAAACCGCTGGCGGACGCTTCAACGGTGCTTTCGTACGAAGAGGCGCTGATCGAAGATTTGGACCCTATTCACATGCTCGAAGAGATGGAACGTAATGCCAAGGGCTTTTCGCTGCCCGGTTGGGAACCATACCGTTTGAAAGAATTAAAAGGATTGTTCGAGAAGTATAAGACCGTCGATGAGACGCAACTGTTTGCAAACTTAAAGTATTTTTTGGAGGGCATTATACCCACCTGCGAAGCCTATGATGTCAAAATGGCTATTCACCCGGATGATCCGCCATGGTCGGTGTTTGGGCTGCCCCGGATCACCATCTGCGGCGAGAATTTGGCGAAAATTATCAGTTTGGTCGATAGTCCCTACAATGGTTTGACGTTATGCAGCGGTTCGTTGGGAGCCAACCCCGAAAACAATATTCCGGAGTTGGTGCGGCGCTTTGGCGCGATGGGCCGGATCCATTTTGCCCATATCCGGAATATCAAAATCGTCTCCGAACGGAACTTTCATGAAACGTCCCATCTGTCAAACGACGGATCGCTTGATCTGTTTGAGATCATGAAGGCTTATCATGATGTCGGCTTCAATGGATATGTCCGCCCCGACCACGGCCGGATGATCTGGAACGAACAAGCCCGTCCCGGGTACGGATTGTATGACCGGGCCTTGGGGATCATGTATTTGCTCGGCTTATGGGAAGCAATCGGCAAGATGAAACAGAAGGGAGCAGCGGAACATGCCTAACTATCTGCAAGGGAAAATTGCCGTAATCACCGGTGGCGGCGGAATCTTATGCGGAGCTTTCGCCGCGGGGTTGGCCAGACAAGGAGTGAAGGTGGCCATTTTGGACTTGGCGGCAGAGAAAGCGAACGCGGCGGCGGATAAAATTCGCCAAAGCGGCGGGGAAGCGCTGGGAATCGCCTGCGACGTCTTGAATAAAGATAGTGTGATTCAGGCGAAAAACCGGGTTTTGGAAGCGTATGGCGTTTGCGATATTCTGATCAACGGTGCCGGCGGCAACCATCCCAAATGCATCACCTCCAAAGAAACGCTTGAACTTTCGGATTTGGCTCAAAAGACCGAAGGCGTCACGACCTTCTTTGATCTTGATATCGCCGGTTTTGAATTTGTTTTTAATCTCAACTTTATGGGGACGTTCATTCCGACTCAGGTGTTTGCAGCGGAGATGGCCGGGAAAGAAGGCAAAACCATCATCAATATCTCCTCAATGAGCGCCTTCGCGCCGATGACCAAAGGCCCCGCTTATGCCGCAGCTAAAGCGGGGATCAGTAATTTCACCCAATGGCTGGCAGTGCATCTGGCGGAAGCCGGTATCCGGGTGAACGCGATTGCGCCGGGCTTTTTCCTGACCGACCAAAACCGGTGGTTGTTGACCAATGCCGATGGCAGCCTGACGCCGCGCTCGGAGAAGATTATCAGCCATACGCCCATGCGCCGCTTTGGCGTCCCGGAAGATTTGGTCGGGACCTTGCTCTGGCTTTGCGATGAGTCGGCGTCAGCTTTTGTGACCGGAGTCGTGATTCCGGTCGATGGCGGGTTTATGGCGTACTCGGGCGTTTAAACATTACAATTTATTGAGACATTATCCATTCGACAAATTGCGGATTCGCAGGACTGACCGGGAAACTTCCGGCCGGTCTTTTTTACGCCTGGTCAGAATGATCGGACTTTCGTATAATGGGGGTAGAACGATGAGGAGCAAAATAATGAACTTCTTTTACCTGGATGACAAGATCGACCCCGCCGATCCGTTGGAGAATATCTGTCCCCACTTTACCCATATCATCGAGCGGATTTGTACTCCGCAGTGGAGTCTGGCGCCAGGGCATTACTCTCCCCATAATTTGATCCTCGTTTATGACGGCGCGGCGGTTTTTGGCTGCAATGGCCAAGAATACCGCGCCGTAAAAGGGGATCTGCTCTATTTCAAGGCGGGAGAACTGCGGTGGGGCAATACGTTCCCCAATCAATTGATGAAGTGTTATGCGGTTGATTTTTTATATACTTGTCCGCGCCTCCGGGGCGAACGTTGGGAATTGGAACAAGGGGAGCTCCCTTTGACGACGCTGCAAACCATTTCCGACCCGTATGTTTACAAACAACTGTTGGGTTTGTTAGATGAGTTGACCACCACTTGGACAGCGGGGCAACCGAACCGGATCATGAGTTGCCGGGCGACGTTTATCGCCATTATCCGCCTGTTGCTATTGTGGAAGAACGGCAATGGGACGAATTTTGGGCAAGTGCACAAGGTGGACCGGGTCATCCGGTATATGACCGAGCGTTATTCGGAGGTTCTGACTTTACAAGCGTTGAGTGAAATCGCCCAGATCAGCCCATCGTACTTGGGAGCGATTTTCAAGAAAATCACTGGAAAATCACCGATTGATTATTTGATCGAAATCCGGATCCAAAAGGCCAAGGAGATGCTCCAAGATGGCGACCGCGTCTCCGAAGTGGCGTTAAAAGTCGGTTTCAATGATCTGTTTTATTTCAGTAAATGCTTCAAGGAACGGGAAGGGCTGGCCCCCTCGCAATATGTTAAAAATTTACGTTTGCAGCAATCCATTGAATAACAGCAGATCAGGTTGTAGGAATTAATCGGAGATCGGCGAATAGGGTATTAAAACCAAATGGAGGTTGCGTCACTTGATGAAGCAACTGCGATCGGGATTGCTGATTTTGTTGGTCGTTTTTAGCCTTGGCGCCTGTTCATTGGTCAAACCCCGGATAGTGCAACGCAGTTTTTATTACTGGAAATCAAACTTCCAATTGAGCCAAGCCGATTTGGCGTATTTTAAACGGCAACAGATCAGCCGGATTTATCTTAAGTTTTTTGATGTCGTATGGTCGGGTAGCCCGGTTCCCGTGGCCGAAGTTCAGTTGCGAAGCCGGTTACCGCAGTATTTGGAACTGGTTCCGACCATCTATCTCACCAATCAGACGCTTGAGCGGCTCCCCAAAGCCCAAGTTTCCGACTTGGCGGCCAAGCTGGCCCAAAAATTGCGGCGGATGCTAGACAGGAATAAACTTGGATCGATTGATGAGGTTCAACTGGATTGCGATTGGAATGGGGCAACCCGGGAGAAGTATTTTCAACTTCTCAAGGAATTTCGCGTGGCCTTCGCCGGTCCGCCAATCAAGCTATCCGCCACCATTCGCCTCCACCAGATCAAATATCGATCGCAAACAGGAATTCCTCCGGTGGATCGCGGAATGTTGATGTTTTACAATATGACTCCGGTGAACCGTTTTACGACCCGGAATTCCATCCTCGACCTGACGGAAGGCGAAGCCTATCTCACTGCCTTGCCGTCATACCCGTTGCCTTTGGATGTCGCGTTACCGATTTTCTCCTGGGGGGTCATCTTCCAAGACCGGCGTTTTATTGGAATTGCGAACGGTTTTCGACATGCCGACGTGCGCGGCAATCCCGCTTTTGAACCGGATGAACGCAATTACTACCGGGTGAAGCGGAACGTTTATCTCCATCAAACCCAACTATACCGTGGCGACTTGCTTCGCATTGAAGAAAGCGACTTTCAGTCATCTCTGCGAGCAGCGCAAACAATCGCCGCAAAACTCCACGACCGATCACCGATGGCGGTTGCCTTGTTTCATTTCGATTCCGATCATGTAAGGGGGTACGGCGATGCGCAGATTGCGGATCTGTATGCTCGTTTTCGTTAGTTTGTTGGTGGTTTGCAATCAAGATTGGGTTATTCGGGGTTGTGGGTATGTTCCGGATTATTTCGAAAATTATCTGACGTTTTTCCAATCCACCTTAAGTCAGGATAAACTATTTAAACGTTTTTACTATGACATCGCCAATAACTCCGGCCAATACCAGGTTGAGGCGTCGATCAACCAGACCCGTACCACGCAGAATCTTCAGGAATGGGCGAAGTATTTTAGCGGGAAGGTCAGCTACGACGACCTGGCTTTTTTAGTCTATAAAATGACCTCCGCCGATTTGCAAAATGTCTGTCGGCGAATTGAAGCCAAACTCCCGCTTTCAAAAGATAATCAGAGGTTAAACGCCATTGCGAAACCGGAATATTTGCCGGCCCTTGAGTATCTGCTTTTTGCCAAACAATGCGAGCCGTATGCGACGTTGGATCCATCCTGGTACTTCGAGTACGAGGCGGCCTTGAAAGAGCGTCGTAAACCGGCGGAGATGCAAAAGTTAATCGACGTTGGGTTAGCCAAATACCGGAATGTGACTGGATCGTTTTTGAAAGTCCGCTATGGTTACCAGATCGTCCGACTGGCCAATTTTGCGGAGAAACCCCAAGATTGTCTTAATTATTACGAACAGTTGATCGCGCAACCGGGCTATAAAAGCGTGGTGGCGGATTGGGCGTTGCGCCATAAAGTCGGAGCCTTGCAAAAGTTGGGGCGGAAAGCCGAATCGTTGGTGCTGGCTTCGTTAATCTTTGATCAAAATCCATCAATGATGGATGAGGCCTTTATCGATTTTAATATTCCACCGGATTCGCTCTGGAACGAATGTCTCCGCCTGGCCGGAAACAGGCACCGCCAGGCGACTTTGTGGATGTTGCGGGGATTGCAGGAGCAACGGATTACGTTGGAACCGCTGCAGCGGATGTATGAGCTTGAGCCGCAATCGACGCGGTTTGAAGTGATGTTGATACGGCAGATCAACAAGATTGAACGGCTATATCTCAACTCCAGTCTCTTTTTTGAAACAAAGCGGCGGGAACAATTGGAACAGCGTCAAATCGCCCTAAAACATATTGGGGAATTACAACGCTTCTGCGCTGCGGTTGATTACCGGAAAGTCCGTCAGCCGGCGCTTTGGTTAGCGGCCAACGGGTATCTCTGCACATTGGAACAACAGTATACCAAGGCTGCGGAGTATTTAACCCAAGCGCAAGGATTAAGTCCCGTAAATGAGGATTTACGCAATCAGATTGTTTTTCTGCAGGAGTTAAATAAAGTGGCCGCCAGCCCCCGGATGAATGAACAGTTGGAAGCGTCGTCTGTTCCCGCGTTGCAGTGGCTTGATGCCAAAGCGAAATCCGCCAGCAATCTTGAAAATATCCGCGAGTCGTTTTATTCGTTATTAGCCCAAAAATATTTATTGACCGGGGACTTTTCCAAAGCCTTTTATTGTCTGGCCAAAGTTGACTTAAGTACCGATGCGCTCTTGGATCATTACGCCGGTAGTCAAGACTTGGACCGCTTAATCGCCTTCAGCGGGAAAGTGAATAAAACGCATTTTGAAACGGTTATTACCGCTAATCCCAAATATGCGGTTGACGATTTTTACGCGATCAAAGGAACCGGTTTCCTGCGTCAAGGGGATTTTCAGGGCGCTTTGGTGAATTTGACCAAAGTCGCGCCGCAGTTTTGGGAGAAGGTCAAACGGAATTGGGATGAAGGGGAGTATGGACAGATTCGCACCAGTTTTGACCATAGCCGCTACAACCCTAAAACCGGGCTTTATCAGTATCCGCCCGGAGGGTTTCCGTATTATACGAAGCTGGATTTCACCAGAAAAGTGGTTCAACTCGAAGATTTAGCGCGAAATCACCCGGAAAAGGCCGACCGCTACTATTACCAGATCGCCAATGGCTTCTTTCACACTCCTTTCTGGTCCGCTAATGAAAACTTAACGGGCAACCGCTACGACGGCAATTATAATCCCCTGGAATTTGGACCGTTGGTCGGGGTGCTAGCTCAAACGTACCACCAAACAGGCGCTGATAACAACGAGCGCCGGATCGCGTTAGCCTATTATCGCAAAGCGGTTCAGGCAACCAAAGATCCCGAGTTGGCGGCCGAGTGCCTGTTTCTGGCCCAGGCTTGTAAAACGGAGTTTGCTTGGTATCGCAAGTTTAAAGAGCCGGGCAACGACCCCTACGCCGACTTTGCCGTCTTGGCAAAGCAATACCGGAACACCGCTTTCTACCGGCGCGTGATTCAAGAATGCGCCACATTCCGGGATTATGTAGCGCAAGGAAAGTAAGAAAAGTAAGGGATCAGTATTTGCTCTGGATATAAGGAGGATTCGATGAAAGTTTCCAACTCGGAATTTTTAACAAGTCAAAAAGAATACCTGCGGCAATTGATTGCAGTCTTGTCGGAAGAGTTTGGTTATGCTTCAGTGTTGGGTACCGACAGCCGGGGTAAACAATATTCGGTGCAGCAAAGCGGCGCCACTATCGGCGACTCGCGTTGGACGGAGCGGGGGTTCGTCGTTCGGGTTCATAACGGACATAATTATTCCGAGTATTCCTTCAATCAGTTGCCGGAGCTTCTGGAGTTATTGGCCGCGATTCGAACCGATTTACAATTGAATCAGCTCGAGGCGGTCACCGGGATAACGCGCGCCGTCTACCCGGTGATCGCCGAAGAGCCGTGGCAGAGCACATTTTATGGCGACGTTGCGATATTGCCGGAAACGATGAGCGTCGCGGCGAAGATCGCCAAATTAACCGCGATCAAGGACCAAGGTTTACAAGGTTCGGAGTGGTTAATTGATTATAAGGCGCGTTATGAAGAAGTCCATGTCCATAAGCTTTTCCTCTCCCCGGCAAAGGATTTGGAACAATCGTATGTCTGGAGCCAGGGTTACCTGGTCGCCATCGCGCGGCGGGACGGGAAGACCCAATTCGCCTATCAGACGTTCTCGGGGTTGAACGGCCCCGAGCTATTGGAGCAAATGGCTGAAGCGGTCGCCCAACCGGTAAACCTGGTAGTACGGTTGCTCGATGCCGAACCGGTAAAACCGGGAGAGTACGATGTGATCTGTTCCCCGGAAATTTCCGGTTTAATTGCCCATGAAGCATTTGGTCACGGGGTTGAGATGGATATGTTTGTGAAAAACCGGGCGAAAGCCGTTGAATACCTGGGACGGCCGGTGGCCTCGGAACTGGTGACAATGCATGACGGCGCCGCGGCCGCCCATCATGTCTCGTCATTTTGGTTTGACGATGAAGGGACACCGGCTGCGGACACGATTGTCATCGACCACGGCGTCTTACAGACCGGAATCTCGGATTTGCTGTCATCATTACGTTTAGGCACCCAACCGACCGGCAACGGAAAACGCGAATCATTTGAACGAAAAGCCTACGCCCGGATGACCAACACCTTTTTCGCGGGTGGACGGGACCGGGTGGAAGCGATGATTGGATCGATCCGTCACGGCTACCTCCTGGATGGCACTCTGAGCGGAATGGAAGACCCCAAAGATTGGGGAATCCAATGCGTGATTAGGTACGGGGCCGAAATTCGCGACGGCAAACTCACCGGGAAGCTGGTGGCGCCGGTGATTATGACCGGTTTTGTTCCTGACCTCCTCCAAAATATTACAATGGTTTCGGCCGACGTCGGTTTGGCCGGCACCGGCGCGTGCGGCAAAGGTCATAAAGAATTGGTGAAGGTCTCCGACGGAGGGCCTTACATTAAAACGCGGGCGAGGTTAGGCTAATGATTGAGACCATTGAGCGTATCTTACAAACCATTCCTGAAGTAGCCGGTTACCGGATTGTTGCCAAAACAGTCCACTCCGTCGAGGTCTTTTTTGTCCGGAAACAATTGGATATGAACCGGGCCAAGACCGTGCAACATTTTTTAGTCACGATTTACCGAGATTTTACTGAAGCAGGCATGCGCTATCGCGGTTCGGCTTCAATTCGCATTCATCCGACCATGTCTGAAACTGGGTTACGGACAGCGTTAGAGGAAACGACATTTGCCGCCGGGTTGGTGAAAAATCCGCATTATCCTTTGGTCAAACCCGCTTCGGTCAGGGCCGGTATTGCCAGTAATTTTCATCAACAGCCTTTATCCGATTGGTTAGCGCCGCTGACGGCGGCGATCTTCCAAAATGACCGGCAACGCCAAGGCTGGATTAACTCCGCCGAACTTTTTCTGAAACGGATTGAGACCCGGATCGTCAATTCGGAAGCGGTGCAGCTCCAGACAGTGAGTTACCAAGCCGAACTTGAATTGATCACCAATTGGCGTGAGGGACGGGCGGAGGTGGAACTCTATCGGGAGCTGCGTTTCGCTTCGTTTGAACCGGAGCTGATCGCCGCCAATGTCCAGGAGATGCTCGCCTATTCCCGGGAAAAGGCTTTGGCGCAGCCGTTGCCGGAGCTGGAAAAGTTCCCGGTGCTTTTGACCGGGGAACCGGTTCGCGATTTTTTGGGTTATTATACGGTTCAAACATCGGCGCAGAGTGTTTATGAAGGGCTGTCAACCTTCAAGATCGGCAACAATGTTCAGGGCGAATCCCCCCAAGGCGACCGGATTAACTTGCGGTTGGATCCGACGTTGGTTCATTCGACCGAATCGATGCCTTTCGATGAAGACGGTCTGCCGTTGGAACCGGTTGAAGTGATCCGGGACGGCCAGTTACTCCGATACTGGGGCGATCAACAATATGCCTTTTATCTTAACCTCCCGCCCACCGGAAAAATTATAAATCAAGTGTTTGGCGGGGGAACGTTGACGATCGACGAATTAAGGCAAGAACCATACCTGGAGTTGGTCGCTTTCTCTGATTTTCAGATGAATCCGATAACCGGGGATTTTGGGGGAGAGATCCGACTGGGCTGGTATCATGATGGCAGTCAGACCGTTGCGGTTGCCGGGGGAGCGGTTTCGGGCAATATCCGCGATGTCCAACCGAACATGTTTTTTTCCCGGGAGTTACAGACCCTCAACCAATTTATCGGACCCAAAACGATCAAATTTGCCAATTTGGCGGTGACCGGAGCCAGTCAAAGGGGAACGGAATAATCAGGTTCAGGCGGGCTGTCCCTAAACTTTCCGGTTTTGGCGAATTCTAATACTCATGCTTTCAAGGAACTGCGAGATAATATGATCCGGAGGTGTTACCTTGAATAATTATCAAAGTCAAAGCCAGAATCAGTTCGCGAAGGCTCAAAACCTTAACCAGCAAATGAATCAGGAGAGTTCTTCGGAGTTGGCGCAATCCAAAGGGCAGATCAGTCAATTATTACTTTCCAATGCCGCGTCCGGTAAATTCGAATTTGGTTTAATGAGCAGTCAGAGCTTAAGCTCGCGGAACCAAAATGCGAACGCCGGTCAAAGTCAATTGGAAATTGATCAGTCCGCCGGACAAATCAGTCAGATTTTGTCCGGCCAATCAAAATAAACGACTGCATTACTGCATTGAATCTGGTTTTTTGTAACACTTTCCACTAAGGAAGGCGATCTGCCTTCCTTATTTATTTGCCCAAAGGATAAACGAAGTATATTGCCGAAATTTATTAGGAAAAATGAAGAGGATAGGTATTTTTCGGACATGGGATCAACGATGGTTTCCGAACTTACAACTGAGACACAGCTTTATCCGGCGGTGCGGGATTGGTTTGCAGCGGCCGGTTGGACCGTGCGGAGCGAGGTGAAAAACTGCGATGTCGTCGCTATCCGCGATAAGCTGATCGCTGTCATTGAATTAAAGCAGAGTTTCAATTTGAAATTACTCATGCAAGCCGCTAAGCGGCAACGTACCGCCGATTTGGTTTATGTCGCCATCCCGAAACCAACATCGCTGCGTTCCCGCGAGTGGCAGGACCGCTGTCACTTGCTGCGCCGGCTGGAAATCGGTTTGATCGTGGTCACATTACGCCCGCAAAAGTCCCTGGCGGAAGTAGTTTTTCACCCGACTCCCTATGACCGGGAACGCAGCAAGCAACGGAATCAACGGAAACGTCAAGGAATTTTGAAAGAACTTCAAGGCCGCAACGGCGATTATAATTTGGGTGGTTCGGTCCACGCCAAATTAACGACGGCTTACCGCGAAAACGCAATTTATATCGCTTGCTGTCTAGAGCAGGACAACCCCCTTTCACCCAAGGAATTACAGGCGAAAGGAACCGGACCGAAAACCGGCAGCATCCTCAACAAGAATTATTACGGCTGGTTTGATCGCGTCGCCCGCGGAAAATATCGTCTAAGCGCCCAAGGGCATCATGAGTTTTTAAACTTCCATGAACCAGTCGAATACTATCGGAAAATGCTGCAAGACGCAAACGAACAAGAAGGTATGGAAAGCAACCGGGAGTAAAGGGGAGAAATTATGCTTGAACAACTGAGTGAGGCAATGGTCAAAGCGATGTTTGACAAGCTTCCCATCGAGATTACAGTGACCGATGCCAACGATGAAGTCGCCGGCTGGAATAAACACGATACGCGATTGTTCGTCCGGCCGATGTCTTGCATGGGGCTGAATTTTCGGCAGTGTCATCCGGAGAAAAGTTTACCGTTGGTCGAAAAAATCGTGGCAGAGATGCGGGAAGGAGCGCGGGATACGGCACGATTCTGGATTGATATGCCGGTTCCGGTCGGTTCGCAAGGTCCACCCCATAAAATTTTGATTGAGTTTTTCGCGCTTCGCGATGAACAAGGCAACTATCTTGGTTGTATGGAATGTTCCCAGGATGTTGAGGAGATCCGGCATTTGGAGGGACAAAAACGCTTGTTGGATCCAGACTCGGATGAAATGCTAGCGGATAAAGGGTAAGGGATCTCAATTATTCACAAAATGAGATCATTTTGTGAATAACTAATCTCATTCTGTTAGTAAATGAGATCGTTTTGTGAATAACTGATCTCATTCTGTGGATAAACGGTTTCGTTGAAGCAAGGTAACAGGTTCGATTGTGGATAAGCTGTGGATAAGTTGAGGAGCGGGGTACCAAAAGAGGTTGCCTTTTTCAATTTTGGGCAACCTCTTGCGATATATTTGTCCAGTTTTAATTTGGTTTGGTCAATCCTAGTTGGCCTTGGAGATGATCCACAAATTGTTTGGCAGTCCGGCCCGAACGGCCGTTTTGAAACCGCTCCCACTGAACGGCCCGGCGGGAAAGTTCGGCGTCATCGATGGCAAGTCCCCGTTGTGTAGCGATTCCTTTCACAATATTCAAGTAATCGCTCTGATCCGGACTGGTGAACGTGATCGTCAACCCGAAGCGGTCCGCCAACGAAAGTTTCTCCTGCATCGCGTCGTTAAAATGGACGTCGTCGTTGCGCTCGGCCATGGTCTCCCGGATCAAATGGCGCCGGTTAGAGGTGGCGTAAATCACAATGTGTTGGGGCCGACTCGCCAGTCCCCCTTCGAGGATTGCTTTTAAATGTTTGTATTGGGATTCGGCCGGTTCAAATGAGAGATCGTCGACAAAGATAATGAACTTCAAACCTCGGCCGAGCAAACACTGTAATAACTGGGGAAAATCCGCCAGATCGTTTTTGCTCATTTCAATCAGACGCAAGCCCCGGTCTGCAAATTGATTGCCCATCGCCTTGACCAGCGAAGATTTGCCCGTGCCGCGATCGCCATACAATAAAATGTTATTGGACGGCAAACCGTTCAAAAGTTGCGTCGTATTATCAAGCAACTCTTGTTTCTGCGACTCATAACCAATTAATTGCTCCAGGGTGATTGGGTCGGGAGCCGCTACCGGGAGTAATTTCTTTGCTGAAGTATCCCAGCAAAAAAAGGTAGCTCCGCTAAATAATCCGACACCGTGTTGGGAATACCATTGCGTCAGCCACTGGAGGCAAGTATCGAGTTCGCCGTTGGCAAGCGCCAAAAAGCCGGAGTCGGGAGTCTCGGCCACTGAATCGGTAGCGAGACCGACCAGTTTATCCGGTTGCCAACGGATGAGTTCCGTTAAGTTTTTCAGATCGGCCAAGGCCGCCTTTTCAAGGGCAGGGGAGAATTTCACACCGCTGTTGCGCTCGGCTTGCAGAGCTAAGTAATTTTCGGTGGTTTTAATTGTATCCCATAAAAATCGCGCCCACGGGTTAGCGGCATGGGGATAACGTTCCAATAAAACACCGTACCAACCGTAAAGCGAGACGCTTGGCTGACGTTGAAAAAGTCCGCGAATAACCGGGTTTTCATTTAAATTACGAAATAAAAATAATTGTTCGAATAATGATCGGATCTGATCAATCTCTGAAACCATCGTTGCATCACCTAGGAGCTTGTGCGCGTAATCCTTTTTTCAGGATGCAAAGCACAAGTTATTATGTATCGTTACGGCGCAATCTTACCACACGTTGTGATGTTTCATGCCCGTACAGACTCTTCGGTGAAAGATTCGGGGCAAATACCAAAATCCCTTCACTTGACGACGATAATCTTTGAACTTTAACATGGCTTATTTAGGAAACCATGTTCGCGACTGTTGTCGATAATGATCTGAGCGGCCTCCAACGGGTCGTCGACAATGCGGAATAGCTTTAAGTCGGTAGTGTCGATGCAACCGGAATCAAGCATTTTGGTCTGGATCCATTGGACCAATCCGCTCCAATAATCGGAGCCGTACAGAATCACCGGGAAATGGTCGATTTTATCAGTTTGTACTAAAGTCAACGCTTCAAACAATTCGTCCATGGTCCCAAATCCGCCGGGAATGATCACAAAGGCGACGGCGTATTTAATAAACATCAGTTTGCGGATGAAGAAATAGCGAAAACGTAGTGCGATCGTCTGGTAGGCGTTGGGAATCGGTTCCCGCGGCAGTTGAATTCCGCAGCCTACGGAAGTGCCTTGAATGCGGTATGCTCCCAAATTGGCCGCTTCCATAATACCGGGCCCGCCGCCGGAGATCACAGCCAGGCCGGCCGCAGCCAATTTTTCGGAAATGGCCACGGTTGCCTGATAATAAGGATGAGTTTCCGCAAAACGGGCTGAACCAAAGATGGCGACTCCCGGCCCGATTTTGGATAGCGCGTCGAAACCTTCGACCATTTCGCCCTGGATCCGCAAGATCCGCCACGGATCTTCCTGCGTGAAATCGGACTTTGGCGGACAAGGCGACTGTAGTAGTTCCTTATCTTCATTATCGAGAAAGCCTTTTGGTTGTTGTAATTGAATCATTAATACCACCCCTGTTGCTATTCTTTCCGAAAAGGAATTGGTTAAACCCGAATAAAGATCGTATTCTTTGCACAGATTGTGGAATGGCGCGATACGATGAGGAGGTGGATTAAATGCCCCAAAAAACCCCAGCGAATCCCGAGGGCGACGCGAAGGAAAAATTGAAATGGGAAACAGCCAAAGAATTAGGGTTGGATGACGATCTGGCCGCCGGCGGCGATGAGCTAAGCGTGCGGGAAGCCGGTAAAATCGGTGGTAACATGGTAAAGAAACTGGTAGAAAAAGGGGAGCAAGAGTTGGCCCGAGAAGACTCGCTCCAATAACCACCGGGTCTTGGATGCTCCTGAATGGTTTGTTATCTTGGTAAAATCGGAGGTTTCCTCCGATTTTTTATATTGCAAAAGGTATTAGGTAATCCGCAAATGTTTTTTCTTCAGGGGAAAGGTGATACAATGAATTTGTGGAGGATGATTGAAGGGGGATTAGCATGAGCGATTGGACATTGTTCCCTTCCCACCTGCAAGCGCGTTATGCCGAAATCGTGGCAACCAGGGAACAACTAGATAAAGCAGTTGAAACGGCAGTCCGGGCGGGAGCAGCGTCTCGGCTGGAACTAGCACAATTGATTGCCGCGGGGGAATATTATCATCCGGAGTGTCAAGCGCTGGAAACGCCGGAAGCGCGACGCGCTTTCTGCTTTGAACATGGTAAGATAACGGCCCAAGCCGTTTTATTGATTCATGGCTGGACGTCCAGTCCGTATGAAATGCGGGAGTTAGGTAGCCATCTTTACGAACAGGGCCATAATGTGATTGGAATCCGTTTGGCCGGACATGGAACCTCCAGTGCTTCATTTTCCCAATTTTCCTGGACCGATTGGCTTCATTCGGCCCGAATTGGTTTGGCGATCGTTCGACTGCTCGGGCACGGGGTAGCGGTCATTGGAGAGAGCATGGGGGGGAGTTTGGCGGTATTATTAGCCAATGAATATCCGGATCAAATTAAAAAATTAATTTTATGCGCGCCTTGTTTTCAAATTGCCAATCGTTTGGCCCCGTTTTCCCGGTTCCGGTTGGTCCGCAAGTTGATCCCGGTATTTTACTCCGGCCCCGAACCGGAATGGATGCAAGGTCATTGGTATACAGCGGTTCCCACTACCGGCGTGGCTGAATTGGTTCGAGTGGCCGCCGCCGCTCGGCGGGTCAGTCGTTGCTTGAAAACAGCGACCTTGATTATTCAAGCGGAGAACGATGCGATGGTCAATCCGGTCGGGACCTACCGTTTTTTTAAATCCCTTTGTCAAGTGCCGTCTTCGCATAAGCGGATCATTGTTTTTCCCGATGGACACCATAACCTGACTGTCGACGCAAATCCCCAAAAGCTTCAGGTATTTCAATGGATCCGCGATTTTATCCAATAAAAAAAGAACCCGTTAGGGTTCTTTTTTACAGTTTCGGTGCAGGAGTTGGGGATGGAGCAGGCGGAGGAGTCTGCTCGGGAACGCTGTTGTTGGTCGTGCCGTTGGGATTGTTATTAATTGGATTGGTTGCGTTTGACTGGTTGAATCCCTTTTTTAATTCCGGACTATAACGGTCTAGGATCTTTTGTTGGGCTTCGACGCGACTGGCGTCGTCATAGACTAGGTATGGTGTTATTACAATTACAAACTCATCTTCGGTTTCTTCCTTGGTGTTTGTTTTAAATAAATGGCCGATTAAAGGCAAATCTCCGAGCAAAGGGATTTTGCTGGTTGGTTGGTTGTAATTGCTTTTTCGTAAACCGCTGATAATAACCGTCTCTTTATTATTCACGCGGATGGTTGTTTCGGTTGAACGTTCAAAGGTGGTTGGAAGATCCGACCCTTGCGGAGGAGCCCCAAATTCGCTGTACTTCGGTTTGATGTCCATCGTGATCTGGTTATTGGCGGAAACCCATGGGACGATTGCAAAGGACAGACCCGAATCGTAGGTCTTAACCGTTTCATTGGTAATCGTATTTCCGCTTGATGATGTTTCGGTCGAGGTGTTAATTTTATAGTTTCGTTTGGTCGTCACGCTAAAACTTGCTTGATAACCATTTAAAGTTGAAATAGTCGGATTCGCTAGTATTTTCCCTTTTCCTTGACTGATGAGGCTGGTTAGGATGGAGATGTTTTTATTGGCACCCGCTGGATTATACACAATGGTTCCCGTAGTAGGATCAAGGCTTAACAGGTTATCGCCTTTCATGGAACTTATCGCGGTACTCCAATAGAAATTATCTTCGCCGGAAACTTGAACAACTAAAATATCGAAAACAATCATCGGATTGACTTGGTCGATCTTCTCCACATATTGACGGACCTGCGATAAGAGATTTTGCGGACCGGTCACCGCCAAGGCGTTTTGCTCTTTGATCACCACGATATCGGTTTTGGGGATGGATTGGGGTAATAGCTTTAACACATCGTCCGCTTTTAAGTAATTAATCTTAATGATATCGGTCCGGTCTTCGATGGTTTCCACATCGACTTGTTCTAAGTATTTGACAAATAAATCGTGGACTGACGGTGGGGCGGAGACGATCAGCGCATTTTTCTCTTGAATCTGGGTGAAGTTTTGCCGCGGAAATACCGGAGGCAAGGTATTCAGCAACTGGTCGGCTTTTAGATACTTAATGGGATAAACCTTTACATAGGCGAAGTCCTGGTTTTCGGGCCGGATAATTAGGCCGTCGCCCACGAGATAGGTTGAATCGGACTTCATATACGTAAAGATGGTTCCTTTCATTAAAAACTGCAGCGTCTGATCGAGACTTTGATTGCGCAACCGGACATTGTTAACCGTCCAGTTTACTTGGGATAAAATCACGATGTTGATATCGGCTTTACGGGCCATCTCGAAAAGAATCGCGGTTAAAGGGGCGGTCTGGATGTCGAGATCAAACCGTTGACTCTCGGGATTGTAAACGATCCGGATGTTTTGGCTGGAATTGGTATTGGGGCGAATGTAAAAGTATTTGGCCTGTTTTTCAAGGGTCCAATTTTGGGAGTCGGCGATTGCCATTAACGCCTGATCAATCGCAACGTTGTTTAAGTGAACCGTAACGTTGCCGCGTATTTCCTTGGCCACCATGATATTGATCCCGGTCTGCCGCGTGATTTCGTTAACAACGCCGTTAATTTCCGCTTCATCGGCATCAATGCTCACCAGATTGTCTTTAAATCGCACTTTGTATTTGCCGTTGCGATTGGCGATCCGCCAAACCAGATTATCTTTGGTTAATTGCAGATTATTCGCGTCGCACAACGAAGCGAGGCCATCGCCAAGCGGTAAATTTTGAAAGAAGATGCCGACATTTTGGTTGAGATTTTGGTCGGGAACGATCGAAACCCCGGTTTTTTCAGTGATGGACCGGAGCAGAATCGGCAGGGGGATATTTTTGGCATCAACGGTTAACAAGTTGTTTTCCCAAAGCACTGTAAAAGACATCATGGCGGTCGATTTTTTGCGGATGAGCGACACATTGCCGACTTTTTCTTCCAGACAGTTGGCTTGCATCAAAATGACCTTAATACCATCGTCTAACGGAGTTTGGTGGAAAAAGATCGTGATTAACTCATCCAAATCGGGTGCTAAAACATAATTGCTTCCCGTTTTGCGGTTAATCTCCGCAAACAGTTGTTTTAAGGAAACGTCTTTCGCATCAACCAACAGCAGTTTGTTCGTATAATTAACCTGAAGTTTAAGGGGCTTGTACACATGATATACCTGATTTTGCTTCGTATATTCCAACCCATTGTTCTTACAAAGGACATCCATTGCTTCGGCAAAGGACAACCGTGATAAATGGATTGTAACGACGGCGTTGATCTGGTTATCAACGACTATATTAACTCCCGCCTGATCCGCCAGCGCCCGAAACACATCTTTAATATCGGCGTTTTTAAAATACAACCCGATCGATGCCCCCAAGACGATTTGGGAGAGCAGGATCAATCCTAAAAAAACTATCCCCAATTTGAACAGCGTTCTTTTCGACATTTTCATACCTCTAACCGTGTTATGTTTAATATCCAAATTTGGTGTCCGTGTAAATTAGGCACCGCGTTAACCGTTTTGGAGCTTGTCAATGTTTTACTTAACTAGAGAATATTATTCTGTGCAAAATGCAATCTTTCCTGCTGAGGGTCGGTGCTTTTTTGGCAAAATTTGTTTTGGGCATTAAAGTATAGGGCAAAGACGATCCAATGAATGTAAATAGGGGAAAAACCTAATAATAATGTCGGATCAATGCAACTTTCTTGTTCGGGGTTTCGTTAATTTACTTTAACTACCTTTTAGGATGCCATCGGTTTTTGCAGGATTTAGAGAGCTATGGCCGAATAATAATCACAATGTTTAGTACGTTTTAAAGGAGTGGTTCCGTGTCAATCCGCCGTTACGCCACATCATTGCTGGGAATCGCGTTATTGCTTATTTTTTTTACTCCCGTGATTGCTGCGGAACTGAAATTTTTTCCGATTGATCAGGTTCGGCCCGGTTTGGCTGGAGTCGGTTATTCGGTTTTTGCGGGAACGAAAGTAGAAAAATTCGACGTAAAAGTAATCTCCGTTGTCGAAGATAACTTTGGTAAAGATAAATTAATATTGGTCAAAATGACCGGAAAGCGCATTGAAGAAGTTGGCGGGTTAGCGGCGGGGATGAGCGGCAGTCCGGTGTATATTCGCAATCGCCTACTTGGCGCTATTAGTTATGGGTTTGAAAACGCCGACGCTTTTTTGGCGTTAGTGACTCCCATTGATGCAATGCTGAAACTGATCCCGGAAGGCCTTTATGGTCAAAAGACGGATCAGGATTCTCATTATATTCCGGTAGCGACGCCGGTGATGGTGTCCGGCATGGGTTCGCGCGCTTACGATTTACTCAGCCAGAACTTGGCGCGGCAAGGTCTCAAAGCGGTTTATCTGCCTAAAACCGCCGGAGCACGACGTGAGGCTGCGGAACCGTTGGAAGCGGGGAGTGCGATTGCGGTGCAGCTGGTGACCGGAGATTATCAAGTCGCTGCCATCGGTACGGTTACGTTTGTCGACAAACGCCGTTTCGTGGCCTTCGGACATTCTTTTTCCAATAAAGGGAATGTGGATTATTTAGCGTTGCAAGCTTATATTGTCCATACGGTAAAAAGTCCGGTGATGTCGTTTAAAATCGGGATTCCGCTCCAACCCATCGGTCGGGTGGCACAGGACCGTCAAGCCGGCATCATGGGTTACTTAGGCGAATCGCCCGAAATGATCCCGGTCACCGTGAATGCGACCGATGTCGAGCGTAAATTGTCCCGGACCATTAATTTCCAGGTCGTTCGGGATGAACGAATCTGTCGCGAGTTAATCAGTTCCGGCGTAACCGATGCGATTGACCAGACAATTGACCGCGTGGGATATGGCACTGCCAAAGTTAAAGTAAAAATTGAAACGACAGCCCTTCCCGAACCGATCATTCGCGAGAATATGTACTATGGCAAGGACATCGCGCTTTCCTGCTTGGGAGATTTGCGTAATTTATTAGAGATCATTACGCTGAATGAATTTCGAAGTGTCGGTATCAAGGCGGTTCAAGTCGATGTGGAGGTTCAAAATCAACAAAAAACGGCTCGGCTCATTAAATTGGATACTGATAAGAAAAGATTCAAACCGGGCGAGCGTTTTGTTGTTAAAGCACAGCTTCACACGTATCGCGGTGAAAATATCACCGTGCCCATTGAACTTAAATTGCCCGACAATATTGATTCCGGAAAACTTTCTCTTACCGCCCACGGCGGTATCAAAGACAGCAATATCGAAGAAGGAGAGTCTGCCAAGAAAGAATCATTTAAAATTGAGTATAAAAACGTAAATTCTTTATCCAAATTGCTTGAGAATTATTTGGATAACCCCGGCAACCATCAAGTTGTCCTGGAATATCAGTTAAACCTCAAACCCGGTAACGCCAATGATGAGGAGAAAGATTTGCAGACCGAACAAATAAAATCCAATACCCAATACTATATATTAGGTGAAGCGCAAATTACAATTGACATTTTACCGTAAAATTTCAGGGTGGTTATTTGGATTCCGATTTACTGATTCAGAAACTTATGATACCAATCCAATCTTACCAGGGTGGCAACGAATATGAGACTTTTGACCAACAAAAAAGCCATATTGGGTTTTTTAATTCTGTTAGCGGTAACAGGAGTTTTTGTGTCGACTGTTTCGTTTAATCTGACGCAAGATAAATTGATTACCGAGAAAGTAAAGGCGCAATTGCAAAAAGCGCTAAAACCGCTTGGATTGGAAGTGAATGTTGGCAATATTCGCTGGCTCGGGTGGAGTGGCTTTCGTGGAACCGATCTCGAGTTGAAGGATATTAAAACCGGCCAAATCCCGTTATCGGCCAAGGAAATTCGAATCTATATCAATCCGTTTCAGATTGCGGGCAAACTGAATCACCCCGAGGTCGCCATCCGGAAGGTGGTAATTCTGCGACCGGTCGTTCGGATAATCCGATTTGCCGACGGTACATTGAATATTCAAAAATATCTACCGAAACGGAAACGAAAAACCGAATTAAGCGGCTTGTTTGAAATTCGGGACGGAGTCGTCGACTATCGGGATTTTAATTACGGCAAACATCGTTTGGAAGCGGTCCGGGGAATAATCGATTTTCGCTCCGAGCCGTTGATCAAATACCAATTGACTGGGAATGCCGATGCCAATCAGGCAATGCGCTGGAAGGCAAAAGGCGATTTCCGTCTCGCGCGGAATTCCGGTCGCTTGGCGTTGATTGTTCAAAACGCTTCCGTTTCAAAAATAAATCCATTTCTTCCAAAGCAATATCGCAATTGGGTAAAAACCGGCCGTTCCGACTTTGCCCTTAATTTTATCATCCAAGATAAAAAACTTTCGTTGCTGGATGGCCGATTTACCCTGGCTGACAGTCGGCTAGACTTGCCGAAAATCGGCAATGGCTTATGGGTTGAACGGTTACAGGCCCGAATTAATCCCGAACGTTTGCAGCTTGATGATGCGAAGCTTCGTTTTAAGGAATCGTCAATTGAAGCAAAAGGCCAATTAAACACTGCCGATATGGCGATTCAGCTCGCAGTGCAAGCAAAACGCGTAAAATTTGAAGAGTTCAAGCAATTGATCAGTTATTCCAAAGTAAACGTCCGTGGTGTTAGCGATCTTCAAATAAAGATCACCGGAACCTTGAAACGCCCGCTGTTCAACGGGACGGCGCGCGTGCGTGATTCTCAGGTGGAATTCGGACAAAACCAACGGATTGATCAGGTTTCAGGCCGGATCCGAATTGTCAATAATAATATAAAAGTCGAACAGCTTACCGGAAAATGGGGAGAGGCTCCCGTGGGTGTTACAGGTGTACTTGGCGATATCTTCCGTCCACGGTTGGCGTTGGAGGTTTTTGGAAGGGATATCAACCTGCAATCACCGGCGCTTAACTTGCATTATCTCCAACGCCCTGATTTACAATTGGGAAAAGTGAATTTTTCGGGAACCGTCAGTGGCGCCCAAAATCAAATCGTAGTCACTGGAGATCTCGAAACGGACCGAATTCAATTTCAAAATGTCAGCACCAAGCAAACCTCTCTTAAGCTACGTTGGACTGTCGGAACCCCGAAATTGATCATCGAAGAACTGCGAAGCGAACCGTGGGATAGTTTATTGGTGGCGCGCGGGGAAATATTGATCAGTTCCAATTCAGCGGTTTGGGAAATAACGGGAGACGTTACGAATCTTGATCTGAGCCGGGTTTCCACTGCTGAAAAGTTTCAACCGCAAGGAACGGCTTCCGCCAATCTGTTGATCCGTGGAAGTTGGCAAAGCGGACAGCCGTTTGACCCGGGCGTTATACTAGGGGTATTTCAGGCGAAATCGTTACGGTGGCAAGGTTTTTTAATTGATCAAACCAATGGGATTTTTAGTTGGAACCATGGCGCTTTTTCATTGGATTCGATTCAAGGGAATATCGGTAACGGTCAATTTTATGGCCACTTGATCTATGATGATTCGCAATTGCGGGCTGATTTTAGTGTCGCTGATGTTCAATTACGGGATCTCTTGCGGGATGAAAAAAAGTATCCGGTTGACGGTTATTTTAATGGAATATTGACGTTTAGCGGACCCGTTGCAAACCCGTCGGGTCTCATTTCAGGTCAATTTCGCGATCTGTCCTGGGATTCGAAAGTTATCGGCGAGATTAAGGGCGATTTGCGTTATGCCAATAAGGGATTAGAGACGACCAATCTACAGGTCGTCACCGATTCCGGTGATTATAAACTGCAAGGACGTTTGGCTTGGGAAAATTCACCGCAGCTTCAATTGGTTTTGGAAAGTGATAACATAAAACTATTGCGTTTTTGGAAAATGCTTCCCGCCAATTCGGATTTCGGCATTGATGGACTGGGTAAAGCGCGAATTGGTGTGGCAGGCCTTGTTAGTGACCCCAAATTCCAAGGTAGAATTGAATTAGTCAACCCAAGTTATAAGAATTTTCAGATGGAACGCGGGGTAATCGATTTTACCGGTGATTTGCGGAAACTGGAGTTGGAACAGTTCGTTTTATCCGATGGAGATTCTCAAGTTGAAGTAACCGGCCAAATATCCTCAGCGGCGTGGGATTTACACGCAACTTCGAATGCATTTGATCTCGAGCTGTTGGGCTTGGAGTATAACGGAAAAGCCCTGAAGGGGAATGTGAAATTTGCCGGCAATTTAGTTGGAGATATTCAACATCCCATGTTTAATGGAAATGTTAGTGGGACTAATTTGAACTTCGGGACATTTGATTATCAAAATTTTGATGCCGACATTATTTGGAATCTGCAAGGGCTTGAGATTAAGAGTGCGCAATTAGACAATAAGGATAGTTCGCTTAAGTTATACGGAAGAATCGAAAATACCAAACCAATTCAATTGAATCTGGGGATTCAAGTTATTTCATGTGACTTACAAGAACTGATGCAACTCGGCAATTTGACATCGATCGCGGCAGTGGGGAAACTTTCGGGGATGGTTAATGTGACCGGAACGCTGGAACGACCGCTCGTTCGCATGATCGGCGAGTTGCCCAGCGGATCCGTTAACGGGATTCCGGTTCAAGGGAATTTTGATGTTTCATACACCCAAAATAAATTGAACATTGAAAAAGTTGAGTTGCGCCACGGCAGTGGTTCGCTACTTGCCAATGGGGTTTGGGAACGTGACCGGACTTTAAAACTAAAGACCTTTTTGAACAATTTTCCATTGCAGATTATCAACCTTTTTATAAAGTCCGACTATAAGTGCGATGGTATCGCCAATTCCGAAGTTAACCTTGAATGGACCGGGAATCGGATTGCGGGTGATTACCAGATCACCATTCCCAGTGCCGCGGTCAATCAAAAGATCTTGGGCGATCTGCGGTTGCGGGGGAAATTTTCCAACCAAGGGTTTGAAATTGATGAAGGCCGTTTGGTAAATCAAGGGGGTTTACTTGATCTCAGAGGTTATGTGCCTTGGCCGGCAGAGCTGTCGAATATGTTAAAACTACCGGTGAAAACCGGAGACGTTCAAAAAGGGTTAAATATTGAGGTCGGGTTAAAAATGTTCCCGGCGGACGTGATTAATATTGGCGCCCGTAATTTTACGATTACCAAAGGGACGCTTTCAGGCGAACTTCGCCTGACCGGCGATATCGTCAAACCGGCTGTTTTTGGTAATCTGGGCTGCAATTCGGTCGGTTTTTCCAGTCCGTCTTTGTCGGCCGCGGCGCAAGGACTGGAAGGCGCGCTGACTTTTAAAGGGGATACTGCGGAAATTAATTCTTTGCAAGGATCATATGGAACCGGGCGTTTTTCATTGGGCGGATCAGTAAACATTGCGAAAGGAATTTTCAATCCCGATCTCAATATAACTTTTAACGGTAGCCGAATTTACTATAAGAGTTTATATTTTGATGGATATAGCACGCTCAATGTGGGATTAACCGGCTCAATCACCAAACCGGTTATTACAGGTCAAATTAATGTGAACAATTGTCGAATGGGTATTTTGGGAATTCAAGGGAAGAAGAAAAACAGTGATTGGAATCCGACCCTTGATTTATCGATCAAAACCGGTAAGAATGTTCGTTATCGCCAGTATGGTTTGGCCGATGTGGCTGTTGAGGGTGAGCTTCACATCAAAGGGCCGCTACAAGCCCCAGTGATTAACGGCGCGGCGAAATCCAAAACAGGGGTGCTAACCGTTTATGGACAGACATTTAAAGTGAATAGCGGCGAAGCCTCTTTCGATAATGCCGAAGGGTTCACTCCGTTGATTGATGTTGAATCAAGCTTAAAAACTTCAAACGTGGAAGTGTTTTTAACCATCAAAGGACAGATCGGTGGCAATCTCTTTTTTAACATTAATTCACAACCGTTCCTTTCCCAGTCGGAATTATTTGCATTACTCAATTGGTCCGAACTGAATGGTGAACGTCAATTCACTTTTAATGGAGCTGTTTCCGGAAATATTTCCGCTGTAACCGACACGTTGTTGGGTGATGTTTTTTATGAGATTCGCAGGGCGCTGAAGGTGGATTATTTCTATTTGGAACAGGATTACCGGGAGAAAAAATTCCGGATTAATGTCGGCGACTATATTACTGATCAACTCTTTTTATCATATAGCCGGTTTGTCGCGGACGAACCGGAAGAGACTTGGGGACTGGATTACAATTTAACTCCCAATTTGCTGGCTGGGGGAACCTATTCGGTTGATGAAGGAACATCATTTCGGTTGATTTATCGGTTTCATTTTTAATGGTAATTATTTGATTTTCCTAGATGAAAAACCTAAAATGTCTTGGTTTTACTTGAAGGATAACGTCGAGGATAACGAGAATTTAACAGAGGCAAACCGGACCGAAAAATGTTAACCTAATATGCTCCCAGGAAGGTGTCTTTTGATTCAGCATTATCTTGCGGAACTTTCAAAAATACAAATATTGTCTCAAATAGAGGAAGCCCAACTCTGGGAAGGTTATAAGTCAGCAAAATCCCGGGATGCCAGGCAGCGGATTATCGAGTCGTACCAGCCGTTAGTTTATAAAATCGCTTCCCGGATAACCGCTCAAGAAGATGTTTTTTTTGACTTGATCCAAGAAGGAACGGTTGGGCTGATTGAGGCTGCGGAGAGTTTTGATCCAACGCAAGGCGTACGATTCAGTACTTTTGCGCAGCACCGTATTCGGGGTAGAATGATTGATTATTTAAAACGGCAGCGTTCAACCCATGAATCCTTAGAAATAGCCATTACTGAGGAAGAATTCGAAGGAATTCTTTCACGAATTGCCGATAAACATGTCAATGTCGAAGAAGAAGTGACAATTAAGATGATTGGGCAACAAGTCAATTCGGCAATTTCACGCTTAAATCCGAAAGAACAGAAGGTTATTTATGATTTGTATCTGTTTGATAAGGAACCGGCGATATCCGCTCAGGAAATGAAGATTAGTTTGTCTTATTTTTATAAGATTCAAAAAAAAGCTTTACAACGATTACGTGGTATGTTGTCGAAGTTAAGAGCGGAAATGAAAATAAGCAGTTAAAGTGATGATTAGGTTCAAATGATTCATGGACATATATCGTAAAATAAAGTTAGATGTGGGCCTAATTTCAAGAATGAGTTACTTGTTGGGAGTTAAACGCAAAATTTCAGGTTTTTTCGCCTGCCAAAATATCAGAAGGAAAACGGATAATATGGCATAGGGTTGTAATGAAAGGCGGCGTTTTTGATGGACAAGATGAATTCAGGGGTGCTCATTGAACATATTGACGAGGCGAAAGATTGGCTAGATAAAGCAAAGAATGAATATAGCCAGTCGAATCCGATTCGTGGGGAAATTATTCTTAACTTAGCTCAAGCGGAAGTGAAACATGCTTGGGAACTAAGTCGTCGTGAAACCGTTAAGAGTAATGTTACTGCGAAAATCGAAAAGAAGTCCCTGGGTAATTTCAAAAAGGTATATTTGGTGCCGATCGCCGCTTCAATTCTTTTATTTGCAGCGATTCTTTTCAACGCGAAGATGGGAAAGAACAACATTGCCAGCCAAAATCTGGCTACCCATCCAACAGCTAAGATAACTCCTGTTATTGAAGGACAAACAAAGAGCGTAGTAACAAAAGAGATACCCGAGCAAATTGTCGACAAGCCAGTTGCGGTCGCTGTGAAAACACAACCGGAACCACCGATTGTAAAGACACCGGAGATAACGGGGACACAACCCAAAGTTGCTCCTGTGGCGATAGCCAAAGTTGAAACCATTGCGGAAAGCTCGGAATTGACTCGGCGCCAACAGTCAGAAACCACTGTTGTAGCAACTCGCACTCGGGTACAACCGGTGACCCAGTTGACCATCGATGAAGACGCTTTGACTCGGGAAGCTTCTCGTAGTTTGAGAAGCGGAAAATAACTTTTAGAGGGGGATATTTTTGAACTTGTATAGCCGGATCCGTGGTGTTTATATTATACTCCTGGTTTGTTGCTTAACTCTAGTAATGGTATGGCCGGCTACTGCTGAAACAAACCCAGTCGTTATGATGGTCGATGTACAGGGAAACACCCAAGTTCCGTCTTGGAAGATTCTTGGTGTAATCTCTAAAGTTCGAATCGGAGAACCCTTCGATGCTCGACAAGTGGAAGCAGATATGAAGGCCATATCGGATTTGGGATATTTCTCGGACGTAAGCGTTAAGACGGAAACAATGTTTAATGGCGTGAAAGTTATCTTTGAAGTCGTTGAAAATCCAAAGTTTAAAGAGTTGAATATTTCCGGCCTGACCAAAGTCAAACCGGAAGAAATGCAATCGTTTTTTTCTCAGAAACCGGGAGAAGTGTTTAATACAGTTACTTTCCGTGAAGAGCTAACCAAAGCGTTAAAATATTTCCGCGAAACGAAAGGTTTGTTTATTGAACCGCGCGCGGAAGGAAAAATCGGATTTTCCCAAGATGGCGTAGTCCAGATTGAGTTAGTTGAGAATAAATATGGTAAGATTATTGTTAAAGGGTTACAGAAAACGAAGGAATTTGTTTTCTTACGGGAATTGAGTATCAAAGAGGGCGACATCTTTGATTATAATGCTCTTCGCGAAGATTTTATGAAGATCATGCGGTTGCGACTTTTCGACAATGTTGAGCCGCATTTTGAAAAGAGCACAACGGTTCCCGATGCGTACGATGTAATTTTTGATGTGAAGGAAGCCCAAACGGGAACGTTCTCATTTGGTGTTTCTTTCGGGCAATCCAGCGGTGAAATTGGCGGCGTACTCGGTTACTCAGAAGCAAACTTAATGGGTCTTGGGCAAAATTTGTCATTAGATTTGAACTTCACCGAATCCGAACAAAACGCTCAATTCTCTTTCTATGAACCTTGGTTGGACAAAAAGCATACTTCGTTCGGCGTATCCATGTGGAATTCCGATAATGATTTTACGACGACGATGAATAAGTGGAATCTGGGTACCCCCAAGGACACACAATATGATATTCATTTGATCGAGACCGGACTTTCGGTTTCGTTCGGACGTCCTTTGTGGAAGGATGTAACAGGTCAAGTCCAATTTGGTTTCAAGCGCAATACCATTGATGAACTTACCACGACGGTGGATGGAGTTAGTAATACTCCAAATACGACGATTGAGTTTTGGGATAATTCGGCTGGGCTTAGTTTGACCAAAAATAAATTATCATATCAGGATCGAAACTTTGTCGATGGCGGTTATTGGCTCTCGGCCGATTACACGAATGCCGGTGAATTTTTTGGCGGAGAATTCAATTATCAAAAAGCCACGTTGGAAGGAAAATGGTTCCATGCTTTCAATCCCAATCTTGTTTTAGGGACGCGGTTACAGGCCTCAGTTATTGATGGCAGCTATCCGGATTACGACGCCCTTTACCTTGGGGGAATGTATAAGCTCCGTGGTTATGCCGACCGTCGGTACGATGACGCTCTGACAACTCAGCTGATTGGATCTCAATATCTGTTATCCAATACCGAACTGCGTTACCGGATGCCTTCCAACAAGAGTTTAGAATTTGTCCTTTTCTATGATGCAGGTCAAATTAACAATATTGGTGGGGGAAGTTCGCTAAAGACGGATTATGGTGTTGGTCTCCGGTACAACATTCCGTTCTTGGGTGTTTTACGTTTGGATCAAGCATGGAATACCGGTAAAAATGGCGATAATCGTTTAGTATTTAGCTTAGGTGAAATGTTCTAATCCCTTGAGGTGATATGGTGAAAATCGTTCCTAAGCTGCTGATATTGTTGCTGATAGGTGTTAATTGTTTTAGCGGGGGAACCGTATCAGCTGTTTCTGAAAATAATGATAAAAAAGTTCAATCTGTAGAAGTCCAACTAATTGTTTCCGGAAATGTTTATGAAGGACTTCAGGATCGGATTGAGTACAGTGTTGGCCGGGTGGGAGAGAAAATTTTACTCTCCCAACCCCTTTCTTTATTACAACAAAATAAGGAAACTGTCAAAACAGCGATATCAAAAGTATTTTCAAAGGTTTTGACCGGATTTAACATTGATTCTGTTGAATTGCTCATTGATGAACATACCCGGGTTGTGATCCAATTAACTCCGGTCCCGCCATTAATTGCAAAAGTTAAATTGTCCTTGGAAGTGAAGGGACTTGCCCCTGAATTTAATGAAATAACCGATGAATTAAATGGTAAAATTGAAGCGGAACTCAATCAGATACTTGTCGGTCTACCGGTCGCTTCGGGAGGATGGTCGGCAGAAACCATTAAACTGGTTGTCAATTATTTAGTCGAACGGGAATACCCGGGGTATTCATACCGTTT
The DNA here is from genome assembly GCA_023410535.1 of Bacillota bacterium. Classification (GTDB taxonomy): domain Bacteria; phylum Bacillota; class UBA4882; order UBA8346; family UBA8346; genus JAEYPR01. The sequence continues at coordinate 145,518 of JAEYPR010000020.1, read as the reverse complement.
TGATGTTGCAACTGGAATTGAGACGAACTTCCGGGTAGTTTTAACTCCGGTTGAACCGTTAATTCACGAGGTTGATGTTCATTATGTCTCCGATGATATTCCCACTTGGTTTGTGAATTTTCAAAACCAGACCTATCGTGAAACATGCAGTCTGATGACTGGGTTGCCGATTGAGTTTGTAACGCACTACCAGACTCGGATTGAAAAACTACTGATGAATTCGTTTGTTCATTCTAATAAAGTCCAGCAATGGGGAATGTCGGAGCGACTGACCCTTAAACCTGGAGTTGAAACCGTTGCCAAACTTGAATTCATTTCGAAGGTGATCCAAACAAAGCTGGAAGCTAGGTATTTTATCGGTTCCAAACGCTCGTTTGGTAATTTATATACCTATTTAGGTTATCGAAATAATGATTTTGAACTTTTTGCCCGTAAGTTTTGGATTGATTATCCTGAAGAGGGTTATAAATACGGAATTAAATTTCCAATGTCTCCTAATTTGTCTGGTGCGATCGAATTTAATCCCGTAGAGGATTATAAGGATTTACGGTTTGAATTTCAATTTGATCGTGGTGATTATCTGCAGTTAAGCTTTGGGTTGGAGCACAGCCCCAATGAAGCTTTAGTAGGAATCAAACTGAACGATAGCACTAATTTGGAATTTTTAAAATATGATCATCTTTTTGGAGTTCAGGTTATGTTTCATTTTTAGTATATATTTTTAACTAAAGGAAGAGGAGAACCAATATGAAAAAAGAGAAAATGATCCAGGTTTTTACTTTGGGAGTTTTAGTTTTAACAGTAGTAATACTGGTTAGTGGGCTTACAGGGGCAGCAGCGCCCTCCAACGGTCCGATTGGAATCGTCGACACTGAGAAATTACGCGATCAATTGCCTGACTTTCAACGTTTAGAAGCTTTAGTTAAAGATAAACAGAGCGAGTTTGAAAAGTATCAAGGTTATATTTATGAGTCTCATAAAAATACTGTAAAACAACTACAAGACAAAGCAACCCAAGAAAAGAACGGAAAATCAACTACCGAGCAAACGACCATTGATAAAAAGCTTCAAGAAGAAGTTCAAAAGAAAACCGATGAATCCAAACAACAATTGGAACAGAAATATTCTGAAATCCAGAAATATTTAAATGACCAAAAGAAAGCCGTTGTTGACAAGCAAAATAAGTTAATCAGCGATGCGGCCAGTGACCAAAAAGTAGCGGTAGTACTCGAAAAGGGTGCTGTTTTATTCGGTGGCACCGATATCACCCAAGCGGTATTGGATAAAGCGGCAAAAGAGGCTTCCAAAGAGACAAAAAAATAAGAAGTTGACATTATGCAATTTCAGCAAAAAAAAACCTTCGTGATCATTTTGATGGTGATTATCGGGATAACAATCGCTTTAAATATCCAAAATAGATCATATCAATCACGAAGCAGTACAACCGTAACACAAGAGACTTTAAAACCGCTTCCCGATTGGAACCGCTATCGGGAAGTCGGAGCCGCCTTCGGACGACTGATTTCAAACAGGGGCAATCATGGGAAAAAGAACGATGGGAATGAAGGCCTCCAAGATGAATCTTCAGTCGCTGAAGGCATTCAAATTCAAATTGAACAAATTGAGAAAATTTTTGATTCTGAAGATTCATTTAAACAACAGGTCATTCAGAACCAGATCGACAATTTTGAACAGAAACTAAGAAAAGACGCCACCGTTAGGATAAATGAAAAATCGCAGACCCTTCGGGATGGTTACGAAAATGATATTAGACAAAAAGAAGGTAGTATTAATCAAAAACTGAGTGAATTTCGGCGCAATTTAGAATCCAATCAACAAACCAATCTGGTCAGCCTCCAATTAAGATTGACATTGATCGATATGGTAAATCTTGATGAGGGTAGAAAACGTCAAAAAGAAGAATTAATTTCAGAAATCGCTCGGTTGAAACAGATTATCGAGCATGATTATTCGGTTGAAAAACAAAAGCTAGCAACCGAATTGCAAAATTATAAAGAACAAAAAAAGTCCGAATTAGATCTATCCTTAAAAAGGATATCAACTGAACAAGATAATTATATCCATGAACAGTTAAGTTCTTTAAAAGAAAAGATTGAGCTTGAATATCAATCATGGTATCAACAACGAGAAAGCGATCTGCAGCGGGCAGTTCGCTTGCGTTCAGAACAATAAAGCGAAAGGGGTCACGTTATGGGTGATACGAAAGGGTTTCTTTTACCGGTTTCGATACTCGTTGGAGCATTAATTATTGTAGGTGGCTTGATTTGGGCTGTTAATGCGTTCACGTTCAAAGTGGCGGTAATTGATTTAAACAAAATTTCGAAAGATAGCACGGTTAGTAAATCCATCGAAAAGGAAGTTGCTGCAAAAGGCCAAGAGTTAAAGAAAAAGTTTGAACAAGCAAAAACCGATGCTGAAAAAGCTCAAATTCAACAAGAATTTGAAAAATATAAAAGCGACAAAGAGGCGGAATTTGTCAATAAGGTGAAACAAGTTGTTGCGACTGTTTCAAAACGGCGCGGTATTAAAGCGGTCAGCAGTCCTCAGGTTTTCATCTATAGTGATGTCGACTTGACTTCGGATGTGGTTAAAGAGTTAAAATAAAAGGTTTTTAATTATCATTTTTTGGGTATCAACCATGAAATGGGGTCGCGATTCCGATGGTATCATTGAGAGATTTGGCAAAAATGGTTCAAGGAGAATTGGTTGGGGATGGCGATATTTTAATTACCAATGCTGCCAGTTCCGATGATGTAAAAGCCGGAGAAATAACATTCGCCGCTACGTTACGCGCAGTGGACCCGGTTGTAAATAGTCCGGCTTCAGCAGTTATTATCCCGGCAAACATTGAGCGGGTGGCAAAACCGGCAATACGAATTGCCAATCCTCGACTCGCGTTTGCCCAGATTTTGACCTTTTTTAATCCGCAATCGCAATGTGTCCCTGGAATTCACCGTAGCGCGGTAATTGGGCAAAATTTTCAGGGCGAGGCTTGTTCGGTTGGGGCAAACGTAGTGATTGGCGAGGACGTTGCCATCGGGAAAAACTCGATTATTCACCCCGGCGTGGTACTGATGGATCGAGTCAAAATAGGGGATGGTACCGTTATTCATGCCAACGTGGTCATTCGCGAAGATTGTGTCATTGGGGATCGCGTGCAAATTCATGCTGGAACAGTAATTGGCGCCGATGGATTCGGATATGTGACAGTGAACGGGAAACACGTCAAAGTTCCTCAGGTTGGAGCGGTTGTAATTGAAGATGACGTTGAAATCGGAGCAAATGTAACGATTGATCGGGCCACGACGGGAAATACTTTGGTCCGCCGTGGTACGAAAATCGATAATTTGGTTCAAATCGCTCATAACTGTCGCATCGGCGAAGATAATTTGATCATTGCCCAGGTTGGTATCGCCGGAAGCACTAAATTGGGCGATCGAGTAACAATGTCTGGAAAATCATCAGTAGTTGGTCATGTTAAGGTTGGCGACGATACGTTAATTGCAGCTCATGCATTAGTAATTAACAGTCTTCCAGCCAATTCATTTGTGTCTGGAGTTCCGGCTAGACCGCATGCCGAAGATATGCGGATCCAAGCAACTGCCGGTCGATTACCGGAATTGCTCAAAGAGCTTAAGGAATTGCAAAAAAAAGTTGCAGACTTAGAGGGAAGAGTTAACTCTTAAAAAAGCCCGAATAATGCAGGAGTTCATTGAAACCTGGCGAAATTAAATCCATGAGTACCGCATGGAAATGAGCCAGGTTTTTCATTTCTTTTTGCTGGATGCTTGTTATTGTTAATGATGTTTGCTTGTAATCGGTGTTTTGGATTTCGTTTGATATGGTCGACGGTTATTTGTTTCAGGTTTGGTGCGGTTGGAACAAATTCCGTTACATATTGAGCATCGTTTTTCAGGAAAGGATACTTACCAGGTGTTGAATCAAGTGATCGCGGGTGTAAGGCCAAGCAATAGACGGAAAAATTTTTATTGATCAGTAACTTTGCGGCGGAGTTGTTCGATCAATAAACAAATTGCACTGGTGATATCAGCGGATTATATCATGCCAGTTGGAGTTTTATTTTCAAAGCGCCTTAGGCGCTTTTTTAATACCGCCATTTTGATTTAGTCGCTGCTATCTGTACATTTATTTGTGATCGAGCGAGGGAAAAATGAAAATCTTGCACCGTTATATTTGGAGCGAGTTCTTCCAGCAGTTTTTGGTCTGCTGGGTTGGTTTTACTGTCTTAGGGATTGGGAAAATCTTTTTTGATTATAACGAAATGTTTATTGGCTATCGTGTCACTACTCAAGTATTAGTCCAGTTATTGCTAGATCAAATTCCTTATCTTTGGATGGATGTGTTTCCGGCAGCGACGTTGTTTGGATTGATACTGGCTTTGGGAAGGTTGATCAGGGAGCGGGAATTAGATGTAATTCAAATTAGTGGGCTCGGATTTTTTCGTACGATGTTTCCGGTATTTGCAGGTGTGTTGATTCTTTGTATCGGCGCGTTTTGGTGGAATGATTTGGTTGTCCCTGCCGCCAATCATCATTTTGAGGAGGAAGTGCGGCGATTATCAAATCAAAATGACCTTCCGTTTATTAGAGAAAATGTTGTTTTCAAAGCTCCTCAAAACCGGTTCATTTATATCAATCGCGTGGACCATCGTCAAGGAAAAGTACTTGGAATTATGATCATTGAATCCAAAGGTACCGGACAATGGCCAAGTGTTATCACTGCCAACTGGGGGCAGGTACGCCGGGGCGTTTGGGAGTTGAATGACGGCGTAGTTCATCACATGGATTCCAAAGGAGCAATTAGTGCCGAGTTAGCTTTTAAAAAGATGCAGTTGAAAATGACCGGAGATTTTTCAACGATTATCGGGGAAGAGAAAAAACCCTCCGAGATGCGCGCGAGTGAATTGAAAAAGCTGGCTGAGACCTATATAAACAATCCCGAATATTCGGTTTACTATTATTCCAAATTCGCTGATCCGTTAAGTCCTTTGGTCTTTACGTTGTTGGCTATTCCCTTAACGATTTTGACCAAAAGGAACGCCCATTGGTGGTTGGGGATGTTAATCTGTTTCTTAATTATTCTCGGTTACTATGCTATTCAAGTTGTGGGCAGAACGTTGGGAATCCAAGGGTTTATTTTTGCCTGGGTTGCGGCTTGGGCGCCGAACATCACCTTTTTGACAAGTGGCGTGATCTTGTTAGCTGTTTGTGAAAAGCGGAGGTAGAATGGACAAAAGGGTTTTATTGCTCGTGATGTTCATGTTGATTTTTATAAACGTTCCTGTCAAGGGAGAAACAGTTCACAAGGTAGTCCTTACTGCGGATGAGCTGAAATACGATTACGAAGCGAAACAGATTGTCGCCACCGGCAATGTTGCGATTACTTATAAAGAGATTAAGATTCATTCCGATAGCGCGATCATTGACCAAGAACAAAATATTTTATTGGCTACCGGCAATGTACGAGTGGATAAGGATGACGATAATTTTGTCGGTGACCGCTTCCTCTATTATTTGGAAGAGCAGCAAGGTTGGCTTAGTCCGACGAATACCACCATTACCAGCGATGATGTGAAAGAGCCGGTGCGTTTTCAGGCCAATGAATCGTTTATCCAAGGGGATGATGTTATTGCGAAAAACTCGTTTGTCACAAGTTGTAATTTGGAGCATCCCCATTATCACCTGAGGGCAAAAGAAGTAGAGTATTATCCCGATCGCCGGATCATTTTACGTCATGTGACTTATTACGAACATGATCTACCAATGCTCTATTTGCCGTATCTATATATTTCATTGGAGAAAGATAAAGAAAATGCCATCGAATTTGAAATTGGCCATAACGATACGGATGGCTGGTTTGCCCTAGTCGGCTATAATTATTTTCTGAATGAGCAAAACCGACTCAAGTTTGAAAGTAAATTGACGGAATTAAACGGTGATTTGTACGGGGTAAAACACCGGCATATCATCGCGAACCAGCGTGAATGGTCTCAGGAATATCAGGTCATCGATAAATCTGATCTTGGTTACCCTAATTTGGATTACATCGCTAATTTTTGGTATGAGGATAAAACCAATAGCAATCGGCCGTTTGAAGGGGATTTTTCGACCAAACATCTTTTTGACATCAATGGGTCCGGGCGGATTGAAAACATACTTAATGCCTATTTGAGGGGGATCTCTCCCTATCCTTTTGTCGGTTTTCATTATGAGGATATTGGCGAAAATTTAAATCGGACCATGACGTTAAACAGTTCTTGGGTCTATAACATTAATCCATCATCGGGAGTTAATTTTTATGGAAACTGGGCGTATTACAAGCAACTGTTAAACAATGAGAGCAATTATGGTACCAATAATTTTCGCTATAATCTGTCGTATTGGAAGAACTTTACATGGATGCGTTCAAGTCTGCGAGTGCAATATAACGACACCGCCGTTTACGACGGTAATTATGCCGCTGATAATTACAAACCGGATATTAACTTTAATATCCCCGAATTGAAACTCCCTTTGGTAAATTCCGTCGAATTAAATGCCAATTATTCACTACTTGAGAAATTTGCAACGGGTCGGGAAACCGAAACGGGTGAACGGATCGGATTTGATCTCGTCAAGAAATGGAAACTGTGGGAAAATGCGAATCAAGCATCTAGTTTATCATTGAATAATAGTTTAAAGCAAAGAATGTTTCAGATTGATAGCAACGCTTTAAACGGAGATTCGACTGTAACCAGCTTTGGCACCGAGTTACAGTATAGTCATCAATTTACCGCGAAACTGGCTTCCAGTTACGGTTTGGTTTATAGTTTCGTCAGTGGCGAGACCAATGATTTTTTCAGTAATAAGGGAGATAGCGCGCTTGAGCCTGGCGCCGCGCTCAACAATAATTGGAGTTGGAACGATACCGAGAATCACGTAACCGCTTCGTTATATTCAAATTATATCTTTAGTACTCAAGCAGGCAACTCCACATTAACATCGCGCTGGGATCCCGAACCGGGGCAAAAATGGATTTCACTCACTTCAGCTATTGATTGGGACAAGGGCATTGGAGTGACTGATCTGCAGTCGCATTATAGTTTAAACGATACGATTCGTTTTGCTTTATACCTCAATTATAATTTTGAATCGGAAGCTTGGGGCCGCAAAGATTTTGAGAGCACGATCAAACGGCAACTCACGAAAAATTGGAAGGTGGAAGCGGCGGCTCAATATAGTATGGTTCAGAACAAATTTTCAATTGGCAATACCCTATTCACTTACGATTGGCATTGCCGGGAGTTGCAGTTTCGTTACGATTGGACCAATCAGGAATTTTCATTTCAAATCGTGTTTAAAGCGTTTCCGAATGCGTCGATTCAAATTGATAAGGATATGCAACTGTTAAATGCTGAAAACTTGGCGGAATAGAATATTATTTTTGCTAACGATCTTCATGATCTGGCTTGCCGGCAATTACGGCGGGTGGTGGGAGTTCGTGGGGAAGCAAAGCTCGAACGCGGATCCGCTAAAACCCGTGCCGGTAAGTAAACCGAAGATGGTTGTGCTTGACACTGCCATCACGGGATGGGATGATCATCAAAAAACTTGGGAAATCAAAGCCGTCAAGATGTGGGAGTCCAGTGACGGCAATATCATTCACTTTGAAAAGATCAGTGAGGGGATTATTTATTCGGTCAAAGGAAATAAAGTCACTTTTCAGGCGGGTTGGGCGCGCTGGGAAAAGCTTAAAAATGAATTATATATTGGCAACGGTCTTACGGCCAAATTGACAGAGGGCAGTTTTGTGACTCCCGAAGCCGTAATGAATTATCAATCGCAAATCATTCGCTCGGAGAAAGGGATTCACTTTAACGGTGACGAAATTAAACTATCGGCGCAAAAGATGGAAGCAAATATCGACTTAGAACAGTTGTTGCTCGAAGGAGACGTTAAATTGGAACAGGGAAACGATCATCTTTCAGCGCAAGGTGTTTTTTATGATCTAAAAAACAAACGTTACGAGCTTCGTAATCCGGAAGGAGTAACGCTTAATCTATGAAAAAGACGCACATCATGTTGATTTTGTTTGTTTTTGGGTCCAGCCTGGGGTGGACGGCAACGACTGAGAAAGTTAAAATGGACGCCAAAAACATTTGGGGCGATACCGCGAAAAAAATAACCTATTTACAAGGTAATGTCGTTATCAACCAAGGCCAAACGCGTATCGACGCCGACTGGGCTGAGATTGATATGGAAAATAAAAAAGCGTTTCTCAACAATGGGGTAAAACTTCGTCAACTCGAGATTGGAATCACTGCGAATCAATTACATTACGACTTGCGCCAAAAGGTTGGCACCTTCGAACAGCAAGTTCGCCTGGAACGGACGCAAGTCAAAAACGCTAAAGACAAAAAAGAACCGTTTGTACTTCGGTGCGAGCAATTGTACCTGGAGGCGAATACTAAAAATTTTAATGCTCAAACGGATGTCCGCATCGCTCATTCGGAATTTGACGGCTCCGCTGACGAGGCGGATTATCATGATAAAAATCAAATCTTATCGTTTCACGGTCACGCCTTATTAAAGCGGCCGCAAAAAAATGAATCCGGTAAGGTGAAAGAGGCCTTCCAGTTGACTGGCGACCGGATTGATTTAGAGGTTAACACGAAGAATTTTAAAGCGACCGGTGCTCCTGCTCTAAAACATGCTGATTTTGACGGTTTAGCCCAACAGATCGATTATTTCGACAATCGTCAGGAGTTGCTCTTTCGTGATCAAGTGGTTTTAAAAAGGGCCGCCAAACAAGAAGCCGGTCAAGGCAAGGAGCCTTTTGAACTCCGAAGCGATCAGTTGGTGATGGAGGTCAATTCCCGCAATTTTGTCGGTACGGGCCAGGTTAAACTGGTTCATCCCGATTTTGAGGCGGAAGCCGCTAAAATTAATTATCACGACCTTCGTCAGGAATTGACCTTTACTGAGCAGGTTCGGCTTCGGCGGGTGCAACAGACCGGGTCCCAAGGGAAAACGAAAGCAAAAGAACCTTTTGACCTGGGGAGCGATCAATTGGTATTGGATCTAAACTCTAAAAACTTTATCGCAACCGGAAATGCCACCATTCGTAACGAAGACTTTCAAGGAGCCGCCGACAGGATCGAATATGATGACGCCAAGCAACAATTGCTATTAAAAGGAAACGCTCGTTTGAAACGGCCCAAAGGCGAAGAAGTAACCGGGGATCAGCTTCGGGTTAATTTGAATGATAAAAGTTTTGTCGTATTGAATCAAGTTAGTCTGATGTTTGAAGTAAAAGAGAATCAGGGGAAAGCGACCGCCCCGCCGAAACGGTAAAGGGGTGCCAGTCGCGGACATGAATTTAAAACCTTAAGGTAAAAAGCATGAATCATGAGATAGCTGCACATTGGTATGGCGATGAATTTCAATTGAAAAATGACTGTGAATTAACTAATTCCAGCGGTTTATTGCGGTTGTTGGAATTAGCGACGATTCAGGTTGATTTTGCTTTTCCGACTCCGCAAATTTTGGAATCATCTTTTCAGTTGATTTATGGTATCGGAGAAACAACTGCGGTTCGTTTGCACGATCAAGGATACGACACGTTGAATGATTTGACATTCCATCCGAAGTGGGGGAAAGCGGCTTGTGATATTATACGGCTGATTGAAAGTCGCAATGTGAAAAGATTGGCTGCGTATGGCGCATCCGATTTGCAATTATTGAGCTTTTATCAACCCGAGGAAGTTCAGTTCGTCGATATCGAAACGACCGGATTACATAGTATCAATCCAGTATTTTTGGTGGGCATATTATATTGCCGGCAAAATCAATGGATGATCAGACAGTATTTGGCCCGTGATTATAGTGAGGAAAAAGCTTTGCTTTGGCAGACCGCCGAGCATTTAAAAACTGCCAGGTTAATAACAAGCTATAACGGTAAAAGTTTTGATTTACCATATTTGAAAGGGCGGATGCGCTATCACCGGATTTCGGAGAGCGAAACCATCACCCATATTGACCTGCTTCGGACAACGCGTCGGAATTATCGCAAAACATTACCTAATTGCCGGTTATTAACGATCGAGCGATATCTTTTTGGCAGCGAGCGTAGCGATGATCTGCCGGGTTCACTGGTTGCCGATCATTATCACCGTTATGTCGAGACCGGCGATGAAAAGCTGATCCGGGCCATTTTAAAACATAACGCCGAGGATTTGCTTTCCCTGGCCAAGTTATTGGGAATCCTAGTGAAGAATCGCAAAGAAGGTGTTCCAGAATGAAAATCAAGGAAATTACCGAGGGCGTCCCGGTGGTCGGACGTTTTTTGATTATTGAAAATCAATTAAAAGTGACCAAAAACGGTAGCAACTACTTAGCAATGAGAATTGGCGATCCGACCGGCGAATTGGCGGTCAAAGTCTGGAACGCCGATGAAGTCTTATTTCGTCTGCTTGAAGTGGGGCGGGTCATGGAGATTCGCAACACGCCTCCGAAATGCTATAAAGAGCAGATTCAGTTGGAGTTGGATGGTAAGAATCCCGGCGGTTTTCAGGTCGTCAGCGATTCCGAAGTGGATTTCAGTCAGTTTTTGCCAACTACTCCCAATGATATCGGAAATTTGTGGCAATATCTATCCCAAACGATGGCGGCGATAAAAAATGTCCATTTGTGCAAGGTCCTGGAATTCTTTTTTGGTAGACCTGAGTTTGTGACGCATTTTATGAAAGTGCCTGCTGCGTTGAAACGGCATCACGCCTATCTTGGGGGATTACTTGAGCATACGGCGGGAGTTACGGCTATGTGTGAAGCCGCTGCCCAATATTATCCCCATATCGATCAAGATTTGTTGATCACCGGTGCTATTTTGCATGATATTGGGAAAACTAGGACCTATAAACTGGAAAAGGGTTTTGATGGCACCGACGAGGGAAAATTCATCGGGCATTTGGTGATCGGCATTGAAATGGTCAGTCATGCAATCGAGGCAACGTTTGGAACGATGGACGCGGCGAAAACGCTTCTAAAAAACAACTTGCTTCACCTGCTGGTTAGCCATCATGGCATTATGGAATGGGGTTCGCCGGTTGAACCATTGACAATTGAAGCATGTATCCTTCATCACGCCGATAATATGGACGCTCAAGTCACCAAGTTTTTGACAATCATTCGCGGGGACCAATCGGCCGGTTGGTCGGCGTACGATCCGGGATTGGGACGATCAATCTATATTAACCGTCCATCCTACAATGCTGAAGAGGATCTTTCGGAGGGAGCATAATGGAAGCGATCAGCTGGTTTTTACTTTATATGTTCTTTTTTTGTTGCGGGTTGATAACCCAGTATGGTCTGCGCTGGTCGCCGTGGGCGATTTTGATGATCTCATTTTTGACCGTGCTACTGTTACCGCCGCTTTGGGTTTTAGGGCTTTTGGCCGGGTGGTGGATTAGTTGTGCTTTTTTTACCTCTCGGTCGACGGATCCAATCCGAACTGCGGAGGGCGGAGCCGATTTTACGTGGTTTAGCGTATGCACAAGTGCCTTTTTAGCGTTTTGCGGGTATTTATTAACGGTTTTGTTTTTATGGCGGATTAAAACCCATTGTGCGATCAGTCCGCAAAATGTTGAATTGTTCGGTTGGGTTTTATTATTGCTGATCGAGGTCTGTATTTACAAAATCATCGCTGGTTATTGCCCGGCTTTGTACCGGAAATATTTGGGACTGGGTATGACTGCGCTTGTTTTTTTGATGATGTTATATTCAATCGCCTCATTAAGTCTGATGGGGAAAGTGCTAATCTTAATCGGATTACTAAATGTTAATCTAATCCTATTGTTAATCGTGGACCGACCCATTTTGAGCCGACAAACTTCACTGAGGAAGCTGCGATGAGAGTTGCTTTTCATACCTTGGGGTGCAAGGTGAACCAAAATGACACCAATAATCTGATTACTTTGTTCAAGGAAGCGCATTACCAAATTGTCTCTTTCGATGCTCCGGCGGATATATATGTTATTAATACTTGTGCCGTGACCCAGGTCGGCGAGCGAAAATCCCGTCAGATCATTCGGAAAGCGGTACAACAGAATCCGGAGGCGGTAGTGGTCGCAACCGGTTGTTACGCGCAGACTTCTCCCCAAGCGATAGCGGGTATTCCCGGCGTAAACTTGGTGGTTGGCATGGCCGATCGATTGCGAATCGTGGAGTTGGTTCAAGATTTTCAAACAAGCCACCGCAACTTGGTTCAAGTGCAGCCCAATCAGGCGGTTTGGAACGAGGATGTCCTGGGCGCGGGGGTTGAAAAAACACGCGCCACGTTAAAGATTGAAGAAGGGTGCGAACAGTTTTGCTCATATTGCATTGTCCCCTATGCCAGGGGACCGATTCGAAGTATGCCCCCTTCCCAAGTAGTACGAAGCGCTGCAACTTTGGTTCAACGCGGTTTTAAGGAGATCGTCCTGACCGGGATTCATCTGGGTTCCTACGGCAAGGATTGTGATGTTAATCTGGCCGATTTGCTCAAAATGCTTATAATGATTGATGGAGAGTTTCGGATCCGGCTTGGTTCCGTCGATCCGCATGAAATCACCGCTGATCTGGCACGGGTTGTTTTGGAGCATCCAGAGCGCTTCTGTCAATCTTTTCATATCCCGCTGCAGAGCGGCAGTGATCGTATTTTACAATTGATGAACCGACGTTATTCTTTGCAAGATTATGCCGAGACCTTAAAGAACTTGCGTTCCGTCAACCCGTTGGTTGCCATTGGAACCGATCTGATCGTGGGATTTCCCACCGAGACAACGGAGGATTTTGGCGATATGGCTGATTTTGTGAAAGCACAGGCATTCAGTCGGATTCATGTATTTCGTTATTCGCCGCGGCAAGGAACTCCCGCCGCTAAATTATCCGGCAGAATTGTAATTGCAGAGCAAGAACGGCGTAGTCGGATGATTCAAACCATTGCCACGGAATCCAGTAGCGCGTATGCCCGGAATTTTGTCGGGAAAAAAGTACAAGTTCTGTTTGAGGAACAATCCGCCGCTGATTGGGAAGGGTTGTCCAGCGAATATCTTCGAGTCAAAGTTGCATCCCACGCTAATTTGCAGAACCAGTTAGTTCCAGTTGAAATCATTGAAAGTATTGAAGACAATTTACGGGGATTAGAGCAGTTGAAATAAATCAAGGGAAATATGTCGCGATCACGTCAATTTCAAATATTAGTGCGACATATTTAGATTAAACTTTATTAAAAATATTGCAGGAATTTTTTTTGGCCTTGTCGAATATGCGTGATAAAGGAGCGATCCATTTTGTCCGATTGTATCTTTTGTAAAATCGTGAAGCGAGAGATCCCGAGTCAGATTGTGTTTGAGAACGACCAGATTATCATCTTTAAAGATATTCAACCGGTTGCTCCAGTTCATTTTCTCGCAATCCCCAAACAACACATCGATAATCTTTGTGATTCGCAGTTAGTTGAGGCGAATTTGTTGACCGGGTTGATTCAAGGAATCCAAACGACGGTTCGTGAAGCAAACCTAATTGAAGGCGGGTTTCGAGTTGTGGTAAATTATGGCCGGGATGCCGGTGAAGCCGTTCATCATTTGCATTTTCACATCATTGCCGGTCGAATGTTTGCTTGGCCTCCAGGTTAAATTATTGACATTTTGGCATTACGTATAGTAAAATTATATAATGTGATTTTGTTTTCGAACCGGACACTGCTATTGGGTCATGGGTAGGAAAGCAGTGAGGGGAGGGAAATATGTGGCCACTGAAATTAAAATTGGAAAAAACGAAACCCTGGATAGCGCTTTACGGCGCTTCAAAAGGGAATGTCAAGTTTCGGGCATTTTAGCTGAGGTTCGCAAACGCGAACATTATGAAAAGCCAAGTGTTCGTCGGAAGAAGAAATCCGAAGCAGCCAGAAAACGTAAGTTTAAATAACCCGTCTACGACGGGTTTTTTATTTTCTTGGAACGGGATGAAATATACCCCGCGGCCCCTGTCGCGGGGTTGTTTATTAACGGTGGAATTTCTTTATGATTGTAATTGGTAGCTTGCAATAGCGTTGTTTTGTTGCGTTATTTCTATGGCCAAAAGAACGATATTTTTTATAAGAGTGGATTTTAAATTTTACGATGACAGAAATGTAAACAATCTTGACAGTGTAGTAAAATATGGTTATGATCTAAGTTAGTCGAAACTAACATTATAATTATTCAAATTACACCGCTGGCGGAGATCTGGAGAGAATGAACTTTGCATCAGGGTAACCTTCACAATGAAAGGTTTGTCCAAAGCCGACTTGATGGCTTATTACAGCCGGCGTTAGCCGTTTCGCTCGGCTTACATTTATTGTTATGGTTCGGCGTTACTTTTTTTCAACCCACCGCGCCGAAGGCCGCGATTCCGGTTTGGATCGAGATGACGGCTGCGGAAGCCGAAGGAATGGCGGCGTCGGCGATGGCTGCCATGACGAAGGAGCAGCCCGGATCGCGGTCTGACCGAGGCCGATTGACGCGCCATTCGGTAAAACCGGGTTTGAAAACGTCTAACCGGATCGCGGAAGCGCCGGCTCGCATTTCCGAACCGGCGCGCGATGTAATCGGTCAGCCGCAGTTGGCGATGCCGAGCCCGGAGTCATTTGCGGCGCTAGAACCTTCTCTCCCCAACACCGGAACTCAGGTAACTGCTGGGGTACAAACGCCGGTATTAGCGAGTGAACCCACCGGGACCGACGGTTCATTGGTCGGTGCAGGTCGGGAGAATGGCGGCGAGATCGTCGGTCGCGCCGACGTCGGTGGAACCGGAACTGGAAACAGTATTGGAACGGTGGGCGGCCAAGCGAATGGTGATGGTCGAATTCTGTTGCCCTACAGCTATTTCCAGAAAATCTTGACCCGGATTGAATCTACGAAGCGCTATCCGCGCTTTGCCAAGGAACGAGGGTTGGAAGGTAAGGTGCATCTGGAGTTTGTCATCGGTGGTGATGGAAGAATTAAGGATTTAAAGGTAATTAGCACTTCCGGTTTTCAGATTTTAGATCAGGATGCGGTCGCCACATTACGCCGGGCCGGGCCTTTTCCGCCGGTTCCAGGCCGGAGCGCGGCTGAAAAGATAGCGGTCCGATTGGCAATTACGTATCAGTTAATCACCGAGCCTCGTTGATTTTTTTGGAATTAAAGTTAGTCAATACTAACTTTGTTCATAAAACATATTGTGAATGGAGGAGAAACAAATGACGGTAAGGCAGCATAGCCGTGTCGGCGGCCTAGTGTTGACCGCGTTTTGCGTGTTGGGAATGTGGGCGTCGGCGGTAGTCTGGGCTGAAGAAGAGAGTGCCCAATCCGAGACCGATCTGGGCGAGGTGAAAGTAACCACGTCGACCAAAACGGAACGGCAATTGGATGAAGTTCCGATCGCAGTGGAAGTGATCACCAAGGAAGAGCTGGAGCAGGCGAATGTAAAAACGGTGCAGGAAGCGCTGAATTATATCTCCGGCATTCAAACCGTTCAGGATGGCGGGAGTTGGGGAAACAAGGGTAATATTCGGTTACGGGGCATGGACTCCAGTCATACTTTGATTTTAATTGACGGTCAGCGTTTTTACGGTGGTCACGACGGGGTGGATATCCAGAGTATCTCACCGGAAATGGTTGAACAGATCGAGATTGTGAAAGGGCCGTTTTCATCGTTGTACGGCAGCGATGCCATGGGTGGCGTCATTAATATTATCACCAAAAAAGGAAACGGAGAACCATACGGTCGTTTCACGCTTGAAAGCGGTAGCCGCAGCATGCAACTACTGGAAAGCAGCGCCGGATTTGGTGAGGGAAAATGGAACGGGATTCTTACCTATACTCATCGTAGCAGCGATGGGTTGGAAGCGGTGACGGACAAGTATCACGAGAACATTGTCAGCGCCAATCTCGGTTATACTTTCAGCCCTCAGTCCAAACTGGAACTTAGTCCTTATTATTCATTCAATGAAATGGACTATGAGGGGCGGAATCAGAAGCGTGTCGGCTTGAATTCCAACTGGAAATATACTCCCGATGAGTTCTCCCATTGGTATGCGCGGGGATCCCTGTTTACATACAAACATTGGACGGAGGACCGGAGCACCGACTATGTGGATGATTCATATGAAGGGGAGTTTGGCTACAGTCGCTTGATTGGCTCCCGAAATCAGCTCACCGCCGGCTTGCAAGTTCACCGGGAACTCATTGATGATCATGGCAAGGCCTATTCCGCCGATCAAACGACGACTGCCTTGTTTATTCAAGACGAGATTGACTTGGCGCCGTTTCAAGTTATTTTGGGAACGCGGTTTGACGATCACGACCGTTGGGGCAGCGAGGTCAATCCCAATTTAAGCGTGGGATATCAGTTGAATGAGAAAGCCCGGATCCGGGGTTCGGTAGGCAAAGCGTTCACTGCGCCGACCCTTGTTTCGCTATATGCCGATAACTGGCGGATGGGGAGCGCGTTTATCGTTCACGCCAACCCCGACCTGCAGCCGGAAGAGTCGGTCGGATATCAATTGGGACTCGACTATCGTTTTTCGGAGCGGGTTTCCGGACAAGCGACCTTGTTTCGGAATGATATCGAAAATCTAATCACTTCACGTACAGTCATCTCGGGACCCCGGCCCTGGAACATGTACTGGCAGAATGTTGGCGAAGCCATGACGCAAGGACTGGAGCTCAGTCTGAAACGTCGTTGGAATGAACGGTTCAGCGGCAGCCTTGGGTATACGTACCTGGAAACCGAGGATAAGGATACCGGCAAAGAACTCACGGGCCGACCCCGGAACAGCATTAATCTCGGATTGGATTGGACTGCTCCGTTCGGACTCCAGTTTCAAATTTCCAGTTTGTATGTTGGTAAACGCTACGATGATGATGACAATGCTGTGAAGCTCGATGAGTATTTCTTGCTTAATCTGGGTGTGGAACGGGCCCTCACCAAGAACTACCGGCTCTTTATTAAGGCCAATAATTTGTTAGGCGTCGATGATGCGACCGACGCGCCGGATCTGGATGGAGTAGAGTATTACGTCGGAATTAAAGTCCGAATTTAACGGTCGCTGGACGGAACGGGACTCTCTTTGGCCCGTTCCGTCCAGCGACTGGTCCCTGCTTCGTCTGGCTGATTTCTTAATTTGCCGGCGCAAGCGGCGACGGGCAGTTAGCATGGTCGACTACTTGATTTTTATCGCATTTAGCGCAGATCATTGTCAATTACAAAGGAGCGTTCGAAGGAAAGGGGTCATTTCATGAAAGGCAATCAGTGCGGAAGGGTGTTGTTACTGACGTTCTGCTTGTTGTTAATGATCGGGTCAGGCTGGAACGCGTCAGTGGCAAGCAGCCAAACAACTTCCCGTTTTGTCCTGATCGAAGGCGATGGAACGCAAATTGTTTTGCCGCAACTGCCTCGAAGAGTGGTCGTGCTTTCGTGGAGCACGGCCGAAATTCTCGCGCATTTGGGAATTCGACCGGTGGGAGTCCCTGCTTCACTGCAAGTGTTGCCGCCCCAATTGCAGGGCATTCCCGAGGTGGGAATGGCGATGCGGCCCGACATCGAAAAGATCAAAAACGTTCGTCCCGATTTGGTGATTGCCAGTTCCCAGTTTAAGGCGACGCTGAAACCGATCTTGGTCGATCATGGGATGCGGTCTTATTTTATTGACAATCAACTTTATACCGATGGGTTGGCTTCCATCACTAAACTGGGGTTGGCTTTTGACCGGCAGGAAGTGGCCGAACGGTTGCTGGCCGGAATCAAGAAACGAGAACGGGCTGTATTGGCGCGGATTGCCGGCCGGCGTCCACCGAGAGTATTGATTATCTTTGGCACGTCCGAATCATTTATGCTAGCCCGGGAGGACTCGTATGTGGGCGATTTGGTGAGGACGTTGCGGGGGGTCAATGTCACGACCGCGATGTCTTCCGGCGGGATGTTCAGCGGATATGTTCCTTTCAGCCTGGAAAAAGTGGTGGAATCAAATCCTGAAGTGATTCTACGCATTGCCCACGGCAATCCGGAAACCACCACGGCAATCTTTCAAAAGGAATTTGCCTCGGATCCGGTCTGGAAACGGCTCGAAGCAATCAAGCGAGGACGGGTATATGACTTGGAGGCGGAGTTATTTTTCGCCAATCCTGGCCTAAAAAGCATTGATGCGTTGGAAAAACTGGCGGAGTTGCTTTATGGTCTCCCGGCGAAAGGGCTTAAATGAACGGCGCCAGCAACAAGGAGTCCGGCAGAATCCCGGTTGGCACCTCTTTAGTGGTCGCGGTGCTGTTATTGGTCATTGCTTTAGTAGCCGCACTTCGGTTCGGCAGCGTCAATTATCCTACGGTCGAAGTTTGGCGGGCGTTGCTCCGGCCCGATGATGCGGCCGCCGCGATCGTGGTTTGGGGAATCCGCTTGCCGCGCGCCTTGGTGGCTTTAATGGTCGGCGCGAATCTGGCCGTCTCCGGAGCGCTGTTGCAGGCGGTAATGCGCAATCCGCTCGCGGACCCGGGGTTGATCGGCGTCTCAAGTGGTGGAAGTCTGGTCGCTCTGACGATTATGTTGATTTTTCCGGAACTGAGCAGGTTGGTGCCTTTTGCCGGTTTCCTGGGCGGTATGGTCGCCTGCTTTTTGGTATTTAGTTTGGCGTGGCGGCAGGGATCCGATCCGACCCGGATCGTTTTAGCCGGGGTGGCGGTCAATGCGATATTGGGGGGCGGCACTGCTGTGCTCTCTACCCTGTATAGTGATCGGATTCAAGGGGTGATTATGTGGTTGAACGGTAGTTTGTCGGGGAAGAGCTGGCATCAGGTCAAATTGTTGCTTCCTTACGCCGGATTGGGTTTGGTCGCCGCGTTGTTTTTGATTAAAACCGCCAATCTATTACGATTAGGCGATGAAGTCGCCAAAAACTTGGGAATGCGGGTCGACCGGGACCGGTTGTTGTTGACAGTGGTCGCCGCGTTTAACGCTGGGATTACCGTCGCCGTGGTGGGGCTGATTGGTTTTGTGGGCTTAATGGTGCCCCATATCAGCCGCTTGTTGGTGGGTCCGGATTACCGCGGCATGTTGCCGCTCTCCGCCGTATTGGGAGCCACGTTGCTGTTGGGCGCCGATTGCGTGGCGCGGACTGCGTTCAGTCCAATTGAATTGCCGGTGGGCATCATCATGGCGATCAGCGGTGGACCGTTCTTTCTTTATCTGATGCGCAAAGGAGGGAGTCGCGGTTGATGAGCCAAGCATCAATGATTCAAGCCTCCGGTTTACAATTGGCCTATGAACGCCGCCTCGTCGTCGCTGGATTTGATTTGGACGTCCGGCCCGGCAGGGTAGTCGCTTTGATTGGACCGAACGGTTCCGGCAAATCTACCATATTAAAGGCGTTGGCGCGCCTGATGCGTTGCAGCGGGGGAACAGTGTATCTGAGTGGCCGGGCGATCCAGCAATTGCCCACCAAGGAAGTGGCCAAACAATTGTGTATTCTCACGCAGGACCCGGTCAGCCTATCCGATCTAACGGTACGGGAATTGATTGCTTATGGCCGCGCGCCGCATCAACCGTGGTATGCCTGGAACGATACGCAGTCGGAACAGGTCACGCAATGGGCGCTAGCGCAGACTAAATTAGTAGATTTAGCGGAGCGACCTTTGCAACGGCTTTCCGGCGGAGAACGGCAACGGGCTTGGATTGCGATGGCTTTGGCGCAGCAACCGACGGTGTTATTGTTGGACGAACCAACAACGTTTCTGGATATCAGCCATCAACTGGAGGTTATGGAACTGTTGCGGCGGCTCAACCGGGAATTGAAGCTGACGATTGTAATGGTGTTGCATGATCTCAATCAGGCGATTCAATATAGCGACCACGTAGTCGTGCTGCGGCACGGTCGGAAAATTGCCGAAGGGCATCCTGAAACCGTGATCACTGAAGCGTTATTAAAAGAAGTCTATCAAGTGGAAGCGGCGATCCTGCGTCATGGCGCGTCTGAAAAACCGGTGGTAGTGCCGTTGAGTTTGGCCGCTTCCGCTCCGATTTGAGATAGGGGTGAATCATTGGAGACGCCGTACAGTGTAGAAAAGCTCAACCGTTTATCGGCGATTAAAACGACGCGGGATATTCTGCCGCTGTCAAACGCGCAATTTCCCGGAACGCACTGTCCTTTGTTCGGAGTGGCGTTGACGACTTGGAATCTCGAGGGTCTGGCCGTTTTGGTCCTGGGAACCGAGGAGTGCGCCTATTATACCAAAAATTTTGTGCTGATGCGCGCGCGGAGCGGCGACGCGGTCAATACGGACCAGTTTTTTTCGGCCTGCTTGAATCAACACGATGTGATCTTCGGCTGCCGGGACGAATTGGAGCAAGCGTTGTTGAAGATTGATGGCGAATCTGCGCCCGCAGCCATCATGGTGGTCTCCACTTGTATCCCGGAATTGACTGGCGAGGATTTGGAAGGCGCGTTACAGCTCTGTCAGGCGAAAATCCGCGCCAAATTGCTGCTGGTCAAGACCGAGCATTTCAGCTGTAAAAATCATATCCCCGGAATTGAACGGGCTTTGGAAGCATTGGCCGGGTTGATGGAAGCTCAGCCGCTTCGGAAAAACACCGTCAATTTGCTGGGACAACGCTATCAGAGTCTGGATGAGACCGAACTAGTGAAGAATTTGCGGCGCCATGGGATTGCAGTTCATTTGACACTTCCCTGTTCCGCTACGATTCAAACCATCCGCCAAGCGCCGGCCGCCGCGTTAAATATCGTTACCGACCATACCGGGTTGCCCCTGGCCCGGCAGATGAAGGAGCGTTTCGATCAGGATTACATACTGTTTCAACGCTATGTGGACCCGGAACGGATTGCCGCCTCCTACCGCGCTATCGCCTCGGCCTTGGGGATTGAGTTGGAGGAAGAGATTGAACGGGGTCGGCAGGAAGTGGCTGAAGCCATTGGCGAATACGGCGCGAAACTCACGGGCAAAAGGTTTATTTACGGCAATTCACCATTGCCTCCGTTTGAGTTGGCGGGTTTCCTGGCCCGATTGAGAATGAGGCCGCTGTTAATTCAAACCCGTGAATTGTATCCGGGCGATGCGGCGGATTGCGCGGCGTTGCTGGCGGCGGGATTTGATCCTTATGTCACCCGGGTGGCCAATATCGCTCCGCTACGGACGATCTACAGCCAACTTCATCCCGATTTTTATATCGGGCATGAAAGCCCGGAACGCTTGGCGCAGTGTGGCATCCGTCAGGTGCTGTTCGACCGGGTAGCTGCGAAAATCGGGTTTGAGGTCACTACGGACTTGATGCGAATAATCGGTGAGTCGGCGCTGAAACCGACGGCTAGCGGAAAGGAACAACGGCATGCGGCTGTATAAATATTTACCGGTTCCCTCGGATCGCATGGGGCTGTTATGGACGTTGGGTTCGATCAAGGATATCTGTATCGTGGAATACGGTCCGGCCGGCACGACGCATTACGCCATGGAAAGTTTGATGCGGATGAACGCCGAGTTGCGCGCCGGCCTTTATACGACTGATATGGACGAGTCCGAAGTAGTGATGGGCGACACGAGCCGTCTGGAGACGACCATCCGGGAAGTGGATCAAATGTACCGTCCCTCCGTCATTTGCGTGGTTGGCTCTTCGCTGGTAGCGGTTACCGGCATTGATCTAAAAGGAGTTTGCCACGAGCTGCAACCGGAAATAGCCGCGCGGTTAATTGCCTTTGAGAGCGGCGGGTTTCAAGGGGATTATCCGGTGGGCATTCGCGAGGGATTGCGGATTTTGGCCGAGGAAGCGGTGAAACCGCCCTTGCGCAAGGAAGCGCGGACTTACAATATTATCGGCTGCACCATTGATATGTATAATTTCGCCGCCGATTTGCGGGAATTGGAACGCTTGATGGAGCGGGCGTTCGGCTACCGGCTGGGGACCGTTTTCACCGCCGGTACGGCGTTGCCGGCGATCGAAACCGCCGCCGCGGCCGAATTCAACCTGGTGCTTCGTTCCGAAGGACTGGCAGCGGCGAAAGTCTTACAGGAACGCTATGGGCAGCATTATGTAGTGGGTTGTCCGTACGGACTCAAGGGCACCGTGGCTTGGCTGGAGAAGGTCGGCGCCATATTGGGCCGAAAACCGGACACCGGATATCTGGCGGAGGAGACCGCGGTTTTGCAGCCGCAATTGTTTCGTCAGCACATGGCGCTTTTCCCCTATCGGAAGCTGCAGACCGTGCTGGCGGGAGCCTATGATTTCTTGACAGAGTTCGCGCCGTTTCTGGTCGAGGAATTGGGCTTGGAACTAACGGTCTTGATTGTTAATCACCAGTTGGGTGCGGCGGATCGGCACGGCCTTTCCCAAGCGTTGCGGGAACGGTTGATTGCGGTCGATCAAGAGACGGCGGTTGACACATTGTTGAAGGAAACCAGGCCACAGCTGGTCTTGGGTGACGGGATGCTGATAACGCGGGTCGCCGCGAACGCTATCAAAATTCAGGTGTCCAACCCCAATTTGGACCGGATCTTATTGTATGAGCATACGCCGTGGGTCGGATTCCGGGGCGTGACTTACCTGATCGAACGATTGCTGAACGAAATCCATGTTCGCGGCAGCGGGTTACCGGCCCGAGGTTCAGGAGCGGTTCAGCGCTGAATCGCTAATATTGATTTCAAGGAGAAGACGATGAAAACGATGAAGAATGGCGCATGGGTTATCGTGTGGCTATTGATGGTTATTTTGGTCCAACCGCTTGGTTGGGCGGCCGCCGCGCCGGAGCGGGGCCTGTTGCTGGTGGCGCACGGTTCCTCGGATCCGGGCTGGAATGAGCAGGTGAACCGGATCGGCGAGCAATTGCGGCGAAAAATGGCGCAAACGGACACCGGCGGATTTACCCGGGTTACGGTTGGGTTCCTGGAGAGCGAGCCGTCGCTCGCGACCGGTGTGCGCCAACTGGAACAGGCGGGGGTCGCGGAGATTTATGCCGTGCCGCTTTTTTTGACTCCGTCGGAGCATTTATTGTATGATGTCCCAACCGTGTTGGGATTGTATCGCGACCAACGGACAGTGGAACAATTGCGGCGTGAACAAATTGCCTTGGTCCGTTCGCGGACCCCGATTACGCTGGGTCCGCCACTGATGTACGGCGATTTGCTTCCGGAAGTGCTGGCGCGCCAGGTGGCCGGATTGAGCCGTAGTAGCGCGCAAGAAGGGATCGTCTATTTGTGTCACGGTTCCGGGCCGTTCCAGCCGCTTTGGGACGACTTGGTCAAAACCGTGGCGGAGCGGGTAACCCGTCAGACGGGCATCGCCGATTGGAGCTACGCTTATGTTCAGGTGGGCCAGTCTTTTGTGAAGACGGGAGTTCCGGCCATTGAAAAAATGGCTGCCGTCAAACCGCGGGTACTGGTGGTTGGGATCTATCTTGGTCTGAGCGCTCAAGACCTGTACCAACGGGGCAGTCGCCGCGATCCGGCTCTCCGGGATGCGTTGCAGCGGCGGATTGACGCCGGAAAACTGGTGTTCGACAACCAAGCGCTGCTCCCCGAGGGGGAAGCTTTGGTGGTGGATTGGATTGTAAAGCGGGCCCGGGAGTACGGAGCTTCGCTCCAATAGTCCCTGCAGAAAATGGGAGGAGAAACCGCATGGCAATATTGACCCAAGGCGGGGTATTGATGATCCCGTTGTTGATTTGTTCGGTGTTGATGGTGGCAGTGGTCGTTGAACGGATGGTTGTTTATGTCAAAATGTTGCCGATCCCCTTGGCGGAGGCCGAGCAACCGGCGGCGGTATTAAAACGGCTCCGTCGCCATCTCATGATCTTGTATACGATTATCGTGATCGCCCCGATGCTGGGTTTGCTGGGAACGGTGGTCGGGATGATGAAATGTTTTCATTTATTGGGCGGCACCGTGGGGCAATTTAATCCGCAGGTATTGAGCGCCGGAATCAGCGAAGCCTTGATCACCACCGCCGCCGGGTTACTCGTCACGGTGATCGCCACCGCGTTTTACAATTATTTTCAAACGCGGTTGGAGGAATATGTTTTCGATTATAACGCCTCGCTGAAGGAAACGGAAGGCCATGGGTAAACGAGCGCCATTGGAGTTAAAACCGCTGCCACCGCCCAGATTGGAGATTATCAATCTGATTGATGTCTTGATCACGTTGATCGCTTTTTTCATGATGACCGCAAGTTTCGTGGAAACGCAGCGACAATTGGGCGTGAATCTGCCGCAGGCGCGGCGGAGCGAGGACGTGGCCGCGAAAGTTTCCCGGCTGTGTTTGGAAGTAGCCGCCGACGAGCAGATTTACTGGAACGGTAAGCCGTTGCCCCGGAACGAATTGGACGCGGTATTGGGAGCACAACGTCCGGGGACGCAATTGACGATCGAGGCGGACCGGGAATGCCGCTATCAAGCGGTCGTCACGATTTTGGATCAGGCGCGCGCTTACGGCCTGCAGAAAATCGCCTTAGCGGTTCGCGCGCCGGAGTGAAACAGAGGCCTCACCCGGAGCGAAGATAAAGCCTTGCGAAAACGGCGCTGCCGGTCAATCAGGACTCGTTACAAAATGTAACGGGTCTTTTTGATTCATCGAATCGACCACTTATCCCCAAAGCGATCTCATTGAGTCACAAAATGAGATCAGTTATTCACAAAAATAGATCAGTTATTAACAAAATGAGATGAGTTATCCACAAAATGATCTCATTGAGTCACAGAATGATCTCATTTACTAACAAAATGAGATCACTTATTAACAAAACGATCTAAGTTATTAACAAAATGAGATCAGTTATCCACAAAACGATCTCGTTGAGCGACTGGATGAACTATGGGACCTTCCGCAACAGCGTTTTGGTCAAGCCAGGCAACAGTGTGAACCATTAATAGCAGGAGTTTTCCAAAACTACCGGGAATATAACCAAAAGTGAGGTGGGAACATGAAAGCTCAATCCCGGTCGACCACCGGTAAGAATCAGCAACAGCGGAGGAAGGGACGGCTTTCCTTTCTCCAAATCCTGTTCAGTCCGGTTGTTTTGTTGGGAAATTCGTTTCATACCAAACGAAAGCGTAATCCGCAACTGTTATGCGCTTTTTTCATTTCGATCACGGGATTGCTGGGGTTGACCGGGTTGGGCCTTTGGATGGCGCTTGAACCTTCGCCGATTGCCGCGACGGCTGTTAAGTTTTTGACGTTTCCCAATAGACCTTCCATTCCCGTGCCGGGAGAGATAACGACAATCATCAATGCCAACGCGGCCCGGAACAATCTTGACCCGAAGCTGGTTGCGGCCATTATCTACAATGAAAGCCGTTTTCAATCCCAAGCTATCTCCAAAGCGGGCGCTCGGGGGATGATGCAACTGATGCCGGCAGTCTGGCGCCAGTATAGCGATTCCATTTGCAGCGGAGAACACGATCCCGGGCAACCTTGCGACGCGGTTCGTTGCATTTACGATCCGAAAGCCAATATTCGGGTGGGAACCGCTTATTTCCGGGAATTATTGGACCATTATCACGGGCACGTCGCGTTGGCCATTGAAGCCTATAATGCCGGTATGGCCAATGTCCAACCCGGAACTGCTCCGAAGTATGGGGAAACCCGGGTTTATCTTCGCAACACGCTTCGTGATTGGCACCAACGAAACAGAACCGAATTGATCCGCCAATTGCAATGGGCCAAGCTGCTCTGGAATGGGTTAAAACTGCTTTGGGCTACCGTCTTTGGCAGTTGGATGATCTTCCTTTGGTGGGTCCGCTTGAAACAGTGAGCTATTGGCGAACGATTTTTCGCCCGAAATAAGATTTCAATTGACAGCGTATTAAGAAAATAGTATCTTAATATTGGAACGTCATTCTATGATATGGAATGAAGACCATCATGCAAGCGACAGAAAGGGTACTGTGAATTGACCAGATTCATCAATCCAAAGCTCGATAGCGAAACACCGCTGGTGCAATCGGTCGATCGGGCGTTACAAATTTTATTGTCATTTGAAGCCAATGGTTGTGAACAACAGAGCCTCAATCAGCTCAGCACCAATCTTGGCTTACCGAAAAGCACCATCCACCGGTTGTTAAATGCGTTGGCGCAACGCGGTTTTATTGATCAAGTCAGCGATACCGGGTATTATCGGTTGGGACTGAAACTGCATTCGTTAGGGGCTCATGTCGTGGTCGCCCGGTCGTTGGCGTCGGAAGGCGGGCCAATTCTCGGGCGTTTGGTGGATCTTTATCATGAGACCGCCAGTATCTCAGTGCTTGACGGAATCGAATCGGTGATTGTCGAAAAAATGGAGAGCGATGTGGCGATGCGGGTCACCTCGCAAATCGGCAAACGGAGTCCGCTGCATTGTTCCGCGGGCGGAAAAGTAATGTTGGCGTTTCAAAAACCGGAAACCGGGGAACGGATCATTGCCGCACTCCCGCTGAAACGTTATACGGCCAAAACGATCACCGATCCGGAACAGTTAAGGCAAAATTTAGCGGAAATCCGCAAGTTGGGTTATGCGGTTGACGATGAAGAGATTCAAGACGATCAGGTTTGCATTTCCGCGCCGATCTGGAACCATGAAGGGTTGGTGATCGCGGCGATCACGATTCCCGGACCGGCAAGCCGGATTCGCAACAAAGGGGTGGCGACCATCGCCCAATCATTGGTGGAAGCGGCGCAGGAACTATCAATGAAATTAGGAGCCCCGGAGCGCAAACGTGTATTTTTTGATTAAACCGCGCTTGATTTGGTGCTCGAAGTTTAACGAGCGATCTTTTTTAAGAAATAAGCTTTGAATAATCAAAACATGGAATAGCGTTCCGCATCTTGGAACAAAAACCATCTCATCCTATTTTTGTAACACGAAATTAACTAAATGATGGAATATAGTTCCGTAATGTGGAACGACCGAAACGAAGTCTGCTTTGCCGGCTTCCATACGCTTGATTTATGGTGCCGGTTCAATACAGAAAAAAATAAAGGGAGGTCATTATCGTGCAAAAAGGGATTCGAGTGTGTTTGGTTTTGGTGTTATTATTAGCGTCGCTAACGGGATTGAATGTGTCGGCGGCCGAAAAGACAGTGAACATCGCTTGTATTGTTACTTCGTTAACCGGTGCTTTAACTAAAAATGGCGAGTACATCACCAATGGGATCAAAATGGCGGTTGACGAAGTGAACGCCAGCGGTGGAATTAAAGGCGAAAAGCTCAATGTGATTTGCCTGGATGATCAAGTGAAATCCAGTGAAGCCATTAATGCCGTCAAAAAAGCCATCTACGATTTGAAGGTGCCGGTGATTTTAGGTTCGGACTCCAGCGGGTTGGTCTTGGCCAGTATGCCGTTTTGCGCCAAGGAAGGGATTCCCCAGATTACCACCGCGACTAATATCCGCATCACCAACCAAGGGATTCCGACGATCTTCCGGGCCCGCGCCGGGGATGACGTTGCCGGAAAGATTTTAGCCCAATACGTACATAAAAAAGGTTTCAAAAAGATCGGGATCATCTATACCAACGAAGATTATGGCAAAGGCTTCATGGAACTGATTCAAAAGAACCTTACCCAGTTAAAGAATCCCGCGAAAGCTATCGAAGTCTGTAATATCGGTGATACCGACTTTACCGCCCAGATTTTAAGCTTTAAAAATAAAGGGACGGATGCGGTATTGGCGCTCGGCAAAGAGATTGAAACCGCCAAGTTCTTACGGCAAAGCCGCGAGATGGGTTTGAAAACCGCGATGTTCGGCGGTTCGCCGTTGGGACTCGATTATGTGGTTGATCTGGCCGGCGGACCCAAAGGCGCCATGGAGGGAGTCAAGATTGTCACCCACTTTTTGCCGTCTGATCCCGACCCGAAGATTCAAACCTGGGTCGCCAAGTATAAAAAGTTATATAACGGGCAAGAGCCGGAGACCCATGTCGCCGCCTACTACGATATGGTCAAAATGGTCGCCCAAATCATGAATAAAAATGGCACGACGCCCGAAGCGATTACCAAGGGCTTGCAAAAAGTTCAATACACCGGGATCCAAAGTCAATTTAAAGGCAGCCCCACGGGCGACCTGGTGACCAAGCAAGTAATCGGCGAGTTCAAAAACGGTCAATGGCAGGTTACCGATGTGATCTTAAAATAACTGCTCATCTTGATGATGAGTTTGAGCGTTTGGTGGGACGATCCGCCAAACGCTCAAATTGATTTGGACGGTGGAAGCGGTTTACGACAACTCCGGTCATTTTCAGCGTTCATCAGCTTGTATATTCGAAGGAGGCTGCCGCATGGATTTTTCAACATTTCTTCAGTTGCTGATCGGCGGGATATCGATTGGGGCGTTATACGCCTTGCCGGCATTGGGAATCACCCTGATTTGGAATGCCGCGGGAATTTTCAACTTCGCCAATGGCGACTTTGTCATGGTTAGTTGTTTTTTAATCTACACATTGTTTTTCACCTTACAATTACCCTTTTTCGTCGCCTTATTGATTACTTTAGTTGTGATGTATATTTATGGGGTTTTTATTGAAAAGACGATCGTCTATACGTTGCGAAAGCAGAAAGCGCCACCGATCAAGGCATTGGTCTCCTTTATCGCCTTGTCGATTTTCATGCGGAATGCCGCCCGTTTTGTGTGGGGGACGGCTCCCCGGACCATTCAAAATCCGTTTGGTAATGCGCCGCTGGAGATCTTGCCCAAGGTGTCGATTATGCCGCATACCCTGTGGATTGTCGGAATTTGTCTGGCTGTGATGTTGATTTTGTTGTTCCTATTTAAGGGAACCAAGTTAGGCATCGCCATGCGGGCAACCACCCAAAACCGCACCGTGGCTTCGCTCATGGGTGTCAATACCAATCGCATGTTGAGCATGGTATTCGGTCTGTCGTCACTAGTCGCCGGGATTGCCGGCGCCCTTTCGGGCGCGGTTTATTTCATTACCTTGGATATGGGCGTCATGTTCGGGACCAAGGCGTTTACCGCCAATATTATCGGTGGTTTCGGCAGTCCGATCGGGGCGATTGTTGGCGGGTTGATCTTGGGAATTACCGAAACCTTTTGGGCCAGTTTCATCTCTTCACAGTATAAAGACGTTATTACTTTTTCATTGCTGCTGTTTTTCCTGTTATTTAAGCCCAAAGGTCTTTTTAAACTTGAGATTACGGAAAAGGTTTAGGTGGACGCGATGCTTAAAATCAAAAATTTTACGATCTGGTTTATGCTTGGGGTGTTAACATTCATGCCGTTGTTGCTCCCCAACCGCTATTATACTTACATATTCAACCGCGGTTTAGCCAATGGCATCGCCGCCATCGGATTGGTCATCCTTTTTGGCATCGGCGGGCAGATCAGTTTGGGGCATGTGGCATTTTTCGCCTTGGCCGCGTATTGTTCGGCGATTCTCTCGAGCGCTTTGGGATGGCCGGTGTTTCTAACCATTATCATTGGGGTTTTATTCGCGTCGCTCTGGGGCGGTCTGCTCAGCATCCCGGCCTTTAAACTGAGCGGCCCGTTTCTTTCCATTTGTACGGTAGCGTTTGGGGAAGTTGTCCGTTTGCTGGTCGTCAATCTGGAATCACTGACCAACGGACCGTATGGGTTATATAACATCCATCCGCTGGCATTCGGCAGTTTCAAGCTGATCAAGGATATCCAGTGGTACTATTTGTTACTCGGATTTGTGCTGCTTTCGGTAATTTCGGCATTACGTCTGAAAAAATCGTATCTTGGCCGGGCTTTGACGGCGATCCGTGAGGATGAGACCGCGGCCGAACTGATGGGAGTCAATATTCGGCACCTTAAAGCCTTGGCCTTCATCGCCGCGGCCTTTTACGCCGGAATCGCCGGTGCGTTGTATGCTCATTTTGCCGGCTTTCTCTCGCCGGAGTTGATCACCGGAGATCAATCGTTCAATTTATTTACCATGGCGATCATTGGCGGTCAGGAGTCGGTGATCGGCTCGATCTGGTCTGGACTAGGGCTAACGTTAATGCCGGAATTGATGCGTTTCTTGCAAGAGTATTATATGATGCTCTTTAGTTTGATCGTATTATTTGTCGTTTTGCTCCCGTGGCAGTCGATCGGGGAGCGTTTGTGGGAGCGGTTGAAAATAATCCGCAAAGGAGTGCCTTCACGTGAAAACCATTCTTGAGATTAATAATTTGACCAAATCGTTCGGGGGTATCAAGGCGCTCAAAGGAGTTCCAGTGACGGTTCAAGCCCAGGAAGTATTAGCGGTCATCGGTCCCAATGGTTCGGGCAAGACGACGTTGCTCAACATGATCACCGGGGTCTATCAGCCCGATGACGGTGAAATTTTGTTGGAGGGCAAAACGATCAGCGGTTTATCCCCCGACCGGATCTGTGCGGCGGGGATTGCCCGGACCTTTCAAAATGTAAGATTATTCAAAAACCTAACCGTGTTGGAAAATGTCTTAATTGGCGGACATCATCGTTTCCGGTTTGGGTTGTCGCATATTTTGCGCAAAAGCGGCAAACATCGCGCGGAAGAAGCCAAATTTCAGGCGGAGGCCAGCCGTTGGCTGGACTATGTCGGTCTTGGCGGCAAAGAAGCGTTAATCGCCGAAAGCCTGCCTTATGCCCAACAACGGTTGTTGGAGATCGCGCGGGCGCTGACAACTCAACCGAAGATTTTATTATTGGATGAACCCGCCGCAGGGATGAATGCGACGGAAATTGCTCATTTGATCCAATTAATCCGCCAATTGCGCGAGTCCGGCCTGACGATCATCTTGATTGAACACATTATGGATTTGGTTCGGGATGTCGCTGATCAAGTGGTGGTTTTGAGTTACGGCGAGCGGATTGCCTCCGGCCTGTTC
This sequence comes from Bacillota bacterium, assembly GCA_023410535.1. Lineage (GTDB taxonomy): Bacteria > Bacillota > UBA4882 > UBA8346 > UBA8346 > JAEYPR01. The sequence goes on along the minus strand of JAEYPR010000020.1, from coordinate 114,638 downwards.
ACGGAGATTGAGCAGAACCCGATGGTAATTGAGGCATATTTGGGAAAAGGGGCTGTGAAAAATTGCTAAAAATTACGCATCTGGATGCATATTACGGCCAAGCGCAAGCTTTATTCGATGTTAATTTCGAGATCAAACAAGGACAATTTATCGCGCTGCTCGGACCAAACGGTGCCGGGAAAACCACGACCATGATGTCCATTTCCGGGCTGGTCAAGACTTCCGAGCAGACCCGGATCGAATTTGAAGGTAAATCCATTGAAAAACTAAAACCGGAAGCCATTGTCGACCGGGGAATTATCCATGTGCCGCAGGGACGGGGGGTGTTCCCGGGTTTGACGATCAAGGAAAACCTGATCATGGGCGCCTATCTGATCCGCTCAAAAAAAGAGATTAAACAAGAAATCGAAAAGGTGTTGGAATTGTTCCCCAAGTTAAAAGAGCGGCTTTCACAGATGGCAGGAACCTTATCCGGCGGTGAACAGCAGATGTTGGCCATCATGCGGGGATTGATGTCGCGACCGAGGTTGTTGATGTTGGATGAACCGTCGATGGGCCTTGCGCCGATCATTGTCGATCAGGTTTACGAAGCAATCGCGCGGATCAACAAAACGGGTTTAACGATTTTGCTGGTGGAGCAAAACACCAATATGGCGTTGCAAGTGACCGATTATGCCTATATCCTTTCGGTAGGTAAGATCGTTTCCGAAGGTCCTTCCAGCGTTTTGAGCCAGGATGAGGAGTTGTTGAAGTCATATTTTAAAGGGCACGAGTGCGAAGCGTAGTCTGGAAAAACCTCAAATTCGCTGATATTTGACCCGATATACCCCGCGAAGTATTGTGAACGATTTGGATTGCGACATATATTCCTTTGATAAATTTGTGAAACCGGAGGGCAGTTAGATTATGATCTATCGTAAACTGGGAAAGGCCAATATCGAGTTATCCATTATCGGAATGGGCGGTCATGAGTATTTGGCAAACGGGAAATCCCGGGGATTTAATGAAAACTTTAACTTAGCCATCCAACCGGGTTATATTTTTGAAGGGTTTGGTCAGGAGGCCCGGAAAGAAGTTCTAAAAACTGCTTTCGACAATGGGATTAATTTTTTGGATGTTACCCATGATTCGGAAAAAGAGGCGCTGGGTCGTAATCTCCAAGAAATCAAGGCGCCATTCGATATTTACATTCAGACCCGGCCGGAAGGAATGGTCTATAACTATGATCCCAACAATGTGAAAATGGCACAATACGCATTGCTAAAGGCTGAGGTACAACGAATCTTGAAATTACTGCGCCGCGAAACATTGGACTTTTTAAACCTGGCTTTTATGAAAGAGGCGTTGGAGCATGATCCGGATTATTTGGCGAAGATCCAATTTAATGTGGCTGAATTGAAAAAAGAAGGTTTAATCCGGTTTGCCTGCGCCGATACGTTTTCAGGCGAAGCGACCTATCTGCGGCAGATTGAAACCGGTTGTTTCGACGCGGTTTATATTAATTATAGTTTCGCCGATGACGCCGGTCGGCAAAAGGTTTTGCCTTTGGCGAAGCAAAATGGGCTTGGAATAATCACACGGGAAGTGTTTATGAAAGGCGAAATGTTTAAAATGGCGGAAGAGATCGGCATTACCGCCAAGAGCGAATTGGCCAACGCGGCGCTAAAATGGAACCTGAATCAGCCGGGAGTAACCAATGTCATCTTAGGTACGGGTAAACCGGAACATTTGTTGAGTTCGCTGCAGGTCTTGGATAATCTACAGTTGACCGCGGCGGAAGAATCATTGATTGAAAAGATTAAGACTTCCAATCGATATCAGTCGTATGCGGCGAATAAAACTGAGGAATTCCTGGAGATTTGACGGACTTATTTTTACGGTCGGATAAAATGTTTTTTCGCCCAATGACCTGATCATTGATGAACGGTTGATATTGTGGATAACCCGACCCGCGTGAACCGGTCGGGTTTTTTCATGTCAATTTCACACAACCGATACGCTGGGACCGCTTGACAAAATGAATGGCAAGTGATTAACTAGTAGTAGTAATAAATACTACTAATGATCGGTGGCATAATGCAATTAATCGAATGTCTCATGAAGACGGGGCTGACCCGGAATGAATCGGAATTGTATGTTACATTAAGCCGTGAAGGAGAATTGACCGGCTATGAAGCTGCCAAACTTACCGGCATCCCCCGGGCCAATGCCTATCAAGCGTTGGCAGGACTAGTCGATAAGGGCGGGGCTTATCTGGTGGAGGGTTTGAAACAACTTTATATCGCCGTGCCGGCGGACGAGTACTGCGCCAATATTGCTTTTCACATGCAAGAAACCTTGGCGGTGATCAAACGGGATTGTCCGGTTGTCCGTAGACCTACGGAACCTTACATTACGATTACCGGTTATCAACATATTGTTGATAAGATGAAGAATATAATCAACAATGCGACCAAGCGGGTCTATCTTTCCGTATCCGAAACAGAACTGTCCCTTCTGACGGCGGAACTGGAAAAGGCCGTTGCCAAAGGCTTGAAGATCGTAGCGGTTACTGTTGGTACCGCCGCTATCGCCGGTGTCGCCATGTATCGAATCACCAAACCGGCGGGACAGATCCGGTTGATTGCCGATTCGGCAGCGGTGTTGACCGGGGTAGTGACGGGCAGTCCGGAGGATACTTGTCTGTATTCGAAAAATGAGCCGTTAGTCGAATTGATCAAAGATTCATTGAAAAATGAGATTAAGTTGGCGACGCTTGAGGAAAAACCGTTTTAGGATCAATTGCAATGGGGTGGGCTTAATGATCAGTAAACCGTATTTTTATTACGAGCAGGATCAGTTAATGGTAGAGAGGCTCCGGGTGAAAGATATCATCATGGAAACCGGAACGCCGACCTACATTTATAGTACCCAAAGTTTCGCGAACCAGTTGAACCAGTTGCGGCTGGCGCTGGGAAATTTGCCGGCGCTGCTTTGTTATTCGGTGAAAGGTTGCCATAATATCAATATCATTCATTATTTTATTAAGCAACAATGCGGCGTGGATATTGTCTCCGGCGGCGAATTGTACAAAGCGTTGCAAGCGGGGGCCAATCCCCAAAAAATAGTTTATTCGGGAGTGGGTAAGACCGATCGGGAGATCCGCGAGGCGATTCAGGCCCAGATCCTTATGTTTAATGTCGAATCCGAAGCGGAACTGGAACGGATTAATGCCATCGGTGCGGCAATGGAACAACGGGTACCGATCGCGCTCCGGGTAAATCCCAGCGTCGATGCGAAAACTCATCCCTATATCACCACCGGGCTGACGGAGAACAAATTCGGAATTGAAAGTGACAAAGCGTTAGCGGTTTTTTTAAAGGCAGCTCAGTTGAGTCACGTTGAAGTGATTGGGGTTGACTGCCATATCGGCTCACAACTATTGGATATCACCCCGTTTAGCGCCGCGGTCAAAGTCCTGGCGGGTTTGGTTGGTACGCTGCGCCATGCCGGAATCCCAATTCGCTATGTCGATGTCGGCGGTGGACTGGGCATAACTTACACCAAAGAACATAACCCGGTATCGGTTGGTGATTATATCGGTTTAATTACGGAACCATTTCAAAGTTTTAACGATCTCACCTTTATCTTTGAGCCGGGACGTTTTCTGACGGCCCAAGCAGGAATTTTAGTCACCCAAGTGCAATATGTCAAGGAAAACAGTTATGGCAAGCGCTTTGTGATTGTTGATACCGGGATGCATCATCTGATCCGTCCGGCGCTTTACGGAGGAGAACATCAAATCATCCAGGTGACCCGGAATCACAGCCGACCAAGTCCGGTAGATGTAGTGGGACCAATCTGTGAAAGTACTGATTTTCTAAGAAAAAATTATCCGCTGGAAAAGGTTGCTCAGGATGAACTTCTGGCAGTCACGGATTGCGGAGCTTACGGTATCGTCTTGGCATCCCATTATAACTCGCATCCGTTGCCGGTTGAAGTGATGGTTTGGGGGGATCGATTTAAACTGATCCGGACTCGTGAGACATATCAAGATTTATGCCGGAATGAAGTTTGGAATCGAAACGTCTAGATTATTCAAATGAGTCGAACAGCTCAGCAATAATTATGATAGGAGTTGATTTTCATGCCGCAACGTGTGGCGGTTGCCAGTACCGATGGGAAATATGTCAATGACCATTTCGGTCGGGCGCGACAGTTTTTAATTTTTGACCTGGATGAATCCGGTCATCATTTTGTGGAATTACGTGAAAATATTCCTTCATGCCATGTCGACCAACCGGAAGAAAACGGGCATACGCGAACGGTTCAATTACTTCACGATTGCCAGGCGGTCGTCGTGGCGCGGATTGGGTACGGTGCGGAACAGGTGTTGGCGCAACATGGCATTGTCGCCCATACTATTCCGGATTTTATTGAAGAAGCATTAGCGTCTTTAAACAATTCCGGTGTTAAATCCGAGTAGCTGAACGCAGGGTTCCCCATTTCGAGTACTCTTAAATATGTCGCTCAAAATCCAAGGACCATCTTGCGACAGCTTTCAATCTATATAACGGAATCTGTTTTGGCTTTTGCTCCAAAATACTGAAACATTAATGCGGTCGTCGCCCCCCAGGCGACCGAAGCGATATGGTGCGAAACAGCCGATGCAAAATCGATCGTGACCACCTCGGGTATTTTAAATACCACATCGACCGTATAGATAAAAAACCAAGCGAAAGCCCCTAAGAGTGCCCCCTTAAGATAGTAGTATTTGGGAGTGGCAAACCGCATGATGTATCCGAATGCAATTCCCATTAGTCCGGCGTAGAGCAGTTGAACCCAAAGGGTAAAGAGAAACTTCGGCAATGTGTCAATTTTACCATGAAAAGCCAAGGCGGCCGCGAAATCCATAAAATCACTCTGTTCCAGCTTGAGCCAGGTAGCCATTTTATCGATGGCTAGAGCGGGAAGATAGCCGATCATTCCTGAGAGAAAGCTGCTGACGAAGCGGTCATTCATCGAATTGTTCTCCGTTTTTATTCTCTAATCTAATTTTCCCAGGGATTCGCAGCTTATCCGTTTTGTTGATAATTATTGGGATGATCCGGTAAGGTTCAAAACCGTACTTTTTTTAGAAATTTTTCCGGAGTTTCGTAGGGCTGCAAGCGACGGTAATAGTCCTGATCCAGCACTAATTTTTCCCGGTGCATGGTCCCTTTGGACGAATCATACAGCCAGACCACCAGCGGTTTAATCCGGTAAAGTTCGTTATTTTGGAGCTCAAAGTAGAATTGATAATTAGGAAACAGGGTCAAATATTTGGATACGTACTGGCGATACTCGGGGCTTTCGGCGGGAATTAATTGCGCGATACCGTGAATTTGTAACTTGCCAACACCGATGGCCACCTGAGGATTTTCCGCGATGTTGCGACATTTTAGAGTATCGCTGAAAGAACCGAAAAAAATCTCCAATCCTTCCGAGTAATAAGCGACCATCGCGTTATCAACAAATGAATGGTTCGCTGTTGCAAGAAAACACATTCGCTGACTTTCTAAGATAGCGATGATCCGGGATTCCAAATGAGTCATAGGATTCTCCACATTGATTATCGAACAGGTGTTCGCTGATATTAATAATGATAGAACAAATTTATACCTTTTGTCAAATGTTTTTGCGACGGGTTGACGCCTTTGTTTGGCTACGATAGAATGAATGGCAAGAACTATGCCCCTTCTTTTATTGAATCGAAAAATCATCCTCAGTCACAGAGGTGCCGTTATGCAGAATTTTTTGGAATTAGCCGTGTCGCGCCGAAGTATCCGGAAGTTTCAAGCAAAAGAAATCCCCGATTCGGAACTGGAATATTTTATCAAGTGCGCAATCAGCGCTCCCAGTGGCTGTAATAGCCAATGTTGGAATTTTGTCGCGGTACGCGACCGGGAGGTTATCGCCCGAATCGCTCAAGGTGTGATTGCCAAAACCGAAGCGTTGCTCAGTTCAGCGTCGACTGCGCTGACGGAAGAGTACCTTGGTTCCAAGCGGACCATGGCGACGTTTTTTACCAAAGCCCCGGTCGTGATAGCGGTTTTTATGACCAAGGCGGACTTTTATGACAAAATTGAGATCGCTGCTTTAAAAGCGGCAGGATACGATGAGGTGGGGATCATGAAACTATTTGCCAATTATGATCTCTTATCCATTGGAGCGGCGATTCAGAACTTACTCTTAGCTGTTCAGGAAAGAGGCTACGGCGCTTGCTGGATGAATGAACCGGCAGTTGCCGGGGTTGAAATCAATCAGATCTTAAACATCCCTCTTGACCAGCGGTTTATCTCGCTGATTCCGATTGGGGTTCCGGCGTATACTCCCCGGGCGAAACAATTGAAGGATCTGGGTCAAGTATTTTCAATTCGCTAAATGAACATTTACCACAAGTAACCCGTCCTTTTAATAATTGCTTGAAACGGACGAGTATTGAACCAAAGGAGTTTCAGCGATGGATCTCAATCATGCAAAATGGAATGAGCAACAGAAGCGGTTGCGGGAGATTATTTTAAAACCGGCATTCATTGATGAAACGCGACAGCTCTGTTTGGAGCAGCACATGATGGTCCATGCGGCGGAGCTGTCCCAGATCGCCTTGTTCACCTTTGAAGATGGAGTTTGGGAAGGTTTGACCGTGGCGGCGTTTCGGGCCATGCCAGTGCTGGGGGCGGAATCAATCGCCTGGAATATCTGGCATATTACCCGGGTTGAGGATATCACCATGAACCTATTGGTTGCCGGAGAATCCCAAGTGATGAATGCAGCCAATTGGTTGGAACGGCTGCGAATAACGGTTCGCGACACGGGAAACGCGATGACGGCTGCGGAGGTTGCCGATTTCAGTTCGCGGATCGACATGGACGCGCTTCGCTCCTACCGGATCGCGGTAGGGCGTAAGACCCGGAAGATCATTGAGCGATTGACCCCATTCGATCTGAAACGGAAAATGGAAGCGGAACGTTTGCAACAGATATTGGATGAAGGGGCTGTCCTCGATGTGCCGGGAGCCAAGGGATTGATTGATTTTTGGGGTAGTAAAGATGTCGCTGGCTTGTTACTGATGCCCGTGACGCGCCACCCCTTGGTTCATCTTAATGAATCGATGCGGCTGCGGGAGCGCTGGAATAAAGGGAGTAAGGGACTTTAAAACATTTTCTTCAATATTTTAATGAGATTCTATGTAAAATAGTGTAAAATTAGACTGAGAATTAAGGGATTTTTACAGTTTCTTTCAGGATTTCGTTGAAATATTAATGGTTGGAGTCGATCTCATGAAACAATGGAAGTACTTACTCGTATTATTACTTATTTTTGTAACAATCAGTGGTTGCGGCGGTGGGAGTAAAAAGAGTTCGACCGGAACGGTTACCGGGACATTAACGCTTGGCAGTACGGTTAGTGCCGCGAATGTTACAAGTAAAACTACTCAAACGAAAACGATTGCGCGGGGCATATTCCCTAAAATATCCTATCGGCGATCAAAACTCACGGCGACTGCCGTTGTAAATGAAAAGATTATTAAATTACGTTCCGGTTTGTCAACTACCCAAGCCCAGCAGATCATTGAAGGACTTGGTGGCACAATCAAACAAAAAGTTTACGGTGCTGATAATGTTTATGTAATTCAAATTGACTCGCAATCAATATCGGACTTGGCTGTTACCAGAAATTCCAATATCAGTTATCTTCATAACAATCATCTTTATTATGCGCAGGATACGACCGTTGTTCCAAATGATTCATATTATAGCGAATATCAAACATGGAATTACGAGCTATTGAATCTTCCAAAAGCCTGGTACATTCAAAAGGGTAACACCAATGTCGTTGTGGCGGTTGTTGATACCGGTGTTTCGTTATCCCATCCCGACTTGGCGGCCAATCTCGTTAATGGTTATGATTTTGTCGGCAATGACTCCGATCCTTCGGACAATACATATTTTGATGAGGACAACCGTTATAGTCATGGCACTCATGTCGCCGGGATTATCAGCGCGGTTACCAATAATAGTCTTGGGATGGCTGGGGTGGCTTGGAATGTTAAAATTATGCCAATACGTGTGCTGGGCAATAGTGGTACGGGCACGGAAGGCAATATTATCAGCGGAATTTATTGGGCGGTCAATAACGGAGCCAATATCATCAATCTGAGTATCGGTGGCGAATACCTCGTTTCCCAGGCTTCGCAAGTTTTTAAGGATGCCCTGCAATATGCGTTGGATCATAATGTTACGGTTGTGGCGGCGGCGGGAAACGAAAGCCATTATGTTGATTTTCCGGCCAACTATCCGGGAGTGATTGCGGTATCGGCGGTTGATGCTAGCGGCAAACTTACCAATTACTCCAACTATGGTGCGGAGATTTGGGTCGGCGCTCCGGGGGGAGGGGCGAATCGAGATGATATTACTTCCTATGTTCATAGCCTGAGCTACGATAAACAGTCTCTTGAAAACGGTTATATCGGAATGGCCGGCACTTCGATGGCTTGCCCGCATATTTCGGCATTGGCCGCTTTGCTTTATTCCCGGGGAGTTAAAACTCCAAGTAAAATTCGAGAACGTTTGAAAACCAATTCAACCGGTTTTAATACCCAGACTGGATATGGGGTGCCGGATGCGTTTATAACGCTGTTAAGTACGGCGAAGGTTTTTTATGCGTTAGCTGATGGTACCTGCGGGACGATGAAAGATGTTCGAGTAGGCAATAGTTATACTGTGAGTGGAATTCCTCCGGGACAAGCTTATGTTTGCGCTTTTGTCGATACGGATGCCGACGGTCAGGTTAGTACCGGTGACCTATTTACTTTTAGGGGTCTTACGAGCGCTGCCGGTGTGGTAACTACCCAAGATTTAACACTCGAAAAGGTTACCGTTTCTCCGGCAAAATCTATTTCTGATTATATTTCTGAGTGTATTAAAGCAGGTTCTCAATGAAACCTTATTCAAAATGGTGCGGAGGAGGGTGACAGGGATGCTTGTTCCAAAGATAACTCAAGCGATGATCCACTATTTCAAAGATGATCACCGACGAATCAATCATGCGCTGAAGGTTTATGGTTTCGCCCATGCTTTGGCCGGTTTGGAAGGATTAACGCCGGCGGAAGCGGAGATTGTTGACTTGGCGGGGTTGCTCCATGACATCGGGATTAAGGAAGCGGAACGGAAGTACCAATCCTCTGCCGGAAAATATCAGGAACTTGAAGGGCCGCGGATCGCCAAAGAGTTGATGGAAGAATGCGGCGTTGATCCCACCGCAATTGCCAGGGTCTGTTTCCTGGTCGGCAACCACCATAGTTATTCGCGGATTGACGGAAACGATTTTCAGATTTTGGTGGAAGCGGATTTCTTAGTAAACATCTTTGAGGATCATATGGAACGGGAAGCCATTGACAGTGTCGCTCAGAAATACTTTAAAACCGCTGCCGGTCAAACCATGGTCTACTCAATGTATCTACGGTAACTGTAGAAGCTAATCTAGCATTGTTGCAAAAAAGGGGAATGTCTTATCGACCTTCCCCTTTCGCTATTTTTTGTTTTGACAATTCGCTTAGCGCGCTATTTTGTCATAAAATCCGACGGTGTACTGCGTCATAGGAAGTTCTTTGACTCCGGCAATTTGATGACAGAGAGTGCGAATCCGTAAAGCTTGAGTGCTGGCGTTCATATCCCCTTCAACCAAACCCCGGCCGAGGGGCACGTCGTTGGGAGTTTCCAATGAATGCTCCACATGGCGTGAAAATCCTCCGTCCGGCTTGAGATACCGTTGGAGATTATGATAGGTGACATTTAGGATCTCCAGGAGATCTTGCGCTGGATACGAACCGAACTGTGGTTTGAGGGTAGCCAGTAAATCCACGGTATTGCGAGTCCAACACATGTCTTCCGACACATCGGTGCGGATAGTCCGCAAAATACTCTGATAGAGTTCGGCGCAACGGAGCATCGGACGGTGATATTCTTGATAAAGCGCGGTAAATTTGAAAGCGCCTGAAAGTTGGATGTAGGGCCGGCCGCCGCCCCACATGCCGGTATCGGGATTTTGACGTTCTTCGATATAGTTCCAGATCAGGTCCAAGAAAGCTTGCCGGTCGGCTTCCGGCAAAAAGCGCAAGTAGACGCTGGCGGCGGCGATGTTATCACAAGCCATCCAGGCGTAATCCCAGGGACGCTCGTCCATCCATTGTTTGAAGATGGGCAGTGACTTCATGTAATTGGGCAACGACGCCATGCCGCTGGTTCCGGGCAAGGGGTAAAGCGGTGCGGCGCCCAAAAGTTTGAGATAGTTGGTACTGAAGTTGAGGGCGCGGGCAACCATTCGATCGACAGTACGCATCTCGTTTTGGGGATCGAGAAAATAACCGTCCGGAGTTTGTCGGGTATGATAAAACGCAATCAGTTGCTGGCGCATCCAGTCCGGCAGCGTGTCCAGCAAACCGGAACGTTGGATGGCGTTCAGCGCTTGACTGGTGGATTCGATGTCCGGTTGAAATCCGGGGCAACTTTGGGAGCTGCGCGCATAATAAAAACCGCCGAATTTCGGGTCATACTGTCCGGCCAGCCAATTATAAAACCCTTCATATAAAGCGTCAAATTTTGCTAACATGATAAACCTCTCTTTAATCAATGCTGAACCACCCTGAGTGGAATTTGATTATTATTATACTATCTCCAGTAAACTTTGCATTGAGAAATTTTGAATGTCGCAAGAACGATTTATAATTTCACAAAAAGTGTCGATCGGAGGTGTTTAGGGCGATCGGAAGAAGGGATCGCTGATGACTTTTGGGTTATTTTGGCGGGAGATTGGCAAACATACCAATGTTTAAGTTTGAATTGAATGTGAGGAGGAAGCACAGTTGAAACGATTGGAAGGGACCCAAACCGCCGCTAACCTAGCCCGGGCTTTTGCCGGAGAATCCCAAGCTAGAAACCGTTATACTTTTTATGCGTCCGTCGCCCGGAAAGAGGGTCATGCCAATCTGGCCGCGGTCTTTGCGGAAATTGCCGAGAATGAAAGAGCGCACGCCAGAGCTTTCTTTGATCTGATCATCGAAGGATTGGGGAATGTCAATGCCCATGTTGACGCGGGATATCCTTTTGCGCTAGGGAACACTTCGGAAAATCTCCAATATGCGGCTGACGGCGAAAAGGAAGAATGGACTGAGGTTTATCCGAGTTTTGCCGACATTGCTAAAAGCGAAGGTTATCCGGAAGTGGAATTTATCTTCCGGAAAATTGCCGTAATCGAAAAAGACCATGAGGAGCAATTTCGAGGCTATAAAAAGAAACTGGACAGTCAGACGCTCTATAAAGTCGGGCAAAACGTCGTCTGGCGTTGTTCTAACTGCGGTCATCTCCATGAAGGACCGGAAGCGCTTCAGGTCTGTCCGGTCTGTAAACATCCCCAAGGGTATTTTGAGGTCAAAAAGAACGCCTGAATTTTTAAAGGAACGCTGTGTGAAAAAAGTTGTTCTTCTATCGTGGAGAACAACTTTTTCATTTTGGGCCAAGTGAAGGCAAGGCAATTTTGCGGTTGTTTTCGAAAACAAAAGGTCTTTGCTTTTTTTGCGCGAATTACACCGTAAAGATCAGCGAGTTAGCTATTGTTTGGGGAGATTTGTTATGCTTGAAGCGGTTTTTGCGTTGCAATATTCAGCGGCGGTCATTGCGGCGAAACGCGAAGCGATTGCCCGCCGGTTACTGTTGTTATCCGATTCGTTGACCGGTAATGGGACAACCGGATTGACAATCAGTGATCTGCGCCGTTTATACGAACTATATAATGAAGAGTTCCTGAATGGCTGGTTTAGCGGTTTCCAAGGGCAGATGCGTTTTTCGCTGTCGTCCCGGTTGACCAAAAGCGCCGGGAAAACCTTTTGTCCTAAAAATATTACCAAAATGTGGCCGCAAGACGTAGTGATCGAGATCCGGATCGGCAGCGATTTCTTTGACAAATTTCATGATGTTGGCGGGGCGAAGCTAGTTTGCGGCATTGCGACCCAGAATAGTTTGGAAGCGTTGCAATTGGTGATGGAGCACGAACTTTGTCATGTCATCGAGTTTCTCTGTTTTGGTCGCTCCAGTTGTAAACGGAAGCGCTTTAAGACATTAGCGTGGCAGTTGTTTGACCATCGCGAAAGTTACCACCAGTTGCCGACGGGACGGCAGATTGCTCAACAAAAATTTGGACTGCAGATTGGGGATACGGTCTGGTTCCGTTTTGAGGAACGAAGGATCCAAGGACTGATTTACCGGATTAATAAACGGGCGACCGTGATGGTGCGGGATCGGCATGGTTCATACACTGACCGCAAGGGCGGCCGGTATACCAAATATTACGTGCCACTGGAGTTACTGGAACGGTAAGCACGGCGTAACATTGTTTTTAAAATCAAAATCATCGCGATTCAAAAGATTAGACTCGGCTATCCGGACGTTCGTTTGGATAGTTTTTTATTTCATTTTATAACTTTATGTCATGTATATGTAATATTAACAATTAAATAGTTGACATATATATAACATACAATATATAATTCTGAATAGAATTAAATGGGACGATTTGAAGCATAAACATTTGACACTGGAAAAACAGTAGAATCGCTATGGTATGCGGTTTCAAATTAATGTCATATTTATGTAACTTATTAAACACTATTTCGAATCGGATCGATCAAGAACAAGGAGGATGTCTGATATGAGTAAAAAACCGGAACAAAAAAGTTATTCAGGACTGAAAAGTCAATGCCTGCCGTTCACCGAGGTGCTGGCGCAATCGATCGCCAATATTGCGCCAAGTTGTGGACCGGCATTGGGAATTCCGCTGGTATTTATGACCGCAGGCAACGGAACCTGGTTGGCATATCTTTTTGCAACGGTCGCAGTGGCGTTAATCGGTTATCACATTAACCATTTTGCCCGCCGGTCCGCTTCGCCGGGTGCATTGTATACCTATGTGGCCGACGGGTTGGGAGTTGGCGCCGGTTTTATGTCCGGCTGGGGATTGATACTGGCCTATCTTTTAACCGGTAGCGCCGTATTGGCCGGTTTTGCAAGTTACGGCAATGTTTTTCTCGGTTATTTCGGCGCGCACGCCAACCCCTTACTGTTGGCGGGAGGGGCTGCTTTGCTTGCCTGGTACGTGTGCTTCAAAGATATTAAGTTGTCGGCGAAGATTATGTTGCTGCTGGAAGCGGTCTCGTTATCGTTGATTATTATCGTTGGCGCGGTCGTTCTTTTTAAACGCGGTTTTTATATTGATACCGCTCAATTTGCCTTGAAAGGCGTATCGTTTGACAGTATCCGGATTGGTTTGGTCCTGGCTTTCTTCAGTTTTGTCGGTTTTGAAAGCGCCACCACTTTGGGAGATGAAGCGCAAAATCCGCTGAAAAATATTCCGCGGGCGGTAATTTTAAGCGGGATCGCAGTCGGCTTGTTGTTTATCGTGATGTCCTATACCGAATTGGTCGGGTTCATGGGTAGCAAAGAAACGCTGAGTGAAGTGGCGGCGCCGATGAGTTTCTTGGCGGAAAAACACGGGATCGGATTTATGGGTTTCTTTATTACCATTGGGGCGATGGTCAGCTTCTGGGCTTGCGCCGTTGCGTGTATCAACGCCGGAGCGCGACTCCTCTTAACTATGGGTCAACACCGGATTCTACCTTCCTCCATGGCTCAGGTTCATGAAAATAATGAAACTCCGCATGTAGCGGTCACTTTATTAGCGATTGTTATCTCGGTGATCCCATTGCTATTGATATACTTAAAAGCCGGTTTAATGGACATCTTCGGTTGGTTGGGCACCATTGCCACGCTGGGATTCTTGTTAAGTTACGCGTTGATTGTGGTAGCGGCGCCGGTATTCCTCTATAAACGGAAAGAATTGAAAGTGAAGGATGTTGTGATCGCCGCGATTTCGTTCGGATTGGTGATGCTCCCGATAGTAGGCAGTGTTTATCCGCTACCGCCATTTCCGTTCAATATGTTCCCCTTCATCTTCTTGGGTTGGATCATCCTGGCCGGTTCGTGGTTCGCGATTGTCAGCGTTCATAAGAAAGAAGTTGTCGCCAGAATGAAAAGTGAGATTCAATTGGTAAACAGTCAATATGCCGAGCTGTCCAAAGCGGCGAACGAATGATTGCGGTTGAACCGGGTATCGGACTAACAAAGAACGTTGAAGCGAATTTACAACATGATTCGATTAAGCGCCGCTGGGATGATCCCGGCGGCGCTTGTTTTTGGGGGTGGAGTAACCTCAGTGGAGTCGTTCAACGAACTCATTCTGTGACTCAATAAGATCATTTTGTCGATAACTGCTCTCGATTTCGCCGTCCGGTTTCGTGGGTGGGGTCCATCGGGAAAGCAGGAATTTGCGGATTTTCACAGAAATTTTCTCCGTAGACTGGTTTTCTGATCAAGGACAGTTTGCAAAATAGGGGGAACAGCCATGAAAAATAAAATGATGGTAATGGTTGCAACGGTGGCGGTGATAATCATTGTGGTTTTGGCGGTGATTTTTTATTTACAGCAAAACGAAGCGGTCAAAGAGGGTTTGGAACCCGCTCCGACCATGGAGCCAAGTCTGGCGGCGCCTACGACCGCCGGCCCGGAAAATGCCAAAAAGCAATTTTCGTTTGCAATAAAAGTTGGTTATGCCCAAATCCATCTCGGGGATGATGAAGTTAAAGTGGATTTAACCGGAATCCTTGGCAAACCGCTTTCGTTAAAGACTATGGTCAGTGGCCCGGAAGCATTTCCCTACGCGGGGATTCATTATAAAACCTATGAATACGACGGGCTGGTCGTAACTTCCTATCGCTCAAAGGAAGGGCCGGTTTTAATCTGCAGTATGGTCGTGACCACCCCGAAATATGCCACTGCTTCGGGAATCAAAGTCGGCGACAGCCTTGAACGGCTGAAAGCAGTTTACCCGGTAGCAAAGACGCAAGCGCCCGACGCCCCGGGCGAGATTTACGAACTTTACGACGCATCCGGCGCCAATTGGATGAGTTTCGAAGTCAAAGAGGGTAAGATCGCCACGATATCGATTGCGGAGAATTGGGATTAAAAAACGGATGTAATTAGTAAATAGGAGCAACCAACGATGAATTTCAAACTGCGAGTTACCGGCATTTTAATTGAAGATGAGCGAATTCTCCTGGTCAAGCAACGTTTGAATGACGCGCGCAACTGGTCGCTCCCAGGCGGGACGTTGGAGACTGGCGAAACGCTAGAGGAATGCATGATCCGGGAGATGCGTGAGGAAACCGGGTTGCTGGTTGCTATCGAAAAACTCCTCTATGTTTGCGACCGTATCAGTGAAAACCGGCATGTCGTCCATATTACCTTTAAACTCAGGCGAACCGGCGGAAACTTGCAACTAGGAAGCGAACCGGAACCATTCGCCAATCCGATCTCCGCTGTTACATGGGTTCCGGTCGCGGAACTAACCCAATATGGATTTTCAAAATGCTTTCGTGAACTTGTTCAGGCTGATTTTCCCAATTCCGGCCAATACATGGGCGGAATCGGGAAAATCGGGCTCTAATCAACGCCGCTTAGCTAAATCACGAATGCCGCGATCGATTGTTTCATTTGGGTGGCAGTGACCGCCAAATTTTCGGCTAACGCGGTTACTTGCTCAGCGCCGGCGCTTTGCTCTTCCACGGTCGCCGAGACCTCTTCGGTGTTAGCGACTGCGGCTTCGCTGACAATCGCCACTTGCGCCATGGCTCCGGTCATCAGTTCATTCCGTTGCGCCATTTGTTGGGCTGATTCGGCTACCTTATAAATCTCGGCGATGATACTTTCCAATTCTTTAAAAATATCTTCAAAAGTTACCGAAGCTTTGGTTATTAGCGATTTACCCGCTTCAACCCGGATCATCCCGACATGGAGCACCTTTCCAGCTTGTTCACTCCGGTTAATCATCTGGTCGACCAATTTGGCGATCCGTTGCGCCGCTTTTTTGGATTCCTCGGCGAGTTTCCCCGTCTCCTCGGCAACCACGCTAAACCCTTTGCCGTGTTCACCGGCGCGGGCAGCCTCAATGGAGGCGTTCAGCGCCAACAGGGTGGTTTGTTCGGCGATATTTCCGATCATGGAAGCGACCTCGTTGATCTCTTCCGATGCTTTACTCATTTCCAAGATGACCGAACCAATTTGGCGGGTACTTTTATAAAGCTCGCCGATTTCGTTGGCCACGTTATGAGTAATGTTTTGCCCGACATCGGCCGCGGCGGCGATTTTTTTGGAGGCCGAAGCCATCTGTGCCGTATCGTGCGAAACGACGGTAACCAATTGACTCAGTTCGGCTACGGTATTGGAAGTAAAATGGACCTGGCCGGCTTGTTCCATTGAAGATTTCGCCAATTCCTCAATCACCACCGCCACCTCGGCGGCGGCCTTACCCGAACTGGTGGAGGCATCTTTCAGTTCCATACTCGCAATGGTTAACCCTTGCGCTTTTTCTTCGATGTGGGTCACTAATTTTCGCAAACTCGCGATGGCTTCATTGAATCCTTTAACCAGTTCATTTACTTCATGACACCCTTTGGCCTTTAAATCCTGGGTTAAATCGCCGGCCGCCAATGCTTTTGCCGAGATGATCATTTGTTTTAAGGGTTTCGAGATGAGTGCGGCGATACCGATTCCTAGGATCAAAGAGGTGATGAGGCTGATGCCCAAGATGAGGAGGGTGAGATTTTGCGAACTGCTGAAAAAGCGGTTTCCGGTTTCCATGGATTTCAAAGCGTTGCTGGTCAGTTTATTCTCAAGATTTGAGAGATTCAATTCGATTAAAGCGATTGCATGGTCGAATTCTTCGAGTGTTTGCGGTGTGGGCGGTTTTGTCACGATGACCTTTAACTGATTCACTAACGTTTGAATTTGATGGCCCTCGGCGTTGTTAAAGTCGGATTGAATGGTCGATTCAACGGTGATGAAACTGCCATAAAAAATTTGTTTATCCAAAAAACTTCGGCTATATGACCTTTGAATGGTATTCAATTCAACTCGCAAACTGGAAATAGAGCGAAATCCTTGAACGCTGTCGTAAAATATCAATTTGGTGATCTGTTGCATCTGATTCATGGTCCAAAGCCCCAACACGCCTTCGACAACTAAAAAAGTAATCATGACACCGATGATAATTAAAATCTGCTGAAAGACTTTCCATTTAGCTAAAATTTTTCCCAAGGGATTGGCCAATGCGCCGCCCAATTGAAGTAACTTACCCATCGCATTCATCCGCATAATCCTCCCGATTTGCCGTTACTTTGATTGCAACAACTTGGACCGTTTTGGAGCGGATTACGGTACCGAAGTTGTTATTAGTTGACATTATGTAATATTATCGGCAAAGAATGTATTTTTCTGAACATAATTTTACCGAAAATTTGGAGAATGCGCAATTCATTATTAAATTACCGGTTAATTTTGTGTATGGATAACCCGATAGTCACCGGGTGTCTTCCCCGTCAATTTTTTAAAAACCTCATAAAAAAATTTCAGATCATTAAACCCAACCCGTGACGCCACTTCGATCACTTTTAGATCAGTCCCGCGCAGCAAACGGCAGGCTTCATCGATACGCAGGCGTTGCATGTAGTCGCTAAAGCCGATCCCGGTGACCTCTTTGAACAATTTGCTAAAATAGTTTTTACTGATGAATGACTGCAGCGCTAAGTCACCCAGTTTAATCTCGGAGTAATAATGCTCCTGAATGTAGCTGATCGCTTGCTCCACTAATTGACGATGTTGATTGGGGGCTCTCTTCCGCTCGGTCGTTGCCATCAACCGGAAGATTTTAATGATTAGCTCAATGAGATAAGCGCGGATCAAATCCGAATACCCGGGTTTGGCGGCTTTGTATTCGGCGTCCATCTTCCCGAATAAATCGCCGAACTCATGAAATGCCACACCGCGCAACGATAGGTCGGGCGCGGACGCCGTATCGTCAGGAAAGAGCGACTTGAAAAGAAAGGCTGCGGTAATATCCTCGAAATAGGTATTGCCAAAGAGCGACGGATCCAAAAACTCCGGCCGGAAAACGCAATTGTAGAGAACCGGGGATCGGTCGCTATCCGGTCTGCGGAAGAAACCGTGGGGGACATCGTAGTTGATAATAAACAAGTCACCTTTGACCACTTCATACCGGTGGTCGCCGACAATATGCAAGCCTTCTCCGGCGGTGACATAGGCAATCTCGATAAAATCATGTTTATGGATGGTATCGCAATAGGCGGGCAATTCATGAGATTGGTTAATATATACCTGTTCGTTGGGGCGGAACAGGTCGGTTCCCCGTAAGGTGGGGTAAGCGTCATTGCTCATAAAAGTTCTCCTTCGCAGGTAGTTGTCCACCGGATACCGGGGTATGAGGAAAAAGTGTAAAATCACGCAAGAAGCATAGATGCGACGAGGGTCATGGACATCGAAGAATATCCACCAAATATAGAGTAACATATCCCAGGATGTTTCGGAAGCAATGTTATACAATCAATCTTATAATGACCCAATCCACCAAAAGAGGGTGAATCAACTGAAATTATTAGCCTTTGATTACGGCGCCAGTAGCGGCCGGGCAATTTTAGGGGATTTTGACGGGGAACGGTTAAATCTATCCGAAGTGCACCGTTTCGCCAATGACCCGGTGACGGTGAACGGCAGCATGTATTGGGATGTATTACGGCTGTTTCATGAGTTGAAACAAGGAATCCGCAAGGCGGCGCAACAAACCTCCCTGACATGCGTTGGCGTGGATACGTGGGGTGTCGACTTCGGCTTGTTGGATCGCCATGGCGACCTGCTGGGTAATGCTTATCATTACCGTGACCAACGCACCGAAGGAATGGTGGAGTTGGCGGCGGGGCAAACGCCGCTGGCTGAGATTTACCAGGAGACCGGGATCGCGATTCAAAAGTTTAACACTTTATATCAGTTAATCGCCCTGAAACAACAGAAAACGACGGTGTTGGAGCAAGCCCAGACATTACTCTTCATGCCCGACCTTTTCAATTACTTTTTGACCGGACAAATGTTTTCCGAATACACCATCGCCAGCACCAGTCAGTTGGTTGGGGTGAATTCGCGTAACTGGCATTACCCGCTGTTAGAGCGTTTTGGGATCCCGGGCCGTATTTTAGCCGATATTATCTTTCCGGGAATGGTGCTGGGATCGTTGCGGGACGATGTAGCAGCGGAACTTGGCGTTAAACCGTTTCCCGTGGCGGCAGTGGCCGGGCATGATACGGCCAGTGCCGTAGCGGCTGTCCCGGCTGATCGTTCGGATTATCTTTATATCAGTAGCGGAACCTGGTCGTTGATGGGTATCGAAACCAACGCTCCGGTGAACAACTACGACTCCTTCCGATTGAATTTTACCAATGAAGGCGGTATCAACCATACCTTCCGGGTTTTAAAGAATATTATGGGCCTTTGGATCATTCAGGAATGCAAACGCCATTGGGACCGGGCCGGTGCGACCGAGAGTTTTCAGCAATTGATGGAGTTGGCTGAGGCGGCGCGACCGTTTGCGGCGTTAATCGACCCTGACGACGAACTGTTTTACAGCCCGGGACAAATGCCGCAGAAGCTAGTGGAGTATTGCCAACGGATCGGCCAGGCTCCGCCCAACGGCAAGGGTGAAATGGTCCGTGCGGTGTTGGAAGGCTTGGCATTGAAATACCGAATGGTCGCCGCGGACCTGGAGCGGACCGCCAATACCGAGTTACCGTTGATCCACATCGTAGGTGGCGGTTCCCAAAACACCCTGCTCAATCAATTCACCGCCAATGCCTGCCGACGGCCGGTGAAGGCGGGGCCGGTCGAAGCGACCGCCATCGGTAATCTAATTGGACAATTGTTGGCCGTTGGAATGGTCGCTAATCTGGGAGAAGCCCGGATGCTGGTTCGGAATTCGTTTCCGGTTCAAACCTATGAGCCCCGCCAAACTGAATTGTGGGATGAAGCGTATGGACGTTTTGTCAAACTCATTCACAATAACAATAAAGGCGAATGAAGAAAGGAAGTCTGCAAATGACAAACCAACCCGGTTCGAAAGTGTGGTTTATCCCCGATGGTTATTATCCCACCACCAGTTCCGGTCTGTTTCCCAGTCACGAAGCAATCTGTGTCCTCAATCCGGGCCAGACCGATGCCATCATCAACATCACGCTGTATTTTGAGGACAGCCCGAAACGCCCTGGTTTCCAAGCACTTTGCCCCGCCGAACGGACCCAACACATCCGAATGGACCGGTTGCGGGACGCCAACGGCGGATCAGTTCCGGTTGGCGTGCCTTACGCGATGATGGTAGAGAGTAATACCGCGATTGTTGTTCAATACAGCCGGATGGACACCACCCAAGCGGAGATGGCTTTAATGACTACCATGGCTTATCCGGTATAAACCGGGGAAATCATACTAAACTTACTGCAGTGGATTTTCGTATGAACTCATGATAACATGAAGGGGGTTATACAATGGCAGTCGAATCGAGGATTGAAGCAAGTTATCGCCTGGCACAAGCGGTCTATGCCGAGTTAGGTGTGGACACCGATGCCGTTTTGAAAATTTTAGCTCAGATTCCGATCTCGCTTCATTGCTGGCAAGGCGATGACGTTGCCGGTTTGGAACATGATGGGGGCAGTATTTCCGGGGGCGGCATCTTGGCGACCGGTAACTACCCGGGACGCGCCCGCAATGGCAATGAACTCCGTCAGGATTTGGAAATTGCCTTATCGTTGATTCCGGGTCAATCCCGGCTGAATCTTCACGCAATGTACGCCGAGACCAACGGCCAATCGGTAGAGCGCGATCAAATCACAGTTGCTCATTTTCAACAATGGATCGCCTGGGCGAAAGAACGCCAGATCGGCATTGACTTTAACCCCTCGTTCTTCTCGCATCCACGGGCGGCTTCCGGATTCACCCTATCCAGTAAAGACAGTGAAGTGCGACGTTTCTGGATCGAGCATGCCAAACACTGCCGCGCGATCGGCGCCGCCATGGGGGAAATCTTGGGTACTCCCTGTATCCATAACCTTTGGATCCCCGACGGCTCGAAAGACTTGCCGGTCGACCGGCTAGGGCACCGTCAAATCTTAAAAGAAGCGTTAGATGAGATATTTGAGCAGCAATATAGCCAAGATTACCTGCTGGACAGTGTGGAGAGTAAACTCTTTGGCATTGGCTCGGAAGCATTTGTGGTGGGGTCGCATGAATTTTACATGGGTTATGCGCTTCAAAACAACATCATGCTCTGTCTGGATATGGGGCATTTCCATCCGACCGAAGGGATTGCCGATAAGATCTCGGCGTTGCTGCCCTTTACCAAACGGCTATTAATCCATGCCAGCCGCGGTATCCGTTGGGATAGTGATCATGTAACGATTTTAAATGACGATCTCATTGCCTTGGCCCAGGAAGTACTGCGTAGCCGGGCGTTGAATAATGTCTATTTTGCCTTGGATTTCTTCGACGCGAGCATTAATCGGATCATCGCCTGGGTGACCGGAGCCCGGGCGTTACAAAAAGCATTGCTTTTGGCACTGCTGGAACCGACAGATTTGCTTTTGGCTGAAGAACAGTCGGGCAATAACGGCAACCGTCTCGCATTGTTGGAAGAATGCAAAACGCTGCCTTTCGGCGCGGTTTGGCAAAAGTATTGTCTGGATCAGACCGCCATAGTCGGGCACGAGTGGCTGGATAAAATCCGCAGCTATGAAGAGCAGGTTCTTGTCAAGCGTTGATGGACAAAGTGAATATGTCGCGATGAAATAGGAGGATAATACAGTGGTATCAGAAATGCAGTTGAAACAGGATATTGTGGAAGTCGGCCGCCGGATTTGGCAACAGGGATATGTGGCGGCCAATGATGGGAATATCAGCATACGGGTCGGCGAAGATACCTTTTTTTGCACTCCAACGGGGGTCAGTAAAGGATTTATGACCCCGGAGATGATCATTACAGTGAATGGTGCCGGCGAAGTACTCGAAGGTAATCTCAAACCCTCTTCGGAGATTAAAATGCACTTGGGAGTCTATCGGGATCGTCCCGATGTCAATTCGGTTGTCCATGCACATCCGCCAATCAGCACGGCCTTTGCGGTTGTGGGCGAACCATTGGCGAAGGCGGTTTTGCCGGAGTTTATCATCATCCTGGGAGCGGTTCCGATTGCAGCCTATGGAACGCCGTCAACCGATGAGATCCCGCAAGCGATCGCTCGATATCTCCAAGATTACGACGCCTTTTTATTGGAAAATCATGGCGCGTTGACTGTCGGAACCGATGTTTTCAACGCTTATTTTAAGATGGAGACCATGGAGCATTTCGCTAAGATCACGTTGGCAGCTCGCCAATTGGGCGGTGAACGCGAGTTAGCGCCGGATAAAGTGCAACGGTTGATGGAGATCCGTCAGAAGTTAGGGGTTCAAGGTCGCCATCCGGCGCTGAAAAAATAACTACGCGGTTAGTTGTTTTTGAACAATTGGATACTCGAAACAAAACCTCATCTCAAGAAGCAGATGAGGCTTTGTTTCCTTACCCTTTGCCGACCAGCCGTAAAATGACGCGGTTCAATTCCTCAAGTTTATAGGGTTTGGTGACGACCCCCGAGAAACCGTAACGCTCGAATTCCGAAATAATCGGGTCTTCGGCGTAACCGCTGGATACGATCGTTTTAATATGGGGATTAATGTCCCGTAGGTACGAGATTGCGGCTTGACCGCCCATCCCTCCCGGAACTGTTAAATCCAGAATGACAATATCGAACGGAGTATCGGAATTTAGCGCTTGCTGATACCGTAAAATCGCTTCTTCGCCGTCAGCGACGGTTTCAACCCGATATCCCAATTCCCGTAGTAATTCACTGGTTCCCTGGCGAATTGCCGCTTCATCATCCATTAATAAAATATAAATACCCTCAATAGCCACTGCGACTTCTTCATCGGCTTGGCTATTGAGCGTTTGACCCTGGGCCACGGGGAGAAAGATGATAAAGCTGGTCCCTTGATTCACGCGGGATTTCACTTCGATATTCCCGTTATGGTTATGGATGATTGAATAGGAGGTGGCCAATCCCAGACCGGTACCTTCCTTTTTGGTGGTGAAGAAGGGGTCGAAGATCTTTTTCAATAGGGAATCGGGGATGCCCACCCCTTGATCGGTGAAGGTTATTTTAATGTACTCGCCGGCGTGTAAATGCTCCCCGGACGGAATGTGATGATTAACAGCCCTTACGGTGAATGTGCCGCCTTTAACCATCGCCTGCTTGGCATTGATGGTAATATTATTGATTACTTGAATCAGTTGACCTTCATCAGCTTCTACCTGCTTTAGATTAGCCGCGATCTCAAATTTCGCCTTGACGTTGGAGCCGCGAAGCGCAAAGGTTACGGTTTTTTCGACCAATTGCCCCAAAGCGATGACCGTTTTGATCGGAGTGTTTCCTTTTGAAAAAGTCAATAATTGTTTGGTTAAATCGCTTGCTTTATAAGCGGCTTCCATGGAGCCGGAGAGATATTTGCGGATATTTTCTCCCTTGTCCAGCTTGGATGTTGCCAATTGCAGATTCGACAGGATGGCGGTGAGAATATTATTAAAATCATGAGCGATCCCACCGGCCAAAACTCCAAGTGACTCCAATTTCTCCGCCTTCAGCAACTCCGCTTCAATCATTAGTTTTTCGGTGATATCTTGGAAAACAATCACGATCCCAAACTGTTCTCCCTGAGCGGACCGGAGCGGAGTACAGCAGACCTGAAGCGGAATTTCACGCAAACGGTTATCAACCAAGATCGTATCGGAGATATGCAGGGAATTTTCAGCATTGAGCGTTTGCATCAACAGGTTGGTGTAAGGCTCGCTAGTTCGGTCGTTGATTAAATAGAAAATTTTCTGTAATGGTTTCTCAAACCAATCCGGATAGTGCCATCCTGTTAATGTCTCGGCAGCCTGGTTCATTAATAAGATTCGTCCGTGACGGTCAGTGGTGATCACCCCGTCAGACAATGAATTTAAGGTGCGGTTCAACCGTTCGCGTTCTGCTTTGAGCGCTTCTTGATATTGTTTACTTTCGGTTATATTGCGATGAATCGATGAAACACCAATCGTTTTACCGTTTTCATCGAGCAGCAGAGAGCGTTTGATCGATACCGCCACCAAACTCCCGTCACGGCGAACCCGTTCGGCTTCAATGGTGTCGGAGATCCGTATTCCCAGCGCAATATTGGTGTATAATTTAAACATGGAGTAATGTTCAGGATTGGGAACAAGTTTGGTGCAATGTTGACCAATGATTTCGTTCGCTTTGTATCCGTACATTTTTTCGGCGCCCAAATTCCAACTGTTGATGATTCCTGATAGGTCGGTAGTGAAAATGGCGTCCTCGGAAGATTCAACCATCGTAATTAATTGATTGCGGATTCTTTCAGCCTCTTTTTTAGCGGTAATGTTCCGGAGGTAAATCGATAATCCCTCGCCCGAAGGGTAGGCGTGAACTTCAAACCATTGCGACGGCTCGGAATTGCTTTTCATTTCAAAGTGGGCGGACTGGTTGGTTCGAACCGCCTGATGATATTGGGGATACATCAAAGTCGCGGCTAGCTCCGGATAGACGTTCCAGATATTTTTCCCCAAAATATCCGAAGGGCTTTTCCCTGAAAAGATGGATTCGGTTGTTCGGTTGATAAAAGTGAAATTCCAATTGTTATCCAACGAATAAAAGGTATCGGTGATGCTTTTTAATATCTCTAAAACTCGCTGGTTTGATTTTGCCAATTCATTTTGGGCGATTACCGTATCAGATACATCAATAAACCAGGCCATGATGGCGCTTTCACCCGAATCGTTCACGATCGGGAAACAGCAGGTGTAATAGGTGCAAAGTTGTTTGGTATCGGAGCGGCGATAGCTAAAGTAGTCATTCACCGGAATTTGATCCTGAATAACCCGGGCAATGGATATTTTATCAATTGCTTGTCCGATAATATTTGTTCCGATAAGCTCCTCAGGTTGAAAACCTAAACTCAGCGCTCCATTGCGATTTATCTCAAGAACATAACCATTGGGGTGGATCAACGCGTAACCCCATGGAAAATTTTCGAGGAGAATCTCCTGAAAATTCTTTTTGTTTTGCAAGAGCCGGTAAAGCTGTCGGTTGCGGTTAGCGACAGCTTGAAATTCCTCATAATCAAAGGTTGGGAGTTCGGCGTCAGATTCGAAAATTTGTAATTGCGACAGGTTTTGCTTTAGTTTTTGGATGATGCGTCGGGAATTAACCAGCGAAAGCAGCCCGAAAACTAAAAAAACCCCAAGATAGATCAATCCCAACCGGAAAAAGAGCGAGATGATATTGATCAACCTAACGTTAGCAAAGGTATGGCCAAGTATTTCCCCATTCACGGCCAAGGGGTTATCGCACTTCAGGATCCAACACCCGCGCATCTCTGACCAGAGCAGAGCGAAATGCGGTTTATCGCTTTGCCATGATTTGCGACTTAGATCGTTTAACGGCAGCTTTTTGCCGATTACGCGCACCGATTGATCCTTTGAATAAGCGGCCACCACTTGGTCGAGTTGTTTTGAATAAAATCCGGCAGTATATTCGTTGGAATAAAGTTCGAGTATGGTTCTGAGATGCGGTTGGAAAAATTGCTGAAAGTTTCTTTGGTCAAGGTGTTTCGAAAAGCGATTCTTTTCTTTGGTTGTCAGTGTATACTCAATCAATTTTGCGATTCGCAACAAGCGGTTTTGCTCATCGTGCAGGCTTTGGAACCAAAGGATTGAACAGATTACCAAATAGGTGATTAGTAAAAAAATAACTTTATTAAACAGATAATTCTTTTGGATCTCATGAATCAGTTTTTTCTCCAATCTAGCTGCCCCCCAAAGATTGCCTGTTAATTTATTATGTTACTATTCGGGCAAGGCAAACTATTTACCTGCTATTTGAAGAAAAAAAGGGCTTTTTTGGAAAAATGCAAGTTGGGATTTTTTTATGGTGCTTTGAATAAACATTCATGCGGTTTCCAAGTGAAGGAAAGTAGATAAACGAAGGGCAAAACCCTAACTTTATTCGGCCAGCAGATAGGCTTTGGCGAAATCAATCCAGAGTTTTGCGGCATGGGAAAGATAGCGGTCTTTTTTCCAAATCACCGACATTTTATGAAACAGCTCTTCGGGAAGGAGCGGGATCGCTTTGATTGAGTCGGAATCCAGTCGTTTGCACGTTTTACTTGGCAACAGCGCGATTCCTAAATTCGCCTCGACAATTTGCGTCATCAATTCGCGTTGCGATGTTTGGAAAATAATCTTGGGTTGAAACCCAGCTTCTTTACAAGCATCGACGATTACATGATGCAGACTGAAATCATCCCGATAAATTACAAACGATTGACTGCTTAACGTTTGCAGATTCACCGTGTCAAAATTACTGATCGGGTTTTGAGGATGCGCAATAACCCAAATCGGGTCGTTTGTCAGAGAAAAGGAGTTATAATTGGCGACGTTGGGGGAGTTGCAGATCACCCCGATGTCTAAACTGCCGTCTTGAATTCCGCTCTCAATTCGCTTGGAACCGTGCTCAAAAAGCATAATGTCAATTTTCGGAAACTTTTGTTTAAAATTTCCCAATAATTGCGCGAATGAAGTTGCACCGGTGATAGGAGGCAACCCGATGGAGATCCTTCCCATTTCTTGCATGGTCTCTTCCTTAACTTCATCGATCAAATCTTGAAACATACTGACAATCTTCTGGGCGCGGTTTAAAAAGATCGCTCCGGCGTCGGTGAGTTGGATCGCTTTGGAATTGCGGTTAAATAGAAATAAACCAAGCTCTTCTTCCATGTCTTTCACCATTTTACTAATAGCCGATTGGGAAATATGGAGAGTCTCCGCAGCCCGGCTGAAACTTTTTTGACGCGCCACTTCAATGAAATAATTCATATGTCGGATATCCATTTTTTGTACGACCTCCATGATCTGAGCCGTTATTGTCGATGTATGATCCCATATTGAAACGTTCGCTTGTAACATTCTTTGTCAGATATGGTTAGTGTAAAAGCTATCTATTTTTTTCATGGTTAATATGAAAATGATATATTTTATTTATAACATGAATCCATGTAAAATGAAACTAAGAAATATTCGAGTTTGAGATATACTTCGCAAAACTTTGGTGGCGTTCTTCATAAAAACGCAAGATAAGGTCAAATCGATATTACTTGAGCAAAAAACGAACGGACTTAAAAATCGGAATAAACTATAATAAATATTGGATCATATTCGAGAGACCGGCGCAGTTTCATTGGAGAAGGAATCAGCCGATTTTGTGATATGCAACGACCCGGGGTTGGCGAAGGTACTAGGGAATTTCCTATAATGTTCACTTCAGTTTTTCCGCCAAATACCCGAAGGGTTTAGCAAGGAGCTTAATCAATGACCGAGTTTTGTCGGCATCTATAATTAAGTTGCAATAAATTTTGAAACGGATTTTCCACCCTTAAGGCATGGTGGGGAAAAGGCTAAGGCGG
The DNA here is from genome assembly GCA_023410535.1 of Bacillota bacterium. Classification (GTDB taxonomy): domain Bacteria; phylum Bacillota; class UBA4882; order UBA8346; family UBA8346; genus JAEYPR01. The sequence continues at coordinate 87,075 of JAEYPR010000020.1, read as the reverse complement.
TATTTATCGCAACTTGCGAATTAAAGATATTTGGTGCGACATATCTATTAAACCGAAAAGAGGGATCTTTCGTGGGAAAAATTGATTTTAACAAGCCTTTCCGAAGCGGTGGGGTTACCAATGGGGTCCACAAATCAGGCAACCGGGCTCATCTGCGGGCAATGGGTTTATTAGATGAGGATATTGAAAAACCGTTTATCGGTATTGCCAATTCATACAATGCGATGCATCCCGGTCATATGCATCTGAGGGAACTGGCCGAGAGTGTCAAAGAAGGAATTTGGGGCGCCGGCGGCGTTGCCTTTGAATTTAATACCATCGCTATCTGTGACGGGATTACTCAAGGCCATATCGGCATGAATTATGTTTTGCCGAGCCGGGATATTATTGTCGATAGCATCGAATTGATTGCGCAAGCACAGCAATTGGACGGCATTGTCTTCTTGTCATCCTGTGACAAGATTGAACCGGCCATGCTGATGGCTGCCTCGCGTTTGAACATTCCGGCGATTATGGTCACCGGCGGGCCGATGTTGCCAGGGCATTTTGACGGCAAAGATATGGCCATCTCCGATATGCGCGAGGTCGCCGGCCGCTGGAAGAAAGGCGAAGTGACCGATGAAGATTTTTATGAGATGGAATGTAATGTCTGCCCGGGTCCCGGTTCCTGCGCGATGAACGGAACTGCCAACACCATGGCGGTAGTGGCGGAAGTCGTGGGATTGACCTTGCCGGGATGTTCGACGATTCACGCGGCCCATGCGGCGAAAAAGCGCATTGCTAAACAGAGCGGCACCGAAATTGTTCGTTTGGTGAAGGAAGATATCAAACCGCGTGATTTTATCACCCAAAACTCACTTTATAATGCAATCCGGGTTTCGGCAGCTTTGGGCGGTTCAACTAATGCCGCTTTGCATATTCCGGCGATTGCCTCGGAGTTAGGCGTGGATGTTCAGTTGGACGATTTTGATCGGTTGAGTTTAGAGACTCCGCATCTGGTCCATGTTAAGCCGTCCGGGAAATATACCTTCCTCGACTTTGAACGGGCCGGCGGAGCCATGGCTTTAATGAAGGAAATGTTGCCGATTTTGGCCGCCGACGAGCAAACCATCACCGGCAAGACGTTACGGGAGAATGTCAGCCAAGCCAAGAATAAAAACCCCGAAGTAATCCGTTCCTTAAGCAATCCGGTCTACCCCCATGGCAGTTACGGAGTGTTGAAAGGAAACCTCTGCCCGGAAGGGGCGGTAGTAAAGATCTCCGGGGTATCGGAGAAAATGCGGGTTCATACCGGACCGGCCATCGTTTTTAACGTGGAGGAAGAAGCGACCAAAGCGGTCTATGACGGAAGAGTCCAACCCGGTCATATTGTGGTGATTCGTTATGAAGGACCCAAGGGTGGTCCGGGCATGCGCGAAATGTTGGCGACAACCTCCGCTATTATGGGGATGGGTCTCGGTGATAGCACGGCATTGATTACCGACGGACGTTTTTCAGGTGCGACCCGTGGGCCGTGCATCGGCCATATCTCGCCGGAAGCGGCTGCTGGTGGCGTTATCGGATTGATTGAAGATGGCGATCCGATCCAACTGAATATTCCGGAACGCCGTCTGGAATTGCTGGTAAGCGAGGAAGAACTGGAACGGCGGCGTCAGACGTGGAAGTGCGTTGACAAAGGGATCGCCAGTCCGGCTCTGAAACGTTATGCTCATTTGGTGACAACCGTGGCCAAAGGCGCGGTTTTGCGAAAAGACTTTTAGGAGGGTCAAAGGATGTTTAAACCGTATGGAGTAATTCCCGCGCTTGTTACCCCTTTAGATGAGAGAGGGAACTTGATGGAAGCGGCTTTGCGTCAGGTGATTGATTACACGATCGCCGGCGGAGTGCACGGAGTCTTTATTTTAGGCAGTACCGGCGAGATTTATGGCCTGGATTGGGAACAAAAGAAACGGGCCATTGAAATCACCGTCGAACAAACCGCCGGACGCGTACCGGTGTACGCTGGCGCCAGTGAGATTACGACCCGGGATTGTATTCGTCTTGCCAAGTTTGCCGAGGAGATCGGCGGAGTTTCCGCAATTTCGGTCTTGACGCCATTTTTCATTACGCCCAATCGCAATGAACTGAAGCAACATTACCTGGATATCGCCGCGGCGACTAAGTTGCCGGTGATTCTCTATGGAAATAACGACCGGACCAATGTGAACATCCCGGCCGATCTTGCGACCGAACTTGCCAATGTGGAAAACATCGTCGGTATCAAAGATTCAAGCGGCGATATGACCCAAATGGGAGAGTATATCCGCCGGACTGCCGATAAGGAATTCAGCGTGATCGCCGGCCGTGACACGTTAATCCTGGCCAATCTCGCCTATGGTGGCGCTGGCGCCATCGCCGCCACTGCCAATATCGTTCCGTCGATTGTCGCTGGAATTTACAATTCATATATGGCGGGCGATCATGAAAAAGCAAGAGAGCTACAATATCAGCTGGCTCCGTTACGGATTGCTTTCGGTTTAGGTAGCTTCCCGGTGGTGATGAAAGAAGCCTTGCGGTTGGTAGGCATCGACGCCGGTGTGGCCTTGCGTCCGGTTGGTCCGATCTCTGATGAAAACCGCGCCAAATTAACTGAGATTATTAAAGCGCTTGGAGTTTACCAAATCGCCAAATAAGGAAATCTAAAAAAGTAGGTGTTCAAAATGAGTGATTTAACAAATCAAGCCGCCCAGATTCTAAAAAAATTCAAGGGTGACAATTATACTTTCGGTCTCGGAGTGATGGACCAGGTTGGAGTTTACGCCGCCAGTTTTGGTAAATCCGCTTTGGTGATCGCCAATCCGGCCGCATATCTGAAGCCAACCCTGGACAAGGTTTTGGCTTCTCTTGAAAAACACGGGGTTCACTTGGCGGGAGACCGGATCGTCCCTGACGCTGGGCCCAATGCGCCGCGCGAAGATGTCTACCGGATCGAAAGTTATATCCTGCATTTTAAACCGGGAAGCATTATCGTCATTGGTGGCGGTAGTTCCATTGATGCCGCCAAAGCGGCTAATGTCTTAGCGACTTTGGGAGAGTACAGCCCGGAGATTGAGACATATTTCGGTACCGGATTGGTTACCGCGGCACTTAATCAGACCGGCAAAAAGTTGTTGCCATTGATCGCAGTGGAGACCGCCGCCAGCTCCGGAGCGCATCTCACCAAGTACTCCAATATCACCGATCCGGTTGCCGGACAGAAGAAACTGATCGTTGATGAAGCGGTCGTCCCAGCCAAGGCGGTTTTTGATTACGCCGTAACCGAAAGCATGCCGTTGGGATTGACCATTGACGGCGCTTTAGATGGGATCGCTCATTGTTTGGAAGTGTTTTATGGCGCTACCCCCGAAAAGTTCGAACAATTGCAAGAAATTGCCTTGCTCGGCATTGGACTGGTGGTTAATTACGCCAAGCGGGTGATTGAAAATCCACATGATTTGGAAGCGCGGCAAGCTTTGGGTTTGGCAACGGATTTGGGCGGTTACGCGATCATGGTCGGCGGGACCAGCGGCGCTCACTTAACCAGCTTCTCATTGGTCGACGTCACCAGCCATGGCCGAGCTTGCGGTTTAATGAATCCCTATTATACGGTCTTTTTTGCGCCAGCGGTCGAGCCTCAACTACGTCTGGTCGGTGGTATTTTCAAAGAAGCCGGCTATCTTCAAGCCGATCTGGAACAATTGAACGGCCGGGAACTTGGTCTAGCGGTTGCTCAGGGAATGGTGGCATTCAGCCGCAGCATCGGTTCGCCGACGACCTTAGGGGAACTTCCCGGTTTCTTCGACCAACATATTCAACGCGCTTTGGAAGCGGCCAAAAATCCGCAACTCGACTCCAAACTAAAGAATATGCCGGTCCCGCTGACCGCCGCTTTAGTTGACGAATATATGGGGCCGATTTTGGAAGCTGCCAAAACCGGGGATTTTTCACTGATTAAGCAATTATAACTTCAAACATGAGAGATTAGGGTACGGTAGAGAATGCGCTGCCGTATCTATCTTTATCTGAATCAAAGGATATGTCGCCTAACTGATTGGCCCTAATTTTTTGGCGCGGCATATTCAAAAGGGGTTGTCTGTAATGAAAACGGTGAATATGAAGTTTGGTCCGGAGCAATTTACAGTTCGTCTTCCGGAAATGACCGAGATTTTGGCGATGGATACGCCAAAACCTCTGACCAGTCCGGAAACGGCAATAGCCGAAGCTTTGGTCAATTCGATCGGAACGCCGGGATTGGATGCGATCATTGCGGCGAAGATCAACGCCAACCCCGATCTGCGGGTCGTTGTGGTGGTTTCCGATAATACGCGCCCGGTGCCTTATCGCGGTGAGTCGGGGATCTTATGGCCGATTTTGCAAAAGTTGTTGAACCATGGCATCGCCAAAGAACGGATTTTGGTGATTGTCGCCACCGGGACTCACCGGGGGCTCACGACCGAAGAACTTCAAATAATGCTTGATCCCAAGGTTTTTGAAGCAGGGATTCAAGTGGTCAATCACGATTGCCAGGATCAGGCGAATCTGGTTTACCTCGGAGCAACGCGCCGGGGCAGTCAGATTTATATCAATCAGAACTACATGGAGGCTGACTTAAAAATCCTGACCGGCTTGGTTGAGAGTCATTTCATGGCGGGGGCATCGGGAGGACGGAAGTCGGTTTGTCCGGGATTGATTGGCGAAGAAAGCACCTATATCTTTCACAGCGCGCCGATGCTCGCTTCGCCCCAAGCGACCGATCTAACGTTGGACGGCAATCCCTGTCATGAAGAGGCGTTGGAAGTGGCGCAAAAAGCCGGGGTCGATTATATCGTCAATGTGACCCTTGATCACCGTTTTCAGATCACTGGCGTTTTCGCCGGCGATCTTGAGCTGGCCCATCGCAAGGCGGTCGAACAAGTCACTCAATACGCGGCGATTCCGGTGGAACGAACCTATGACATGGTGATCACCCACGCCGGTTTTGTCGGTATCAACCACTACCAGGCTGCTAAAGCCGGGGTGGCGGCCAGCCGGATTCTGAAACCGGGTGGAACCTTGATTATGGCAGCCAACAATACCGATTCTGATCCGGTGGGGAGCCCGCGGTACCGAACAGTCCTGCACTTGTTGAAACTAATGGGGGTTGAAAATTTCAACCGTTTGATCCTTTCGAAAGATTGGACATTTATTCCCGAACAATGGCAGATTCAAATGTGGGGCAAGTTGTTTGCCAAAATACCGCAAGAGAATTTTATTTATTATAGCCCGCAACTTAAGCACAGCGATTATCAGTACCTGGCGGGAGTTGACGGAAACTGCTTTTTGCCTGAAGACCAACGTTACTGCAACGATGCGCAGTTGATTCCCGTTTATATTGAAGCGGCGGTCAATGAAACCTTGCGACGCTTAACTGCAAGCGGCAATAACGAGCTTTCCATTGCCTATTTGACAGACGGCCCTTATGGAATTCCGCTGCCAAAGTAGAACCGGATAAAGGATGAGGAACATGAAAATTGTTTTAGCGCCCGACTCTTTTAAAGGAAGTTTAACCGCGGCCGAGGTTTGTGAAGCGATTGCGGCCGGGATCCGGAAAGTAATTCCCGAGGCGCAACTTGCCTTTTGTCCCATGGCGGATGGCGGCGAGGGGACGGTCCAATCTTTAGTCGACGCGACACATGGCCGGATTGTACGCCAAGCGGTCACCGGTCCGTTGGGTCATCCGGTCGAAGCGTTCTTTGGCATCCTGGGCGATGGAAAAACCGGCGTCATTGAAATGGCGGCGGCCTCCGGGTTACCCTTGGTTCCGGACGGTCAAAAAAATCCCTTACTTACGACAACGTATGGTACGGGCGAACTGATCCGGGCGGCTTTGGATTTGGGGTGCACGCGCTTGGTGATTGGCATTGGCGGCAGCGCCACCAATGATGGCGGCGCCGGCATGGCGACTGCGCTTGGGTACCGTTTTCTTGATGCCGCGGGGGAAGAGCTGCCACAGGGCGGCGGGCATTTGCAGAATCTGGCGCGGATTGATGCCTTCCAACGGGATGCGCGGCTCGCAACAAGTGAGATCACCGTCGCCTGTGATGTCACCAATCCATTAGTCGGTCCCAACGGCGCTTCCGCGGTTTACGGACCGCAAAAAGGCGCGAATCTGGAGATGGTGGCGGCGTTGGACAACGCGTTGAATAACTTCGCCGCAGTGGTGAAACGGGATCTCGGGATCGCCGTGGCGGAATTGCCGGGAGCCGGAGCGGCTGGCGGTTTAGGCGCGGGTTTGGTGGCGTTTGGCAATGCCCGGTTGCAGCGGGGCGTTGAATTAGTGATCGAAACGGTTGGTCTAAAAGCCCAATTGCAAACAGCGGATCTGGTGATTACCGGCGAAGGAGCCATTGATGGACAGACCATTCAGGGCAAAACACCGATCGGGGTAGCCAAAGCCGCCAAAGAGTTTGGCAAACCGGTTTTGGCGATCGCCGGTGGTTTGGGACACGGTTGGGAGCAGGTTTTGGAGCACGGCATTGACGGTATGGTTCCGATTGTGGACCGCCCGATGTTGCTTGCGGATGCGATTAAAAATGCCCAATCGTTAGTGGCCGGAGCGGTCGAACGGATGCTCCGAATTTATCTGGCTGGAAGGTAAGACATATACGGAGGGTCGACTGATGGAACGAGTGAAATTGGGAATGGTTGGCTTGAATTTTGGCAGTAAAATCATCCAACGGCTTCAAAAGGGACCGGGTAGTCAATATGTGGAAGTCGTCGCGGTGTGTGACGTAAATAAAGAGCGGGCGGATAAGGCGGCCGCTGATTTTGGTTTGAAAGCGTATGATCATTTGGACGAGATGCTCCAGGACCCGGAAATTCGCGCGGTTGGGTTATTTACCGGTCCGGTGGGCCGGGCGGAATTGATCCGGAAAATCATTCAACATGGTAAAGATGTTTTGACCACCAAACCGTTCGAGTTGAATCCCGATGCCACGCTTGCGGTATTTGAGGAAGCGCAACGGTTGGGGAGGATTATTCACTTAAACTCGCCATCACCGGTCTATTCCCCGGACTTACTGAAGATCCAGGAATGGGTCGAAAAATATCAGTTGGGAAGAGTGATCTCCTGCCGCTGTGATTCATGGAGTTCTTACCGGGAAAAACCCGACGGCAGTTGGTATGATGATCCCGAACGTTGTCCGGCAGCGCCCATTTTCCGGATTGGAATCTACTTAATCAACGACTTGGTCCGCTTGATCGGTCCCGCGGCACAGGTCAACCTGTTGCAATCCCGGATCTTTACCGAGCGGCCGACAGTGGACAACGCCCAATTGGGAATCGTGTTTAAAAACGGCGCCATCGGTAATGTGTACGCTTCGTTCTGTACCAAAGACGGCGATTATTATAAAGATTCCTTAGTTTTAAACTTCGAGAACGGAAGCATTTACCGGAATTGCGGTCCGGGGATCAAACTGAACAGCGAGACGATGACGGCAAGACTGGAATTGAAGACCTACCGCGACGGCGAGCATATTATGGATGAAGCGGTCGTTGAGGAACACAGCGGCGAATATCAATGGGATGTTTTCTGCCGGGCGGTGAACGGCGAAGCGATTCCGGGACAGGTTCTGCCGGAACAGATTGCCGAAGGGATTCGCGTGATCGCAGCGATGTCGAAAGCGATCAAGAATGGCGGCGTAGCAACGGTTTGAAGTAACAATAAATTATTGAAAAAGGGTTGACTTTAGCGGTCAGCCCTTTTTTTATGAAGATCTCTTTAGGAAATGTTCTCCCATTCCGATTCAGATATAAAGGGTTATTTCCAGATTTTATCGAAATAAACAATATTTATAAAATCAGTGTATTTTAATTCGATTGCTAAGGATTTTAACCCAAGGATGTCCGGTCGATTGCAATCTAAGTTGAGGAGGGAGATCCATGAACCGCATTTTCGAAAATGCCTCATTGTTAAAAATTTTCTTTGATGCGATTCCGCAGATTGCTTTGATCCTTAACGATGAAGGAAGAATTGAAGAATTAAACCGTTTCGCCCTTGATTTTCTGGGTGCAAACACCGGGAAGTCCGTTTTCTATCATTGTTTCGGCTGCGAAGTGTATGATTGCCTTCATTGCGCTCCGGAAGGTTTTACTTATCGTCCGGAAACATGCCAAGATTGCGGGTTACGCAATTGCTCGCTTGACGCGTTGCAAGGAAAACATATCAATCGGGTCTACTATAAATTATTGACTCGGCGCAATCGAGAAACACGAACCGTAGAGCTTTTAATCAGCTCCGGCCCTTTAGATTATAACGGCCGGCGTTTCATCTTCTTAATTCTTGAGGACATTAGCGAAAAACAAAAGATTGAAGCGGAATTGAACAAAATGCAGAAATTACAGTCGCTTGGAGTGTTGGCGGGCGGAATTGCCCATGACTTTAATAACAGTTTGGAAGCGATGCTGGCCCATATTGAGCTGGCAATCGCCAAACATGATCAGGGTGAAGATATTAAGAAGCACCTTACCAATACGTTGCACATGATTCATAAAACCAGCAACCTGACGAAACAATTATTGACCTTTGCCACCGGAGGAGCCCCAATGAAGCGTAACGCCTCAATTCGGGAGCTAATCGTGGATACGGTGAATTTTGGCTTGGCTGGGACCAAAGTTCAATGCCGCTTTGCCGTTGCGGATTTGTGGCGGGTCGAAGTGGATGAAGGGCAAATCTGCCAAGTGATTACGAATATTATTCGCAACGCGGTGCAGGCAATGGAAGAGGGCGGGTGGATTGAGGTCTCCGCCAATAACGTTACTTTATGGACCAAGCCGTATCAACCGGGCAATTATGTTCGGATTGCCATTCGCGACTTTGGCGTAGGGATCGCTTCCGAAAATTTGACCAAGATCTTCGATCCGTTTTTCTCCACCAAAGCGAACGGTACCGGACTCGGACTAACCACTTCGTATTCAATCATCCAAAAACACGGCGGATACTTGGAAGTCAAATCGGTTTTAACGGTCGGTTCGGTTTTTTATATTTACCTTCCCGCTTTCATGAACCATGAATTCCCATGGGAACCGCCGCTGGATGAAAACGATTTTGTTAAGGGTTTAAAAATTTTGTTGCTTGACGATAACCGGGAGATCCTCGCGGCGATGGAAGAAGCGTTGCGGTTGATGGGTTATGAGGTTGTGACAACGGTGGATGGCAACGAGGCGATCAACCGTTATCGACAAGCTTGGGAGATTGGTGAGCCGTTTCAAGCGGTTGTGATGGACCTGACGATTCCCAGCGGCATAGGCGGAGTTGAGGTTTTAAGACGGTTGCGAACGGTGAATCCGGCGATCAAAGCCGTGGTTTCCAGTGGATATGCCAATGATCCGATCGTAGCCGATTATGCCCGGTACGGGTTTGCCAGTGCGGTGGTAAAGCCGTTTTATTTTGAAGAATTGCATGTGATTCTGCAGCGAATCACGCGGGAGTTGCGATAAAGAAGCTTAGAGTAGTTGTCCCTTGTGGAAGAGACAACTGCCTTTTAGCTGGACGATTGATTGACCGCTGTTTTGTTCGCCAAGTGCCGTTTGCCCAAATTGGTGACGATCACGCCGCCGATGGCAGTAATCCCGCCGATAATGGCAATCGGCCGTGGCATTTGGCGTAAGCAGAGGAATTCGATGGCGATCGTTAACAACGGAATTAAAAATAAAAAGGAAGCCGCTTTGGATGCATTGAGTTTGGAAAGGGTATAAGACCAAGTAAAGTAAGCGATAGCCCCCGGAAATATGCCGAGATATACGATGGCGAGCGTCGGTTCGATCCTGGCGTGGGCGATTGCCGTCAAGCTTCCTTTGGAAAATAACAAAAGAAACAGGGTTCCGAACCAAATGGAGAAGGCGGTCACTTCAAAACTGGTATAGCGCTGAAACAGTTTTTTCTGTAGGATGATGTAACCGCTGTGAAGCAACGCGGCCAGAAATATTGCCAGGATGCCACTGGAGAGCGATAGGCCGTTTCCTTCGCCGATGGTGATGAAACTGACGCCGATAAAGCTGATGCCGATCCCGAACCAGCCAAGCCACGGCAGTTTTTCCTTCAAAGCCAATACGGCAAAGATCGCGGTCAGAATGGGCGCGGTATTAATGACGAAACTGGCCGAGGAAGCGGTGACGGTCTGTTCGCCCACGTTTAAGGCGACATTGTAGCCGCCGATTCCAATTACTCCGGCCAACAGGAGTACGGGAAGCTCGCGGAGGTTCGGCATGCGGATTTTTTTACATAGCGCCACCGGAATCAAAACCATCGACGCCGTGAGATACCGCAATAACCCGAGATGATATGGGGAATAGGTTTGCAACGCCAGGCGGATACCGACAAACGCCGACGCCCAAAAGAAAAGCGTGATGCCGATGGCGATCATTAAGTAAATTGATTGCTTTGAGAAACGCAGTTGCCGGTTCATGGGTATCCTCTCCATCTGTTGATCAAAATCTCACAACTTCGCGTTTTAGGTCGCACTGAATATTATCAACCGCCTTGCGTGGCGACATATTTTCCATAATTCATAAATTGCGATAATACCGCGAAAAAATTTGTCACAACTTAGCTATCTCTTAATTAGGGTTTATGATATCATAAAAACAATCTTTGGTAAAATTGATAGTATTGAATATTTCAATCGAAACAATCGATGGATTGAGTGGGGAATGGAATAGGATGGAGCTCCGTCAGTTAACCAGTTTTGTAACGATTGCCAAATTGGGTAGCATTACGCAAGCCGCCAATGTTTTGGGCTATGCCCAGTCATCAATCACGACCCAGATGCAGTTGCTCGAGATGGAACTCGGCGCCAAATTGTTTGAGCGGCTCGGCCGGAACTTAAACTTAAGCTCCGCCGGGCTAAAACTACTTCCGTACGCGCAGCAGATCCTGCAACTGAGTCATGAGGCCCAACAAGTCCTGGCAGTGGGAGAAACGCTCAAAGGGACACTAACGATTGGCGCGGTGGAATCGCTTTGCGTCAAACGTTTGCCGGAGCTGGTCAAGGAGTTCCGCCAACGTTATCCGGCCGTTGAATTAGTGTTAAAACTGGGAAATTGTATCGACTTTCCGCAGTTGCTTGCCGATAATTTTATTGACGTCGCTTTTTCGTTAGGACAGCAAAATATCCCCGCTTACCTTATTTCGGAATGCTGTTGCGAAGAACCGATGGTTCTTTTGGCGCCGCCCGGTCATCCGTTGCTTGCCCGGCCAGCGGTTTCTCCTCACGATCTGGCCGGAACGCCGCTAATCTTAACGGAAGCGACCTGTCCGTACCGGAGCGTTTTTGAGACAATCTTGAAGGAAGCGGGAATTCAGCCCTATTCCGTTTTGGAGACAGGCAGCCTGCAGGCGATCAAACAATTTGCCATGAGTGGACTGGGGATTACATTGTTGCCTGCGATTGCGGTGACGGAGGAGCTGGCGACCGGACGCCTTGTTAAGCTTCCGTGGGCTGGACCGGATTTCGAAATGAAGACTCAAGTGCTCTATCATAAAGATAAATGGTTGGCGCCCCCAATCCGCGCGTTGCTGGACTTGGCGACAGAAATGTTATGACCGTCGCGTTGAAGCGGACTTTAAATCATTTTCCAATGATAACTGGAAGACCAATATCTTTGCCTGTATGCAATAAAGGAGAATGAAGGGGTCGCGTGGAAATATTCGGATATACAAAATATCCCAATTCAACTTGAATCGATAAGGCGGGAGAGAAATGATGAAGAAGCTAATGATCTGTTGGTTCGTTTTGCTGATCTTTGGGTGTTTCGCCATACCGATGACGATTTTCGGAGCCGAAGCGAATCCTCCGGAAAACAATCCGCTCTTTCCGGTCTCCAAGTATGGTCTGATCGGCTATATGGATTTCACCGGAAAAGTGGTAATCAAACCGCAATATCAAAATGGCGGCGAGTTCTTTCAAGGTCTGGCCGGTGTGAAAGATTATGACGAAAAAACCGCCTCTTTTCGATGGGGCTATATCGATAAAACCGGTAAGATGGTTATTCCACCCAAGTTTGAAAAGGTTTACGCTTTTGAAAAAGAAGGAGTGGCCATCGTAAAACTGCCGGCGGAGCAAGGCGGCAAGTACGTGTTGATCGATAAGAGCGGTCAATGGGTAACCAACCGGACGTTCGATGATATTTATGGTTTTGACAACGGAATTACCTCGGTGGTTTTAAACGGAAAACATGGGATTCTCGATAAGACCGGACGTTTGCTTGTTGAACCCAAGTTTGATTATTTATATTGGTATACTGAAGGCCTGGCAATTGTCAATGTCGGGGGGAAAACCGACGAGGACGGCGAATTTGCCGGTGGCAAATGGGGTTATCTCGACCGTAACGGAAAAGTCGTGATCACGCCACGGTATGATAATGCCTACTCTTTTAACGAGGGAATGGCGATTGTGGTGATTGACGGCAAAACTGGCGTGATCGACAAACAAGGCAATCTGGTTCTCGAACCGAAATATTTTGATGTCGATGCATTTCAAAACGGCATCGCCCGGGTGCAGATCTTTGGAACCCCGGATCGGGACGGCACTCCGACCGGAGGAAAATGGGGGATTGTCGATAAGACGGGCAAATTCATCGTGACGCCCCGTTACGATATGATCCGGATCGAACAGGGCAATTTAATTGCGGTCCGTCTCGGCCGAAAATGGGGTTATATCGACCGTTCAGGGCGAATCGTGGTCGACCCGAAATACGATGACGCTTATGGCGTCAACGAAGGTTTGGCATTATTCAATGTCGGCGGCGAACGGGATGAAGACGACTTTCTTTCCGGTGGCAAATGGGGTTTTGTTGACGAGAGCGGTAAGGTTGTGATTAAACCCGTTTATGATGATGCCTTTAACTTCAATGAAGGAGTCGCTGCGGTTGTTATGAATGATCAATGGGGCGTGATTGACAAAACCGGGACGCTGATCGTGGCGCCGGAATACGATCACATCAATAATTTCAAAGACGGTGTTGCCGCGGTTCGCCATGATGAGCAAAAAGGGCTGTTAAGCAAAACCGGTAAATTGCTGGTCCCCACGAAGTTTGATTATATTATGAATTTTGAAGGCGAATGGGCGTTGGTCAACAGCGGCGGTTCCAGCGACGACGACGGGAATGTCAGCGGCGGCAAATGGGGTTTTATCAATAAAAACGGCAAAATTATCGAACCGCAGTTTGATGATGCCGAACAATTTAAAAATGGTTTGGCTAAAGTATACCGGGGTGATCAATGGGGTTATATCGACCGCAACGGGAAATATGTTTGGGAGCCGTCGAAATAGATTAATCCAAACGAAAAACAGAGGTGCGAATCACTCGCACCTCTGTTTTGTTATTGTTAATTATCCTAAAATTGCTTTTAAATCCGCCTCGGGAGTCGTGATCGGCTTGAGGCCAAACTTCTCAACCAAGATCTGCAGGACGTTGGAGGAGAGGAAAGCGGGTAATGACGGCCCGATATAGATGTTTTTAATTCCTAAGGAAAGCAAGGTCAATAAGATACAGACCGCCTTCTGCTCATACCAGGAAAGAACCAGTGTTAGCGGTAGTTCATTGACGCCGCAATTGAACGCTTGTGATAAAGCCACGGCAACTTGGATTGCTGAGTAGGCATCGTTACATTGGCCCATATCCATAATCCGCGGCAATCCGCCGATGGTTCCGAGATCGAGATCGTTAAAGCGGAACTTACCGCAAGCTAGGGTCAGAATCACAGTGTCTTGGGGCGTTTGCTGCACAAATTCGGTATAGTAGTTGCGGCCCGGTTTCGCCCCGTCGCAGCCGCCGACCAGGAAGAAGTGTTTGATAGCCCCGGCTTTAACCGCGTCAATGACTTTGTCGGCCACTCCGAGAACGGTATTGCGACCGAAACCGGTCATCAGTTGCGCACCGCCGTTGATACCGGTGAATGATTGTTCTTCTGACCAGCCGCCGAGTTCCAGCGCTTTTTGAATGACCGCGGCGAAATCTTTTTTATTGTTGACATCCGGGATATGTTGCAACTCCGGATAGGCGACTGTTGCGGTGGTATAGACCCGGTCGGCATAGGAAGCTTTGGGCGGCATCAGACAATTGGTGGTGAAGAGGAAGGCGCCGGGAACTCCGTCAAACTCTTTCTGCTGATTCTGCCAGGCCGTACCGAAATTACCTTTGAGATGCGCATATTTTTTGAGTTCCGGATAACCGTGGGCCGGCAACATTTCGCCATGGGTGTAAATATTAACGCCTTTGCCTTCGGTCTGTTCCAACAGTTGTTTCAGATCGTAAAGATCATGGCCGGAGACGACAATGAACGGACCGGCTGCGATATGGGTGGTCACGGTAGTCGGGACCGGATGACCGTAGGTTGAGGTATTGGCTTCATCCAACAATTCCATACAGCGCAGGTTGACCCCGCCAAACTCCATCAACAGTTCCAGCCATTCTCCGGCGGTATGCTCTTGGGCGATTGCCTGCAAACCTTGATAGAACCAACTCGTGACCGCCGGATCGGTTTTGCCGAGGACGTAAGCGTGATAAGCATAAGCAGCCATGCCGCGCATGCCCAGCAAGAGCGTGGAGCGGAGCGAGACAATGTCCGTGTCGCCTTTCCAGAGGGATTCCCAATCAAACCTGGGTGCGCCGCCGAGGCTTTGGGTCGCGGATTGCACTTTGCTTTTTAATTGATCAATGCTGACCGGATCAAAACTGACGTTGGTCACGGTAGTGAATAATCCTTCGATCATTAACTTATCCACGGCGGTTCCGGGATTTTTGCCTTGAGCGGCTTGGGCCAGCTCGATCAGGGCGCCGGTCAGTTCGTCCTGTTTATTGGCGACTTCCGGCTTTTTGCCACAAACGCCCGAAACCGTACAACCCTTGCCACCGGCGGTTTGTTCACATTGGAAACAAAACATACTCATGATTGATGATCCTCCTTTATCATTGAACCTGTTGTTTTTTAGCAATTTTTCTGCCGGGATTGGAATTGCTTAACTCGGTTTCATTGTAGTATAATCAAGACAGTAAATCGGTAACCTAGGTTACCAATTGCAAAGGAAAATGAAAATGTATCAAAAATGGCTGCCCCAATTGACTTCCTGTCCGATCTTCCAGGGGAATTCCGCCGCTGAAATCGTTGCAATGCTGGAATGTTTGCGGCCCACTGTCAACATGTATCATCCCGGCGAATGTATTGTAATTGCCGGTACTCCCCTGACCGGACTGGGTGTTGTCCTAACCGGACGGGTGACCATCTCCAAAGAGAAGGTCTCCGGGGAACGGGTTTTGATTGCCATCGCCGGACCGGGGACCATGTTTGGCGAGGTCGCGGCCTTCGCCGGCAACCGGGTTTGGCCGGCGACGGTTATGGCGGATGACGCTTCGGAAGTGTTGTTTTTACCGCCCGAGAAGATTGTCAACAACTGCCAGCACCATTGCGAATTCCACCGACGCTTGACCACGAACATGCTGGGAATTATCGCGGGCAACGCGTTGCTGCTCAATAAAAAGCTGGAGTTTCTCACCATGAAGAGTTTGCGGGAGAAGATCGCCGCGTTTTTACTGGAACAATCGGAGCGGAACGCTAATCTGACGTTTGTCTTGCCCTTTGACCGGGATGAACTCGCCGATTTTCTGGGCGTCTCCCGGCCCTCGCTGTCCCGGGAGTTGGGACGGATGCGGGATGAAGGGCTGATCGAATTTCACCGTTCCGCCGTGAAGATTATTAATCTTCAAGCGTTGCGCGGTGCCTGAACATTCCGGGTTGAAAGCGTTCAAAACAGTTCATGGAAAAGTTAACCCCCTGTTCATTGCAAAAGGAGTAATATTTTATGACTCAATATCAAGTTTATCAAGTGGATTCATTCACCAAAGAACGTTTCAAGGGCAATCCGGCCGGGGTAGTGTTGGGAGCCGAAGGATTGAATGAGGCCTGGATGCAAGCGATCGCCCGGGAGTTAAACAACTCGGAGACGGCTTTTGTATTTGGGCCGGACTCACCCGATTGCGATGGGGTGATTCGCTATTTCACCCCAACGGCCGAAGTTCCCATCTGCGGCCATGCCACCATTGCCGCGATGTATGTCAAAGCGGTCGCGGAAGAATTACCCACGTCGGTCTTTCGGATGCGGACCGGAGCCGGTGTCCTGCTGTTTGCGATCCGCCAAACCGGCGCCGGCTATCACGTTGTGATGACCCAAGGCCGGATTGAGTTTGGCACCGTATTTGAAGGGAAGCTCCGGGAACGGCTCCGGCAAGGATTAGGCCTGGCTGAAACGGATTTGGACTCGCGTTGCCCGGTGCAGATCGTTTCAACCGGCCATTCGAAAGTGTTGATCGGGATCAAGCGCCGCGCCGTCTTGAACAAACTGGCTCCTAACCTGACGGCGTTGGCGGAACTGAGCAAAGTGATCGGTTGTAACGGTTATTTTGTCTTCACCTTTGACTCGGACCGTAACGATATTTTGACCTATGGCCGCATGTTCGCTCCGGCGATCGGAATCAACGAGGACCCGGTCACCGGCAATGCCCATGGTCCGCTCGGCGCCTATCTGGTCCACCACGGCCTGGTGGATGCTCAAGGAGCAACGTTCGCCTTTCAAGGTCGCCAGGGCGAGGCGATCGGACGGCTGGGAACGGTGGCGGTCGAGGTGCGGATTGAAGATGGTAAACCGGCGTTGGTGCAGATTGCCGGGGAAGCGGTGATTGTGTTCCGGACGGAGCTTGAGGTATAAGTTCCGCCAAGCACGACATGGCTAGGTAATAAAACCATTTCTAAGCGATCCAGGGCTTGGCAAGGCTTCAAAGCACACCCAGCCCGAAAGGGCTGAGACCGGTTTTAACTTAGCCCTGACCTTCAGGTCTGGGCGGACAGAAGCGCATTCAGCTTGCTTGAAGTCTCCGCAAGCTGGATATGTGGATAAGTGAGCTTGCCTGAAGTCTCGGCAAGCTTGCTTTGGAAGAAAGTAAGTTCGCCCGAAAGCCCGGGAAATTCGTTTTGGAGCTCCGCCAGAGCGGCGTTCGCCAAACCCGATAATATCCAACGAACGGCAGAAATGGATGGCAATTGGCCGAATTGTTCAAGTAAACGCTTTCAAGAAAGCAAATGACCATGTATTCGATATAAGGTGAAACGGAATGAGTTATTACCATTGGACAAACTGTCCCCAATCTGTCAAAAACCAGGTTGCCGCTTTGGTGGGAACGGTCAAAGCGATCGCCAAAGAACAATTGGTCGGTGTGTATTTGCACGGTTCGTTAGCTCTCGGTTGTTTCAATCCGGACCGCAGCGACCTCGATCTGCTGGTTGTGACCTACGCGCCATTGATGCGGGAAATGAAACAGGCGCTTATTGACGAATTATTGTTACTTCCGGCGATCCGTCGCCCATCGAGATCAGTTTCGTATGTCAAACTCAGCTCGGAACCTGGCACTACCCGACGCCATACGATCTCCACTATAGTGAAATGTGGCGGGAGGCATATCAAAACCGGTCGGAGCAGCAACAGTGGTTGCCCTCCGCCGATCAGGACAAATTTCATCCGGATCTGGCCGCCCATCTTACCGTGTTGTTGGCACGCGGGATCACCTTGTATGGCAAACCGGCCGCGGAAGTCTTTCCGGCCGTCCCGGCCGCCGATTATCAGGCCGCGATTTTAGCGGATTACCGGGACGCTCGCGCGAAGGTAGAGCAAAATCCGCTATACGCCGTGTTGACCGCCTGCCGGGTTTATGGTTACCGGTTGGAAAAACGAATTTTATCAAAACAGGAAGGCGCCCGCTGGGGTATCAACCATTTGCCGGGTGAATACAAATCATTGCTGGTCAGTACTTTGGCGATTTATCAGGGGGATGCGGTGGAGCGACCCTTCGCGGCGCGGGAATTGGCCGCTTTTTTGAAGTATATCGATGAAAAGATTGAGGAGTTCCTGATTGAAGGAGCTAAAAAATCATGTCCAAAGTACCATTCAAGGCGGGATGGCGGCGGGTAAGACGCGCAATTTGTTTCGCATGACCGAATGCCGGGTTCCGGCAATCCTCACGTATATTCAAAAAACCCGAAAACCCCACTTTCCTTATTTAAGTGAACCCAAGATCAGCAACTATTGGCTTTACGTTCTCAGTCAGTATACTGATTTGGAATTGCGCGAAAAGGCCGCGCTGTCGGTCGCTCCCGACACTCATGTGATTCAAGCATCGATCCGGCTGGGTTTAGTCGCCCCGGAGCTGGTCCGGCATCCCGACCTTCAAACCATCGTCAGCCGGGAATGGGTCCGGGTGCTTGCGGCATCCGAATTCGATCCGATTGATATCCATACCCCATTATGGTTATGGAGCCGCGGCGGTTTTATTCCGCTTGATTGACCGTTGGCAGCTTGGTAACCCGAACTGTTTGCGCCTCGAGAAAAAGGAGTCTGATTGTGGCAGCGCAGATGATTAAGGCATAAACCAGAATCAGTAAAATACTGTTCGACAATTGCAGATAATTGCCGAGGATTCCGACCAGACAGGGGCCGATGATTCCGCCGATGCCGGCGAAGGCAAATAAAAATCCAAAGTATTTTGCCACTTGCGGTTGGGGAATGTTTGAAAACGACGCGGTCAGGGTCGGAAAGATGATCGAAAAGAATAAGCCGGTCACCGCCAGGAACAAAACACAGGCGTTTGGACCGAACATCCCGACGCTTAAGCTGACGACCGCTCCGACCATCGCCCAAAACACTATTTTCAGATGCCCCACCCGGTCAACGATCATACTCCCCAACAATCTGCCTCCGGTGATCAAACCAAAATAAACCGAAAGCAAAACTGAACTGTAAAAGGCCGGTTGGCCTTTGATCGTGGTGGCGTATTCGACAATCCAGGCGGAAACGCCGATTTCTGCCGCCACGTAAAAGCAAATGGCGATATAGTGCCAGAACATCGTGGGAGCGAAAGCGGTTTTTGCCAAATGGATTAGCGGCTCGGTTTTCAGCGGTTCTTGTTTGGGAAAACGGATCAGCGACAGGTAAACCACTAACAGCAGGACGGGAATCAAGCAAAATCCAAAAACACTCTGCCATGACGCCTGAAACGCCAGCAACACGCCGGCGTACAACGGCGCCAGCATTGAACCGAACCCATGAAAAGCATTAAGCAAGTTGAGCATTTTCCCCTTGTGCTCCGGGTACACCAGCACCATCAGATTGCTGCCTGCAATTTCCAGGGTGCCAAACCCCAAACCAAGCAGAATAAAGGCGATTAACCAAACCCCGTAACGCGGCACTCCGGCCGCCGCCGCGATCCCCGTCCCCAACAAGGCCACTGCGGCCAGTACGGTATTTTTCAATCCCAACCGTAAAATAATTACTCCGGCCAGCAACGTCGCAGCGAAAAAGCCAAGGTACTCCAAGCCCAGAATATTGCCCATCAAAGCGTAATTGATCTTTAAGCCTTTGATAATGAACGGAATGGTCGGGCCTTTTAAATTGTCGAGCGCTCCAAAGAGCAAAAACGTCGCGAAAGCGCCGATCGTCACCAACCATTGCCGGTGTTTCGTCTGATTTGTCATTGCAAACCTCCTGATTCATTGCAAAGAGTGAGGTGGCAGGAATGGCAGGAAAAATTGTGGCGAAGCGCAATTGACCGAACCCAAATCGATGCGGGGTTTGTTTTTTCCATGAAAGTCACTGCCGCCGGAGACAAACAGTTGATGCTCGGCAGCCTTTTGGTGAAAATAGTCGATTTGCGCGCGGGAGTGGTAGTTGCTATACACTTCGATGCCCATAATGCCTTCACCAATGATCGCTTCCAGCAAATCCAACCGCCCTTGAAGGGTTTCGCCGGGATGAGCCAGCACCGGCAAGCCGTGACTATCCTTAATTAAGCGTAACGCCGCCGCCAACGTCGGATATTCGATCGGCACATGAGCAAGCTTGCCTTGGGCCAGAAAATCCCGGTAAAAGTTGAGATAGGGCATATCGCCACGGGATCCCCCGTCGTAATAAGGTTGGAGTAGCTTATTTTGTTTGTTTTCCGGTCTGCTCAGCAGCATTTCCGCGATGAGCTCGCCGGTAAAACAACGTCCGCCGGCCTGTTGCAGGATTTCCGCTTCACAGATGGGTAGCCCCAGGGCGCGGAGGTTGGCGAGCTTTTGCGGCAACACCGCCTGCTCTTGTTGACGGATCGCTTGTTCGAGCAGGTCGAACGCCTGGTTTCGGGGGTCAATCCCGTACCCGAGCAGATGGAGATTGACTCCCGCAAAAGTACAATCGATCTCAATGCCCGGAATTACCTCAACCCCCAACATGTCGCCATAATGAACCGCTTCGGCCACTCCTTGCACCGAATTATGATCGGTAATGGCGATGGTGTGTAAACTCTTTTGCCGGCAGGTCCGAACGATCTCGGCCGGACTGAGCTCGCCATCGTCGCTGTAATAAGAATGGATGTGAAGGTCGATCCGGTTCATCTGTTTCACTGCCCGCTTTCCTAAAAATCCCTGAAACGTCTTCTTCATTATAGCCTGGTTTCAGTGGTGGGCTCAATTGTGTTATAATCAAACTGTACTGGTACAGTTTGGGGGTTAAACGATGGCAAACCACATTGGAGCGCGCATCCAGGCGGATTTGGAAATGAGGATCCGGACTCAATTTTATCATTCCGGTAAGAAACTTCCTTCGGTGCGCGAGTTGTCGGAACAATACCAATGCAGCAAGAGCACGGTCGTGGCGGCGTACGAGACGTTAAAACAGCGACACCTGGTTTATTCCGTGCCGCAAAGCGGTTATTTTTGCGTTGAGAACCAGCGTCTCCGGGGCGAAAACGATTCAAACGTGATCAATTTTTCAACCGGCAACCCAATCATCGGCACCATTCATATTCCCGACCTCAAACACTGTTTGGACCGTTCGGTTGATCTTTACGAACACCGGTCGCTTTGTCAAAACCCCTACGGCGTGGAGTCGTTACGGCAGTTGCTTACGGCGTATCTAACCGATTTTCAAGTCT
The DNA here is from genome assembly GCA_023410535.1 of Bacillota bacterium. Taxonomy (GTDB): domain Bacteria; phylum Bacillota; class UBA4882; order UBA8346; family UBA8346; genus JAEYPR01. The sequence continues at coordinate 66,060 of JAEYPR010000020.1, read as the reverse complement.
TCACCCGTCCGGAAAACGTTTTTGTCAACCTCGGCGTGCAACAGGGATTGAGTATATTGACCGCGCTACCGTTTCCCAACGGGCGACAGGTAATCTTGGTTGAAGAACCGACCTACCGCTATTATCTGGACTTTTTACGATTTCAAAAGGTACCGGTGGAGGGGATCGACCGAACGGAACAAGGCATTGACCTGAACCGGCTGGAGCGATTGTTTAAAACGGAGCGGATCAAGTTTTTCTATACCGTGCCGCGGAATCATAATCCGTTGGGTACGGCCTATCGGCGAAGTCAGCGCAAGGCGATTGCCGCTTTGGCCTCCAAATACCATGTCTATATTGTCGAAGACGATTATTTCGGGGATGTGACGGAAACGCCGGGAGACACCCTGTTTGCCGAAGGCGACCATGACCATTTTATTTATCTGAAAAACTATACCAAGATTATTCCGTGGATCCGGATCGGTTTGATGGTCATTCCGACCCCGCTGATTCCGGCCTTTCAACAAGCGGTGGCGTCTTCGTATTATGACTCTTATTTTTCGCCATCCTTGGTCTCCCAGGCTACGCTGGAAATTTATCTCCGGAGTCAGCTCTTGAAAAAGCAGGTTCATTTGATGCAAAAAGAGCTAGCGGAGCGTTTGCGGTGCCTGAGAAAAAGCTTTAACCTGTTAACCCGCTCCGGTGTAAAGTGCGTGGGAGGGGAATCGGGCTTTTATTCCTATCTGCAACTGCCGGAGGGGATGGATGCGAACCGGATATTGGAAAAGCTCGAAAAGCAAGGCGTGTTGGTCTCCGGTAGCGGCGGTTTTTACATCGAACCGTCAGCCCAAAATAGCCTGCGGCTAAGCGTGGCCCGGACGTCGACGGCGGAGATCAAATGCGGTGTGGCAATCATCCAAGCAGCTTTGAAAACGTAAGCCGATCGAAACGATTTGAGTACAAATGAAAACCTCCTGTACCCAGGAGGTTTAATAAAAATTAATGAACGATGACCTGCCAATTTTGTCCGCTATTGTTGTCCCAGTTTCCGGCTGGGTCGATAAAGCAGTAATTGACGACTTGTTTTCCTTGGGGATCGATTGTCGCCTCAAAGCAACCGTTTTCAAGCCGATTCATCTGAACCGTCTGAATTGTCCCCGGATCCCAATCGTTAAAACCGTAATGAAGGAACACAGTGTCTGCTCCGTCCGCTTTGAGGATTCCGTGATAATGAATCTTCAGACAAGGTTCGTTATCAATCTGGCCAAATTCATACAAGGCACTTTCCGAGCGGAATTTGCCGGCATCGAATAATTTTCCGAATTCGGTCTGTTTATCGCGATTAAAATTGAAGACGTCTCTGAGTTTGATTGAAAAATCCAAGCGGCTAGACCTCCTTTCCTTGAAGTTTGAGTCTAGTTTCCCACGTTTCGGAAGGCTTACCGCAAAGGTTGCTGCCGTTTCCGTTAAAACATTCCTTTGAAATTTACGGCAAAGTTTGCAAACCGATTCGGTGAAGCCGCTTCGGGACGCATGGAATATTTATTCAGGATGAGTAAATCGGTGGATGAGCGGATGCCTCGCTGCGCTTCCGTGGCGAATTAAATATTTGACCCAGAGTTAATTTACTTTTCAAGCGCTTTATGGTAAATTTATGACCAGGTATGATTTGATCCAATTTGAGTAAATGGGGTTTAAATAATGAAACGGTTTGAGGAATTATTTAGCGAATTGAAAGCCAAAGCGGCGAAACGCGATCCCGATTCCGGAACGGTGCAAGAACTCCAAAAAGGGAAGCATTTCATCGGGAAGAAAATTGTGGAGGAAGCCAGCGAAGTCTGGATGGCCGCCGAGTATGAAAATAAGGAGCGGCTCGCCGAAGAAATGTCGCAACTATTATACCATCTGCAAGTGATGATGATCGCAAACGAAATCGAGCTAGAGGACGTCTATGAATATTTATAAAGGAGATTGCCGATGCTACGAATAGCGGTTCCCAACAAAGGCCGATTGTCCGAAGAAGTCGTGTTGCTGTTGAAAGAGGCGGGTTATAATTGTCAGGTCGCGTCAAACCAATTAACCATTCGCGACCACCGCAATGATATTGATTTTTTCTTTCTGCGCCCCAAAGATATTGTCGCTTATGTTTATAACGGAATCTTGGATCTGGGAATCACCGGCCGCGATTTGGCGTTTGAAAGCGAATTGGACTTTCACGAAATCCTCCCGTTGGAACTTGGGAAATCGTGGTTCCGGTTTGCGGTTCCCGCCGATTCCCCGCTGCAAATCAAGGATTTTCAAGGACTGCGGATCGCGACTTCCTATCCCAATCTGGTCACCAACTATCTCAACGGGTTGGGCATCCAAGCGAAACTGATCAAACTGGACGGCGCGGTCGAGATCTCGGTCCAACTGGGAATTGCCGATGCCATTGCCGATGTGGTTCAGTCCGGCAAGACCATTGAGGCGGCCGGATTGCAAATTATCGGCGAACCGGTAGTGACATCGGAAGCGATTGTGATCTCGAAAAATACGGAGATTACCGGCAGCGAGCCGGTCCAGACCTTTATCGAGCGTTTAAAAGGGATCATCACCGCCCGGAAATATGTCATGATCGAGTATGATATTAACCAAGCGTTGCTGGAACAAGCCTGCCGGTTAACCCCAGGCATCGAATCGCCCACCGTCTCCCCGTTAAATAAACAAGGTTGGTTTGCTATTAAATCAATGGTTAACTCCGGCGAGATCAATCAAACGATGGATGAATTGAAGCGGTTGGGCGCCAAAGGAATCATCGTGACCAAGATCAGTTCTTGCCGTTTATAAAATAAGTCCTCTACCTCGACAAGGTATACCGCCCGAATTCCAGTTTAAAATATCTACCATCACGGTGTGAAGTAATATTCGGGAGGTGGCGATTTGGCAAAAACGGAAGAAGAGGTTTGCGAGAGTGATGCAATGGAGGTGAAGCGCGCCATGCTTTTGAACGCGTTATTCAATCCCCAGGGTAACGCAGACCAACCCCCTTTTTCGGAGACAACTGACGAGACCGAAGCTGAACAATAAACTTACGACCCGGTAAAGCACCCGTTTGGGTGCTTTTTTAATTGGGGCGACAAAGTGAAGTGATAACCCAAAGAGGCTGCGTTTTGCGGCTTCTTTTTGCTATTTCCCATGTTTCAAATTGAACGGGAAGCCAACTTACTATTTGGCGAAGTTTGGGTTGGTGAGCTGAGTACTTGCGATAAAAGCATTCGTTAATCTATATGATGGTTGAAAAATAATGTAATGTATATGTTAACTATATTCAGAAATAGTTGACATTAATCTTGCCATAAAGATATAATCAAACTACAAAATGACATTGCTTAGCTACGTTTGGGTGTGAAAGTTAAGAAAACTAATGATTTTTTGAAGGAATCAATTTGGATAATGTCAGTTTTATGTAATATATTGAGACGAAAATGAGGAGCTGAATGTGATGGGAGAAACGAAACGAACCCAAGCTGATGTGAAACGTTTGATCAAAGAACATGACATTGAAATGATTCGCTTGGAGTATGTTGACCTTCACGGTATCAACCGTGGCAAAATAATGCCGGCGGATATGATCGACGAAGCATTGGAACACGGAATTGCGTTTTGCGCTGCGGTCATGGCGATGGGGTTTGACAATAACGTCGCAGAGGTTAAGGGACTCTCCGAATACAACTATGATGATATGAAGATTGTCGCCGATCCGTCAACCTTTGTGGTGCTGCCGTTTCAAGAAAAAACCGCCCTAATCCTCGGCGATCTTTATTATCATGATGAACCGATGATGCAATCGCCCCGTTGGTTCTTAAAAAGTATCATTGAAAAATACCGGGAGTTGGGTTTGGAACCGATTGCCGCCAGCGAAATTGAGTTCTTCTTATTCAAAAAGAGCGACAGCGGTGAATTCACCCCGTACACCAACCAACCTTGTAATTGTTACACCAGCAATGTCCGGATCGACCCGTTGGGCTTTTTGACCCAGTTGACCCGAACCTTTAAAAAGATGGATTTTGACATTTTATATATGAATCATGAGTATTATCCGGGACAGTTTGAATATAACTGGAGCCATGGTCCGGCGTTGCGGTGCGCGGATCAAACGTCGCTCTTCAAAGGCCTCAGTAAAGACATCGCCGAGCAGAACAATTTGTTCGCCACCTTTATGGCCAAGCCGATGAATGACAATGGCGGCAGCGGTTGCCACTTTCATTTTTCATTGACTGACCAACAGACCGACGCCAACGCTTTCTTCGATCAAAACGGCGAAGGCCAGATGTCGGAGTTGATGCGGCATTTCGTGGCCGGTGTTCTTAAACACGCCCGTTCGCTGGTGGCGTTTTTGGCGCCGACCATCAACTGTTACCGACGGTATCGCCCGGATTCGTTCGCCCCGTATTATATCGGTTGGGGCAAGGATAACCGGACCACCTATATCCGGATCCCGCACGAGCGAGGCAAAGCGACCCGGGTCGAAGTCCGCGCCGGCAGCGCGGCGTCTAATCCGTATTTGGCTTTGGCCGGAATTTTGGCGGCGGGCTTGGACGGCATCATCAATCAACTGGAACCGCCGGCGATTGTCACTACCGATCTCTATCACAATCCGGAAGATTCCGATATCGTTCCGCGCAGTTTACACCGTTCACTGATTGAATTGGAGCAAGATGAATGGCTTTGCCAATATGCCGGTGAGCATTTGATCAATAATTTTGTCGCCTTAAAACGGCTGGAAGTTGAAAGTTTCACTAACTCCGTCACCGATTGGGAATGGAAGAATTACTCCTATCACATTTAACTTTTGGTCGACGCCAGTCGTCACGGGATAGGGGGGAATCCCCAATGAGGCCAGGGGCGTCGCAGATCTTTTCTTTACAGCTAGCTTTTTAGTTTAAAACTACTGTTATTGGAGGAATTATCATGTGTGGCATTGCCGGAATTATCAATCAGCACGGCATGGACATATCGCCCAAACTCATCGAGATGCTCTCGTTAATCCAGCACCGAGGACCGGATGCCAGCGGGATTGCGGTTTACGGAAGCGGCGCCGCTGTCTGTTTGCGGGTGGCAATCACCAAAAAGGAAACGCATCCGGCGTTAATGAAATTGGTTGCCGAGTACGGCGCGGTCCAGTCGGAACAAACTACCGACTGGGGGCGCAAGGTGGTTTTCGCCGAAATTAATCTGCAGATGGACGAGTGTTGTATCCCGAAGTTACATGCCGCCATCAACTCGATCGACGGGTTGTATGTCCATTCGATCGGCAAGGGAATGAAAGTATATAAAGACGGCGGTTTGCTCGAAAACTTAGTCGCCAATCACCGGATCGTCACCCCAATCGCCACCCATGGCATGGGACATGTCCGGATGGCGACCGAAAGCGCCGAGGATATCAACGCGGCGCATCCGTTCACTTCGCCGTTTTATTCCAACTTAAGCATTGTTCATAACGGACAGTTCACCAATTATTTTAATCTCCGGCGTTATCTGGAGAGCAAAGGCGCGATCTTCAAAACATTAAACGATTCCGAGGCGGCCAGTCATTTCATTGCCTACGCCATGAAGGAAAACGGCGGCGACTTGGAAGCGGCCTTGCATTTAGCGTTGGAAGAGTTGGACGGCATCTTCTGTATCATTGCCGCCACCGCCAATCAGATCGGTTTTGTGAAAGACCGGATGGGCATCAAACCATTTTTGCTTTACGAAAAAGACGGCCTGACTTTGTTTGGCTCGGAACAGATTGAATTTACGGCGCTGTTCCCCGATGTCTACGCCGAAGAAATGGAACCGGGGGCGATACGGGTATGGAATATATAGACGCATCTCATCTGAAAAGCCAAGAGTTAAACCAATTGTTGGCCCGGAAGCTGCAACAAGGCGCTGAGGTTGTAATTGAAAATCCTCATTCCATGCATAACATCGGAACCGGGTTGATCCAATCGGGCAAGATTACCGTCAAAGGCAGCACCGGATTTTATGTCGGCGGCTTTCTGGAAGGTTCCACCATTGTGGTGGAGGGCAACGCGGGTTGGTACGCCGGGGACAACATGATGGACGGCGAGCTGATCATCACTAAAAACGCCGGCTGCAACGCGGGTACGTACTTCTATGGCGGAACCATGGTAATCTATGGCGGCGCCGGCAGCCGCGTCGGCTACGCCATGAAAGGCGGCACGATCATTGTCTGCGGGTCCGTCGGGCGATGGGCCGGGCAGATGACGTTGGGCGGCCGATTGATCATTCTCGGCAAAGTGGGCCAGCAGATCGGCGAATCCATGTACAAGGGAGTCATCTACGTCCAGGATGAGGAGGTCGAGTCGAAACTGGGCGGCAACGTGTTTATTGATGCGCTGACGGAAACGGAATCCGCCGACCTTCAAGGATTATTCGCCAAATATGAAATTGCGGCCGATCCACAGTGTTTCCGGGCGATTCGCCCCTCGACCACCGGGCGGCATACTTACACTTTGTTCAATCCCGACCTCAAGCCGGAATTGTCAAAGAAATATCAGACCAATGCGCAGGGGGAGTAGCCGATGAGTACTGATAAGAAAAATTTTGAGCCGAAAGACGTCCAACACGGGATCTGGAATTCGGAAACTCTTTCCGAGATTGATTATAAAGCCACCTATGGCAAACACCGCATTCGCGGTTGCGGCGCCACCCGGTATATGCCGACTTTTGACGATCTGATGATTTTGCCGTCGCAGTTGACGCGGATGGCCATCGACACCTACCGGGAGCCTTGCGAAACCCGGACGGTCCTTGGCAAACGGTTTGCCACCAAACCGTTGGTGATCGAAACCCCCATCATGATCGCCGGAATGTCCTACGGCGCTTTAAGTAAGGAAGCCAAAATCGCTTTGGCGAAGGCGACGGCGTTGACGGGGACGGTCATCAGTAACGGCGAAGGCGGCTTACTCCCCGAAGAGCGCGACAACTCCTACCGGCAATCGATTCAAGTCTTGCCGAGCCGTTTTGGTTTCAGCAAACGGAGTATCGAAGCCGCCGACCTGTTGGAGTTTTTGATCGGAATCGGCGCCAAACCGGGTCTCTCCGGGCACTTGATGGGGAGCAAAATTACTGAAGAGATCGCCAGCTTCCGCCAATTGCCGGTCGGAATCGACTTGCACAGCATGCCGCGGCATGGCGACAGCTTTGGCGCTGACGACATGGTCGTCAAGATGGAACAACTGCGGGAATTGACCAAAGGCGAGACTCCGATCTTTGCTAAGATCGCGGCCGGCCGGGTCCGGGACGATGTCAAGATCGCGGTGAAAGTCGGCGCCGACGGGATTATTCTCGACGGGGCGCAAGGCGGGACTGGCGCCGCGCCGGTCATGGCTTCGGGACATTTGGGAATACCGACGTTGCCCGCGTTGGTCCAAGCGGTGAAAACATTGGAAGAGATGGGGCTGAAGGACCAAGTCAGCATCATTATCTCCGGCGGGATCAAAGACGGAGCGGATATTGCCAAAGCGTTGGCCATCGGCGCCGACGCCGTGGCGATCGGAACCGGGGCGATGGTCGCCATGGGCTGCCGGGTTTGTTTAAAATGTCACAGCGGGATCTGCGCCTATGGGATCGGCACCCAGAAACCGGAGTTGCGCGAACGGCTGGACATCGATGAAGCGGCGGAACGCGTGGCCAACTACATTCAAGGGATGACCAACGAGGCGGTGTTATTGGCGAAAGCGGCCGGTAAAACCAAACTGAAGAATTTAGAGCGGGAAGATCTGCGGTCAATGACCTTGGAAGCTTGCGCCATGACCGGTATTCCCTTGGTCGGCAGCGATTATGTCTTTGGCGAACGCTTTGGGTTTGGAGGTTGAGGACAATGTCAGCCATGAGAATTCAGGAACACCCGATTTTAAAGACGTTTCCCAAAGGGAACTTAGTCAGCTTTGATTTCGACGGCCGGAGTATGGAAGGGTACGAAGGGGAGCCGATTGCGATCGCATTAAAGGCCAATGGCGTGGTAATCCACCGTTATACCGCCAAAAACTCGCAACCGCGCGGGATGTTTTGCGCGATTGGCCGCTGTACCGATTGTGTCATGGTGGTTGACGGCAAACCGAATGTGCGGACCTGTATTACTCCGTTGCAAGCGGGGATGAAAGTCCAAACGCAATACGGCGTATCAACGAAAGAATAGGATGAAGGCTGATGAAACGGTATGAATTGATTGTAGTTGGAGCAGGGCCCGCCGGTTTATCGGCGGCGATTGAAGCCGCTTCGTCCGGTCTGAAGGTGGTGGTCTTCGATGAGAACGCCAAACCCGGCGGACAATTATTCAAACAGATTCACAAGTTTTTTGGTTCCAAGGAACATCAGGCGAAGGAACGGGGCTTCCGGATTGGGGAACGGTTATTGCAAGAGGCGCGGGAGCACGGCGTTGAGGTTGTCTTGGAGGCAACGGTGATCGGAATCTTCAAAAACCATGAAGTCTCGGTCGTCCATCAAGGGAAACTGGAACACTACCGCGCCCATAACGTCATTGTGGCGACCGGCGCAGCGGAGAATATGGTGCCGTTCCCGGGTTGGACGTTGCCGGGAGTGATTGGGGCCGGCGCGGCCCAAACCATGATGAACCTGCACGGCTTAAAACCGGGCAACCGGGTTTTGATGGTCGGCTCGGGCAATGTCGGACTGGTCGTCGGTTATCAGCTGCTGCAAGCCGGCTGTGAGTTGGCGGCGGTAATCGATGCCGCTCCCCGCGTAGGCGGATATGGGGTCCACGCCGCGAAGTTAGCCCGGACCGGCGTTCCCTTTTATATGTCCCATACCATTAAAGAAGCCCGCGGCGCAACAGGGGTGACCGGAGCAACGCTGGTGGAAGTCGATAAAACGTGGCAGACCGTTCCCGGCAGTGAAAAGACGTTGGAAGTCGATACCATCTGTATAGCGGTGGGTTTATCGCCGATGTCGCAGTTGACGCGGATGGTCGGTTGTCTGATGGAGGAGAACCCCGCCAAAGGCGGAACGGTGCCGGTGGTAGACGAATATGGCGAAACTTCGATCCCAGGCCTTTACGCCGCCGGTGATGTCGCCGGAATTGAAGAGGCGAGTTCGGCGATGATCCAGGGCCGGATTGCCGGAGCCGCCGTCGCCAATGCCCAAGGCTACTTGGATTACACCGAGTTTGAGCAGCGTTGTCAGACCTACCGCAATTCCTTAGCGCAATTGCGGGAAGGGATGTTTGGACATAAAAACAAAGGCCGTGTCGACTTGACCCGGACCGATGAAGGATATCCTTTGTCCCGGAATCTATTGGCCAAAGGGTATGTGGCTGATGTGGAAATCAGTCATTACCCCGGCGTAGCCGGCGTCGCAGTCCGGAAAAAAGGATTAACGCCGGTGATCGAATGCACCCAAAACATTCCGTGCAATCCTTGTCAGGATGCGTGTAAAAAAGGATGCATTAAGGTAGGCGCCACCATTACCAATCTACCGGTAATCGACGAAGCGGTCGCTTGCACCGGTTGTGGAATGTGCGTGGTCTCCTGTTCCGGACAGGCGATCTTTTTGGTGGATGAGAACTATGCGTCGGGATTTGCCACCGTGGCGATTCCGTACGAGTTTTCCCCGTTGCCGGCGGCGGGTAGCAAAGGGACGGCCTTGGACCGTTCCGGCGTTGCTTTAGGCGAAGCGGAAGTGGTCAATGTGAAAACCGCGCCGGTGATGGACGCAACCGCGATCCTAACGATGAAAGTACCGGCGGCTTGGTCGATGACCGCGCGATTCTTTAAACCTTGTGAGGAGGCGTAACCGATGCGAAAGAAGTTTGATCGATCCTTAAACAAGGGTGAGTTTATTCCCCAACCGGATGATGCGGTCATCATCTGCCGTTGCGAAGAGATAACCAAAGGGGAGATCCGCCGGGCGGTTTACGACGGAATGCGAACCTTAAATGAAGTACGCCGTTACCTTCGCACCGGCATGGGACTTTGCCAAGGACAGACTTGCGGCCGGCTAGTCCGGGGGATCGTCGCCAAAGAACTGGGGGTCAATCCCACTGAATTAGAGACATCCGTGCCCCGTTCGCCCGCCCGGCCGATTTCGATGGAGACCTACGCTAACGATGGGGTAACTAAGAAAGTTGGGGAAGCGACATGAGAAAAGCCGATGTAATCATTGTCGGCGGTGGCGTCATCGGTTGCGCCATTGCCTATCATCTTGCAAAAGCCAACGTGCGCGTGACGGTTTTGGAAAAAGAGGAGATTGGTTGCGGCGGATCCAGCCGCAACGGCGGCGGGGTCCGTCAGTCCGCCCGCGATCTGCGGGAAATGCCGCTAGCCATCCATGCCGTGCGTAACTTATGGCCGAACTTAGCGGAGGAACTTGGGGTTGATGTCGAGTACCGCCAAAAAGGCAATTTACGGTTGGGTAAAACCGAAGATCATCTGAAGTTCCTGGACCGGATGGTTAAACATAGTCAAGCGGCGGGTTTGGAACTCTCGTTAGTCTCCGGGGACGAGGCCCGGGCGATCTGCCCCTATCTGTCCGAGGAAGTGATTGGGGCGAGTTTCTGTCCGACCGACGGCCACGGCAATCCGATGAAAACGACTTTGGCGTTTTATAAACGCGCCCGTGAATTAGGCGCGGAGTTTATCACCGGCGAAACGGTGCAGTCAGTAACCTTGAAACGGGACAAAGTGACCGGGGTTAAGACCGATTGCGCCGAATATCAGGCGGACACGGTGTTGTTGGCGGCGGGTTTGGGTTCGCGCCCCATCGCCAATACGGTGGGCATCGACATTCCGATGCAGAAGGTATTGATTGAAGCGTTGATCACCGAAGCGCAGCCCGTTCTCTTCCCACAGATGTTGGGGACGGCGGCGGCGGATTTTTACGGTCACCAGACCGACCACGGTTCGTTTGTGTTTGGCGGTTCGACCGGTTTGGAACCGTTCGCGTCGGAGGAAGCACGTCCGGTGACCCGGAGCATTGCGGCGCCAAGCATTTGCCGGGCGATTTTAGGTTATTTTCCGATGTTCAAAAATGTCAATATCATCCGGACTTGGGCCGGTTTCCTCGACGAGACGGCCGACCATGTGCCGGTCTTAAGCAAAGTGGCGGAAGTCCCCGGACTGGTGTTGGCGTGCGGATTCAGCGGTCATGGCTACGGGATTTCGCCGGCGGTCGGGCAGTTGATGGCGGAGTTGATCGTCGACGGCCAACCCGCGCTTTCATTGGACGCTTTCCGTTACGACCGGTTCAAGCCGAAAGCGTAGTCCAGGAAAATTACCATGTCAACAGTGCAATATCGATCGTTAATTAAACCGAGTCTGAGGAGGAATCATTGATGAATTTTGAAAGGACCAATTACGCTTCGGGTTCGCCGTTGGAAGAAAGCGCCGGATACAGCCGGGTGGTCAAAGCCGGACCATTTGTGTTGGTGGGCGGGACCACCTCCGTTCAACCCGACGGCAGTGTTTATGGCGCCGACGGTTATGAACAGACCAAGTTCATCCTGGAGAAGATGATCCGCTGTCTGGAACAGGCCGGCGCCAAAAAAGAAGAAGTGGTCCGGGTGAAAATGTACGCCACCGACATGAGCCGTTCCAAGGAATATATCCAAGCTTATTCCGAATTCTTCAAACCGATCAAACCTTTATGCACTTTGGTGGGAATTGCGGCGTTGAACCGCCCGACCCAATTAATTGAGATTGAGATGGACGCGATTATCGGCGCCGAAGTGAAGGGTTGATCAAGGTTTCGAAAAGTTTCGTAATCAAAAAGCAAAGCACTCAGTTTACGAGTGCTTTGCTTTTTGATTGGGGTCAACTTTCTTGATGAATTTCAAAAATTGCTCAGTTTAACTCGCTTTCCACGCAATTTTTATTTTCCCAGAAACCGATCCCGTACATCATAAGCGCCGCGGCGCAGGCGAGAAAAAAACTCAGCGTCCAAACCGCAGAAATCCCGTGATGGGTTATGTATTTTCCCATCAAGACCGGGCCCAGACAGTTACCCACTCCAAAACTGAAAGTCTGTAAGGCGTTAAAGCGGGCGCGGTGGCTGACCGGGGCGTGACAAGCGATGTACACGCCGTTGTGCGTGACGGACAGCACTTCGCCGATGGTCCAGATTACCGTGGCTACGATAAATCCGGGGAGGCTTTTGGTAAATAAGTACATGCCAAAACCGCCGGCATAGAAAAGTCCGGCCAGACTGATACATTGCAACGGTTGCATCCGGCGGGTCAACCAAATGATGATGGTGGTGCAAAAAACGACGACCAAAGCGTTGACCATACATAACATCCCGAAAATTTCCGGACTGGCATGGCCGAATTTTTCGGTCAAATCCAACGGCAACGCGAACGAATGTTGGGAATAGACGAAGCTGAACACGGACAGCAGCAGGATCATCGCGGTCAGATAAGGCCGTTTGCCCATGACCTGCCAAAACGATCCGGTTTCCGCCTGCTCGTCGGGATGAATTAATTCCGGGTTGTTTGGATGACCGGCCGGCGATTCCCGGTCCCGTTCTTTGACTAAAAAAGCGACCAACAACACCGCGATCAATGTGGTCAAGGCATCACCGATAAAAAGCCACGCGGTATGCTTTTGAAACAAAAATCCGGCGACCATCGGGCCCAAGGCGCAACCGACATTGATCCCCAGATAAGTCAGGGAGAAAGCGGTTTGGCGGTTGGAGACATCGGTCAGGTCGGCCACCAACGCGTTATTGACGGGACGCACCGCCCCGCCGAACAGGTTTGAAATAATTAACAACCAGGGAATGAAATGCGGATCGGGAATCAAGGCGCAACCCAGCAAGAAGATTGCCGCCAGCGCCTGCGCTCCCACTAAAATAGCTTTCCGGTTGAAGTGATCCGCCAACTTGCCGCCGATCACCATGCCCGGCATTTGCGCCAGGAGCGACAGCATGACAAAAAAGCCGACTTGTTCCGTTTTCATCCCGAGTTTATTGGATAACAACAAGGTGAGAAACGGGGCGATAAAACTTCCGGCGGAATTGATGATCTGGGCGATGAACAGGATATGGATGCTTTGCGGCAGCTTCAGATAGGGTACTAAAAAAGCGGGTACGCGCGATTGAGTATTCGGTTGCATTGTTGCTCCATAAGTACAAAAATTTTAATTGTTCTTACAATAACACGAACGTATGTTCTTGTCAAATCTGGGAATATTTCCGCCAAACGAGCTAAGCGCATGAAGTTAGCCAACTTCCCAAAAGCGACGGTACCTTGGTTTACAATAATTTAATAACCGGTTTGGGAGTTAATGCGCGATAAAAAAGAGTACCGGGAAATCCCGAGTACTCTTTGAGGTGTTAGTGTAATATTGTTGAGAAGTCGCTTTGACTACCTCGCTCCAATATTGCCGCTGGGTGTCCCGGCGCCGATCAGGTCGCTGCCCGGAGCCAGTTTGAGGAAGTTCCCCAAATTGATGCTGCCGTCGGCGTTCCGGCTGATGGTGGGCGTGAGGCTGATAAAATCGGCGTCGCTGACCACCAAGCCCTTGCCGTTGACGCTTTGATTCCCAATCCACCAACAGTTGCTGCTGTCGACGTCGGTGCCGGTCGGTTCATCGCGTTTGGTGGGATTGTAATAGGACAGATTGTTTCTGAAGACATGCGTACCGACCGAAAAGACGAAGTTTCCACCGGTTTTATTATCCCAACTGGTGCAATTCTCCACCAAAATCGAGCCGGAGTTGCTATTGTAATGAAGACCTTTGACCCGGTTGCGGAAGGCGATGCTCCGGCGAATCGTATGGTTGACCGGCATTGAGCTGCCACCTAGTTTAAACCCGTTGCCGTCGCCGGAGGTGGCGACCATCCCGGTTCCGCTGGTCAAATAACCGTTTTCATAGGCGACGCAGTCTTCGATCAACACTTCCCCGATCGGCCCGGTGGCCGGTTTGGTATAGAGATCCCAACCGTCATCCGAGTTGTGATAAGCGATACAACCCCGGAAGACATTGCCGTCCCCGGAAGTGAGTTTGCAGGCGAAACCGTCGGCGTCTTCCTCATCCGGATCATGATTGTCATGGGAAGTGCAGTTCAAGATCAGGTTATAGGACGGCCAGTCACTGCGCTGGGTATGATTGTCGTAACGGCTGATTTGCAAACCGCTGTCGCGATTGTGATGGAAGTGGCATAATTCGATAATATTATGGTCGCCGCAGACATACAAACCGTTGTCGGCCGCGCCCATGATCTCAATTCCTTTGATATGCCAGTAATCGCCGGCCAATTTAATGCCCCGCGGATTCTCCTCGTTGCTGATAAACGGTTGACTGGAGAAATCGAGCACCGGAACTTCCGAGCCGTAAGCGAAGAGGTTTTTCATTTGATTGGGGGTGCCGCTGTTGCCGAGGGCGATCTGGATTTCGGTCGCATAGGGATACGTGCCGCCCCGCATGTAGATGGTGCCGCCCGGTTGGATCCGGAGCAATGCGGCGGTTAAAGTCGTCGGGAAGTCAACGGTGCCCGGATTATTGTCGGTTCCATTGGGCGCTACGTAAAGCGCAGTAGTCGGATAGGTCGTTGAAGTGGGTGTCGGTGTTGCTGTCGCCGTCGGACTGGTCGAAGGTTTGACGGTTGCCGTAGCGGTTGGGGTCGGTGTTACCGATGCGCTCGGTTTGACCGTCGCTGTCGCTGTCGGGGTTGCGGTGGGGTTGGACGCCGCGCCGTCGACGAGCAGATCGTCAAATTCGGCGCTGACATAGGCGGCGTAGCAACCGACCTTACCGGTGGCAAGCGCCGAATCGGTGGCGGAAAGTTGTAAGACGCCGTCAACATAAGCTTCGAGTTGGGTGCCGTTTACCGCGAGTTTCAGTGTGTACCAGGTTCCGGTCTGGACTGTCAAAGTTTTGGACGCCAATACCGCGCTGCCGCTGCTGGCTTTTTTGCCCAGTTGCAGTTGATTGGCGTTGCTCAGTGTCAAGTAATAATAGTTGCTGGTGCTTTGATAACGGGCAGTGATTCCAAAGGGACGGGCGGTGCCGTTAAAACTGAGCGCCTTAACCCGAGCTTGCGCCGAATAATTCGTCCAACTGGCGGTGCCGCTATAGGAGTAAGCCGTGGCGGAAGTGCTGGATTGTTTGTATACTTTGGTGCCGTCAGTCACGACGGACCAGGAGCCGCCGGAGGTGCTCCAACCGGTGGAGTTGCCGTCTTCGAAATCATCACTGAAGATGGTTGCTCCGGAAGTAACGCTATAGGCGCAAAATGCAAAGATCAGGGCAGCACAGACAATCAGCCACCAACTTTTTTGGGAAACGTTTCTCAAAATATTACCTCCCTTTAATTTTAGCCATATACGGACGGGTCTGCTTTCCTTAGGTTTCCACCTCCCGGGAAACTTGTGCGGTATTTTGTCGAATCGTGAGCCGTTGCAAAAGAAAGGACTAATATCTCATGATGTGATATTAGTCCAGCATAACGATGAAAATTATTTGAAAACGGTCCACATATTTACAATTATATCTAAATATTTACCAAAAATCACGGCTTATTTTGTCATTTTTTACGACTTTTTTTGTGAAAAATGATCATTTCAGGGAATTATCCATGGTAGCTGCAGGCAAATTGTTGATAATTTGGATTTGGGTTTTGGCGTGGTTGCTCACGGCGAGGGGAGACGGAGCCGGAATCTTTTGGCGATACCGTTCGCTGGGAATGGAATAGTCCTCACGCCAAGTCGTCCATTGGAAAGCTTACAATGAGAAGTAAGTAGGCTTACTTGAAGACTCGGCAAGCTGGATATGTGAATAAGTAAGCTGGATGAGTCATTCCGCAAGCTGGATATGTGAATAAGTGAGCTTGCGGAGGCGTTCGGCAAGCTGGATTTGTGGATAAGTGAGCTGGATATGTGAATAAGTAAGCTGGATGAGTCGTTCCGCCAGCTGGATATGTGGATAAGTAAGCTGGATTTGTGAATAAGTCATCTATTTCTGTGGATAAACGGTGATATTGGATGGAGTAAATGGAATGGGTTGTGGATAAATCTGGTTGAAGAAGCGGGAGGGTGGGGCGGAGCGTCCGAACCAGGATTTCACGGATTCGGTGGATTAAAAGGATTTGAGGGTTGGGATGGACGGGACAGTCTGGGAAATGACCTGAACTACCAATAGGAAAGGATTTTGCATTTTTTTTGCCGAATATTGACCATGATTTCAGCTGAAATCATGAAATTAAAATATGGCAAGTTCAAACCGATAAGGTATTTAAAGAGGGTGCATTATCAATTGAGAAAAAACGTAGTAAATTATTTTTACCCAATCCCTCCCAAACTCTTAATTCTCCTATTCCTAGTCCTTCTAACTCCAATTGGGTTAGCGGCTACCCCGACACCCCAATCAGGTTTGTTATTAGGTCTCACTCGGGTTGAAGCCGGGAAGCCCGTCACTTACCGAAGTTTATGGATTGCGCCGGTCAATGGTAAACTAACCTGTTTGGTCAGGAAAAACGGGATAGTGGCTCCTTGCGGTGATGAATTTTGGGAAGTGAAGGTCCGGAGAATTCAGGAAGAAAAATTCGTTCCGGAACAGAACCATCAGATAGCCCAAGATCTGAATGATTATGAATATAAAATTGACATTGAACAGGTTTACGCCCATCCCTTAGCCAAACCCGCGACTCCCAATTTTGATCGGCGCGAATTACCGTCCTTTGATGAGCAAGAAGAGGGTTATCCCAGTTTTCATTATCAATCATGGTGGCGGCAATTGATGTATGTCGGAAACCGTTATATCTGCATCTACGAACATGACCGGATTGAGACCGGAGGCAGTATGCGGGCTGGAGGCTATTCCATTGGCCTCCATGAGATTGAGAAGCTTAATACGGTGGGAAGTGAATTGAAAATCCAGGAATTACTTAGCAATGGGGTTCAGCCTCAACTTCGTGAATTCCATAAACGTTTTGACAAGATCATTGATCGTTATCTTGTGAATCAAAATTATGTACAGACTGAAACTACCCAAAGGGTTAACGAACAAAATATTAGCATTGGTCGGGTTGACGGTAGTTGGTATGCTTACCTACCGGTAGAGCAGGATTTTGTTCATTATTCCAATGGTACGAGATTTAACTATCCAAAAGAGTTTGTCAAATTGAACACCAAATTACCGCAGGTTATCACATCCCACGATCAACTTTGTCTACCTTGGGCAGTGATTGGGAAACGGTTTCCAGAAGGACTAGATGCTGTCTCTGCGCCCAATGGGGATCTATTGATAGTATTGACTGACCGGGAAATTTTAGTTTTCGCCTTCCCATTGCAAACCTTGGACCGGCCGAACTTAAGGATCCCTATTCACCATGGGGAATATTTCATCTTAAATCAGTGGGCGACTGGGAAGTATGTAAATAAATGGACTGAGATGCTGGCGAAGTATTTTTACAATATAACTGGTTCATAAACAAAAATATAATAAACTTTCGTTGCCATTGCAAAAATGCGTTGAAGCGTCTGAACCAGATTTCACGGATTCGGCGGATTTGAGAGATTTGGGAGTGGGTTTGATGTGACAATAAAAAATGTGTGACCGGGTTCAGTTCCAAATATTTGGCCGCCCTGGACTCCAAAGCACCACCCAGCCCGGTTTAATCTTAGTCCCTCCCTGCAGCAAATCGCCAAAAGTTTCAAGGAAAAACGCCGTTGACGCGGAATAAATATAACTCGCGTCCATCGGTTCGCGAAACGCATTAAATGACAGGAACCCAATGATCGACCATGGTATGATTTGTTTGAAAGGAGCGAACGCTTTGGAATGGTTGAACCGGATGAACAGTGCCTTGGAGTTGATTGAAACGCGAATGGAAGCGGGGTTGGACATCCAGGAGATCGCCCGCGCCGCTTGTTCGTCGCCGTTTCATTTTCAACGGATGTTTTACATGATCACCGGGGTCACGGTCGGCGAGTATGTCCGGAAACGGAAACTTACCTTGGCGGCTCAAGAGTTGGCGTCCACTGAGATCAAAGTGATCGACGTCGCTTTAAAATACGGCTACGATTCACCGGAAGCATTCGCGAAAGCATTTCGCAAGATCCACGGAATAAGCCCTTCGGAAGCGCGCGCGCCAGGGATAAAACTCAAAGCTTACCCGCGATTGTCCTTTCAAATATCATTAAAAGGGGATCAGGAAATGGATTACCGGATTGTTGAAAAAGCAGCTTTTCCAGTGGTCGGGAAGAGCATTAGGGTCTCAACCGTGGATGGGGAGAACTTTCGACGGATACCGAAGTTTTGGAATGAATGCATGGAGGACGGGACATATGAAGCATTATGCGGTCTATCCCAGGGGAAGGAAGTCTTCGGTATCTGCATGGAGTTTTGTAAAGACCAGCACGAACTAACCTACATGATCGCCGTTCAATCGGATGCGGCAGTTCCAAACGGAATGGAGCAACGGGAGATTCCTGCCGCGACTTGGGCGGTCTTTCCGTCGGTGGGGCCGATGCCCGCTGCCATTCAAAAAGTCTGGCAGCGAATTTTTGCCGAATGGTTTCCGGCGACCGGTTACGAACACGCCGACGCGCCGGAACTGGAAGTTTACCCGACTTCCGCAATGGATGAAGCGGAATACCGTTGTGAAGTGTGGATCCCAATCGCGAAGAAGTAGTCGGAAAAGTAGTATCGTTGCCTACAGTTTAGCATCGGAAAGCGGGGTCCAATTCATTGAATGATACGATTCGCAATCATTATTTGCAATTCAGTACTTTCACCAACGCCGGAGCGTACCGGGAGTATTTACAAACCCTTCCCGACGATCTGGCGGAGCTTGGCAGATTGGTCTGTCGTCAGGTAATCCACCGGGTCACGTTGCGCAATGGCAACACCGGCGCCAATAGCGATCAAAAATACGGCGATATGGAACGGTATCCCTGGTTTCGGTTGCGTTGTGAAGATGATGTTCTCATGACGGCGGTCGCGCTGATCGCGGAATTGTTTCGCTTGGATCCGCGCGGTTTGGTAAGCGATCGGCCAGTTGAAAACAAGTTGGTCGTCACCTGTCGCTATGTGGCGGTTTTAATGGCCGCGATTTTGAAGTCAAAAGGAATCCCGGCTCGATGCCGTTCGGGTTTTGCGCCCTACTGCCTGCCGGGAATCAGCGCTGATCATTGGATCAATCAATACTGGAACGAAACGGAACAACGCTGGGTGACGTTGGACGCCGACGGTTTTTTCGATCATTTGGAGTTTAATCAGTTCGACATCCCCGAAAGCCAATTCGATTGGGCGGCCCAAACCTGGTTAAGCATCCGGGAAGGGAAAACCGACGGCCGGCATTTTGTTTACGCCGGCGGTATTGTTGGGCTGGAGGCCGCGATCCGGGCAATCTTTTATGACTTTCATAGCTTGATGAATAATGAAATATCCTATAAATTTCAGCCGAGTTACGTCGCGAATAAATTTGCCAACTTATCGGAAGCGGATTTGCGGGAGATCGACGAACTGGCGCGGCTGATGCTTGATCCGGACAATCATTTTGACAGATTACGCGAACTTTGGGAGACGCGACGGAAGTTTCGGATTCTGAACAGTCCGCTGATTGGCGATAACGATCACTTATAGACCGGTGATCCCCAAATCTTCGGCGAGTCGGAAGACCGTATAGCGGACCCGGACTTCTTTGGCGTTTTGGAGAGCGGTCTGAAGTTCGGACCGCCCAATCCCAATCGCTTCCGTGGTGATTGGCGCTCCGGCTTTTTCAAGAATTCCCCGAACCCATTCGGCGGTCGGAACATTGGTTTTGACCCAATGTTGGAGCATCGTCCAATTGGCCGCAATCTGGGCTTGCCGTTGCAGGCGGGTTTCCGGTACGCGGTAAAATCCTTTTAAATCGTTTAGGACCGAACCGGCCAGTATGCCATAGGCATTTTCAATGCGTCTGAGGTGAGCCGCTTCGGTTTCGGGGTGGAATCTCTCAATGAACGATTGCAACTCGGTGGCGTTGCGTTTAAAAAGCTCATGGTAGCGATCTAAAATTAGCAGAGTTGCAACACCAACTTTGATCCCGTGGAGCTGACACGGTTGATCATGGAGCGCCGCATCCATCTCCCAAAAATGGGCCAAATGATGTTCGGCGCCGGAAGCCGGACGGGAGTTTCCCCACGCAAGCATCGCTTCTCCGGAAATGATTAGGGCTTCAGTGAGTAATTTGGCCCGGGTCACCGGATCATAATCGGCTTCAAAACTCTGAACGGCCTGGTCGACGGCTGAGCGAACCATTGTTTCCAATTCCGGCGCAAAAGGTTCGGCATTGATAATCTGACCCAACTTCCAGTCGGCCAACGCCGTATATTTGCCGACTAAATCCCCTAAACCGGCGGCAATCATCAAGGGCGGCGCGGTGGCGAGCAGTTCCGGATCACCCACAATGGCGAGCGGCGGCGCGGCCGGTAAAGTTTGTTTGAAACCATGCAACGTCAACGCGGCCACCGGGGAAGCGTAACCGTCCATCGACGGCGCGGTCGGTACGGCGACAAACGGTTTTCCTGCGTTAAAACTGGCGAAACGGGTCAGATCGGTAATCGTACCGGACCCCACGGCAAGATAGAGATCGTTTGCCGGATTGTCGGCGGTTTTAATTTCCGCCAGCGCCGTTTCATCGGCGACCAACGCCGCTTCCCGCCGGAGAATGCACTCCTGACATTGATAACCGTGTTTTT
Organism: Bacillota bacterium; assembly: GCA_023410535.1. Lineage (GTDB taxonomy): Bacteria > Bacillota > UBA4882 > UBA8346 > UBA8346 > JAEYPR01. The sequence goes on along the minus strand of JAEYPR010000020.1, from coordinate 45,398 downwards.
GCAAGATGGCGCTGACCAGCCGGCCGGCTACCTGATCGGTATTTTGGTCGGCAACCAGTAATATGCGCCTGGTTTCATCAGGGAATACCGCAGGAAGTTGCTCAAGGGCGTTTTGATGGATTAGTGATTTCAGTTTCATCCCATCATTTCCTTTACGAAGCGATTTTCGGCACGAAGGAAGCAGGTCTCGCCGTCTGAAGGTGAGACCTGCTCGTAATTGATGGATTCAACGCGGCGTCTTTTGACCGTAATAAGCATTGGGGCCGTGTTTTCTCAAAAAATGTTTATCCAGTAAATATTGGGGGACCGAAGGGATGCCCGGATTGAGTTGCCGGGTATCCATGGCCAACTTGGCGATTTCTTCAAGAACCACGCTGTTATGAACGGCCGCAGCGGCATTTTTGCCCCAAGTGAACGGCGCGTGACTGGCAACCAGCACTCCCGGGAGGTGCCGGTAATCCAAGTCGGCCGCAAACCGTTCCACAATCACTTTGGCGGTGTTCAACTCGTAATCGGCGGCAATCTCGGCTTCGGTCAACGGCCGGGTGCAGGGAATGGCGCCGTAATAATAATCGGCATGAGTGGTCCCGTAACAGGGAATCGCACATTGCGCCTGCGCCCAAGCTGTCGCGTGCGGTGAATGGGTATGGACAATTCCGCCGATCTCGGCGAAACTCCGGTAGAGATGAAGATGGGTGGGGGTGTCCGAGGACGGGTTCAACCCGCCTTCAACAATCGTGCCCGTCAAGTCCAGTACCACCATTGAAGCGACCGTCAATTGCTCATAAGCGACCCCGCTCGGTTTAATCACCACCAAGTTTTGCTCACGGTCAATGCCACTGACATTTCCCCAGGTGTAAACGACGAGGTTGCGCCGGTTTAATTCCAGGTTTGCCTCTAAAACCTGTTCTTTTAACACTTTAAGCATTTGGTCACCCTCCTTGCGACAATCAGTGAGCAATTAAAGGCGCTGTAAATAGCTTTCGAGCTTTTGACCCAGCGACTGATATAATTCGTAATATTGCTGATATTTCCGGACCTGCTCCGGTCGCGGAATGTAGGTCGTATTGAAACCGCCATGTAAACTTGCTTGCGCCGCGGCGACCGTAGGGAAAAGCCCGGCGGCTACAGCGCCAAACATCCCGGCCCCCAAAGCGCAGGCTTGCTCGGATTGGGCGACTTGAATCGGCATATTTAAAACGTCCGCAGTGATTTGCATAACAAAGTCGCTTTTTTTGGCGATACCGCCAATGGCGATTACTTGGTCGATGGCGACGCCTGCTTCCCGGAAACGTTCGACGATTGCTTTGGCGCCAAAAGCGGTGGCCTCAACTAACGCCCGGTAAAGCTTGGGAGCGGTGGTGCCGAGCGTCAAACCAACGACCGCGCCTTTGACTGTCTGGTCGGCAAAAGGGGTCCGGCGGCCGTTCAGCCAATCCAAGGCGATTAATTTTGTCTCAGCGGTATCAATCTGAGCGGCTTCGGCGGCTAATTCTTTCAAAATCGCGGCGCTGATCTCGTCGCGTAGTTTGGCGGCGGTAGCGCGGTCGATCAGGTTGGTCTGAGGTAAAATTGATCGCAACGGCCAGCTGATCAGCTGGCGGAACCACGCGTAGACATCGCCATAGGCGGATTGACCCGCCTCCAACCCAATCAGGCCCGGAATAACGGAACCATCCACTTGACCGCAGATTCCGGCCACCAATTTCGTGCCGATCACTTGCGGTTTGGCCATCATCACATCACAGGTGGAGGTACCCATGATCTTCACCAGGGTTGCTTCGGTGATGCCACCGCCGACCGCACCCATATGGGCGTCAAAAGCGCCAACCGCCACCGTGGTTCCCGGTTTCAAACCAAGGCGCTCAGCCCATTCAACGGTCAATTCACCCGCTTTGACATCGGAAGTATCTGTAGCACTGAACAGGCGCTCTTTCAGACCGGCAAGCAACGGATCAAGTCTGGTCAGAAACGCTTCGTCAGGAAGCCCGTTCCACCGGGCATGCCACATCGCTTTATGGCCGGCGGCGCAACGGCTGCGTTTCATCAGGCGCGGGTCTTGGGTCCCGGTTAAAACAGCGGGAATCCAATCGCAATGTTCCACCCAGGAATATGCCGCTTCCCGCAGTGACGGGTCTTCGCGCAGGATATGCAAGATCTTCGCCCAATACCATTCGGAAGAGTAAACACCGCCTTCGTATTGGGTAAAATCGGTTCCCCCCCAAGTCTTGGCGGTTGCATTGATCTCCTGCGCCTCTTTGACGGCGGTATGGTCTTTCCAAAGCACAAACATGGCGTTGGGGTGATCCGTAAACGGTTCGGTCAGGGCTAACGGCGTTCCATCCCTAGCAACCGCGCAAGGGGTCGAACCGGTCGTGTCGACGCCGATCCCCATCACCCGTTCCCCGGAGCCGGGCGGCAGCTTGGTTAAGGCGCCTTGGACCGCTGCGGTCATGCTTTCGAGATAGTCTAACGGATGTTGACGAAATTGAAATTTATCGGGATGGCAATAACGCCCTTCGGCCCAGCGCGGATAATATGCAACATCACTTGCTTCCTCGTTGCCGTTGGTCGCATTAATGATCAAGGCGCGAACCGAATCGGTTCCAAAATCCAATCCCAATACCAAGGGCAAGGGGTCATGGTTCATTGACAAAACTCCTTTACAATGAGGATAACGGAGAGGAGAGCGTACCTCTCTTGGACAATGTAAGGGTGGATTGGGATGATGTGGACAACGTTCGACAACAAGTTGAAACTTGTACGTACATTATAATTTATTCATTTTCATCCGTCAAATTCCAAATTTGACGGATGAAGACGGTTGCAAGATCAAAATATTCCGTCAAATGTTGCGGCAGGAATTGCGAATGATTAGTTCAGGAGCGTAAACACGCCGCGGTTTGTCAATGTGTCCGGCGAGCATGTCGACGATTGATTGGGCGGCTTGATGACCCATTGCCAGTTTCGGATGTTTGACGGTGGTCAGTTTAATTTCGGTTGCGGTCGCCAGGGAAGAGTCGTCGAAAGCAACCAAGGAAATGTCATCGGGGACTCGTAAGCCCTCATTGCGGATGACTTCCAATACCTCCAACGCAATTTGGTCATTATAACAAACCATTGCGGTCGGACGTTCCGACTGGAGCAACAAACGCTGGCTGAAATGATACGGAAAAGAATGAAGCTGTTCGGTTTCGTAGGTTCCAACCCACTCCGGAGGAGGTACCAGACCGTATTCGTTCAAAGCGCCCCGAAAGCCTTGGAGGCGTTTGACCCCTTGTTGGTCATCGGTTTTAAAGATCCCGGCGATGCGGCGATGACCCAGTTGCAATAAGTATTTTGTTTCAAGATACCCGCCCTGCTCGTCGTCTAAGACAATAAAGGATTGATCCAACTCCGGATAATGAGCGTGTAGCATCAGGTAGGGGATGCCTTTGGCGGTTAGGGTTTGAAAATAGTTAAGATGATTATTTTCTTTGGCGCTTTTGGCCGGCTCGATGATCATGGCGACAATATCCTGATTCATCAAGTTTTCCAGGCATTGCGCTTCTTTGGCTTTGTTATTGTTGCTATTGGCCAGTAGCAGATTGTAACCGGTGCTGCTTAAAACCTCCTCGATTCCTTGGATGATCGAGGGGAAAATGTAGTCGGAGATATAGGTGGTCAACACCGCAATATTTTGGCTGCCAAGTTTTCTGAGCGGGTTGCAAAACGTGCCGCGCCCTTGTTCCCGGTAGATCAGGCCTTCTTGTTCGAGTTCGCCAAAGGATTGTCTGACGGTATGGCGACTGATTTTGAACTGGCGGGCCAAGCTGTTTTCGGAAGGCAACTGTTCGCCGGGGGTTAATTTACCCTGTAAAATTAAGTTTTTGAGATATTCTTTTAATTGCTGATGCTTTGGGGACGGTAAATTAGGGTCTACCATTTGCGACTTCCTTTGATTCATCTCAATTTAGCGATTATGCGCACATCTAAAGATAGCATAAGGGGAGCATTTCTGAAAGTCAACTTTTATTTGCTCCGGCAAGGGTATCAAAAAAATTCTATGGTAATCAAAAAAATTCTATTCAAAGATGGGGATTGATTTCTTATACTGGAAACGGATGATGTTACGGATTAGTTACGCCGATGTTACGACAACGTATTGATGGCTTGCGATTAGTAATCGGATGGATGAAGGGGGGAGAATTCGCCAGTTCAACCTGCTTCAAGTTTGAAAAAAATGAGGAGGGTTAATGTTGAAGCAAGTATTTGCAATCGCCACTGTTTTTAGTTTGACGATGTTATTGGCTTTTAACACTGTTGGGGCCGCTAAGAAGATCGTCGTCGGCTTCTCCCAAATTGGAGCGGAAAGTGCCTGGAGAACTGCGAACTCGGAATCGATCATTTCCGAAGCGAAAAAACGGGGCATCGAATTAAAGTTCTCCGACGCTCAACAAAAACAAGAAAACCAAATCAAAGCGATTCGTTCCTTTATTGCTCAAAAAGTTGATGTGATCGGATTCTCGCCGGTCGTCGAAACCGGTTGGGAACCCGTATTGCGGGAAGCCAAACGGGCGAAGATTCCGGTGATCTTAAGCGACCGCGCCGTGGATATCAAAGATACCTCGTTGTGGGTCACTTTCATGGGTTCGGATTTCGTCGAAGAGGGTCGTCGCGCCGGTAAATGGTTGGCCCAAAAGATGAACGGCAAAGCCAGTATTGTTGAGCTTCAAGGCACCGTCGGTTCCGCTCCGGCAATCGACCGCAAAAAAGGGTTTGAAGAGATCCTTAAGAGCAATCCGGGGATGAAGATCATCAAATCCCAAAGCGGCGACTTCACCCGTTCAAAGGGTAAAGAAGTCATGGAAGCTTTCCTGAAAGCTGAAGGCAAGAATATTACCGCGTTGTATGCCCACAATGACGACATGGCGATCGGCGCCATCCAAGCCATTGAAGAGTATGGCTTGAAACCGGGCAAAGATATCATTATCGTATCGGTTGACGCAGTTCGCGGCGCTTTTGAAGCCATGATCGAAGGTAAATTAAATTGTACCGTTGAGTGCAGCCCGTTGCTGGGTCCGCAATTCTTCGATGCAGTGGAAGCAATTGTTGCCAAGAAATCGGTTCCCAAACGGATTGTTACCAAAGAAGACGTCTTCCCGCAAGAAGTTGCCAAACAAGTCCTCCCGACTCGGAAATATTAAACATCCCTCCCCAGAGTGTAAAGGTTGAAAATACAAGAGCTTTCCGTGACGCGGGAAGCTCTTGTAGAATTCGGGAAAGCCGTCGCTACAAGTTGTCCAGGGGTTATTTTGGAGACAGAGGTGGTAGAGAATGCCCGAAAAATCGTTAGAAAGCCCAATTGCAACGGATCGATCCGGCAATCAGCAATCCAGCGTGTTACTAGCGATGAAAAATATCAGTATCAGTTTTCCCGGCGTCAAAGCCTTAACCGAGGTTGACTTTCATGTCAAACCAGGCGAGATTCACGCCCTGATGGGGCAGAATGGCGCGGGGAAGTCGACGTTGATCAAGGTTTTAACCGGCGTGTATCGCCGTCAAGCGGGTTCGGTTGTATTTGAAGGACGGGAGATCGATCCTCACTCTCCTCATGAAGCGCAGTTGCTGGGGATCAGCACGGTGTACCAGGAAGTTAATCTGGTACCGTTTTTATCGGTTGCGGAAAATATTTTTATCGGCCGTCAGCCGATGCGGTATGGACAGATCGATTGGGAAGAAATCAACCGGCGCGCGGCAATTGCCCTCGCCCGACTAAATATTGAAATTGACGTGACCGAGCAACTGTCAGCCTATTCGATCGCTATTCAGCAGATGGTGGCGATCGCCCGAGCGGTTGATATTTCGGCGCGTCTTTTGATATTGGATGAACCGACCTCCAGTTTGGACGAGAAAGAAGTGGTTCAACTCTTTACCGTCATGCGCAAATTGAAAAGCGAAGGGATCGGAATCATCTTTGTCACCCATTTTCTGAATCAGGTTTATGAAATCAGCGACCGGATTACGGTACTGCGCAACGGCTATCTGGTTGGAACCTATGATACCGTCCAATTAACCAAGCTTGAGCTGGTCAACGCAATGGTCGGTAAGGAATTGGTCGAGTTTGAAAAAGAGGCGACGGGTCCGGCGGTCGCCCAAAACGGCTCAACGAACGAGGCGTTTTTGAAATTAAAAGGAATGGCCCGCAAAGGCTCGATCCATCCGGTTGACATTGATTTTAGCGGCGGTGAGGTGGTTGGGTTAGCCGGTCTGCTTGGATCGGGCCGTTCGGAACTGGCCAAGATTATTTTCGGAGTAGACCGTGCCGACAAAGGGCAGGCGTTTTTGGATGGTCAGGCAGTATCTTTGGACTCGCCGCAACGGGCGATCAGTTGCGGATTTGGCTTTTGCCCCGAGGACCGCAAAAAGGAAGGGATTATTCCCAACCTGTCGGTCCGTGAAAATATTATCCTGGCTTTACAGACCCGTCAAGGCTGGGTGCGCTTTTTACCCCGCAAAAAACAGGAGGAGATCGTGGAACGGTTCATCCGCGAGTTGCGGATCATCACTCCGAGCATGGAACAACCGGTGAAAAACCTAAGCGGCGGCAACCAGCAGAAAGTGATTTTAGCCCGCTGGCTGGCGTCCAACCCCCGGTTTTTGATCCTGGACGAACCGACCCGCGGCATCGATGTCGAAGCTAAGGCCGAGATCCAGAAGTTGATTCTGGATCTGTGCCGTCAAGGAATGTCGATCCTGTTTATCTCCTCCGAACTTGAAGAGGTGGTCCGGTGCAGCCACCGGGTGACGGTGTTGCGCGACCGGGTCAAAATCGCCGAACTTCAGGATGACCAAATCAATGAGGAAAAAATCATTCAAACCATTGCGGAAGGAGGCCATGCTGACAAATGACGCCGAAACAGTTCGAGAATCAAACCTGGAAGACATTGTTCTGGCCCCTCATGGCATTGCTTTTAATTCTCCTGTTTAATCTCTTTTTTACAAAAGGCTTTTTTCATCTGGAGATCCGGGATGGACACCTCTTTGGGAGTTTAGTGGATATCCTGAACCGGGCCGCTCCGGTTTTAGTGGTTGCAATCGGAATGACATTAGTGATCGGGACCGGCGGGGTCGATCTTTCGGTCGGCGCGGTGATGGCGATTGCCGGAGCGGTGGCGGCCTTGATCATTCGTCCGGAATACCTGCAAGGGGTTTTGGAATATTCGAAAGCCCCGCCGCTGTTCGTCATCGTTGGCGTTTCATTGGGCATCGCCATTCTCGCCGGAGTGTGGAACGGTTTTATTGTTTCGTACCTAAAGATCCAGCCGATGGTCGGCACCCTAATCTTAATGGTCGCGGGACGCGGCGTTGCCCAATTGATCACCCACGGCCAGATCTTAATTTTTGTCAATAAAGAGTTTCAGTTCATCGGAAGCGGCTTTTTCCTGGGGTTACCGTTCACTTTGACCATTGTGGCGGTGTTGTTGGCAATAACCCATCTGATCACCCGTAAGACCGCCATCGGACTCTATATCGAATCGGTTGGCGACAATCCCACCGCCAGTCTTTACGCGGGGATCAACGAGCGGGTGGTTAAGTTGCTGGTTTATACCTTCTGCGCATTTTGCGCCGGGATTGCCGGACTGATCATCACTTCCGATATCAAAGGCGCCGATGCCAACAATGCCGGTTTAAATATGGAGCTGGACGCGATTCTTTCGGTCGTAATGGGTGGGACGTCCATGAACGGCGGCCGGATCTTCTTGATCGGTTCGGTGATCGGTGCGCTGTTCATTCAGACCCTGACCACCACCATCTTAACGCGCGGGGTCAATCCCGAACTGACGCTGGTGGTCAAAGCGATCGTCGTCGTCATTGTCTGCCTTTTGCAATCGGGCAAGTTCCGGGAACTGGTGTCCGGTAAAGTCGGGAGGGTTGCCGCATGAAATTTAATTTTAAACAAAAACACATTCCGTTGGTGGCGACCATTGCGGTTTGGGTTGGGTTGTACCTCGTGGCTTCGGTCCGTTTCCCGGGGATGTTGTCCTGTAATGTGTTATTGAATCTGTTCACGGATAATTCATTTTTGGGAATTTGCGCCATCGGCATTACGTTTGTTTTGCTTTCCGCCGGAATTGATCTGTCGGTGGGAGCGGTCGTCGGTTGTTCCAGCATTATCATCGCCGTCTTGGTCCGCGACTTCCAGTTGCATCCGGCGGTGGCGATCCCGATTGTTTTGAGTTTCGGGATCATTTACGGGGGAAGCATCGGCGCGTTGATTCATTATTTTGATCTGCCGCCGTTTATGGTGACCTTAGCCGGGATGTTTTTTGCCAGGGGAATGGGTTTTGTGATCAGCGTCAACTCCATTCCGATTAATCACCGGTTTTACAGCGATCTTTCCAATATTGGGATTCCGATTGCCGACGGTACGTTGACCGTGGTCGGAGCGTTATTCATTGGAGTCAGTTTAGTCGGCATGTTTATTGCCCACCGCACCCGGTTTGGCCGCAACATCTACGCGATCGGCGGCAATGAGACCTCCGCGCGGTTGATGGGATTGGAAATTGGCAGCAGTAAAATCAGCATCTATGCCTTAAGCGGTTTTTGTTCGACTTTAGCCGGGGCGGTCTATTCCTTATATACTTTTTCAGGCAATGCTTGGGCCGGCAATGGGATGGAGATGGACGCCATTGCGGCCGCAGTCATTGGCGGCACCCTACTCACCGGCGGAGTCGGTTACGTGTTCGGTACTGTGGTGGGCGTCTTAATTTTAGGCGTGATTCAGACGTATATCACTTTTGACGGGACGCTCAGTTCGTGGTGGACCAAGATCGCGATCGGGATCTTATTGTTTATCTTCATTGTGCTCCAGCGGTTTATGTCGCAAGCTTCTTCATTACAGAAGATTAAACCGACGACAGCATCGGGTTCAGTTAAGACGGCGACCTGACCAAGTCTGGGATTCACTCCTCCCTTAATTTCGAGAGATGTTCGTTGTAACTCTCTCCAGGAAAGAAGAACCCCAAAAGTTTCAGCGGTTCTTCTTTCTCCTTTTACATTCAGTCCGCCGTTAAATATCATTTTGTAAACTGTTGGCACGGAATTTGGTTGGAAAAATCCAAAACTACCCAAAGCTGCTTTATCGGTAAAAATATGGTAAAATGGAAATGTACAGTCATCTGTGCGAGGAGAAGAAAATTAATGAGCCGGAGTATACTTGATAGAAAAAATTATTTTCTTAAACCGCGGCGCTTTTCCCATCACCATCGGAAGTTCGCTTTGCTGAGTTTGGCAATGATCCCGCTGCTTATTGTCGGCTGGATGTCCTATGTCGAGTTTCGAACGGCAATCACCCGTAAGATTACCGAGTACTCCCTGGCTCAGTTGACGCAGACCGTAGCCAATATTCAATTGAAACTGGCGGAGTTTGAAAATATCTCGGTCCGTTTGTTTATCAACAAGGATTTCAACACTACTTTAGCCACTTATGTCAGTTCGCCGCGTGGCGCAGCCAATTTGGCAGCGCGTAAAGTGATTGAAGCCTGTTTCAATGAATATATGATCAGTAACCAAGATATTTTTGCCTTTATGTTTTACAATGGTCCCAATGCCGTCGGCTCCATTGTGGTGACCAAGGATTTTCAAACGGAAATGCAAAGCTTGGTTCAGAATTTTGCCCGGCAGGATGCTTATCAAAATATTTTAAAAGCCGGCGGCGGGATCGTCTGGTCTTCGGCGATCGCCGTCAAACGCAATCATTTTCTGATCATTGGGCGGCATATTAAAGATCTGGAGACCGGAAAACCGTTGGGAATCTTGGGAATTATGATCGACGAGGAGAAGATTGACCGTCTCACCAATATGAACCTTTATAACCAGCTCAATATCTCCTTTGACAACTTGGAAAATTATTCTTTTGTGATCAACAATAACGGAATGATCGTTTCCAGCCCGTTCAAGAACGATATTGGGAAAAATATTAAGCAGGTCATGAGTAATACCCGACCGTTGCAAGCGATCTTTCAACCGGTTTCCAACCGGGATTACGGGAACGATATCAATCAGGGCAGTTTCTTGACCAAAGCCAATCAACGGCAGACTTTGGTGACGTATAAGACCATCAGCAGCAACATTGGGGTCGGTGGCCGTAGCGGCTGGCATTTGTTGAGTTTCACGCCGGCTTCATATCTCTACGCGGAATTGCAAAATGCCTGGCTGAAGATTTTGGTGATCGGATTGTTATGCGGTGGGTTGGGTGTGTTGCTTGCCATTCACTTCGCGGCGTTGAAGGACCGCGACCCGGCGGAGGAGAGTGAGCTGTTTTGAATAGAGGCGGCCGCTTGAACTGGATTCGTTGGATTTTGTTTTGTTTGATCGGTTTGTTAATCGCCGGTAGCGGACCGTTTGATCCGGTTTGGGCGGTTGTCAAGCCGCTGGTACGCACCCGGCCGTTGGTGATCGCCATTTCGCCGAAATCCCTGGACAATCCGGTGTTTGTCGATGCCAAAGAGACCGCTGAGTTGGCTGCCCGCCGTTGTAACGCGGTGCTGGAATGGGTTGCTCCCTTTAAAGTGGATCCCGATGACCAGATACGGGTGATTGCAGGGTTGATCCGGCGGAAAGTGGATGGAATCGCCGTCAGTTGCAGTGATCCCGAGAAAATGCGGGCAGTAATCGATCAAGCGGTGGCAGCCGGCATCAAGGTTGCAACCATTGACGCCGATTGTCCCGGAAGCAAACGGGCCTTCTATTGCGGGACCAACAATTATCAGGCCGGCCGCGCCTGCGGCGAAGCCATGGTGCGGTTGGTCACGGCGAAAGGTTGGGCCAGCCGGCCTTTACGCACGGCCATTTTGACCGGCGGCATTCAAGCGCATAATTTGAACGAACGGATTCGCGGTTTTAAAGAGGCTACCGCCAACCGCATTCAACTGGATTACCGGGCGGTGCTTTCTTGTGATGATGATACGGCATCCGGCGCCAAAGTGGTTGAAGCTTATATCAAAGAACATCCAGAGACTGAGGCGTTTTTCTTCGCGGGTGGGTGGGCATTTTTCGGCCCGACCGAGTCGATGCCGTTATATCAGCAATGGTGTCGTAACGGCGGCTTGGCGGTATCCATGGATACTTTTTATCCGGTGTTGCAAGCGGCCAAAAAAGGTTTTGCCCAAGCGTTGGTGGGTCAGGATTTTCGCGAGATGGGAACGCTGACCGTCAATTATTTGGTTAGCGCGATCAAAGGAGTGCCGCTCCCGTCAACTTTTATTGAGACCCGGCTGGAACTGGCGGATCAGTCGAATTTCGATCTACTGTTGCGAGTCAAAAAACCTTGGGAGATGAAGTAACTGGTTACTCCAACACCGATTCGAAAATTCAATCATTGGCTGAAACCCAGTTCGATCCGGTCCAAGTTTATTTTGTCTTTGGCGGCTTTAAGCTTGGTGCCGTTAATTGTATTGGCTTTTTTGTCTTATCATATTTACCTGCAAATTTTGGAACAAAATATCCGTTCATACACCAGCGAGGTGATTGACCGGGTCGACCGGAACCTCCAAATCTATCTGAGCGACCAGGAACGGATCTTGGAATTACGCAGCGACTATTATGCCGTGCAATTTATCAAGCTGAGTCTGGCTGGGGATATTGAAGGCAACCGTAAATACACTTTCCGGCTTTGGGAGAATCTCAACAATATAAAAAAGATCAAGACCGATCTGCGCGACGTCTCGATTACGACACTAAACGGGACGCGGATTGGCTGTTATGGTATAACCCATGAGGACATATCCCAGAATCAACTCTTTCAGACCTTGATCAACCGGACTGTTAAAGAGGATAACACCGTTTGGTGGGGCCCGCATTCCGATTGGCTCGGGGGAACGGTTTTCTCGATTGGCCGGGCGATCCGCGGCGACTACGATAATTTGCTCGGTATTATGAGTATCGATATCGACTCGGAGTTGCTCGATAATATCTGTCGGGATATCCGGCTGGGCAAAAGCGGTTATATCATGTTGGTGGACGAGAGCGGCCAGATCATCTATCATCCCAAACCGGAATTGATCGGCAAATCGCTCAGTTTTCTGTTGGGCAGTTCCGCGCAGCGGGCTTGGCAACCGGGGCCGTTGTTGCCATTTATCAGTCATGGCAATCAGGTGGTGACTGCCAAGAAGTTTGCACCGGCCAATTGGCGGATTGTCGGGATCTCCACCAAGTCCGAATTGATGCAGGAAATGAATAAGCTAACCTGGATTACGTTGCTCCTGATCAGCGGCGCAATCCTCGGAGTGATCGGGATGGCGGTTTTTTTGGCGCGCCTGTTGACCCGGCCGATTACGGAGCTCCAAAAATCAATGCGCTTGGCAGCCGATGATCTCAATACCAACGTGACGATCAGGAGCAATGACGAGATCGGGCAGTTGGGAATCGCTTTCAATCAAATGCTGGCGCAAATCCGGCAGTTGATGGATCAAAGCGTCCAAGAACAGAAAAAGTTGCGCAAAGCGGAGATGGTCGCCCTTCAGGAACAGATCAAACCGCACTTTATCTATAACACCTTGGATCTGATTATTGGTTTGCTCGAAACGAATAAAAATGAAGATGTGATTAATATGGTCGAGGCGCTGGGGGCATTTTTCCGGATCAGCCTCAGTCATGGTCAGGAATTTATCGCGTTGCGCGATGAGATTGCCCATGCCCGCAACTACCTTTATATCCAGCGGTTCCGGCATGGCGAAAAGTATGACTATTCATTTCAGATCGATGAACGGATTTTGACTGCCAAAACCATCAAACTGATTCTGCAACCATTGATCGAAAATGCGATTTATCACGGCGTGCGGGAATTCGAAAACGGCGGTCTGATCGTCCTCAAAGGATATCTTGACGAAACGGCCGGACTGATTTTTCTGGAGGTCAGCGATAACGGTTTGGGAATGACTGATGAGCAATTGTTGGCGATCAACTGCTGTCTTCAAGAATCCGGCACCAATCAACGTTATTTTGGATTACGGAATGTGCACGAGCGGATCCGGTTGGCGTTCGGAGCCGAATACGGTCTGGAACTGAAAGCGACTCCGGGCGGCGGGGTTACCGCCGTGGTACGTCTGCCGGTCGCATAAACACGAAGAAGGGAGGTGACAGAATTGACAACGGGATTGCTTTTGGTTGAGGATGAACCGGCGTTGCAGCGGAAGTTGCGGCACAATATCGTCTGGGCTGATTATGGATTTGACCCGGTTTTGACTGCCTCCAACGGTTTGGAAGCATTGGCAATCCTGGCGGAACAACCGATTCAAATCGTGGTCACCGACGTTCAGATGCCGAAGCTGAACGGCTTGGAGTTGATTAAAGAGATCAAGCGGCGGAATTATCCGATGAAGATCATTGTCATCTCAGGGTTCGCCGAGTTTGAGTACGCCCAGGAATCAATCAAATTAAACGTCTCCGATTATCTTTTAAAACCTTTTGCCAGCCGGCGGTTGCTTGAGGTCGTCTTACGGTTTCAACACGAACTCCAACAGGAACAGGCGGAAAAATCGGAGTTGAATGAGTTGCGCGAGCAATTGGCCAAAAATAAAGGGGTATTGCAAGAAAAATTTTTCATTGACCTGCTTAATGGCAATTTTGCTTCGAGTAGCCTAGCGGAGCAGATTGATTTCTTGGGGTTGGCGGAGTTGCAGGGCCGACCTTATCAAGTGGCTGTTATTGAAATTCCCGAAAATCAATTGGCGGGAAAGACGGAAGAAGATAAGTATTTGTTAAATTTGCAATTGGTGCAACAACTCCAAAAAACCGTTGGGGAGCAACCAAAACAGCAGTTACAGATCAATTTGCGGCGTAATCAGATGGTGCTGATCGTGTTTGCGCCCGAAGCGACGCTACCGCTAAAACTGGAAGCGGTTTTGACGCAATTGCGGCTACTTTTAAATACCTCGTTATCGTGCGGGTTAGGCCATTCCTATCATGACTTTGCCGATTTAGCCGTCTCATACAAGGAGGCTTGCACGGCATTGCAATACCGTTACTTGTATGGTCTTAACCGGGTCTTCTCTATCAATGATTTGAATTTAGCCAATCCGTCATATCATAAAATTTTTCATCTCGTACACCATCATTCCATCTTTGATAATCTCAAGATCGGGGCGGACGGAGCGATCCAAAAAGACCTTAAGGATTTGATCGCCGAGCTACGCCAGACCGGAATCAGTCCGGAGCTGGCCAAAATCGTGGCCGGTAATCTGATCTTACTCACCAATATCACGCTGAATGAGTTGGGTTATAACTCCAGTGAGATTTTTGGGTCCGAGTATGCGACGTTGATTGATGTCGGCGGCACCGAGAGTTTGGCTGAATTGGAGACGATGCTGGAAGCGTTTTTTCAACGAATCATCAGTTATATCAATACGAAACGTTTGTCATTAAACCACCAGCTGGTTGCGGAGATCCGGAAGGCAATCGATGAAAATTTCGCAACCGATATCACGTTATCGGAGATGGCCAACCGGTATAAGATCAGCCCCAGTTATCTCAGCCTGCTTTTCACGGAGCGGATCGGAAAAAACTTCAGCGATTACTTAAGCGAGCGGCGGATGGTGCGCGCCAAGGAGCTGTTGAAGCATAGCGATCGCAAAATATATGAAATCGCGACGGAGGTCGGATATAACGATTCATTCTATTTCAGCAACTGTTTTAAGAAATGGATGGGCGTTTCGCCCAGCGAATATCGGGAAAAGACGCGGAATCAAAATAATTAACAACATCAATTCGTCACAAAATGGCGTGGAGAAAGTAGCATTATACGTTATAATGCGATAAAATTAATATTTGTGTAAGTTTTTCAAACGATGGATATTTTGAGGAGGTTTGAAGCGATGTTGAATATTCCACAGGTCAAATTAGGGATTGTTGCGGTGAGTCGTGATTGTTTTCCGGTTGAGCTAAGTCAAAGCCGGCGGCGTGCGGTTATCCAAACTTGTACGGACAAGGAGATTCAGATTGTTGAAATCCAAACCACGGTCGAAAATGAGATGGATGTCGTAACGGCGCTTGGAGAGTTGGCAGCCGCCAATGTCAACGCGTTGGTGGTCTATCTCGGAAACTTTGGCCCGGAAGGTCCCGAAACCTTGCTTGCGCAAAAGTTTGGCGGTCCGGCGATGTTTGTGGCGGCGGCCGAGGAGACGCAGGCCAACCTGATCCATGGCCGCGGCGATGCGTATTGCGGTATGTTAAACGCTTCGTATAATATTGGGTTACGGAAGCTCCGTCCGTATATCCCCGAGTATCCGGTGGGCACACCGGCAGAGATTGCGACGATGATCGGCGACTTCGCAAATATCGCCCGGGTGCTTCTGGGACTCGCCAAACTGAAGATCTTTAGTTTCGGCCCGCGCCCGCAAGATTTTCTGGCCTGTAACGCTCCGGTCAAACCCCTTTATGATCTGGGAATTGAAATCATGGAAAATTCCGAACTGGATTTGTTTGCCGCTTTTAATGCCCATGAAAACGATCCGCGGATCCCGGCGGTGGTCAAGGAGATGGCGGAAGAGCTGGGTTCCGGAAACGGTTACCCGGGGATCTTACCGCGTTTGGCCCAATATGAGTTGACGTTGACCGATTGGTTCAGCAACAATTTGGGCGCCTCCGAGTATGGCGTATTTGCTAATAAGTGTTGGCCGGCTTTCCAGACGCAATTTAAGTTTGTACCGTGTTACGTCAATTCCCGCCTTGCCGCCACCGGCATTCCGGTGGCGTGCGAGACCGATATTTACGGGGCGTTAAGCGAATACATCATTACTTGCGCGACCGGCCTGCCGGCTACCTTGCTGGATATCAACAATTCCGTGCCGCAAGATATGTTTGAAGCGAATCCGACACTATTCGCCGGTTATCGTTTGAATGACCTGTTTATGGGTTTCCATTGCGGGAATACCCCGAAGTGCTGTATGAAGAATGCGGCGATGAAATACCAGTTGATCATGCACCGGCTATTGGAGGGCGACCAGGAACCGGATATTTCCCGGGGAACCCTGGAAGGGACGCTGCGTCCCGGGTCGATCACCTTGTTCCGGTTACAAAGCACCGCCGAAGCAACCTTGCGAAGTTACGTGGCCCAAGGCGAGGTAATTGATGTTGACCCGCAATCGTTCGGCGGGATCGGGGTTTTTGCCGTTTCTGAAATGGCCCGTTTCTATCGTCATGTGTTGATTGCCAAACGTTATCCGCACCATGCCGGAGTTGCCTTTGCCCATGCCGGAAAAGTATTGTTTGCCGCCATGAAAATGCTCGGCGTAGCGGATGTGGCCTTTAACCAGCCGGCGGCGTTGCTTTACCGGGATGAAAATCCTTTTCAATAAGCCGCATTTTTTCAAAAAACGGCGGTTTTCGGCACGAAGTTCGCCCGTTTTGAAACAGCAGCGGTTAATTGGGGAAATATGCGTTATGTTCGCAAGTTAACAATAGAATAAAGCAACTTTTGCACAGAAAGGCCACCGGGAATTCTCTATAATAGAGAACAGAAAGGTGGTCTCATCATGTTAATAAACAGAAAAGTGGTCGCAATAGTTAATGAAGGCTATCATCATCTTGAACTCATGACACCCATTCAAGCGCTGCAAGACGCCGGAGCCACGGTAATCGTAGCCGGAGTGAAACCGGAGCATATCATGGTTGGAGTTTCCGACCATTTATCTTACAAACTCCCGGTCGAACAACGGAAAGAAATGATTAAGCTAAAAGCGGCCAAGTTGATCAACGAGATCGACGCTGCCGATTTTGACGCCCTGTTATTGCCCGGCGGCCACGCGCCCGGGACTTTACGGATTATTCCCGAAGTTTTAGCGTTGGTCAAAACAATGTACGCCCTGAAGAAAACGATCGGCGCCATCTGTCACGGCCCGCAAATCTTGATCTCCGCGGGATTGGTGAAAGGCAAGGATCTGACTTGCGCCGAGAATATGGTGGATGACTTAATCAACGCCGGGGCGATCTATCTGGATGAACCGTTGGTAGTCGACGGCAACATCATCTCATCCAGAACACCGGGCGATCTGACGGTTTTTAGTAACGCTTTGGTGGCTGCGCTCCAATAAAGTTGGGGCTATCATTAATTTGTACAGTCAAAAAGCTGCCGGGTTAACGCCATGGCAGCTTTTTTATTTTTTCCTAACCGGAACCGGCACCACATTATTGTATTTTGGAGTGATTTCCCGTTTGAACTTGACGGTTCATTTTGTTCATTTGCCGGGCTAAAAATATTTGCGCCAGCCGCGCCATGGGTTTGGTCCAGCAACGTTCCAGTTCGCGTTGGACCGCTTTGAGTAGGGTCGGGATTTCCAAGTGTTGCGGGCAGGCTTTCAGGCATTGACCGCATTGTTTGCATTGGGACGCATAGCCGGTGGTGCCGTTGAGGATTCCTCCCAAAGCAAAGAGATAATTGAAGCGCGCCCGGCTGCCTTGATCAAACATACTGGCATTATTGTAGAGTTCAAAGCAGTAGGGGATGTCGACCCCATGCGGACAGGGCATGCAATAACGGCACCCGGTACAGCCGGCTTTCATCAGACGACGGTAGGTTTGGGCGACTTGTTGCACCAAATTTAGTTCGTTGGCGGAGAGGGCATTTGGTGCGGCGGTGGCGGCAATGGTTACATTCTCCGCTAGCTGTTCGGCGGTGGACATTCCCGACAAGATCAAGCTGACTTCGGGGCGGTTCCAGACCCAACGGAGCGCCCATTCGGCCGGAGAACGCTTGCGCTCGGCTTGTTCCCACAAACCGTTGACGGCCGGTGGAATATTCCGGGCGAGATTGCCACCGCGCAACGGCTCCATGACGATCACCCCCAAGCCGTGGGCGGCCGCGAACTCCAATCCTACGGTACCGGCTTGATTTTCTTCGTCAAGGAAGTTATATTGAATCTGGCAGAATTCCCAGTCGAAGTCCTGAATGATCCGTTTGAAATCGGGCAAGGTGCCGTGAAATGAAAAACCCAAATGACCAAGGTGACCGCTTTGTTTGGCTTGGGTTAACCATTGCTTGATCCCGATGGACACCAACCGGTCCCAACTGCTGCCGGTGAGATTATGGACCAAATAATAGTCGATATGATCGGTCTGCAGCTTCGCGAGTTGGGTTTGTAAACAGGTTTCAAAGTCAGTTGCCTGTTTGACTTGCCATTGCGGTAATTTGGTGGCAAGCTTTACCTTGTCGCGTAGGTCGTTCCGAGCGAGCACTTGGCCTAAGAAGGTTTCGCTCTGACCGTTGTGATAAGGGAAAGCGGTATCGAAATAATTGATCCCGGCCGCGACCGCCCGCAGAATCAACTGTTCGGCGGGGACTTCGTCGATCCGGCCTCCTTTTTCGGGGAAACGCATGCAGCCGAAGCCTAAAATGGATAGGGAATCACCGGTGTTGGGCATTTCGCGATAACGCATGGGAGGGGCCTCCTTTTGATTTTGGGATCGTTTGCCAATGTTTGTTTGGTAAACTTACTATTTCAATAAAAATAATTAGGGATTACGCATGCCGTTGACCAGTTTGGTGAAGATCCGGTTCAACTGTTCCACTTCGTCCTCGTTGACGTATTTTTTGATCTCTGCCAACAGCTTCGCTAAGGCTTCGTGTTCGGCGGTCATTAACCGTTGCGCTTTGGCGGTCAAATGCAGATGGTACGAACGCGAGTCCTCGGCTGAACGGATTTTGGTCACATAGCCGGTTTTGATCAATCGATCAATGATCGAGGTGACGCTGGCTTTGGTGACGTTCAAATAATCCTTTAATTCGGTAAAGGTGGGGTTGCCTAACCGGTGAATCGCTTCCAAATACCGGAATTGGGGCAGGGTAAGTTTGCCCAGCTCTGCCTGGCCAATAGCGGCTTCCTTGGCGTCGCAAAGAATTTTATTAAAGATTTCAACGATATAGACCAAATTAGCTTCGAGTTTCATGGTTCACCGTATTTAGTAAGTTTACTTTACTAACATTATAAGCAAGGGCGATCTTTGCGTCAAGGACGCGGTATGAAAAAAATTCCGGCTCCGGCAGGGATCGTCAATCACAAAGCGAAAATGTGGATTGAGAAACGACGTACAGTTAGAGGGGAAACATGGCAAAGAAAACATTAAAAGATCCGTTGAGCGGACTGACGCATTGTATCGGGGTGCTCTTATCCATCGTGGGATTGGTGTTGTTAGTTTACCGCGGAGCGGTGGCCGGTAACGCGTGGCAAGTGGTGGCGTTCGCGATCTTTGGCGCCAGCATGATTTTGCTTTATACCGCCAGCACTTTATACCATTGGCTGCCACTTTCGCCCAAAGGAACGACGATTTTACGGAAATTTGATCATGGCTTAATTTTTTTTCTGATCGCCGGAACTTACACGCCCATCTGTTTGCTTCCGTTACGCGGCCCTTGGGGCTGGAGTCTATTCGGTTGCATTTGGGGTTTGGCGCTGATCGGGATCTTTACAAAAATATTTTGGTTAAATGCCCCCCGCTGGTTAAGCACGGTGGTGTATATTGCCATGGGTTGGCTAGTAGCGATTGCCACCCGGCCGTTGCTGCAAACGGTGCCGTTGGCCGGGATGGGCTGGTTGTTGGCCGGCGGTTTGTTTTATACGGTGGGAGCGGTGATCTACGGGTTAAAGAAACCTAATCCTTTCCCGGATGTCTTTGGGTTTCACGAAATTTTTCATCTTTTCGTATTGCTAGGCAGCTTTTGTCATTTTTGGATGATGTATCAGTATATAACCTTGATTAAGTGAGCGGTGCAAATTCACAAAATCCTCCCCAATTCTCCATAAAAAATTCATAACTAAGCACTACAATGGCAGTAACAAAAAGTGAGGTGCTTAGGATGAACTGGAACTTTACCGAAAAAACTATCCAACTAAAAACCGGAATTATCTTGATGGTGCTCAGTGCGATGCTGGGTAGCCTGTTGGTTGGGGTCGGAATCAGCGTAATTTTTTCCAAACAACTGCAAAAGCAAACGGCAGTGTTGGGACTAGGTTCAACCGGTTCCAGCGATAGCCAGGCTACCCCGGCGGTCAACACTGCGTCTAACGGTTCGTTGTCGTCGGTGACCCAGATCGCTAAGAAAGTGGGTCCGTCGATCGTTGGGATCCGGATGACGGTGACGGCGCCGGGGGCGCAGTTCTTCGGCGGGAACAATAAGTCCCAAGCGGAAGGATCCGGCATTATCATCAATAAAGACGGCTACATTATGACCAATTACCATGTGGTCGAAAATGCCGACCCGAAGGTGTACGGCAACCAAAATACTACGTTGGAAGTATTTCTGCCCGATAAACGTCAGGCGAAAGCCAAATTCGTCGGGGGCGACGCCCTCAACGACCTGGCAGTGATCAAAATCGACCTGCCGAATTTGACCGTGGCGGAGTTGGGCGATTCCTCCCAGTTGCAAGTAGGCGAATTGGCGGTGGCGATTGGAAACCCGCTGGGGCTGGAGTTTATGGGTTCGGTCACCTCCGGCGTGATCAGCGCGTTAAACCGTACGGTTACGACCAGCGATAAGACCTTAAGCCTCATTCAGACCGATGCCGCCATCAATCCCGGCAATAGCGGCGGCGCCTTGGTCAATGCCCGGGGCCAGGTGATCGGGATCAATACCATTAAAATTGCCGAGTCGGGCGTGGAAGGATTGGGTTTCGCCATTCCGATCAACACTGCCAAACCGATTATCAGTCAGTTGATTATGTACGGTTACGTCAAAGGCCGGCCATTAGTGGGAATCTCCGGCCAGGATATCAGTGACGCCTTGGCTCAATATTACAATATTCCGGTCGGCATCTACGTAACCGGGGTCACCGCCGGGGGCGGCGCCGCCAACGCCGGAATCCAGAAGGGCGACATTCTGGTCAGCTTGGCGGGGAAAAAGCTCCGGTCGATGAGTGACGTCAATGAGATTAAGAAATCCTATCACGCCGGCGACACGGTGGAGGCCCTGATCTATCGGAATAACAAGCAACTCAATCTGAAGCTGACCTTCTCCGAGGATCGCTGAGAACCTTCATGACATTGGCTCAAACAACCGGGCAGCCTCCTAAATGAACCGTCAACGTTCATTTGGGGGCTGCCTTTTGCATCGATGCAGTGGATAAAATTTTAATTTGTATTCTACCCAAGATTCTTTTATAATAAAAAGGTTATGAAACCTCGTTCGCCGTCGGCGACTATTTAATAAAGAATCTACCGAATTGAAGGGATGACTGATTTGAAGCTAGGGATTGTCGGATTGCCGAACGTCGGCAAAAGCACCTTATTTAACGCCATCACCAAAGCGGGGGCGGAGAGCGCCAACTATCCGTTCTGCACTATTGATCCGAATGTCGGGATTGTCGCGGTTCCTGATGAACGGCTGGACAAGTTGGCCGTCATGTACGACCCGGATAAAATCACCCCAACCGCCATTGAATTCGTGGATATCGCCGGATTGGTCAAAGGGGCCAGCCGCGGCGAGGGATTGGGCAACAAGTTTTTAGCGCATATTCGCGAGGTGGACGCCATTGTGCATGTAGTCCGTTGCTTTGAGGACCCCAATATCGTCCACGTTGACGGTTCGGTCGGCCCACGCCGCGATTTGGAGACCATCAATCTGGAGTTGATCTTCGCCGACTTGGAGACGATCGAAAAACGGCTGGAACGGGTCAACGCCCAAATGAAAACCCATGACGCCAAACTGAAAGCCCAGTATCAAGCGGAACAAAACATCTATCAACGGATCAAAACCGGCCTCGAGAACGGCCAGTCGGTCCGGGCGATGGAGTTCACCGCTGACGAACGGGCTGTGGTTCGGCAGGCTTTTTTACTCACCGATAAGCCGGTCATTTACGCCGCCAATGTCGCCGAAGACGAACTGGTCGGCGGCGCGGCGCAAAACCCGTTGGTCCAAGAGTTGCAGGCCTGCGTCGTCGAGGACGGCGCGGAGATGATCATGATCTCGGCCCGGATTGAGGAGGAGATCGCCCAATTGGACGAGGCGGAACGTCAGGAGTACTTAAACGAGTTGGGATTGCAGGAATCCGGCCTCGACCAGCTGATCAAGAAGAGTTATAAGCTGTTGGGTTTGATCAGCTTCCTAACCGCCGGAAAGCAAGAAGTCCGCGCCTGGACCATCACCAAAGGCACCAAAGCCCCGCAAGCGGCCGGCAAAATCCACTCCGATATTGAAAAAGGGTTTATCCGGGCGGAGATTGTCAGCTACACCGACTTGATGGCCTGCGGTACCTATGCGGCGGCCCGGGAAAAAGGTTTGGTCCGGTTGGAAGGTAAGGAGTATGTGATGCAAGACGGCGACGTGACGTTGTTCCGGTTTAATGTATAATAAAGTTTGATGGGATAAGCTGATAATACATGAAGGCGGATTCGTGAGGATCTGCCTTTTTGATTGGGAGAAAACCGTTTTACGATTATATCTCGAGTCTAACTGGGTTACTCCGAGTCATAGGCGGTTTAAACCTTCTTGTCATTTGTCAACACCTTGTTTGTCCTGGTGTGCACGGTTGGATACTTTATTTCGCAAAAATACTTTTCCGCTCGGTTGGTAGCTGTTTTGAGACAAGCAAGAGCGCCAATTCTTCGATGGCCGAAATGGTCGCGACGGCGCAACAAAAGGGGATCAGCCAATCGACGCGGACCCAGGTCAGCGCGATCGGAAAAAGAAATAAGATCAAACCGGTGAGTTTATTGGCGTAGGTATGCAGCATTTCAACGGTATGAAACTTGAGTAGCACCACCATCAGGGATAACAAGCGGATGACGGCGATGACCACGATCCAGCCGATGATTGGCGGGGTCAGATTGAGGAGTGGCAATAACACAACGATTAAGACTGTTACCATAACCAGATCGGCGAAAGAGTCGAGCCGCCGTCCCAGGTTGCTGACTGTCTGGGTGCGGCGGGCGATGGGACCATCCAGCATATCACTGACGCCGCAGCAAAGATAGATCACCAAAAAGGCGACTGTCAAGGGTTTAACTGCCAATAGGGCCAGGGAGAGAACGATTCGGGCCAGTGTCAGCAGATTGGCGAGGATTTTCAAGCAATCACCTCACTCTTTATATAGAGGGTTTGTTTGATACCAGTCATGACCCGTATGGCTTGAAAGTATGGGTTAAATCAGCAAAAACCGGGTAATAATCACCCGGTTTTTGCGACCGCCTAAGCTAGTTTCAAGTCCTTGGCCGGCTGGCGTTAGCTTTCTCGACGTTGATCCGGCGACCGTTTATTTTAGTATTCTTTAGCGAAGTCAATACTTCGGTGGCATATTCGTGGGGAACCTCGACAAAGGTAAATTTGTCAAAAATATTGATCGTCCCGACCAACTTCTCCGGCAGGCTGGTGTTATCGGCAATCCCTTGAATGATGTGGCTCTTCACGACCCGGTCGTAACTTCCGGCGTTAATGAACAAGCGGACCATTCCTTTGGCAGAACCGGTTTTGGGACGGTCATTGGCAACCTCGTCGTTGGCAGGTTGATTATTGCCTGGGCCAAGCGCCATTTTCAGAAAAGCGGCGGCAATGTCCAAGGTGGTGACGTCGCTTTCGCCATCGGAGCTCAAACCGGGATCTTCCAACAGCTTCTCCACATAAGAGACGTATTTAGTCAATTGGCCGCCAGCGATGGCGGTCTTAACGCTCTCGAAGATCTGATTGATCTTGGTCTCTTCAACATCCATCAGCGAAGGCGGCTTTAACGGCACGATCTTAGAACGAGTGTAACGTTGGATATCTTTTAATTTATAAATCTCGCGACCATAAATAAAGGTGAACGCTTTCCCGGAACGCCCGGCCCGGCCGGTCCGGCCGATCCGATGTACATAATACTCGTCGTCGCCGGGAAGGTCATAGTTGAAGACCGCTTCGACTTCGCCGACGTCAATCCCGCGCGCCGCGACATCGGTGGCAATTAAGACGTCAAGGTTGCCGTTACGGAACTTCTGCATCACTTTATCCCGTTGCGCCTGGCGCATATCGCCGTGCAACGCTTCGGCCGAATAACCGCGGGCTTGAAGGTTAGCGGCGACTTCGTCAACCCGTTTCTTGGTGTTGCAGAAGATCAGCGATAACTTGATATTATTGGCATCGATCAACCGCGACAAAACGTCAATCTTGGCAAATTCCCGCACTTCCAGATAGTATTGTTCAATTTGCGGGACGGTTAATTCTTTATGGACCGCCTTGACCAAAACCGGATTGCGTTGGTATTTGGAGGTTAGATCCATGATCTCCCGCGGCATGGTCGCGGAGAAGAGGATCATCTGTTTCTCCTGAGGTACTTCGGTTAAGATGGTGTCGATATCCTCGCGGAAGCCCATGTTCAACATCTCGTCGGCCTCGTCCAGGATCACCATTTTTAACTTGGAAAACTTTAAGGTGTTTCGGCGCATGTGGTCCATGACCCGGCCCGGGGTCCCAATGATGATCTGCGGCCGTTTCTTTAAGGCCATGATCTGCCGGTCGATCGGCTGGCCGCCGTAGATTGGGAGGATTTTGACACCGCGTTTGTAAAGCGCCACATTTTTTAATTCTTCGGCGGCCTGAATCGCCAATTCGCGAGTAGGGCAGAGCACCAGCGCTTGAATGGCTTCGCTATCCGACTGGATCAGCTCGATGGCCGGGATGCCGAAAGCGCAAGTTTTGCCGGTGCCGGTTTGGGCTTGACCGATGACGTCTTTTCCCCCTAAAATATGAGGGATTGCTTCGGACTGGATTGGGGTGGCCTCTTCAAACCCCATCTCAGCTAAAGCTTTTTGGACCTCCTTGGAGAGGTTTAGTTCGGTAAAGATTAGATTGTTCATTCATTCATCCTTTGCTTCTTAGGGAAAACGCCTTAACAATTTGGAAGCAGAGTGGAATGCTTTTACCTTCTTGCGTTTTCCTGATTGTCAAACAGTCATATAAGTTACGAAAACCGGTCGAATATGTACAAGCCGTTTTTAGGCTTCGGAAGATCGCATCAATGATCAAAACCCAATAACTTGAAACTGTTTGCTTACTGATTATACGTTTTTTGCCGGGTAATAGCAATCAAAGAAAGGTTAACATGTGGCGAACAAACATTTTTTATTATTCCCAAAAAAGGCAGTCTCCTTCATGAAGACGGCCTTTTGTTGATAAAAATTTTTTTACAGTTTACGATCGATGCCGCTTTCCACTTCCGCAACATGAGACCGGCCAAATAAACCAAATGAGCTGACATACCGTGAAATGCTTTGTTTGACTATCTAATTATATGTTACATTTCTGTATCGGACAGGATTTTTGCGCTGGTTGTTGAATAAATTGATCTTGGTTCAGTATTCAACCTCACTACTGTTTGGAGTACAGCATGAAAACACAGTTTATCAACATTTATATCAAGTTTTTTTTCCTATTGACCCCGTTTTTTCTGTTATCCACTTTTCTATCGATGACCCGCGATTTGGGATTGCAGGTGCGGAAACGCCTCTCGGTCAAAGTGACCTTTGCGGTGATTGTGATCTGTTTAACCATTTTTTTAATCGGTGATTATATCTTTCAATTATTCGGCATCACCCTGGATTCCTTTCGGATCGGCACCGGCCTGTTGCTGATTTTGTCGGCAATATCGTTGGTATTGGGTTCGGATAAAGATCAGTCCCGCGACCCTTCCGAGGATATCTCAGTCGTCCCGTTGGCGATCCCGGTAACCGTCGGTCCGGCCACCACCGGTGCGCTTTTAGTGATGGGGGTGGAGTTGCAAGGGTTTTGGGAGCGGTTCACTGGAATCACCGGATTAGTGGCGGCTGTGGTTAGTGTCGGAATCTTACTCTATTTAAGCGGGTCCATTGAACGGTTGGTCAAAAAACAAGGACTGACGATTTTGAGTAAGATTACGGGACTTATCTTGGCGGCTTTGGCGGCGCAGATGATCATGACGGGAATTTCAGGTTTTTTAGCGAAAGTCTAAGTCCAATCAAATATAGTTGATCAATCGTACGACTGGCGGAAGTGGATTTACCACAGGGAGTATGGTTGTTAGTCAGCCGACCGCCTGGGCGATTGTTGATTGTCCGGGTTTTTTTATGCCGAAAATTCAAGCAGTCGGAGTCCCGCTAAGCGAGCCGTTAGCTCAAGCCTACTTTGTAGCGGACATGGAGTTATCCCCGTTGGCAGCGGCTTATGCGCGGGCGCGGGGAGCGGACCGGACCGGGTGTCGTCTTTTGGAGGCTGGGTTGCCCTTAGTGATAGCGTCGACGAGTGGACGGCGCTGGTGTTAAAGAAGGAAGTTTCCGACGGAGTGATTGCTCCTGGTTATTCGGAAGCAGCTTTGGAGATTCTGAAAAGGAAAAAGAATGGAGCGTCTACGATCATTGCAATTGATCCCAATTTGCGTCTGTTCCACTACTAATTATGAATCGGCGCGAAACCGAGGTTCAACAATATTTAGGAAATGAGCAGGAAATTTGGGAGCCGTTATAAAATTATTATCTTGATTTATATAAGTTGAAATAAATCAGAGGTGGATGGATTGCTCAATACCAAGGAACTACGGCAAGCCCTGCAACGGATCGATCGTCCGAAAATTTTAGTAGTTGGCGATATTATTGCCGATGTGTATATTGAAGGGACAATCTCCCGAATCTCCCGGGAAGCGCCGGTGCTCATTGTGGAACAGCAAGAACAGCACCTGGTGCTGGGAGGCGCCGCCAATGCGGCGCATAATTTAGCGGAATTAGGCGGCCAAGTATACCTGGCCGGTATTGTCGGAACCGATCCCATCGGTGAAGAATTACATACTTTGCTGGAACGGAAACAGATCGATCATGAACTCGTATTTTCAAGCCGTCAATTGCCTACCTGTACGAAAACGCGGATTTTGGCAGCCGCCGAACATGCGGTTCGTCAGCAAATGTTGCGGGTCGATCGGATGCCTCAAGGAGAGTTGGAAGCGGAAGGATGGGACTTCTTACGCGAAAGTTTACGGTCGATCGTGAAGCAGGTTGACGGAATCCATATTTCCGATTATGGTTTACCGATGTTGTCCAATGGTTTGCGTGATGAGTTGATGAACTTGGCCCGGCGGGAACATAAATTAATCTTGGTCGACTCCCGTTATCAATTGAGCAAGTTTATCGGAGCGACCATTGTCACTCCCAACTTGGAAGAAGCATCGCATTTTGTGGGATATCCGATCCGAAATCGTGTCGAGTTGGAACAGGCGGGGTGGGAGATGATGGCTGCCCTGCAATGCCAGGCGGTGTTAATCACCCGGGGCCCGGAAGGAATGTCGCTTTTTACCGAAGAACATATCGTCCACCATCTTCCGGTTTATAACAAAGCCGAAGTGGCCGATGTCAGCGGCGCCGGCGATACCGTCGCCAGTATGATGATCTTGGCGCTGGCTTCTGGAATTGATGGCGCTCTCGCCGCCAAACTGGCCAATGTCGCTGCCGGAGTTGTGGTCCGTAAAGTGGGGACAGCCACCCTGACCCGGGACGAATTGGCAATGGAGATCGATGAGTATGAGATGAAGCAGTCGGAAAAAGCCTTGGCTTGATACGATAAAATCAATATTGAAACAAGAAGGATCCCTGGCCGGAACCAGGGTTCCTTTTTGTTTCTAAAGATATCCTCGGTTAATTCATTGTTCATCCTGTGCGATAATCCGGGAGACTCCGGGCAAATGTTTACGCTCCATTTGATGTTTTTGGCGCCGTTCTTCTTTGGAGAGCAAGACGATATTGAGGTCATAATTT
Source organism: Bacillota bacterium (assembly GCA_023410535.1). Taxonomy (GTDB): domain Bacteria; phylum Bacillota; class UBA4882; order UBA8346; family UBA8346; genus JAEYPR01. The sequence goes on along the minus strand of JAEYPR010000020.1, from coordinate 17,681 downwards.
TCCGGATACAATTGCTCGGCCGGGATCAATAATTTCACCCGTTTTAGCGACAGCTCCATTGTTTTCTCCTGAATTCGAACCCGGATGCGTCCTTTGGCGTCGGGGTTGGAGCAAACAACGCCTTGTTCATTTAAGAAAGGGATATTCACCCGGTCGCCGACTTTGATGGGATTGACCGTTGCAGTTTGCGTCTTTACCGGCGGCTCTGGAGTTGGAGGTTCGGTCGGCAACGGACTGTCCGGTGCCGTGGCGCGTTGCTCCGCTGTTGGCAGCGGATCGGCTGGGGTGGAGGGCCGCGTTGCGTCAAATTGTTTGGTTGAGTTAACGAGCGAACTTTCCTCGCCCAGACGCTCTTGGGCGTTATGCAATATCGTCTCCGGCATACCGAGCCGGGCGGCGATCCACAAGGCCTGACTAGCCCCAGGTTGGCCGATGATCAAATGGTAAAGCGGTTTGAGCTTGTCACGGTCAAACGCCATCGCGCCGTTTTTAAAACCGGGTTGGGTCAACGCATAGGATTTGATCTCGGGGTAGTGCGTTGTGGCGACGGTGATAGCACCTTGTTCATGAATATATTCCAGGATGGCGGTGGCTAAGGCTGCGCCTTCGATCGGATCGGTGCCCGTACCGATCTCATCGAGCAGAACCAATGTTTTCCCCGAACATTGCGCCAAAATTGCAATAATGTTGGAGATGTGCGCCGAGAAAGTGCTTAATGATTGGGTGATGCTCTGACCATCACCAATATCGGCCAGAATTTGCTCGAAAATTGCGATCTCACTACCGGCGGCGGCTGGAATATGCAAGCCCGCTTGGGCTAACACGGTGAGCAGCCCAATGGTCTTTAAGGCGATGGTTTTTCCGCCGGTATTGGGCCCGGTAATGACCAGACTGCGATAATCGTGACCGATCGCAGAGTTTAACGGGACCGGCGTGCCCGCTAGTAAGGGATGACGAGCTTCGCGAAGGTTGATCCGGCCATCATCATTCAACGCCGGTTCCACGCCTTGAATGGCGCGACTAAAACGGGCCTTGGCGAATGCCAGGTCATATTGGGCCATGATCTCCAGATTCTGATTGAGCGCAGGGATCTGCTCCCCGATCATGCCGCTCAACGTCGCGATGATTTGATAGACCTCTTCCTGTTCGGCGCCTTCCAATTGTTTGAGTTCGTCGCTTAACTGACGCACTGTCAACGGTTGAATGAATAAGGTGCTGCCGCTTCCGGAACTGCCAAAAACAATACCGGGGATTTTCTGCTTGAAGCTCGCTTTGATCATCAAAACCGGATGGCCTTCTTTCTGGGTGACAACGGTTTCTTGCAGCCATTCCCGGGACTCGGGCGACATGATATAGTGTTGGAGTTTACTTTGGATTTTCTCTTTGATGCGCCCAAGCTCTTTCCGGAGCCGGCGTAGCTCGGGACTGGCGTCATTGCTGACGGTGCCGTCTACGATACACCGGGATAGCTCCTCCTCCAACTGCGGCAGGGGAGTGATTGCCAGACTATATCCGGCAACCAACGGGGCAAGGTCAAGCCGTTTCTCCATATACTCCCGGGTTTTGCGGCAACCGCGCAAAAAATCGCCAATCGCTTGCAACGTTAGGGGATCAAGCACCGCCCCGCGACTGACTTTTTGAAATGTTTCGTTGAAATCCGCCAGACCATAGAGTGGCGGGGCGCCGGAGGCATTCAGAATGTTCTTGGCTTCGCTGGTCTCCCGAAGCGTCAGCGCAACCGCCGAACGTTGTGTTTTGGGCATTAACTCGGCGATCATTTTTCGGCCAAGTTCGCTTACGGCGTAAGTGGCGAGTTGATCGCGGATTGCTTGAAAATCTAATAAATTAAACGTATTCTGATTCAATCGGATTCACCTTTCTTTGATTGATTTAAGCGGTTAAAATAAAAAAAGCCGCGCAAAATACGCGGCTTAAGGTATCTCCAAACAGACCCGGATCAAGAGCGAGTCAGCTTGATCTGAGGCAATAAAAAAGCCGCGGCAAACTCTGCCACGGCGTAATCAACGTAAACTTTAAATTGCTTACAACGAGAATTGGACACATGGCAGAGCAATAGAAGGCATAGAAATCACGCTTAAAATCATGGCCGACATCAACTCCACCTCGTTTCGAAAAAATCAATTTAATTTAATCATGACAGTTGCAAAATGTCAAGAGTGAAATCCAACAATCAACGTTCGTCCCTATTTTGATGATCATTTTGGCGGATTGCAACACGTCGGATCTTCCCACTGATCGTTTTGGGCAGTTCATTTACATATTCCACAATTCGCGGGTATTTATATGGCGCAGTGACATGTTTGACATGATTTTGCAAATCCTTGGTCAGTTGTTCGCTCGAATCCCAGCCTTTGGCCAAGACGACGGTTGCCTTCACCACTTGGCCGCGAATGGAGTCGGGCGCGGCGGTTACCGCGCATTCCAATACCGAAGGGTGTTCCAACAAAGCGCTTTCCACTTCAAAGGGCCCAATGCGGTAGCCGGAACATTTAATCACATCGTCGGAACGGCCAACAAACCAGAAGTAACCGTCTTCGTCACGCCACGCCACATCGCCGGTATTATAAACGCCGTTGTTCCAGACCCGGCGGGTGGCGACTTCATCCCGGTAATAGTTATCGAAGAGGCCCGGTAAGTTTTGGTTGGCGTTTTTGATGACAATATTGCCTTCGACGCCGGCCGGACAAGAACGGCCGTTTTCATCGATAATATCCAGATCGTAAAGGGGAGACGGCTTGCCCATGGAGCCCGGTTTGGGCTTGATCCATTCGAAATTGGCGCATAAAACGGTGGTTTCGGTCTGACCGAACCCTTCGATAATATCGAGGCCGGTCGCTTTTTTGAACTGATGGTAGACTTCAGGATTGAGGGGCTCTCCGGCGGTACAGGCCACTTTGACGCTGGAAAAATCGTATTTGGACAGGTCTTCCTTAATAAAAAACCGATAAATTGTCGGTGGGGCGCAAAACGAGCTAATCCGATATTTGGCGATCTTTTGCATCAGTAAATCGGGAATGAACTTGTCCATATCATAGACGAACAGACTTACCCCGCAGATCCATTGTCCATAAATTTTTCCCCAAGCGCATTTCGCCCAACCGGATTCGGAGACGGTCAAATGAAGCCCGTCTTCATCAAGGCGTTGCCAATAATGGGCCGTCACAATATGGCCAATCGGATAGTTGAAATCATGGAGCACAATCTTGGGCATGCCGGTGGTGCCGGAAGTGAAGTACATCAACATCGGGTCGCTTCCCCCCGTTAGTTCACTGCCGAGTGGCCGGGACCAGATCATTGAAGCTTGTTCGAGTTCATGGTTGAAGTCAATCCATCCGGCGCGTTTACCATGGACGACGGCTTTTTGCATGACTGTCGGACATTCGGGCAACGCGGCTTCGATGTTGTCCAGCACTTCCGGGTCGGCGACGGAGATAACCATTTTGACTGAGGCGGCATTGTTACGATAGACAATATCTTTTTTGGTCAGTTGGGCGGTCGCCGGAATGGAGATGGCGCCTACTTTTTCCAAAGCCAAGGTGCAAATCCAGTATTCCCAACGGCGTTTCAGGATCATCATGACCACATCGCCTTTGCCGATCCCGAGTGAACGGAAAAAATTCGCGGCTTGGTCACTAAGCCGTTTCAGATCTTGAAAGGAGAAGAATATTTCTTCGTCGCGATCATTACACCAAACCAGTGCTTGTTTGGCCGGATTGCATTCGGCCCAGGCGTCAACCACATCGTAGGCGAAATTAAAATTCGCAGGGACCTTTACTTGATAGTTGGTCTTAAAATCCTCATAGGAATCAAAATGTTCCCGGGGCAGAAATTTAGATAACATTGGTTTTCGGCTCCTTTATCCGATTCTGCGGCATTGATACAAATCAATTATTGTTCATGTAATATGACTGTTAAGAACTTGGCGGGTTGATTATCCAGCGCGATTTGGCCGTGGGGGAGGGTCGGATCGAAATAGAGCGAATCACCGGCGGCCATCTCAATTTCCGTCCCGGCTAACAACACTTTGATCCGGCCTTCCAGGACAAAGTTGAATTCCTGACCGGAATGGGTCACCAAACTCATTTGTTTATTCTCTTCAGGTTCGACGGCGACCAAGAGCGGCTCTACTTTTTTATTGACAAAGTTGTAAGCGAGACTTTCAAAACGGTATCCTTGATAACGTTCCACCGCGACTCCTTCGCCGGCGCGAATCAGGCAATAGTTATGAAGCCGGGGCGGTTTGCCGGTTAACAGTTCGGTCAGGTCAACCTGGAAGATGCGGGCCATTTCATAAAGGACACTCACCGGGATATTGCTGCCAGCCGTCTCATATTGAACGTATGTATCATAGGGGATTCCAAGCGACTTGGCGACAGCTTCCGGAGTTAGCTCCGCGATCTCGCGTACCTCCCGGATCCGTTCGGCAATTTGTCGAGTGCTTTCGGACATATTGATACTCCTCCATGTAACGTTGTCTATTTCATCTATTGTAGCACGATTTGGTTTTATGACCAACTCATATTACAGGTTAAAAACTTGTTTCATTATTCATTCAACAATTTGTAAATCTGCAGAGCATTCTTGTTTTCCAGCCATAGTCGCTTTCAAGGATCTCCACTACAATTAGACCTAGAAACGCTACCGAAAATATCAGATGGAGGAGTCGGAATGGGATTTTTACAAAAGTTTTGGTTTAAAGGATTGGGTTTTACGGTTTTGCTGTTCATGTTGATCAGTTCGGCCAGTGCCGCTGAGCGATGGAATTTGGTTTTGCAATTCTCGGTGGACCATCCGGTTACGATGACCGGATTTCAGAACGACCGGTTTGGACTCACTGTCGGATATGCCGGTGAGAGCCATTATACCAATGATGCCGGGAAAACTTGGCCGGAAGGGAATAATCAATCGCAATGCCGTTACGGTTTGGAGATTGTCAATGACAAAGTAGCTTGGAGCAGCGGGAATGGCGCGAATATCCGGTACACAACCGATGGCGGCTCCAACTGGTACGGCGCGCAGGATTTTGGCGGTTTTGTCCCCTCCCATTGCCGGTATATGAGTTTTATCGATGAAAAGACCGGTTGGGTTGCCAACAGTATTAAACTGGGATTTACCAACGATCAAGGTCAGCATTGGCAGGTTGTCGCGCTCCCGGCCGAAGTAAACGAGATCAAAGCCGTAGACTTGAGGACCGCTCAAGACGGTTGTTTGATGGACCAAAACGGAATGCTCTTTTCTACCAATGATGCCGGGAAGACCTGGTGGAAGACTTCCTTAGGACTGAATGCCGCTGATTATTATCTGAAGCCGACGAATACTACTACGGCGGCCATGCGGTTTTTCGATGCCGCTCATGGGGTCGTCATCGTCCGTCAATTGAAACCGGTCAATCAATGGTTGCAACTGACCACCAGCGACGGGGGCAAGACTTGGAACCGGCAAGTGGTACCCGGAAAGATCGGGACCATCTTTCTGACCCGGGACGGCCAATATGTAACCATCACCGATAGTATGGGTGTCATTGAGGTTTACCGCAGGAATTAACCGGATTTGACGCGAAAAACCCTTCCTGGCCGGCACGGCCAGGAAGGGTTTTTTCATTGATTGCCGAACCAATGTGAGAATTGTGAAATGACCAACTCCTCGAATGAAAGTGAGCGATCATCTTGGAAATGAAACAACTGAATAAGGAACGGATCATCTGCTTTGGCGATTCGATTACCCAAGGCAACGAAGGCGGCGCTTGGCCGGACATTCTTCAGGAGGCATTGGATCGATGGCAACCGGGCCGGTTTGAGGTGATCAACAAAGGGCGGTCCGGAAACACCTCCGCCCAAGGGTTTGACCGGTTTGAAAGCGAGGTTATTCCCGATTTACCGGGAGTCCTAATCATTGAATTCGGCATCAACGACAGCAATCACCGGGGGTGGGCGCGGGTACCGCGGGCTGTCCCGCAAGAGTTCGAAAAGAATATCCGGGAGTTTCGGCGGATTGCGACCGCCAACGGCAGCCGTTGTGTGTTCATTATCAATCACCGGTTGCAGCCTCGAATCGAAAAGTACATTAATCAGGGGAACGGCCGTTCATATCAAGCCAACCTGGATCCTTACAACGCCATCATCCGGCAAGTTGCCGAGGATAATGGGGATTTGTTTGTCGACCTGCCGCGACACATGGCGGAAAACCATGTCGATTTGGAAACGTTTTTATACGATGACGGGGTTCATCTGAGTCAAGCGGGGACCAAACAATACGGTCAGTGGGTTTTTGATGTGATTCAAGCGATTCTTTAATTATCACCCCGGAGATTTGGTTGAACATTAATGATCAGCTTTTACGCTTTGAAAAGGTTAGGGAATGAAAATCACCTAACCTTTTTGTCTTTTGGGCGTTTTTTCCAAGACGGATCTTCATAAAAACTTCAAGGAAATTTGCTATAAAGTTTTTATCCAAACTAAACAGGAGGAAGAATGGAGACCACAATCCTGATTGTCGATGATGATCCAATGATTGCCGCTTCGCTCAAACGGGTGTTGACCTATGAAGGGTTTGCCACGTTCATTGCCAATGACGGCGTTACTGCGCTTGAAACGTTCGACCAAGTTCAACCGGGATTGGTTATTTTGGATGTCACCATGCCCGGGTTGTCCGGAATCGATGTTTGTAAAAGGATGAAAAGCAAAGCCGCTACGCCGGTTCTTTTTTTATCGGCCCGGGACGACATTAGCGATCGGGTAACGGGTTTGAATAGCGGAGGCGATGATTACTTGATCAAACCATTTGCCTACGAGGAGCTATTGGCCCGGGTCCAAGCGTTGTTGCGACGTAACGGCGTGCGGCAAGAACTGACGAGGTTGCAGTTCGCCGATTTAACGTTAGACCTTGGAACCCATACGGCTTCCCGGGGCGAACGTTCGATTGAGCTTTCGACCACGGAGTATCAACTATTACATTATCTGATCACCAATCCACGCCGCCTGCTCACCAAGGAAATGATCTTAGCGACCGTGTGGGGCTATGATTTTGGCGGGGAATCCAATATTGTCGAGGTGTACATTCGGTATCTCCGGAACAAGATCGAGCAGACGGGAGAAGCACGTTTGATTCATACGCTGCGCGGTTCCGGTTATATTTTAAAGGAGTAGGCGATGGCATCACCCGTCCGGAACCGTTTAGTAACCTGGCAGGCATTGATTTTAGCGGTTTTATTGCTGGTTTTCACCGGAGGACTTTATTTATCGTTACGTTATCATTTGAATCAGGAAGTCAACGAGTCCTTATTATCCTGGGCTGAGGAACAGTTTGGCCGTTTTGACCGGCAAGATGCTTTGAACCAAGCGCACCGGGGCAATCAGGCAATGTTGCCCGAGTCCTTTTCGTTATTGTTGAATGAAAAAGTTCAACCCGTCGGGAAGATCGTGTTAGACGCGGAGGTCGTCGCTAAGCTCCAACGGTTGGTGAAGTTGTCCCGGGGTTACCGTGGCGCGAAACCGTTGGAGAAAACCGTCGCTTTTGGCGGGAATCAGTCATTTCGTATTTTTATCATCCGGTTGCAACATACGCAGAGTGATCCGGCTTATCTGGCGGTCGGACGGTCGCTGACGCATATTCGCAATACTTTGTCGGGATTAACGTTGTTAATGGGTGTGATTTGGTTGTTGGCGGTCGCCATTTGCTCCTATGTATCCTGGATCTTTGTCGGGCGGACATTGCGTCCGGTGAACATAATGACCCGGGCGTCGTTGCAGATTGCGGCATCGGGAGAATTGGGCCGCCGGATCGAAAGTTTTGGCGATAATCATGATGAGTTCGGCGAGTTGAGTTTAGCGTTGAATCGGATGTTGAGCGCGCTTGAGGTCTCGTACGCAAGCCAGAAGAAGTTTTTGGCGGATGCCTCTCACGAACTCCGAACCCCGTTAACTTCGATCAAGGCGAATCTGGAGTTTTTAGAACGGGCCCGGAGGCTTCCGGAGCAGGAAAGAGTCCAAGTGTTGCACGAGATCGGTTGCGAAGTGAACCGGATGGCGGGTTTGGTTAACGAACTTTTGCTATTGGCGCGGGTGGATGGACAGACTCCATTGCAATTGCAACCAGTCAATTTGAGCCGGATTGTGACGGAGACCCTCTCCGGATTGGAGCAACGCCTGACGGCGGCCGACCAAAGCTTCGCTTGCGACCTGACCCCCGATATGCATGTTTTGGGAGACCCGGATAAATTAAAACAATTGCTGTTGATCATTTTGGATAATGCTTTGAAGTATACCCCTTCCCAAGGGCGGATCGGTATCCGACTGGAAGTCCGGGCGGGGCAGGTGATTTTAGCGGTGGACGACAACGGGCCGGGAATCCTTCCAACGGAATTGCCGCTGGTATGGGAACGGTTCTATCGGGGCAGCAACACGCCGGAGATGAACGGCTCGGGGTTGGGACTCGCCATTGCCAAATCGATTGTGGCCTATCATTATGGAACGATCCAATTGACGAACATCGATCCGCACGGTTTACGCGTGACAGTTACCCTGCCAAAGCTGGCAGCGGCAAGTTAATTACGGTATTTGAATAATTTTTTAGACCACCCGGTGTTGCTGGTAACACCAGGTGGTCTTTTTTGGTTTCCCATTTTCTCAGTTTATTTTAAGGTTGGTTTCAGGTTGGTTTAAGCTTGATCCGGTATGCTTAAATCACTGAAAGTTGATCGCTGTGACAAGGTAAGCGCAGCAATCAGGTTCGTCAGGTTTTTCATTTTACGCTCCTTTTTGCGGCTCCTCATGGAGCGGAGGCTGTTGGGTGATTGAATAGCGAATCGATCGGCCATGGCCTTTATTTTTCGAAAAACAACCGCACGCGCGGTGTTGGTGTTGAGGTGAGTATCAAAATTGAAGGAAAGAGAGATGGCTATGGTTTTTAAGTTTATTAAAACCAATTTATGCATCACGCTGTTGTTGATGTTGGCAGGCAGTGTCGCGGCGGCGGCCCCAAGTACTGAACCGTCCGGCTTAACGGCATTGACTGCGACGGCGTTTGCGAACAATCCCGGGATCGCAGCCGCCCAAAAACAAGCCGACGCCGCGCTGTTAAAGCTTTCGCCCGCGACCAGTTTACCGGATCCGGAACTGATGATCGAATCAATGGATAATCCGCTCGGGTCAACCATGAAACCAATGACCCAAGGGTTTGCTTTTTCTTGGATCCAGATGATGCCATTCCCCGGCAAGTTGGACGCGTCCGCCGCCAAAGCGCAAGCCGAGGCGGACCTCGTCCGGGAGACCTATCGCATGAAAGTGGCGGATTTGCAAAAAGACATTGCGTTGATGTATTACGGAATCGCCACGATGGATGCGCGTTTGGCGGTTGAAGCTAAGAAACAAAAGCAGCTGGAGGTTTTGGGCGCGGTGATCGCCGCCGCGTACACCAACGGCAAAGCGACGCTGTCGGAGTTTATCCGGACCAACAACATGCGCGCCATGGTAACGACGGAGCGCTTGAATATGGAAGCCGAGCGGGCCAAAATGACTGCGGATCTAACCGCCATGTTGGGTCAGGCGATCCCCAAGGAGACGGTCTTCACCTATCAATTCGCGTCATTGGGAAAACTGCCGGCGGAGCAAGACGTCGCTGAAAAAGTCCGGGCCAATTTTCCGGAGCTGTTGATGCAACAAGCGATGGAACGGCGGATGACAGCGGAAGCCAACACCATGCGTTTAGAGTCTTTGCCCGATTTTACGTTACAAGCCAAGCTCAATACGATGAATAACGGCGATAAAACCTATTCGGTCGGAGTAGCCATCCCGTTGCCCCTGTTTTATCAGACCAAACAAGGTCCGTTAGCCGGGAGTGCCGACGCCATGAAAGCAGCCACTTCACTGGAGCGCGCTGATGTTGAGAACCGGATCGTCCAAACTGTTCAAGCCCGGTATTTGGCGTTGCAAAAGGCTAACGAAGCGTTGCTGCTCTACCAAAATACGATCAAAAGCGGCACCCAACAGGCATTTGATGTGGCACTAAAGGATTATCAGATTAGCCGGATCGGGTTTAATGAATTGATTGAAACCTTTCAGGCGTTGTACGATACGCAGTCAGGATTGGAGCAAGCCAAACAACGAGTGATGGAGGAACGGGTTTATCTTGATTTTTATACGGCAAACACGCTACGTTGGGAGGAAAAATCATGAAGACTACTTGGAAAGTAACGTTAATCAGCGGGTCCGTTGTCATCGCATTGGTGGTTGGCGTGGCCGGTTATCGGTACTTCAAGCCCCAAAGCAAAGCCGACAGTGATTCGATGGAAGTGATGACGATGGGGGATGATGACGCCATGCCCGGTATGGACATGGGTTCGATGCCGGGCATGGACATGGGAGAGTCAACGCCGGAAGCTGCCAATGTTCCCGGCTACAAAGAAATTCAGCTGGATCCCAGAAAACAGCAGTTGATTGGGGTCAAAACCGCGATCGTCAATCAACAAACATTGACGCGATCCATTCGCGCCTATGGGACCACTTCGCACGATACCGATCTCTATGCCGCGCAAGAGGAATTCCTCAGTGCGTATCGATATTATCGCAGTCTCGCTGGGAACGACGGTCAAACCACCGCGAAGCTATTGTTGGATTCGGCCCGGAAGAAATTGCAGATCATGGGGTATGGGGAAACGCAATTGAATCGTTTGATCGCCCGCGGGCAAAGCGATGACAGTTTGATCGACGGAGCCAACACATCCCGGTCTTGGATATACGCGCAGATCAACCAGAAAGATTTACCCTATGTCAAAGCGGGGCAACGCGCCCGGATCACCGGTTCCGAGTTTGCCGGACAAACAGTCTACGGTACCGTCGATTCGTTGGATACGGTGATTGATCCCGAGACCCGGAGCATCCGGGCGCGGATCTTGACGGACGCCACCAAAACCATTGCTCATCAGAGCTATGTCAATATCGATATCGAGGTTCCGATCGGCACGGTCGTCGCGTTGCCGGAAGAAGCGGTGATCGACAGCGGTGGGCGGCAAATCGCCTTTGTCAGTATAGGGGACGGTTACTTCCAACCGCGCGAGTTGGTCTTGGGCCGGCGCGCGGCCGGGTTTTATGAGGTAATCGCCGGGGTCAAGGTCGGCGAGAAAGTAGTCAGCGCAGCCAACTTCTTTATTGATTCGGAAAGCCAATTAAAGGCGGCGTCGGGCAATATGATGAGCCATTAAGCGATTTCTTGACTGCGATATATTTCCTTGATTCATAAGTTGAATTGATTTCAACTTATATCTTACCAGGAAAGGACCAAATCAAATGATTGAACGGATTATTGAATGGTCGGCCCGGAATCGCACTTTTGTTTTCATCGGCGTTGTCGCGGTGGTTTTTTGGGCGATCTGGGCGCTCAACCAGATTCCGTTGGACGCGATCCCGGATCTGACGGATACTCAGGTGATTGTGTACGCCCGTTGGGACCGGCCGCCGCAAATTATTGAAGACCAGGTTTCGTACCCGATCGTCTCGGCGTTGCTGGGCGCGCCGAAGGTGAAGGATATCCGCGCTTTTTCCGATTACGGCTTCTCGTATGTCTACATCATCTTTGAGGACGGCACCGACGTGTATTGGGCCCGTTCCCGGGTGATGGAGTATCTTTCGAAAGTCAACTCCCAACTGCCGCAAGGAGTCAAGCTGGAACTGGGGCCGGACGCCACCGGCTTGGGGTGGATCTACCAATACGCTTTGGTGGACCAGAGCGGGAAAAACTCCTTGGCCGATTTGCGCAAATTTCAGGACTGGCATCTAAAATACGCGCTCCAGTCGGTCAAAGGCGTGTCGGAGGTCGCTTCGATCGGAGGATTTGTCAATCAGTATCAAATTACGGTCGATCCCAACGCGTTGGCGGTCTATCGATTGTCCGTCGGCGATGTGGTGCAAGCGGTCCGCGGCGCCAACGAAGAGATCGGCGCGCGACTGTTGGATATCGCGGGCCGTGAATTTATGGTGACGGTCCGGGGGTATTTCAAAGGCAAAGACGATATCGGGTCTATTGTCCTCAAATCAATGAACGGGATTCCGGTGACTGTCAATGACGTGGCCAAAATCAGCATGGGTCCGGACATGCGGCGCGGTATCGCTGATTACAACGGTTTAGGCGAGGCGGTCGGCGGCATTGTGGTGATGCGTTACGGCGAAAACGCGATGAATGTGATTAAAGAGGTCAAAGCGAAGTTAAACGAGATCAAATTGCCCGAAGGGGTGAAGATCGTCCCGGTCTACGACCGCTCCGAGTTGATCCAAAAATCCATCAAGACGCTGAGCAATAAATTGCTTGAAGAGATGATCGTCGTCGCGTTGGTGATTTTGATCTTTCTAATGCACGTTCCTTCGGCAATGGTGCCGATCGTTACCTTGCCTATTGCGGTGCTCTTTTCATTCATCCCTATGAAGTACCTGGGGTTGACTTCCAATATCATGTCGTTGGGCGGGATCGCCATCGCCATCGGGGCAATGGTCGACGCCTCCATCGTCATGATTGAGAATGGCCATAAGCACCTGCATCATTGGCAGATCCACGGCGAACGCGGCGATTACCGCGAGGTGCTGATCGACTCCATGAAGGAAGTGGGACGGCCCTCCTTCTTTTCCCTGATTGTGATCGGCGTCTCCTTTTTGCCCATTTTCACATTGGAGGGGATCGAAGGACGGTTGTTCCGGCCGTTGGCCTTTACGAAGAATTTTGCGATGTTTTTTGGGGCGTTGTTGGCGATTACGTTGGTCCCGGCGATTCAGGTGCTGTTTATCCGGATGAAAAAACTGAAGGTGAAACCGGGTTGGTTGAACCCGATCGCCAACCGGTTGTTGGTCGGGAGGATTCACTCCGAGGAAGAGCATCCGATCTCGCGGACGCTGTTCAAGATTTATGGGCCGGTGATCGACGTGGTGCTGAAATATCCGAAACGGACCATTATTATCGCCGCTTTGGTTTTCGTCTTGAGCATGCCGGTGTTTTTCCTGATCGGGAGCGAGTTTATGCCGCCGCTGAACGAGGGATCGATCCTGTATATGCCGACGACTCTGCCGGGGATTTCGGTGACGGAAGCCTCGAAAATCCTGCAGGTCCAGGATAAAATTTTGAAATCCTTCCCGGAGGTTGCTTCGGTCTTTGGCAAGGCGGGCCGGGCGGAGACTTCCACCGATTCGGCGCCGTTCTCGATGATGGAGACGACCATCGTTTTGAAACCGGAGGAGCAATGGCGCGAGAAACATCAATGGTACAGCTCGTTGCCGGAATTTCTCAAGGGTCCGTTCCGGCTCTTCTGGCCGGACCGGATCAGTTATGATGAATTATTGGCCCAGATGACGCGGGAACTGCGGATTCCCGGTCAAGTCAATATGTGGGCGCAACCGATCAAAGGCCGGATCGATATGCTGACGACCGGCGTCCGGACCCCGGTGGGCGTTAAAATCTACGGTGACGACATCGCCGAGATTGAACGGATCGGCAAGCAGATCGAACAACACGTGCCAATGATTAAAGGAACCCGCAGCGTCTACGCGGAACGGACTTCCGGCGGCTACTTCGTGGATATTCAATTGAACCGGGAAGAAATCGCCCGGTACGGGTTGTCCGTGGCGGACGTGCAGATGAATCTGATGTACGCGGTGGGGGGTGAAAATATCACCCAAACCATCGAAGGCCGGGAGCGTTTCCCGATTAACGTGCGGTATCCGCGGGAATTACGGGACACGGTGGAGAAACTGCAACAGGTTTACGTTACGGCCATGGATGGGGTCCAAGTCCCGCTGTCCCAATTGGCCGAGGTTCGGTTAACTACCGGCCCGGGGATGATCCGTGATGAAAACGGCCGCCTGGCGGGATACGTTTTTGTGGATCCCGGTAATCGCGACATTGGCGGTTATGTCACGGAATTGAAGGCGACCATCGCCAAAAACGTCAAGATTCCGCCCGGCTATGTCATCAGCTACAGCGGCCAATACGAGTCGATGGAGCGGGTCAAGGAACGAATGATGCTGATTATTCCCTTAACCATGTTGCTCATCTTTTTCCTGCTCTATTTCAACACCCGGTCCTATGTCAAGACGGCCATGATCCTGCTGGCGGTGCCGTTCTCGTTGATCGGCGTGGTCTGGGCGTTATTCCTGCTCAAATACAACCTGTCGATCGGCGTCTGGTGCGGGATCATCGCACTGCTCGGCGTCGATGCCGAAACCGGAGTGTTCATGCTGCTTTACTTGGATCTTGCTTATGAAGGGATGCTCAAAAAAGGACAGATGACCACCCTTGACGATCTGAAAATCGCCATTCATGAAGGGGCGGTCAAACGGATCCGGCCGAAGCTGATGACGGTGGCGGTGATGTTTATGGGATTGCTGCCGATTATGTGGGCGCCGTTGTCCGAGACCGGGGCCGATATGATGAAACGGATCGCCGCGCCGATGGTGGGAGGAATCTTCGTTTCGTTTCTAATGGAGCTGGCGGTGTACCCGGCAATCTATCTACTCTGGCGGAAACGGTCACTGGCGCGTCAGCCGGCATTGACAACGTTGGTCCGGGAAGGCGGAGTGGAGACGATTTAATGGGGGAAATCGAGTGACTCACCCCCTTATGGCAACGAGGTGCAATTTGCATTAACGGCTTAAGTTGCTTTGGGTTGTAGTCTTAATTTTATCAAATCGAAAGGGGATTCATCATGATGAAGAAACGGTTTTTGGCATTATCATTCCTGGGGGTTATGACGTTGGGTGCGTTCGGGTATCAGGCGGCCTCGCCACAAGTTGCGGCAGCCGAAGAGTTTCGGGACTATTTGATCCCGGCGAAACTCAATACGTTGTTTTTTGCGAAGAAAGTGACCATCCTGCTGACGACCAAAGCGGCGTTTCCCGCCAAGTTGGAAGAGAATTCCGGCTGGATGGTGGGGATCGATACCGACTCCAATCCGGCGACCGGCGGCAAATGGCCGAAAATTGGCGCCGATTATATCGTCAGCGTCATCAATCAGAACGGCAAATGGAGCGCGACGGTTAAAAACGTGAAGACCGGAGCCAGCCGCGCTTTTAACAGCGAGATCATGGTGGACCAAAACAAGGTGGATTTCAGCATTCCGCTGGCGGAATTGGAGAACAAGACGGTGTTCGACTGGCAGATCGCGGTCGTCAGCGGCGAAAACCGCAAGGCCCTTCCGGATCTGTTGAAAGCGAACAGTAAGGAACAAAAAGGCGGCAACTATGACGACTATATGAAAGATATGAAAATGTAGACGATCCGGTGATCGTAAAAAAGGGCGGCTGTTTTGGTAAAACCTGAACAGCCCCCTTTTTTAAATTGACCGTAATTGCCAAAATCCAGTTCTATCAAATATTTGCTCCAACATGATATACTTTAATCGTCAGTCTTCATGATTTCTTCATAAAAACCGTTTATAATGGAACCGATCAAGCAAGAAAATCGGTAATTGGCGGTTTTCGGCAGTGAAAGTCTTTTTGGAGGGAACGCGATGCAACCCGATATCATAACAGCGGTACTTACGGTACGCGGTATGACCTGTTCCAGCTGTGAGTTGAAGATTGAAAACAGTCTGCGCAAGTTGGAAGGGGTGACGGCGGTTACGGTCTCCTTAGCCCGCTCCGAGGTGAAGGTGGAATTCAATCAAACTTTAATCCAGTTGGAGACGATCCAAACCCGCATTGTCAAACTCGGCTATGAGGTCGGCGATCCGGTCCAAGCGAAATCCGCCGCGGGGGAACGGTTCCGTTCCGTCAATCAACTGCTGGGGATTGGCATCATTTTGTTTGCGCTTTATATGATCATCAAGTCGACCGTCGGGTTCAACTTTATTCCCCAAGTCGACCAGTCGATGGGTTACGGGATGTTGTTTGTCATCGGTTTGCTCACGTCCTTGCATTGCATCGCGATGTGCGGCGGTATCAACCTCACCCAAAGCATCGCCGGTACGACGGACCCGACCGAATCCAAGTTTGCCAAATTGCGCCCCAGCTTGCTCTATAACGCGGGCCGGGTTGTCTCTTATACGGTCGTCGGCGGGATTGTCGGGGCGTTGGGCGCGGTGGTCAGCTTCTCGGGAACGGCCAAAGGGATTGTCGCCATTGTTGGCGGCGTTTTTATGGTGATCATGGGTTTAAATATGTTGGGAACCTTTCCGTGGCTGCAACGGCTGACGATCCGGATGCCGAAAGTATTTGGCAATCAAATTTACAATAATAACGGCAAACGCGGCTCGTTTATCGTCGGTTTGCTCAACGGCTTAATGCCCTGCGGACCGTTGCAAGCGATGCAGTTATACGCGTTGGGAACCGGCAGTTTTTGGGCCGGCGCCTTGTCGATGTTTTTATTCAGTATCGGCACGGTGCCGCTGATGTTTGGCTTCGGCGCCGTCAGCACGCTGTTGAGCCGGAAATTTACCCACCGGATGGTAAAGGTCAGCGCGGTATTGGTGATGGTGTTGGGTTTTGTGATGTTGGGACGGGGCTTGAGTCTGTCGGGAGTCTCGATTGCCGCTCCGGGCTCGATCGCTCAGCAAAACGCGAATGTCGCCCGGATTGAAGGCAATGTTCAAGTCGTCACTACCACCTTTACGTCAGGACGCTATCAACCGTTTGTGGTCCAAAAGGGCATTCCGGTCCGCTGGATCATCAAAGTCACTGCGGACGATCTCAACGGCTGTAATAACCCGGTAACAGTTCCTCAATACAATATCCAAAAAAGACTGGTGCCGGGGGAAAACATCATTGAGTTTACGCCCGATCGGGAAGGAATGGTCGCCTACACCTGTTGGATGGGGATGATCAGTAGTTATATCAAAGTGGTTCCCGACGTTGCCAATGTTTCCGCCAATGACCTGCAAGCTGACAACAACGGCGCGGGCGCTAATCTTTCCGGCGGCGGCAGTTGTTGCAGCGACGGAGCGAAGGCCACCAAGTTCCAAAATGGCCGGATCCCCGCCGATCAGGTGCAAGTGGCGCCGGTTGTCGACGGGATTCAGGAAGTAACCATCACGGTGAATGACGAAGGATTTGCTCCGGCCGTCGTGGTGCTGCAAAAAGGAATGAAGGCCAAATTTAAATTTATTCCCGAGAAATTAAATTCCTGCAACAATGTGGTAGCGTTTCCAGACTACGGCGGGCAACTGGATCTGAGCGCCGGCCAATTGGAGACGCCGGCGTTGGAGATATCGCAAGACTTCACGTTCCAGTGTTGGATGGGCATGATCAACGCGTACGTGAAAACGGTTGCCGACCGCAATCAGGTCGATATTCCCGCCATCCAGCGCGAGGTTTCCCAATACCAGGCGAACGCCGGAGGCGGCGGAGCCAGTTGTTGCAGACGGTAAGGATTTAGGAGAGTAGGTTCATGATGTCGCTTCCGACCTCACCCCTGGTCCCTCTCTTGCGACGTGGTTCGAAGCGTTTTTTCAGAGGAGAGGGAAGACGAGCTTGAATTGCAGGTTTTTTTCGACGGTTCACCCCATAATCATGATTATCGTTGCAGGGGATCATCCAACGTACGGATGGTCCTTTTAATTTTCGGGAAGCGCAGCTAAAATCGTGTAAAGTCCATCACCAAATAAATACATTCATAAAAATTGAGAGCTTTAAAGTGAGATTTTAACCCGATCTCCGAAGTGAATCATCAAATTATCCAAGATATTGCCC
>JAEYPR010000017.1 GCA_023410535.1 Bacillota bacterium | reverse complement strand
ATATCCAGCTTGCTGAACGACTCAGCAAGCTTACTTATCCACATATCCAGCTTGCCGAACGACTTAGCAAGCTTACTTATCCACATATCCAGCTTGCCGAACGACTTAGCAAGCTTACTTATCCACATATCCAGCTTGCCGAACGACTCAGCAAGCTTACTACCTAGAAAATACACTGAATGCGTTTCTGTCCGCCCAAACCTGAAGGTCTGGGCTAAGTTGAAAACTGTCTCAAGCCCTTCCGGGCTGGGTGGTGCTTCGAAGCTTTGCCGAACCCTGGAGAGACTTTCGAATGATTTTATACCTAGCCCCGTCGTTTACGGCCGGGCGAGATTGGCACCATCATTTTTATTCCGTATCGCTACCCCCGGCGTGCCGGGGTAGCGGACTACTTAGAAAATTCGCTCAATTGATGATTTTCCGTACCACTTCCAACACAGCGTCTTTCTGAAACGGTTTCACCACAAAAGCGGCGGCGCCCGCTTCCATTGCCTCGGCAATCCGGAATTTCTGCCCTAACGCCGTACACATTAAGACCTTTGCCTCCGGATCAAACCGGCGAATTTGTCGTAGTGCTTCGATTCCGTTCATCATTGGCATCGTGATATCCATTGTCACCAGATCAGGATGCAATTCTTGATAACAGCGGATTCCCTCGAGACCGTTATTGGCTTCGCCAACGACTTCATAATCGCCTTCTTCAAAAATTTTTTTCAGAAACATGCGACTGATTACCGCATCGTCAACGATTAATACTTTTTTTTTCATGTCCGTTCCTCTCTTTGTCGCGAATAAAATTTTAGGACAGTTCTGATGATCGTCGCCGATGTCAACAACCAATGATCACGTATCACCCAGGGTCTTGGTCTTCAAAGGTCATCTCTCGAATGCTTTGGGTCATCGGACAGATCTGGGCCTTTAATTCCCGAATCAATTGGGTGATAATATCGCCTAGATCATCGACGCGATCAATTGCCGCTTCCAATTGATGTTTTTTCGTAAGCGCCAACGATTGCAGATCCAGCGCGGTTAAACTCAATTGACGGCTGGTGCCGCTCAATGAAGCAATTAACCCGGTCAACCAATCGATGCGGTGGCGTATGCACCGTTCATTCTCCATCCATCCCACCTCCGCAATATTTTATGCAATGAGGCCGGATTAGGTTTTTAGCATAAGTACGACGGGTATAACCGCTTGCAAACTCAAATTGCGCTACAATGTTTATTTCGATGTATAAAAAAAGCGGGAATTTTCCCGCCATGGTTTCATATATAATCCGCCTTCCGTGGCGGTAAACAGCATCCTTGCTTCTTACAAAATATATATCGGTCGAACGGGTGAATGCTTTATAAGGCTAAAGTCCTATTTTTTTACACTTTCAGTAAACCTTCGGAAGCACTCGTTTTGAGAACAGCTTCGTATAAGGTCACGGTACGCCGGGCAATCGCCTGCCAACTGAAAAGCTGTTCAACCCGTTTCCGCCCTTGCGCGCGGAACTGCTCCCGCAATCCAGTCTCGTTCAGCAGGCGCCGGATCGCTGCCGCCAGCTCCCGCGGGTGATCCGGCGGCACTAACAGTCCGGTCTCGCCGTCAACCACCACCTCTTTAATCCCCCCGACCCTTGACGCTACAACCGGGGCTTGACAAGCCATCGCTTCAAGATTGATAATTCCGAACGGTTCATAAACCGACGGGCAGACGAAGATGCTGGCATGCGAATATAACTGAATCACCTGAGGTTTCGGCACCATCTCGTTGATCCAGATGATTTGCGGGTTAGCGCCGACCTGCGCCCGCAATTCCGCTTCCAAGCCCGGCGTATCCGGCGCGCTGGCGCATAAAACCAACTTCACGTTGACATCTTGTAATTGCGCCATGGCGTCCAATAATTGAAAAATCCCTTTCTGCCGGCTGATTCTCCCGACAAACAACAAATACGGTTGAGTTATCCCTTTTTGGTCCAGATAACTACGGTCGGCGATCGGTTGGTATTGTTCGAGATCGACGCCGTTATGGATGACCACGACCCGTTCCGCCGGAACCTGATAATACTTGAGGATATCCTGTTTCATCTCTTCGGAGACAGCTACAATCCGGTCTGCGGCCAAAACTCCGGTCCGCTCAATCCACGAACTTAAGGCATAGCCGGTGGCCAACTGTTCTTCCTTCCAGGGACGTAACGGCTCGAGACTATGCATGGTGACGATCAGTGGGATTGAATACAGCGATTTCGCCAGAAACCCCGCAAAAAAGGTGTACCAAGTATGACAATGGACGATATCCGCCTGAAGGGATTGGTTGTTAAAAGCCAAGTTCACCGCCAAAGTTTGCAGTACTTTCGCGAACGGTTGATCGGAATTTTTCAACAAATCCCAACCGGGAAACCCGATCGCCCGGAGCGTTCCCGATTGTTGGTTTTGATCCCCAAACGCCCGGACTTCGACCTCAATCAGCTTAGCCAGAGCTTTCGAAAGATAATCGACGTGAACACCGGCGCCACCATAAATATAAGGTGGAAACTCATTGGTGAATAACGCAGCTTTCATGGACAGACCTCTCTTTTCATCATTGTCTCCATCTGACCGACAAGCGCCAGCAGTCCCTGCAACGGTACGTCTAACCAGTCCGGACGGTATTTCATTTCATAATCGCATTCATAAACGACGCGTTCCACTTGGAAAAAGAGCAATAGCTTTGCAAAACTTTCGGAGCAGGGTAGAAAATCAATGCCTAACTCTTGACAGGTCTCGAGATAGCCGTTAACTAAACCGGAAACAAGCAAATTTTCATTGGTCGCCACCCAACTTGGCTCCTGAGAAATAGTGTAGACCCGGTAACTGATCGAGCGGAGCATCGAAGCCAAATCTTTTAACGGCGAATCATAGTTTTCCCTTTCAACGATACTTTTAAGCGGTTCCCCTTCAAAGTCAATCACTTTCCAACCCGGCTCGGTCTTTAATACTTGTTCCAGATGAAGGTCGCCATGGATCCGGAATTGCTGGCCCAAATCGGACTCGCTGAACTCCGCCATAAACTGTCGCAGAGTTGCTATCACTCGCCCGTGATGACTTTTTAAGATTTCCGAATATTGACTGAGGCCATCAAAGAAGGCATGAAAACGATGCCGCAGGCCTTCCAAGGTCAGTGGCTGAATTCTTTGCTCGGCCCGAGCAATCTGGGCTAATTTGCGGTGCAGACCCGCCATCACCGTCCCCAACCGGTACGCTTGTCGAAACAAAATTTCTTCGGTGTTCGCGTCGCTTTGGGCTAACAATTCCCCCCAAACCTCCCAACCACTGCCCTGATTCGCAATGAATTGCTGGACAATGCCCAGCGTATACTCTTGCGATGCTTGATAGACAATACTTCCCAAAATTGCCGGAACTTCGTCCGATTGCAGTTTGGTCAAAGCCAAGTACAGCGTTAGCTCGGGATTGGCGCCCGGGTAGAGCCGCCGGTAATTTTTGATTAAATATTGATGAGTTACAAATAACAGGGAATTGCTCGAACGACCGTGGACTGCAAAACCGGGTTCAAAAAAACCGCCCAGCGGCTTGAAATAAAACTTGCCGCGCAACGCGTTGAAGACTCCACCCCTGGCCAACAAGTCTTCAATTAAGTGGATATACTCCGGGGTGGCAATTCCGTCATAAAAGAAAAAACCTTCGTTTTCAAAGAAGTGTTCGCGTTGGAAGAGTAATCCCGGCTGTTCCAATGCCAATAACGGGATGAAATAAAAATAACCCGGGCGGGACTCGGGTCGAAAAAGATTGAATGATAAAAAAGTTTGGCCGGATGGATTGCCAAACTGCAATGAATCCTCCAAAATCAGCTGCTGTTCCGTGCCGCGATCCGCATACCAGCGTTCTTCTTTAAAAATTTTACCCGGAAGAGTGGCGCAAGCTCGCTGCAGCCGCGGATTATAAAGCGGTTGCCAGTTGGACATAGGACACCTCGGCTGGGAGATTGAAACTGCAAAAAACGCTTTGCATTTCTCCTATTAGAATTTCTTTCCGAGGAAAATTTGATTCATTGATTCAGAATAAACACCTTCTGCTTGGTAGATAAAGACCGGTGGTAAAACCGTCACGCCCGCTTTCGCTCCGGGACGAGCTTCCACCAGACAGAGATTGCTGGCGCTATGCGTGTAACTATGGATCAAACAGAGGCGTTTTGGCGTGAGATGATGCTGTTCCAATTTGGTCAACAGCGTGGCCAACCGCTCAGTAGGATAGATCAGGGAAACCCGTCCGTTTCCCTTGACCAACCTGGACATCGCCCGCAACAGATCGTCGAGATTGCAGGTAAGCTCAAATTTCGCTTGCGCTAACGCCGCGTTTCCGGAGACCACGCCACTGGCAACCGGAAAATACGGGGGATTGGCGATCACCCAATGAAACGAATTCGGGCTGATATGTTCCGGCAATTCTCGCAGATCCGCCTCGACGATCGTGATCTTGGTTTCAAGCTGATTTAAAAGAACATTTCTCCGGGCAAGTTCCGCCAATTCCGGTTGGATTTCAACTCCAACAACCTGCCGCACCCCGTCTTGGCCTGCCAAAAGCAGCGCTAACACCCCACTCCCGGTTCCTAAGTCAATTAACTTCTCATCCGCCTTTGGAGTGACAAATCCGGTAAGCAGAAACGCATCCATCGTAAACTTAAACTTCGACGGATTTTGAATCATCGAAAGTCCTTGATAGCCGAGACGGTCCAGGTGTTCACCGGCTTGAAGCAATGGGTTATGGTCGTTCAAACCAACATCTCCTTTTCAATCTCCCGGGTGCTGCCGAAAAACGGTTTCTCGTCACAGACTTAAAGTCGCCCAACCCAGATCCCCACTAACACAAGGAGTAATCCGCCGAAATTATTGACGGCCAAATTTAAGAAACCGGCGACAAACTCGGCATTTCGAAAATAATTGACACTATCCAGTGCATAGGCGGAAAAAGTGGTTAACCCCCCCACAAAACCAGTCATAAAGATCACCCGGGAGGACGGTGGCAGTAAATGCCGTTCGATCAGCGAATAAGCCAGCCCGATTAAAAAACAACCGATCAAATTTACCCCCAGTGTTCCCCAGGCCAATCCGGATCCAAACCATTTGGTCGCCATGGTCGATAATAAATAGCGGCAGGCGGACCCAATCCCGCCCCAAACAATAATCCATAGCACATTGGTAAGCATAGCTCTCTCCATGATCGTTTAGTTGGAAATTAAAATAAAAAAACCCCTGAGCAATTGCACAGGAGTCATTAGCCTAACGGCGGTTAGCGGTGAACTCCATCACCGTGAAAATTTGATTATAACTTAAGTATAATTAAATTTATGATTGTGTCAATCGTTTGCTTACAAATTGATCACAATTGTAGCGAATAACCCAATCCCCAGACTTGATTATTTTTGAACCACTTTAATTTGCGAAACATTTTCCGGGAGTGTTAGATGGCCGGTGGGAAGTTCAATGGCGAAGGTAGCGATGTCCGCTCGCTTCGATAACATTTCCCGGGCTTGATCCAGCGGCTTCCCTTTAATGAACTCGACGATTTGATCGGCATTTATATCACTGCGAATTCTGCCTCGGCCGTATAACCGCAGTTTAGCCTGTTGAGTATCGGCGGCGATCACCCGGGCCTCGATCAGTTCGATCGAGCCGGTCACCGTCTGAAAATTCTCCGGCAAGCGCTTGGCAAAGCGTTCGGTGATCAATCGTTGAACCGCGGCCTGTTGGGGCGCTAAAATTGTTGCTTTATACTCAATCTCGGTCGTTACGGTTTTACTCTCACTGCCTATGGCAGGGGTCGTGGCGATGCGGATAATTTCACTTTTGGTCAAGGAAGGAAGAATCAAATAATCTTTGGACATCAGTGAAGCAAGCTGCTCCGCACTGGCCGAGACCACCCGCTGCCGCGCTTCCGCTTCACAACGTCTGATGTCATTCGGCGTGACCACGCTCGAACGGGCGTCGGCACCGCCGTAGGTTGATTCCATTTGAATTATTTTGAAAGAGTTCTGATAGCGGCCTTCCACCCGCACGATCGAATTGGGAGGGAGATTTCCACTACTGCCTTTTGATTCAGCCGTAATAGTGACTTGTTTCATTCCGAATGCTTCTCCGGCGTTATCGCCTTGGTACTGGATGGTTTTCTTGGGAACAACCACCTCATCATCGGTTAAAAACCGGACTCCGGAAGCAGCCGTTAAAACTGTCCCGCGGGGCAGGAGGATGTTCTGCGCGGAACGATTGGCCAAGGTCACCTTTCCGCTAGCCGCGCTAACGCCAACCGTACGTGAGGAATCAATATCTTTTTGCAGTTCCAATCGGGAACTTTTCTCCATCCGTTTCGCCGGCAAGATCGCTTTATCATAATTGGCTTCTTCAATTGCGGTGGCGATTTGCAGATCCAACACAAAACTGAGGGTCTCCTCTTTGGGAGCGATGACCACCGTGGCCTGAGGTATCATAAACCACCAACCGGCCAAAGCTAAACCAAGCAAAATGATGATTCCAACGACCAAAGCGGGTAATACGTTAAGACTCGGTCGGGGTGGTTTGGTTTTTGCGAATGACGCTTGCTGATTATCAAGGTGTTTTTCGCCGTTTTTATGCGGAGCCGGCCCTGACAAGTCACGATTGGCAGCGATTAGCGGATCAACATAAAAGGAATTAAGCGGAGTCTGCCATTCCGCTGTCGAGAACTGCGCCGACGGTTCTAACGGTTCCGTATTTACAGCAATCAGATCTTCATAATTGTGCGAACGTTGAGCGGATTGACCGTCATGACTCCAATCATGAATGGGAGCCAAATTCCGACCCTCAATCTTGGGCTGATCCTGATCAAACATCACCGCCGTTTCTGGCTCGCGCGGAGCGGTCGGTAAAATTGTGGCGGTTAAAATATCATGATTTCTTGGATTGACGGACAGCAGATCCAATGGTGTGGCTGGCTCCTGCGGTAGGATGGTTTCGGGAAGCTCCTGATATTTTACATTGGCAGATTGGATATTTTGGAATGGCGGGTTCGCCGTTATTACAGGTTGAGGCGCCGGGGGT
Organism: Bacillota bacterium; assembly: GCA_023410535.1. GTDB lineage: Bacteria > Bacillota > UBA4882 > UBA8346 > UBA8346 > JAEYPR01. Next base: position 165,064 of record JAEYPR010000017.1, on the reverse strand, counting down.
GGCGAAGAATCAGTTTTCGGTAGCGGTGGCGATGGATTCGTATTGATATTGATGGTTTCGGATACAACGTCCGTTCCATCCGTCGCCGGCTTGGTCGGAATCGCCGCCGGTTCAACCTGAAGTTCAACCAGTGGGATTCCGGCTTGTTGCGCTAACAACCGGAGCAAGGGATCGGTTGTTTGAATCAATAGTTCTTTTGAAGCTTCCTCACTACACATTTTCAATAAATTTAAATTCACTTCGTCACATACCAAGCGAAGCCGTTCAGGGACTTCCAAAATTACTTGTGCCGCCGAATGATAGACAACGGATTCCACCAGGTTTTCCAGACTCATATCGGCATTCACTTGAACCCGTTTCGTAGTCAATTTACCAATTCACCCCATTTTCCCAGAAATCAAACATCCGTTTAATCAAATGAAACGACTATTTATTCATAGTTTTCCATGTATATTATAATTCGACATTTTATTGGAATTTTCCTACGAAAAAACGCATAAAATATTGCTAATTTTTTTGCAATTTATTTATCTTCGAAAATGGCAACCAATTGCCATTATTTTTTTACTTTTTTAAACTCTCGTTGTACAATGATAATTGACGGAATTGGAATATTTGGAACCAAACCGTTCGTCAATCCGTTGTTGGTTTTGTAACGAATAGATCGCCCTGAATCTTGTGAACTGTCTTGCGCGGCGATTGCTACGACGCGGAAATAATCATCCGGAGGTTTCAAAGATGTTGGAAAGCCTAAATACAATCAACGAGGCAATTCAGAGCCAAAAAGAGTTTATTCCCAAATTTAAGGAACAAGTGGGCCGGGTGGTTGTCGGTCAGGAAAAACTGATCGACGGCTTGTTAATCGGACTACTGGCCAATGGACATATTCTTTTGGAAGGAGTCCCGGGACTGGCAAAAACCTTGTCGGTTAAGTCGTTGGCCGCCGCGATTCAAGCCAATTTTCAGCGGATCCAATTCACACCGGACTTGTTGCCGGCGGACTTGGTCGGAACATTGGTTTTCAACCCGCAGACCGGCTTATTTACTACGAAACAGGGACCGATCTTTGCTAACGTCATTTTGGCCGATGAGATCAACCGGGCGCCGGCCAAAGTGCAAAGCGCTTTGTTGGAAGCGATGGAGGAAAAGCAGGTGACCATCGGCGACCAGACCTATCGCCTGCCGGAACCGTTTATCGTTTTAGCCACTCAAAATCCGATTGAACAACATGGTACTTATCCCTTGCCCGAAGCGCAACTGGATCGCTTCATGCTCAAATTGACCATTGGTTATCCCACCAAAGACGATGAATTATTGATCATGGAACGGATGGCGCAGACCTCGCGAACCTTACCAATCCAACCGGTAATTACTCCGGCCGAGATTTTGGCTGTCCGTAACGTCGTTGATCAGATCTATCTTGATGCAAAAATCAAAGATTATATCGTCAATCTGGTGATGGCCACCCGCAACCCGCAACAATATCAACTGGATCTGGCCGATTATATCGAGTTTGGCGCCTCACCCCGGGCCACCATCAGCCTGGCGATTGCCGCCAAAGCTTATGCGTTCATGCAAGGACGGGCCTATGTCGTCCCTAACGATATCAAGGCGATCGGACCCGATGTGTTGCGGCACCGCGTCATCATCAGCTACGAAGCCGAAGCCAATGAGATTTCGGTAGAAACGCTTATCAAAACCATCTTTGACAGCATCGAAGTCCCCTGAAGCATAAAACGGAACTTAACCCCATTCTGATAACGAGGCTTGCCATGATTGCAAAAGAGATCATCAAAAAAGTAAAAAAGATTCAGTTTAAGATGCGCCATTTGAGTGACGAAGCCATCTCCGGCCATTATGTCAGCGCCTTTAAAGGGTCGGGGATTGAGTTTGACGAGGTGCGGGAGTATTATGCCGGCGACGATGTCCGGTCGATCGATTGGAATGTTACGGCCCGGAGCGGCCGCCCTTTCATCAAACGTTATGTTGAGGAACGGGAACTGACAGTTATGTTAGTGATTGACCTTAGCGCCTCGCAAGCCTTCGGCACCAGCGGCAGTTTAAAAAGCGAACTGGCCGCCGAAATTTCGGCTTTGCTCGCCTTTTTAGCGATCAAAAACAATGATAAGGTCGGTTTATTAATCTTCACCGACCATTGCGAACGTTACGTCGCGCCGCAAAAAGGCCGGCGCCATGTTTTACGGGTGATTCGCGAAATCTTGGGTTATCAACCCTCCGGCATCGGGACCAATATCAGTCAGGCGCTAGACTTTGTGAATAAAGTGATCAAACAGCGCAGCATCGTCTTTCTGCTCTCGGATTTCTGGGATCGCGATTTTGAACGCTCCTTGCGCAACACTGCCAAACGTCATGATCTGGTCGCGTTGCGGATGAGCGATCCGCGTGAGGCGGATTTGCCCGCTTTGGGTTTGATGGAATTTGTCGACCGTGAAACCGGCCAACGGATGCTCGTGGACACCTCCGATCCGCAAATTCAGCGCCGGATTCGCGAAAACACTCAAAAGCAGCATGAAATGGTTACAAAGGCTTTTAAAAGCAGTAAAGTCGATTATATCGAGCTCCAAACCGATCAGTCGTATCTCGAACCGTTGCAACAGTTCTTTTTAAAGCGGGAACGGCGCATTCATTAAATGGAGGCTAGGATGGTACAGCGTATCACCTCAATGAAAAATATCGCGCGTTGGCAATGGACGGTGATTGGGCTGATTGTCGGCGGCTCTCTGTTGGGGATCATCTGGTTCGGCGTAACTTGGCTTCTCAACCCGCTCACCCTGCAACCGGGCGAAACCGTCAAATCCCGTTTGACGGTGGCGTCTGGCATTCATCATATCGGCGATCCAATCAAAGTAACGCTGGAGATTCAGGCGCAACCCGGTATTCGAGTCAACCCGCCGGAGCTAGCGACGGACGGAATTGCCCCCTTTGAATTGGTTTCCCCCAAAACCGTTCAGCGGGAATGGCATTTTAACGGGACGCGTCAAACCATTCAATGGCAGCTGACAGCTTGGAAGGTTGGGCGTTTCACGCTACCCGGTCAAGCATTCTCTTATACCGATCGCCAAAAGAACCGTTATACGAAACGGTCGCCGCAGTTGACCATCGCCGTGACCTCGGTTTTACCGGTCCGGCAGTCGCGAGAGGAACTCTTAAAACTACCGCTCAGAGGGATCAAAAAGCCGCTCCCCTTCCCGCCGCAATTAGTTTACCTCTGGTGGTTGCTGATTTTGCTGGCGATCGTGGCGGCGGTTTACGGCATCATTCGGTACGTTCGGCAACGCCGGGCGCAACCGGAACCAACGCCCGTCGTGGAGCCTAAAATTTACGAATCCCCGGTTCAAATGGCGCTACGGCGCTTGACGGTTTTGGAAAATTCCGGGCTCGTTCAAAACCGGGAATTCAAACAATTTTATTCCGAGCTGAGCGAGATCGCCCGACAATACATTGAAGCCCGTTACCAGATCAGGGCGTTGGAGATGACGACCGAGGAATTTCTGGCTCTGATCACCGGAAACACTGGACATTTAAAGCTCGAACATCAATTCATGATGAAAGAATTCTTGCACTCCGCCGATTTGGTCAAGTTCGCCAAACATACCCCGTTGCCGGAAAACGCTCAACAGGATCTGATGCGAATCCGCCAATTGGTGCTGGAAACCCAAGTGGAACCGCTTGAGGATAGTCAGTCGCTGAGGAGAGTATCAACTGATGCAGTTTCATAATCCGTTCTATTTAGGGTTACTACTTCTTGTGCCGTTGCTCATTCTTGGCAACCGTCGTCAACGGCGCGGTGCCATTCACTACGCCTCGACCCAAGTTTTTCAAGGAATCGCTCTTAACTGGAAAGCCCGCTGGTCGGAGCGGCTGCCTTGGTTGAAAGTTTGCGCCGTCGGTTGCGCCATCATCGCTTTGGCCCGGCCGCAAATTGGCGTGGAGCAATCGTTAGTGCGCCGCGAAGGAGTCGATATTGTCCTGGCTTTGGACGTATCGACCAGTATGTTGGCGGAAGATTTTCAAGGAGCGACCGGGCGAGTCAACCGCTTGGCGGTTGTCAAAGAAGTGACCCATGATTTCATTGTCCGTCGGCCCCACGACCGGATCGGAATCGTAATCTTCTCCGGTCGTCCTTATATCCTTTCCCCCCTCACTTGGGACCATGATTGGAGCGAAAGCCGTCTTGCCGAAGTAGAGTGCGGCATGATCGAGGATGGTACCGCCATCGGATCGGCCTTAACTACCGCAGTCAGCCGCTTACAAGAGTCGAAGGCCAAAAGCAAAGTGGTGATTTTATTAACCGACGGCAATAACAACGCTGGCGAAATCGCTCCCGAGACTGCGGCCAATGCCGCCAAAGCGCTTGGGGTTACCGTTTATACCATCGGCGCCGGTTCAACCGGACCGGTTCCCTACCCCATGCGCGACCAATGGGGGCGGAAATACTATCAAAATGTCCAGATTGATCTGGATGACGCGTTACTCAAAAAAATTGCCACAACCGCCAACGGAAGGTATTTCCGGGCGACCGACTCCCAATCGTTACGGGAGATTTTTCAACGGATCGACCGGATGGAAAAAACCCGGATCGCGATGCCGCACTACCGGGAGTATCAGGATCTCTATCCATATTTGCTGGGCTTGAGCCTATTACTACTTGTCGGGGAAGCTTGCCTTGCCAATACGCTATTCAGGAGACTACCATGACGTTTGCGAATCCACTGTTATTAATCTTGATGACCATTCCCTTGGGCATCGGCGTCTTTTTCTATTGGTGCCACCGCCGTTATTATTTGGATTTGACCCAGTTTGCCGCGAATCATCTGCTGACCAGGATTGCCGGTGAGCACGTGGCTAAATTCCGCTGGCAATGGCTGTCCCGTTTCTTGGCTTTGATCTTTTTGGTGCTTGCCATCGCCGGTCCCCAATGGGGCTATCAATGGCAGGAAGTTAAACAACGCGGCTTGGAGATTGTTTTCGCGCTAGATACCTCCAAAAGTATGTTGGCGACTGATATCAAACCGAGCCGGTTGGAACGGGCCAAACTGGCGGTCAAAGACTTTCTGGCGCAAGTTCAATCCGACAAGGTCGGATTGGTCGCTTTCTCCGGCACTAGTTTTCTGCAATGTCCGTTGACCATGGATTATAACGCGTTTGGTATCGCCCTGGATGCCTTAAACACTCAGAGTATTCCCCAAGGAGGGACAGCGATCGGCGCGGCAATTCAAACTGCCGTCCAGGCTTTTCAATCCGGTTCCGCCGGAAGTAAAATCCTGATCATCATTTCCGACGGTGAAAACCATGACGGGGATCCGGTCAATCTCGCGAAAGCGGCGGCCAAAAACGGTATTACGGTTTGTACCGTCGGTATCGGCAACCCCGCCGGCGAACTGATCGCCATCAAAGATGCCCACGGCAACCCTTCCTATTTAAAGGACTCTTCCGGTAATGTTGTTAAAACTGCGCTCAACGAATCGATGCTCCGCGAGATCGCCACAGCCGGCAACGGTGTTTATGTTCGGGGCGCCGGAGTCTCGTTAGGTCTGGAATCGCTTTTCAAATTGAAACTGGCGGGACTGAACCGTGGCGAACTCAGCAGCCGCTGGCAAAAGCGCTATATCGACCGTTACCAAATCCCGTTGTTGATCGGTTTGTTCTTCCTATTCCTTGAGTATTTGCTCGGTATCGCTTGGCAGCGCCTGCACTGGCCCTGGCATTCGGCTGCGGCCGCAAACCGTCCCAAAATAAACGCAACCAAACCTTGAATTCATGATATTGTTACCCGAACGATTGACTCAGACGTTTGGAAAAGGAGGGGCCCCGGTGAAACCATCGACCAAAATGAAGCTCGCCGTCGTAAGCGGCGTTATCGGATGGGCTATTGTCGCTTGGCTGATTTGGGGAAACAGCTTACGGATGGCGCAAGCAAACCGCGCCTTTCAGTCCGGCGCGCTCGATCAGGCGCGCCGCGAGTATCAGCAATTACAACGCCAGGCTCCGGAAGATCCGGCGCCCGCGCACAACTTGGGACTCTGCGATTACCTACAGGGCAATCTTGAAAGTTCGCTGAAACTGCTGAACCAAGCGGTAAAGCAAGTCGAGACTTTAAAGAAGAATAACCGGAAAAAGACCGTTGCCAACCCCGTCTATTATCAATTGGGCAATGCCTTATTCAAAACGGCTGAAAAGGCGGCCCAACCAAGCGCCGGCTATCAAGCCGCCTTGGACAGTTATCAAAAAGCGATCATTGCCAACCCTGCCGACCTTGACGCCAAATATAACTACGAATTGACCAAACTCCGGTTGGAACAGGCGCAACGCAAACAGAATCCCCCGGAGCAATCGCATGATAAAAACCAATCGAAAAATCAAAAAAACGATCAGTCCGGCAGCAAACAAGGCAACCAACCAAATAAAACCCAATCAAATTCCGGCAACGGCGCATCCAAACCCAATCAAGGCGCCATGACCAAAGAAGAGGCGGCCGCATTGCTGAAAATGTCCGAAAACGCCGCGCAATATCACGGACCGGTCGTTCCCGGTAAGGCAACCACCGACAAAGATTGGTAATTTGTGATATAATAACTGTCGGTTTCACTGTTACCATTAACTGATAAGGAAGTGACAATGCATGCGGTCGCTCCGCTTGTTAAAATTTTCTGTGATGCTGAGCATAGTGTTGATATTATCATTGGCTATCACCTCGGGAGCCCTGGGGGTTGCCGCCAAAGCCGAACTTGAGGCCGAGACGATGACGATTGACGAAACGGTCCAGTTGACCATCGCCGTCACCGGGGCTTTCTCCGCCAACCAGCCGAGAGTGATTACCCCGGATAGTTTGTCCCTCCGTTTTGTCGGGCAATCCTCTGAAAATCAATGGATCAACGGGCGCTCGTCTTCGCTGGTCTCTTTCCAATATCTGATCACCGCCGTCAAACCGGGTCAATATAAGCTTGGACCGTTTCAAGTGACGGTCAACGGCAAAGAATTCACAACCAACAGCGTGACGCTGCAAGTCCGTTCCGAAGATTCAAGCACCGGCGCCCGGTCAAACTCCGTCGTGAAGTCTGACGAACCGCTGCTGTTGGAGATCCGGCCCGCCAAAAGCCGCGCCTTTCTTGGAGAGCGGCTTCCCGTTACAATCCGCTTATATGTGAAGGACATTCAACTGAATGACCTAAGTTATCCGGTGCTGAATCAACCGGAATTTGTCACCGCCAAGATGGCGAAACCGGTCACCCAGCGGACGGTTCGGAACGGCCAGACCTATCAGATAGTGGAGTTCACCACCACCATCATTCCGGTCAAAACCGGCACCTTCAGTTTAGGGCCGGCGACCGTCGATTGCGAAGTGCTGGTTCCGGTTCATAGCCGTGATCCGTTTCTGGATGACTTTTTCAATGATTATCAGAAACAGACCATCCGGGTCAAAAGTAAGTCTTTGCAGTTTACGGCGCTTGATATTCCGGGGGCCAAACCCGCTGATTTTACCGGGGGGGTCGGCCAATTCAAACTGTCCGTCAGTGCAACGCCCCAGCAAGTGGCGCAGGGAGATCCGGTCACTGTTAAGCTGACCCTCACCGGCGCAGGGAACTTTGACACCATGGGTCCGCCGGTCTTATCGGGACAAAACGGATTCAAAGTCTATGCTCCGCAACGAAAGAACGGAAGTTCCGCCAATTCCCAAAACAACCAGGTTCTCTTTGAACAGGTCCTGATTCCGTTAGATGCGAAATTGAAGCAGCTACCATCTTATTCATTGTCGTTTTTTAACCCGGCCACGCAGCGTTTTGAACGGGTTACCAGTCCGGCGCTTTCGCTGGCTGTGAAAGCCAACCCCAATTTTCACGCTGACCAATCCATCGGTCAAATCAGTCAAAGTCCGGCGACTGGTCAGGATTTGGTCTATATCAAAGAAAACTTGGGCAACCTCCGCAAGGCGCAGCAATCGTTGGCGGACCAGCCATGGTTCTGGTGGTTGCAACTTCTTCCGCTGCTGGCGCTGGCGGGCGCCATTGCGTTCCGCCGGATTCAACGGCGGTTGCAATCCGATACGCCAGCCGCCCGTTCGGTGCGCGCCAATCAACAGGCGACCCGTCAACTACAACAAATACAGGAATTGATTGCCAACCAAAATTACGCCGGCTTACTCGACCGCTTAAGCGGTATTCTCCGTGAGTTTCTCGGTGAAAAATATCAACTGCCGCCAGCCGGAATCACCGGCGCCGTGGTCGCTGAGTTAGCCGACCAGGAGGTTCCCACGGAGACTCTTTCCTTGATCAAAGAATTTTTCGATCAATACGACTTCTACCGTTTTACCGGGGCAAAACTTCAGTCCGACGCGGCCCGCCGGCTCTGCGAAACAATTCAAACGATCGTCAAAGGTTTGGAGAACCATCAAGGGAGCGACCGGCAATCCCAAACCGGATTGAGGAGGGTTGTTTAAATGCGATTTAACCGTAACACATCAACGTTCCAAATAATCCTAGCGCTGATGTTCCTGTTAAGCCTGCCGCTCCCGGTTCGGGCTGAGGCAAGCGCTTCCAACAAACAACTTTTCAATCAGGCCAACCGCTACTATCAGCAAGGCGATTATTCTCGGGCAGTCACCGCTTATCAACAGATCCTGAATACCGGCAATGAAAGCGGCAATCTCTACTTCAACCTGGGAAACGCTTATTATCGACTGGGCCAATCCGGCCGAGCCATTCTTTATTATGAAAAGGCCCGCCGCTTACTGCCTCATGATCCCGATCTATTGGCCAATCTCAACTTTGTCTGGTCTAAATTGACGTCGGGTCAAACCGGTTCCTCACGCAGTTTCGATTCATGGCTGACGCAGTTGCTCCCGCTCGATACGGGGTTGGCGGTTACCAGCGGCGCGTTCTTCCTATTGGTTGGTTTGGTGATCGTAATATTATTGATGCCGAACCGGGAAAGGAGCCGCTCCAAATGGTACCGGACCGGCGCGCTTTCCTTGGCGACGATTGTCTTTGGCTTAAGCCTCACTGTCACCATTGCAACGCTAAACCTGCAAAATCGTAATATTGCTATTGCGGTGACTGACGGCGCGGTCCGTTATGAACCAAGTCAAAACGCCACTGTCTTCTATCAATTGCCGCCGGGAAGCCAAGTGGAAATCCTGGAACGGAAGTCTGGCTGGCTGAAAGTGCAACGCCCGGACCGGAAACAAGGGTGGATTGAAGCGCAGACGGTCACAAAAATATAGACAGCTATAAAAAAAGCCCGTCTCCTCGCGAGGCAGGCTTTTTTTGATGTTATGGTTGCTACCATTGATCGCATCAAAAACGGTAATTAATACCCAATACCGCGCCGGAGGTCGTTACTTCCAACAACTTCAGGCTATCGTTTTTCAGGGCCACGGAGCGATAACGGTAACCTAAGTAAGCGCCCCAGTTATCAGTGAACAGATAGTTTAGTTTTAATTTAACCGAACTTACTTTGACATCATCGACCACCGGCGTAAAAAATGAGTCATCGGAATCGCCGTCAACGGCATAGGCCAAGTCCAGTTCGGCATTGAGCTGATCCCCAAAGTTGTAGATTAAATCGGCCCCGATGGACCACCCGTTGACTTTTCCCGCGATTGAATCGCTGTCGTCAATTTTTACGTACGACACGGTGAGATCGGTCTTGAAGTTGTCGGTTTCAATAATTTTGTAACCTAATTTGAGATCATTGAGACGATAATCAAAATCAGCGTACTCTCCCCAACCGTGTTCCAACCCGACCTTCCATTTTTCAGTGCAAACCTCAACTCCCACAAACGTTAATGCCAGGTCTTCATCAATCATTTCATTTCCCAGCACTTTCCCTTCATAGTTGCCTTGTCCACCCATACTGTCAAGATAAACATTGACAGCCGCCGCAGTACTGATCGCTGGGATGAGGATCAGTCCCAGCAACGTCAAAAGCACCAGTAGCTTTTTCATGTCGTGCTCCCCTCCTTTATGTTTGGGAAGCTTTCGCTTCCTTGGTATGTATATGACTGCTTATCCCAGGTTATTCCCCAATATCCGGCAGTCTCGCAAAACGCCCAACAAAAAAGAGCCTTGCGGCTCAACTGGTGTGCTGAATGAATACGGTCAAAAATTTAAAACTTGGAATAACTTCAGTAAACTGAGCAGTACCACGCAGAATGTTATCATGGTTACACAATAGAGGATGGGTCTGACCAAGCTTTTCTCTTTGTCGGGATCGGTTTTAATCCGAATTTCCATTGGGAAACCTCCTTTCCCCAGAGCGCCGGGGAAGTCCAGCTTCCGTGGGCATGCATTGCTGTTTTATCCAGCTTGACTTCTCCTCTGCGTTACATCCGGAAATTGCTGAAGCCTTCGTATACTACTCAAGTCAATCTCCCCCTTGAATTTTTTTCGTTTTCATCCTTGTAATAAATTATATGGGCGACCGCCGCCGAATATGTCCAATTCAAAAAATTACCAATACTCGCGCAACGTAAAAAATACTCCTGTCCGCTGATTGTCCATGCCCGGCGTTTTGGCGGCAGGAATGACGCCGTCGTTCGCGAATTTATGAAACGAATCGGCAATCATAACTCAATCCATCGAAACGGAGTAAACTCATGGTTATTCGAAAAAGTTCCTTTACATTCGTTATCTTGCTCTGCTTTATCACGGCCTTGGTGTTCGGTATCCATTTTAACTCCGGCACCAACGTCGGCGGACCGTTAGCAAGCCCGTTGCCCCGTTTCACTGCGACCTTTATCGATGTGGGTCAAGGTGACGCCATGTTGATCCGGACACCCGCCGGCCGCCGGATGCTGATTGACGCCGGCACTCATGAAAGCGCCGACGCGGTCTGCGCTGCCATCGACCGTAGCGGTGGCGCCAAACTCGACGTGGTGATCGGAACACATCCACACGAAGATCATATCGGCGGGTTACCAACGGTCATTCGCCGCTATGGCATTGGCCGGCTCTACCTGCCGAAAGCGGCCGCCACTACCCGCACGTTTGAAGAACTATTGCAGGCGGTCAAAGCAGGCGGCCTAAAAATCACTCCAGCCAAGGCGGGAATCCATTTTAATCTAGACCCCAACACGCAGGTGGATTTGTTGGCCCCTAACGGCAGTACCTACGAAGATTTAAACAACTATAGCGTTGTCACCAAAATCACTTACCGGAAAACCACCTTGCTGCTCACCGGCGACGCCGAAAGCCTGTCGGAACGGGAGATGCTGCAACACGGAGCCCCGCTTCACGCCGACCTGTTAAAAGTCGGCCATCACGGCAGCCGCTCCTCGACCAGTCAAGAATTTTTAAACCAAGTCGCGCCGAAGATCGCCGTCATCTCACTGGGCAAAAATAACAGCTATCACCATCCCCATCCGACGACCCTAACCAAACTGCGAAAAATGGGGATTGCTATTTACCGGACCGATCAGGACGGAACGGTCACGGTCACGAGTGACGGTCAAAAATTAACTGTCCAAACGACCAAAGGAGTGAAGACCTACTGATGAAAGTGATTATCGACCGGTTTGAAGAGGATGCCGCCGTTGTCGAACTGCCCGACCGAACCACGGCATTAATTCCCCGCCGGTTAATTCCGGGAGCGCGAGAAGGCGACGTGCTTGAGATCCGGATCGATCCGGCCGCCCGCGCCAACCGGGAAAAGAAAATAAACCGGTTGATGGACGAGCTGTTTGAGGGGTAATCCTCCCCCGGAAAAAGTCCGGACTGAACCAGCTTTTTGGGCGACTCAACAAGCATTTTGGGTTGATAAGTAATCTCCTTGAGCCGCAAAATGATCTCATTTCGGGGATAACTAAAAGAGACCGGGCGTTTAACCCAGTCTCTTTATTTTGCGAAAATCGCCCATTGTCGTTAAGCCTGCTTAGCAGCGCTATGGCCCAAGTAGGCACTTTTAACCTCTTCATTCGCCAACAATTCTTTACCGGGTCCTTGCAGGGTAATCCGGCCGGTCTCCATCACAAAGCCTTGATCGGCGATATGCAAGGCGGCGTTGGCGTTCTGTTCGATCAACAGAATCGTCACGCCTTGTTTATGAATCTCCTGGATGATCCGGAAGATCTCTTTGACGATCATTGGGGCCAACCCCAACGACGGTTCGTCCATCATCAACAGTTTGGGCCGGGACAACAACGCTCTGCCCACCGCCAGCATCTGTTGTTCGCCGCCGGAAAGCGTCCCCGCCTGTTGCCAGGACCGTTGCTTTAAGATGGGAAAAAGGGTATAAACCCAGTCGATATCGTCTTGAATTCCCTTGACGTCGCTCCGGTAAAAGGCGCCGATTTTCAGGTTCTCTAAGACGGTCAGATTCGCAAAAACCCGCCGTCCTTCCGGAACCAGGGTGATCCCATTTTTGGCGAAGTTTTGCGTCTTCTCCTTTAGCAAATCCATGCCTTGATAGGTAATGCCGCCGCTGACCGGCTTGACCAACCCCATGATGGTCCGTAAGGTTGTGCTTTTCCCGGCGCCGTTGGCGCCGACCAGGGTTACGATCTTGCCTTCCTTAACCTCCAAGCTGATCCCTTTGAGGGCCTCGATGCCGCCGTAGGCGACGACGAGATTATCTAGTTTAAGCATGCTCTTCCACCCCCAGATAAGCCTCAATGACCCGCGGATTATTTTGAATCTCATGCGGCGTGCCGCTAGCAATGGTGACCCCGTAATCAAGTACATAAATCCGTTGCGAAATCCCCATGACCACATCCATATGATGTTCAATCATTAAGATCGTCAGCTTGTATTCATCGCGGATCTCTTTGATAAACTGGGTCAAATCAACGGTCTCTTTCGGATTCATCCCCGCCGCCGGCTCATCCAACAGCAAAATTTGGGGATGGGTCGCCAACGCTCGGGCGATCTCCAAGCGCCGCTGCAAGCCGTACGGCAGCGAACTGGCCTTCTCGTGAATAAGTTTCCCCAAGCCGACCCGTTCCAGCAATGCCAAAGATTTTTCCCGCATGGTCTTTTCCTGAACCCGGTACCCGGGGAGTTTCAAAATCGCCGCGGTGAAATTTGACTTCAAATGGACGTGATTGGCGATCAGTACGTTGTCCAGCACCGACAGGTCCTTAAACAACCGGATATTTTGAAAAGTCCGGGCGATCCCGCGGGCGGTGATCTGGTCCGGCCGTTTGCCGGTAATATTTTGGCCGTCAAACACCACTTGACCTTGGGTTGGTGTATAAACGCCGGTGATCATGTTAAAAGCCGTGGTCTTCCCCGCCCCATTCGGCCCGATCAAGGCGATAATCTCGCCGGAATCGAGGTGCAGATTGAGTTCCTTGACCGCGGTCAAACCACCGAACTGCATTGTCAAATTGCTAACCTGAAGTAAGCTCATTCGTTGGCACCTCCTCGGGACTGCGGCTTATAATTCTTGAAGATCCAATGTTTCCAAGTATTGCGGTCCAACAGTTGATCCCAACTAAACTCATTGGTGCCCATTAAACCATGCCGGTAAAAGAGGACGACTAACATCAACAAGGCCGAAAACACCACGGCGCGCAAACCGACAATTCCTTCGAAAACCACAAAACCCAAATTGATCGACTCGTCCAAAAACCGTAAAACCTCATTGGCAATGGTGATAATAAAGGCCGAAATGATACTGCCGGTGAAGCTGCCCATGCCGCCGAGGACGATAATGAGCAGAATATTGAAGGTCGTGATGAAAGTGAACATTTTCGGATCGATCGTGCCCAACAAGTTGCCGAGCAAACCGCCGCCCACTCCCGCAAAGAAAGCGCCGACCACAAAGGCTAAATTTTTATGTTTGGTGATGCTGATCCCCATGGCCTCCGCCGCCACCTCATCCTCACGGATGGCTTTGATGGCCCGTCCGTAACTGCTGTTGATCAACGAGACCAAAACCACCAAGGTCAGGGCTACCGCTCCGAAACTCCAATAAAGATTGGTGGTATCGGGGATTCCTTTCAGACCCAAAGCGCCATTGGTAATATTTTGGGTGTTGGTAAAAATGACGCGAATGATTTCCGCGAACCCCAGGGTGGCGATGGCTAAGTAGTCACCCTTTAATCGTAATACCGGCGCGGCAATCAAATAGCCGACCGCCGCCGCCATCAGACCGGCGACGACCAGCGCGACCGGAAAAGGCAACGTCAACGTATCCAATGGTTTGACGAGTGGCACCATGTAGAAGATCTGTTGTTTGGTCGCCTCCGGCATGGTCAGCAATGCGGTCGTATAAGCGCCAACCGCCATAAATCCGGCGTGGCCCAATGAAAACAGACCGGTAAAACCATTCACTAAATTCATACTCAACGCCAAAACCGCATAAATCGCGCAGACGTTAAGGATCCGAACCATATAGGCGTCCAAACAGTTTTGGGCGTAAATCAAAAAACCCAACAATGCCAGGAGTGAAAAGGCGGTTAATAGTTGATTTCGTTTCATCGTCACACCTTCTCCGAGATTTTTTCGCCCATAATTCCGGTGGGCTTATAGAGCAGGATGACAATTAACAGCACAAACGCAAACGCATCCCGGTAGCCGGTCAGATCGGGCAAAAACGCCACCAGCATAATCTCGCCGATACCCAGGATGAAGCCGCCGATCACTGCTCCGCCGACATTGCCGATACCGCCGATTACCGCGGCGATAAAACATTTCAGGCCGGGGATGATTCCCATTAACGGCGAGATCTGGGGAAACTTCATGCCCCACATGATTCCGCCCACTGCCGCCAAAGCCGATCCAATCCCGAAGGTAACCGCGATGGTCCGATCGACATTGATTCCCATCACCCGGGCGGTTTCATGGTCGCGCGAAACCGCGCGCATCGCCATGCCGACTTTGGTTCGATTAATCAGATATAATAAGCCGACCAAGCAAAGAACGGTGACCACCGGAATGTAAAACGTCAGCTTCTGAATGGAAACGTTGCCGACTTGGACCACATCGGTGAACAATTCCGGGGTGGGGAATGGTTTGGGCACTCCCCCAAACAGCACGGTCGTTAAATTTTCAAGTAAAAACGATGCGCCGATTGCCGAGATTAAAATGGAGATCTTCGGTGCATCCCGCAAGGGACGATACGCCGCGGCTTCCACGACCATTCCCAATAGCGCGGTGAGGATCAGTATCACCGGGAAAGTAATAAACCAAGGGATCCCAAAAGTAAAAACGCCAAAAAACGCAAAATAAGTGGCCATCATAAAAATATCGCCGTGAGCGAAATTAATCAGGCGAAGGATTCCGTAAACCATTGTATAACCGATGGCAATCAACGCGTACAAGCTTCCCAAGGAGATGCCATTGGAAAGATGCTGTAAAAACAGATCTAAAGTCATCATTAACACCGCCACAATTGCTTATTCAAGAGGCTGCGCCATGTTTGCGCAATGACGCAGCCTGCATCTGGTTTCATCGTTTAGGGATGAATGGTATCCAAATAAGTAAATTTGCCGTTTTTAACCACTTTAATGACCGCGTCTTTCACCGCGTTACGGTTTTCATCCAACGTGATCATCCCAGCGGCGCCGGCAAAGTTCTTGGTTGCGGCGATCGCATCGCGAACTTTCGGTCCGTCGGTCGATTTGGCCCGTTTGATCGCGTCAAGGATCACGATATACGCGTCATAACCCAAAGCGGTAACGGCGGCCGGCTCTTGTTTGAAGTCGGCGCGATAAGCGTCAAGAAACTTCTTGGATTCTTTGGTGATCGGTTTTTCGGTTGCGAAGAAGGTGGAGAATACAGCGCCTTCGACCGCTTTGCCGCCGATCTTTAAGAACTCGTTGGTCTCCCAGGTGTCGCCGCCGATGATCGGGCAGGTGATGCCCAATTTCCGGGCTTGGCTGATCACCAAAGCGGATTCGGTGAAGTTACCCGGCGCGAAGATGACATCGGGATTTTTAGATTTGATATTGGTCAATTGGGCCGAGAAATCCTGATCGCCGGTGTTGTAATTGGCGACTGCCACGATACAGTTGGCGTCTTTGGTAGATTTCTTGAAGCTGTCGGTGAAGAACTTCGCCAAACCGACCGCATAATCGTTGGAAACCTCTTGGACAATCGCGGCTTTTTTCGCTTTTAACTTGTTAAAAGCATAGTTTGCCATGACCGTCCCTTGGAACGGGTCGATGAAACAAACCCGGAAATAATACTCGTTGCCTTGGGTGACCAAGGGATTGGTGCAAGAAGCGCCCACCGCCGGAACTTTGGCTTTTTTGACGATATCCCCGGCGGCCATGGACAACGAACTGCCCCAGCTGCCGATGATGGCGGTGACTTTGTCTTTTTCAACCAGACGGGCGGCGGCGGTGGCCGCTTCAACCTTGTCCGATTTGTTATCGGCAATCACCAAGGTTACTTTTCTGCCCAATACGGTCGGATAAAGTTTGTTGGCAAGTTTGATTCCGTCGATCTCCAACTGACCGCCTGCAGCGTTGGCTCCGGTCTTCGGTTCGAAGACGCCGATTTTAATTTCAGCGCTTGCCGCCAAGCCCATTGCGGAGACAAACAAGCAAGCCACCAGCGACAAGACCAATAAGAAAGCAAAACTACGTTTCTTCAACTTCTTATCCCCCTTTTTTCAATTTGTATTGATCATCATTAGAACGCTCAGTCCTTAACGATGCAATAACCGGAATGTAAAATCAATGTTATGTAATAGAAATGAACCGTATTTCAGCAGTGTTACCTCTATAATAGTACAACATTTCCAGAGCATTGTATACATTGCATGAATCATTCATGTAAAAAATATTGCCCGATTGTATTACAATAGAAGTTAATTGTGAAGATATTGTCAGTTCCCCACTTTTTCGACAATTGGTGCGTAGATAAGTAACACCAAAATAAACCCGTGTCCGTAAAAAAAGGAAAGATCTCACGATGTGGGATCTTTCCTTTTCATTTGCCGATGTTGACGGTTATTTCCGAGACTGACCGTCTGTCGCTCCGGCGCCATTTTGATAGGCGGCGGTTAAGGCGTTCGCTTCCTCCGGCGTCCGGATGATATGCGGTGTGATGAAGATCAGCATCTCGGTCTTTTGATTGTCGACCGCAGTATGCTTGAAAGCCCACCCCAACAGCGGAACATCGCCGAGCAACGGCACTTTTTTGGTGGTTTCGGTTTTATTGTCGCGGATCAAACCGCCGATCACCAATGTTTGGGTGTCTTTCACAATCACCGAAGTCGACGCGTCTCGGGTCGCAAACGTCGGGTTTTCAGTCTGTTGATCGTTGGGCACCAAATTACTGGTAGATTGAAAGATATCGAGGTAAACATTGCCCGACTCACCAATGCGCGGGGTTACTTGGAGGGTGATCCCGGTATTTTTATAGGCATAGGTTCGGTAGGTATTATCGTCGGTATCCGTCCGGCTCGAGACAGTATACGGAATTTGATCGCCAATTTGTAAGGCGGCCACCTGATTATTGCTGGCCAAAATCTTGGGATTCGACAAAACGTTAAGCTTGCCGGTATTGGCCAACGCTTGTAGTTGCGCCCGCCAGTTGGAGTTGACAATGTTATAAACTACGCCGGTGCCGCCGGAGATTGATCCCAAACCGACACTGCCATTGTTTTTGCCGTCGAAACTAAGGTTGACGCCAAATTCATGGCCTTTCTCCAACGTTACCTCCACCACGGTCGCTTCAATCAAAACCTGCGCCGGCATCACATCCAACTGGGCCAGCATTCCCTTTAAAGCGTCCAGCAGTTTCGGCGGGGCAATGATTAACAACGAGTTGGTCGGCAAATCCGGGACAAACCGGACATACTCGTCAAGCATGTCATTGAGATTGATCTGGGTCCCGGTACGCTGTTGAATGGTAGAAACCGCCCGTTGTTGCGCCAGATTTTGCGCGGAATTGGTCGATCCGCTCCGGGAATTTGAATTGGCCGACGACGAATTGGTCCGGTTATTAGTATTGGACGAAGCGGTGCCGGTCGTCCGGCTCGTGCTGTTCGCTTGGTAAGTGGACCGGCTGCCGAGGAACAGATCGTTCATCAAATTGGACAGATCGGTCGCCCGCGCATTTTGCAAACGGTACACGAAGACCGTCGGCTGATCCATGCTGGGCATATTTTGGTCCAATTCCCCAACCAAGCCTTTGATCTCTTCCATCACACCCCGGGACGCCGTGATGATCAAGACATTGGTTTTGGGTTCGGGAATCACCCAAACCGCCTGGGTGGGCAATGTATCATAAATTTTGAGGTCCGTCGGATCGGCTGAATTTTCGGCCTTCGGTTTATTGGCCCGCGGAAACATCATGGTCCGCCGGGAAAAGCTTGAGGTGATCTGGTTTAAAATCGCCGCTAAACTGATCGCATCGCCATTTTCCAAGCGCATCACAAAGGTCACGTAATCATAGGTTCCCGCTCCTTCCGCCGCATCCAGCGAACGGGCCAGATTTTCGACGGTGGTGATGACCTCCGCGTTCCCCGAGATGATTAACGAATTGCTCCAGGTATCAGCCACCACTTTATTGGGAATCAAATCATAATTCTGATTGACTTGCGCCATTCCCGCCACTTCCTGGCTTAGTTGGGTAATTGCCCGCTGCAAGTTGGGATTGTTCCGCCGGTTATTGGCTAAATTCTGGAGCCGGTTGGAGGTATCACCGTTGACCGGCGCCATCAATAATTGTGATAACTCCCTGGCCATGGTGGCGGCGTCGGCATTATACAAGGGAACGACCTTGATCTGAACGCGTTGCGCCAGATTGTTTCCCTCGCGGGGTTTAACATTATCGGGAGTTTTAACGCCGTCTTCCATATTGTGAATGATATCGGCGATCAATAAGACGTGCGCGGCAGTGTCAGTCAATAACAGGGTATTGGAACGCTCGTCAGCCACTATGCTGGCATTAGAAGCGCCGAACAAACCGACCAATTCCTTCTGGAGATCGGTCGCCCGCAATTTACGCAAGGGTAAGATTACGGTGACCATTCCATCATTGGCGGTGACTTGATTTAAAGGTTTGACGGCGCTTAATTTCTTAGCCGCGTCCACCGGGAGCACTTTCAACATCCCTTCCGAGCGGACAATGGTCACGCCGCGCAATTCCAACACCGACCGCAGTGCCGCGACGGCTTGGTCGACCGTTACTTTTGCCGGCGAAATTACCGTCACCGGGCCGGTCACCGTAGCATCTTTCACTACCGTCAACCCGGAAGCAGCGCTTAAAAATTGAAGCACCCGGTCAATATCCGCCCCCCGAAAGTCGAAACTGATCAGATTGTCCGCTCCATGAGCGGCACCGCTCCACCCCAATTGCAATCCGATCCCGAGGATGACGATTATAATCATTAGCTGTTTCATCTGCTTTGCCATATTGGCACCCCATTCCCTTCCCCATTCGCATTCCGGCGTCAAAGCCAGCCTTATTTTCAAGCTAGGTCAACTTTTTACCGGACTGATCCAAAAACCGCTTTGCGGATTCAACCGGACCAACCTGCCTTGATAACGGACTGTCACTTGGGTTCGACCGATTTTCAAGACAGTGATCCCCGCCTGACTCTGTCCTTCGGAAAAATACCATGATTCGGAACCCAAACCAATCAAAGCCTGAAACCGTCCCTGCAGCGAAACCACTCCGAGCAACTTGGGTTCAGCAGCGATCTCAAATCCGCCACCGCTAGCAACCGGCTCATAGCCTCCGGAACTGTCGGCCGCGTAAAACGCCGCGCCCAGCCGCGCCCAGTTAAGCGCGAGCGGACCGGTCTGTTGCAAACGCTCCCGGATATACACTAGATAATTCCGGCGTTCTTTCCCGGTTAACGGCGGCTGCCGTTTTTTCGCAATCATTCCCCGATCGCCCGTTTTGCCGGCATCGGTCAAAAATTCCAGCGTCAAACCGGCATCCAACATGCCGTCTCCCGCCACCAGATTGACCCGGGCGATCCGGACCATCGGCAACTGGTTTTGGATGTTGGCCATCAAGCTCAGGATCTGACCAGGCGCCGCCTTCGCGCGGACATTCACCGGCAAGCAAAGCAACTTCCCTTCCCGTTTGGCCAAGCCGGGTTTGAGCTCCGTCAAGCGGACATTGGCAGCGGTTGCGATTTGCGTCAATCGTTCAATGATCACGGTTGGCAGTTCATTTGAATGTTCGGTTACGGTCAACGCCTGTCGTAGACTGAGCGAGTTCTGATACCGGGCGTCGACTGAATTGGCGGAGCGCAATAACGCTTCGGCTTTGGCCAGACGGGTGACAGCCGCGGCTTGATCCGGCCAGGAGCTTAGTTGCGGTAATTGTTCTTTGGGTACAACGGATACGACGATACCGATCAACGTGATACCAACCGCCGTGATAATCAGGATTTTTTCACGCCCGGTCATTCCTTCCGCCCCCTCTGCCCCGCAATTGCGACGGTCATGATCGTCAGTCCGAAATCGACCCGCGCTCCCGCGGCGACCGGGCGCAAATAACTGATTGTCACTTTGCTCACTTGCGGTAACTTCCCTAGCTGTTTGGCAAAGTAAGCCACTGCTTCGTTCCCCTTGGCCGAACCGGTGATCAGCGATTCTTTGACACTATCCAGTTTCAATGTTTTGATCTGCAAGCCGTCCGGCAAGGCGGCTTGCAATTGTGTTAAAAACTCAACCCAATCCGGCGCGGCGGCCAAAGCCCTCCCGGTCTCCGCCAGGTTGGATTCATTCACAACAGTTTGAGCATTGATTCGCGCTAGTTGTCCGGCCTGGGTAGCCACACCGGCATATTCCCGGTCGAGGGCCGCCACCTGATGCCGCGCTTGCTGAAACATCCCCCAAACGACCAACAACGCGGCGATACCCAAACCCAGACTGGCCCACCATAATCGCCGCCGTAACCACTGGTTGCGGCGGTTCATTGCCACCGCCACCATCCGAGGCGTGCGCATGTCAAACGGCCCCGGCAATAATGCCGTGCCGAGTATTCCCAACGCGGAGTACCCGGTTGGAGCCAACCGCAATCCGGATTCATGATGATAGTAGAGGATATTTTCGGCAAACCACGGTTCAACCTGTCGCAACGCTAACCCGGATATGGTAGCGAGCTGGGTCCGGGATTCCCGGTCGGCTCCCGTTCCCCAAATATAAACCCCAAACTGCTCCCCTGCGCTGAGCAGTTGCCGCAATCCCTCGGCAATCTCCACGAGGTACTGGTTACGGTCGTTTCCGGAGTCCTGTACCCAGACCGAAGTGAGCTGATCCGGGGTTACCCGAAGCAACTCGGTCCCGGCCTCCTCCATCCGGATTCCAAGCGCATGACGTTCCGCAACGGCGACTGTTTGTAACACCCGCAACGTCCCGGCCGTTGCCGGGATCACCCGTTGCACCCGAATTCCGGCTTGTTCCAGCCACTGTTGATACCCGTCAATCACCGTCGCCCGGGTTCCTACCGTCAGACAAAGCACTTTACCCTCCATGGCGTCCACGGATGGAATGCAAACCCCGGCTACTTCACCAAGTTGTTCGGTTTGCGCCGGGATGGTCCGGGCGAGCGTCGCCGCCGCGTAACCGCCGGATTTTCTAAGGACTGTTTCGGAAATCCGCTCTGATCGGGTCAACAGTTCATGACGGCCGATGACCAAAGTCACATCACGCGAATGGAGTTTCGCCCGTTCCCACAGGGTAGACAATCGTTCGGCAATTTCTTGGGCTTCATTGACATCGTGCAACGGAATTACGCCGTATCGGTTGGGCAACGGTTGCCCGTCCCGCTCCCGTTCGGCGCTGATCAGTTCAATCGAACCGGGGTTGAATTGAACCAAAATTTCTTTGGACAGGGTTTTCAACCAACATTCACCCTTTCGCATCATTGATCGGCTGTCGGATCAGTCTGACTGATATAGATCACCTTGGCTTGGTGATTTTGAATGTCAACAATTGCCGCTATTGTAATTTTCGTACGATGGACCATGCTCTCAACCCGGACATTGAAGCGACCGCTATTGACAGTCACCCGGTCAACTACGAGCGGAACGGCTTCCGGAGCAATCGCCGCTAAATGTTGTACAAAACTTGACAACTGCCGGAAAGGCCCTTCGGAATCCCTGGCAGCCACAATCAGCTGAGCCGTGGTGCCGTTACAGCCCGGCAAGGCGGCCAACACCGTCGCTGTCGCCGTATTCACATTCACGCGACCCCGGAGTTGAGTTCCATTACTGACCGTAACATAGTCAATCAGCATTCCTGCTTTTTCACGGCTTAATCCCTCCAATTGAAACAACTGTTTCAATTGGGTGATGGACTGTTTTTGCAAGCCCCGGTCAATGGCTTGGATATCCTGGTCAGTGAGCGAAGGGATTCGCGCTTTCAATTGCGACAGATTGGAACGGTTGATCACGATTTTCGCCCTTCCCTCCGGATCCAAGTCCGGGCTACGCGTCCAGACCGAAAAATACCGATTCAACGGAACCGGCCCGGTTGTTCCTTGAAACCATTGTTTGGAGAAACCTTTCACCAATCCAAGCTCAGCGACTGTGTCAAACGGTTCGTTTTTCGCCAGATAACCCCTTTGTTCCTGATACCAATCGGACTCGGCGCCGTTTTCGCCCGGAGTGTTATCGATATCACGCCAATCCAAAAGCGAATCGATTTGTTCCTGGGACAGTTCGGCGAGCCCCTGGAACTCTTCACTGGTGGCGAGATTCAGGTCCAGCTTAGCGCCCTCATCTTGCAACCAGATGCGAATTGAGTCATTGCCAAGTTCCAACCCTGCGCCGCTTAACTCCACCAGTCCGTCGGAACGTTCCGGCGCTTCAGAGTCCAACCCGCTAAGCAAAGTGTAATCAAAAAAATTCTCGTCAATCATGGTCAGTTGCGTTTTGGCAAACTCCAATCCAGCCATCGCGCCGTACTCAGCCTGGGTTCGATCCCGGGAATAGGCGGTCGCTTTGATATCCAACTGGGTCAAGCCGGCTACCGCCATCATTATCAAGAGGAGGATCGTTAAGACCATGATCGTTGACGGCACGACAAATCCGGCTTCATTAAGGACTGGAAGTTGCGGTCGATGTGGACTCACTGGTTTGGCTTCCTTCCGTTGCTCCCGCGTTAAGGAGTCGTACAGTTTCGCTAAATGTCACTAACTTCGTTTGATCGTTGGGATCGGCCACGCCGATCGTCACCGCCACTGCTTGCGGCAACCGGCCGGAAACTCTGGAATCCCATTCGTCCAGCCATTCGCCGCCGTCATAATATTGAATTTTTAAAGCGACAACCTCCCGATGGCAAAACTCTTCGTTGCCTTGCATCGGCAATATTTGCTCCGTGTCGCTGGCGGCGAGGTCTTCGGCCGGAGTTTGAAACGGATAATCGTCACGCAGTTTGACCAAACCCCGTCCCTCCGCCAGATAATAACCCACCCGAGAAAGATCATACGGCTGTATCTGGTTGGATCGTTGGTCGGCAGTGATAAATTGAATAGCGTCCGCATCGCGTTGAAGCTCCGCATCGAAATCGTCGACGCCGATAAAGTCAACCAAAATACCGCCGGAATAGGCGGTTCGCAAGGCCGCGGTCAATTCATGCAAATCCTGTAACGACTGGTAACGGAGTTCCTGGGCGTTGGTGGTCCGGTTCCAGATCGCCAATCCGGCACCGAAAAACTGATAAACGCCGCTGAGAATCAAGGTCCCGATGATCACGACCACCAATAATTCAACGACGGTAAAACCCGCCTCGGATTGATTGTTAATTTTCATTCCCACGACTGCCTTCGATCTCTGTTGGATTGGTACTTTGGGTGGTAGCGGTACGGAATGTTGCATAGGTGACTAAATTTTCTTGACGTTCCGTGCCTGTTTGATTCCAAAACACGCTGACTGCAATGCGGTAAAGCCCGTTATCATCCGGACCGCTGGCTTCCGATTGCCAATGATATTGGCGATATGTATCATCGAAATCGCCGGCGTTGGTCAATGAAGCCGGATCGGTGCTGCCAAGCAACTCTTCCAACTTCGATTGGGCCAAAGCGACCGCCGTACGCTGGCGTTCCTGCACTCCCGCGATCTCGACACTCCGCGACAACGTTGTGCCGATCCCCAAGAGCGCCACGGTTAGAATCACCGTGGCAATCAAGACTTCCACATAGGTGAATCCCGCTTCACTCGTATGATTCAGTTGTTGAAACCGTTTCCATTTCATCGGCTTGAACCTCACTCGCCCGGCCATTCGCCGTCACCACAATCAGACGCGTTACATCCTGAGCGTTTTTCAGCTCCAAGTGGACTGCCGTCGCCGGAAGTCCGCCGCCAAAGCGGATGTAATCGTCACTATCCGGCCAACCGCCGCCACTGCCACCGACGTCGGTTGTTTCAGCCTCCGTCGCAGCGGTTGCAGTATCCATTGGTTCGGGATCGTATTGCAAATTGACGGTAATATCGGCCGGTAAGGCGATCTCCCGCACGAACACCGGTTCCATCGCTTTGTCTTGGTCACTTTCCGCTCCGGCGGCAGGCAGTTTCCAAACCGCAAAAGCGTTGGCGACGGGATCAAAATAGACCCGTTGCTCCGTTCCGGTGTTTTCGGCTTCAACCGCCGCCAAACGAAGCGTTGTTAAGATTTCCTGCGTAAGTAGCTGAAAACTGCGGGCTTGGTAAAAATGCCGCCATGATACAGCGATTAAGCCGGCGATAATTCCGGCGATGGTCATTACGACAATTAATTCAATGAGTGTAAATCCGGCGTTGCCCTTCCGGTCACTGCTGTCCTTGCGATTTATTGGGCAGATCCCAACTGACGACATCCGCATCCTCACCGGTACCGCCTTCTTTACCGTCTTTGCCGTAGGTCAAAAGATCGTAGGAGTCCGGATTATGCTCCCCCGGACTGGAATAGAGATAGGCCCGGCCCCATGGATCGTCAATCGCCGGATCTTTTAGATACGGGCCATTCCAATTGTCGGCCGGCGGTTCGGTGGTGGGCGCTTCCCGCAGGGATTGCAAGCCCTGCTCGGTGCTGGGATAACTGCCGTTATCCGCTTCATACATATCCAAGGCGGTTTTGATATTGGCAATATCGGCAATGGCTTTGGAACGGCGCGCTTGTTCGGTTCGACCGGTGAAGCGCGGTACGATTAACGTCGCCAAAACCGCTAAAATCACCATCACCACGATAATTTCGATCAAAGTAAATCCGCGTTCGTCTCTGCTAATTTGCTGCCAATTCAGTCGTTTTAACATTCGATAACCCCCTGTTTCAGATGAGATATGATGCAACGCCATAACTAAAAGCCGGAACCGATGTCAAAGATGGGGACCAGGATCGAAATGACGATAAACGCCACCACCAACCCCATAAAGATGATCATGGCCGGCTCCAATAATGATAATAACCGTTTCAATCCGGTATCGACTTCGAACTCAAACATTTCCGCGACTTTCAGCAACATCTTCTCCAGATTGCCGGTCTCTTCCCCGACCGCAACCATGTTGGTGAGGATTTGGGGAAAGAGCCCTTGTTTGACAAAAGTGGCCGCCAAGGCTTTCCCTTCCCGCACCTCCGGCCGGGCTTCCATGACCGCGTTTTTGACGACGCGGTTTCCCGAGACCGCCGCGGCAATCTCCAATGCCTCCATCACGCCCACCCCGCCACTGCCCAGAACCGACATTGTCCGGGCAAAGCGCGCCATGCTGATCTTGAGAGCGATCTCGCCCAACAAAGGGATCCGCAACAGCAACCGGTCAATTTGGAAACGTCCGGTCGTCGTCCGGACATACCAGTGCAATCCCAAAACCGCCCCGGTCAACACCAACAGGATGACATACCAATAAGCGGCGGTGAATTTCCCCAAGCCCAACAGCATCAGTGTTGTCCAAGGCAGCTGAGTCCCGAAACTTTCAAAGACCTTACTCATCTTCGGAATCACATATGCAATGATAAACCCGGTTGCGCCAATTGCCAGAGATATCAGAAAGACCGGATAGATCAGGGCTGACTTTAATTGGCTTTTGCGGGTTTCTTCCTTCTCCAGATAATCGGCGAGCTTAGCCAGGATCACTTCCAGATGGCCGCTGATTTCGCCGGCCCGGACCATTTGGACTTGCAGTTCCGAGAATACGTAGTGCTGCTTCGCCATGGCCTCCGACAGCGCGATTCCCGAACGAACCTCCGTCAAGAGGCTTTTGATGACCCGGTTTAATCCACCGCGGTATTTTTGGGTGGACAAGGTTTCCAGACCGCGGTCCAACGCCAAACCGGCCTCAATCAATGAAGCCAGTTGCACGAAGAACATGGTTAAGTCGGCGGTTCGCACCCGGGCCCCCGTTTGGCTACCCTCGAACCAGTGGAGCGGCGCCAAGGCCTCTTTCAGTTCCGTCGCATAAATCCCTTTTTGCAGAACCAATTGGTGCCCCGCGACCGGGTCGGCAGCTTCGATCGTGCCGTTCACTTCCCGGCCGTTTTGATCAAATCCGCTATATTTAAAAGTTTTGATGGCGCATCCCTCAAATCTGACCAACCTGATTTCGAAAAGCTAAGTCAATTAGTAATTTGCCTTCTTCAAAGCTCCGCTTGGCGGATGAGAAAAAAAGAAATTATTTTATTTTAACGTTGATCGAATTACGCTTGGTCAAAGGCGGTGACCCGGGTCACCTCGTCCATGGTCGTCACTCCGGCGGCCACTTTGGTTAACCCGTCCTGACGTAATGAAACCATTCCGTTTTGGACGCCCGCTTGGTAGATGACATCGGCGGATGCCCGCTCCAGGATAAGTTGCCGGATCGCTCCATTCACCTCCAGCAGTTCAAAAAGGCCAAGCCGACCTAAGTAACCGGTCTCGCGGCACTCGTTGCAACCCCGGCCGCGATTGCTCCGGTAATTTTCACTCCCGGAAGCGAGGGGAATCCCTGCTTCGCGGCAATGAGGGCAGACCCGCCGGACCAAACGTTGCGCTAGGATTCCAAAGACCGACGAGGCGACCAGATAGGGATCGATCCCCATATCCAACAACCGAGTGACGGTCGAAGGCGCGTCATTGGTATGAATGGTCGAAAGGACCAAGTGCCCGGTGAGCGAGGCCTGGATCGCGATCTCAGCCGTTTCCAAATCGCGGATCTCGCCGACCATGATAATATCCGGGTCCTGACGCAGAATCGAGCGAAGCCCGCTGGCGAAGTCCAGCCCGATCTTGGGCCGGACCGGAATTTGATTGATCCCTTCGATCTGGTACTCTACCGGATCTTCGATGGTGATGATCTTTTTTTCAGTCGAATATAGCTTGGCTAAAGTCGCATAAAGCGAAGTCGTTTTCCCGCTGCCGGTCGGTCCCGTTACCAACAGAATACCGTGGGGACGTTTGATCATCCGATCGAAACGGTCCAACGTCACACCGTCCATACCCAGGTCCTCAAGGCTTTTCAGCATTGAATCACGATCCAATAAGCGCATGACGACGCTTTCGCCGTACACCGTCGGCACCGTGGAGACCCGGACGTCGATCTCCCGGCCGCTGATGCGCAGCTTGATCCGGCCGTCCTGTGGCAGGCGCCGTTCGGCAATGTTGAGACCGGCCATAATTTTGATCCGGGAAGTGATCGCCGCTTGAAAACTTTTTTGCGGCGCCGGAACTTCATGTAAAACCCCGTCAATCCGGAACCGGACAACAAGACTGTATTCAAACGGCTCAATATGAATATCGCTGGCCCGCTCCTGCAAGGCCTGTTGAAAGAGGAGATTGACAAACTTAATGGTAAACGCTTCTTCGGCCAATTTCTCCAGGTCAGCGGTGTCGTCGTCTTCGGTCTGAACCACTTCCACTTCCTGCTCTTGCTGGTTGGCATCACGAATCATTTTACGGATATAACAGCGGTCGATCGCCCGACGCACCTCTTCGGCCGGCGCGTTGAGCAGACGGACCGTATGACCGGAGAGAAACCGGAGTTCCTCACCCAACCGGGATGACTCCTGCCAAGTCGGATTTTCAACACCCCACAGGACAATCAGGATACCCCCGGTGATCGCAACCGGTAGGACTAACCGTTCCGCCGCGTATTGCGAAGGGATCGTCACTAGAGCGGCTTCATCCGGGAGCAACGTCGTTAAATTCATGATGATTTCCGAATCATTCCAAGCAAATGCCATTTTGTTTCCCTCCACATGGTAGAAACGTAACCCATCGCCAAATGTTGCAGTTTGTCGCGATGCTGCAGAAACAAAATTTTTACGATAATCGACGCTTTGGATAATAAAGTAACTGACGTTTTCCATGAAGTTTATGTTCAAGCAATCGCACAAAAAACCCAACGTCTTTCCAAATCGAAAGCGGTTGAGTTTTCTGCTGACCGCTTCGGAAATAGTCGGATGCGCAACGGTCCGTCACGACCGACCTCAATGCTTATTCTTTTCCCCGGGTTACCAAGTAACCTGCTCCGGATCCACCGTATATACATTGCACTGTCCGTCGCGGTCCGAAGTATAAAGAATCTGTCCGCACCCCCAACTAAACGTCGGATGACAGTGGGTCCGTTGCAGATACCACGAAGTGTGATGGGTGCATAAAGTCTTAAGCTGCGGTTGGTCACGACGAATGTCAATCAACACCAAATCCTCGACTTCGTCACCCACCAACAAGGTGTTGTCGTTGTTGGCGTGAAGGTGATTACAGTAGAACGGCAGATCGATACTGCGAATCAATTCGCCGCTTGGATCCGCCAGCCCGACATAAGGAATTTGGTCTGTCAGCGTTTCCCCCACCGTCGCTTGGGTCTTGCTGGAGGTGATGGTGCCGTCGTGACCTTTGCGGCGGTTATCAAAGAAGATATTCCCGTCCCGCGTCCAAAATTCGTGTCCGATGCAGTCGTCTTCCCCCTGGCGGAAACAGGGTTTAACCGAACGGCTGATCAAATCCAAGAGCCAGATCCGTTGCGTCACCAGATGCCACGGTCCCTCATGGCAGAAGGTGGCCAAGGTCGGATCCAACGGCGAAAATTGAAAATGGCCGAGTTGGTGGGTGTCTTCAAACACATCGAAGACCCGGCCGCTCGCAAGCTCCACCAGAGTGATCCAACCGCGTTTGATCGCGTAGAACCGTTCCTTAAACCCCTGATAATTGGGGCCGTCATCAATCCGGACATTTTCATTGCGGGCAAAACCAAGATATTTTTGGTCGGGACTGATAAACGGCATTCCCAATTGGTAATCGTCGTTCGTTTCATAAATGATTTCGGTCGCTCCGGTTCGCGGATCCAGTTTTTTGATCCGGTTGTCGGTCTCATAGATCAATAGCCGGCTGTCCGGGGATTTCGTCGGCTTACTGATGCCGTTGGATTCCGCGGTCAACTGCGTGATCAATCCCGACTGCAGATCCATCCGGAAATAGTTGAAAAGTTCCGGTTGGCGTGACCCCCGGTCCGACAAGAAGTAAATCTCCCGGTCACCAAGGGTAAAGGAATTATCGGTGAAATATAAATGATAGTTGTTGGAACCATCCCCGGTTAACTGCCGGACGGTTACCCCGGTTTTGGCGTCTTGATAGGAGCGAATCTCCGACGGGTATTCTCTGCCGACCATATTACAACCCCCTAAAATATTCGAAAATCGCTTAATTTTAATGGAAATGCAGGGTATATTTTACTTGCGAAATTAATATTAAGCATCCGGGGAAATACTCCTCCCGCAATCTGCGATTTTCTTCTACATTCTGCAACTTCTAAATCCGGTTAAATCTTCACCCCATGAAGCAGAATATAACGAAGCTTTTTCCTTATGTCGTTTATTTAAGCACCATCAAGGAGTTCCCGATGTTCAAACTGTTTAAATATTTAGCCCCGTTTTTCGTTTCGATCCTGGCGGTCATTGGCTTTTTATTCATTCAAGCCCTTAGCGATCTGGCGCTGCCGGACTATACGTCGCATATTGTCAACATCGGGATTCAGCAACGCGGCATTGAAAACGCCGTCCCGCAGATTATCCGGCGACGGGAATTCAATAAGGTGTTACTGATGGTCCCGGCGGCGGAACGGCCGCTCGTCGAACGCTCTTATGCCGAATTGGACCGGGCCAAGTTATCCGCCGCGGCTTTGGAACGCTATGAAAAAAGTTATCCGTTGCTCAAAAAAGAAACGCTGGAACGCTTAAACACTCGCGATCCCAAGACGATCCGGCAGCTCAACCGCGTTCTGGGTAAGGCGGTACTGCTGGTTTCCGGGATCGAGCAAGCCGGAATGGCCGGATTAGCCGCGTCGCTAAACCGTGCCCCGGCGCAACTCCAAGCACAACTTGGCAAAATCACCGATCCGTTTATCATCCTGGCTAAATTACCCGAATCGCAACTCAAGGCGATTCGCGCCAAGGCCGACGCTCAGTTGCAAAACCTACCGCAAAGCATGATTACGCAAATGGCGGTCAACTATATTTATCAGGAATACCGGAGCGTCAGAGTCGACACTAACCAACTCCAAAGTCATTATATTCTGAACGCCGGAATGAAAATGTTGCTGATCGCCTTGGTCAGCGCCGTCACCTCGATCATTGTCGGGCTGTTGGCGGCCCGCATCGCCGCCGGGTTGAGCCGGAACCTGCGCAACCGGATCTTTCAAAAGGTTACCGACTTTTCCATCGCCGAATTCGACCAGTTTTCAACGGCTTCGTTAATCACCCGCAGTACCAATGATATTCAACAGATCCAAATGCTGATGGTACTGCTGCTGCGGATCGTATTTTACGCTCCCCTGCTCGGAATCGGCGGAATTATCAAGGTGGTCCAGACCAATATGGCGATGGACTGGGTGATCGGCGTGGCGATCGGGGCGATTTTACTCTTAGTCGTGGTGCTGTTTGGACTGGTTATTCCCAAATTCAAGCGGGTTCAAAAATTAATCGACCATCTCAACTTGGTGACCCGCGAGTTTTTAACCGGGATCCTGGTGATCCGGGCGTTCAACAACCAAAAACATGAAGAACAGAAATTTGATGCGGTCAACCAGGACCTGACCCGGACCAACTTGATGATCAACCGCCTAATGAGTTTGATGATGCCGATGATGATGCTGATCATGAACGGGATTACCCTCTTGATCGTCTGGGTCGGAGCACACCAGATCGACCTGGGCAAGATGCAAGTCGGCAGCATGATGGCGTTTATCCAGTATACGATGCAAATCATTATGGCCTTTTTGATGCTATCAATGATCTCGATCATGCTGCCCCGGGCCTTGGTTTCAGCCCAACGGGTCACCGAAGTTCTGGAAACTGATCTTTCAATCAAAAACCCGAAAAAAAGGAAGCGCGTTTCGAAAGAATGCCAAGGAAAACTGGAATTTCGCGATGTTTCGTTCCGTTATCCGGGCGCGGAAGAAGCCGCGTTGTCCCATATCTCGTTTACCGCCAAACCCGGTGAGACCACTGCGTTGATCGGCAGCACCGGGAGCGGCAAAACCACTTTGGCCAATCTAATCCTGCGTTTTTACGATGTGAGCGACGGCGCCATCCTCATCGACGGAGTCGATCTTCGCGAGCTGGACTTGCATGACCTTCGGGAAAAAGTCGGTTACGTGCCGCAACGGAGCATCCTGTTCACGGGCACCATTGAAAGCAATATCCAATATGGCAAAAAGGTAGCCGGAGAAGCCGAGTTGCGCCGGTCCGCCACGACCGCGCAAGCCATTGAATTCATCAACGAACTTCCGGAAGGGTTTCAAACCGGCATCGCCCAAGGCGGGACCAATGTTTCCGGCGGTCAGAAACAACGCTTGGCGATCGCCCGCGCCCTGGTGAAACAAGCGCGGATTTATATTTTCGACGACAGTTTCTCCGCATTGGATTATCGCACCGACGCCGCCTTACGCCGGGCCTTAAAGACGGAAATCAAGGACAGCACGCTTTTGGTGATTGCCCAGCGGATCAGCTCAATCAAACATGCTGACCAAATTATCGTTTTGGACGAAGGGCGAACGGTCGGCATGGGAACCCACCGCGAATTGTTGCAGACCTGCGAGGTTTACCAACAAATCGCCCGTTCCCAACTATCACAGGAGGAACTTGAAGCATGAGTCCCCATGATAAATCTACGAAACGTCCGGGAGGGCGTTTCGGTGGGCCGATGGGCGGAGCCATCGGTGCGGGTGAAAAGCCAAAAAACTTTCAAGGCACCATGAAACAACTTTTGGCCTACTTAAAACCTTACCGGTTCAGCATTTTGCTGGTCTTGCTCTTCGCTATCGCCAGCGCCGCCTTTTCCATCATCGGGCCGAAAATTCTCGGTCAAGCAACCACCAAACTGTTTGAAGGGTTGGTCAGTAAAATCGGCGGCGGACCCGGGATTAACTTCACCGAGATCGGAAACACCCTGCTCTTTCTGGCGGGGTTATATGTCGTCAGCGCCGTTTTCTCGTTCATCCAAGGCTATATCATGTCCGGCGTCGCCCAACGGGTCTCGTTTAATTTGCGGAAAGAGATTTCCGAAAAGATCAACCGCTTGCCGTTGAAGTTTTTTGACAATACCACCCATGGCGAGGTGTTGTCCCGGGTCACTAACGATGTGGACACGGTCAGTCAAACCCTCAATCAAAGCCTGTCGCAGATCATCACTTCGGTGACGATGATCGTCGGTATTCTGATTATGATGCTGACAATCAACTGGCAGATGACCCTGGCGTCACTCTGTATCTTGCCGTTGTCGACCTTCTTGATTATCAGCGTAGTTAAGGTGTCCCAGCAATATTTCCGAGACCAGCAGGAATATTTGGGTCATGTCAACGGCCACGTCGAAGAGGTATACGGCGGGCATCTGGTGATGAAAGCTTTCAATCAGGAAGCGACAGCCGTCGAAAAATTTACCGATTTAAACCGGCATCTCTACCGGTCGGCTTGGAAATCGCAATTTCTCTCGGGATTGATGATGCCAATCATGTTGTTCATCGGCAACTTGGGCTATGTCGCCGTCTCCGTGCTCGGCGGCTGGCTGGCGATTAACAATGTGATTGCCGTCGGCGACATTCTTTCCTTCATTCAATATGTCCGCAATTTTACTCAACCCCTGTCCCAAGTGGCTCAGGTTTCCAATGTGCTTCAGTCGACTGCCGCCGCGGCCGAGCGGGTCTTTGCGTTTTTAGACGAAGCGGAAGAGCGCCCCGAGACCCATGATCCGTTGCAATTGGAGACCGTCCAGGGCGAAGTCGCGTTTGACCATGTCCAATTCGGCTATCACCCCGATCAGATCATTATCCGCGATTTTTCGGCCCGGATTACTCCCGGCCGGAAAGTGGCCATTGTCGGACCGACCGGCGCGGGCAAGACGACCATTGTCAAACTGTTAATGCGTTTTTATGAGTTGAATCAAGGGGCGATCTTCATTGACGGCCGCGACATCCGGAATTTGACCCGACGCGACCTGCGTAAGCTGTTTGGGATGGTGCTCCAGGATACCTGGCTGTTTAACGGCTCCATTGCCGACAATATTCGCTATGGCCGGTTGGACGCCCCTGACTCCGCAATTATCGAAGCCGCCAAAAACGCCCACGCGCATTCCTTCATTAAAACCTTACCGCAAGGGTATCAGATGGAGTTAAACGAAGAAGCCAGCAACATCTCCC
The DNA here is from genome assembly GCA_023410535.1 of Bacillota bacterium. Taxonomy (GTDB): domain Bacteria; phylum Bacillota; class UBA4882; order UBA8346; family UBA8346; genus JAEYPR01. The sequence goes on along the minus strand of JAEYPR010000017.1, from coordinate 131,551 downwards.
AGGGGCAAAAACAGCTACTCACCATCGCCCGGGCGATTTTGGCCGACCCGAAAATTTTAATCCTTGACGAGGCGACCAGTTCGGTCGATACCCGGACCGAACTGTTAATTCAAAAAGCGATGGACCATCTGATGCAAGGACGGACCTGCTTCATCATTGCCCATCGCTTATCGACCATTCGCGACGCCGACCTGATCCTGGTGATGCAAAACGGCGACATCGTTGAACAGGGCAACCATCAAGAATTGTTGGCAGCCCATGGTTTTTACGCTTCGCTTTATTACAGCCAATTTGAGGGAAAAGAGGTTGAGGCGCAGGGATAATTGGCGCAACCCTTACCAGTTTGGTTGTTCTTTCGCGGCACCTTGGTAATTAATCATTTTTCCATTGACCAGTACCGAAAGCGGACCATGACCGCCACAGATTAAACATTGCCGATTTGCGGTTTGGATTGCTTCAATGAGCTGAACAATCGCGTCACGCATGGCCGTCGCTTTTCGCGAATTCATATTCACACTTCTCATCAGATAGGGGGCTAAAGAATTAAACTCCGAGCGTTCCGGGGAAAAACCGCTAATATTAACCAAGTTATCGCCGGTGAAGATTATCCCGGACTCCGCGCATACAAAAATCATTTCCCCGGCCAGATGGCCGCCGCTACCCTCCCAAACTTCAAACAACAGCTCGGCAACGGGGAAAGCGCCGATGCGAATGATTCCGTCATGTTCCGCCGGCGTCCCTTCGTCAAGTAGCTCGAATTGACCGTTATTGGGCGGAACGTAGCCGGAAATAATCCGGCTCAACTTGCTATACCCCAGACCTAAATCATGCGTTTCCCGGTAATCGGGAAGCCCGACGGTCTGGCGATGTAAGCTAGCGGCGCTTTTTTGGTTCAAACCGATTTTGACATCAGGAAGTTTTGACAGCAAACCGCAGTGATCAACATCAGCGTGAGTAATGTAAACTTTTTTCCGCCGCGTTTCCCAGTCGGGGAACAATTGTCGGAAAATCGCGAACATTTCATCGGCGTAGATGGCATATCCCGTGTCAATCAAGACGAGCTCGTCTTTCGTGTCTAAAATCACCGTATTGCTGCCGCAAGGCGGCTGAATACTGTAAAGAACGATTGTCGCGCTGATAGCCACTCTTTCAATTTCAACTTGGAAGCGATCGCCCCGGTGCTGGCTGATAAAGTAAGCAAATCTTCGAATATAGTCAAAGACCTTCGCAGGACTTTCGCCCTTTTCCTGCAGCGCTTGCATGATGCGGTTGGATTCCGAAATAAACTCCGCCGTGGCTTCATTGCTCAAACCCAGGCACTTTTGCATCTCATTGGCCAACCGAATATAAAAGATGGTATTGTCCAGGACTTTTTCCGAATCGTCATAATCAATAATATTGATCGGGTATAACTCGCTGATATCGTCCAGTACCATTTTAATGATCGCCGGATTCTCGATGAGCAACCCCATCTTGAAATGCTGGTAAGGAGTACTATTGGAGCATGAGTTAAGATACGAAATATTGATGTCGTACTGGTCAAGCACTTTTAAGACCGGCAAAATCGCTCCCGGTTGGTCGGGAACTTTAATTTCAACGACAATCACCCGAATCTCAGGATTACTCCGTTTAAGATACCCGACCCGTTCAAGTTCTTCCGTAATGGCCTCGAGGTTCACGCGATCGGCAGCAACGTCGATAAACAACGTATGCAGATCAACCGCTTTATTATAACTGACGCGAGTAATATTACCGTGATGCTTGGCAATAATGCGCGAGGCGAGTAGAAACGCTCCCGTTTTATCCGGCATACTTGTTACATAGGTTTTATTCCCCAAAGCTGTCACCTCACCGCTTCTGAATTCGCCACAAAACCCCAAATACCCTTTCACAAAATATTTGTCAATAATACGTTGAAAATAGATCAAAAGACGCCGTGCTACTTAAAATAGCGAACGGCGCCGGGATGGATAGGCATTTACAGTTGGGACCGCGCACAGAGGTTGCGTTTTTGATGTCACCGGTCAGTTGGCGCTTGGCTGATTAAAAGCTGCTTTAAGAGATCCTGTCCGGCCGGAATCATTTCAATCGGGACATTGGCATCATGGAGCTTTTGCGTTTCGAGTATTTCAAACATGGTCGCCGCCACCAGCGGGTCTTCACAGATTTTCCGCAACGCCTCTCCCACGATTTTCGGCCGGATTGCCGTGGCTTTGGCAAATTCGATCGCCGCATCGCGTTCCGCTTGACTCCGAATGATGTTCACGCGGTTCGCGCCGTCCTGTTTAATGGCCGAAGTCACCTGACGCAAGCGATTGACAACTTTGCTCTCGATCTCCCGAATCATTTCGGCATCCCGAAAATGAACTTTGCGGATATAGGCCGAACCTAGCTTATAGCCCCACTCACTTGATTTGACGGAGACTTCGGCCCGGACTGACTGGCTCATGGAATGACGGTCGGTCATCATCTTTTCCAACGGCAGATTACTCAAACTACGAACTGTCGAATTACCGACGTTGGCCGCGAGCGAACCGCGGGGATCGTTGTTTTTAAAAAGATAGGCGATCGGATCGCTAATGAACATCTCGTACCAGATCCCGATGCCCATCGGCGCCCCTTCTTCGGAGTTCACCGCCTGGCTGCGCAGATACTCCTGATCCAGCCGCATATCAACCACATAACAACGGCCTAACCAATTAATAAACAACGCTTGCCACCCCAGACGGAACCATAAGAAATGAATGCCCGGTTCGTCAATTTGCCCGACGACATTCCCGAACAATACGTATACCAGACATTGACGCTCTCTAACGATTACATAAACGCCGCAGAGTCTTAAAATGGCAAAACAAATCGGCAATCCGATCAACAACGCTCCTAAAGTGATGATCGCCATGATCAAAGTGGCTTCGCTCATGGTTTCACCTCCATGATCAGCCGTTTGGCGCGTTCAAGCAATGATAGGCGCATGTTGCGGACATAAGCGTCCAACGTTTCCCGTCCGCCGACTTTTTTTAATTCGCCAAGTTCTTCCGCCAATAATTTCAGCGGTTCAACTTCCGCCGCCGCATTGAGCGTGGCAATCTCCACCGCCCGTTTCGATTGGACAATCTTTTGATCGGCCGCCGCTTCCGCCAGGCTGATATCGGATGAAACTTGATTGTGGGCGGTGTTAATCGCCGCCAGAGCCGACTCCACCTCAGTCGGGGGATCGATTCCGGTAATTAACGACGCCTCCAGAACCACCCCGTAACGGGCGGCGGACACGCGACACTCTTGATCCATCCGTTCATTTAAGTCGCGGAGATTTTTCCGCAGGTCATTGATGGATACTCCTTGCGCCGCCGCTAGGCCCGTGTTGTTATGGGATTCCCCTTCGACCGGCGGAGCTTCAAAATTGGCGATCCGCTCCCGTAATACCGAAACAAAATACCCCATCACGTGGGCAATCGGTTTTTTCACTCCGAACAGAAAGGCATAAAGATTGCGTTCGGAGACCCGATAACGAATCTGCCCGGTCAAGCCGATATTCAACTGATCTTTGGTGACCGCTTCCAAAATGGTATTGCCTTGGTTGGCTTCGGGCGCTTCCGGGTCGTAAGCCATATTCATGGTTTCGGTAGCGATCGAGACTTTATGTACCGTTTCCCATGGCCATTTAAAGTAAGGGCCGCCTGGGGGAATCACTCGTAACTGTGGAAAGTTATAACGTTCTTTTTCGTCATCACGTAACAATTCGGCAATCGGATCGTCCAACGTTGTTTGTCCCTTAATCCGTTGGGCTCTCCCGAAGACTGTCTTCACAGCCCGTTGGTTTTGGTCGACAATAAAAAAACCGGTTAAAATAAAGCGCACAACAAACCAGATTATGATACCGAGCACGATTCCGTTCAAAATCTCATCACCTTTCATCTACAATGAAATCCTCACGTAGCAATTTAATTCAACAATCAATAACATATTCCCTTTAGATAACATAATATTAAATAATGCTTGTCCCAACAGGAGCCGTTGCAAAATGAACAAACACGCCTGACGTAACAGCTTTTTTTTGTACGCCGAACCCAAATCCAGCTCGCCGATCCGCCGGTCTTGATTTCCGTTTGCGCTACGGCGCCATTTTTGATAGGATAACAGAAGGAACTGCAGTGAAGGAGACACCAATGGAAACCAAACCTACGATCATGGTCAGCGCCTGTTTGCTCGGGGTAAACTGCCGTTATGACGGCGGAAGTAAACCGGTGGCTGGTATAGCGGATCAATTAGCCGATTACGAAGTGATCCCGTTCTGCCCGGAAGTGCTCGGCCAGCTCTCAACTCCCCGGTCGCCGGCGGAGATCAACGCCGGAAGCGGCGCCGATGTGTTAGCCGGTCAAGCCCGTGTGATCAACCGCGCCGGACTGGACGTCACCGCCGAGTTTTGTCATGGCGCCGCCAAAGTCCTGGAACTGGCGGAAAAACACCAACCCCAATGGATCTTGCTGAAAGCCAAAAGTCCCTCTTGCGGCGTGAATCAGATCTACGACGGGACCTTCAGCGGCGCCTTACGGCCGGGCGATGGCGTGGCAGTGGCCTTATTGCGACAAAAAACCCAAATCCCCATGGGTACCGAGGAGGACCTACCCAAATTGCTACCGGAAATCCCGCGCTAAATTGCGCCGGGAAGTCGAATATCTCGCATTTTTATAAATTATATTCGGTAATAATATTTTTGCCGTGATATCTTTATTTTTGAGGTTGCAAAAATATTTATCAAAGGCACTTAAATATTTCTTCAAGGCGCAAAAGTATTTTTCACCCTTATTTTTTTATTTATCAAGGTCACAAAAGTATTTATCAAAGTCAATTAAATATTTATCGATGTCAAATAAATATTTATCATGATCACAAAAACATTTATTAAGGTTGCTCTTTTATTTATCAACTGTTTTTTGTTTTTATGCGAGTAATTTAAGATTTTTTCGCGGATTTTTGATTTTTTTAATAACCAGAAGCAATATAAAAGGGTTTGCGAAACACCGCAAACCCTTGTCATTAGTAGATGGCGCGCCTGGTAGGAATCGAACCTACGGCCAACGGATTAGAAGTCCGTTGCTCTATCCCCTGAGCTACAGGCGCATTTGCTAATATATTATATCATAACCGAAATGCCCATTCAAGCCCGTTCTCGCGAAGGATATAGGGGGTGTTATTGGGCAAATAAAAAACTTCCAAGGAAACCCTTGAAAGCTCACTTAACAATTTGGAGCGGGAAACGGGGCTCGAACCCGCGACATTCAGCTTGGAAGGCTGACGCTCTACCAACTGAGCTACTCCCGCGTCGGCAAAATTATTTTATCACTCCAACTCACCTGCGTCAAGGTTTTTTTAGCACCAATTTCTGGGCAAAAAGCTTTTGCCGTAATCAGAAAAAACCTCCTTACTTCGACCGTTAAATTTAGAACCAAACCGCCGTGAGTTTTTCTCCCACGGCGGTTTTATCATCTAAAACTGCTTATAAATAATTATCGATTAAAGCCCGGATCTCTCCCGCCCGTTTCACCCCTTTAATGACTAAGGCGGGTTCGGCGGGGTTAGCGGTGTAAAACTTGAGGGTGCTTACGCCAAACAGCATTCCCCAGAATGACCGTTCCAACGCAACCCGACGGACCTGACTCAAGTCCAAACGTTCCGCCACTTGGCCGTAGTGGCCAAAGACCGCGACATTTTTACTGGTAATTTCAAATTTCGGTTTCGCGTCCCAAAGCATGACGGGAAGCGGTTCCGGCGTCTGTTCCGGTTCCAGGATTAACTCCGGCTCCGGAAGCGGCATTTCGTTTTCCGGTTCAAGTTCCTCGACCAATTCCACTTCCAGCTCAATCTCCAGTTCCGGCCCGATCTCACCCGCCGGCGCCTGCGGTAACGGTTCCGGCGGCGCTTCCATCAACGCGTCGGAATCTACCAACGGTTCGATTATCGTGTCGCCAATCGTTGCCACATCAGCTACCTCAGTTGTTTCGGCCGTTTGCACGCTGATCGCCGCGTCCACCAGCAACTCTTCAGCCAACGGCTGTTCTGTTTCAGACTGGACATCCACGGAAGCTTCCACTTCCGTGGATGTTTGTTCCGCTTTGAGCTTTTCCATCTGCTCGCCAGTCACCCGAAACTCCACCGCTTGTTCCGATGTTTGTTCCATCTTGATCACACTCGCTTTAGGTTCATCGTAACGGAAATGATACCCATCGGATTCAACCGCCACGACCTGCGGTTTGATTAGGCCTTTCCCCATATGACCGTCACTAACCGAAACCACTTCGGTCCCAAAGTTTGACGTCATGGTCGCGCTCCCGGATTCCGCCGTGGACACAACTTCGCGTAACGCATCCAAGCCCGGCAGTTCCAATGCTTCGGTCGGCTCCGGGTTTTGGGCTTCCTCCGTTGGGACTGAGGGCTCCGGGGCAACCAGCTCCTCGGCCGGTTGTTCCGACTCCGCCGATTGGGGCTCCGGTACGGCGCACGCGGGGGCAAGGCGGTTGTCACCTTGAACCGTCGTCTCAGCGACAACTGGTTCCGCTTCGGAGGTTACCGGTTCGGAAGCCGGTACGGGTTCCATACCAACGAACTCCGTTGCCGCTGACCCTTCCGCGTTGGTCATGACCGGTTCCGACTCCGCCGCGTCGACTGTTGATTCCAGCGTGGTGGCTTCCGCTTGGTTTGCAACGTTTGATTCTGGAATTGACTCAAACTCATCCGGATCCGTAAGCCATTCCAGATCAAGATCGTCCCCGGAGTAAACCAGATCGATACTTGGGTCATCCGTGTCATTTTCCGCGTTTGGCGTTGATTTGCTGCTTTCCGTTTCACCATCCGCGTCAACTTGGACTGGAACTGCCGCGGTTACCCTGAGGTCTACTGCCGGATCTTCGGCTATTTCCGATTGCACTTCCGCTGCGGCGACCTTCGCTGTTGAAGTCAGCGTATCAACCGCATTGTCCGCCGGGACAGTCAAGTTGCTGCCACAGATCACGCAGGCCAAAACGTTGTCCTCAACATGGGCACCGCATTCACTACACATTGGCATCTTTATCACCTCTTTGGAGGATTTATACATCTATACGGGACGGCTCCCTAATTTATTCCTCCCGAGGGATTGAGTCACCAAAAAACCTGCTTTAGCATTATGTTATAATTAGAAATCAATGATATACGTCACATAAAATATTGAAGCATTTCAACGCGGCCTATTCTCCTTATGTTCATCCGTTGAAACAAGCATCAATGCATGGTTTTTACTAAGCGGTCTCCGCTTTTTTGCCAATAAACCGAGGAGCAACAGAACAATGAAACTTGAACTCAAACAACCTTGGGTTAAAAAAGTTTGCGCTTTGCTCTTGGTAATCATACTGACCTTAGCTTTTGTGCAACTTTTCGCCCAAGTGTCATTTGATTATTATTCGTTCTCATTTAAACTGCAGACCCAATTCAACTGGGAAGGCGGCACGCGTGTCGCGATTCCGCCGGTTGGACAGTTGTTTTTAAAATCGCACCGGTTTCCCTGGCAGTTGGTGATCACGCTCGACCAGATCGACTTGTCCAAACTGGAGAAACAACTGAGCGCCATTCCTCCGCAAGAGCAATGGTTGCCTACCTTTCAAAAAAATGCGACCGACGCCTTGACCTGGTTATTGGCAACAGTGGCGCTTTATGGACTGATTGGCGGGGTACTGGCGCTTTTGATTATGCGGTATTATCCGCCTTCCCGTTTCTTCTGGTACGGATTATTAACCGCCGTGCTGGTGATCGCCGTGTTGCTCGGCGGCATTTACGCCACTTACGATCCTCATTCGCTGAATCATCCGCAATACCAAGGGGTTTTGGCAGCCGCACCCGGAGCGATGTCCCTGATTAATATGGGTTTAAACAATCTGGAGGTTATCGGGAACAACCTGAAACTGGTCTCCCACGACGTGTCGCAGTTATATCAACAGGCCGGTAAAATTCAAAACTTGGGACAGTTCGATTCCGATATGGCGGTCTTGCACGTATCGGATATTCATAACAATCCGGCGGCCTTTGACTTCATCGAAGAACTGGTGAAAAACTTCAAGATCGCGATGATCATTGATACCGGCGATCTGACTGATTATGGCACCGCCCTGGAAGCGGAGATTATTCCGCGAATCATTAAATTGGGGGTTCCCTACATCTTTGTTCCGGGAAACCACGATTCGCCACTGATCATTCAGCGTCTTAAAGGGCATCGATCGATCTGGGTGCTTACCAGCGGATTATATAAGATTTACGGTCTTTCCATTGCCGGATTGGCCGACCCGGCTTCAAACAGTTTCAATTCGGATAAGGTGTCGACGGTGGAAATCGCGAAAGCAACCGACACGTTAACCAAACGGGTGTTGGCTATGGAGCAGCCGCCCGATATCGTTGCGGTTCACGAACGGGATTTTGCCGCCAAATTGATCGGGAAGGTACCGGTGATTCTGCACGGCCACGATCATAAATTCCGGTTATCCACCACGGATCAAACGATCATCGTCGACGCCGGCACCACCGGCGCCGCCGGGCTCCGTGGCGCCAGAGCCGGCGATCCGTATAGCGCCGCCATTTTATATTGGAAAAAAAATGATTCCGGCGAACTTAAATTAAACGCAGTCGATTCAATTAAGGTAAATGGCGTGAAAGGCGGCCTGACCATTGAACGGCACTCCTTTTCCCAAACAAAAGAGCAGCGATAATCAATCGCTGCTCTTTTCCAACAATTCAGCCAGTTTTGCGCCGGGTTCAAGATTGCTCGCCGGTTCTCTCACCTTAAAATCGGATCCGATACACGACCCCCATTGAGCCATCCGGATTGGGACGAACTTCAAACTGGGCGGTTTGCGATTCTCGGCTAGAGCGCGCCATAATCGTTTTCGCAGTATAATAACCAATCACCGCTCCCACAAAAACATCGGAAGCCCAATGAACATCATCATTCATCCGCGACCACCCGGTCAAGGCGGCGGTACTATACGCCAACACCGGAATCCAGCGCTGCTCCCGGTATACGGTGGCCACCACCGTCGCTACGGCGAAGGCGGATGCGGTGTGGTGCGAGGGAAATGAATCATTATCCAAAGAAAAGTCCGGTCCGTCCCAAGTATCATACCGAGCGCCGGTATTGGGCCGGTGCCGGTGGGCAACGGTTTTTAGCCCTAGAGTTACAGCGCTGCTCACCAAGAAACTCTCCGTCCCCCAAACCGCTACCTTACTGGCTTGTTCATCCTCGTTCCGGCGGCCATAATAATAAAAGCCGGCCAGCAACGGCAAGGTGTACTGCCCTTCTCCAAACGGTCGAACCCAATCCGCCAACCGATCGCTCGATGCGTTCCGTCGCGCTTGAATGGTATCCCGGATTGCCTGATCCTGGGAATACAAACCCGCCGCGAGCACTACGACCAAACCGGCTTTTTGCCACTCATCCCGCTGCCACTGCAGCGGCGACAAGACGACTGTCTTCCCATCCTCCCACAGTTGATCGCAAACCGCGGTCGCTTGCTCCGTTAGCGGCTGAGCGACGGTTGGGGTGACTGTTCCCATCCCGAATAATCCCAAGACGAGAAGTACATTTAGGCTAATTTTCATCAATGGCAATTGCTTCGCTCCTTATAGGCACTTAAATTGATTCGCATCGCCGCGAATCTGGCCGGGTGGGCCTTGTAGCGCTTTCCTGGAATCAGATAAAATAATTTTCGGTATTATTTCGTGAAATTCAAGTTCTTTCCTGCCCAACCGCATCTACTTCCTCATTCAAACCATGATATTTATTCACCTTGGCGGAATTAACAGGCAGGAATCATCAATCGGATGTGGAAATTTACAGATCAAATCCTTGTTTTTTACAGGAAATAACCAGGAATTACCGGCAAGCTGAATATAAGGAGGCGCATTGGTAAATGAAACGTATTTCATACTGCCTGATGGTATTATTGCTATTATTATTTACCCTTGGTTCATTGGCGTTCGCAGCGGATAACGACGACCTTAACAGCAGTTTGTTGAGCGCGGCTGAAAAAGGGATTAGCGGCGAAGTTAAGTCACTCATCGCCCAGGGAGCCGACGTCAATACCCAAAATCCGGGACGACAAACTCCGCTGATGAAAGCCGCCGCCAACGGACACCCCAATATCGTTAAAATGTTAGCCGATAACGGCGCCAACCTCAATGCCCAAGACATCTTCGGCCGGACCGCGTTAATCCAAGCAGTCGGCTTTCAACAAGCAAAAACCGTCGATATGCTGATCAAAGTTGGAGCCAAATTGGATATCGCCGATAAAGACGGCTACTCCGCCTTGGTTTATGCCGTTAAAAATAATGATCTTACGCTCATCAAAAAACTCCAGGAAAAAGGGGCTACTCTTCAAGGCAGTGTCATCGCGGCGGCCAAAAAAGATGATGTCAGTCTGCTTCCGCAACTCTTACAATATTACGCCACGGGGATTAACGACGCCGATGCCAACGAATGGACGCCCCTGCTGTGGGCCGTTAAATTTGGCAATTTGAACTTTGCCAAAGCAGTCGTCGCCGAAGGCGCCGTAATCAACACCCGCAGCACCGAAGGATACACTGCCCTAATCGTCGCTGCCGCCGCTACCAAAACACAGCTGGTTCAATGGTTGCTGGAGTCCGGCTTAAACCCCAACTCCACTGACAATCAGGGATTATCCGCTTTACACTGGGCCGCCGCCCAAAACGATCCCAATATAATCACCGCATTAATCGCCAACGGGGCCGACCTCAATCTCCAAACGCAGGACGGGGCCACCCCGCTGCTAATCGCCGTAAACACCCAACAAACCGCGAATGTGAAAGCGCTATTAGCTGGCAAAGCCAATCCCAATCTCGCCGATAAAACCGGAACCACTCCCTTAATGAGCGCCGCCAAGACCGGGAATGCCGAAATTGCTAAATTATTAACGAACTCCGGTTCCGTCTGGCAGGTAAAAAACCAAGCCGGCAAGACCGCCGGCCAAATTGCGATTGACTCCGGAAACTTGGCGATCGTTCAATTGCTTCCCGCCGCGTACAATCTGGATCAACAGTTACTTAGCGCAGTAAAGGCAAATGACCTTTCTCTCGTTCAAAAACTACTCGAACTCAAAGCAAACCCTAACCAAAAAAGCCCCGAGGGAGCGACTCCGTTAATTCTCGCAGTAACTCAAAATAATCAAGAACTGTTAACCCTGTTACTGAGCAACGGTGCCGACCCCAATCTGAGCGACAATAACGGTTGGACCCCATTAATCTGGGCTACCCAAAACGGCCAGCCCAATAGTTGCCGAATGCTGCTCGAAAACGGCGCCGCTCCCAATGCCCGGACCGCCAAATTGGGCTGGACCGCTTTGATTGTCGCCGCCAAACTCGGCAACAGTCAAATGGTTGAAATATTGGCTGCCGGTGGCGCTGAGCCTAATATTAAAGACAACGAGGGCGATACCGCCTTATGCATCGCGATTTTATCCGGTCAAACCAAAGTGGTCCCCGCCTTATTGCGGGCGAAGATTGACCCAAACCTTCCCGGCAAAAGAGGTTTTACCCCCTTGATGTTAGCGTCGTTTAAAGGAATGGTGCCGGTGGTTCAGGAGCTCCTCGCCAATCACGCCCAATTAAACCTCAAAAATGACCAAGGTTATACGGCGCTGATGCTTGCCAATTACTACAAGCAAGCCGAGATCGGCGCGCTCCTCAAACAAGCCGGCGCCCAAGAATAAGTCGTTACGTTGTTGTTGCAGCAATCGCCGTCACTCCGGAATCGGAGTAACGGCGATTTTTCATTCTTAGAGTAACCTTAATATCGTCTTAATCTGGATTGAGCTTTAGTCTTAATCTCCCAATGATAATTTTAAATCAACAAATCATTAGGAGGATTCAAATGAAAAAAGTTGTTTTACTTGTTTTCGCCGCTGCTTTTTTAATGATGTCCGTCGTTAGCTTTGCTGCTTCAGGAACCATCAATATCGTCGGTTCTACCTCGGTCCAACCTTTAGCCGAAGAATTGGCCCAAGCTTACATGGCTAAAAACAAAGATGTTAAAATTTTCGTGCAAGGTGGCGGTTCAGGCGCTGGAATCAAAGCCGCAATGACCGGTACCGCTGATATCGGCTCCAGCTCCCGCGAGTTAACCCCGGAAGAAACCGGAATCCACGAAACCACCATTGCCAAAGACGGTATCGCCATCATCGTAAGTAAAAGCAATTCCGTCAGCAACCTAACCGTCGATCAACTTAAAAAGATTTATTCCGGCGAGTATACCAACTGGAAACAAGTTGGCGGTCCGGATCAAAGCATTGTCGTTATCAACCGGGAAGCCGGTTCGGGAACCCGTGGCGCATTCGAAGAGATTGTCCTTGGCAAAACTCCGAATACCAACAAATGTTTAGTTCAGGCTTCGACCGGCGCAGTTCAACAAAGCGTTTCCATCACCAAAGAAGCCATCGGATACATCTCGCTCGGTTCGCTCGACGCCAAAGCAGTGAAAGCCCTGACCATCGACGGTGTTGAAGTAACCGAAAAGAATATTCTTTCCAAGAAGTACAAACTCCAACGTCCGTTCTTACTCCTTACCAAAAACGCTCCGGCTGGCGTGGTTAAGCAGTTCCTTGACTGGGTTCTCAGTGCCGAAGGCCAAAAGATTGTCGCCAAAGAGTACATCACCGTCAATCAAAAGTAATTGAACGTCCGCTACCAAAAAGGGTTGCACCGGAAACGGTGCAACCCTTTTGACATGTTCGGGAAAAAACGCCGCTTTTCAAAAAACACTTTGAATAGCGGCGTTCGTTTTATTGAAGGTTTTGCAATTCACTGACGATTAACGGATCTCGTCCAAGGAAGTGATGATGTTGGTGACGATCCCGTATTCCCTGGCTTCGACAGCGTCCATCCAGAAATTCCGGTCCGTATCGTTGACGATTTTCTCCAGTGATTGACCGGTGGCCTCACTGATCAGGCGATTGATTCGCTGCCGCATTTTGATCAATTCCTGAGCTTCAATATGAATATCACTCGCTTGACCGTGAACCCCGCCGGCCGGTTGGTGAATTAAATAACGGGTGTTCGGGAGGGAATAACGGTCGTTTTTCGCCGCGCCCAAATAAATGGTGATCGCCGCGCTCGCAACCCAACCGGTTCCGATCACAATAATCCGGGGTTTAACAAATTGGAACAGATCGTGAATCGTATCCCCGGACTCCACATGGCCGCCTTGCGAATTGATAAAAACTTTAATTGGGTCATTCGAGAGTTCTTGGAGGAAAAGCAATTGTTGCATTGTTCTTTCGGCCAATTTCTGATTGATCTCTCCCGCAATCGTAATGGCCCGGGTCTTTGCAAGGATATCGTAATACTTATCCCCATGCATCGCTACTTCGACCTCATTGGTTTCGTTGTTTAACATTTTGATCACCTTCCCAAAATTTGTTCCGTTTTTCTCCAACAACAGGGATTGATATTACTTTTGCATTCCCTTGCGATACAAGCTAACACGATTTCCCCAGAGGAGCCTATCCATATATTGTATCCGTATGATTAAAATTAGATTCGTGATTGTTTTTTATTCACCTTTTCGAATTGGCAAATTTGCCTACGGTGGAAATTGTGGCGCCAAGGTGACATCCCTATTTTCGCGTTTAAGCCAACAGGTTATAAAAAGCCCAAGGCTAAATCACCCTGGGCTGTTGCCATTCACGTTCAGTTACTCCGCCAACGCATCGCGCGTCCGTTTGAACGCTCTTTCCCGTTCGCTCCGGTCAAGAATTTTTTTGCGCATCCGAATTGAGCCGGGGGTGATCTCCACTAATTCATCATCTTCGATATATTCCATGGCCTGTTCGAGGCTGAAGATTCGCGGCGGCGTCAATTTAATCCCGTCATCGGAACCACTGGCCCGCATATTGGTCAAGTGTTTCTTTTTGCAGACATTGACATCCAAATCGCCTTCCCGCGCGTTCTCGCCGACAATCATTCCGGCGTAAACCTTTTCAGTCGGTTTGACAAAAAGACTGCCCCGGTCTTCAATATTATGAATGCCATAAGCCGACGCCTCGCCGATTTCAAACGCAATCAACACGCCGCGTTGCCGGCCGGAGATCTCGCCTTTCCAGGGTCCATAGTGATCAAACAGGTGATGCATGATGCCTTCCCCCCTGGTGTCGGTTAAAAAATCCGAACGAAACCCGACCAACCCACGGGCTGGGATTAAAAATTCAATTTTTAATTGGTTCATCCCCACCGGTTGCATATTGATCATTTCACCACGCCGCCGACCTAAGTTTTCAATCACTTTACCCGAGAACTCGTCGGGCGTGTTGATGAATAACCGTTCATACGGCTCGTAAATCTCCCCGTTGGTCCGTTTCAAAATCGGTTCCGGCTTCGATACCTGCAATTCATATCCTTCACGGCGCATCGTTTCGATCAAGATTCCCAAATGCAATTCGCCGCGTCCTGAAACTTGGAATGAGTCGGACGAATCAGTCTCCTGAACTTTCAAGCTGACGTTGGTCTCCGCTTCTTTAAAGAGCCGTTCCCGAATATGCCGGGAGGTAATAAACTTTCCTTCTTTACCTGCAAATGGGCTGTCGTTGATCATAAACGTCATGGTCAAGGTCGGCTCATCAACGGTCAATAACGGTAATGGCGACGGATTTTCGGCATCGCTAACCGTCTCGCCGATATTGACGTTTCCTAGTCCCGCCAGGGCAACAATATCGCCAACCGAAGCAAGATCAGTATCTTTCCGCTTTAACCCTTCATAGGTCCAAACCTTGCCCAATTTAATCGTTTCTTGGCTACCGTCCTGTTTGCAAAGGGAAACCAATTGACCGGGCTTAATGGTTCCGTTGTTAATCCGGCCGATGCCAACCCGGCCGACATAATCATCATAATCCAAGGTGGTGATCTGTAACTGCAGCGGCAACTCGGTATCGCCGTTGGGCGCCGGAATCTCACCTTTAATCATTTCAAACAACGGCTGCATGTTCTGGCCTAATTTAGCCGGGTCCAGCGAAGCGATTCCTTGGCGTGCCGAAGTATAAATCACTGGAAAGTCCAGTTGCCAATCATCGGCTTCCAGTTCGACAAAGAGGTCGAACACCTCGTCCAATACCTCGTTAACCCGGGCGTCCGGCCGGTCAATTTTATTAATGACCACCATCACCTTGAGACCGACTTCTAAGGCTTTGCGTAAGACAAATTTCGTTTGGGCCATCGGTCCTTCAAACGCATCGACCAACAATAAGGCCCCGTCCACCATCCGCAACACCCGTTCCACTTCCCCGCCAAAGTCGGCATGACCCGGTGTGTCTACAATATTGATTTTGATATCATTATAATAAACAGCCGTATTTTTGGAGAGAATGGTGATTCCCCGTTCCCGTTCCAATGCATTGCTGTCCATAACCCTTTCTACCACTTTTTCATTGTCACGGAAAATACCCGACTGCCGTAACAGGCAGTCCACCAACGTGGTCTTACCGTGGTCAACGTGGGCAATGATCGCCACATTCCGAATTTGATCACTTGTTCGAATTGCCATTATTTCCACCTTAATCTTTATAAATTTCTCTCTATACAATTTTTCATTAAATCATGAATTGACATTAATTACAACCATTTCCGAATAAATTTAATCACAGTTTAAGGAGTTTACAAAATTAAAAAACTCCCGGAATCGGGAGTTAAACCACTCACATGATTTTCAGATACTTACTCCATCCTAACCAAAATTGATTCATGGTCAGACCTTTCTGATGCAGCATTTTTTCGAGAAATGCCAAACGGTATTCAACTTTCGGAGCATGCTCGATCTTGCCTTTAAAACCCGGTGCGTCAGGCGCTAAAAGGCACAATGGCGGATAAAGCACGCACCACCAATTTTTCCCCTTTCCTTCACCCAGAACAACCCGTAATCCTTTATATTCTCCGGCGGGCAAAACGCCAAAGGGGTAACGGACATCAGGAAAATTGTACTTTCCGATATTTACTTTGACCGGCATCCGCAGACCGTTTTTTAACAATTCATCGGCGGCATTGCGTTCAATAAGCTTCAAATTACTGAGGATAATCTTTTCGGCTTTGGCCGGATCCTCCACCTTTAGTAATAGCGGTTCGGTAATTTTAATAATCCGATCGCGCACTTTCAGTTTGACGCGTTGATCGATTGGGGAATCGCTGTTGGCAATCACCCGTAACCGAATCAAATTGTGTTGATTATATGAGTCTAACGCCATATCGCGCATCCACACGGTATTTGAACCCCAAAAACCAATGACGCTAAACAAGCCAATGATCACACATGCAGTAACGAATCGTTGTCTAATCAACTCCAAATGCCTCCTAATCCGTGGTCTTTTCCGTATTATCCGCAATATAACGGCGCATATGCTTTAAGGCAGTCTTCTCGAGACGTGATACTTGAGCTTGGGAAATACCGATCTCATCCGCAACTTCCATCTGTGTCCGGCCGTCAAAGAAACGCATCTTCAAGATTAATCGTTCGCGGTCATTCAGTTTGAACATTGCTTCTTTAATCGTTAATCCCTCAAGCCACTGTCCATCCAAGTGCCGTTCGTCACTGATCTGATCCATGACGAAGATGGGATCGCCCCCGTCATGGTAGATCGGTTCGAATAAGGAGATCGGTTCTTGAATGGCATCCAAAGCAAAGACGACTTCTTCGCGGGGTACTTTAAGTTCTTCGGCGATCTCGGCGACAGTCGGTTCCTTGGAGTTTTTACTGACCAACGCGTCCCTGACTTGTAATGCCTTATACGCAATATCCCGCAATGACCGGCTGACGCGCAACGGATTGTTATCCCGCAAGTACCTTCGGATCTCACCGATGATCATGGGTACTGCATAGGTTGAAAATTTTACATTTTGGGATAGATCAAAATTATCAATGGCTTTCATCAATCCGATACAACCGACCTGAAATAGGTCGTCGACATATTCGCCGCGGTTATTAAAGCGCTGAATTACACTGAGGACTAAGCGCAAATTTCCGTTGATCAATTCATCCCGGGCCGAACGTTCGCCAGCTTGCATCCGTTCTAACAGTTCCCGCATTTTATTGCTGGAAAGTACCGGTAATTTCGCTGTGTTGACGCCACAAATTTCTACTTTATTTACTAACATTTAGCCGCTCACTCCTGATCTATCCTTTAGAACCGTCTAGAAATGATTATTGCCAGCACTTTTTTGATTTATACTCAAAAGCATGGCTTTGAAAAAAGTGACAGCTAAACCGGCGGCAGCCAAAACGACTAACTTCGACAATTTTTTCGATAAAAAAGCCATATTCTAATTGAATATGGCTTTTAGTAAAGAATAGTTTATGGTTAAATCCGGTTAATCCATTCTCCGGATCTCTTTTTTCAATTTTTTGATGATCCGTTTCTCCAACCTGGAAATATAGGATTGCGAGATTCCCAGTAAATCGGCGACTTCTTTTTGCGTCTTTTCGGTCCCATCCTTCAACCCAAACCGTAATTCCACAATGACCTTTTCACGGTCGGACAAGTTTTCCATGGCCGTATCCAGCAATGTCTTGTCGATTTCTTCTTCAACATGTTTGTAAGTCGAATCATTCTCCGTCCCCAAGACATCGGACAATAAAAGTTCGTTGCCGTCCCAATCGGTATTTAACGGTTCATCAAAGGATACCTCGGCGCGAGTTTTGTTATTGCGCCGCAAATACATTAATATCTCATTCTCAATACACCGGGAGGCATAGGTAGCCAGCTTAATCTTTTTTTCCGGATTGAAGGTGTTCACCGCTTTAATTAAACCAATAGTCCCGATCGATACCAAATCTTCGATTCCAACCCCGCTATTTTCGAATTTGCGGGCAATGTAAACTACTAAGCGTAAATTCCGTTCAATCAAGACCGCCTTAACCGCCCGGTCTCCCAGCGCCAATTTTTCAATCAAGTACATTTCTTCCTCATTGCTCAATGGAGGAGGTAAGGCTTCACTACTCCCGATATAGCCAACAAATTGCGGAGTCAGCCCCAAGCGCAGCATCCAACGGACAATGAATAGTCTTACTTGAAGCTTCAATTTTATAAATCGACTAAGCATTCACTGATCTCCTCACTTTATCCAAATTGGCAGTCGGTTTGTTTTCCGATGTTTATTCAGTCAGAACTCACATGCTCAATACCGCTGGCGGAATTAAGGCCTGAAACGAACCCTCCGGCGATAATTGCCGATGATAAAAAGCGATTACCACATTGGAATTTTCAATTTCGCGATTTTTTTGACAAACAATAAATCGATCGGGACGAAAACCAATTAGCATCCCGTGTTCTTTCCCCAACGAATTAAAGGGCAAAACCCGCATTCGTTCCTCCCAATAGTGCGGGACGTCAAAATCGGCGCTCATCTCGCCGCGCTGCATATTTTCAATCATCGTCAATACTTCGGCCGGTAAAAGTTCTTTGATCCGGTTGAATTCCACAACGACCACCGGAACTTTAGTCAAAGGATCATGCAGACGGTTACCAGTGTCTAATAACGCATTCAACTTTAGAAAATGTCCCTGCCACTGAATTTGAATCGGGAATAAGCAAACTTGATCCCAAACTTTACGGTGGACAACTCCCCAACCGATCTCACCAACTAAAAAGATGAACATTAAATGCAGACAAAAGCGCCACCATAAAGAGATGGTCCAATGCAAAAAGCGTTGGTTTAAACTATCAATCCCCCAATGAATTCCGGACAGTAAAAATGATAATAGATAAAAATAACTGATAATGGTCAACAAGCGTCGCGCCGTTATCGGATAAAAGACCAAAATGATCATTGATGCGGGAATGAGCAACATGAAGATGAGTGGGGACAATACCCAAGCGTTTAACAGGCCGTCGGACGCTTGGTTTACCAATAACATAAATTGAAAAAAGCCGCCAATCGCACCGCCGATGACAAGACGGTGCCAACGGACCCGGGTGGAACTGATTTGCGCTACCATCCATAACAGGGTGCTATCCTGTATCCATCCCAGAATGCCCCCAATGATTGGCAGATCAAGATATACCTTGACCAATTCCATGAGACCACCATCCTCCACTATCCTACCAAACCTCAAGCATTTTTCCTCTATTATCAACCGAAACAATTATCCACAACTGTTTTGATGGACGACTACGTAAAGTTTACTATTATGCCGCTGTTGACCGGGATAGACCGAAATCGCAACTCGAATCCTTACGCTTTTTCCTTCTTTTTAACGAATTGCCCATAAAAATCGGAAAAGCGTTTACCGATAAAACGGCAACGCTTTTCTTCGCAAATATTGATTGAACTAGCTTAACGGTTCTTCCGCATGAACACTGGAATTTCCGGTTCCCCTTCACTAATGATGGAACGGAGATCAAAAAGATCCGGTTTGGGTGGAGGGGGCGGCGGATTAAAGCCGGTGGCAATCACCGTCACTCGAATATCCTCTCCCAATGTCTCATCGATCACCGCACCAAAAATAATATTGGCTTCCGGATCGGATTCTTCAGTAATAATGTCAGCCGCTTCCTTGACTTCCAACAAGGATAAGTTACTGCTGCCGGTGATGTTCAATAACACGCCGCGACAACCACCGATTGAGGTTTCCAAAAGCGGACTCTGGATCGCCATTTTGGCGGCTTGTAAGGCACGATCATCACCTCGGGCGAGACCAATCCCCATCAACGCCGATCCGGCATTACTCATAATGGTCTTCACGTCGGCAAAGTCAACATTAATCAAGCCAGTGATGGTAATCAAGTCAGATATACCTTGAACAGCCTGCCGCAATACATCGTCGGCCCTTTGAAAAGCTTCGACCATCGTAGTCTTTTTATCAACCACTTGCAATAAGCGTTCATTGGGGATCGTGATTAAGGTATCAACACTTTCCTTCAGCGAATCCAAACCACGATTGGCTTGATTCATCCGCACTCTTCCTTCAAAGGAAAAAGGTTTTGTGACAACTCCGACCGTTAAAGCACCCATTTCTTTGGCAAGTTTGGCAATGACCGGTGCGGCACCGGTTCCGGTTCCCCCACCCATCCCTGCAGTGATAAAAACCATATCGGCACCTTGTAAAATTCCCGTGATCTCGTCCTTGCTTTCTAAAGCGGCATTTTCACCAATTTCGGGATTCGCCCCGGCACCCAAGCCTTTGGTTAAAGCGTCGCCGATTCGTAGTCGAATATCGGCATTGGAGCGGTTGAGGGCTTGACCGTCGGTATTGATTGCGATAAATTCAACTCCTTGAATTTTCGCTTCAATCATTCGGTTAACAGCGTTGGTACCGCCGCCACCGACTCCGATAACTTTAATAGATGCAAATTGTTGTTGAGCAACTTCAAATTCGAGCATTCCTAAGCTCCTTCCATGCAATCCGGTTCTTTGTCTAAAGAATTCGGACGAAATATATATTTCTGCAAAGAACCTGATTACCCTTCCCTGGGAACCATTTTTTTTCCGTGCAACAGGATTTTAATAATCAGTCATTGCTTTTCGACGTTTTTCAAAACAGTTGGGAGATCCGGCGTTCGTAAATCAATCCGGCTTAATTTAGCGGCCGGAACGGTCGTAATGATTGCCTTCAAATTAAATAGTTTTTTCGGCAATTGCTCGGCATCCCCTAAGTCCACCTGAATCGGGGCGACCCGGTCAAGCAAACTCAATTCGATCCGATAATTTTTCACATCAATAATGCTGAACGATTTCCGTAAAATCGGGTCTGCCGATTCCAAAATTTTCAATGCCAAAGCAAAATTCGAATCTTGAATCGGCACACCATATTGTAACTTTTTGGGCCGAACCCCAATTACCTGCGGTAAGGAGTTTAAATCTCCCGCATCAACCGCATTGATCGGAACACCGCTTTCACTAATCAAAATTGAATTATCTTGATAAACAATCCAACAACGCGGCTCCCGTTCACTAACTTTTAACAGGACTCCATCCGGAAAGTGCCGCTCGATCACCACCTCGGCCAATCGAGAGTCCGCCAGCAATCGTTTTTTGATTGAACGGTCATCCAATAGCCAGATATTTTGTGAGGTACGAATACCGGCAGCCAACACAATTTCGGTTTTGGAAAGGTAATGCGCTCCTGTTACGTTAACGGTTCGAATGGAAAAGTAATCGGAATTAAAAAACACTAATATACAAAAAATGATCAAGAGCATCCCAAAAACGCGCTCAAAATGAATTAGCTCATGCTGCTTATTGTTTGTCTCAAATTCAGTCATAGAACAAAACCGCACCCAGCTTGGTACGGCTTAACTCCTTTTATGCATTTTGATGGCCAATTGGACTTCCCCTTGACCAGTCCGTAATTGCTTGGCGATCGCTTCGACAGTTAGGCCGTTGTTCCATAATTCATAGATTTGTTCGCGACTATCGTTGGTGAAATCAACTTTTTCGCTTTCGTTCAAAACCTTATAAAAATTGTCGGTCGGTTCAAGCGAATCAACAGGAGTCGGATTCATACCCGAGTCAGCCAGTTGGGACTCTGCAACCGGGTCGCCCATTTTTATTTCAAAATCGGAATTTGCGGCTACCTTCTCGTCAATAACCGCTTCGAACTCTTCCATAATTGCCGCAACTAAATTTTCTAAATCGTCAACCTGTTTAGTTAAATGACGAATCCGGTTTTCCAACAGTCGCTTTTGAACATAATACAACAAAAAAATCAAACCGCTATTCAAGAGGATTAATATCAAAAACTGCCCGGCTTTCATAATTTATGATAACCCCCAGCTGCGGAATTTGTAAATTATCAATTCCATTCATGGTTAAATTTTAATATCGATGTGGTGACCTCGTTCTTGATCTAAGGGTTCTTCAGTTTCTTGCGCAGCAACAGTTTTCGCTTGATTGAACCGACGATAACGCCGATTGCCGTTTTTTGACTGGGACTGTTCGTCGCTTTTTACCGTTTGGCTCCCTGAAGATTCATTCCCTTGACGCACTTGAGTATGGAGTTTCTCCGATTGACTCAACATTTCTTTGGCAAACTCATGTTGAGCCAAGGACGAACGGCTTTGATTACTCTGTTCAACCCGTTGAAGTTCAAAAGAGCGGGGGAGGATTGTATGTAAATCAACGGGTTTTAACATCGCCATTTACCGCCTTCGTCTAAAAATAGGGACACACGCGAATTTCACGATCCCGATAGGCTAACGTTGCAAACCGAATATCTTCATTAATTTTGAGGGTGGTTCGTCCCATAATCACCATAACCCCTGGGTTGATTATTTCGCTGACTTTTATTTTGCCTTTTTCAAGCGTACTTTTGAGAATTTCTGCTCCTAGCTCTTCTTTTTTCACCTCTGCCTCTGCAATCCGTTGCTTCAACACTTCAGCGGTATTCACCAACGAATCCAACATGGCTTGACGGTCTTCGGGCAATTTCGGAATTTGGCGTAACAGCGTGATCGCCTTGTCAGCCTTATCCAAACTGATTTGGTTTTCACGCAAATTATTTTCGACCTCTTGATAGATCATTTTCAGCCGGGGTGGGGTACCGACTTCCAATTGCGTCTGTACTCCCAAACGCGAACCGATCACCTTCGCCATGATCTCTTCGCCGGAACGAATTAATCCGCCGACAATTTGACCCTTTCCACCTTCGACCACGACTTTTCCATCGGCATTGATCTGGCAGTTCATAATATACTCGCGAACCGTGACGTGGCCCTGACAATTCATCGTTACACTATCTAGAAACTTGGCCGAGCAATCACCGGTACAATCGACAGTGGCCTTGCCCCGTCCGTATACTCCACCCCGGATGAAAAGATGTCCGCCGCATCTGATCTCGGCAGCGTCGACACTGCCGTAAATCGTTATCTCTCCGGTTGCGACAATCTTCATATCGATCTCAACATTGCCATAGATTACAATATTTCCGTCAAATTCAACATTACCGGTATCTTGATTGACATCGGACTGAATAACTTTTACCGGAAACACCGAAAGCTGATCGTGGGTTAAAATCGGTTCCCCTTCAATAATTGCGATGATTTTATTCGGATCCGGACTGCCGCTAAATACATTGGGCCCCAGCATCAAATTTTTATCCTTGCCAAACGGAGCAGGGATGGTCCGCCCATATACATCGGAACCCGGTTCACCCGGTCCGGCCGGAATCTTCTCCGCAATCACTTGACCTTGATTTACGCTTTGAATTATCCGCACCTGAGAAAGATCAACTTTCCCATAACCGTCTTCCAGCGCTGCTTTCCGAAAAACACCGGTTTCAAAGTAAAATAAAAACTCAGCGTCCTTCCCGGGAATGGGTTTCTTACCAGCCGCGATGATGACCTGCTTTTGATTGTGTTGTTCCACCCATTCGGCAATTACAGTTTCTTTGATCCCAAATACAATTCCCGAGTTTTGTAAAGCCCGAAAAATCTCTTCTTTTCCGGACCAATCGCGATCTCCTTGGGGCGGATACAGGTTCATCAGAACCTCCATCCCATTGGGTGAGATTTCAAAACTGAATTGACCAAAGCTCAAGTTTTTTTGCATTTTATGACTCCGTAAACGATTTTCGCCAACGATTTAAACGTCCCCGCAATCGAAAGATTGCTTTGGTATGTATCTGTGAAACGCGAGATTCGGAAATTTCCATAATCTCTCCAATTTCTTTCAAAGTTAAGCCTTCATAATAGTAAAGTGAAATAACCATCCGTTCGCGCTCTGGCAGACAGTCGATGGCCGTTGATAGTGTGGTTTTCACTTCCTCAATTTCGACTTGATGAAGGGGATCTTCACTTTCATTATTACGAACTAAATCTAATACCCGGACCGAATCTTCATCATTGGAATGAACCATCCAAAGTTCATCCAATGAACCCAAAGTCGTACTACTGACTTCCGATAAAAGATCGTAAAATTCATGAATATTCAGATTCATCGCATCACTGATCTCCTGGTCAGTTGCTGAACGGCCTAAACGGTTCTCCAGATCGGAACAAGTCCGCTCTAATTCACGGGCTTTTTGTCGTACTGAACGGGGCACCCAGTCATTACTGCGCAATCCGTCCAAGATTGAACCGCGAATCCGGGCGATCGCATAGGTTTCAAATTTGATCCCCCGCGAAGGGTCGTATTTTTCGATAGCATCCATTAAACCAAAAACGCCAAAACTTACAAGGTCATCAAATTCAACATTCGATGGTAAGCCGATCGCAACTCGCCCCGCGACATATTTGACAAGGGGTGCATATTTTAAGATAATAGATTCTCTGGTAACCGGAGACTTTGACAGCAGATAATCATGCCATAAATTCTCCTCATTCTGAGCAGTCTTGTCCAATGACATCGCTACCCTCCCCTTACTGCGTTTATCTCCTTACCATCCGTTGGCCTTTCATTTCTTCCATGGTGCTACAAAACAATAACTCCGCTAATCATTCGTACTTGAAGGCTACCATCTTCCAGATTTAAGGTAATGCTTTTTCCGGTGTTGCCACCCACGCTTCGGGCAATAATCTTTATCCCCAGATTGCGGCTCATTTCTTCGACCGCCTCAATATTTCGGGCGCCGATCCGCAATCGCTCGTCTTGCGTATCTATTTTAAACATTTCGGCTCCACCGACCATTTTGGCAATCATATGGATTCTTGATGCGCCCGTTTGTTCCATCTTTTGAACCAATAACGGCAAACCCGTATCAGCAAACTTTGCCGGTGTATCAAGCCGAGTCGTCAATGCACTTGAAGGCAACATGATATGAATCATACCGCCGATTTTGGTCAAGGGATCATAAACAGTAAAACCCACACAAGAACCCAACCCTAAAGTCGACAATTTAATCGGTGGTTTCGATACTACCCATTCCGCCATACCGATTCTGACTATTTCTTCCATTCGTTTCCAACCCCGAGTGAGTTAAGTATCATTTCGAGCGCGCCGGGATCAGGAATTAAGAAAAAATGACCGTTAATTTTGCGGGATATTAAACTGAATTGGGTCTCAATCAACAAGGCATAATCGCCAACTGCTCCGAGATCAAGCAACGCGGTGTTAATAATGGCACCAACCATATCATTGGCTAACGCCGGAACGGAAGGCAACAGATTAAAACCGGTCAAACGGGTCAGGGCATATAAATAAGCGCCGGTCATGATGTTAGCGATCTCTTTCAAGGCGGATTCCCGAAAATCAATTTCTGCCTGCGCACCTAAGTTATTTCGTATCACCAATTCGGCTAAGGACAACGCCTCTGCTTCCGAAAACAGTAAAATGATCTTTCCGGGAGCATCCCCAAAGACCCGCATATAGATGCCAACAACAACTTGTTCAGGGCCACCCATCACCTGGTCGACCTGATTTAAAGGAATCAATGAAACATGCGGAACAGTCATTTCCACTTTTTCAAGGAGGATCTGCGATAAAGCGGTAGCGGCGTGACCTGCTCCGATGTTGCCTACCTCTTTTAAGACATCCAGTTGGAAATGGCTTAGATCCTCAAACCTGATCATTGATTCGCCTCCGTTGCTATCGCGTTTAACTCCTTGGTTTCTTCAGCTGAGAGGGCGCGTTCCAAGTTGAGTAAAATAATCAGCCGTTCGTTAATCTTTGCCACGCCGGTTAAAAAGTAAGCTTCGACCCCTTTGGTGATCGAAGGCGCCGATTCGATTGCGGAAACCGGTACCCGTAAGACTTCGACGACCGAATCAACGACCATGCCAACCATGTTTTCATTGAGATCCACAATAATAACCCGGGATTCATTACTGATGTCATGGACAGTTAATCCAAAACGCTTCCGAAGGTCAACAATGGGAACCACTTCACCGCGAAGGTTAATTACTCCCTCTACAAAAGTCGGCGCTTTGGGAACCCGAGTGACCGGTTGATCCAGTTTTTCAATTTCGCGGACTTGGAGAATATCAACTCCAAACTCTTCATCTCCTAGTTTAAAGATTACGAGTTGTTTCGTTTCTTCACGAACTTCCAGCTTTTCTCTCATCTTTTTTCCCTCCTCTCGAAATTAGGCCACGGACCGAATGTCCAAAATCAAAGCGACTCGGCCATCTCCCAAAATGGTTGCCCCCGCGATCCCTTTAATTGAGCCGAGGAAGCCACCGAGTGATTTAATAACCACATCTTGCTGACGAAGCAAAGTATCAACCACACATCCGATGAGCCGTTCACCGACGCGCAACACCACGACATCCAACTCATTGAAATAGTTGTTTTTGGCATCGGGAACATCAAGAATGTCTTGGAGGCGGATTAACGGGACAACTTCGCCGCGCAACATAAACACTTCCTGTTTGCGAATCCGCTTGATATCCTCTTGATTTAAACTGGTTATTTGATCAATATAACTTGACGGAATGGCATAAACATCTTTACCTAACTGCACCATCAACGTTTGAATGATTGCCAACGTCAACGGGAGACGAATCACTAATTTCGAACCCTCGCCAAGGGTCGATTCGATATGAACCAAACCGCCAAGCGAGTCCACTTTGGTCTTGACAACATCCATTCCTACCCCGCGTCCCGAAAGGTCGGTTACTTTTTCCGCAGTCGAAAAACCGGGTAAAAATGTGAAATCAAAGATTTGTTCGTCGGAAAGTTCGGCAGCCACCTCCGGCGCAACCAAACCAAGTCGAACCGCTTTCTCGCGAACCTTTTGCGCGTCAAAACCCCGTCCGTCATCGGAGACGGTGATTACAACGTTATTCCCTTCTTGATAGGCATTGAGGGTAATCTTTCCCTGCTCAGGTTTATTGGCTTTAAGCCGGTCCTCGATACCTTCGACGCCATGGTCAATGGCGTTGCGGATAATATGAACCAGCGGGTCCCCAATCTCATCAATTACTGTTCGGTCAAGTTCGGTTTCACCGCCGTATATTTCCAACTCAATTTGTTTGCCCAGTTCTTTGGAAACATCCCGAACTAAGCGGGGAAACCTGGAGAAGACGGTTTCAACCGGGACCATCCGAGCCTTTAAAACACTATCCCGGAGATCCAAGGTCAATCGACCGACTTGTTCAACCACTTCATCCAGGTCTTTCGAGCGAATGGATGAGCCTAACGATTCCAACCGCGAGCGGCTGATAACCAATTCAGCCACCAGATTCATGAGATCGTCCAATTTTTTGATCTCAACCCGGACCGTCGGATTGCTACTGACTTTGGTCTTATCGTGATCGGTGACATCCTGAGACCGTTTCTCCATCTGAAGTTGGTCGAGCTGTACCGCTTCCACGACAACTTTTGAAACATCGGATATGTTATAAACGACTTTATGTATTTCTTCAGCTGAGGCGGAGGAGATGATTCCGATTATAAAACGAAGGTCAAAGTTCTCATCTTCCAGATCTTTAATTGTGGGAATACTCCGGATGATCGTCCCTTTTTTCTCGATCTCCCGCAAGACCATAAAAACACGGGCGCCTTTGAGAAGGCAATCTTCAGCTAACGTTACATCAACATGATATATTTTCGCTCCTTGGTCAACCGCCGCCTGAATCTGTTCACGTTCCGTCTCTAAATAACGAAGCTGTAATTTCTGTCTGCGGTCACCTTTGGCCGGAATGGTTTCGGCTGTGACAAAATGTCGTAATTCCTGGACTACACTACCAATTTCAATGTCTTCCTCTTTCCCCTCGCCAATTTTGTTGGTTAACGTTTCAAGAAGGTCGACTGCTTCAAACAATGTATTCATAATCTCCGCTGTAACCAAAAGGTCCTTGGCTCGTAATTTACTTAAAACATCCTCCATGGCATGGGTCAAATCAGCCATTTTATTAAAACCCATGGTTGCAGAAGCGCCCTTCAACGTATGGGCAGCTCGAAATATTTTGTCAAGAATTCCCGAACTATCTGGGTTATGTTCCAATTCCAGCAGGGATTGGTTTAGGGTGAGGAGATGCTCTTGACATTCATCCATGAAAACACTCAAATATTGGGATATCTCCATCATTCCACCTCCAAAGGTTAAATTAGACTTTTTGCTAGTAATTCCTGCTGTTTATAGACAAATTTCAAAATCTTCTTCATGTAAATTTGAGGAATTTTGACAAAACGCAGCGCTGTTTCATACAAAATAATATTTTCCGCAGCGGGTTTTACCGACTCGCTCCGGACAACCTCCGCAGTGACCATTACTTCCTCTACTTCTGGAATTTGCGGCAATCGAAGCGCCAGTTGTAATTTTGATCCGGCAGGATACAACCTGGGTGTTTCCAGTCGAACTCCCCCGGCGCTTAAATTGACGGTACTGACCGTATAGGCGGTGACTGGGTAACCGTCCCGCATGAAATACAAAATTTCCGCCGGAATCCTGACATCAACTCGAACATAGGAACGGCGTTGGTTTCGAAAAAAAGAGGCTGGGATTTCAATTTGCAATATATTTAAAGCTTCAGGCATCCCAAAATTAGCGCCGTTTTCGATCACTTCGACAATTTTAGTGACGCACTCATACAAGGCATCACCTTTTTTGCTAACTCCGATTTGAACTGTCGTGCCGACAGCCAACGGTTCTTGCCTTTGCGTTGGTGCCATAATATAAATTGACTGGTTGACTACGCCAATAATTTTACTGAAAAACGTCTGACGCGGAGCACCCGTCACGATAATTTCAATTTGATCTCCGATCCGAAAATCCATTCGATTATCCCTACCTAGAAAATAGCTTCGATGTCTATGTCGCTCCACCTAGCTTATTTTCTTAATTTGCTTGCGCGAGCGGAAGCTAGCGTGGACGACTATCTAGAAAATAGCTTCGGCTCCGATGTCCTTCTCCCGGCTTTTTTATAAAAATATCCCACGTTAGCTAGTGCGAACGACTATCTGAGATATTTTAAAAACCGTTCAAAAAAACTTTTCGATCCGGTTAATGGTTGAAAATTGGTTTCATAATTCAATAGATTTTTGGCAATCTGATGGAGGTATTGTGACGTTGGGGCTTGGGGATTGTTGATGACAAACGGTGATTGCTCTTTAATCCCTTTCACCACGATCGCATCATCCGGGATGAATCCTAGCTTCAAAAGTTTGATCCCCAAAAAACGTTCCGCAACCGTGCTTAGGCGTTTTAAAACCAACTCCCCCTCGTCCAGGGATTGAACCCGGTTGACAATCACTCGGATTGGCGTCTGCGGCTCAGAGCTGGCAACAACTTTAATAATACCGTAAGCATCAGTAATCGCGGGCGGCTCCGGTGTCGTGACAATAATCACTTCATTGGCAGCCAATACAAACTTCAAAACCTGCTTGGATATTCCGGCGCCAGTATCTATTAACATAATATCGGCAGTGTGCTCAATATCATTTAGATGTTTCATACAGTGTTCCAAATATGTATCGCTCAGGTTTGCCAATTTATCGAGGCCCGATGCCCCCGCTAAAATCTTCAAGCCTTGCGGGCCGTCGGTGATCACTTCGTGGGCCGGTTTCCCTTCAAACAAAATACTCCCCAGATTAAAACGGGGAATTAACCCAAGCATCACATCGACATTGGCTAACCCGAGATCAGCATCGACCAATAGTACTTTTTGACCAAGTTTTGAAAGGGTGATTCCTAAATTTACGGCAACACAAGTTTTCCCCACGCCACCTTTACCGCTGGTAATCGCGATTACGCGCGGCCTATTTGCAACAGGCCGTGTTCCATCAATCATTTCTCGTAAACGTTGGGCTTGGTCAACCATAAATATTCCCCTTATACAAATGAGATATCAAACGGGCTGGATTGGCAATTTCAATATCATCGGGAACATTTTGTCCGGTGGTAAGATAAGCTAGCGATGATTTGGTTTTCCAAGCCAAGCTGATAATGGGACCGATGTTATTGGTCTCATCCAGCTTTGAAAAAATCAGATGGGTATAGCGGATCTCTGAAAAATAATCGGCGATATTTAACATATCTTGATATTTGGTCGTCGCGCTAATCACCAACATAATTTGGGTAATTGCCGGGTGGGAGAGAAATCGATCCAAATCTAAAATCATCGTCTTGTTATACGGGCTACGCCCCGCCGTATCCACCAGGATCAGTTCACATTCTTGCAGATTTTGTAGCGCCTTGTCAATATCGGCCTCAGTATAGATAACTTCTACCGGGATATTGATAATATCGCCGTAGGTTTTTAGATGTTCCACTGCGGCAATCCGGAATGTGTCGAGGGTTATCAATCCCACTTTTTTCCCGTGGTAAAGACTGAAATTTGCCGCTAACTTGGCAATGGTCGTCGTTTTTCCGACGCCGGTCGGACCGATGAAGGCGACGACCTGGGGCTGATCGCCCGTATTGGATAGAATACCCTCATCAAAACGAAGCGAATTGACTAGAACCTGTCCGCACCGGGCCAATGCGACTTTTTCCGAGGCTGAAGCGGCTTCCATAATATGAGGCGGAAGTTGCGCCAATAAATGATCAATAACCTCTTCTTCCAGGTCAAGTTCTTTCAATTGTTTCCGAACGCTGCCCCAAAGCGAATTACGCTCCGCGTCGCTCGGGTTTGCAGCTGAATTAATGATCAACCGTTTTAGATCGGAGATTTCGTGATGTAATTTTTCTAAAACCGGTTCCGCCACCATGGCGCTTTCCGCTTTGGCTACCGGTTCAGGCTGAGATTTTTCCAATACGCCGGTCCGAGCGGCCGCAGTGTGGGATTGAGCCTGCCCTTCAACCGGGAATGGTCGGAATAATTGAAGCGGCGGATCCACCGGCGCCGGATGAAGCGTTGGTGACGCTGGAGGCGATTGCGTTGGCCGTAGCGTGGCGGCCGGCTGAGACAAGGCCGACTGCGCCACGGTTCCGGTTTTTGAAGCCGAAACCGGTGCCTCAAGCGGCTTAGCACCAGTTTTCCTGTCATTAGATACTGAAGTTTGATTGGATATATTCTCGTCGACAGCGGCAATCACTTCAAAACGGCGTTGGGCGAAAAAACCCATAAATCCGCCTTCTTTTACCTGTTTCGTATGTAAAATGATTGCATTACGACCCAGATCATGTTTCACACGTGCAATCGCCTCTTGAATCGAATCGGCCACATAACGTTTGACTTTCATTAGTTAACAACCACCACCCCAATGGAATGAACTTCTACGTCCGGGCTAATTTCGTTGTAAGATAAGATCATCAATTTTGCCGAGAGTCGCTCGGTTAGTTTGCGGAAGGTCAAACGGACACCCGGCGAACAGAGAATCACCGGTTGAACCCCGGAGTTAACAGTTTCTTGAATTAGGGTTCCCAACTTATCATAAATTTTCTGAATTAACCGTGGATCAATGGTAAATCCGGCCCCGTCCCTGGCGTCGTTTTGCACCTTCAGTAACGTCTGTTCCAAATTGGGATCTAAAGTAATTACGCGAATTACCCCGTCATCCCCTTGCACCATTTTAGTGATTTGGCGGTTGAGCGCTTGACGCACATATTCGGTTAACATTTCAACATCTTTCGTTAACGGCGCATAATCAGCCAAAGTTTCCAATATGGTCACCAGATTGCGGATGGGTAGACCTTCTTTTAATAAATTCACCAATACCTTTTGAACTTCACCGATCGACATCAGCCCGGGGATTAATTCACCGATGACCACATTGTATTCTTCTTTAATATTATTGATTAACGACTGAACTTCCTGCCGTCCCAACAATTCGTATGCATGAGACTTAATAATCTCCGTCAAATGAGTGGCCAAAACCGAGGGCGGATCAACCACCGTATAACCGAGGATTTCCGCTTCATCCCGTTGATTGTCATTAATCCAAAGGGCCGGCAATCCAAAGGCAGGCTCAACGGTGGCAATCCCCTCGATCGGTTGGGCGACAATTCCTGGATCCATCGCCATAAAATAATTAGGAATAATTTCTCCCTTGGCCACATCGACTCCTTTAATCTTGATCAGGTAAGCAGTGGGAGCTAATTGCATATTATCCCGGATCCGAATCGGTGGTAAAACCATGCCGAGTTCAAGCGCAGTTTGACGCCGGATCATGGTGACTCGGTCAAAAAGATCGCCACCTTGTTGCGGGTCGACCAAGGGAATCAGCCGGTAACCGATCTCTAGTTCCATCGGATCGATCTGCAGCAACGAACTGACATTTTCCGGTTTTTTCACTTCTTCCGCTGTTGCTTCACCCTCCGCCGCCAAACGTTCCTGTTCCGTAATCGCCGGAGGGGGGGCTTGTTGCAAACGGTAGCCGATAAATCCGATCGTCCCGGCCATCAACATAAAAGCAATCGTTGGCATTCCGGGAATTAATCCGAAGAAACCGATCACACCCGCTACAAAATAAAAGATTTTCGGGTATGCCAAGAGTTGTCTGGAAAGATCCGTTCCCAGGTTGTCCTCGGAAGCTGAACGGGTTACCAGGATACCCATCGCCGATGATAAAAGCAGTGCGGGAATTTGAGTTACCAAACCGTCACCAATGGTCAACAAGGAATAGGTTTGTAACGACTTTAGCGGGTCAAACCCTTTTTGGAGCGCGCCGATCACAAAGCCGCCAATTAAGTTGACTACAATGATCAAAATGCCGGCGATGGCATCACCCTTGACAAACTTACTGGAACCATCCATCGCGCCATAAAAATCAGCTTCGCGCTCGATTTCGCGGCGGCGCATCCGGGCTTCGGTTTCGTTAATCAGGCCGGCATTTAAGTCGGCATCGATACTCATTTGTTTTCCAGGCATGGCATCCAAGGTGAACCGGGCGGCAACTTCCGAAACCCGCTCCGAACCTTTGGTGATAACCATAAACTGAATGATAGTTAAGATAATAAACATTACAAATCCGACGACATAGTTATCGCCGGCAACAACTTTACCAAACGCTTCAATTACCTTACCGGCCTCGGCGTGTAATAAGATTAACCGGGTTGAGGAAACACTAAGTCCCAATCGAAATAAGGTGGTCATTAAAATCAGGGTTGGAAACGCCGAAAGTTCAAGACTTTTCCGGACATAGGTTGTGAGCAACAAAACAACTAAACCGGTGCAAATATTGATGGTGATAAAAACGTCAAGCATCCACGAGGGCAATGGAATGATGAACATCGTCAAAACCAGTGTGATGATTAAAACGACAACCACTTCGCCGCTTTGCAACGATTTTAATGAGAAACCGGATGAACGTTCAGTTGCTTGGGCCAATCTGTTCTCTCCTCAACCATGATTTTATGTGACCTTGAATAATATATCGGTATAATTCATCAAAAACAATACTTCGAATTCAGAGAATTGCAAATAATCGGATGCTCTTTTAAGCGTAACGTTTCTTTAATCTGTAAACGAAGGCCAAGACCTCTGCCACAGCTTTATATAAGTTTGCCGGAATAGCTTGGCCGATATCCACGGTCTTATAAAGGGTTTGCGCCAGCGGTTTATTTTCAACCATGGTAATATCGTGTTCTTTGGCGATTTCTTTGATCTTCTGGGCGATATACCCTTCACCTTTGGCCACCACAACCGGAGCCGCCATCTCTTCCGGATTATAACGGATCGCGATCGCGAAGTGCGTCGGGTTGGTAATGACCACATCCGCCTTAGGAACGTCCTGCATCATCCGGCGTGAGGCGATTTGACGCTGCCGTTGCCGGATCTTATTTTTAATTAATGGATTGCCTTCAAGTTGTTTATACTCATCCTTAACCTCTTTTTTGGTCATCCGCAAGCTTTTGTTATATTCCCACCGTTGATAAAGAAAATCAAAGAGCGCCAAAATCAGGAGAAAGGTGCAGATCTTTAAGGCGACCTGATAGATAATGCTCCAGACAATCGATGCGGTATCCTGCGGAGTTTGCTTCAACATATCCAATAATGATTGAAAATGGGCCTTGATGGTTGAATAAGTAAAACTACCGATGATTAATAGTTTAATGATCGATTTGACCAATTCAACCAAACCTTGGGTGCTAAATAGGCGTTTCATGCCGCTTAGCGGATTAATCCGGCTAAACTGGGGTTTTAACGCTTCGGTGGTAAACAAAGGGCCAACCTGCAAATAATTTACCAAAACTCCCACGAATAATCCACCCAACCCCAGTGGCAGAAACATCTTAACGAAAAAAATCAGGTGAGGCAAAAATACGTGCATCAAATTATTTTGCGAGATATCAGTCGTCAATTGAGGCGGACCTAAGCTTTGCTTCACATAGGCCAGCATTTCCGTATACATCCATCCGCCCAAAGCATTCATCAGCACGAAGAGGGCGAATAAAACAACCACCGAGTTCAACTCGGTGCTTTTTGGTACTTGCCCTTTCTGCCGCGCGTCTCTTTTGCGTTTCGGAGTAGCCTCTTCCGTCCGGTCGGGATCTGAAGCAAAGAATTGCAAATCGAACCGAAATTGGCTACTATATCGTTTTTCCGCCGCTTCGTACCTATTCATTTCGCTACCTGAGATCATTTATTATTAACAGCCTCGATCCGGTTCACGGCTTCTCGCTTCAAAGGTCGAAGCCCAAATTGTCATGGGAGTATCTTTGTGGAAATTCAATTACGCAACAGTTTCAACAGGGTCTGAACCGCCCGAAACGTATCGCCGGAATTGGCGAACACCGCCTCCAAAATAAAAATATAGACCGGAAGAAATAAGATGAGCATGGTTAAACCAAGCAAAATTTTAACCGGAAAACCAACCATAAAAACATTGATCTGAGGCAATAACTTCGAAATAATCCCCAACGCCACATCGGTCAAGAATATTGCGCCCATAATGGGGAGACCAATCTGAAAACCGAGTAAGAACATATTGGCAAACAAGCCCAACATGAAGCCGGCCGTTGCCGGCTTGGGGCTAAACAAACCCGGTGGAATAACACTGTAACTTTTGATTAATGAAACAATCACCATATGATGCGCATTAATGGCCAAAAAGATGGTTAAGGCCACCAATTGATTGAGATAGCCAAGTAACGGCATTTCAGTGCCGGTCGTCGGGTCTAAGATATTGACAACACCAAATCCTAACGAGATATCAAAAAAATATCCGGCCAATTGTACGGCATAAATCGTCATACTGACGGTAAAACCGATGATCAAACCAATCAATACTTCGGCAATCAGCATAAAAACCGTCAAAAGGAAATTATCCAGCAACTCCGGTTTGATCTTGATAAACGGCGCGATCACCAAAGCTAACGCGAACGAGATGATGATCTTTACTTGGATCGGAATACTCCGGCTCTGAAATACCGGAGTTGTTAAAACCATTCCGGACGTCCTGGCAAATCCGAGGAGAATTTGGATGATGCTAATGCCTAAAACCGCTTCGAAGTTCAAATTATTAACCCGCCTTCATGTTGATCCGGGTATGATTACAGTTTGAACCAAGCCGCTCAGCGAATAAACGTAAATTGGTTCAGGTTGGCAAAGATCTTGTATGAAAAATCCACCAAAGTGTGTAACATCCAGGGGCCAAAAATAATCATTGCGATAAAAATGGCTAAGATCTTCGGAATGAAACTTAAGGTTTGTTCATGGATTTGGGTTGTCGCCTGAAAGATGCTGATCACCAAACCCACGATCAGGCCAATACCCAGCATCGGTGCAGCTACCAGTAGAATCGTCCAGATTGCCTCGCGGGTCACCGCAATGATAAAGGTATCCGTCATTGGTTTAACTCCTTTCTACCGGAAGCTCAAAATCAGCGATCGAGCCACCAAATGCCAACCGTCAACCATCACAAACAATAAGATTTTAAACGGCAGTGAGATCATCACCGGGGATAACATCATCATCCCCATTGACATTAACGTGCTGGCGACAATCATGTCGATCACAAGAAACGGGATAAAGATCATAAACCCAATTTGAAAAGCAGTTTTTAACTCACTGATCACAAAGGCCGGAATCAGCACGCGCGAAGGAATGTCTTGCTCCGCCTGGGGCCGCGGCACTTGGGCCGCCTGAATAAACAGCTTTAAATCCTTGGTCCGGGTCTGTTTGAACATAAACTTCCGGATCGGTTGCATTCCCTTTTCTAAAGCGGCTTCCTGGGATAGCTGGCCTTTGATAT
The DNA here is from genome assembly GCA_023410535.1 of Bacillota bacterium. Lineage (GTDB taxonomy): Bacteria > Bacillota > UBA4882 > UBA8346 > UBA8346 > JAEYPR01. The sequence continues at coordinate 95,527 of JAEYPR010000017.1, read as the reverse complement.
ATGGTTGCAGCGCTTGGTCGTTGACCTGGGTCCAGGTTGGCCCCATCGTAAAAAATGTCAAAAACAACGCCAGACCGATCATCACTTGATTCGGCGGCATCTGATTGGTTCCAAGCGCTGTCCGGGTAAACGACAAGACGATCACGATCCGAATAAATGAGGTCGTCATGATGAGGATCGCGGGCGCCAACGACAGCACCGTAAGCAACAGCAAAATCTGTAAGCTTTGCGCGGTTTGAGCCGGGGTGTTCGCGGAACCGACTCCCAATTGAATTTGGGGAATAGGAATCGTTTGCGGTGCCGCCATGGAAACGCTGGAAATTGAGAGCACTAAGGCTACCGCTAATAAAATGAACGCCGGCAAACGACTGCGGCAGGTATGATGGCAGCTGCCCCTGCGACAGTCACTCAATTGTTTCGGAGTTTTCTTCATGAACGACCTTTACCTTTCGCCCGCCAATTGCGAATCCGTTCCAGGCTTTCGACCAATTTTTGCCGGGTTGGATTATTGTCGTCTGCGGCGGCGACTGTTTCGTTGTTGGTCAAAACCGACATAACCGACTTAAAAACTTCGGGAAACTTACCATTGGCGAAGGTCGGAGCCGAGGGGGAGCCTTGCTCCAATTCGGCATAAAGAACGGGATCATCAATCTCCTTAATCAGCTGAATTCCCTGTTCAGAGCCACTCAATAGTAAAACTCTCCCTTGAAATAATAAAAGATAAAGATGGCGATTGGGTCCTAAAAAAAGACTTTCCGCCACCTTCATATGCTTTGCTTGGGAATAACCCAGCCTTCCGGCGAGCATTTTCGTCACCCAAAAGGCAATTATTGCCACTAAAAAAAGTGAGAACAGCGCCCAAATCCATTGTAACCCACTAAAAGTGGCAGTGGACGAAGTCTCTTCTCCCGTCCCTGCCAAGGTTATTGTAGGTAGGAGGAAAAAACCTACGCTAACCAAAAACAATCCCCGGATTCGGTTGGCTATATTCAATTCAAGTTCGTCCTTTCCAACGTTATGCTAAAACTTTGCGTACCGCCTCTAACACCCGTTCCGGTTGGAATGGCTTCACAACGAAGTCTTTGGCTCCGGCCTGAATCGCATCGATTACCATTGCCTGTTGACCCATTGCGCTACACATAATGATTAAGGCATTGGAATCCACTTTCCGGATTTCTTTAACAGCCGTAATGCCATCCATATCCGGCATCGTAATATCCATCGTTACCAAGTCCGGGCGCAATTCTTTAAATTTATCGATGGCTTTGGCACCATCTTCCGCTTCCCCGACGACTTCGTAACCGCCTTTTCGCAAAATATCTTTGATCATCATGCGCATAAACGCAGCATCGTCAACAACTAACACTCGATTCCCCACTTAAATTCCTCCCTTTAGACGTTATTGAAGCGTATTGGCCCGTTCGACCGGGCTGACAATATCCGTTATTTTAATTCCAAAGTTTTCGTCAATCACTACGACTTCGCCCTTGGCAATTAACTTCCCGTTGACAAAAACATCGACCGGATCGCCGGCCAGCTTTTCCAATTCAATAATAGATCCCAAGCCGAGTTCCAAAATCTCTTTAATTTTCATCCGGGTATTTCCCAATTCTACCGTAACTTGCAACGGGACATCCATGATCAACCCGATATTGCCCGTTTCCTTGCCCGGCTTGTTCATTCCCAATGGGCCAAACTGCGCCGGTTGCACCATCACTTGCGGTTGTCGGTATTCGGGAACTGCCGGCATGGGTGTCGGTGTTGGCAACGGCGGAGGTGCGACAAATGGCTGCTCCATTGGAATGCTGCTGCGCGCTGGAGGCGGAGGAGCCGGTATGGGTTGTGATTGCACCGGAGGCGCGCTCGGTTCGGTGGTCCCCAGCAATGAATCGGCCAATTCGATTGCCAGCAAGCAAGGCATGATCAACATAATCTCACTATCGATCAATTCGCCAATTTTCATCCGGAACGCCACCGTGACGATGGGATCATCCAATCCTTGGGTTTTGATGAACGCTTTGTCTTCGGCAAAGTTGACTTTGTCAATCTTCGGCGGATCAATATCAACCCGCTTTGAAAACAAGGTCGACAACGACGTGCTGGCGCTGCCCACCATTTGATTCATGGCTTCACCAACCGCGCTCAGTCCCATCTCATCCAATTCGGGATTGGGGTTTACACCGTCGCCCCCCATCATCAAATCGGCGATAATTGCCGAGTCGGACAGTTTCAAGATTAACACATTGCTTCCGGAGATCCCTTGTTTATAATTGACTTCAACGATTACATATGGAATAGGATGAGCTCCGATGATCTCCCGTTGGGTGGTAATCTGCACTGACGGAGTATCGATAATCACCCGTTTGCGTAACATATCGGAAAGCGCGGTCGAAGCCGAGCCATAACAGATATTGCCGATTTCACCCAAAGCGTCTTTCTGGAGTGGAGTCAGCTGCTCTTGTTCTTGGGGTTCGCTATCGCTTAGCAGTGCATTAATCTCTTCCTGAGAAAGTATTTGACGGTCCATCTTAGCTCCCCTCCTCGCGGATAATTTGTCCAATCTGAACGGCCATCCGGCTGCCGAAAACACCCGGACTGCCGCGGAATTTCACTTGACTGCCGATTTTAATGTCCATTAAGCCTTTAACGGATTGATCCAACTCGATCACGTCGCCGATAGCAATATTCAACAGTTCGCCCACCTTAATCTGAGCGTGTCCCAACTCCACCGCGACCTGAACCTGAGCTTGCCCCAACCGGTTTTGCAATGCCGCAATCGTCTGTGACGAAGTTCCGGAATCTTTACGGGTGAACCAAAGTTGGGCATTTAACTGATCCATGATCGGCTCAATGACGACAAAGGGCATACAAATATTCATCATGCCAAACGCTTCGGCGATCCGGACCTCCAAGGTCACGAGGATGATCATGTCGGCCGGAGGGACAATCTGGGTAAACATCGGATTGGTTTCAAGCGATTCAAAATGGGGCTCCAACTCAATAACCGCTCTCCAAGCTTCCTTTAAGTTGGTAAAGGTCTTTAAAATCACCCGTTTAATGACGGTCTGTTCGATATCGGTTAGCTCGCGTATTTTATCGACGGTATTCCCTTGCCCGCCGAGTAAACGGTCAACCACAGCAAATGCCAACTGTGGCGAAAGCTCAAGCACTACGTTACCTTCTAACGGTTTTAATGAAACAATATTCATCACCGTCGGGTTGTTCAGGGATTTGGTAAACTCCTCATACGTAAGCTGGTCGATGGAGACAACCTGTGCCCGGACCATGCTCCGTAAATATGTTGATAGCGAAGTCGTTAACAAGCGGGCGAAGTTTTCATGTAACATTACCAACGTCCGCAACTGATCTTTCGATAATTTATTGGGACGTCGAAAATCGTAAGGTTTTACCTTTTTTTTCTTCTCTTCGCTGATAACCTCATCAACTTTGAGGGTCCCTGACGAAAGTGCTTCAAGTAGCGCATCGATTTCATTTTGCGACAGAACTTCAGCCACTTTCAGCGACACCTCCGCTTCTACTGTATGACAAAATCTTCAAAAAACAAGTTGTTAACTTGGCCAATGCCTAAATGACGATTCATACTGCTAATAATTTCGCTGCGAATTGCGTCTTTCCCTTCTTTTTCGTCAATTTTCTCTTTGGTTTTAGTTGACACAATGCCAATAATTAAGTCACGAAACTGGGGAATTCTTTTGGTAACCTCTTCTTTTGCCTTTTCTTCAACTTCTTTTGCGACTTTTAGCTCCAAAGTTACGTTGATCTTAAGATAATGATCACTGCCATCTTCACCGCGAATATTGATGATCATTTCATTACCCAGCGGCACGATTGGCCCCATTTCCACCGCCGCATGGGCCGGTTGTTTCACGGGTTCGTTTTTACGGAAACTAAGAAAAACAAAGGTCCCGGCAATTACGACAGTGATCAAGAAAGAAAATAGACCAATGACCAGAATATTGTTGCTTTTTCCTTGAGTGTTGTGAGTATTGTTGCTTTTTGCTTCGTTTGCCATATCAATCCGTTCCCCCTGAGTTTACGTTCTTGCGCAGAAGTTTCCCGTTATTGATGTTGATAAAAGCTATTGATAACGATGAGATCAACGCGACGATTCCGAGCCCGGTTGGTCTCGTTGGTATTGGGAACGATCGGGCGGAACTGACCGTAACCTGCCACAGCCACGCGCGCCGGATCGATTTTCACCGTTTCCATCAAATACTTGGAGACATTGACCGCCCGCATCACCGAAAGTTCCCAGTTGGAAGGGTACTGCGGCGTATTGATCGGAAGGTCGCACGTGTGGCCTTCCACGCGAAACGGATACGTATGATCCCGGATGATCGCCCCGACCTCTTGTAATGCCGGAAACGCCTCGTTCAAAATATCGGCTGAACCTTTTTGGAAAAATAGCTTTTCTTTAAAGCTAATCAGAATTTCATAGCGGGTTTGGGAAACTTCAACTTTCCCCTGAAACTTTGCTTGGCTTAAAATTTTGTTGATTTCATTATAGATTTCTTTCCAAGCTCGTGCTTGTTGCGCGTTCATTTGCGCCTCAGTCGCCACCGGGGCCGGCGCGGATGGTGTCCCCTTATCGCCCACCAAATTGCCGCTTTGCATAATCCCGGCGCTGGCGCCGCCGCCTAAAGCGATCCGCAAGGAATTGGCCAACTTGACATACTTCTCCTTGTCTAAGGAAGACATGGCATAAAGGGCCACAAAGAAGGTTAATACCAAGGTAACCATGTCGCCGTATGTTTGCAGCCATACCGGCAATCCCCCCGAGGCTTCGGTTCTTCTTCGTTTACGCACTGGCCCTCATGCCCCCTCCAGCGCTTTGCCAATCGTGACGTTTGCCCGGGGTCAAATATGCCGTAAGTTTCTCCTCAATCAAGCGGGGATTTTCGCCGGCTTGGATCGCTAAAACTCCCTCCAAGATCAACTCCCGGACCACCGCCTCGTCGCTACTTTGTTGCGCGAGTTTTCCGGCAACGGGAATACAAAACAGATTAGCCCAAACCGCCCCGTAAAAGGTGGTAATCAAAGCAACCGCCATCGCCGGACCGATTTTGGCGACATCTTGCAGGTGACCCAACATCTGAATCAACCCGATCACCGTGCCGATCATTCCAAAGCCCGGAGCCAAAATACCCCATGAGTCATAAAACGCTTTGTTGGCTCTATGCCGTTCTTCCATGAGAGCGATCTCTGATTCTAAAATGTTACGAACCAATTCCGGATCGGTCCCGTCGACGACCAGCCGAATTCCCCGTTGCAAAAACGGGTCGGATGAATCATAAATCGCGTTTTCCAAGGCTAAAATTCCGTCACGCCGGGCCTTTTTGGCATGCTCGACAAGCTCATCGATCAAGGCTTGGTGATCATATTCCGGTGGAAAAAAAGCCTTATGCAAACATTTGATCGCCGAACTAAACTGGCTAAACGGAAATTGAACCATCAACGCCATAATCGATCCGCCAAAGGTAATAAAGATGGATGGTAAATCATAAAAGCCCACCAATGAGCCACCGATGGAAATACCGAGGGCCAATAAGACCACACCACCAACGAGACCGATTAATGTTGCCATATTCTTCATTGTGATTACACCTCAGGTGAATGCTGTTTTGGTTGCATAACAAATTTTATAACAACAATTCCGGTCGGTTCATTCGTCACCGTACTTCTCAAAAAAACATTGAATCTGCCGCCGATATTGAATTATTTCCTGCGTAACATCTTTTACTGAATCGCTAACAACATATTTTTTCCCCGTTGTCAGTGTAATGACGGTATCGGGAGTTGCCTCGATCGTCTCAATCAAATGCGGGTTGATCAAAATGGCTTGGCCGTTCAGACGATTAACGGTGATCAATTAAATCCCATCCTCTCTCCCTTTGACTTCTTGTTGGATTGAATCATAAATCTGTTGAATTTAATAATTGCACTATTTTTTAAAACTTGAACCAAATTTCAAAAATTAATGGTTATTTTTTTCATTCTTGGTCATAAATATTATATTAATCGATGGGAATATCGAATTCTACTTTCAGGATGATGAATTCCACTCCCTGAATATTGAATTTCAGTCTCCGAATATTGCATTTCGATGCCCGAATGATAAATTTCGGTTCCAAAATATTGCATTCCGGTTCCAAAACGATGAGTTTCGGTAGTTATTTTCTATTTTTAGATAATTATTTGCTAAATTTTGATGGTACTTTCATTTTTGGTTGGTAATGTAATAATCTCACGATTTAGAACATTAATTTACCGGATAACGCTTCATTAGCAAGTGAGGGGAGGGTATCCTCCCCTCACTATTTTGTTAGCGTTTCAAGTTAACCAGATCCTGTAACATCTCATCGGAGGTTGAAATGATCTTCGAATTGGCTTGGAAACCGCGTTGGGTGACAATCATGTCGGTAAATTCCTGGGACAAGTCGACATTGGACATTTCAACCGCTCCCGGAGTGACTAAACCGCGGCCGCCTTGACCGGCAGTGCCAATCTGGGCGGTCCCGGAGTTGTTGGACTCTTCAAACATGGTGTCCCCGGAGCGAACCAACCCGGCCGGATTGGTAAAATTCGCCACAGCAATCTGGGCTAACGCCTGGGACATTCCGTTGGAGAAGACGCCAATAATCCGGCCGTAACTGTCAATATTATAGCTCTGTAACTGCCCCATGGGGAAACCGTCCTGAGCCGGCGAGGTAATCTCCGAGGTCGTTGAAGCATATTGAGTTACCGCGGAAAAATCCGGACTAATGTTAACCGGTGCGGCGCCGTGAGGCGTAAAGCTAATCGGACCGCCGGTGGCCAAAACCAACTGACCGGAATCGGTATAGGTTAACACGCCGCTACCCACGATAGTTGAGCCGCCATCGACCGTACTGGACCAACTCCAGGTATTATCGGCGGTTTTGGAGGCCGTGGTCGTTACATTATGCACGTTTCCTAATGAGTCATAAACCTTGGTGTTGGTGACCAGGTTTTTCGGAGCGGTAAATTTTCCGGCGAAAAGGCCTTCTTTACTCGTTACCGCGAAAGTCGGCGCCGTGGTTCCGGCTGCCGGAGCGTCCACCGCGATTTGCAACGGCGGAGTTGAAGCCGTTGAGGTGAAGACAGTCTGTCCGGTTCCGGATGTAAACCGGCTGCCGTCCCAGACTAAAGTACCGCTGCCGCCGCTGGCAATATTACCGCCGCTGTTGACCGTCACCGACCAGTTATAGGTGCCGGCTGCCGGGAAGCCCGGACCGCCGCTAAGCGTATATTGAATCTCCATCGGATTGCCCAGTTCATCATAGATGGTTATTGGCGGATAGGTTCCATCTCCGGCAAAACCGGCAATCTCGAAACTATCGGAACTTGGTTTGGCGCCAATAAAATTACCGCCATTGGTGGCCCCGAGCGCCGGAGGTTGAATCGAAACCGCCGGTGTGGCTGTCGCCGCTCCGTTCGGTTTCACCGAGAAACCCAAACCGGTGCCGATCACATTGCCGTCGCTATCCAAAGTAATATCGCCGGTGCCGCCGGTAATCACTCCATTGGTAGAGGTCGCTTCGTAATGGAAAGTATTAAATCCGGTGGCTGTCAATTTAATCTCAACGGTGCAAGAGTTGCCATCCTGGTCCATCACGTTCATGGAGGGATAGACCAATTCTCCATTGGTCCCCGTGTCCAGATTTCCGCCAAAACCAATGGTGGTGGTGGCGATGGGCGGAATGGTCTGGCCCAGCGGCAGTTGGAGCGGAACCAATGGGCTGTTGACATTAAGAACCCCTTGGTTATTCGCCATCCAACCTTGAACAATCAAACCATTGGAAGGACTGGTCAAACGACCGTCTTTCTCCAAATTGAAGTTTCCGGCCCGGGTATAGTACTGGCGGCCGCCGTCGCTTAAGATATAAAAACCTTCGCCTTGCAACGCAACATCGCTGAGTTTCCCGGTATTTTGCATATTGCCTTGGGTTTGAATCACATCAATACTGGCAATGTTGACTCCCAAACCCACTTGTAAGGCGTTGATACCGCCGCGCGTGCCTTGGGGCGAAGCAGCGCCCCGTAAAGTCTGGCTCAACGTATCCGCAAAACTGACCCGGCTCGCCTTATAACCTACGGTATTAACATTGGCGATGTTATTGCCGATTACGTCCATCCGAATCTGATGGTTGCGCAACCCGGTAACACCGGCGAACAATGAACGCATCATGGTAAACTTCGACCTCCTAAAGTTATTAAATTATCCACCTCTGTCATTCGGTGGCGGGAGGCCCCCTCTAAAAGGTCCGGCCTCTTATTTCACAATGACTGCGCTGTCGATATTGGTAAAGACGTTCTCGCGCAGACTTCCTTCATCGACTGCCGTGATGACCGTGCGATTCTTGATGCTCACCACTAAAGCCGCCCGGTCGGTTAAGATCAGGGATTCTTTGGCTCCTTTGGCTTCCGCGCGGTTCACTGCGTCAGTTAATTTTGCCATATCTTGCGAGTCAAACGTGATCTGGCGACTCTCTAAACGTTTTAAAGCATGCGCCGAAAATTTCAACCCGGAAGACTGGTTTAGTTGTTCTTGAAAGATACTGTCGAAACTGGGTCCGGTTGTTGCCGGTTGCGATTGCGGCCGAACCGGACTGGGCTGAATATTGCCGGTCCCGATCTGCGGTGGCCGGATAAAGATTTTCTCATTCATGGCTATTCCTCATTTACGGTTTCGTCATCCGGGATGACATTCCAGACATCTTCCAGATTATATTGGTTGCCATCATCGCCTATCAGCTTCAAAATGCCGGTTTCGCTGTCTTGTTGGGCGTCAACCACTTTGACTTGATGGATACCGATCACCTGACCGACGTTGTTGTATTCCCGCATATAAACTTTGTGTCCGACCAAACCCAAAGCTTCTAAGACCAATCCGGTCCCTCCGAGAACCGACTTAACTTCAGCCATCTTGATTTCTCGGCCGTCCTGCAAGGTTAAGTAAAGTTCTCCGCTGGCTTGACGGACCGCAGTGACGCGACCGTAGACCAATTCCGTCGTGCCATTGGAATTGAACACTTCCGCCTTAACATTTTTGTCGATCATGGCGGTCGCCTGTTGCATTTGCGAAACTTGCGTCAGGTTTTGCATCTGTTCCAAAGTGGTGAACTGCGCCATTTGAGCGATGAACTCTTTGTCTTCCATCGGATTTAACGGGTCTTGGTACCGCAATTGGGTGACCAACAGATTTAGAAAATCATCTTTTCCCAAGTCGTCACCGGTTTTACGGGTTTGAGTGCTGCTGGTACCGGTTGTATTGTAAGCTCCGTTAACTTGCATTGTTTATTCCTCCTTTCGCTTAAGCGATAAGATTAATCATTGAATTGGCCGTCGGAACGGGCCGGACCGGCTCGGCCGGAATCGGCAGGTCTTCGTTGACGGTTTCACCGCGGTTCGAACGTCCGCCGCTAAAATTCTGCTGGGACGAGGAGCCTTGACCATTCATGGAATGTTGGAAAGCGCCGGAATGATTTTGCTGACCTACCGCAACCATCATTGAGTCGACTTGAATGCCGCTTTCATACAACGAACGTTTCAAAACATTCAGATTGGTCTCGATGATCTGTTTGACCTGATCGGACTCGGCGACAAAACGAGCGGTCACCAGTTGGTTTTCCATTGAAATCTTCAACTGGATCTTACCTAGGTTATCCGGTTTAAGTTGGAGTTCCATCTGACTTTGTCCGTTGCTCAAGTTGAGTTTGGCATGCTCGACGATTTGCGTGAAAACATGCTCCCGGTTAATTGGGTTCGTATCGGCGTTGACTTGGCTGATTTGCGCTGGCAGCGGTTGATCGCCGGTGAAGGCCGGGGCAACCGAATTCAACTGGACAGCCGGATCGTTCCAAGATTTCGCGGGTGACTCGTCAAGCGCGAACTTCGATTGCAATACCGATAGGTTAAGCACTTTTTGGTCGGGAGTTTGCTCGGTGAGGCCGGATAGGAGATTCACCGAAAAGTCAGCGACAGCAGCGGCATTTCCGTCCGCAACTTGTTCAGCTTGCAGATTGTGAGGTTGGACCATTCCGAGACGGTTGTCGTGATAATTTTGCCAACGGCCGACCAATCCCGTTACTCCGGACAATGAACGTTCGGACGCCGCGGTGATTTTGAGTGCGCCGTCCGTCTCCACCGCAATGGTGGGCAGAACTTCAGGAACAGCCGTCTCCGGCGCCGGGCTTTGAGTATCCTTTAGCAGAGCGGCAAAATCCGGTGCTTTTGGCGTGGACTCGCCAACCGGTTTTGGAACTGTTTCCGTTACCAGCTTGGTCAATTCCGGATTGAGCAAACCAAGCGTTGTTGCGGTTACGGAGGATTCAGTCGAAACGGTTACGGCCGAGGGTTCCCCTGAGGGGTCAGCCAATTCGGACTGGGCTTCCAATCCCGGGATTGCCGGCACCGGAGGATTCACTCCCATGGTTTCGGCTACTGCCGCCAAAAGCATTGGATTGACTTCCGCCGGATTTGCTTTGGTAAGGTCGGATTGGGAATCCAGCGCCGGAAGCGTATGTCCAAGGTCGGTTAATGGGGTTTGGTCCCACTGCGTCAGATCCACCTTAGGCATTAGGTCGACCCCCGCCAAGGTTGCCGCCACTGCCAATTGAAGCGGTGTGATGACTTCCAAGCCTTGGCTTTGATTCGACAATGACTGAGCCTCCCCTGCGGTTGGCGCTTGTTGCTCCGCGACCGGCGGGCCCGCGCTGCCGGTTTGCTTCGGCTTATTGGTACTTGGAGTTCTTTTGCCGGAATTCCCGCTTTTCTCGGTAGTCGCCGCCTTAAACGCCTTGCCAAAATCCCCGCCGCTCTGATCTTCGGAAACAGTTGCCGGTTTGGAGCTTGGTTGCTCTGATTTGAGCACTGGTATCAATGCTACTTTAGACAATGATTCACCTCCTTTCGTTGAAAAAATTGGCTATGATCATAGCTATGAAATATATATCGGAATATTTTGAAAAAAGATTAAGGGTTTCCGTTCTTCAGCATTCTGCCTTGGGTTAATTTTGCAACCAGATCGGCCGGGAGGTTCTCCATGATTTTTGAGACCTGCCTGGCGTCCAATTGGTCAAAGATGCGATACACCGTCTCCGGCGCCAATTTTTCGATTACCGCCGCCGCTTTTGCCGGTTTCATTCCGCCAATGTTGGCCAAAAACTGTATTTCCTTGGGATCGGCCTTGACGGCGCTGGGCGGCGGGGCTTTGGACGAGTTTGCCAAACCGGATGCTGAATTAGCGGCAGCCACCGGCGTGAGCGGATGGTCTTTCTCCCATTGCGTTTTCGCCGCTTCAAACTCCGCCATTTTTTGGGCCAGAACTGTTTGTCTGGACTTGACCTCCGCTTCCGCTTTCCGGAGCTCCTGATCTCTGCTCTCCAGTAACGCGCTGCGTTTTTTACCTAAATCATAATTTTCGGCAAGATTTTGGATGCCCAAAGTACTTCCAACCGCCTGCAGAACTGCTTTGGGATAGGAAACGATCCCAAATTGATCCAATATCAATACCACGCCGACGGCGACCGCCAAAACGACCGGTACCATGATCAATCCTAACAAAAATCGGCCCATTTACCGTTGACCCTCCTGTGCTAATCCAGCAGACCGGACAAACCGTCCGGTTCCCAATTCATCTAAGAAGTTAATTTCCGCTTGCAACTCGGCAAATTGATATTCCCGTAATGCTTTCTCTTTTAACTGCTCAATCATGCGCCGTTCCCGGGAAGCTTCGACCAATCGCGCCTGAGCGGCAGCCACCTCGGCTTCGCGTTGTCGCAATAGCGCCGCGGCGGCGGTCCGTTCCCGGTTCAACCAATTAAGATAAGCATAATAATCCCCGGCGATCCGGGGATCAAAACTTTTTCGAAGTTGTTCGCGGTAAAACCGCATGGTCTCGGCGATCTGCTCCTGCCATTCCGCCAATTGCTGTTGGGCCTGTTCGCGCAGGCGTTCTGCGGTACTCAATTCGCGTTGGCGAATCTCTTCCCGCCGGGTTTTCACTTGCAAGACCGATTCCAGACGAAATTTAAACTGTTTCATGACGCGTTTTCACCGCCAAACATCGCTAAAAGCTGCCCGATGGTCTCTTCCATCCCCACTTTTTCATCGGTCCGCTGCTGCAGAAATTGATTGATCGTCTCCTGCATCGCAATGGCTTTATCAATCTGCGGGCTGCTGCCCGGTACATAAGCGCCGATGTTAATCAGATCTTCCTGATTCCGGTAGATGGCCAATAAATTCCGCAATTCCGAGGCGGCCTGGCGGTGGGGCGCCGTCGCCAACTCAACCATCAAGCGGCTGACACTGGCCAGTATGTCAATGGCCGGGTAATGGTTACGATGGGCCAAATGCCGGGAGAGGACAATATGACCGTCCAAGATGCCCCGAACCGCATCGGCGATCGGCTCGTTCATATCGTCCCCTTCAACCAGCACCGTGTATAATCCGGTGATGCTGCCCACTTCGGCGGTTCCGGAGCGTTCCAACAACCGCGGGAGCAAAGCAAAAACCGACGGTGTAAAGCCCCGGGTGGTTGGCGGTTCACCGATAGCCAATCCTACCTCCCGTTGGGCCATGGCAAAACGGGTGACCGAATCCATCATTAAAATCACATTCCGGCCTTGGTCCCGGAAATACTCCGCAATCGCCGTGGCAACCATCGCCCCTTTGAGCCGCACCAAGGCCGGCTGATCCGATGTCGCCACCACCACCACCGAACGGGCTAGACCTTCGGGGCCGAGATCCCGCTCGATAAAATCACGAACTTCGCGGCCCCGCTCACCGACGAGTGCAATCACATTGACATCGGCATCGGTATTGCGGGCGATCATGCCTAACAGCGTACTTTTACCGACACCGCTGCCGGCGAAGATTCCAACCCGCTGACCTCGTCCGCAGGTGAGCAAGGAATCAATTGCTCTGATGCCCATTGACAGCGGCGCATCGATCCGGCGCCGGGTCAATGGATTGGGTGGCAATGCCGATATTCCGTAAAAAGTTCGGGTATTTAAACCGGCCAAATCATCAATAGGCCGGCCCAGACCGTCGAGAATCCGGCCCAACAGTCCCGCTCCGACTTCCACCCGGATCATCTGGCCGGTGGCGGTAATCGGGCAACCCGGAGCCAGACCGTCCATGTCACCCAACGGCATCAGCAAAACCCGGCCGGATTTAAAACCGACCACTTCAGCCGGGAGCGCTTCCACCCCGACGCCGCGTTCAATCAAACACAGTTCACCCAGGTTAACCGCCGGGCCGTCCGCCTCGATCGTCAGCCCGACCACTTGGTTGACCCGTCCGGAGCGACGCAGGCAATCGGTATCCGCTAACACCCGTTGGTATTTGGTAAAAGAAAACGGCGGCAACACCGGAGTTTTCATTCGCAATATCCCGTCTTGACAAGTTCATTGACGATCTGTTCCAACTGGACTTTGATCCGGGCATCCACCGAACCGCGTTCGGTCTCAATAAAACAGCCGCCCGACGGAATCGCCTCATCGCCCGCAAGTTGTAACGGAGTCGGACCGTTGAACACCATCCGGACCTCCGGGAGATGTTCACTGAGATATTGTAGGTCGTCCGGATGGACCCGGAGCGTGATTCTGCTGGCATTAACCACCCGCGATAAGGCGCTTTTCACCAAATCCAACTGCTGACTGGGTTCCTGCACCAATTCGGCGCCAATAATTTTTTCCGCGATCGCACCGGCCAATTTCAACAACTCCGGTTCCGAACCGGTAATTCGTTCAACCCGTTCTTTTTCAATATCGGCGATCAACTGCAACGCTTCAGTTAACTTTCCTTCCCACGCTTGCCTGGCTTCGGCTTGTCCGCAGGCAAAGCCTTCGTTTCGAGCTTGTTCGCGCAGTTGAATTCCTTCGTTGCCGGCAGTTTTGATAATTTGTTGTCCCTCATTCCGGGCATTCGTCAGGATTCGCTCCGCTTCTTGGCGGGCTGCGTCAATCTTTAGCTGGGCCTCCAGGGCGGCTTGTTCCCGAAGCTGCGCGGCTTGTTCCGAAGCTTGAGTAATTAACGCATCCGCCCGTTCAGCGATCCGGGCTAAATCCATTTCCAACGGGTTATCGGAATCGTCAAAGGTATCAACTCCAACGACGGTTTTATTGGCATAAGTTTCATCATTAATAAAAAAGGCATCCACATCGGCCGGTTCCAGCCGACAAGGGAGCGCCTCTACACAAAAACTTGATTTGATAAGTTTAGACAACTAACTCATCCTCCTTACCCCGCGAGATGACCAATTCGCCAGAGTCTTCCAATTGACGGACCACATTGACGATCCGCTGTTGAGCATCTTCGACGTCACGCAGCCGAACCGGTCCCAACATATTCATATCCTCTTTGAGAATCTCGACGGCTCGCTTGGACATATTGCGGAACACCAGGTCTTTCACTTCGTCGCTGGCGGTCTTCAATGCCAGTGACAGATCCTTGGTGTCGACATCGCGCAGGAAACGCTGGACGGAACGATTGTCCAACATAATGATATCTTCGAATACAAACATCCGCCGTTTGATCTCGTCGGCCAGATCCGGACTTTCTTCGGCCAACGCTTCGAGGATGGTTTTTTCGGTACCGCGGTCGACCCGGTTCAAAATTGTCACCACCGATTCCAAACCACCGGCGATTGAAAAATCCTGCATAACAAAGGAGGAAAGTTTCTTCTCCAATACGACTTCGATCTCCCGGATTACCTCCGGCGAAGTCCGGTCCATCGTCGCAATTCGACGGGCGACTTCCACCTGTTGGTGCGGGGGTAAAGCGGACAAAATAATCCCCGCCTGATCGGCGCTGAGATAGGCCATAACCAACGCAATGGTTTGAGGATGCTCGTTTTGAATAAAGTTCAGCAGTTGACTGGGTTCCGTTTTCCGGGCAAAATCAAACGGCCGAATCGCCAGCGAAGAAGTTAATTTATTGAGGATGTCATCGGCTTTTTGAGCGCCGACCGCCTTTTCCAGAATCTCGCGGGCATTATCGACACCGCCCGAAAGAACGTATTCTTGAGCGAGACAAATCTGTTGAAACTCGTCCAGCACTTTATCTTTAATATCAGTCGGTACGCGGCGCAAGTTCGCAATCTCCAAGCTAAGCTCTTCGATTTCATCTTCCCGCAGATGTTTCATGACTTTTGCGGAAACGTCAATGCCCAATGAGAGCAGTAAAATAGCTGCTTTCTGTTTACCTGTCAAATCTTGCAGTTTCACTCAAGTCACTCCAATGAATTTAGTCAGATTGCAAGCCGTAAGGAACACCGCATGAGACGTTGATTGCTTTTGTATTAGCTATCCTCGGAAAGCCAAGTCTTGAGCAGGACAGCCACATCTTCCGGATTATCTTTGGCAAAACGTTCCAACTCAGTTTGCCGGTCAGCCTTGATCCGTTCCTCTAATGAAGGTTCGGTTACCGCCGCCATCTCCAGCCCCGCTTCATCGACTATCATTTGATCGATCGCCGTACCAACCACCGGAGTCTCCTCAACCGTTACCGGACGCGATTTGGAGCGATTCGTCATGATGAGAATCACCAGAACCAGTAAAATTAGCAGTCCAACACCGGCAATCAGTAGCGTATTGTACGATTTTTCCGGCGGCGTTTCAGGGGCGGGCGGTTTACTAAAGTTGATGGTTTCCACGGTAATCTTGTCGCCCCGGTCCTCAATAATTCCAATCGCGGCGGAAACGGTATTGGTGATCTTTTCCCGCTCGGTTTCAGGCAGGTTGCCGTCAACCCAGACACCAACCGACAAACGTTTCACCTTACCGGGGGCCCCAATCCGGAACTCCTCGGTTTTGTTAATCTCATAATTAACGGTCCGGTCGGATTTTTCCGCTTGGGAAGCGGAAAGGTCCGAACTGCCAATCTTATATTGGGTCACATTGGAATCGGTTCCCGGAGCGCCAGCGCCACTGCCGTTGGAACTTTGCGAGTTCTCCTCATGCGTCTGTTCACTGCGGGGGACTCCTTTATCACCATAGGTTTCACTTTTTAATTCCTGGTAATCAAGATCCAGATCAGCGTTGACCCGAACAACCGCCTTATTAAAACCAAAGACCTTAGTCAACATGCTTTCAATCCGTTTTTCAGCCGTGGTTTCATACTCGGACTTAATGGCGAAAGCATCCGTCACCGTCCCCAAATTGGGCTTGTTGCCTCGTTGGGGGCGAAGCAGCGCGGTTAAATCATTGGCGTAGTTATCGATGATTGTAATATTGTCCCGTTTCAAACCGGTACTGGCAGCGACCAGGTTAGCAATGGCCTCTACTTGGCCGGAGGATAATACATTGGGAGCTTTGAGTTGTAACTGAACCGAAGCTGTACCTTGCGGTTTATCATCAGCGAAGAGGTATTCCGTTGAATCAGGCATATTCAACAAGACCTTGGCATCATTAATCCCTTCAACTTGTTGCAGGGTACGGGTTAATTCTCCGGCGATGGCCCGTTGGCGATTGATCTGGTTGGTAAAGTCGGTGGCACTGAAGGAGCTCTTGTCGAAGATCTCAAACCCAACCACCCCGCCGCGGGGAATCCCTTCCTTCAGTAGATTGGCACGGACGGACAAGGCATTGGGAACCTCTAAGCCGCCACTCGCCGAAGTTCGATAAGGAATTCTCAGTTCTTCCAACTTCGAAATAATTTCGCTGCGATCTTGTTCGGTTAATCGCGAATATAAGAGCTCATACCGTGGTGAGCTGATCCACTTTACCATAAAGAGGATGGTCCCCACTACTAAGAGCAGAACCACCACCGCAGCGATCCGCTTGGTGGTGTCCATCTCATTCCAGATATTCTTCAATTGCGAAAATAGTTCGCCCACTGTGGTCTCCTGTTACGGTATGTCTAGAATTGGGTCCGCATTATTTCTTGGTAAGCTTCAATTACCTTATTGCGGACCTGGATTGTTACTTGCAAGGCTAAACTTGCCTTTTCAGCTGTAATCATTGCTTGATGAACATTCTCTAAAGTGCCATTAGCCAATGCTTCATCCATTTTAGACGACTCTACCTGCAGATTATTCACGTCGGAAAGGGCGTTCTGTAATACCTGGCTAAATGATTCGGTTGGTTCGACCGACTTGGCTTCCGGTTTCTGAACAATCCGGTCTATATGTCCGAGAACGATTGGGGCGATCGGATTACTAATCATCGCTTATAAACTCCTTATGTTAAATCTTTGCTAAATCCAGTGAAGTCCGGAACATATCTTTTGCGGAGTTAAATGCAGTAACATTCGCTTCATACGCACGACTGGCAGTGATCATATTCACCATTTCAGTCACGGTATTGATATCGGGGTAAGCGACATAACCTTGGGCGTCGGCATCAGGATGGGTGGGATCGTAAACCAAACGCGGCGGCTTGGTGTCTTTTTCAATTCCACTCACGCGAACTCCGGCCCCCCGCGCAACCGTTTGGCCCGACGCATCCTTCACCTGTTCCAAAACCTCAGCGAAGATGGGGATCTGCCGCTGATACGGTCCACCTTCGGCAGTCCGCGTGGTATTGACGTTGGCAATGTTATTGGCGATCAAATCCATCCGTAGTCGTTCAGCAGTCAAAGCGCTGGCATTGATATCGAAATTACGAAACAGATTCATCGTTATCTCCCTTCGATCGCCATTTTCAAGCGGGACATCTGCTGTTTCCAGGATTGGGCAACCGCCTGAAAGTGTAATGTATTCTCAGTAACTTGCGTCATTTCAAATTCGACATCGACGTTATTCCCATCTTCACGGGAAGAGGTCTTATTCTCCTGAACGATTCGGAACGGAACATTTTCCACTCTATTGATCCCGGTCAAATGCCGGAAATTGGTCCGCGCCAGCTCCGTTGTGACCGATGGCATTGCTTCCTCAAGCACGCTGGCAAAGTCAATGTCCAACCGTTTATAATTCGGAGTGTTAACATTGGCGATATTATGGGATATCAATTGGCCGCGCAAAACACTTGCATCCATCGATCGTTCCAAACGTTGAGATTCGGGACTTTTTAAAAAGTTTAGCGACATAGGGTCACCTCGTTACAGAAGACTTCTATTCCCATTATCGGAAAAGCTTCGGGAAAGTTTAGACTCATTTTATGGAATTTAACGAAAGAAACCGAAAATTGCTAATTTTTTGTACGATAGTTTTTTTAGCGAGCAATTTCAATCACCTTTACGCAATGGCTGATACTAATTTTCGTAATATTTCAGGCAATTTGTTTATTCGCAATTGCAGTAGCGAAAACCTGCAAAATCCGAAAGATTTTGTCGAAAATAATCATTTTTCAGGGGCAAAAAAGAAACCTTACAACCAACATGTAAGGTCCCCTGAATCATATTTAATAGGTCTTTCATCGGGCGTGCAAACAGATTTCGACAATTGCCAACTCCAATTCCAACCGCGGTTCCCGTTGACCCGACTTCATACGGTAATCGGCTTGAACAAGCCGCTCCATAATCCAGGACAGTTCATCCAATTTAAAACGGGCCGCTTGCGTAAAACTTTTTTCAGCAACATAAGGATTAATCCCCAACGCACTTGCCAGGGCCTTCGCGGACATCCCAGCTGATCGCCCCGCTAAGGCCCCAGTGATATTCCGAAATTGGCGGCTAATCGTAGCCAAAATCTTAATTTCGTTTTCACCCGAATCCAATATTTCTTTCAGCCGGGGTAGGCCGAGTTGGGGGTTGCGCTGGGCAACGGCGTCAATCAAACCAAAAATATCGGGTTCGGGGTCGCCCGGAATCAGTCCGGCCAATTCGCTATCGGCCAATGTCGCACGGTCCCCCAAATAAGTTTGCAGCTTTTCTAACTCCGTACGAATTCTTAACAGGCCCTCACCAGCTCGCGCGCAGATCATCCGCATCTGGGTTGCGGTCAGCTTTAACCCCATCTTTTCGGAACGTTGTTTTACCCAAAGCGGAAGGTCGTTGGCAGGCACCGGAGCGCAATCCACCGTATTCAGTCGTTTCGTCAATTCCTGATGATTCTTTTTTCGACCGTCCAACTTAAGTGCGGAGATAAAAAGGTACACCCCGTCACCCAAACGATTGAGACTTTTTAGCAAAGTCTCCTCTAAAACCGCATTACCCTCTTCAAAATGATCCAACAGGACCACTCGGGCTCCGCCAAAAAAAGACCCCGCTTCCAAATGGTTAACCAGACTTTCAGGTTGTACATCCCCGGCCGCCAAGCGAACGAGATTAAATTCCTGATCGGCTGGGGATAACAGTTTGGCGACAGCTGCCCGAAACAACTCTTCATGGAACAACCGTTCTTCCCCCACCAACAGATAGGTCGGTAATATTCGGTCTTCAGCAACTTGTTTTAAAAAATCAGCGCGATTCATCTTCCCTCCTGAGCGTGGCAACTTGAAAACGATCCGGCATAATTCGCAACTGGATTTGACCGTGGAGGTCGGTACGAAAGACCGGGACCCCCAAAGACGCCAGTCTGCGCAGCAGATTTTTCCCGGGATGGCCAAACTGATTGCCCGCTCCGACGGAGATTAATGCCACAGCCGGTTGGGCTTGGGTTAAAAAAGGCCAAAAGCTACTATGATTACTGCCGTGATGGCTTACTTTCAAAATGGTCGCCGCTAATGCCTGCGGATATTTGCGAACCAGGAATTCTTCGCTTTCCGGACTTAAATCTCCTGTTAACAATAGCGTATTTTTACCGAAATTCAAAACCATGACCAAAGAACAGTCGTTGGGATCGATGCGCTCGTTATCACCCCGATCGTCCGGAACCGAACCGCTCAGGGTCTCGAAGACCTGACCGGTTATCTGGCTGCCCCAGCGAATCGCTTCACTACGGGCAATGACACGGTGTTTAACGCCTAATTCCCGGGCAATATCAATAACCGCCATCAGCTCGGGGTTATTCCGCTCCGCCGGGTAACAGATCTCGCCGACCGGGATCGCGTCCAAAATTTCGCTAATCCCGCCAAGGTGATCACGATGACCATGGCTAATATAGATTCGGTTAAGATAATTGATTCCTTGGCTGCGCAGGACCGGCAGCACCGACTGCCTTCCTTTGCCGGGGTTGCCGGCGTCAACCAGAACCGCGAAACCGTCGGGAGCGCGTAAAAGCAGCGAATCGCCCTGCCCCACATCAATCACGGTAAATTGCAGATCCTGATGATTTCGAATGTACCCATAGCTTGTCCAGGTCAATAAATTGCCTAAGACCAATATAACGATCAGAGTTTTGCCGAATTCCAGCTTATGATCGGGTTTGCCGGTCAAGCGATTCGGCCGAAACCAATCGAGGATCAGCAGGAGACACAGATAATAGGCGATCACCCAAGGCCAAGGCCAGCTCGGCACGTTACTGGCAGCCCAGACTGGATTGGCGCATCCTTGAAGCATGAAGCGGGCGAAGGTCAGCAAGACATCGATCGGCGCCAAGGCAACGCCCCCCAGCCAAGGGACAGTCAAACCGATCAGTTCGCCGATCAACCCTCCGACCACGATTCCATGAGCGGGTATCATCAACAGAAGATTGACCCAAACCGACGACCAACTGATTTGGTGGAAATTCTGCACCAAGATCGGCAGAATCGGCAATTGGGCACAGATCGAAATAAACGTGCCATCCCGGAGCAACTTGCCAATCCAGTGTTGACAGGGAACCCATTGGCGAATGATCGGAAAAAGCCAGACTACGCCAAAAGTCGCACCGAACGAAAGCTGAAATCCAAGTTGAAACAGGTGATAGGGATTGATAATTAGCAATATCAACGCAGCCAGCGTCAAACGGTGGATTGCCGGTTTTCGTTCCGAAGTAACCAATTCTCCCGCAAAATAACAAAAGAGCATTAACCCCGAACGCAACACCGGAGGATCCAGCCCCGTCATCAAGCTGTAGACCGCAATAATCACCATCATCGGAAGGATCCGCCAACGTTTGGGAAAACGCACCGCTTGCAACAATAAACTGAAAAACCCCGTGACAAGACCAATATGCAACCCGGAAACCGACAGCAAATGAATTGTCCCGGTGCGCTCCAGCGCCACTTGAAGTTTGCGCCCTTCCCGCTCCGGTCCGATCGGATCTCCATAAAGCATCGCGTGTAAAAACCGTAAATTCAAACCTTTTAAGTGGCTGCTTCCGACAGCCATCAAACGCGTCCGGAACAAATCGGCCCCGAACAACCAGGGATTGTGCGATCCCGCGAGTTCAACCGGTTGCGAATCCAATCGTAAAGACCCGGTAATTCCCTGTTGTTCCTGATATCCGGGCCAACTGCCGATAGGCGTTGCTACGGTTTTAAACTTACCCCGGCAACGGATTGAACGTCCAAGCAAAACTTCCGGCATCGGGCGGGTTGAGTAGATAACGATCGTACCGCTCGGCCGGGTTGTTTTGGACAGTTTGAGCCGCATTTGGTAGCCATATTCGGTAAGCTGCGGCCGTTGGATAACCATCCCCACCAACGTCAACTGTCGTCCGTTTAAAAGCTGGTTTGCGCAGAGCGCGCGCAGGTATAGATGGCGGCATTGACTGAACCAGAAACCCGCCAGCGCGATTCCGATGGCCAAACTCAGCCAGGGAATCAACCAATTCCGCCAAAACAACGAATAGACCAGCGCGAGAATACCGACAAAAGCAATGAACAACCATATTTGCGGTGCCGTTGAAAACCGGGCCGCCAGAAAAATGCCGCCAATGATCGCGGCCAAAAACGCCGTAACCAATGGCCATCTCATCGGACAGCCAGATAAGGCCGGAACTTCTCCAATTTGGCGGCGCCAATTCCCCCAACTTTCTTTAAATCTTCATATGAGCTGAACAAACCGTTGGTTGAGCGGTAATCGATAATTCGTTTCGCCATGACCGGTCCGATCCCGGGGACCGCTTCCAATTGTTGTTGGATTGCCCGGTTCAGATCCAACGGAAACTGCGGTTTATTCTGTTCCGGAAGCTTTGCGTTGTTTTTTGCAGTCGTTTTGCGGCGGGAGGCATTACGGGTTTTGCTAGTTTCAGGAGGAATTTCACCGATTTTCGGTACATAAACCTGCTCGCCGTCTTCGGCGAATTCGGCGAGATTGACCCGGTTCAGATCGGCTCCGGGCAGCGCGCCCCCCGCTTTGGCCAATAAGGCGAATTTCCGAATCGGTGGAGTGACCTTCATCACGCCCGGTTTTTGAACCGCGCCGCAAACATGGATATAAATTTGCGCGGGTTTGACTGCTACCGGTATGGTTACCGCATTGGTTTGCCGCCCGTCAATGAATAGCAGCGCGCCGCCGACAAAAAGCAAGAGCGTCAAGATGCCGACAGCCAAGCGCTGACCAATGGATAAATAAAACATCGATCTCCCCCTTTTTCAAAGGATGAGATAGAATTCGCCGAATTTTAGCAGAAACCTCCTAATAATTACATATTATGTATGTTTAATAGTATAATAAGAAACGCCTGTTCCCAGGAGCAATTCGGTATATCTTATCGTTTTCGTGAAACAGGATTTAATTGCCCATTACATAATCGTCAATTGCTTGGGCAGTCCGTTTGGAAATGCTGACCGCCTCCACCACCGTCTTCGCGCCGGTCACCACGTCTCCGGAAGCAAATACCCCTTCCCGGGTGGTCCGACCGGTCGCATCGGTGATCAAAAGACCGTAATCGTTCGTCTTGAGCCCCTCGTTGCTGTCCACAATGTTGCTGCGGGGATTTTGGCTGATGGCGATGATCACCGAATCGGCATTAAAGATGGCGATCTCTTCCGTGTTGGAATAAGACTTGTTCCCCTCAGCGTCAATATGTTCATTCACATGAGCATAAGACACGCCGGCGTCGACAATCTCAACCGGAGCGGTATAATAATGAAACTTGACCCCGTCGATCTTCGCATATTCAAAGTCGAATTGATTGGCAGTCACCTCATGCTCGCCCCGGAAAAATAAAATATTCACATCGCGGCTACCTTTGCGAATCGCCGTCCGCGCCACATCCATCGCCACATTACCGGCGCCGATGATCGCCACCGTTTTTCCCAAATCATAAACATCGGGGTTCTTCAAATAATTAATGGCATAGTGCACATGACCGAGGCTTTCCCCTTTGATCCCCAAGGTCCGGGGTTGCCAGACGCCTGTCCCGATAAAGATCGCCCGGTAGCCGTCACGGAATAAGTCTTCCAATGTCAAGAGCGGACCAATCATGATGTTCGGGCGGATTTTGATATTCATCTGCAGCAGTGTCTTTTTGATTTTTTCCAGAATCACCTTAGGCAGCCGAAAATCGGGAATGCCATACTGCATCACTCCGCCGATTTTGTCTTCCGATTCAAAAATGGTGATATCATACCCTTTCAAAGCCAACGCGAACGCTACCGTAATCCCGGCCGGACCGGATCCGACGATCGCGATCTTCTGTTGTTTCCGTACCGCCACTTCCGGGATGATTTTATCGAGAAAATACTCCGAAATATAATTTTCAATCGAACTAAAATGAATTGGACTGCCTTTGCGGTTCAAAACACAATGACCTTCGCAGAACTTCTCATGCGGACAAATCAAGGAACAAACCACCGACAGCGGATTATTCAGGAACAGTTTTGCGCCGGCTTGCTCAATCTCGCCGTCAATTAACAACTTGATCACTTCATTAATTGGGGTTGCCACCGGACAACCGGCTTTACATAGCGGCTTTTTACAGAGTAAGCAACGGTTCGCTTCCTCCAAAATATGTTTACTCATGTTGTGCTCCTTGCCAAACATCAGTTTTCTCTTGATGGTTATTATATCGGCATTAATCATTTAAAAGCTATCAATTTTAACTTTTTTCGTCTATTTGTAATTTTCTTGTGCATAATGTCACGATCGAAAAAACACATAAAAAAACGGCTGCCTTGATAGCAACCGTTCCTATTTTCATTTAAATCCGGCAACCCCGTAGATTGCGCCGCTCCAAATACCGTTGATGATACTCCTCCGCCCGCCAAAACGCTCCGGCCGGGGTAATCTCCGTGACAATCGGGCGCTGATAATATCCTTCCTTTTCCAAGGCAGCGCGGGAGGATTCTGCCGCGGCTTGCTGTTTCTCGTCATAATAAAAGATGACGGAGCGATATTGCGACCCAATGTCGGGCCCTTGCCGGTTACGGGTGGTTGGGTCATGAATCTCCCAAAATAATTTGAGCAAACCATAATAGGATAGACGATTGGGATCATATTCCACCCTGACCACTTCGGCATGGCCGGTGCGGTCGGAGCAGACCTCCTCATACGTCGGATTATCCGCATTGCCTCCCATATACCCTACGGCAGTGTCGATCACCCCGTCCAACTTCCGGAAAGCGGCTTCAACTCCCCAGAAACAACCAGCTCCAAATGCTGCAAATGCCATTCGTTCACCTCCAAACTCTGTATGATGATCATATGTTACGACGGGTCAATCCGTCATTTGGCTGATTCCGGCGCCAAGGCAACACCGCCTTTACCAACCACTCCGCACTGATTTTAATGCTTGCACAACAGTTTGCCCAATTATGAAAATTGCATAAGTTCCGGGATTGAACGCTCCGTTGCTGCAGTGTAGCTCCGCTTTAGAAATGAATCACCTTGATGGAACTTAAGAAGATCATGATCAACAATAACGGGGTGATATAACGCATAATAAAACGAAGCACGCTCACCAATTGCCGGTTGGTCAAGGCGCCCTGATTGCTTAATTCCGCCAGCACCGCTTGCTCCTTCGCGACATACCCCACATAGATGATGATCAGCAGGCCGCCGACCGGCAGTAGAATATTGGATGATACAAAATCGAACAGGTCAAAAAACCCCATGCCAAAAAATTTTACCTGCCCCAACAGGCTGGCGGAATCCACCGATAAGGTCGCTAACGCGCCGACGATGGCGATGATGATGCAATTAAGCAAGACCGCCTTGGTCCGGGAAAATCGATGCTGTTCTGAAAAATACGCCACCAAGACTTCCACAATAGAAAGCATCGCCGTAGTTGCCGCGATCGCCGCCAAAAAGAAAAAGCCGACCAAAAGCAAGTTGCCAAAAGGTATTTTTGAAAATACCAACGGAATCGTGATAAAAAACAAACCCGGACCGGCCCCCGGTTCCATTCCAAAAGAAAAAACCGCCGGAAAAATCGCCAATCCGGCCAGGAGAGATACGATTGTATCCGACAACGCCACCCTGGCGGAATTCGCCAGCATGTTATTGTCATCCGTGAAATAACTGGCATAGGTGATCATGGTCCCCATGCCCAACGATAATTTAAAAAAAGCCAAACCTAACGCGGTCAGGACAGCCGGGGCCGTTAATTTGGCAAAATCAACCTTAAATAAAAACGCGATTCCCTCGGCCGCGCCCGGCAAGGTTAACGCCCGGATGTCACAGAGTAGAATCAGAATGAACAAAACCGGTAAAAGCGTTTTGGTGACCCGTTCGATTCCTTTTTTGACCCCGGAGATCAGAATCACCGCAACGACTGCTAACACAATCAGCTGCCATATCAAGGGCGGGAGCGGGTTGGTGATCGCCTGCCCGAACTGGACCTTGACCGAAGCGGCGGTAATATGTACAAAATCACCGCTCAGCGCTTTAAAAACGTAGGAATAGACCCACCCCGCCACGCAGCTGTAGAAAAACATAATCAAATAAGCCGCCAACAGCCCCATAATGCCGATCACCCGCCAACCCGATCGCGGAGCGAGCGTATCCAAGGCCCCCACCGCGTTGCGACGGGTGCGCCGTCCAATGTAAAACTCGGCGATCATTACCGGCAGGCCGACAAAGATGATGCATAAAAGATATACGAGGAGAAAGGCGCCTCCCCCATATTTACCGGTCAGATACGGGAACTTCCAAATATTGCCTAACCCGACGGCCGACCCCAAGGTGGCAAAGAAAACAGCCAACCCCGAGGTGAATTTTTCCCGCGAAACTCCTTTTTCCATATAACCCAGCACTCCTTTATCCTTCTTCAAAGCGATTCGTGCGACTCCGCCCAGCGACAATAGGGATGTTGCTGAAGATTGACATTGAAATAGCGCGGGTCGTCGGTTACTTCCAAGCCAACCCATCCCGGAACCGGAAACGCTGTCGCAACTGTCGGCAGTTCGAGCTCCGCCACCACCAATCCGCTATTTTCACCGATAAATTCGTCGATTTCCCAGCGGAACCCTTGATAATCCACTTCAAAACGGAACTTCTCAATCAGGGGTTTTTCACACAAACCCGCCAAAAGCGCTTGGGCGTCACCAACCGGGATCGGATATTCGAACTCCGGTGCGACGGTTCCAACTTTGATTCCTTTAATGGTCAGAAAACCCTGGTCGCCCACTACCCTTACCCGAACCACCCTTCCCGGTTCGCTGCAAAGATACCCCTGGCGGTACAAAACCCCGGTGGCGAAGGTCCGGTAGGTCCGGTCCTTCACCAAAAATTTGCGTTCAATCTCGATTCCCATGGCTAACCCTCTGTTTCATTTCCGGCCGTCGACACAACCTAACCAACGGTTCTTGCTGACGCGGTAAATATCCAATTGGTGCATGCCCAACGCGTTCCAACCCTTACCGGACGCTTTCAAGATCGGATTATTGGGTGTCAATTTCTCCGCATAACCCGTGGTGGAAAGCTCAGTGATTTGAAAAGCCCAGAGTTTATTCCCATATACCTTATAATCATCCTGGGCGAAACGATAAAGTTTTCCCGCGTCGCAGATAATTCGCCCACCGGGACGGGCAAAATGCTGATTGTTAAGATAAATGGGATTTAAGGGGTGATCATACCACGGTCCGGTTAGATCCCGGGCGAAAAAAACATACATGCGCCGGTTGCCGCGCGGGTCCGCCGTGATAATCCACCAGCGGCCGTTAAAACGGACAATCGATGAATCGGCATACGGGCCTTCGATCAGATCCTGCACGTATTCCCATTTGGTTGGGAAGTCCACCGCCCGGTATAGACGGATCGCTTTTTTCGAAAACGTTTCGGGAATCATATAATACTGATCTTGCCATTTAAACACATACGGATAGGAAAGATGGCAGGTCTCGGTTAAAACGACCTGACGGTATTTCCAGCGCAGTCCGTCGTTGCTTTCGGCGAGTCCGATTTTGCCTTTGCCATCCAATTGATCGACCGCTTCGAAAAACATATACCAACGACCTTTCTCCCGGACCATAAACGGATCGGCCACAAAGCGGGTCATCATCCCGGTGACATTCAGATTGGTAAAAACCGGATTCGGTACTCCGGGGATCGGACGCAGATTCCAAGGGGTAGTGCCTTCCACCATTCCGATAGAAAAATCCAATGGTTTCCGTTTATACGGATGCTGTTTCTCCGGTCCCATCGCATAACAACCGGAAGAGATTAAAAAGAACAAACTGACAATCGTGAGACAGATAAACCGGGTTGATAATTTCTTCATGGCAACCTCCGCAATGAATGCTTATTGATATTGGCCAGCCTAACTTAAAATCCTTTGAATATTACTCTTCCCAAAATTTAAATCCGGTTGACATTTTCCCCAAACTCATGCCGAGGATAAACAATTACTTGCTGCGAAGCAACAAGTGATCCGTCAAAAAATAAGGGGGACAGATTGTTGTCCCCCTAGAACAAGCATTCAATTATTCTTCATTCCCGGTAAATTTCCTGCTCCGCCCGGCGCAGCTCTTCCTCTGTCACCCGGGGCACTGATTCTCCCGTAAAGAGCGGACTGGTTTTCGCCAGCTTACGCCATTTTGCTTCCGCCAATCCGTTAAACGGTAACAACTCCAACCGTTCCAGATTCGGCAGATCGCCGCGCAAACGGCCGATGGCCCGCAGAGCCTCGGTTTGATCGGTCCAACCGGGAATCAATACGTAACGCAGCCAAAGCGGAACTCCCAAGCTCGCCGAGGAACGCAAGTTGGCCAAAACGCTTTCCCGATCATAACTGGCTGTCAATTGTTCCGGGACCAACGGATGTTTGATCGAGCAGATCACCAAATCCGCTTGACCGGCGACCTTCGCAAAGATCGGAGAAGCTCCCCAACCGGAGGTATCCAAGGCCACATGCCACCCGGAGGACTTGGCCCGCCCGATCAACTCCAGCGTAAAGTCCGGCTGCCACAGCGGCTCGCCACCGCTGATCGTCAAACCCGGTTGCCGCAAAAACGGCCGGAACCGTTCCAAGCGGCGCAGGAGCACTTCCGCCGCGAGTTCCTCCCCGGCGTCGGCCGGCCAGGAGTCCGGGTTATGACAGAAAACACACCCCACCGGACAGCCCTGCAAAAAAACGACGCAACGCGTTCCGGGCCCGTCAAAAGTTGAAAAACTCTGAAGCGACTGGACTCTTCCCAAACCGTTCACGCTACTTTCTTTCCATTCCTTTTGAGTCGGCAGATTATAACCGTTCGTATATCGTCCGTTCGATCACTTCAAGTTGTTGTTCCCGGCTTAATTTGATGAAATGAACGGCATATCCCGAGACGCGGATGGTGAGATTGGGGTATAACTCCGGATGCTCCATCGCTTCAACCAAGGTCTCCCGACTATATACATTCACATTAATGTGATGGCCGGAAGCTCCGAAATATCCGTCAAGCAACCCCAGCAGATTGCCGGTCCGCTCCGCGACCGTCCCGCCCAACGCCCGCGGCGTGATGGAAAAGGTATAAGAGATACCGTCCCGGCAAATGTCATAGGGCAATTTAGCGATGGAGCGCATCGCCGCCACCACGCCGGTTTGCTCCCGGCCATGCATCGGGTTGGCGCCCGGGGCAAACGGCCGGCCCCCTAACCGGCCGTCGGGGGTGGGACCGGTTTTTTTCCCATAAACCACATTGGAGGTAATGGTTAAGATCGACAAGGTGGGCGTGGCGTCGCGGTAAATCGGCTGTTGCGAGAGACAATTGTAAAAACAGCGAATCACCCGGACCGCTAAACCGTCCACCCGGTCATCGTCATTGCCGTAACAAGGATAATCGCCGGTGATTGCAAAGGCTTTGGCGATCCCCCGTTCGTCGCGGTCGATGCGCACCCGGCCGTAACGAATCGCGCTTAGCGCATCGGCGACCACCGATAGTCCGGCGACGCCAAACGCCATATGGCGGTGAGGCGCCGAATCGATCAAGGCCATCTGTACCCGTTCATAATTGTACTTGTCATGCATATAGTGAATGCAGTTCATCGTCCGGCTGTATAACACCGACAACCAGGCTAAGACCTGCTCATAGTTTTCCCAGACTTGATCCCATTCCAGATATTCGCCGGCCAGTTCCGGAACCTCCAGCACCGTTTCACCGGTCACCTCGTCCTTGCCGCCGTTGATCGCCAGTAAAAGCGCTTTGGCCAGGTTGGAACGGGCGCCGAAAAACTGCATGTCTTTACCGACCCGGGTCGCCGAGACGCAACATGAGATGGCGTAATCGTCTCCAAAAACCGGCCGCATCAGCTCATCGTTTTCAAACTGCAACGCCGAGGTGGCGATCGCCAATTCAGCGCAGAAATTGCGGAAGTTCTCCGGCAACCGGGGACTGAAAAGCACCGTCAGATTGGGTTCCGGGGCCGGCCCCAAGTTCCGTAACGTTTGCAGCCAACGGAAGTCGGTCTTGGTCACCAGCGGGCGCCCGTCTTCGCCCATTCCGCCTAATGATTCGGTGATCCAGGTCGGATCGCCGGCAAAAAGCTGATCATACTCCGGCGTGCGCAGATGGCGGACCAACCGCAACTTGATCACCAACTGGTCGAGGAGTTCTTGCGCTTCCGCCTCGCTGATCGTCCCTTCATCCAGATCGCGCTGGATAAAGATGTCCAAAAACGGACTGGTGTGTCCAAGTGACATCGCCGCGCCATTTTGTTCTTTGATGGCGCAAAGATACGCCAGATATAGCCATTGCACCGCTTCCCGGGAATTGATCGCCGGACGGCTGATATCGCACCCATACGCCTTGCCCAATTCGGCCATCCGTTCCAAAGCGCGCACCTGATCGGCGATGTCTTCCCGCAGATGAATGGTGGTATCGTCCACATTGTCGAGAGCGTAGAGATCATTCCGTTTCTCCTGCATCAAATAAGCCGTTCCGTATAACGGCACCCGGCGGTAATCGCCGATCAAACGCCCCCGGCCGTAAGCGTCGGGCAAACCGGTGATGATCCCCAATTTGCGCGCCTGGCGCATCGCCGGCGTATAGATCCGGAAGATCGCCTCATTCTGCGTCCGGCGGTACCGGGTGAAGATTTTGGCCATTGCCGGGTCAGGTTTAATGTTCCGGGCTTCGCAGGCGGCTTCCACCATCCGCCAGCCGCCCCACGGATTGACCATCCGTTTTAACGGCTGATCGGTTTGCAATCCCACGATCACTTCGTCGTCGGCTTGGATATAGCCGGGCGGCCAAGCCGTAATTCCGGCGACGCGCCGCGTATCAATGGCCAACACGCCTCCGGCGGCCCGTTCTTCCTCCATCAGTTGCAAACACCGCCCCCACAACCGCCGCGTTTTTGCGGAGCACCTTTCCAAAAAACTATCCGAACCATAATAAGGTTGATAATTGTCCCGCACAAATTCGGTGACGTCGATCCGTTTCCGCCAGACTTCGCCGCGGAAATTCCGCCATGGTTCCATCGTATCTCCTCCTATTCCAAACAAAAGCCGCCCAGGCATCAGGTGCCCAGGCGGCCGGCTAAGCAAATATTCCTGTATTCCCTTGTGGTGACCCACTGAATCCGCCAGTAATACAGGTGTGTCGATTAGTCTGAACGAAAATAGATCGCGATCAAGATGGTTATAAATATTCGTACAATCTATCTGTTTTGATTGTAACCAATTTCAAACTTGAAGTCAAGCATCGGTCAGCTTAATATGGCAGTGATCTCCGTCAGTCCGCTGCTCCTTAAACAACGGCAATTGGATCGTAAACGTCGTGCCCGAACCGGGTTTACTAACGACTGTAATCGTGCCGCGATGGTTTTCGACGATGCTTTTGGCGATCGACAAACCCAATCCCGCTTTGCCTTTCGACCGGGAAGCATCCACTTGATAAAAACGGTCGAAGATCTTCTCCAAGTGTTCGGGGCTGATTCCCGTACCGGTGTCGCTCACCGTCAAAACCAACTTCCGGTCGCTTTGGGTTAAATTAAGGGTAATCCGGCCCCCTGCGGGAGTATGGCGAATGGCGTTGTCCAGCAAGATCTCCAGTACTTGCCGAAGGTGGGCAGCGTCGCCATAACAGTACAGTGCTCCGTTGCCAGGGGTGCTTACGGTAATCCGCTGATTGGCGGCCAACGGTTGAAAAGCTTCGCCAACTCCGGTCACGAGATCTCCCAAATCAAACTCGGTGAAATTCAGCACCTTTTGTTGGGAATCAACCCGGGCCAAAAATAACAGGGAGGATACCAAACCGGTCATCTGCCCCAACTCGTCCTGAATGTTATTGAGCCAATCGACTTGGCTGGCAACGTTCTCTCCCGGGTTGCTTAAAACGACTTCCAGGTTGGCTTGGACAACGGCCAGGGGGGTTCGTAGTTCGTGCGAGGCGTCGGCCAGAAAGTCTTTCTGTTGTTGCCAAGCTTTTTGAATCGGCCCGATGGCTCGATTGGCCATGAAAAGACTACCCACTAAGGTTAAAATGAGATAGATCAATCCGATGATGATCAAGGAGGTGACCAAGGCGGTTTGAATATTGGTCTCATGGCTCAAATCTTGAAAAATCAACAAAGTGCCGGATTCTCTGCGCAATGGTGTTTTATAAAAATAAACCTTGGATCCTTGAAAATTGGTGGTGCCGTTTTTCGACTTCGCCTGTAAAATTGCTTTAGTAAGCGCCTCCAATCCAGTGACATTCAACGGTTGCTTGAGGGATTGATTGGTAATCGCTCCTTCCGGATTGGCTTTAACATAAAATACATTCGGACCCGGCCGCTCCCGTTCCCGGGGGCGTAGTGACATTAACAATCCCCCCAAGTCAAACTGTTTTTTCATTGCAAACAGTTGCGGCTCTTGATGAGACGGGTTGGGGAAAACCGGATTCGGATTTAACGCATGAAAAGCTTTCGGAGGTTGGGGGAACGGATTCGGCCGCTCCCGGCCGGGCGGCAACGGCATTTGATTGTCAAACCAACCGTCGTTGAACATTCCGGAATTAATCGCTTCCGCCATTTTGATTGCGAAAAATTCGGCATGGTTATTCATGTTGATCTGCAACAAAAAGTAGGCTCCTATGGTTAGCGAGACAAACAACACGGTGATAATCCCGACGTTGGTCATGATAAACTGTTGTTTTAATTTGCGAAACATCAGTTGCTCCCTTCCCAATAATATCCTACGCCACGGACGGTTTTAATGAAGGGGACATTGAGTTTCTTGCGAAGGTAATGAATATAAAGGTCAACCGAGCTAAACTCGGTCTCGGAGGTGTAACCCCAAACCCGTTCGAAGATCCGTTCTTTGGTTATCACTTGACCTTGGTTGCGCAGGAGCAACTCCAGCAACAACGACTCCTTCACGCTAAGCTTGATGACATGCTCGCCGGCGGTCACTTCACACTTTAACGGGTTAAACGAGAGCCCTGCCGCGGCTAATGTTTCAACGTCCACCATTGCTTGGGCCCGACGCCGCGATAAAGCCCGGATCCGGGCTAACAATTCGACGGTGGCAAACGGTTTGATCAGATAATCATCGGCCCCGGAATCTAACCCTTCCACCCGGTCGTAGGGCGAATCCTTAGCGGTGATCACGATTACCGGGGTGTTCATGCCTTGCTGACGCAGTTCTTTGAGTAGCGAGATTCCGTCACGTTTCGGAAGCATCCGGTCCAACACAATCAGGTCATAACTTCCGCCAACCGCCATCTCCAAACCCGTTTCGCCATCGCCAACCCCGTCCACCACGTAGCCGTGCTTGCGCAGCAATGCCAGCAACGCTTTGTTCAGTTTCATTTCATCTTCAATCAATAATAGTTTCACGCGTGTTTCCCGAACCTCCCTCAACTGACGGATTGTTTGACTCGTGGGGCAAAGTGAACCAAAACTCCACCCCGTCTGCGACGTTCGCCGCTCCAAACTCCCCCTGATGGCATTCTAAAATGGCCCGGACGATCGCCAGGCCCAAACCGGTCCCGCCTAAGCTCCGGGTGCGCGCCTGATCCACTTTATAAAAGCTGAACCAGATCTTCGCCAATGCCTCGGCCGGGATGGGCTGACCGGTATTAAAGACCGCCAACCGCACATTCCCCTGCGCCGCTACGACCTTGACCCTGATCTTTTTAGCGCCGTCCACATGACCGATGGCGTTATTAAGATAATTCACCAAGACCTGCTCAATCCGGGAAAGGTCGGCACAGACAAACGCAGCGCCGCTTTTTTCCACTACCAAACTAATCCCTTTTTCTTTCAAGATTAATTGATACTTTTCCAATACCTGTTCGGTGAGGTCCGCCAGATCAAACAGTTCTTTTTCCAGGCGTAAGTAGCCGGAATCAATCTCCGATAAGTCCAACAGTTCCCGGACCAGTTTGTTCATTTTGGCCGCTTCCGCCATAATCACATTGCAGTAGAAGTTTTTGTCTTCCTCGCTCTCATTCACATTGACCTGCAATCCTTCGGCGTAGCCCTGAATCAACGCCAGCGGCGTTTTGAGTTCGTGGGAGACGTTGGAGATGAACTCTTTGCGGTTTTCATCAACCCGCTTTTGCCGTTCGTTTTCCAAGGCCAGTTTGGAGTTGGCCTGTTGCAGTTCGCTGATGGATTTGCCCAGTTGTTCGCATAAGGAATTAATACTCAAGCCCAACTCGCCGATTTCATCCCGGGTCTGCACCGGATACATCCGGGTAAAATCGAGCCGGACCATGTTTTGGGCGATTTCATTCAGTTCGAGAATGGGTCGGGTGAAGCGTTTGGAATACCCCAACGCCATCGCTCCGCCAATCAGCAACGTCAAAACGCCGGTCATTAAGAAAAATTGATTGGAGATCGCCACGCTTTGCTTAATCTCTCCGATCGGCATGCCCAACCATAGGTAATCGCCCTGATGTAAGGTTGCCGTGAAATTCAAATAACCGGTCGGCCCTTTTTTCAGATCCACGAATACCCGCGGTTTGGTCCAGTCGGTATGGGGAATGAACGAGGGCGGCAGCGGCGGGCGCAATGGCTCCGGTGGCGGCGGCAAACCCGGCGGCCGTGGCGAATAGGTTGATTTGATCCGCAAATTGCGGTCCAGGATGACGATATTCATCCCATTGGCGTGGACAATCCGCTCCAACTGACGGGTTAACGCCCCCAGATCCCCACGGTAAAACGTATCGATATAACGGTACTGCCTCTGCAGCACCGCGCTCTTCTGTCGGATATAAAACCGCTCCAGAAAGTAAAAGTTGACCAGCCACGACAGACTGATGAAAAACAGGATGAGCAAACAGATGCCGCTGAATAATTTGGTCCGGATCGAACTTTTCATCCTTTTTTCACCTCAAACCGGTAGCCAAAACCGCGCACGGTTTGGAGATACTCCCCTTTCGTCCCCAGCTTCAGCCGGAGTTTTTTGATATGGGTGTCAATGGTCCGGGCTTCGCCGAAATAGTCATAATCCCAGACCGCATTTAAAATCTGATCCCGGCTTAAGGCGATTCCTTCATTTTCAACCATGTACAGCAGCAGCTCGTATTCTTTGGGACTTAAAACGATCTTGCAACCATCCACCGCGACGCTATGGGCGTATTGATTGATCTGCAATCCGTTTAGCTCAATAAGGGCTTTCGTCCCGGCGCTTTCGCTGACCAATTGCAATAGCGCTTGGACCCGCGCCACCAAAACACTGGGACTGAACGGCTTGGTCACATAATCGTTGGCGCCGAGATCAAATCCGAACAGTTGGTCGGATTCCTCGCCCCGGGCGGTCAACATGATCACCGGGAGACGACTGGATATTTTGCGGAGCTCCCGGCAAACGGTCCACCCGTCCAACAGCGGCATCATCACATCAAGAATCGCTAGGTCGATACCGGGTATTTCGTTAAAGAGCTCCAAGGCTTTTTTGCCGTTTTCAGCCTCGACGACGCGATAACCCGCTTTTTTTAGAAAATCTCCTACCAATTTACGCATCAGTTGTTCATCATCGGCGACCAGAATGGTCTGACCTTTTATCATGGAAATCATCCTTTGTTCCGCTGGATTGGTTGTTAGCACCTATCACCGGTTAATCCGGTTGGACGGGGGCGGCGTTCCGCGGCCCTACTCTAATGTAACCCATTTCCCGCGTTTTGCCTATGGCTTACCGCCATTCCGCGGTTATTCGTAACGGAGCGCCTCAATCGGATCCAACCCTGCCGCCTTATAGGCCGGATACCCGCCGAAAAACAGTCCGACCAGGAATGAAAAGCCAAACGAGATGACGATCGACAACGGCGCAATCACCACCGCCCAACCGGTCACCCTGGAAATAACCATCGCCAACGCCCAGCCCAGGATGATCCCGATCAGGCCGCCGATCAAGCTCAGTCCAACCGCTTCAATTAAAAACAATCCCAAGATCTCCGACTTTTGGGCGCCGATCGCTTTGCGGATCCCAATCTCTTTCACCCGTTCGGTCACCGAGACCAACATAATATTCATGATGCCGATCCCGCCGACCAGCAGCGACACTGCGGCAATGCTCGCCAAAAGCAGTGTAAACGTCTGGGTGGTCTGTTGGACCGTCGCTAAGATCTCGGCTTGATTGCGCACGGTAAATTTGGACTCTTCCCGGAACTTCGCCAACAACATTGCGTAGACTTCCTGATAAAGCGCATCGACGTTGGCGTTGGAATCAGCCTGGAGATAAATGGTGTCCAAGTTTTGATTGCCGAATAACCGTTGTTGGGCAGTGCTCAAGGGAATCATGACCAGATCGTCGCTGTTATTGAACCCGCTTTGCCCTTTTTCTTTTAAGACGCCGACAATTTTAAAGCGGACCACCCCCACTTTGATATCTTGTCCCAGCGGATCGGCGGCGGGGAACAGTTGCTCGGCGACGTACGAACCGATCACCGCCACCCGGCGCCGGCCTTCAACCTCCGACTCGAGAAAAGCGCGGCCCCGCGCGATTTGATAATTACGAAGTTTAAAATACGGAAGGGTACAGCCGATCACCGAACTGTCCATGCTGTTGTCCCCTTCGCGAATGGTAAAGCTGCCGCGAACTTCCGGGGCGATGGCGGCCAGTTTGCGGGAGGCGTTTTGGAGAGCGGGCAACAAGCTATTGGTCAACGGTTGACCGCCGCCGAACGAACCGCCGCGCCGATTGCCGCGTCCCGCAAAAACCATTACCAAATTGGACCCCATGGCCGTAATGTTTTGCGTCACTTGTTGCTGCGCTCCTTGTCCCAACGCCACCATATCGATGACTGCGGCTACGCCGATAATCACTCCCAGCATTGTCAGCAACGAACGGATTTTATTGGCCGACAGGTTCCTGATGGCCATTCGCAGATTTTCGGAGAATCTCATGCTCTTACCTCCCCTTGGATGATAACCTGTCGGACCGGTTCGTCCGCCACAATCTTTCCGTCGCGGAACCGGACTACCCGTTGGGTATAAGTCGCGATATCATTTTCATGGGTCACCAACACCACAGTGATCCCTTGTTGATGGAGCTCTTGGAAGATCCCCATAATCTCCACGCTGGATTTAGTATCCAAGTTGCCGGTGGGTTCATCGGCCAACAGCAGCTTGGGACGGTTTACTAACGCCCGGGCGATCGCCACCCGTTGCTGTTGACCGCCGGACAACTCGCGCGGCGTATGTTGAACCCGGTTCTCTAAACCCATTTTGGCCAGCGCGGTTAGCGCCAGCTGCCGACGCTCCTTTGGCGCCATTCCGGTATAGATCAAGGGCAACTCCACATTTTGAAAGGCGGTGAGATTGGCGAGCAGATTAAAGGATTGGAAAACGAACCCGATCTCCCGGTTGCGCAATCGGGCCAGTTCCACTTCGTTCAGTTCGGCGACTTCCCGGCCGTCCAGCCGGTATGAACCGGAACTGGGCTGATCCAAGCACCCGAGCATATTCATCATCGTTGATTTGCCCGAACCCGACGGACCCATGATGGCGACCATCTCCCCCGCGGCGATTTGCAGCGACACCTCGTCTAAGGCGCGGACTTGACTCTCGCCCATCTGGTAAACTTTCAAAAGCTTCTCAAGCGTGATCATCGTTATTTACCTCACATCGGCGGTGGGCCGCCTATCGGCCCGCCTCCCATTGTTCCCCGGTTGGTTTTGGTTTTCGTGGCGGTCGTAGCGGCAGCGGATTGCGCGACAGCCACCTGCTCGCCTTCGCGCAATCCGGCTAAGACTTCGGCATAATCAGTATTTTGATAGCCTAATTTCACTTGTCGGGCGACCAGTTTCCCGTCCGCGACGACCTGCACCGTTGCCGCGCCATCCCCCAGCTTCACCGCTTGCAAGGGAATCGCTAAAACATTGGCATGATCGCTGACGGTGATGGTAACGTCCACCGACATTCCGGTTTTCAAGAGGCGCAACATATCTTGGGATTGCGGCGCAGTTGCCGCGACCGGCGGTGGATTCCCCGCGCCGGGAGGATTCGGCAGCCGTGACGGCTGAGCGTGGGATTGATCAGAAGCCGGCTTGATGATCACCGGAAAGGTAACCACATTGGAACTGGTCGTCCCGGTGCCGCCAAATGAAGTGACCACCCCGGGAATCCGGGTCCGGTTTTGATCATTGGCGGTGATTTGAGCGGACAATCCGATGTTAATCTGATCGATATCGCCTTGATCGACTGCCGCCTGTACGCGGACGACGCTGTTACCCCCGAAGGTCAGCAGTTCGCTGCTGGTGGTGACCGCCTCTTCCAGTTTGACGTCGATCCAGGAGATATCGGCGTCAAACGGCGCCTTGATTAAGATATTGTTGCTGTGATCCACCCCGTTTTTAGCCAACGTCGCCAGTTTCAACTCATAGTCCTTAACTTCTTCCTGATACTGTTTGACCAGGCTTTGGGCGCTCTCCAAATCGTCAATGGTCGTTCCTTGCACTTTATATAAAATTTCTTGGCGTTTTAACGCTTGCTGCGCAATGTTCAACTTCAGTCGGGCCTGATCGAGCGCTGATCGCCAGGTGGAAGAATAATTGATCAAGTCGGTATCTTTCAACTGCAACACCAACAGCACATCGCCCTTATGTACGCTAGCGCCGGGTTTGACCAAAATTTCCTTGACGGTAGCGCTGTAAGGCGAATAGATCGAGGCGTTTTTTTCAGTGGTCACTTCACCGGTGGCGTCAATGGTTTCACTCAGATCCATCCGGCGTACTGCGGCGGTTTCCAGAACGGCCGCGCTTTTCGCTTGAGCCGCTTGTTGCATTTGACGGATTGCCAAACCGCCGCCCACCAAAACGATGACCAAAATCACGAGTGTTACAATGGTTTTCTTCTTCAAATTCGGCATCCTCTTTCCCTCCGGTATTGATTATTCTTGGTTGGAGTTGGCTGTTTTTGCGAACGGATATAAATCGCCAACCGCTTTTTTCAATTTTTGCAGCGTCAAAACCCGGTCATAACTCGATTTTACCGCGGTTATTCGCGCTTCCAGCGCGTCTTGGCGGGCGTCGGAGAGGTCGGTAAATTTAAGCATCCCCATCTCCAACTGCAATTGCTTGATCTCCAGATCTTTTTCATAATAGGGCAAAGCTTGTTGGTTGACTTCATATTGTTTGACCGCCAGTTGATAATCGTTCAACGCCTGTTCCACTTCGAGCTGGATATCCTGACGAGCTTTTTCCAGATCCAACTTGGCGTTTTCTAAACTGTACTGAGTTTGCCGCGTTTCATTTTTGGCGGCGCCAAAGTCCAAACTCCAACTAAGCTTTACAGTGAAATACCGTTTATGCGTCCCGTAATAACTGGTGTCGCTCGAACCGGAAAGCACATCGGACTGGCTCTGGTAGGAATCGCCTTTTTGGGCCGCAAGCCAACTAAGATCGCCGCTTATAAAGTTGTAACTCATTCCAAAACTTTGGGTGGTGTTTTGATTGTTGTAACTGACCGCTAACCCGGGCAGCTCGTCATTTTTTGCTTGGCCCCAAGTCCGCAAGGCCTTTTTGATGTTCAATCCGTCTTTTTGCAATTCCAAGCGCCGTTGCAACGCTTTGTGTTGTAACGCCGCCAGCTCTTCATCCACCGCCTCCGGGTCGATGGTTATTTCCTCTAATCGGTATGACGCAAAATCTTTAATGCCGACCTGATTAGCCAATTTGCGCCGGGCGATGTCCAAATCAGCGCGATCTTTGACCAGCTCATATTGGGCTTGATTTAAGGCATTTTCCGTTTTGAGCAACTCCGGTTTAGTAATCTTGCCGACACTGAATTGCTTGACGGCTAACGTGTTGTCGTCTTGATATTTTTTCACCGCTTCCGTCTGCAGTTGCAAAACTTGCTGATATTTCAGGACTGTCAAATAATCTTCATAGGTGCTGTAAATCACTTCGGCCCGGGCGATCTGCAGCGTCGCTTCGGCGATCACCTGGTCCCACATGGCCGTGGTAATGCTCGAATCGACTTTTTGACCGTACAGGTTATAGCCGGTGGGAATCGTTTCCTGTACCACCACCTGATAGGAACTGGGGTAACTTTGATCCGTGGCTTGATATTGATATTGACCGGCGACGGTGGCTTGCGGGAAGGTTCCCTGGGCCGCTTTTTTCACCGCCAATTGGGCCTTGGCCAATGAGTTGGTATCCATTTTGACTTGAAAGTCGACTTGGAGCGCCAGCGCCACCGCTTGCGCCAGGGTTAACACCGGCGACTCGGCATGGACCAATGTCTGAAGGCTGCAGATAACCAGTAGCAACATCGCCAGTCCAAAGCGCGTCCTTAACCGTCCATTCGTTTTCATCGCGAATCCCTACTTTTACCTTTTTTTTCGTATTCCGCCATAACCCGTTGATATTCAAGGACCAATTGATCAAGGAGTACGCTGATTCGCAGCGTTTCCGGGGAATTGAGCCCATACTGAACGGTCGCCTGTATCAACTGTTTCCGGTAGCGTTCAAGCTGTTCTTTGATCGCTTCCAATTGATCACTCCATTTCCACGACTCGTTCACTTAGGAATATTGTAGAATGTAACTGTGTCCGTTTTGTGAACAGCGGGTGGTTTTGTTGTGATCATTGATAAAAAGTCCGGTTCCACCCACTGTTTTATCACCGAATTCCGATTCCGAAATATTGTTTAAGTGAAAAAACATCAAAACGCCCGTGATAAATATTTAATTGACCTTGATAAATATTTTTGCAATCATGATAAATATTTAATTGCCATGGATAAATAAAAAATCACCGTTGATAAATAGCAAAGCAATCTTGATAAATAGAAAAACAACTTTGATAAACATTTTATTGACCATGAGAAATATTTTTGTCACTTGGTTGATATTTTTTCGTTTACGAAAGATCAAAAAGTTGCCAGGATTTTATAAATTGTTCTGATATATTACATGTTTTGTCGATATTGAAAAACGAAATCACTGCATAAATTGATAAATAGCGGGCTTTGTGATGATAAACATAAAAAAGCAGGATTTGCATTGGCAAATCCTGCTTTTTTATTGATATTAGCAATTGATGGGCGTTAATACTCCTCCAGGTGATAAAACTCCCCGTTTTCCACCCAGGTTTGCGGATGAAGCATCAGCTCGACAATATTGTGGATCAGGATGAAATGCTGTTGCTCTTGAGCGGCCAGTTGACTAAAGATCTGCTTTAAGCCCGGGTCAACGGTTTGCTCGGCTTCTTGCCGGTACAGATCCTGGCTTTTCCGCTCTATTTCCAACGCCTGCTGATACTGTTCCAATTGCGAAGTGTCCAACTCGCTCAAGGCACCGTCTTTTTTCCATTCGGCAAAGATACTTTTGAAAGGAACCGGAGTCGCGACCGTATCGGGAAGCGGCGCGCTAGCTTGCAGGGCTTTAAAGATGCGTTGATGTTCTACCTCGTCTTCGGCGAGCATCGTGAAGATGGTTTTAAAGCCGTTGTTCACCGCGTTATTGGCCAACTCACGATAAAATCGCTCACCCTCTTGCTCCATCTGGAGCGCCAATTGGTAAATACTCATCGTGATTACTCCTTTCCTGACCCCAAAATGTTACACAATTTGCGCCGCGACCGATACCTCGATATTGCCGCGGGTTGCGTTGGAGTATGGGCAAACTTGATGGGCTTCTTGCACAATCGCGTCAGCGGTTCCCTGGTCGACTCCGCCGATGGTCGCCAAGATGGCGGCGGTTAATTGGAAGCCGCCTTGATCGTTCGGTCCGATTCCGATCTCGACCGCAACCGCGGTGGATTGCAACGTCAGTTTTTTACGCCGCGCCACATGTAACACCGCACTTTCAAAACAGGCGGCGTAACCGGCGGCGAATAATTGTTCCGGATTGGCGCCAACCTTACCGGAACCGCCAAGCTCGACGGGAGGAGCCAGATCAAATTCCAACGGACTGTTCTCCACACGCACCTTACCTTCACGCCCTGCCTGGGAATGTGCTTTTGCTTTGTAAAGTACTTTCATCATTTTCATCTCCTAACATATTAATGGTGAATCAGTCTTATGCATTTTTGTTTAAAATAATAACTTACGCGACAAATTCGTCCTTTTGAAAACTATATGATTTTATTAATAATATTTATATTATAATATTAACATGGTTAATTATAATCGTCAAGAATAAAATGGAATTTTAGCAAATACGCTATCCAAAATTAGATACCGGTTCCAACTCTCATCTCCGCCAAGCCACCGGGCGGGCAAGGCGCGTTGGGTACAAAATTCAAACCAAGACTCAAACTGCCTTGGTTCGAATTGATTGGATTCGCGTATTTTCCCTAACCAGTTCCACCCACGTCTCAAACCACGCGGGCTAAACGTTCTTCAATTGTATGCTTGGGAAACGCGCCGACAAACTGATCGACTAACTTGCCACCCTGAAAGATCATCATCGTCGGAATCGACATCACCCCATAATGGGATGCCAAGTCCGGCGCTTCATCAATATTGACTTTAACGATTTTGACCCGCGCGCCTTGTTCTTGAGCAATTTGTTCCAGGATCGGCCCAACCATCCGGCAAGGACCGCACCAAGGCGCCCAGAAATCAACCAAAACCAGCCCTGAGTTATTCAAAACCTCATTTTGAAAGGTATTTGCCGTAACATTCATCATCAAATCCACCCCGTTTCGTTACTATTATTCGTTT
This sequence comes from Bacillota bacterium, assembly GCA_023410535.1. Classification (GTDB taxonomy): domain Bacteria; phylum Bacillota; class UBA4882; order UBA8346; family UBA8346; genus JAEYPR01. Next base: position 53,279 of record JAEYPR010000017.1, on the reverse strand, counting down.
CAAAATAATTCCATCGACGCCCCGCTTCATCCAGCGCCCAGTGCCCGATACCAGATGCCCGGCGGTGCGGCTGACGCGACGGTTGCGCCATTGACGCTGATTCAAGCTGTTTGATTATCGGTATCGGTAGCGACCGTGGCTTGAAGCGCCCGGGCCAATTGATCGGGACACGAGGTATTTTTGCCGTTGCAACGGATTCCTTGCAACCGCTGGATTACTTCCGCTACCGTCATGCCTTCGACCAAACGGCTAATGCCTTGCAAGTTACCGTCGCAACCCGATTCAAAGCGCACTTTCGCCAAAACCCCCTTTTCCACCGCGAACTGAATCCGCTTCGAACAAACTCCCTTGGTTTTATAATTGTATTCTTGCATTTTCTTTCCACCTATCCCCAGTTGTTTTCGCTAAATTTCCGCATTGCGACTGACTTCTCACACCAACCGCACCGTCGTTGAATTCGACTATGAAAGCGCCTTTTTAGGGCACTTCGCCACGCAAACCCCGCATTTCAAACAATTGGGATCGGAAACGACCCCGGCTTGCTTAAAACTTAATACATCGATATTGATGGGACAATTTTTGGTGCAGATGTTGCAATTGATACAAGCTTCCCGGTTGAAGCGGATCGGTCGCAACCGGGGCTGCAGCTGTTTCAAACCGGCTACGAAATAAGCCATGGTGCCCATCGGACAAAAAGCGCACCATGTCCTGGGTTGGTAAATCAGTCCGAGGATAATGGTCAGCAAGGTCGTGACGATGATCATGCGCACAAACACCCTGCCGATTGCGACCGGATCCCCCCAGGCCAAGGTGAGCTGAAAGGCAAAGGCGCTCATTAATCCGGCCAAAAAAGCGATCCGGAACCAGTTTGCGCGCAAAAACGCCGGCGTCTTGCCCCGGGCGGAAAACTTGGCTAAGACCACATCATTAAAACTGCCCCGGGGACAGAAATTGCCGCACCACATTCGCCCGCGCCAAAAAGCGACGATCACCGGAGCCAGCATACAGATCAAAGCCAAGGCTCCAATCAGGGGATAAACTAAGCCGATCAGGCAAAACACCAGCAATAAAAGCCATATCCATTGGTGAACCGTTTCTTTGATCTTGTTCCGCGCCACTGTCGCGCCACCCCTTTCAAACCTTCTATCCTCATCATACCGAAACGGATCGATTCTGTCAATCGTTATATCGTAATAATTAAATATAAATTATGTTACAAGAATCCTTGTGAGTATTCAATCCGGTGTAATACTCCTCCCTCATCATTAAAAATCCTGTAGCGCAGAACCGGATTCACACCGAATTCCTGATCCGACACATCATCAACATTCCATCCGCACATCCATGTAAAAAAAACCAAACCCCTGGATATCTTCAATATCCAGGGGTTTGGTTTTCATTTCTGTCGTTCAGCAAACCGGTTGCTTACTTTACAACCACCGATACACCGGTATCCACAACTTTCCCATCGGGTTTGACGGTGCCTTTCAATACGCCGACCGCTTTTTTCAGGCCTTCGTAACCCATCACGGACGGGTTTTGAACCATGGTGGCTTTTAATTGACCGTTCTTCAATAAGCTTTTAATGGCGTCGGACGAGTCGAAGCCGATCCCGATCACGGCTTTACCGGACTCTTTGATGGCGTTGCCGGTGCCAACCGCCGAACCTTCGTTGGCGCCGAAGATACCGACACAACCTTGGGTAATGAAGTTAGTCGCGATATCCTTGGCGCGCGCGGCGTCGCCGTCACAATACTGGGATCCCAGCACAGTGTAGCCTTTACCGGCAAAGGCCGCCCGGAAGCCTTTTTCCCGGGCAACGGTCGAGGCGGTCGCCGCGTTGACGCTGATCACACCGATCTTACCGCTTTTGACCCCGGCTTTGGTCAGGTTTTTGATCATTTCCGCACCGGCAGTTTTGCCCGCCGCTTCATTGTTGGTGGCAAAGGTAGCTGCCGCCGGGAACTTGGCGGGAGAATCGACATAAACGATTTGCACCTTTTTGGCTTGAGCTTCCTTCAAGGCCGAGGTTACGGCATCCGGACCGTTAGCGGCCAGTAAAATCGCGTTGGCGCCGTTGGCGACCGCATTATTAATCATCTCAATCTGCTTGGCGTCGTCTTTTACGTCCGGGGCAGTCCATTTGTATTCAACATTGCCGAGTTCGGCGGCGGCCTTCTTACAACCTTGATCGATTCCCGCCCAATACTGGTCCATCTGGTCCATGGTGATCAGGAAAATCTTAAACGGTTTCGGAGCGGCGGTAATGGAGACAGTCGCCAAACAGATCGTGAGGACGAGTCCGCAAAGTAGACATTTAAACAATGGACTTACTTTTTTCATATAATCTTCTCCTCCCTTTTATATAAAAGCCTTTTGGCCTTTATTACCCGCGTTTGGTCAGCGTGATTTTGAGCGTTGGTTTGGATTTGATCTTATCGGTGCGCCGGGTGCGCACGATCACATCCATAAAGACCGATAACACGACAATAATCCCGATGACGATATTGCGGATGGCAACCGGCGCGCCCGCAAATTGCAGGCCGTTGGCCAATGCGCCCCAGATGCAGGCGCCAACCACCGTGCCCAATAAAATCCCCTGGCCGCCCAGGGTACTGACGCCACCGATCACGGCGGCGGCGACCGCATACAGTTCGTAAGAGTTCCCCGCATCCATGGTCCCCATGCCCGTCGTCGCACAGGTGATCAGTCCGACAACTCCCGAGCAAAACGCGCTGACCCCATAGGCCTTGATCACCGTATGCAAGACGTTGACTCCGGAAAGACGCGCCGCTTCCAAATTACTGCCCGTGGCGTAAATATGCCGTCCCGTCCGGGTTTTACTAAGCAGAAAGTTGAAAATGAACCATAACACGATCGCGATAATGATACCGTTGTAGATTCCGAAGGTTTTCCCGTAGTAGAAAAAATCGCGGAAGGCGTTGGCAACGGGGCCGTCGCCAATCAGATTGGTGTTGTAATTGTTGTTGACGATTTGGGCGATGCCCCGGGCGATGGTCATGGTGCCCAAAGTGGCGATAAATGAAGGCAGCTTGCAACCGGAGACCAAAAATCCGTTTAAAACCCCGGTGAATAAACAGATCACCATCGTAATGCCTGCCGCGATCCACGGATCGACGCCACGGGTCATCAGGGTTGCCGATACCATGCAGCTCATTCCGACCACCGAGCCGATCGACAGGTCGATGTTCCCGGTAATCAGCACAAAAGACTGCGCGATGCCGATCAACAGAATCGGGGCGATCTGCCGCAACAGATTGGCGATATTGTCCGGCGAGAAAAATAAGGGATTGATGATCCCGAAAACGATACACATCACAATCAGACCGATGCCGACTGTAATTACCTGGCCCATGCCGCGGATCCGCAATACTCGTTTCAGCATGTTATTTTCCATTCGTTTGTACCTCTTATTGTTCGATTGGTGACTCAGCCTCAGTTGATCACTTTGCTTTCAAAACGGGTGGCGTATTCTAAAATCATGTTCTGCGTCACCGCCTCCCGGTTGAGTTCGCCGGTGATGCGGCCGTCGCACATCACCAAAATCCGGTCGCTGATCCCGATGATCTCCGGCATCTCCGACGAGACGAACAACACCCCGATTCCCTGCTGTTTCAGTTCGTTCATAATATTGTAGATTTCAACCTTCGCGGCAACGTCAATTCCCCGCGTCGGCTCATCGAAAATAACCACCTTCGAATCGCGGGCCAACCACTTTCCGACAACCACCTTCTGTTGGTTGCCCCCCGAAAGGCTGGCGGCGTCATGATCGCTGCTCGCCAATTTGATATTCAGACTGGCGACGGTCTTTTCGATCAACGCGTCCTCTTTTTGGGAATTGACAACGCCAAACCGGTTGCAGATTACATCCAAATTGGGCAAGGCAATATTCTCCTTAATGCTTAACCGGGTGCAAAGCCCGTCTTTTTTCCGGTCTTCCGGCGCGAGCACCAGTCCGGCATTGATCGCATCCAACGGGCAATGGATCGTCACCGGTTGATCGTCGATCAAAATATCCCCCGAATCCTTGGGATCCACTCCAAAAATCGCCCGGGTGGTTTCGGTCCGCCCGGCGCCCATCAGCCCGGCGATACCGACAATTTCTCCTTCATAGAGCTCAAAGCTGATATCGCGCACCAGCTTTCCAGCGTTAATCTTTCGGACTTCAAAGATTTTTTTACCGCGTTCCGTTTTGACCCGGGGGAATTTCTCTTTGATCTCCCGGCCAACCATGTTGGTGATAATCTCGGGCAGGGTGATTGCCGTAAAATCGGCGCTGGTGATCAACTTGCCGTCCCGCATGATGGTGACTCGGTCCGCGATATATTGCAGTTCTTCCAACCGGTGCGAAATATAGACAATCCCGCAGCCGTTCCGCTTTAGCTCCCGGATGATGGCGAACAGTTCGTCAATCTCCTTGCTTGTCAAAGCGCTGGTCGGCTCATCCATGATCAACACTTTGGCATTGGTCGACAAGGCCTTGGCGATTTCCACCATTTGCTGCTTTGATACGGATAGATCCCCAACCACGGTTTGGGGGTCGATGGCAATTTTCAACCGGCCTAGCAAGTCCCGGGCTGCCGCGTTCATCGCTTGGTCGGTCAAGATTCCGCGCCGGGATGTTTCGCGGCCTAAAAAAATGTTTTCAGCGACCGTAAGATGGGAACACATATTGAGTTCCTGGTGGATCATGGCGATGCCCATAGCCTGGGCCTGATGGGGATTGAGATCGCCCACTTTTTTGCCGTAAACCTTGATTTCACCGCTGTCGCGCGTATAGACGCCGGAGAGAATTTTCATCAGCGTGGATTTGCCGGCGCCGTTCTCTCCCAACAACGCCAGCACTTCGCCGGATCGTAAATCAAATGAAACATCGTCCAAGGCGCGCACGCCGGAAAACGACTTGAAAATATGCTCCATTGCCACAATAACATCCGTCACTTGCGGTCACCTGTCTCTTGATTGATTTGTTTGCAAATCGGCAACTAAATTATAACAATGGTTTCATTATTTTTGATATGGGGGAGTTTTTTAGAATTGGGGGTGGATTTTTTGGGATGGTGATCGAAACGTCACGGAAGGTCGGCGTTAAGCCGATGGTACTCGCCGCTGTAAAGCTCATTGACTAACGTCCCGTTTTCCAGGACCAACAAGCGGTCGGCGATCAGCAGCGAGTCGGAAAGGTTAACGGCCAAAATCAGCACCGCAATTTTCCGGTCCAACAGCATTTTGAGTAGATTCCGGATTTGCAGGCGCATCGCCATATCCGCCTCAAAAAACGGATTAACGCAGAGGACGACGTGGGGGTTTTGCAAGTGGATCCGGTAATAAACCAGCCGGTATAACGACTGAACCGGTAACTTGATCAGGTCTTGGGCGTGAATATCCGGGCCGACCAACGGCTCATATTCCGTCACGATGCTTTTTTTAATCGCTTTGCGTAACCAGAACGGCGCCAGTTTTTTGTCTGCCGTAAAACAGAGATTGTCAAAGTAGCTCAGCTCTTCAAATAACAAATTGTGAATCGGTTTTTCCGGAATAAAGCCTAAGGTCCGGACCGCCTGTTTCGCGAGAGGGCGTCCCGCTAAACGAATTTGCCCGGTTTGGGGTCTCCTTTCAAAATTCATCAAAGCCAAAATGTCCATTGCCAACGTGTTGTGCTTGTCCAACAATACCACGCATTCGCCGGGTTTGACATCAAAGGTGAGCTGGTTGAGGGCGCCGCTGGAAACATTGCCGAACTCCAGGACCGGCGGGTGATGCCGCTCTGGCCGGCGGGACGTTTCATTATGAAACCCTTTGTCCTTGTTGCCTTGGTAAACCCATGGAAAATCATTCAACCACTGCGGCAGGGCCTGCCGTTCGTGGTAGCTTTTATAAAATTCATTGGTAAACGGCAGCATCGTTTCCTCTTTGAATTCGTCTTTGCCCAACACTTTCAGCGCTTTGCCGTTCTCCATCAAGCAAATTTTGTCGCAGATTGAAAAAGTCTCCTGGTGATGGCTGCAAATATATAAAAACGATACCCCGAGCCCGGTATACCGCTGCATTAACCGGTGAAACCGGAGCAAGTCGGCAGGTGATATGAAGCTACTGATATCGCGGATGATAACCAACTTCACGCCGCCAATCACCGCTTTGAGCAACTCCACGATACATTTTTCATAATAGGACAACTCCAGCACCTGCTGGTCGCCGGCCAGCTCGACGCCGGCCTCCGCGGCGAACATTTTCAACTGGGCGTTGAGGGTTTTCGAATTGATCAGGTACTTTTTGAAACCGCGCCGCATCACATAAATATTGTCCGCCACCGTTAAATTCTCAATCAAGGTGGCCTGTTTTTGAATTACTGCAACCTTGTTGGGGGTCATGGGACTGTGCGCGTAGCTGTTGACCAACTGATCGCCAAAATAAACCGAGCCGTAATATAACGGTACGTTGCGGCAGATCAATTCGATCAGACTTTCCAGCCCATGAACGTTAATGGCGATCAAACCCATAATCTCGCCGCGAAACAGGTGGAGATTAAAATGGTTCAATAGGGTCACGCCGTTTTCGACGGTGATAATTTTCTCCAAACGCAAAATTTCCGGTCGCATCGTTTGTTAAACCCTTATCCCTTCAAAATCGCCTGTTCCTGGCCGGTGGTCAGCAACGGCAGGGTAATTTCGACATCGGTCCCCACCCCTTGGGTGCTGTAAACGCAGATTCCGTATTCCTCTCCAAACAGCAATTGGATCCGCTTGTTCACATTAACCACCGCAATGCCGCCTTGTTGCTCCGAATCCGGGTTGATATAGTCCAACGAGGAATTGTTCAGCCGTTCGTTCAGTTGCTCCAGGCGCTGCTCAGCCATGCCCACCCCGTCGTCGGCGATGGTGATCAGCAGCCGGGTTTGGGTTGTCTCCAGCTTGATCCGGACGGTCCCGGTCCCCACTTTCCGTTCAATGCCATGAATGATGGCATTTTCCACAATCGGCTGCAACGTCAGCTTTGGCAGCTTATACCCTAAAATTGCGTTGCTGTTCCGGGGGTCGTCGTACTCCACCGCCAATTGCAACCGGGAACCGAAACGGTATTGCTGGATAATAAAATAGTTTTCGATGTTGGCGAGTTCATCTTCGAGCAGCACAAAATTGTCCGGATTGGAAATGGTGTACCGGAAAAACCGGGCCAAGGCCTCGGTCATTTCGGCCACGTTATTCAGTCCGGCGCCGAGCGCTTCGCCCCGGATCCCCTCCAGTGTGTTATATAAAAAATGGGGATTGATCTGGTTTTGCAACGCTAAAAACTGCGCCTGGCGTTTGCTAACCCGCAAAATCTCATTGGTATTGATGAAACCTTTCAGTTTGAGCATCGCCTGTTCCATTTCGGGAGTAAACGCATATCTCATATTGTACAGGCCTTCAACCGTATAGCCGGTGATAAATAGGTCGAACATTTTTTGGGTTTCGGCAAACGGCTGATAAATAAAATGATACATCGCATATAGCCCCGCCGCGAGGACTGCGGTTCCGCCCATGGCCAGCCAAAGCAATGTTGCGTTTTTTCCGGCCGCAACAACCAGCAACGCCAGCAAGCCGCCGCTATAGACGACCAACGCGGCCATGGCCAAAAAAGAGCGGAAAAACAAATAACGACTCCATTGCCGTTTCATCTTGCTCTCCTAAATTAAACGGATTGTCTTAAATTGTTTCGAAGTTCACCCTCGAAAAACCTAAAACCGCTTCACGAATACAACTTACGAAACTCCCCGGGTTTGATGCCGGCGTATTTTTTGAAGGTGGCGATGAAATGCTTTTGGTCCAAATACCCGACCCGGGTACAAATCTCGGCGATGCTTAAGGAAGTTTCGCGCAACAGTTCCTTGGCATTGGCGATCCGCACCTCAGTCAGATACTCGACAAAGTTCTTGCCGGTCTCTTTTTTAAACAACACGCTGAAATACGAGAGATTAAACCCCAACTGCGCGCTGATCTCCTCCAACCCGATGGGATTCATGTAGTTGTTTCGGATGTACTCTTTGGCTAGCCGAATCGGGCGCGTGTCGACCTGCTTTCTTTCTTGGGTGACAAAATCAATCAGGGCGTCAATCAGTAATTTGAGCGACTCGAACAATTGTCCGGTCGTCCCGGCCAGCGCCAGCCGGACCTTAAACTGCTCAGCGGTTGCTTCGGGAATTTCCAGCTGGAATTGGCTGTTTTTAATGATCACCATGAACATTGCGCCGGCCGCCAAGACCAGTTTATAAACAGCGCTGCCTTCGGTTTTTTCATTGACCGGCACTGCGCCGGCCAACGCGTCGACCGCCGCCACTGCCGCCGTTAGATCCAGCAGTTCGACGGCGGGGGCCAACCGCCGTCGGAAATCTCCCAACAGCGCCTCCTGATTGAGGGGCGTATATTCGGGAAAAACCGCCTCATCGATTATTTTGCCGACTCCCTCGACCAGGCGTTGATCGATCAGACGCTGGACCGCGCGCAGTCCCGGCGATAACTGCTGCAGCTCCGCGAGGGGTTTTCCCACGCAGAGCGTGAAGAAAAATCCGTCAAAAACCGTCTGCTGCACCACCAGCTCCGCCATGACCGCCTTGAGTTGGCGTCGCACGGCCTGAGCGTTGGCTTCCGCATAATTAAGCAGGGCGTACACCGCGGCGTTTTTAGCGTAAACCTCCAGCTCGGAACAACTCTCACGCAACAGCGCGTCCAATACCTGATGAATCTTCTCTACCAACACTTGGAGACTGTCCGGGTTGAAGTCCTCGTAGCGGCAGTCGATTTTGACCGCGGCAATTTGGAACATCCCTGGGATAAACCCAAAACAATAGGTCTGATTCAACGCTGCAAGGGTTGTTAACGGCTTTGGGAAATCGAACAAATCCCCAAAAAGCTGCTCCCGCCGCTTGCTGGTATCGTCCCGCAGGCGCAGCCGCAACTGTTCTTCCAGCGATAGCTGTTCGGCCCGTTTCAAACATTGTAAGCGAATTTTTTTGAGGGTCTCGGTTAATTCCGCTTTTTTAATCGGTTTTAACAAATAATCACTCACGCCGTACTTTATAGCGTTTTGGGCATATTCGAAATGGCGGTAGCCGCTGATAATGATAAACTCGAGGCGATTGTTGATCGCTTTGGCCTTCGCGATTAACTCAATCCCGTCGTATCCCGGCATCCGGATGTCGGTGATCACCACATCCACCCCATGAGTGGTAATGCACTCCAACGCTTCAATGCCGTTGGCGGCCGTTGCAACGACTTCCATATCGAAGTCTCGCCAATTCACCAACTTGTGAATTAATGTACAGACCTTTTCCTCGTCGTCCGCAATCAGAACTTTGATCATCGAAATCTCCCGATCCGTCGCCCGTCACCCGGTGATTGGGGCTAAATTAAGTAATCCGGTTTTGTAACAATTTATTAATATTATCGCACGATTGGAAAGATAGATCAATTGACAGCGCTGACGCTCGGGCGGCAAGATTTCATATACAAAAAACCCTTGATTATCAAGGGTTCAAAATCCTTTGCCCGATCCAGGGCGAGTTATTCTCACTCCCTTGACTCGAACTTATGATCGTAGCTTGGTTTAAAGACGGAATTATCTTTAACGAATGAAATTGGTATGGACGTTCGCCTCGCGCTCCGGCAAGGGCACTCCCGCCTTGCTCCCCGCCTCTTTGCATTTGAGGAACCAAGCCATATTCCGGCCCAAAACCCGCATGATTTGCATTCCTTCCAGATCGTTGCGCACTTCCTCCGGCGTGGTGCCGTGTACCATATTCCAGTACCGTGAAGCGATGACCGGCATCTCGGAGATGGTGAAATATTTGTTGAGTTGGTCAAACGTAGCAGTCGTTCCGGCCCGTCTGGCAGAGACAACGGCTGCCGCCGGCTTTAGATAAAAAGGTTTTTTCCCGGAGCGCGCCGCGGCGTAAAAAACCCGATCCATAAACGAAATAATGGCGCCGCCGGCCGACGCATAATGGACCGGCGAACCGAAGACAAACCCGTCGGCGTCATCGGCAATAGCCAGAAAATCATTGACCCGGTCGGAAAAAGTGCACTTCCCCGTCTTCTCGCAGCTTTTACAAGCAATACAGCCGGCCAACGGTTTGGCCCCGACCTGAAAGATTTCGGTGGCAATCCCTTCCGCGTTCAAGGTCTGCGCGACCTCGGCCAATGCCGTATAGGTACACCCATTTTCATGGGGACTGCCGTTCACTAATAATACTTTCATGATTCCCTCCGCGTTTGTTATTTTTGAAAACCGTTAGGAAATGAAAAACCGCCGCAGCGGTTTTTTCCTTGAATCCATGACGATTTTTACCGGTCCACTTCCGCATCCGGCTCGCACCCGTCCGGGGTGGAGTGCTCTTTGCCCTTTTCCGGAACCAGCACAAATAAATTCTCCACCTTGCCCAAAGCATAGATAATGGTATCGGCGTCCTCAAGCGACAGTCCCTGAAAATTGAAGACTTCATCCAACACTTTATTTTTATAGTCGAGCAAACCTTTGCTATGATCCACAAACTCCGGCGCCAAGGACAGTTGCACCGCGCGCCGGTTGTCCTTCGGAATTTCACGCACGACAACCTCTTGCGCCACCAACCGGTCCACGATCGACGAGACCGTGCTTTGAGACAAGCCCATCTTTTTGGTGAGCTCGTTCAGCTTGATGTTGGGCGTCTCATACAAAATGAACAGCACCGAGAGCTGTGACACGGTGAATCCGCAGGAACGAAATTTTTGCGAAGCCACTTCCCGCATTTTCCGGTGAATCGACCGGAACAGCTCAATGATCTTCTCCATTTGCTCATTCGAACACTGCTGCATGGGACAACCCCTCTCCTTCATTGGGATTATTTCCATCGAGAGAAGGCTTTTTCCTCTTTCCCCGCATAAAAAATACGGTAATGATGGCGATGGCTACCGCCACGACGGTGACGGCGATGGCATAGTCCATCGCATCAACATACGCCTGCTTATAAACCAAGCCATACACCACCGAGGTTGCGGCTCCCTGGGCTTCCGCCCCCGAAAATTTGTTCAGCGTAAACAACCCTTGCAACTGACTAAAGATGTTTCCGGCTTGGGAGTTGAAGGGGGTCACCTGCTCCGCTAACCGGGCGTAATTGGTGTTTACCCGGGAATTCAACATCATCGTCATAATCGTTACACTTAATGAACTCATGATTTGGCGGATGGTATTGGACAATGCCGAAGCGCGACCAACCAGTTGCGGCGGAACGGCGTTCATTCCCGAAGCGTTGATCGGCATCATCGACAGTCCCAGACCAATGCCCCGGATTACCAGCAAGAAGCTGATCATTTCCTTGCTGGTCGTGAGGTTGATAAACGACAGTTCGTACGAGGCCCAGGCCAAAAGGAACAACCCCGGAATCACCACCGGTTTGGCGCCGATTTTATCAAAAATAAAACCGCTCACCGGCATCATGATTCCGGTCGCGATCGCCGACGGCATCATGATCAAACCGGTTTCCATCGCGGTATACCCCCGGATATTTTGTAGAAAAACCGGCAGAATATAGGCCGCGCCCATCAGCGAAAACGTCGTAACGCAGGTCACCGTCTGGCTGATGGTGAAGTCGAAGATCTTAAACACCCGCAGATCCAGCAGCGGGTCGGGATGGGTCAACTCATTGACGACGAACAGCAACAGCGCGAAACCGCCCAACGTCAATAAAAGCGGATTTTTGATATCGCTCCAGTCAATGGTGGAACCTTCGCCCAAGACATATAAAATGCTCACCAGACCGACGGTGGAAGCGATAAAGCCAATCAGGTCAAACCCTTTCATCGGCTTGGCAACGGACGGTTTTAACAGAATGATGGCCAATATGACGCAAACGATCCCGATCGGCACATTGACATAGAAAATTAAGCTCCAGTGCAACTTCTCAATGATATAACCGCCCAGAGTCGGCCCAATGGCCGGCGCCGCCATCGAGGCAATGCCCCAGAATCCCAAGGCCATTCCCCGTTCCTCGGGCGGGATGATCTGGTAAATGATCGACATGGCCACCGGCATGATCATGCCGCCGCCCAGGGCCTGGATCACCCGGAACACAATCATCGAACTGTTGCTCCAGGCAAACCCGCACAAAAATGAGCCGATAGTAAACATGATCAGCGCAAAAATAAAGACTTTCTTCGTTCCAAAGATGTCGCCCAGATACCCGGTGAGCGGGATAATGGCGCCTAAAGCCAGGGTATAAGCGGTTAAGATCCATTTCACATCATCCAGTGAAACACCGAAAACCGCCATCAACTTTGGAATGGCAATATTGACAATACTACTGTCCAAGATGGCCATAAAGGTCCCGATCACGCATACCAGAAGGGCCATCCATTTATATAAGGCACCATGATGCTCGTGTTCTTCCATCTGCCAATCACCCCGTTACTTTATATGAATCTTGATCACAGCATTGGTGCCGGGTAATAATTTCGCTCCACTTTGATCCAGTTGAATTTTGACCGGAATCTTCTGCACCACTTTCGTAAAGGTGCCACTGGTCGAACTGGGCAGCAACGAAAAGGTCGAATTGGAAGCCTGGCCGATCGAACGGACCTTCCCGGTGAATTTCTCCCCTTCATACTGATCAATGGTGATTTCGACAAATTGTCCCGGTTGGACCCGGCCGATTTGGGTCTCTTCAATATTGGCGTTGACGTATAACTTTTGGGGATCGACCATCACCGCGAGGGTTTGACCGACGGATTCAAATTCACCGACCGTACCTTGTTTCTTCAGAATAATCCCGTCAATCGGCGCCCGGATCACTGACTGGTCGATATTGGGGTCAGTCAGATTGATCATTTCCTGGCGTCCCAAGATCTGGTCCTTGGATACCCGGTCGCCTTCTTCAACGTTGAATTCCATGAGCTTCCCCGAGATTTGCGGACTCACTTTCGCCAGATCTCCAGCGACCGTCGCATCCTCGGTAGCGATGAAGTACGTATTGTTATACCAATAAAAGACCACGATGCCCACTAATGCCACGGCCATCGCCGCCAAGATACCGATTATTAAAAGCTTGCGTTTTTCATCCATCTTGTTATCTCCCTGTCTTTACTTTTTCAAAGCGATTGTTGCGAACATACCCGGTTTCAATGCCGGATCCGGGGTCAAGAGCGCCACTTTTACCAACACGTTTTTACTGGCGGAACTGATGACGGAGTTAACCATAGTAACCGTCCCGGCAAACTTCTTCTCCGGTATTTCCGATATTTTCACGATCACCCGTTGTCCTTCCTTCACCTGTCCGATCAGACCGGCGGGCAGATAGGCGTTCACACATAAACTTTGGTCATTCACAATCGAGACCAAGGTGACTCCGGGCGTGGCCAATTCCCCGACATTGATGTTTTTGGCGGTAATGGTTCCGGAGATCGGTGCCGCAATCGTCCCGTAGCTCAACTGGGTTCGCGTGACATCTAACGTCGCTTGCGCCTGTTGCACTTGTTTTTGTAAGATTGTGATTGTTTCTTTGGTCGCGCCTTGTTTCAACATATCCAATTGATCCTGAGCCGACTTTGACTGCGCGTCGGCGGCCGCCAACTGGGTTTGCGCGGTTTCATACTGCTGCATCGAGATCGCTCCTTGCAGATACAGCCCCTTCATCCGTTCAAAATTCTTTTGCGAATTATCTTGACTTACTCTGGCGCTTTCGACAGCTGCCTGCGCTTGGGAGATCTGATTGGGTCTGGAGCCCGCCAGCGTATTGTTTAAGTTCGCCTCGGCCGTCGCCACCGCGGCCTCAGCCTGCCGCACCTGGCTCCGGATATCGTTGGCATCCAGCACGATAAGCGGATCGCCCTGTCTTACCTGCGAACCGACGTCAACGTTGAGTTGCGCCACTTTCGCAGTGATTTTGGCGGAGATGGTCGCCTGGGTTTTGGCATCGATCTTCCCCGCCATAATATAAACTTCTTGCGCGGATTTGGCGGACTGATCTACTGCTTTTGTAGCGGTTGGTTTGTTCTTATCCCCACAGCCGCCGACTAATAACATCGTCACTAAAACAAGCGGAATGATTCGTTTCATTTTGAACTCCTAAAAAATTGTTTTAAAATATCGCACACAAAATAATCGCACCCGAACAATTTGCGTACGAATATTATTTTAGTATTATATTCCTCCGTTGTCAACGAAAGCAATGTTAAAAATAATATTCCTAACTGCACTTTTATTGCCGGTAGCTAACCGACGCGGCGAATCGTTTGCAGGACTTTCCATCATAAAAAAAAACTTGGACTTTCGGTTGGTTCATAATAGAATAATAAGAGAGTAACAGAGTAACAAAGATAGAAGTACCTATGAGGAGGACTGCCAATGAACGAAGTATACGAATTTTTGAAAAAGTGCCAAACCTATTACCTGGCTACCGTTGACGGCGACCAACCCCGGGTTCGCCCGTTTGGAACAGTACTGATTTTCGAGGACAAACTCTATATCCAAACCGGCAAAGTGAAAGCGGTTTCTCAGCAGATTCAGGCCAATCCCAAAATTGAAATTTGCGCGATGGACGGCGCCGCATGGGTCCGGGTCGCGGCAACCGCAGTACGGGATGAGCGCATCGCCGTGAAGGAGCGAATGTTAACTGACTACCCGATGTTACAGCGGATGTATCAAGCCGATGACGATAATACCGAAGTCTTATATCTGAAAGACGCTACGGCCACTTTTTACTCTTTCACCGCCGCACCCCGGGTCGTTACCTTTTAACGGAACGGATCACAAAGAAAGACCACCCCGCGAATGGGGTGGTCTTTCTTTGCGAATACGCGAATGTCCGGAACGCTCGGCCAAGATCCTTATTTTGCTTTCAGAAGCTTTGCAACATTTTGAAATAGTTTCACTTGATTAGCGCGGCCCGTCCGTATTTGTTGCCGGAGTTTCGCCATTTGCTGCGGATTCGTCCCTTGGAACTGTCCTTGACCCTGCCCGCCGGACTGCCCGCTATTTTGATACGTGAAAAAACCGTATTGGTCGGCTTGGAAATTGAGGTTATCGATGAAGCCGGACTGTTTTGGCGTTAAAATACCATCAATCAAATCAACTTGGCGGTTCCCGAACGCCGTCTGTTCCTGCAACGCTTTCAACCGTTCCTGCGTCTTGGGATCATTGGGGTCCAGATTTGCGCCGGATTGGCCGCGCTCGCCATTGTTGCGCTGATTGGGCTCCGACTTTAACAGAATAATTTTTTTACTTACCAACGAATTGAAAATGGACAGTATCTTCTGCTTCTGATGCGGTTGCAGCCTCAAGTTATGATCCTTGCTTTGATCCAGCGCTTGCAACCCCGCCATCACCCAGACAACGCTTTTGCGCATCTCAGTGTTCTGATTCCGGATCTGCGGGAGATTCAACGGCGCGCCCCAGGCGAGGGAACTGACTAAAAACAGTCCGAGTATACCGAATGACAATTTGCGAATCATTTGAAAGAAACACCTCTTTCATAATAATTATTCATACCGCAACGCCTCGATCGGATTCAGGCCGGAAGCTTTGTAGGCGGGATAAACGCCGAAAAAAAGACCGGTCAAAATGGAGAATCCGAACGAAACCAACACCGAAGGCAGAGTTACCACAACATTCATTCCGGTCAGCTTCGATAGCAAAGCGGCGCCAACCCAGCCCAGGCCAATTCCGATCAAACCGCCGACCAGACTCAATAAAACCGCTTCAATTAGAAACAACACCAATATTTCTTCTTTTTGAGCGCCGATGGCTTTGCGGGTGCCGATTTCCTTGATGCGTTCGGTCACCGAGACCAGCATAATATTCATGATCCCGATCCCACCGACCAGCAACGAAACCGCGGCAATTCCCGCCAGAAGCATCGTAAATGTTTGGGCGGATTGCTGGACGGTAGAGAGAATCTCCGCCTGGTTCCGTACGTTGTATTTGGTGTTATCCTTGATCGCATTGAACAGGGCGGCGTCCACCTGACTTTGCACCCCATCCATCGCCGCCGCGGTTTTGACCTGTATGTAAAGGCTGGTAAGATTTTTGTTGCCGTTTAACCGTTGCTGGACCGTCAAGAGGGGCAACATCACCAGATCGTCGTTGTTGCCGTACCCGCTTTGGCCTTTGGTCTGCAATACGCCGATCACGCGCGCCCGCAGATTGTTGATCTTCACCTCCAGACCGATTGGATTCCTTCCGGGGAAAAGCTGCTCGGCGACGTAGGAACCCAACACCACCACCCGGCGTCGCGCAATTACATCGCTGTCAGTAAAAAATATTCCCGAGCCCAATTGATAATTGCGAACGCTCAGATATTCCGGAGTACAACCGATAATGGCGGTCGAATAACTGTTGCCGCGCACTTTAACGGTGGCGCGGGCCCGGGCTTCCGGCGCCACACTGGCGATATCGGGCGAACTTTTCGCGATTAGCGGGATGATTTCATTGGTCAGGGAGGTGCCGCTGCCGAAACTGGCTCCGCGATAGCGGTCGCCCATCGCCGGGACGACGATCAGGAGGTTGGAACCCATCGCCGTCAGATTTTTGGTGATCTGGTCCTGGGTGCCTTGACCCAAAGCGACCATTACAATGACCGCCGCGACGCCGATGATCACCCCCAGCATCGTCAAGATCGACCGGATATAGTTGCTGCGGAGATTTTTTGTGGCCATCCGGAAATTCTCAACAATTCTCATAACGCCACCTCATGCTCAATGACTTTTTGGGTAATGAACTCATCGCTTTTGATCCGGCCGTCCCGGAAACGGACGATTCGTTTGGTGAACGCCGCAATGTCGTCTTCATGCGTCACCAGGACGACCGTGATTCCTTGGCGGTTTAAGTCCTGAAAAATCCCCATAATCTCCACACTGGAATGGGTGTCGAGGTTTCCGGTCGGCTCGTCGGCCAATAATAACCGCGGTTGATTCACCAACGCCCGGGCGATGGCGACCCGTTGCTGTTGACCGCCGGACAATTCTTTGGGTTTGTGATGGAGCCGTTCCTCCAGTCCGACCATTGCCAAGGCGTTGGCCGCCCGCTCATGCCGTTCCTTCTTGCCCATCCCGGCGTAGATCAACGGCAATTCGACATTTTGGACCGCCGTCAGTTTGGGCAACAGATTAAACGACTGAAAAACGAAACCCAGTTTCCGGTTGCGCAACCGGGCCAGCTCCCGTTCGTTGGTCCGGGCGATCTCTTCGCCGAATAACTCATAAGAGCCGTTGGTGGGCTGATCCAAACAACCGATGATATTCATCATGGTCGATTTGCCGGATCCCGACGGGCCCATGATTGCGACCATTTCACCCTCTTCAATGACCAGCGACACGCCGTTTAAGGCGTTCACTTCGATCGGGCCGATCCGGTAAGTTTTGGTAAGGTTTTTGATATTAATCATCGCAAACTCCTTTAAAAGCGCATGAGAGACCGGTTGAAGTTGTTGGCGCCGTTTCGGTTATTCCCGTTATTTCCGTTATTTCTGGTTTCGTTGACCCCGGTGGCGACCGCTTTTTTCATCGCAATAGTGTCGCCGTCGTTTAAGCCGCTGACGATCTCGGTGTAGGTCCCGTTATTCATTCCGGTGACCACCCGGACAAACGTAACCGTTTTTCCCTCCCGCACGGCGACCATGGTATGGCCGCGTCGCTCCACCACCGCCGCGGCGGGAACCGCCAACGCGTTGGGATATTCTTGGGTGACAATGGTGACGTCCACCGACATCTGGGGTTTGATCAACTGGTTCCCCGGATTGACTTTCACCCGGACCGGATATTCGATCACGCCGGAATTGTCCTTGCCGACGTTACCGACGCCATCGACGGTTCCGTTGATCTCGGTCTGGTCCATGTCGTTCAATTTGATCACAGCCGCCTGGCCGGGCTTGACGGATTTGATCTCCGACTCGTCAACTTGCGCTTCGATCATTAGCGAATCGGACCCAATGACGGTAATCAATGAATTGGCCGCCGCGACCGGATCGCCCCGGCGGGCATTCAACCACGCCACCTGGCCGTCGAACGGAGCGCAAATATTCAACGAACGGCGGTTCGCAGCGACAAAGTTGGCGTGATCGGGGTTGTTTTGCAGCTCGTTCAGTTTAAACCGGGCCAGATTTAGTTGATCCAGCGCCACGTCGTATTTGTTTTGCGCGGTATCGACTTCGGCGCGGGTGGCCCCTTCCGCCGCAAACATGGTTTTGACCCGGTCGAGTTCTTGGTGGGCCAACGTCAGATTGGATTCGGCCTGACGGATGGCGGATTCGTTCTGGGACCACTCTGTCGCCAAAGCCGGGGAATCCAGAATCATCAACAATTGACCTTTCCGGACATGATCACCGACTTTGACCGCGATCTGGCGAACTGTCGCGGTATACGCGGGATAAATATCGGTATTGTTGGCCACTACCACATTTCCGGTGACGTCAACCCGTTCGCTTAAATCGACCCGTTGCACCGGTTGAAAATCGTACTGTTGGTCCAAAGCGGCGCTTTTATCTTTGGTTCCGGGTTTGATCAGATAAAACGCGACGCCGGCGCCAACCACCAATATCAAAAGTATTAAGCCTATTTTCTTCAGCATTTGATATCCTCCAATCTTTTTGTAACAGTGGCGGGTTTGGTTTTGATGAGCCCGCTCCACCCTCCGCGCTCCCAGCCACAGCGATTACTGATACAAATCGCCAGTGACCAATTTCAGTTTTTGATAGGCCAGTATGTATTCGTAGCTCGCGATATTCACCTGCAGTTTCACCTGGAGCAGTTCTTGCTCGGCGCTATCCACCTCTTGCTGAGTGATTGAGCCTAATTGTTTGGAAAGTTGCTTCAATTCCAGTTGTTTTTGGTAATACGGCAATAATTGCTGATTGGCCGTTACTTTTTGCGATGCCAATTTGAAATTGACAATCGCCTGGTCGATCTCCAAACCGGCGTTTTGGCGGGCCTGTTCCCAACTTTTCCGCGCGTTTTCTAAAACAATTTCATCTTGTCTGATCTGGTTTTTATTGATCCCGAAGTCGAGGTTCCAGGTAAATGTCATTTGGATGCTATTGCGGTCTTTGTTTAACAAACTGTTGTTGGTGGAACTTCGGTAATACGACATTTGAGAATTGGTACGGCTTTCCTGGGTTCCCGAGATCGCGCCGGACAAAAAATCGTAGCCGATACTGTAAGCCATTCCCGCGCTGGCGTCCGAATTGTAATAGGTCAAATCAAGTTGCGGCAAAAGCAAATTATTCGACTGGGCTATCGTCCGCTCGGCCTGGCGGATGCTGATTTCGGCCTGTTGCAATTCCAGCCGTTTCGGCAATGATTGCTCTTTTAACGTAGTTAGATCGACCGTTGCGACAGAGGAATCAAGCTCCGCCAACCGGACCCCGGCCGGGTCGGCCATTCCGATTTGGTTGCCCAATTGCAGCATTGCCAACTGATAATCGGAACGATATTTCTCCAGATTGATCCGGGCGTTGGTTACATTATTCTCCGCCTGCAATTCCTGTGGGCGAGTGATGCTGGCCTGTTTCATTTGAACTTGGGCGAGCGCCAGGGCGGTCTCGGCGTCCCGCAAGACCTTATCCTGGTATTCGACATTTTTTTGTGCTTCCAACGCTGCAATATACAACGATGTTGTGTTATAGCGTACATTGGCTTCGGCAATTCGCAACGTCGCTTCATTGGTCACCTGTTCCCAAAAAGCCGCTTCAATGGTAGTCGGAACTTTCTTTCCGTATAAATTGAAACCGGTTGGATAGGATGCTTGAATCGTCACCGTTAACGTATTGGAATTGGCGCCGTGAATCAAATCGTTGGTCTGATAGTCCACAATCGAGGCTTGCGGATAGGTCTTCAATACTTCTTGCTTCACCCCGAGTTGCGCTTTGGCAACGTTATTCCGCGCCGTTGCAACTTGCGAATCGTGGTCAAGTCCCATATGTACCGCTTGCTCAAGCGTCAAACTCTGATCGTCCGCCGCGAAAGTCTGAAACGATAGGCAGACTGCCAGAAATCCTACCAAGTAAAGATAAATAGGCAATTTTCGCTTCACAATCGATCCTCCTTAATCTTTAGTCGACATATCTAGCATAAATTAGAAATTTGGAGGAAGTATCAATGAACTATGGAGATTTTGTGGAGATTTACGTTTTTCCGGCAATCGATCCAGGAAAATGAAAGAGCCGTGTTTGGTACTACCGTTCGTTTTGCAGTTAACATGAAATTAACCAAATCAGGTTGAACATATCTTTTTGGTAATACGTCATCAGAATTAACGAGGATCGCCGTTGAATCCGCGAATCTTTTGTGAGAATTGCAATGGCAACGAGTACCTGACTTCGATAGGTTCCAGCCACAACGGGATACGATTTGGTTTCGCCATTGCCTTTGAGGGTAAACATGAAGCGAATTTGTTTTATTGCCGATGCGGCCAGTCCTCATACGAAAAAGTGGGTTGAACAGTGCCGCGAGTTACATTATGAGCTTTTTATTATTTCCCACCGTCCCGCCGACATTCCCGGGGCAACGGTCATCCAACATCCTTTATCCTTAGTTGGTTTCCCCCGCTACGCCGTTGCGGTGCGCCGGCTGATCCGTGCGCTCAAACCCGACCTGATCCATGCCCACCAATTTGGAGCCCACGGATTATACGCGCTTTTTGCCAACTGTGCGCCGGTAATCATTTCCTCCTGGGGTTCCGATGTCTTGGTCAACGCCAAACGTTCCCGCTTGTTACGGATGTTAATCCGTTGGGAGATTAAAAAAGCGGCTTTAGTGACCGGGGTGAATTGGTATCTGTGTGAGAATTTGATCTATCTCGGCGCTCCCAAAGATAAAGTTTTGACCGTTCCGATCGGAATCGATCAAGCGATGTATGATCGTCTGGCCGATTGGAACAAGGATGAATCCACTTTCATTATCTGCTCGCCCCGGCTTCATGAACCGCTTTATCACCAACGGGAGATTATCGAGTCGTTTGCGGCGCTTGCCGCCGATTATCCCCAGATCAAACTATGGATCTTAGGGGAAGGCAGTTTGACGCCGTCGCTTCAGGAATATGTTCGGGAGCAACATTTGGAAGAACGGGTCCGTTTTTGGGGAATGGTCACCCCCGAACAGGTTGGCGAATGTCTCGCCAAAAGCCAGGTGATCGTCAGCATTCCCTCCAGCGACGCCCTGCCGGTGAGCGTCTTAACGGGGATGGCCGCCGGGTGTCTGCCGGTATTGTCCAATCTTCCGACTTTTCGCGGGTTGGTTACCCACGGCGTCAATGGGTTAATGATTGACGTCGACGATTTCCAAAGTCTCCCCGAAGTCCTACGGCGGGCGATTGAAGATAAGCAGCTCCGCGCCGAAGCAGCCGCGCAAAACCGCGGCATCGTCGCCAAACAAGCCATTATGGAAAAACAGTTTCCGGTGATGCTGAATCGCTACCGGAGCATGACCAAAACCCTGACCATCCTGGTGCTGATGATTTCAACCGTCTTTTCCCAAGAAATTCTGTTGCAAATGGCTGATTGGCTGAGCGACCTAATCCCTTTTTTTAGTTGAACCATCGCTTTTCAAAAATGTCCGGCGTGGCTCCCCACCCCAGAATTTCAAGATTCTTTTGCGACCACTTTCATAAATTAAAGCGACCGTCGGGAAATATTCCAGGACGGTCGCTTTTGTCAACTTGTTGATAAAGGAAACTGAATCAAATCATCCTATTGGGTTCCAAGTCCCACAGTATGGTTCCCTGTCGCTTCGGGTTCCCTAACCAGCAACGTGAGCAGAAAACTCACAATCGGCAGGACCGCCAAAAGATCCAACACCCATGGCAACCCTGATCCATCGGCAATATGTCCGAGGACCAAAACGCCCAACGCTCCCAACCCGATACTGAATCCCAAGGTCAGACCGGACGCCATGCCAACATTGTCAGGCATCATTTTCTGCGCCATCACCAAACTGCTGGTAAAGGTGGCTGCCAATAAAACGCTGGCAGCCGCCAAAAGCACAAAAGCCCCGGCTCCGTTCAACGCTTTAAAGAGATACAGCAGTGGGGCTACCGGTAAAATCGAGTAAAGCATCACCTTTTTGCTGCCGTAGCGATCGCTTAACGGGCCACCCAGCAACGTCCCGGCGGCGCTGGCAGCCAAAAAAACCGTCAACAAATACGTAGCATTGGCGGAACTGCCATGCATAAACGCTGTGTAATACAAAGGAACGAACGTGTTGATCCCGGAGTTAATGGTTGCTCTGGTTAAGACCATCCCCAGCAACGCCAGCAAGGGAAGGTTCATGCCAAAAATTTTTCCGGATTTCTCGCAATGTTCCAAGGCCGGTTGGGGAATTTCCCGGAAGCGCTTCAGCATCGCCAGCAGCAAAAATCCGATCACCAGATTCGGTATGGCAAATAAAAACAGCAACACTCGATTGCCGACTAACAACATGCCCAAAAACAACGAACCCAGTGCAAATCCGGCGTTACCACCGACTGAAAACAAGCTGGCGCCCTTGCCCTTGGCTTTGCCGCTCAACCAATTGACGATCTTGGCGCCTTCGGGATGAAAAATCGCGCTCCCGAAGCCACTCGCGCTGATACAGAGCAACGCCAGCGGATAGGTCGGCGCTAGCAACGCGGCGAGCAGCATCGTCCCAACCAGAAAACAGCCCAACGGCATCCACCAAGGATGCGCCTTCCGGTCGCTTAAAAACCCGAAGATCGGTTGGGTGACCGACGCGGTAAAATTTTGCAATAACACAATCGCAGTCACTCCGGCATAGC
Source organism: Bacillota bacterium (assembly GCA_023410535.1). Lineage (GTDB taxonomy): Bacteria > Bacillota > UBA4882 > UBA8346 > UBA8346 > JAEYPR01. The sequence goes on along the minus strand of JAEYPR010000017.1, from coordinate 30,509 downwards.
TAAGACCGAATTTCGCTTTGAAAAACGGTAACGCGACAAACAAAGCGCCCGACGAAATATCGGCCACGGCATGGGCGCACGCGATTAACCAGATCGGATACGGAACATTTTTTACTGAACGCAACAATTAACTCACTCCACATCATTGTAAACGATCCCATCAAGGTGTTTCCCAACCAAACCGGTTGTTTGACAAACCGGGACAGGTAGGATAATATTGATGGCAATCAAACTGCTATTTACAATTATAGCTGAGAAATAACAATATTTCATGAATGATATTCGGTATTTATAGCATAATCTTGCTCAGATTAAACCAAAAGGAGCGTTGATGATGATAATTACCGGCAACGGCCAACTGATTCATCAGAACCTTCCCAATGATTTCCCGGTTGAGATGGGGGTTAAAGAATATCATGAACCGGGACCGATTTTAAAAAAGCACTGGCACGAAGAGTTAATGATTTTTTACATCCAACAAGGCACCGCCCTGATCCACTGCAACGCTCAAGCGATTCCCGTCGGCCCCGGCGATCTGGTCATTACCAATTGCAACGACTTCCATTACCAGGAAAATTGTTGTAACCATCTGATCGAATCCTTTCTCCTGGTTGATCTTTCCTGCTTGCTCAGTCCGAAAGAGGATGTCTGCCAAACCAAATACCTTGCGCCGTTAATGGAGAACCGCCTGCGCTTTCAGCATAAAATCGCGGGCGACACCGGACTTGCCAACCAACTGCTGGAGTTAATCCGCGAATTTGAACAAAAACGACCCGGCTACGAACTCATTGTCAAAGCCGGCCTTTACCGCATTCTGGCACTGCTTGTTCAAAGTTATACCGTTCCAGTCGCTGCTGAAATCAAAAACCGGCCCCACAATCAATTGCGGCCGGTTATCCACTACGTCGAAGCGCATTATGATCAAAAGATTACCTTAAACGAACTGGCCGATATGGCGAACATCAGCCCCCACCATTTTTGCCGTTTATTTAAGAGCATGACTGGGATGTCACCCATCGCCTATGTTAATTTCCTGCGCATCAACGCGGCAATGAACCTGCTCCAGCAAGGGCATTTATCCGTCAGCGAAGTGGCCGTGGCGGTCGGCTTTAACGACAGCAATTATTTTAGCCGCCTTTTTAAACAGTATAAAAAGCTGTCCCCGACCGCTGTAGCCAAGGGAGCGCTCCCGTGACAGCATCCCGCTGATGGCCGGGGTCGGCAAAGCCTCGAAGCATAACCCACCTCGGCGGTGCCAGAACCATTTTGGCATGTGCCGGAAACGGAAAACAGCTCCGCAATTATGCGGCGCTTCGTTTTCCGTTTCCGGCACCAAAACCGGCGCTTCCCTCAAAAGCCCCCGGTCCAACCGGCGGCCTCGACCAAAGTGGACGATCAGTATGGCGGGCTAGCGCAACCGCAATTTTTCATTCTTCTCAATCTGTACGACTTTCCCGTTTTGAATAATCAATGTCACGGAACCATACGCGATTTTACTCAATACCTGTAGCAATTTTTCTAATTCCGGTTCGGAAATTGGACTTTCAGTGGTTGAATCAGTTCGTTCCATCACTTCAGCTCCCCCTTGAGTTTTATTTCAGACCGAGTTTAGCTGAGGTTTGGGACAACATCGTTCTTCAAGCTCATACACTTCGTAAACATTAATTTGGATAACCTGATTATCTTGTTTAATAATTGTAACCGATCCATTCCATAAGCCTTGTAATATTGCCGTAATCAGCTCCGATTCCGTTTGAACAAAGCACCTGGCTTTACTGACGATGGCCATTACGATCACCTCATCCACTTAAAATCGTCTCAATTCCCCATATCCTATGCAGACACCGTTCGGCAAATTCATGTATCCCTATCATCTTACTTTGAATCGTGCCAAATTGAATCAATTGCAACTGCCACCCTGAAGACCGGCCTCAATTAAACAAACATATCCGCCGGACATCAACCCACTCTCTTTCCCGGCTCGGCAGGATCGTCGAGCGCCAGCAACGCCTCAGCCAGCAAGTTGCCGATCCGTTCGGGATTCACCGCCACATTGGTGAGGGTCCGGATCAAACCGTTGTATAAACCGGTCAGTTGGACCTCCTCATCGTGCCAACGGGCAACCGCCCCATAGGCTGAACGGCAATTTCCACCCAACCGGCGCAAGAACGCCCGTTCCGCGCGGACCATTAAAGCGGTCGGCACATGGTTGAGCGCCGTGAGTTTTTCCAGCACACTCCAGTTGTTACTGCGAACTTCCACTCCGATACAGCCCTGCCCCGGCGCGGGAATCAGTTCCGATAATTCAAAAACCTGGCTAATGCAGTCTTCCATCCCCAAGCGTCGCAGTCCCGCCAATGCCAGAACAGTGGCATCGTATTGACCGTCAACGACTTTGCGCACCCGGGTTTCGACATTGCCGCGAATCGGTTGAAAATCCAAATCGGGACGGAGTTGACGCAGTTGAAACAACCGGCGCAAGCTACTGGTCCCAACCCGGGCCCCCTGGGGCAACGTTGCCAGATCCCAGCCGTTCCGGCCCACCAGCACTTCCCGGGGATCCTCCCGTTGCAGATAAGCGCCTAATGTCAATCCCGGCTGTAAGGCGCCGGGCAGATCTTTGACGCTATGAACCGCCAGATCGATCTCGGATGCCACCAACGCCTGCTCCAGATCACTGCAGAAAACACCTTTGCCTTGGTTGGCGATCAGATCCAAATCCGGCTGACGGTCCCCCAAGGTTTTATAAACTGTTAGCTCGATCCGCAGTTGGGGGAAGGCCGCAATTAAACCTTCCCGTACCTGTTCGGTTTGGTAGAGCGCTAATTTGCTGCCACGGGTGCCGATCCGCAATGTTTCAGCCACGTTCATTTCCCAACCATTCCTTAAATTCTTTTTCATTCCAACCGTTAACGACTTGGCTGTCAACCCGCAGTAAGCGATTGAGCAAACTGCGGCGCCGCCGGGGATTGGCTTCGATTGTTCTGAGCAATTGTCGAAACGCCTTTAATTTTTTGAGGTATTCCGCATATGCTCCACCATAATCCTTAGCAAGCTGCCGTTTAATCCGTTTGGTCGCGGCCGGATAATAACCTTGCGTCGAGATCGCCACTGTCAAAGGGTCGGAATGGTAGATAGCCGGAAAGATAAAACTGGATTGTTCGGCATGATCAACTGAGTTGCAAAGGACGCGCAACCGACCCGCCCATTGGGATACCTGTCGGTTCACAACCGGATCGTTGGTCGCGGCAATCGCTACTTTTTGAAACAGGAGATCGGCGACGCTAAACTTTTTCCGCCGCCACCGAATCAATTGACGGTCGACCAGTTTGGCCAAACCGCGATTCAACTCCTCGGCCACCACCGTCACCCTGGCGCCAAAGCGCAACAAAACCAAAACCTTGCGACGGGCAATTTTACCGCCCCCGACGACCAGGCAAGGTAAATAGGCCGTTTTCAGCATCACCGGTAAATATTCCGGCATTGTGCCACCTTCTTCAATGGTTACAATGTGTCTGATTTCAAAAAACCGATTAATTGCGAATTCACGGGATCCGGTTGTTCATAGTGGGGTAAATGACCGGCTTGCTCAATCCAAACCGGTTCGGTTTGAAACAAGGACTGTAACACCGTTGCCCCCGCTTTATTCAAGGTTTTTTCTTCGGTTCCCCAGATTTGCAACACCGGTTTTCCGAAAGAAGCCACCCGCTGATAGTCCTTGAGCGGGTTGCGGCTTAAGAAATAGCGGGCGGTTGACACGAGCGCCTGACGGAAACCCTTATATTGCATCTGGGTCCGGAAATGCGACTCCCATTCCGGAAATAAGTCCGGACGATGGAAATCCTGGTATTGCAACTTAGGTAACATCGGCAAATAGACACTGGTCGCAAAAAGTTCACCGATGAACGGAATATGTAATAAACCGATCGTCAACGGTTCCCACAACGGGTCAATCAGAGCAACTTTCGCGATGCTTTCGCGATAATCGGCGGCATACGCCGCAGCAATCGCCCCACCCATCGAAGTGCCCACTAAATAAAGCGGTTGGTGGATTCCCAGCGCCTCCAAAAGTTCCCGAAGTTGGGTCACAAAAAGTTCCCGTTGATATTTTACCTTGGGGCGATCGGAAAAACCGCGGCCAAACAAATCATAACGAATCACCCGGAAACCCGCTTCAATTAATGGTCCAACCGTTTTATCCCACATATAGTAAGGGACCGAAAAACCGTGAACCAAAACAACCACCGGCCCGTGGCGCGGTCCCAAATCTTCATAGTGGGTTAGTCCTTTGGAGAGATAAACAAATCGTCCGGGCGCCGTTATCCGAACCGCCTCCGTGAGCAGCTTGCCCTCGGTCTGCTCCGGTCCCAATGAACGCAAGACGGAAATTTTCCAGATTAGATTGGTTATGACATTTGAATCCATGAAGGTTTCCCCCAATATCATCGTAGTCAAATTTGCAACATTCCCCTTCACGGTTTCGGGAATGATTCTCAAACAGTAATTATGATATTCCTATCATATTACTATGGATTGGTTTTGTCTAGTCCCTTTCCTCGAATTTCTCTATGTTTACTGAGAATTAACTCGACAATAATTCAGCAGCTGTCTCCGCCGGAAGTCCCGCTGCCTCCATTGCCGGTATTAGCGGGAATAACTCAACCGTGCCAAATCAGAGTCGGGATGATTGCCGCAACGGCGGTAGTCATCGTGATCAATCGGCAACCGATAATCAATCCGTAATCGCTCCAACGCAACCGCCAAACGAATGTAATAATCTAATGAGGCATTCTGTTGCCCTTTCAGATATGAACCGGGACGCGGCACCCAAACCGTATAAACAGTACTTACGCCGTTACTCGCCAAATCCTCAGCCTCTGCCATTACATTTTTAAAAGCTTCCGATTCGTTGACAAAGCCATGGGGTTTGGCCAGCTCAACTCCAGCGACAATACAAGTGTTGACGTAACCCCGTCCGAAAATATCAACCGCCCGGATCATCCGGCGTTTCCATTCACGGTAACCTACCCAGCGGGCTTTACCGGGGCAGATCCAATTGAAAAGCGCTTCATTCAAAACCTCAATATCCGGAGTGTAACTTAAAATACCGGTTTCCAGGTACAACTTTTCAAGTTGTTTTTCCGTAAAAGCCGTGGCGATCAATTGACTGGGAAACTTTTTCGCACTAAAATTTTCACCGACCGCTTGTAAAATATCAATATAATACTCCACTTCGGTCTCAAACGGTTCGCGCCCGTGAAAATCCGAACCCGAAGTCAGACAAACCGCAGTAAACCGCCCCGGCTCCTTTAAGGCCATCTTGACTGTTTCGGCGACATCGCGGGGTTTCAACCGCAGCGGCAGATCCAGTTCGGACTTTTGTTGCTTTAAATTATTGACAATATCGCAGAACAAACAGCCTTGATCGTCACTCCAAAAATGACAATAACGGCTTGGCATGATATAGAGCCGTTGCGGACGCGCGCTGGCGACATGACTCATCGGTACTCGGGTACTGGTTTTTTCATTGTAATAATCCGGTTTCGTCCAGTATTCCACTTCTTCCAACACTTTGCCGTGATCGGTCAACCACAGTTTCCCGTCGATTAAATCAACAATATAGGGATTCTGCTCCAGCGGAGTCGGGCTGGTCAAAACCGACGTGCCGTCACGCAGTAAAAAAGCCTCCGGCCGACTGGTTAAAATCCCGTCGCGGGTTCCGAAAATGTGCGTTCCCGCCAATTGATGGATGTTGGGATCCGCGGCGCTGATGGCGCGTTCCGTATAATAGACTCCCCGCCGCTGGATATCGGTTTTCAAGATAACCAAACGCGGAATTTCCGGATACTTAGCGACAACCTCTTCAAAGCTCAATTCCTCGTTACGCGGTTTTCTAGCAATGGACATTGCGATCACCCTTTGTATTATTTTTTTGCGATCCGATCCAAGTGCATGAAGTAAGGATGGCTGTTTTCCTCCGTTTTCCGACGCACCGCAAGTGCCTGGTCAATGATTGCTTCCGGTTCGATGATCCATACTCCGGCCAGATCCCGGTCGCCGGGCTGGCGACGAATTCGCTCATATTGCTCCCGAAAAACCGGTCCGGCAACCAATACTTTGATTGGCCTCCCTTTAATTTGATAACTAGTGCGGTCTGCTCCCAGCAGGAGCACGGACACTTGCCGGTCAAACCAAAGACTGGCGATCATATTTTGATTGGTCTGAGATGATTCCAAAAATTCCAGATAAAGCAGTTGGCCCTCGTCATTCACCCAAAACGAATCTTTAATTACCAGATGGGGGACGCCGTCTTTCGTTACCGTCCCCAACGCCTTTAGCGTCGTTGGACTATTGATCAGATTGATCACATCACGTTCCAATGGTATTGCCATATCAATCGCCTCGCTGCTAGAAATGTATTCATAATTTCATACCCCAACGTCGCACCGTGCGACGCTCAACCGTTTGGAAAATCAAATTTTCAACCAATATCCCAATGATGATCACCGTCATTAACCCGGCAAACACCGCCGGAATTTCCAACTGGTTTTTTTGTTCATAGATAAACCAACCCAAACCGCCCGAACCCGAACTGACGCCGAACACAAGTTCCGCCGCGATCAGGGTCCGCCAGGCAAACGCCCACCCAATTTTAAGCCCTGTCAAGATATTCGGAAATGCGCCCGGAATTAAAATCTTCGTGACAAATCCCAACCGGTTCAATCCATAATTCCGCCCCACCATTCGTAAAGTCGGACTGACCGCCGTAAAACCGGAATGCACATTCAGGGCGATCGGCCAAACCACCGATTGCACCAAAACAAAGATGATGCTTGGCGCACCGATTCCGAACCAGAGCAACGCCAATGGCACCAGGGCGATCGCCGGCAATGGGTTGAACATCGCGGTCGCCAATTCCAAAAGATCGGTGCCGAGCCGACTGTTCACAGCGAAAACCGTTAATACCCCGGCGAGCAATACTCCGCTGCCATAGCCAACCACCAGAATTTTCAGGGACATCATGATTCGATTCAACAATTCTCCGTGAAACAGCGCTTTTTCAAAAGCGACTCCAACCGCGCTAAACGCTGGCATGATCAATGGATTGTCGATCCGCAACGCGGTGATTTCCCAGAGCGCCACCAGACCGATTAAGAGTATGGCCTTACGCAATAGGGAAATCCGCAATAATTTTTCCCAGAACGACAACGGTTGTTGGATTTCACCCACATCATCCGTCGTAAGTATCTCCCGTTCATACGCTTGGCGCAATTCGGTCATTGAGACGTTTTTGTTCTCACTCATTCGCTTTTCCGCCTTTATTTGATATCGCCCATTTATTTACCGGGATCAAATGGAATAATCGATCGCATCTTGAAAAAGTAACTGTTGAATTCGTTGATGCAATTCACGATACTGGACGGCGCCGGACTGTTGCAATACTTCCAAATCGACATTCAACTCCGCTTTGATCTGCCCGGGATGCGGCGACAGCAAAACAATCCGCGTGCCGAGCAAGATCGCTTCGTCGATTGAGTGGGTAACAAAGATCATGGTAAAACGGGAATCGCTCCAGAGTTCCAACAATTCTTCCTGCATTTTCTGCCGGGTCAAAGCATCCAAAGCGGCGAACGGTTCATCCATCAAAATAATTGCGGCGCTCAATGCCAAGCAACGGGCGATAGCCACCCGCTGTTTCATTCCACCCGAAAGCGTGTGCGGATAAGAATTGGCAAACTTAGTCAGGTTGACTTTCTGAATATAATCGCGAGCGATCGCTTCCGCCTCGGCTTTTCCCGCCTTTCGCCCCTCTCGGAGTGCAAACACAACATTCTGATGGACTGTTTTCCAGGGCAACAATTGGTCAAATTCCTGGAAAACCATGGCCCGTTCCGGCCCCGGTTTGGCAATTAGCGACCCGTTGTGCCGAATCCGGCCTTCAACCGGATGGATAAAACCGCCCACCGCTTTCAGCAAGGTTGATTTGCCGCAACCTGACGGGCCTAATAAAATTAACCGCTCCGACTGCCGCACTTGAAAACTGACGCGATAGACCGCTGTCACCAAATGCTCCGCAGTCTTATATTGCAAAGTTACGTTATCAACCTCTAAAAACGGCGCGTCAACCATTGCTATTGCCCTTTCTGCAGCCGGACTTTAGGAAAAAACAACTCTTTTTCATTTTTCGGTTTTAAATCGATGGAGCCGATTTTGAATAAGAAATCGCTAAATTTGGTGATCCGCAGCGGTTCGGCCCGGTAACCGATTTGCGGATTGTTTAGTTGCGCCAAAATGCTCTCAACCGATTCTTTGGACTTGGTGGCTTTCACATATAATTCCGCCGCGGCTTTCTTGTCTTTTTTGATGGCGGCGATCGCTTCTTCAATGGCGGCATAAACGATGGCATAGGTTTGTGGATTGTTCTCATAAAAACTTTTGGTGGCGGAGACGACATTAAACGTATGCGGCCCTCCCAAAACATCATAAGAGTTTAAAACCGTCCGCACATTGGGCTTCTCCAACTCTTGAAAACTATACGGCGGGGCGGTAAAGTGCGCCGTTATCTCCGACTTGCCCGATAATAAGGCAATGGCGCCATCGGGATGGCTCATTGAAACCGTCAAACGATCCAGTTGATTGCAGCGATCAAACCCGAAGATTTTCGCGGCGGCCATTTGCAGGACGACAGCCTGGATTGAAACTTTGACCGCCGGTAGGGCAATCCGGTCTTTATCCGTAAAGTCTTTGATCGATTTGACCGCCGGATTGGCGGTGTTCAAATACAATGGCGTGGTGTCTAGCGCCGTCACCCCTTTGACATTACCTTTGGTTTTTGCCCATAAGGTCAAAAACGGCGCAACGCCACCGGAGATATAGTCAACACTTCCCGACAATAGCGCATCGTTCATCGCCGCACCGCTACCTAAGGTTACCCAAGTGGTTTTTAGTGTTCCGACGCCGGCGATTTTAGCATACTTTTCAATCAGTTTGTTCTCTTCAACCATGATTAAGGGCAGATAGCTCAACCCGTACTGTTTGGCAAGCCGTACTTCTTTTACTTCCGCGAACGCAGTTTTGACCGAGGTCGTTGCAATCACAACCAACAACAATGCCAAAAACCAGCGATTCAACTGTTTAATCTTCATGTCCGTTCCTCCCAATGCGTCAAATTTTCGTTGTTTCCACCATCTGCGTAGATAATAATTCCAAGCATTCCCCCTTTGAAATAAAGTAGTTATATTTCAAACAAAAAGACTAAGCTCCCTGTGCTGAGTGAGCTTAGTCTCCAGTGTCTCTGGTCGACGTTTTGAATTGAAACGGTCCCGTTTATTTCAACCGCAATTTTTCATTTTTCTCAATCTGTACGATTCGGCCGTTTTGAATAATCACTGTCACCGAACCGTAGGCGATTTCTCCCAGTATATCGGTTAACTCTTGCAACTCCCGCTTGGAAATCGAGGGTTCCGTTTTGGTTTGCGGCGCCGGATCGTTCATTGTAGGCATCCCTCTCAATGTTTATTTAGATACTGTAATCGCTCAAAATTTCTTGATTCAGCAAAGTTTGTTTGATCGTGCGCACAATTTCGGATTCAGCGGCGTTTTGAATTGAAACCACACCCGGCCGTTCGGCCAATTCCAGCCGATTTAATTCAAAAAATAGGATCTCTTTGGGTTGGTTGAGGGTCTGTAGGATCTGACTCTCATCATCATCCAATTCGGGAATATCGGCGATCAAAATCTGGCCGGCATCGGTGAAAAGATGCGCCAGTTCCCCCAAACGACGGATTTGTTCATCCCGGTCGTCATTGGAATTGGTGAGATCCGAACTTAAACCGCTCAACAAATTACCCATTCCCAAATAGTAGACACTGTACCCCGCCTGAAACAAATCAACTTCCAATGTCTTCGCAACCTGCCGTTGTAAAACATGATCACTACCGGTGATCACGATAAACTTCGGTTTTTGGTGATAACGCGCTTCCCGTTCGCCGGTAGAGACCGCCGTCTGCTCCCAGACAAATTCACGTTGCGCCAACTGACGGTCGGCAAGCTTTTCCGCGTCGCTGATATTTTCGGTAATGATACCGCCCCCGGCAATCTCATAATGGTCGACAATGACAAACCGGCCGGTAGCCGCCAAGGATTGCGACAAATCGAAGGCTAACGGTTTGACGGTTTTGATGATACATTCGGCCACCTCATGCCGTTCCACCCGGTTGGCAGCGGATTCGCTGGTCAAGTCGGAGGAGTTTAGGACCCGTACAATCCGCTCCAGATAGACGGTGGCCCGGCCGGTCGCCAGCTTCAGTTTGTACTTTTTTCCCGGCACAAACGGGTGTTTTCCCATCCAAAAAAGGTTCGCCCGGAACGCAGCGCCGGCATACGGCAACGGTTGATCGGCGCGACACATGATCTCGCCGGGTTTGATATAAATTTGAGTACTGACGGTAATGCCGGTGGCATAACCCGCTCCAACTTCGGTCCGGACCGGTTGGTTAAATCCTTCAATACTGGCGACCGTGGAGCGTTTGCCCGACGGCAAAAAGATCACTTCCGCCCCTACTTGGACATTACCGGTCTCGACGGTTCCGGCAAAAATCCTCCGGTCGTCCTGCGCTTCGGTAAATTTATAAATATCCTGGACCGGCATCCGGAACGGTTGATCATGACGGTCTTTCTCTTTGGTCAACGTATCGATTAACTCCAGAACATTGGGGCCATGATACCATGGCAGTTTCGCCGAATGGAACGCCAGATTGTCGCCCTCTCGCGCTGAAATTGGCACATACGCCGTTGGTTTGACGCCAACCTTGGCCAGAAACTCATTAAACTCTTCGACCAATTGCTGATAGACTGTTTCATCATAACCGACCAAGTCCATCTTGTTAACCAGGACGACGATCTGCCGCACGCCCAACATCGACAACATAAATCCGTGCCGCCGCGAGTTCTCGCGGATTCCCTCCTTGGCGTCGATGACCAGCAAAGCGGCTTCGGCCCGCGCCGCGCCGGTAATCATGTTTTTGAGAAACTCAATGTGCCCCGGCGCGTCGATGATAATATAATGCCGCTTGGCAGTGTTAAAAAAGCAACGGGCAGTGTCGATGGTAATCCCTTGCGCCTGCTCATCCTTTAACGCATCCAACAGAAAAGCGTATTCAAAGGGTTTGGCGTTCCGACGGCAGTTCAATTGCACCTGCTCCAGCTTTCCCTCGGGCAACGAACCGGTATCCGCCAGCAGCCGGCCGATGACCGTACTTTTGCCGTGGTCGACGTGGCCTACGATGACAATATTCATTTGCTCGCGTTTCGTATCCATCACATATATCCATCCCGTCTCAAGGTTTCCAAGCTGCCGCCGTCTTCTTTATCCTGCTCGCGGCCGGACCGTTCGGCAATGTTGGCGAACTTGCCGCTGCGCAGTTCGACGATGACCTCCCCGACGCTACGCGCGGTCGAATCCACCGGTTTGGTGCAGGGATAACACCCCAGAGAACGATAGCGTTTCCCAGTCCCCTGATCAAAGTAAAGCGAAGTGATGGGGATCGCTTCCTGCTCAATGTACTCCCAGATATTTAACTCGGTCCAATCGAGTAACGGATGGATCCGCAGGTGGGTGCCTGGCGCGAAATCCGTCTTAAACTGATTCCACAGTTCCGGGGGCTGATCGCCCACATCCCATTCGTTCTGTTGGTCGCGGGGCGAAAAATAACGTTCCTTGGAACGACTGCCCTCTTCATCGGCACGGACACCGACAATGACACCGGTATACGGTTCAACCTTCGTATCCACCTCGTAACGTTGCAGTTGATGATTGAAACGGTAACGGGGCCATTCACCGGAGAGAGTACGTTTCAACGCCTCGCTTTTCAGATTTTTGCAACAGTTGATCCGGTCGGTGTTGCCATCAGGATAGGTCTCCTTCCGTTCCAAGGCCGTCCGGTTCTGGCCGACGATCATCTGCAACCGCCACTCCGCCGCCAGCTTGTCACGATAGGTTATCATTTCGGGAATCTTATAGGCGGTGTCGATATGGACCAAGGGAAACGGCACATGGCCGAAGAAGGCCTTTCGGGCCAGCCATAACAGGACCGTGCTATCCTTGCCGATCGACCACAACATGCAAAGGCTTTTAAATTCGCGATACGCTTCGCGCAAGATAAAGATACTTTGGTTTTCCAGTTTCTCTAATTGATTCATGTTTGCCTCGCCCTGATCAGTTTGCCGTCGCGGAAATGCAACCCGCATTCCTTTTGTTCCGGAGTCTCCCACCACCAGCGTCCGGCCCGTAAATCCTCACCCGGTTGCACCGCCCGCGTGCACGGCGCGCAACCAATGCTGGGATACCCTCGGTCATGCAACGCGTTGTATGGGACCCCGTTCGCTTTGAGATATTGCCAGACCTGTTCGGTCGTCCAGTCTGCCAAGGGGTTGACCTTGATCAGTTGATTGGTCTCGTCCCACTCGAACACTTCCGTATCCAGACGGGTTATCGCCTGTTCGCGGCGGAGGCCGGTAATCCAGAGATCAACCGTTTGCAACACCCGTTGCAACGGTTCGATCTTCCGTATCCGGCAACAATGTTTGCGCAACGTTATGCTTTCATAAAACAGATTGGGGCCGAACTCCCGTTGCAGCTGCTCCAGAGCGGCGGTATCAGGGCAATAAATCTCATAATGGAATTGATAATGAGACATGGTGGCGCTGATGGTTGCATACGTCTCTTGAGGCAGCCTGCCCGTGTCCAGCACAAAAATGCGGGCTTGCGGGTTGGCTTTCAGCAGCAGGTCGGTTAGAACCTGGTCTTCCGCTCCGAGGCTGGAAGCGAGGGCGATCCGGTCGCCGAACTCCTTGACCAAGTTTTCAATGATTCGCGGGGCGGGGGAAGTGCCATACTGGGAACGTAGTTGCGGAACAAGTTTCGTCATTTTGCAACCTCTCCTTTGCGGAGTCAGCTAGATATGTCGCGCCAACATTTCCGGCAGAAATTTCAGCGACATATTTTCCATCATTCTAAGCTGAACACGCTATACTCCTTTTTCAACCACAATCCGGTAGACTTCCCCGACCGGGGTCACCTTGACCACTTTATGCCCTTCTTCTTTGAGGCTGCGGGGGACATTCAGCATGGCGTCCCCTTCGTCGAGCACCACTTCCAACCGTTCGCCGGGGTTCAACTCCTCCAACGCCAGTTTGGTTTTGACAAAATTCAGCGGGCAGACCACTCCGTGCAGATCGATACTTTTCTTAATCGCGTCACTCACGGTTCAATTCCTCCTTCACTTTCTCCACGCCAATCCGATCGATCATATGGCCGAAACGCTCCCGTTTCCGGCCGTGCTCCCGGTAATAGGCGACAATCTTCTCAACCACCGCATACAACTCGGTCTCAGTCGCCACCAATGTCCGGAGTTTGGTCGCCAGGCGCGGAATCTTGCCCATGGTCCCGCCGATCCAAACGATGTATCCCTTTTTGGCAGCGACCCAGGAATCGACCGGGCAGTTGGAGGTGCAGATGCTGCAATAGATACACTTGGATTCATCCAACCGGTACTCGTTGTTCTCCTTATAAATCGCCCCGGTCGGGCAACTGTTGACACAAAGATCGCAATGAATGCAGTCCGCCGCTTGCCAGGCCGGCAAGATTCCTCCCATGACGCCAAGATCGTTCTCGGTCGCTTTGGCGCAGTTGTGCGGACATCCTGTCACCCCCATCTTAAATTTATGGGGCGTGTCTTGACGGAAATATTTCGCATCCAGATCATGAGCCACTTTTTTGGTGTCCACAATTCCCCAGCGGCAGGTGGAGTTGCCGGGGCAGGCGACCACGATCCGGATCCGGGGGCCGCAAGCGCCCATGGCAATCCCGGCCTGTTCCAGTTCCAACCGGGCCTCTTCCAGTTTGGAATAGTGGACAAAATGAATCTCAATGCCTTGACGGGTCGAAAGATGAATCTCCCCCCGGCCGTAGCGGGCGGCAACCTCGGCCACCTTCTGCAACTGCGCGGCGGTGAAGTCTCCGCCGACGGCGTGAAGCCGCAAGGCGAAATACTCTTGCTGTTTCTGCTGGATCATCCCGACTTTCTTTAACGCAACCAGATCAAATTCGGGGGTACTCATGTTCTTGTTGTCACTCCTTCAATAAATTGTAGCGAAACTTCAGTGGCGGTTTTGTCAATCACCCGGAATCCCTTCACCACCGGTTCCGATTCGGCCAATGAAATGATGATATACACCACCTTGGGGTCATTCGCCAACCGCAAATCTTCAGCGGACAACCGGGCCGGCGAGGCCGGATGGCTGTGATAGACCGCGTTCAATTGCAACCCCTTGGTCCGAGCGGTTTTAACCGCCCGAAACTGCTCCTCGGGCAGGAACGAAAAATGTTCCGGGCTGGCGTCGGCATTGGTCATTGGAATGACCTCCAAAGCAACCTGCTCCGTTCCGGCCAGATAACCGCAGGCTTCGTTGGGCAACTCCCGTTGTGATTGGGTTATCAGCTGTTGTTTCAACGTCTCCGGTATTTTAAACATGGCGATTCCCTCGCAAATCGCAGACGGGCTGCTCATAATCGACCAATTCGGTGATGGTCGGGTGGTCGCCGCAAACCGGGCAGTCTGGATTGTGATGGAGCTTCACCGTCCGGAACTCCATATCAAAAGCGTTGAAGGTGAGCAGGCGGTCGGTGAGCAGTTTGCCTTTGCCTAAAATGTAACGTAACGCCTCAGCCGCTTGGATCGTCCCCAACATCCCGGCGACCGCACCCAGGATCCCGGCTTCACTACAGGTCGGAACCGCCCCTTTCGGCGGCGGGGAATTGAAAACGCAGCGATAACAGGTATGACCGGGAACATAGGTCATGGTCTGCCCGTTAAAACGCAAAATCCCGCCATGGGAGAAGGGTTTGCCCAGCAGGACACAAGCGTCGTTAATTAAGAATTTGGCCGGAAAATTGTCGGTGCCGTCGATGATGAAATCATACTCGGCGATAATTTCGTTGATATTGTCGGCAAACACCCGGGTTAGATAGGTTTTGACCTTGACATCGGGATTGATTGACTCCAGTTTGTTCCGGGCCGACTCCACTTTGGGGCGGTTGACATCGGCAGTGAAATGAATGATCTGGCGTTGCAGATTGGATAAATCCACCGTATCGCCGTCCACCAGTCCGATGGTGCCGACACCGGCCGCCGCCAGATAGAGGGCTGCCGGAGCGCCTAAACCGCCGGCCCCGATTAACAGCACTTTGGCGTCGAGAATCTTCTGTTGGCCAAGACCGCCGACGTCCTTCAAGATAATGTGCCGGCTGTAACGTTCAATCTGACTCTCCGTTAAACTCATTTTGATTCCTCCGCTAATGCTTGCGCAAAATCATTGATCAGATCGGTAATGTTCTCAATGCCCACCGAGATCCGGAGCAGGTCGGGGTAAACGCCCGCCGCTTCCTGTTCGGCAGCGGTATTGGTGCAAAAAATCGTTGAAGCCGGGTGAATGATCAAGGTTTTGGCATCGCCCAAGTTGGTCATCCGTTTGACCAGTTTCAAGCGGTTGACCAACTGATAACTGCGGTCCTTGGTTCCCAGCCGCACGGTGACAATGGCGCCAAACTTTCCGTTGAACTGTTCCTGGGCCAACGGATGCTGGGGATGCTCCGGCAGACCCGGATAATTAACCGCCCGCACCTGCGGATGATTTTGCAGATATTGGGCTAACTGCAAGGCGTTTTGACAATGTTGGCTCATCCGCAAACCCAAAGTCTCCAAACCCAAATTTTGCAAATACGCGTTGAAGGGCGATAAACAACTGCCGGTATTTTGCAATATTTGTTTGCGCGCCCGGGCGATAAACGCGTATTCGCCGGCTTGACGGGCATAGGCCTTCACCTCGGGCGACAGGCTGTTTTGCCAGTCAAAATTGCCCAGGTCCACCAGGACGCCGCCGATCGTATGCCCGCTGCCGGAGATGTATTTGGAGGTTGAATGAATAATGACAGCCACCCCGAAGCGTTTCGCCTCAAACAGATAGGGCGTAGTTAACGTTCCATCGACCACCAACGGGAGCCCGTGGCTTTTCGCGATGTCCGCAATGGTTTGAATGTTGGGAATGTCCAGTTTGGGATTGCCGATGGTCTCCAGATACAGCAACCGGGTTTTACCGTTGATCGTCCGGCGGTACGCTTCGGGATCGGTGCTTTCCACGTAAACGGCGGACACGCCCAAATTTTTTAAGACATCGTTAAATAAGGAATACGTCCCGCCAAACAAGCTTTGGCTGGAGACGATTTCATCACCGGCTTTGGTCAAGGTTTTGATCACCGTGGCAATCGCCGCCATGCCCGAGGCGGTGGCGATTGCGCCGATGCCGTTCTCCAACGCGTTAATCCGTTTTTCTAACGCCGTCACCGTGGGATTGGTGATCCGCGAATAGATATGACCGAATTTCCGGCCCACAAACGCCGCTTCCAGGTCCTCGGCGCTGGCGAAGGCGAAGGCGGCCGACTCGTAAATCGGCAATGAAGTCGCTCCGGTCAATTCGTCTTGGTTAAAACCGCTATGAATGGATTTGGTGGCAAAGTCCCAATTATTTGACATGGCGCCGCTCCGTCGCTTGGCTTGGGATACGGCCGCCGCCCATAAAATATAAAAACTCCAACTGATCCCGGTCATTAACGATGGTCGTATCATAATCGGCCCGCCGCAGGATCGCCCCGTTGAGTTCGACCGATACCATCTCCGGCATTTCCACCTTTTGTTGGGCCAGCAGTTCGGTCACGGTCGGGCGGGTTAATGGGATCTCTTCCTGTTTGCCATTGATTGTCACGTTCATGTTTGCACCTTCCTTTGTTGTCTCATTCCTTGGGGGAGTTACCCTTGGTTTAAATCGAATAATCTTCCGCGAAAACTTTTAAATTCTTTAATCCGACGAATACCTGCTCCCCAAGGCGCAACTGCAGTTCGGCAAAGCGTTCCTTGGTCAGTTCGGCGTCGATCACTTCATCGTTGTCAGCCCGTTTCAACTCCACCCGGACGACCGGACCGATCGCCCGGATATAGGCGACACTGGCGTTGATGGTTTCACTTCCGTCCGCAATCCGTTCGATCGCCAATTCATGGGGGCGGGCATAAGCGATGGCCGCCCGGTTTTTACTCGCCGCGCCCGGCGGGACGTCCTGGCGATCGCCGACCCGGACGCGGCCCCCCTCCCAACGGCCGTGGAATAAATTGACACTGCCTAAAAACTGATAGACGAAAGCGTTCGCCGGTTGATCATAGACCTGTTCCGGAGTTCCAACCTGTTCGATCCGGCCTTGGTTCATCACGACCACCCGGTCGGCCACTTCCAACGCCTCATCCTGGTCGTGGGTCACGAAAATGCTGGTGATATGGATCTCGTCATGCAGTTGGCGGATCCAGCGGCGTAGTTCCTTCCGGACCTTGGCGTCCAACGCGCCGAAGGGTTCATCCAACAACAACAGCTTTGGCTCCACTGCCAAAGCCCGCGCCAAGGCGATCCGTTGCCGCTGCCCCCCGGAAAGCTGAGAGGGATAACGTTTGCCCAAGGAGTCCATTTTAACCAGTTTCAACAGCTGATCCACCTTCGCGCGGATCTCCGTCTCCGACGGCCGGGTCCGGGCCGGACGGACCCGCAGGCCAAACGCGATGTTTTCAAAAACGGTCATGTGCCGGAACAACGCATAATGCTGGAAGACGAACCCGACCTGGCGGTCTTGAACTTTCCGTCCGGTCGTATTCTCGCCCTGAAAATAGATCGCCCCGCCGTCCGGCGCTTCCAAACCGGCGATGATCCGGAGCAAGGTCGTTTTCCCGGAACCGGAGGGGCCCAGCAACGCCACCAGTTCTCCGGTGGGAATCTCCAGATTGATATTTTGTAACGCGGCGAAATTGCCAAACCGCTTATCGATATCGCGAATCACGATGCTCATGATTAACCCTTCCCCGCTGTCCCGCCTTGGCAGACGGTTTGTTTTCCATTTGCAACTTCCACTCGGCGAACGACTTGATCGCCAAGGTCACCAAAGCCAGCAACGCCAACAGCGATGCGACGGCAAACGCCGCTGTAAAGTTATATTCGTTATATAAGATCTCCACTTGCAACGGGATCGTATTGGTCATTCCCCGGATATGCCCCGAAACCACCGACACCGCGCCGAATTCACCCATCGCCCGGGCGTTGCAAAGAATCACGCCGTATAATACGCCCCATTTGACATTGGGAAGCGTGACCCGGAAAAACGTTTGCCACCCGTTGGCCCCCAAGGCCAGCGCCGCTTCCTCTTCGTCATTGCCTTGCGCTTGCATCAACGGGATCAACTCCCGGGCGACGAAGGGAAAGGTCACTAAAACCGTTGCCAAAACGATCCCCGGCACGGCAAAAATGATTTTGAGATTATGCGCTGACAACCACGGACCCAACCAGCCGTGAAGCCCAAAAAGCAAGACATACAGCAGGCCCGAAACTACCGGCGAAATGGCGAACGGCAAGTCGATCAGGGTGACCAGGAGATTTTTCCCGATAAATTCAAACTTGGCGATGGCCCAAGCCGCCGCCAAACCAAAGACCAAATTTAACGGCACGGCGATCGCCGCGGTGAGCAAAGTCAAACGAATGGCGGCGAAGGTATCGGGATCGGCTAATGCCTGAAAATACGCCCGGACCCCTTTCTCCAGCGCTTGACTGAAGACGGAGCAAAGCGGGATGATCAAAAAGGCGATCACATAGACCAATGCTGCCGCAATCAGCGTCCAACGCACCCAAGGTTTTTCATTGGTCGCCGCTTGATACGCTCCGGCTGCCACCATTGCTTCATTCCTTACGGACATCGACTCCACTCCTTTACACCGCCGCTTGCCGCCGGTTGCTCCACCACTGCCAAAAGTTGATCAATAATAACAACACAAATGAGATGCCCAGCAAGACGCTGGCCACAGCCGCCGCGCCCGCATAATCAAACTGTTCCAGTTTGGTCACGATGATTAGCGGGGTAATTTCAGTCCGTAACGGCATATTGCCGGAGATAAAGACGACGGAGCCGTATTCGCCGAGGCCGCGCGCGAATGCTAACGCCAAACCCGTCAACCAACTCGGCCACAACGCCGGCAGGATCACCTTCCGAAAGGTCTGCCAACGGCTAGCCCCCAAACTGACGGCCGCCTCCTCGACCTCTTTGTCGAGATCCTGCAAAACCGGTTGGACGGTGCGGACCACAAACGGCAGTCCGATGAAGGTCAAAGCGACCAGGACACCCAACGGCGTATAGGCCACCTTGATCCCCAACGGTTCCAGGAAACGCCCGAGCCAGCCGTTGCCGGCGTAAATCGTCGTTAGGGCGATTCCGGCCACCGCGGTCGGCATCGCAAAGGGCAAGTCGATCACGGCATCAACCAACCGGCGGCCCGGAAAACGGTAACGGGTCAAGACCCACGCCAGCAACAACCCGCAAATCGCATTGATGAAAGCCGCCGTCAGGGAAGTGACTAAGCTAAGCTGATATGAAGCGATCACCCGCGGCGCGGTGACAGTTTGCCAAAACGACTCCCAACTTAACGTAGCGGCCCGTAAGAACAACAAGGCTAACGGAATGAGGAGAATCAAGCAAACATAAAACAGTGTGAAACCGAATGCCGGGCCAAAGCCCGGCAAGATACTCCGTTGTTTCCAAGACAAACCGCATCACGCTCGTTTCATCTTATATAAACCTGATCAAAGGTGCCACCGTCGGCAAAATGGGTTTTCTGGGCTTTCTGCCAGCCGCCGAAGACGTCGTCAATGGTGAAGAGTTTCACTTTGGCGAAATGATCGTATTTGGCGGCGACCGATTTCAAGCGGGGGCGGTAATAATTTTTAGCGGCGATCTCCTGGCCTTCTTTGGTATAAAGGTATTTTAAGTACTCTTCCGCCACCTGCCGGGTACCGTGTTTGTCGGCGAACTTATCAACCACTGAAACCGGCGGTTCCGCCAGGATGCTGAGCGAAGGGACAATGATCTCAAACTTGTCTTTCCCGAGTTCATTTACTGCTAAAAACGCTTCGTTCTCCCAGGCGAGCAAGACATCGCCCAAACCCCTTTGCACAAAGGTATTGGTGGCGCCGCGGGCTCCTGAATCCAGCACCGGAACGTTCTTTAAAAGTTGCGCCACAAATTCTTTGGCTTTGGCTTCCTTCCCGCCGTTCTTCTTCAGGGCGTAGCCCCATGCGGCCAGATAGTTCCAACGCGCGCCGCCGGAGGTTTTGGGGTTGGGGGTAATCACCGAGACGCCCGGTTTCACCAGATCGTCCCAGTCTTTAATTTTTTTCGGATTGCCTTTGCGGACCAGGAAAACAATGGTCGAGGTGTAAGGAGCGCTGTTGCTGGCTAAGCGTTTCTGCCAATCTTTCGCCAACAAATTGCCGTTCTCGTTCAACACATCGATGTCATAGGCGAGGGCCAGCGTCACCACATCGGCTTCCAGACCGTCGATGACTGCCCGGGCCTGGGCTCCCGAACCGCCGTGGGATTGTTTGACCACCACGGTTTGACCGGTTTTCGCCTTCCAATACTTCGCGAACGCCGCGTTGAAATCTTGATATAATTCCCGGGTCGGATCATACGAGACATTCAACAACGTCACTTCATTGGGGGCGGCCACGACCAGCGGCAACGCCGCCGTTGCCAGAAGAACTGCCAATAGACCGAATAACACTAAACGTTTTACCATGGGGATACCTCCTTAGATTTGTTCTTTATAACCTTTGGGAATACCATACGTTTCGTGGGAATTGAAATGATGTTATGCCTTGATATGACGGAATAACAAAAAGAGGCCGAGTGTGATCAAGCCTTGTTGGATCAAGGTTTGAAAACTCAGCCTCCAGTGTCTCTGGTCAACTATTTCGTTTATTCAATTCCGAGGATGGCGGAGGGTTTCAATCTCCACAATTCCACTTGAATTAGTTGGAATTAGTATTATAATAAACTGTCGTGCCTCAGATGTCAATAGTATTTATGATTTATACCCTACTTTTATTCTGGACCGAGGTGGTCTTGTCTCAGTCGTGGCGGCAATTGCCTGCGCCGCAAATAATTTGACAACGACCTTCCCAAACCGGAGCTTTCCCAGTTGTTCTACGCGGTCATTGACTAACAAAATGAGATGAGTTATCCACAAAAAAGGGGACAATTGTTATAATTGCCCCCTGATAAAACAGCCATTTAACACAAGTATCGATATTTCAATGGTAAACCCGGCTCGGCGCAGTCTATTACACCGCCAACGACAGTTCCTGATGCAACTCCGCCAAGGCGGTTTTTAAGAAACGATCATCGGCCCACTGGGTAATATCAAAATCATTTTCAATGTAACCATGATCATAGAGCAACCGTTTCTGACTTTCCAAAGCCAACAACCCCGCTTCGGTCAGTTCCGGCGCCAGATGACGATGGAAATCGAATGAACGGGCCGTGGCGACTTGGCCGATGGTGCCATGGGTCTGTTGCGCGAATAACTCGAGGACTTCGGGGCGATTTTCTTTCGCCCAGTCGGCCGCGCGCAGCAACTGTTTAATATACGCGACAACCACTTCCGGCGCTTCGTCGGCCAACCGCCGACTCACCGTCAGAATATTGGGATAGGAGTTATTGACCGGTAAAACTTGGCTGGCATTGGCGCTAATCTCAAAAATAACTTTAAATTTTCCGGTCTCCAGCAAACTCTGCGCCCGGGTGCCGCCCGCGTAAATCGCATCCACTTCGTCGTTTTCCAACGCTTCAACCTCACGACGACCCAAATTGCTCCGTTTGTCCGCTTGCTGCGCAATATAGGCTTCGCCGACCGGCAATTCCACCAGGTTAACCTCGTCTATGGTAACGCCGCGGGCTGCTAATGCCGTCTTAAATCCCCGTTGGACGGTGGCTTTATAAAAATCGATTACGAATTCGGGGCGGGCCGGAATCGCCAACCGTTTTTTACGGAGTTGCTCCACGGAGTCAATAGACGAATCCGCGCGAACCAGGATATACTGTTTCTGATCCAAAAAGGTCAACCCGATCAGCAACGGTTCCTGCCCATTGGCCTTCGACCAAATCGGCGGAATATTGCCGCCCTCCCGGAATAATGCTTCGTCTTGGTAGTTGTAATGGACCGTCCACCGTTCCTCCGGTAAACTTTGCAACAGCGTCGCCGTCACTCCGATCTCAGCCAGTCCCTTAGTCAGCCAGCCTTTTTTGGCAGCGATATAACTGGCGTTTCCCACCGGGCAAATGGTATAGCGGATCTCTTTCCCCGCGTATTTCGAGTTCGATTTTGTCGTCATGATAACTCCTCCTGCTTTTTATCCAATTCAAATTACCGTTTAAATTTCAAATGACCCATGGCTGACATCCAAGGTTTGCACCACCTGCTTCTTGATCTGAGAAAACTCGGCGCTATTGCGGTCCCGGGAACGAGCCAACGGCACATTAAAAACGGCATTGATCTCACCGGGTCGTTCCGTCATGACTACCACCCGGTCACCGAGGTAAACCGCTTCTTCAATATCGTGGGTGATCAGGATCATGGTCGTCTTTTCGGTCAACCAGATCTTTTCAATCTCCGCTTGCATGCGAACCCGGGTCAATGCATCCAACGCCCCGAACGGTTCGTCGAGCAACAAAACCTTTGGTTGATAGACTAACGCCCGGGCAATCGCCGCCCGTTGCGCCATACCGCCCGATAATTGGTTGGGATAAACTTTGGCGAACCCTTCCAAGCCGACTTTTTCAAGGTAATGTTGTACTTTATCGGCAATATACGCCCGCTTCCCCTCCAGGCCCAGCGCGACATTTTCCTCAACCGTCAACCACGGCAACAGCCGGTGTTCCTGAAAGATGATGCCCCGATCCAGGCCCGGACCTTCCACTCGTGTGCCCGAAACAACGATATCGCCGTCGTAATTTTGCTCCAGCCCGGCGATCAACCGCAACAAGGTCGTTTTACCGCAGCCGCTGGGTCCGATGATCGACAGAAACTCCCCTTTGCGGATGTTGAACGATATTTTTTTAATCGCTACGACATCTTTCGCCTTCGAATGATAGATCTTTGAAACTCGATCGATTGCCACCGCCACCGAGTTATCGATACTCACCGCCATCAACGGCCCACCTTTCTCAAAACAGCGGTTATTTGCCACTGCCGCTAAAATTCTTCCGCCACCGCAATGCCGAAGCTTCAATCAATTTGATCGTGCGATCCAGCAGCAATCCCACCAAACCGATGACGAGCATCAAAGCGATCAGTTCATCGGATTGGAGATAATCCTTGGCTTTGGTCAACGCATAACCCAGCCCGGTCAAACCGCCGCCCAACATCTCCGCCGCCACCACCGCCATCCAAGACGAACCGGCGCCGAGTCGCAGACCGGTGAAGATTGAGGGTAAAGCGGAAGGAATCACCACTTTAAATAAGAACTTCGAAGCTTTCAATTCCAAAACGCGGGCGACTTCCACATAGTCATTGGAAACCCCGCGGATTCCCTGTAAGGTATTGAGAAAAACCGGAATGAAAACCGCTTTGCCGATGATCACGTTTTTGGAGATTTCTCCAATTCCAAACCAGAGCACAATCAAGGGAATCCAAGTAAAAGTAGGAATCTGCCGGATCGCGTCAACCACCGCGCCGACTAAACGCTCGACAAACTTGAATAACCCGCTCAATATGCCGATGATCAACGCCAGCGACACGCCCCAAAAATAGCCGGAGACCACCCGAATGGCGCTTACTCCCAAATCCTTCGGCAAAGTGCCGTCGGCAATAATCCGCTGCAACGCTTGAACGACTCGTAATGGTGAAGGTAACACCGCTTGATTGAAAATACCGAGGTTCGATGAGATCTGCCAACTTAAAATCAGCAAAAAAGGGATGATCAACGATGTCAGTTTGGCGCCCCACTCTCCCAGACTCGGCAAGTTCCAACGTTGTTGAGGGTGGATGGATAAATTCGTTTGACTACTCAAAACTACTCCTCCCTTTCGCTGTGTCCGCGGGCTAATATTCCCGCGGACGCGAGTTAACCCGTCACACTGCCGGCGTCAGCGTTTGATCGCGCTCCGCCAAGGCCGCTTTTAAATAACGGTCGTCGGCCCATTGGGCAATATCGAAATCGCGATCGATGTAACCGTGATCAAAAAGCAGCCGTTTTTGACTCTCCAGCGCCAACAACCCTTTTTCCGTCAATTCCGGCGCCAAATGGCGGTGAAAATCAAACGAACGGGCGTTAGCCACCTGGCCGAGGGTGCCATGGGTCTGTTTGGCAAACAACTCCAGCACCTCGGGCCGGTTGTTTTGCGCCCAGTCAGCCG
This sequence comes from Bacillota bacterium, assembly GCA_023410535.1. Lineage (GTDB taxonomy): Bacteria > Bacillota > UBA4882 > UBA8346 > UBA8346 > JAEYPR01. The sequence continues at coordinate 6,175 of JAEYPR010000017.1, read as the reverse complement.
CGCGCAATAATTGCCTGATGTATTCAATGACGATCTCCGGGGCTTCCTCCGCCAACCGTTTGCTGACAGTCAGAATATTGGGGTAGGTGTTGTCGATCGGGAATAGCTGATTGGCGTCGACGGTCAGTTCAAAGATGACTTTGTATTTTCCGGTCTCCAACAACTTTTGGGCGCGGGTGCCGCGGGTAAAAATGGCGTCGACTTCGCCGTTGTCCAACGCCTCAACTTCAATCTTTCCGGAATTGCTCCGTTTATCGGCGGTCTGGGCGATCTCCGCCTCGTTGATCGCAAGTTCCACGAAGTTTACTTCCGCTTTGGTGACGCCGCGAACCGCCAAAGCGGTTTCAAAGCCCCGTTGCGCGGTGGCTTTATAAAAATCAATCAAAAATTCGGGACGGGCTTGCAATCCCAGTCTCCGGCGCCGCAATTGCTCAACGGAGTCAATGGGCGAATCGGCACGGACAATAATGTATTGTTTTTGATCCAAGAAGGTCAACCCGATCAACACCGGTTCCTCACCACGGGATTTAGACCAAATCGGAGGGATATTGCCTCCTTCCCGGAACAAGGCCTCGTCTTTGTAATTATAATGGACCTCCCAACGATCTTGCGGCAACGTCTGAAGTAACGTGGCGTTAACGCCCAGTTTAGCCAAACCCTCGTTCAACCAGCCTTTATTGGCTGCAATGTAACTGGCGTTCCCCACCGGGCAAATGGTATATCGGATTTCTTTCCCTGCGAATTGACGAATCGACATGATCTTGCTCCTCTCGTTATCTTGGTAATTTAGCGATAATATTGCGGGTCGATGTACTTACGCAAATCGATCTTTTTTTCCGGCTTATAGTCGCCGATCTTGATCAGCCAATCCTGAAGCCGCGCGGTTTCCGTCACCACTTTCTCATAATTGCGCTCCGGTTTCCAGGTTGCAAAACGCCGGCTCCAGGCAAACTTCGATACTTCGGGCGGCGTCCGCCGGACTTTCTGGACGATGGCCGCAGCTTCATCCTGGTTCTTTTCAATCCATTGCAGTGTCTTATAGCGGATTGTCAAGTATTTTTTGACCACGTCCGGATGATCCTTGGCCAACTCACTGGGGGTAAAGTTGACATAGACCCCGCCCCCCTGAATGTAGAGGGAGTTTTTGGCCGGATAGGCGATTTCGCGCGCGAATCCGTTCTGAAGCAACGGGGCGATCTCCGCGGTGGGATGCATCGAAATCGCATCGACCTGTTTGGCGATGATCAACGCCTTATATTCGGATGATGGCATGTTTAAATATTGAATGTCTTTATCAACATCCCAGCCGCGCCCTTCGGCCATTTCCAAGAGGACCAGATAAGGGCATCCCCCACGCGTGCTGGCAATTTTTTTACCCTTTAAATCCTCAAACTTTTTAACCGGCGAATCCGACGGCACCATAATGCTGACCACGTTGGGGTCGGGATGTTTCGAGGTGTCGACCACGGTGATGTCAAAGCCGGCGACCTTAAATTGCATCGCCGCATAAATCATCCGCTCCGCAATATGAAGGTCACCGCGCGCCATTAACGCGCCTTCCGTTCCGGTCGGGGTTTCGACGATTTTAACTTTGGTTCCGTCCTTTTCAAAGGGTTTATCCAGCCACCCCTTCTCGCGCGCCACATACGTCCAATCCTGTCCGATGACTTTAAATTCGGGAAGCCGGTTTTTACTTTGGGCAAAACCGGTACCCACGACAACCGTCAATCCGACTGCCAGTGCAATGAAACCCACTACCCATTGGGTGATTGACCGTCCGCTGTTTTTCCGCCCGCCTTGTTTTTGCATTCGAATTCCTCCTCGGTAATGTACGATAACCGGAAATAAAAAAGGCCAAGCGATCAGACCCTTCTCGGGTCTTGATCCACTCGGCCTCCAGTATTTCTAGTTAGCGTCGTTATGATGTAATATTCAATTCCTTTAATTCCACTAAAATTAGTTGGAATTAATATTATAATAAAACGTTACGAGACGATTGTCAACAGAAATATCGAATCAAACGAACTATTTTCCAACGAATCGCTCAAGCAGAGTTGAAACTTCGCTCCAACTCAATCAAAAACCGCCGCCGGACGGTTCCATGGATATCGTTAACTTGTTATCCTCCGACCAAACTACGAAAATAACGGCAATTTTCCACCAGATCGGGACTGTGTTTAAAGAGACCGCCGCCCATTAAGAAAATCACTTCATTACCGTAAACGTCAAGCAGTTCCGGAATATTGCCGAGGCCAATCCCCCCTGCCGGACAGGGAAAGATCGATTTTAACTCGCCCATTGCGATATTGGCGCCGGCGACAATGCTCCGGCACTCATCCAAGGTGAACGCGAAGCGTCCCCCGAAGTTGGGATAAATGACGGCGTCAGCCCCGGCCAACCGCTGAATCTGACCGAACAGGGCATGATGGGCAATGCCGTTATTGGTCAGGACGTAACTCCCCAAAAACGTCGGATGGCTGAAGATGGGCAACCCGATGGCGTCATCGTCGGCGATGGTCCGCATCAGATCAAAACCGACCAGTCCCGGAGCGATCAGCAACCCTCCGGCGCCCGCCGCTTTGGCTTGTCTGGCGCGGTCGATCACCTCATGATACGGGGCATTGATATTCGCTACATAAATCGTCTTCCGTCCGGTTTCCCGGTTGGCGCGGGCTACGGCCGCAACGCAACGTTCCAAGCGTTCGTTAAAGGTTGCAAATTGCTGATTGGTGATCCCGTGATCGTCTTTGATAATATCGATTCCTCCCACGGCAAACTTATAGGCAAGCTCGGCTAAGTCGGCTGCGGGCAATCCCATCGGTTTCAGCGCGGTAAATAACAAGGGACGGTTCGTAATGTCCAGGAGCTGACGCAAACCCGCCTTTCCCCAACGCGGTCCCTTAAAGTGCTTCAGCAACGACTGGGGCAGCTCAATCCGTTCAACCCGCACTCCCGGTTTAATGCTGATGTTGCCGAAGATCACATTTAACAGTTGAGTCAGCTCGTTGGCGGTTGTCTCAATGGCGTAACTGATGACCGCCTGAAAACGCGCGTCGGTTATTTGTGCAAACGATTCAATCCGCCCGACCAAACCGTCACGAATAAATCCGCTAGGCAACAGTTCGTCGGGGAACTCGACCGTCTGTTCAAAACAGATATCGGTCGCTTTGGCGAAAGCCTCTTCCCTGTTTCCGCATAACAGGTAAACGACAAAAAAACGTTCGCCGGACAATGGGCATGCTGGGGTGTCTGCAATAAACATGGCATTACCTCGTTCATAAGTGTGTTTCACCTTCTCCAAAACCCGCTAAATAAACCGGTGTTGTCGTTTGGCTGAAATGATTCCGGTATTCATCCCCGCCTCATGCAGACCGCCGTGATAACGGCCATGCTCCATCTTGACGCAGAGGTCCATCACCGTCGACAAACCGGCTTGGCGGGCTTTTTCAACGGCCGCCCGATTGATGATTTTCAGTTGCAACCAGACCGCCTTAGCTTGGATGGCGATCGCCTCTTCCACAATGGGCAGGCATTCGGCCGCCGGACGAAAGATATCCACTAAGTCGACCGGTTCGGGAATACTCGTCAGATTGGGGTAACAACGCTCCCCGAAGATCGCCTCGGCTTTGGGGTTGACCGGGATGATCCGGTATCCCGCCGAACGCAGGTAGCTGGCAACGAAATAACTTGCTTTCTGTTGATCCGAGGATAACCCGACAATTGCAACGGTTCGGTACTGATTCAGAATGGTTTGAATCGTTTCCGGATTTTGATACAAGATTTGTTGTTCTTGGGTCAAGATCGTATTCAGTGTTATAGGGCATGCAATGCTTGTTCCAGATCCCATTGTAAATCCTCCAGCGTTTCAATTCCAATCGACAAGCGGATCAGTTCGGGCCCAACCCTGCATTCGCGCAGTTCCGTCTCAGAGAGCTGCCGATGGGTGGTTGAGGCGGGATGAATCACTAAACTGCGGACATCCCCGATATTGGCCAGGTGGCTGAAGAGTTGCAACTGTTGGATAAATCGTTTGCCGGTCTCCCGGATATCGGCTCCGGCCTGTTGTTTCAATCCGAACGACAGCACCGCCCCCGCGCCCCGCGGCAAATACTTTTGGGCCAATTCATACTGGGGATGGCTGGGCAGACCGGCGTACGCGACCCAAGCGACCTTAGGGTGCTCCTCCAGGAAACGGGCGATCTGCAAGGTATTAGCGACATGGCGGTCCATCCGTAACGACAACGTCTCCAGTCCTTGAATCAGCAGAAACGCATTAGTCGGGGCGAGACAACAACCGGTATCGCGGACCGTGGCCGCGCGGGCTTTCATCAGGAAGCCATAATGGCCGAAGGTATCGTAAAAACGTAAATTGTGATACTGGGGCGACGGCTCGGCAAGCGACGGAAAACTGGCGTAGTTGAACTTCCCCGAATCCAAGATCACCCCGCCCAGGGAATTGCCGTGACCTCCGATGAATTTGGTCGCCGAATAGACGACGATCGTCGCGCCATACTCCATCGGACGGCACAAATACGGGGTAGCAATGGTGTTATCGATAATCAAGGGAATGCCGTAACTGGCGCCCAAGGCCGCTAGCTTTTCGAGATCTAAAATACTGCCGCGCGGGTTGCCGATGAGTTCGCCGTAGAAAGCTTTGGTCCGCGGGGTAACCGCCCGCTCCCAGGCACTGAGATCGGTCGGATCGACAAAGGTCACCGCGATGCCCATCTTCTTCAAGGTATAGGTAAGTTGGGTCGTAGTCCCGCCATATAGATGCGCCGAGGCAACGATCTCATCCCCGGATTCCAACAAGGTCATTAAGGCAACCAACTGCGCCGACATGCCGCTGGCGGTGGCTACGGCGCCGGTCGCGCCTTCGAGCGAAGCCATCCGTTCTTCAAACACCGCGACAGTCGGGTTGCTGATCCGCGAATAGATATGACCGTATTGCTTTAGGTCAAACAACTCCGCCGCATAGTCCGAATCGTAAAACACAAACGAAGAGGTCTGATAGATCGGCACCGCCCGGGCGCCGGTCTGCGGATCGGGAATATGGCCGGCATGGACCATCCGGGTATCGAAGCCAAATTGCGGTTTGGAATTCATGTTTTCAACTCCTTATAAATGCCGCGATCGTCGGATCTTGCCGCAGCGCTTCCAAGTCCGCCGCATTGGGCCGGACCGGACGGTCGCGTTCACTGTTGACCAGGCAATAAAACCCTAACGGTTGGTCGGCGGTCGCCCGAAGCTGATGCCACTGCTCCGGCTCGACCACAAACAGATCGTGTTCTTGAACCTGGTTAATCCGATCGCCGAGCAGAACCTGGCCGGCGCCGCGAGCGATCAAAACCAGATGGATATGGTGATGTTTTTCCAATGTCGAATAGCCTCCGGGCGCGATCTCAAAATAACGCAACTGGCACGGAAGATCGGCCGATCCCGCGAACAGGATTTGACGGGTGATCGCTTTGAAGTGGCTGCCTTCCTCTTTATATGCAAGCAGGGATACTCCGTCCCAACGATAATCTCCCAGGTGGCGAGTGAGCATTGGTCGTCTCCTTCATTCAATAAATTTCTTAAATTCCGATTTGTTTAGTATGTTTTAGTTATAATGGAAAACCGGCCCATTGTCAAGGGTGTGGACTTAAAAATGATGATTGTGTTTGGCTTCAATAGTCCAAGCGGGGATTTTGGCAAATGTTTGTCATAATTGTAGAAAATCATTATTCTCGTAGAACGTTAGTAAGTATTTTGATGAACCGAAATTGATAAATTAAACTGCCGGATAAAATTACCCCGCAAAAAGGGAGTAGAGCAGCGGCGAGGGGTGAACCGTTGGAATTTAGGATCGATGGGCGTGAGGGTAAATAAAACCGGAGCGATTCTCGGTGAATTTTCGGTATAACCGCCGTAGTAAGTAATTGGTGTCAATATATAATTAAGTTATCCACAAGCTATCCACAGGGAACGAAGGAAAAATTCCGTTTATCCACAGCAATAGATCGTTTACTCACAGAAATAGATGAGTTATTCACAGAATGAGCTCACTTTGTTAATAACTTAGATCGGTTATCCACAAAAAGAGCTTGTTTTGTTAATAAGTGAGCTGAGTTATTCACAAAAAGAGATCGTTTTGTTAGTAACTTAGATCAGTTATTCACAAAATGAGCTTGTT